>NZ_SNUV01000009.1:0-515 GCF_012027685.1 Thermococcus sp. 9N3
AAGCTCAGATCAGCTTGGTAAAGAAGTGATATCATTTCCGCGGACTAAGTCAATGAGATATATCTACGTAGGCACCGCCAACGTTACGTCAAATATGTTTGGAATGAACTTTGAGCTTATTAATGGATCTTTTGTTGTCGATTCACTAATTTTAATTAAGAATCCAGAGAATTTAGATGAGTATATTAATTCAATCTTAGAAAATAAAATGGTTGCGTACCTACTTAATATTAACAAGTTTGATACTTGCATCTTAGAGAAAACAGCTAAAACGGTTGCCTGCAAGTCTGTTAAGATATTAAAAAGTGGGAATTATACATTGCGGATCGTTGGTCTTCAGAGCGCCCTAATTAATATTGGCAACCGTAGTTATTTTCTGGATACTAAACATCCAATTAATTTAGAATTAAGCAAAGGAATTGTAAATATATCGGTCATATCAATTAATGGCACTTCAGGGATATTTATATTAAGTGAGTCCGACATACTTTCCATGAATTCAGAAAATCTAACTC
>NZ_SNUV01000010.1:0-486 GCF_012027685.1 Thermococcus sp. 9N3
TCCCTTTCAATTTTAACGGCTATCTGTTCACCGCTCTCCATGTCCCTTATCGTGACCTTGCCCTCAGCCAGATCCTTCTTGCCGACTAAGATGACGTAGGGCACGCCAAGCCTTCCTGCATAATCTAAGGCCTTCTTGAGTTTTCTGCCCATGAGGTCGTAGTCGGCCGTGATGCCTTTCTTCCTAAGGCTCTGAGCTATTTCAATGGCCTTCGCCCTGAGCTCAAGCTCTTTCCCGATTGGAATCACGTAGACGTCTGGCCTGAGCTTCGGCTCTGGAATCAGGCCCCTCCACTCAAGGATCGGGATGAGGCGCTCTATTCCTATGGCAAAGCCCGTCGCTGGAGTTGGCTTGCCCCCAAAAACTTCAATGAGGTTGTCGTACCTTCCGCCACCGCCTATTGAGCCTATGCCGAGGTCGTTGGGCGCTATGGCCTCGAAGACTATGCTGGTGTAGTAGTCAAAGCCCCTCGCGATGCCGAGGTCT
>NZ_SNUV01000011.1:0-471 GCF_012027685.1 Thermococcus sp. 9N3
GAAGGTGAGGAAAGCTATGACGTAGAAAAAGAGGCTCGAGAGAAGCACATAATGGAAATGAAGAAGAAACTTGCAGTTGCTTGGGGAATAGGAATACCTCTCTTCGCCTCAGCGCAGCTTCACAGGTTTGGAATTGAAATTCCTAACTTAATTTACATTCAATTCCTGCTGGCAACTCTGGCAATAATCTATGCTGGAAGGGATATCTTTGGAAAGGCTCTCAATTCATTGAAGCACAAAAGCTTAAACATGGAAGTCATGTACTCCATGGGAATTGGTTCTGCTTATTTTGCAAGCGTTTTAGCTACAATAGGAATTATTCCGAGGGAGTTCAACTTTTATGAGGCAAGCGTTTTGCTAATGGCTTTCCTCCTGCTTGGACGCTACTTAGAAACCTTGGCCAAAGGAAGAACGAGTGAGGCAATTAAAAAGCTCATGGGGCTTCAAGCTAAAAAGGCGACCGTAATTAGG
>NZ_SNUV01000012.1:0-460 GCF_012027685.1 Thermococcus sp. 9N3
TCTGGTTCCGGTATTCGGCAGGAGGACGATGAGAGCCACGAGGGCCGAAGCGACGAGGGTGGCTGGAGTTACCGCGGCGAGGTTCAGCGTGATGGTCCCTGCCAGGAGCCAGGTGAACATCATGAAGAAGACGAACACTGCTCCAAACGCGAATACGAGCTTTGAAAGCCCGCTCTTGCCCCTGCCAAGCATTCTGTTGTAGAGTTTGCCGGTATCGAGACCGTAGTCGAAGAGCATTGCGAGAAGTATTCCGGCGAGTGGAATGCTAGCGTAGGCGGCGTTGAATTCTGCTATCGTGACGCTCTTCTCCTGCGCGTACCAGGCGATTGCTGCCATTATTCCAGTGGTTGCTATTCTGAAGCCTAGCTTGTTGAAAAAGAAATTCTCGGCCCGTTCTCCAAACCCGGGCCGCTCCTCATTCTTGTTTGCGTTCCCCACTTTTCACCACCTCACCAAAACT
>NZ_SNUV01000013.1:0-444 GCF_012027685.1 Thermococcus sp. 9N3
TGCAAGTTATAAACGTTGCCCTGGGTGGAACTCTGTATCAAGATCTAACGGAGATTCCTAAAGCCATCAAGCATGACTGGGATCTGAACATTATCGGTCCGACCCAGCGTGTTCACGGAGTAAGGATAAAGATGAGCTCGAAGCTCTATGAGATTCTCAAGGACGAGCTCAGCATAGAGGGCACCAACGAGGTTTATCTGCGCGTCAACAGCTTCCATCACCAGGCCATCAAGAGGGTTGGTGAGGGAATAAAGCCCGTTGCCTACGCCGTCGACGGCCTCATCGAGGCGATTGAGGCAGAGGAGAGCTTTGTGATTGGCGTCCAGTGGCAGGCGGAGCATTTGCCCGAAATGGGGCGGCTTTTCGAGGCTTTTGTACTGGCTGCTGCAGAATACCGTGCCAAAAAGCGGGAGATGGAAAGGCTGGAGATAGAGGCAGAGGTCA
>NZ_SNUV01000014.1:0-402 GCF_012027685.1 Thermococcus sp. 9N3
TTCCGATCTGACTTCTTGCCTAACCTTTGGAAAATAGTGCTCTTTTATGTAAGCTTCAAGGTCTTGAAGAGTAACTTCCCCATTTGGTCCTGAGCCCGTTATCTTTGACAAATCAATATCGTATTGCTCGGCCAGCATTCTAACTTCTTCACTTACCATGTGATCACTCTTCTGTTTCAATTATGGCTATTTTCTCGCCCACAGGGACTTCATCGCCTACTCCGTGCAAAATCTCCGCTAATATCCCAGATGCTGGGGCTTCTATTTCTCCCGTTATTTTTTCCGATTCTACAATCGCTATAACTTCCCCTTTCTCCACTTTTTCACCCGGTTTTTTCTTCCACTCCACTATTGTTCCTTTCTGCATAGTCATTCCAAATTTTGGCATAATTATATTAATCT
>NZ_SNUV01000015.1:0-402 GCF_012027685.1 Thermococcus sp. 9N3
TAATTCCTGTTATCTCCCCGTTCTCGTCTTTTGCAAACACGGGCTGTATGTTGAGTCCACCAATTGGAAGCTTTAGCATTTCTCCCTCTCCAAGTGTAACTTTTGGGAAGTTGTTTTCTGGATCAACATGTAGGTAGAGAGTGAAGAGGTTGTTTTCTGGGTCAATGTCCCAAACCCACTGTCCTTCATAAATTTCTCCATCTTGGTACATTCTGATCTTTTCGTAGTACTCGTACTTGTACGTTACTTGCCTTGTTCCGCCAATTCCAATGAAGAAATCTGTTGGTGAAAACACGAAGATTTTCTTAACTCCGTTCTGCAGGAGTTCTTGGATCCTTGCTGATGGGTATGTATCGAATGGCTCAAAGTCTTCATCACCGTTTGCGTCAACATAGAGGATGT
>NZ_SNUV01000016.1:0-393 GCF_012027685.1 Thermococcus sp. 9N3
GGCGTCCAAGCTACCCTTGGTCATCGCTGTGATGATGCCTATGAGGTAAACCGCGAGTATGTCATCGACGAAGGCTGCACCCATGAGGATGGACGAGATCTCTCGTTTAACGCGCTCTTTGACGAGGATACCGCTTGTGACTTCTATAGCAGTGTTTCCGAGAGTGACTCCAACGAAAATCGCCGCTGAGGTGCCCTTCTCGAAGAACTCCACCGTAGCGAAGCCGAGGATGAAGGAGAAAGCCACGCCAAGGACTGCAACTATTACAGCTTTTTTGGTGTTCTGGGCTATCGCCGAGAAGTTGCTGGTGAGACCCATGTAGAGCATCATCATTATCAGCCCGAACTCCGCCAGAACGCTGAGCTCGGAAGTCGGCTCTATGAGTCCGAGGAC
>NZ_SNUV01000017.1:0-390 GCF_012027685.1 Thermococcus sp. 9N3
TCCAGCATAGCTCTGACAGCCTTCTTAAGGTCATCATTGGGTTTCACTGTGGGAACATCCCTTTTGACGAGCATTGCCAGTTGCTCCTCATCAGGATGGAGCATAACACGCTTGATACTTATTATTCCAACGAGCTTGCCTTCTCTGTTTGCTACGGGGAATGACCTTACTTTGTGTTTCCTGAAGAGGTCAAGGGCATACTCCCTCGTGGCCGGGAGCTTTATGACCACTGGATCGGGGGTCATCAAAGTCTTTACACGCATTTTCTTCACCACCGCTTTAGGTTAAAGCGTCCTTCTCCTATTTAAGGTTTTCATTAGGCTCATCAAAAATTTGAAGAAAAGGTCAGCCTAGAACTGAGAGAAGAACTCCGGCGACGACGGCAGTTCC
>NZ_SNUV01000018.1:0-389 GCF_012027685.1 Thermococcus sp. 9N3
TCGGCAGCGATTCGTGGACGGTCGACTCCGTGAGGGGCAGAAGCCTGAAGGAACTGAACGGGGTTGGGATAGATCTAATCAGCAAGCCGCTCAGGGAAAATGAGGTTCTGAGAGTCACGATGACCGTGAAGTTCTTTGAGGAAGCAGGCAATGAGTGCCAGACCGACAGAGCGATGATTGACATAAAGCTCAACGCCGAGCAGTGAACTTTTAAACCCCCAATCCTTTCTTTTTTAGGTGCCCACGATGATCGGCCTCATCTTCGACATGGACGGCGTCCTTTACAGGGGAAACGAGCCGGTTGAAGGTTCCCGCGAGCTGATAAACTTTCTGAAGGAGAAAGGGGTCCCCTTCATCTTCCTGACCAACAATTCTACCAAGGACCCCTC
>NZ_SNUV01000001.1:0-1229293 GCF_012027685.1 Thermococcus sp. 9N3
CGAAGCCCCTACCAGCTTCTCCAGCCCTCGCTGCTTCAATAGCCGCGTTGAGGGCGAGTAAGTTAGTCTGCTCAGCAATATTCGTAATCACATCCGTAATCTCCTCAATACTCCTACTCATCTCCGCGACCTTCGTAACGGCGTGCTCAATCTTGCTCATGGTCTCCTGGATGCTCTCTATCTGCTGGGCCGAGACCTCGCTCTTCTCCCTTCCCTCGTTTGCTATGCTGACGACTTCACTCACCGCGCCTTCGAACTCTTCCATTGCCCTGACGCTCTCGGCGCTGGTTTCTGCTACAAAGCGCATTCCCTCGGTAATCTCGTTGATGCTCTCCTGCTGTCTCTGCGCCTCTATGCTCACCTGCTGGACGGCCTCATTAACCTGGTTGATGGCTTCAGTAACGTCGGTCGCTATCTGCGCCAACACGTTGGCTTTCTTTTCGAGTTCGTCAGTGACGTTGACGATTTCTCCTATGAGTCCCTTGAGCTTGTGAGTTGTGTCGCGGAGGTCTTCAAGGATTTCCTTGAGCTCGCCCTTGGCCTCGGCCGTTAGGCCGTTGCTCAGGTCGCCTTCAGCCAAGCGCTCAAGCTTCTCTCCTATTACCGTCAGCGTTCCAACGAGGTCTTTTCCAACGGACTCGAAGGCCCTGATGAGTGCACCAATCTCATCGTCCTCAAGGTAGCGGATGCCCTTGAGCTTCCTGCTCACCTCGCTCAGCCTGCCCTCGGCCAGGTCTCTGGCAACTTCGCTGAGCTTTTCAAGCGGCTTGAGCGAGTTTGAGACGAGCTTGTATGATATGCCCGCGAGAATCGCTGACATGGCTAGTATTATCACGGTTAGGAATACCGTTGACTTCTTTGTCGCTTCGCGGGTGTCGTTAACCGCCTTTATTATTCCCGCACTTATCTCGTTGACTGGGACCTTGGCGAAGACGTACCAGCCGGTTTCGGGCACTTTAACACCAGCGGCTACCGCTCTAACTCCGTTGAAGGTGTATATCGTGGTTGCCTTGTCCTTCCCACTCTGGATAATCTCCGCAACGGGCTTGAGGGTGGGTTCCTTGAAGACGTTCAGGGTCATCTCGTACTTCTCGTTGGGATGCATAATTATGGTTCCATCCGAACCGACAACGTATGCGTAGCCCGTCTCTCCGACCTTGACTTTCTTAACCGCCTGCGCGAGGGTATCAATGAAGACATCCAGACCAACGACACCGATGAGCTTACCGTTGAGATAAACGGGAACGGCGTAGGTTATAACCCACTTTCCGCTGGAGGCATCCTTATACGGCTGACTCCAGACGGGGCCGTTCTTCGCGACGGCCTCTTGATACCAGGGCCTCTTCCTCGGGTCGTAGCCCTGGGGAAGCTCCTGCTCGGGGTAGATGTACATGTTGCCGTTAACGTCGCCGAAGTAAACGCCGCTGAGCAGGGGTTCGGCCTTGGCTATGGCCTTGAAGTGGTCGAGGAGGACCGGCTTGAGCTTCTCAGCATATCCTGGACTTCCAAAGGAGACTCCCTGCTCGTTAAGTTCCGTGATTGCCTGGATTACCATCTCTGACGTCGCGGTTCCCAGGGCTTCGACCTCCTTGAAGAACCCGCTGAACTGGTTGGCGAGCGCCTCTGCCTGGGCGAGGGTCATGTCCCTCGCCTGCTGGTCTATCTCGGGCGCGAGCTTCTCCTCTATGATGTTGCTGGTGTGGTCGCCGGTGTAGAGCATCATTGCACTCGCGACCACCGTTACGAGGAGCAACGCCACGACGACGATGCCCACCATCTTTGTCTTGAAGTTCATCGAACCACCCCCGTGAGCTCCTGATTTAATAAATCTTCTCGATGACCTTTCCGCCGGAAACACGCCTCATCCTGACTTTACCCGTCGAGAGGTCGAGGTAGATAGTCCTTCCACCCTTTCCACCCGTGTCTTCCGCGACAAGTCGTATGCCGTACTTCTTGAGCTCCCTCTTTGCGACCTCGACGTTCCTCTTGCCTATCATCAGCTTCTCGCTGGTCACGTTGGTGAACATGTGCGCCCCTCCGAAGAGCTTTGCCTCAGCTCGCCTTGGATTCCCGCCGAGCTTCTGGATGTCCCTGATGAGCAGCTGCAGGCCGGTATCAACGTACTTCGCAGGGTTTCCCTTGTTGCCGTAGTAGCTCGCCTCGGGCAGGAGCGCGTGGAGCAGGCCGCCGACCTTGGTTAGGCGGTCGTAGAGGGTTATACCGACACAGCTACCTAACCCGTAGGTGCTGATTATCCCCTCCTTCTTGCCGACCGCGTAGTCGCCGATACCGACCTTTATCTCCGCCGGCAAGGTTCAACCCTCGGTTTTCTCGTTGATTGTAGGCTCGGAACCTTCAGTGGGGCTTTCCTGGGCTTCCTCCGGGGCGTTTTCGGTGACTTCCTCAACCTTGCTCTCCTTCACCTCTTCGCCCGGCTCTATCGTTTCCTCGGGCGGTATCTCGGGCTCGACGTCCTTCACCTGGGCCTCAAGCTTGCCGACGAGCTTGTCAAAGGCGTCTTTGGTCGGCACTAGATAGAACAGGCTCTCTATTCCAGTGTCCTTCTGGTAAAAGCGCGTCTTGAACATTATGACCTCGGTGACGTCCCTGAGGTCGGGCCTCGACAGCTCCTTCTCAACGTCGTAGAGGCTCTCAGCCGGCTTCGGCGGGCTCAGGGAAACGGGCTCCTCGATGAGCTTGGCGAGGATGTCGGTGTAAACCGAAATCAGTATGTTGCCTATCTCCATTATCGCCGAGCGTCCCATCTCGTCTATCCCCTCGTCGCCGGGGTCCATTCCAAGGAGCGTCATGACGAGAGCTTTGGCGCTCTCCTTGGGGAACTGGAGTATCGTCAGACCGCTGAGCCCCTCGGTTATGTCGAACATGACGACGAAGCTGTTCTTTATGCCCCTGCTCGCGAGCTCGTGGAGGAACTTTGCCCTTGGAAGAACGCTTACAGTAGGGGGCTCCATCTCTATCTCGCCTATCATGTTCGAGAGCGCCGTGAGAGCGTGGCTCATCGCTATGTTGGAGGCTTCCCTAAATATGTCCTGATACCACTCCGAAAACCAGTTCTTGTGCCCGCTCATACGAATCCCCCCAGCAGGGTCTCAACAACCTTCTTCATCGAGGCCGGGTGCGGGATAATCGTGAAGTGCTCCTTGAACTCGATTCCCTCAATCTTCATTTCGGTTTTGAGGAGCATCGTGTAGTCGCAGTGCTGGGCAACGTCGGCCAGTGCAAAGTCCAGTATCGCCGGGGTGAAGTCAATCGCGATGTCCGGCGGCGTCTGGTTGATTTCCGTTCCCAGGAACTCGCTGAGGGCGTTGGCGAAGGCCGAGATTAGGATGTTTCCCATCTCCATAACGGCCGACGCAACCATGTCGTCGAACTCGGTCGTCGTCCCGGGTTCCTGGCCCATCATGAGGTCGAATATCCTCAGCGCGTCCTCGAAGTCAAGGAAAAAGAACGCGTGGCCCTCGAAACCCCCGCTGAGCTGTATGTAGACTGCCACCTTGACGTCCTCACCGACCTTCTCGGGGACCGCTTTGATTGAGGTTATCTCTATCTCCGGAACCGTGATGTTCACCGTCAAACCTGTCATCTCGCTGAGGGCATCGGCCGCCCTGGAGGCGCCTATGTTGAAGGTCTCAACTAACGCGCTCTTGGCGAACTCGTCGAGGTTCTTTATGTACTCCTCGTAGTTCTCAGATTCCACCACGTCCACCTCCGAGGAGACCGTTAATCTCGATAATCAGCACGACGCTACCGTCACCGAGTATGGTCGCTCCTGCGAAGCCGCTGATGTGCGAGAGCATCTTGCCGAGGCTCTTGATGACGATGTCCTTCTTGTGGAGAAGCTCGTCAACTCCTATGGCCACCTTCTGGGCGCCGAGGTCAACAACCAAAGCCGGGAACTCCTCAAGCTCAGGCATCGGCAGGCCGAAGAGCTCGTGGAGCATTATGACCGGTATAATCTCGCCGCGGAGAACTATGACCTCCTTTCCGCCGATGCTCTTGAGGTTCTCGCGCTTTATCTCGATGCTCTCAAGGATGTTGTTTATCGGAACCGCGTAGACCTCGTCCTGCACCTTGATGAGGAGCGCCTGGATGATGGCCATGCTCACGGGCAGCTTGAGCACGAAGGTCGTTCCCTTTCCGACCTCGCTGTAAACGGCTATGCTTCCATTGAGGCTCTTGACGACCTCCTTGACAACGTCCATACCGACTCCTCTTCCTGAAACGTCCGTGACCTGGTCCTTGGTGCTGAAGCCCGGCAGGAAGATTAGGTTTATCGCCTCCTCGTCGCTCATCTCAGCCGCCTGCTCCGGCGTGATGAGACCCTTCTCTATCGCCTTCCTCTTAATCTTCTCCGGGTCTATGCCCCTTCCATCGTCCCTGACGATTATCTCGACGTGGCTCCTCTCACGCCTTGCTATGAGCTCAAGCCTTCCCGCCCTCGGCTTGCCGAGCTTCTCGCGCTCCTCCGGTGGCTCAATACCGTGGTCTATGGCGTTCCTGAGGAGGTGGACGAGAACGTCGCCGAGCTTGTCGAGTATCGTCCTGTCAACCTCGATGTCCGCTCCTTCGATGATGAACTCGACTTCCTTGCCCATCTTTCTCGCGAGCTCGCGGACCATCCTCGGGAACTTGTTGAAGACCTCGGCGACAGGTGTGAGGCGCATCTCCATTATCTCGTCCTGCAGCTCGGTGAGAAGCCTTGAGAGCGTTGAGAGGGTCTCCAAAAGCTCTCTGTCGCCGAGCCTCTCGGCTATCTGCTCCAGCCGGCCCTTGGTGATGACCAGCTCACCGACGAGGTTCATCAGCCTGTCGAGGTGGCTGACGTCAACCTTGATTATCTTGGAAATCTTGACCTTCGGGGTCTTTGTCGGGCCCTTTGCGGCCTTTTTCTCCTTCTTTTCGGCCTTCTCTGCCTTCTTTTCCTCCTTCTTTTCGGGCTTGGGCTGGGCCTGAGCCGGGGCCTCTTCCCCAATCTCCCTAACGTCGGCGTTTTCGACGTCCGGGTGCTTGGTGATTATCTTAACTATGTCCTCCTTGTTGAGGTTCGTCCTCAGAATGACCCTGAAGTAGTAGCCGTCAATCAGCTCGCCGTTCTGGATGTCAATCGCGTTGGGCTCGGTCTTCTCAACGACTCCAACCTTCTGAAGGTCTTGGAGAACGAGATAAGAGCGAACTCCCTTGAGCGGTGCGTCTTTCTGGAGGTAAACCGTGACCTCGTACTTCCTTTCTCCTCCTTCTCCTCTACCTTCTCCGCTTGCAACGGTCTCGCCGCCGAGCGTCTGAACCTCGACCTTCTCAACCTCGGGATGCCGAGAAACGACTGTTTTAATCTTCTCCGGGTCCTCTTCTGTCTCTATGACGAACTCGAGCACATCGACGTCTGCCTTTCCGTCCTCGATGACCTTCCTCTCGGGGTTGGTCTCGACGACGACTCCAAGCTCCTCCAGGTCGGAGAGGATGAGAAAAGCCCTGACCCCCCTCAGTGGGGCGTCCTTCTGGAAGTAGACCTTCACGAGGTAGCGGTTGCCGGCGGGGGGAGCTTCTGGCGCCTCGGCTTCCTCCCCTTCTCCCTCTTCGGGGGCTTTCTCCTCTTTCTCCTCCTTTTCCTCTTCCTTCTTTCCGCCGCCTGCCCCCGCCTGGTCGAAGAACTTCTGGGCCTTCTCGAAGAGCGAATCAACGTCGAAGTCGCCCTCCTCCCCCGTCTCCTCGATGTTGTCAACCATGGCCTCGATGATGTCGAGGAATTCGAGGAGGACGTCTATAAGCTCGGGAGTTGGCTCAATCTTACCGCTCCTGACGAGGTCGAAGAGGTTCTCCATCTTGTGGGCCACTTCGCTGAGCTTCATGAAACCCATCGTCGCGGCCGTACCCTTGAGCGTGTGGGCGTCGCGGAAAATCTGGTCTATCATTGCCTTCTTCTCTTCTTCGCTGCCGCCTTCCTTGACTATCTTCTCCAGCGTGAGTATGGCGTTGCTGAGGCTGTCTATCCTATCCCTCGCATCGGCGAGGAACTCATCAAGGTACTGTGAAAGGTCCTCCACCGCCACCACCCCGCTTTATCTTGTTCACTGCCATCACAACGGTGTCGGCGATTTTATCGAGCGGCACGATGTAGTCAACCATGCCCGTCTCGGCGGCCGCCTTTGGCATTCCGTAGATTATCGAGGTCTCCTTGTCCTGCGCGATGGTGATTCCGCCCTTCTTCTTGATGGCGACTATTCCCTGGGCCCCGTCGCGTCCCATTCCCGTCATGACGACGCCGACGGTTTTCCTTCCAAAGACCTCCGCGGCGGTAATCATCATCGGGTCGGCCGCGGGCCTTACGCCGTGTATCTTCGGCTTCTTGTTGAGGGTTATCACGGGCTTTCCGCGCCTCAGCTCGACCTCCATGTGGTAGTCGCCCGGTGCAACGTATGCCCAGTCCTCCTCGATGGGTTCACCGTCTTCCGCCTCCTTCACGTTGAGCTTGCTGACGCTGTCGAGCCTCTTGGCGAAGGACTTCGTGAAGCCGGGGGGCATGTGCTGGACGAGCAGGATTGCCGCGCCGAGGTGCTCGGGGAACTTGGGGAAAACCTTGAGGAGGGACTGCGGTCCACCGGTTGAGGCCGCCATTGCAACCGCAATCCTCGCGGGAACCCCTTTCCTCTTGACCTTGCTCTTCTGGGCCCTCAGCAGTCTCGTCCTCTTGAGCTCAAGGAACCTCTTTGGAACCTTCGCCGCCTCCTTGATTTTCGCGATTATCTCGTCCTTCATCTCCTTCATGCTGAGGGAAATGGAAGAGCTGGGCTTGGGGATGAAGTCAATCGCCCCGTACTCGAGGGCCTTTATCGTTGCCTCGGCCCCCTCCTGCGTGAGTGCGCTCACCATGATTACCGGCGTCGGGCTCTGCTTCATTATAACCCTGAGGGCGTCGAGGCCGTTCATTCGTGGCATTTCAATGTCGAGCGTTACCACGTCGGGCTTGTGGAGCTTGACCATGTTTATGGCCTCGATTCCATCACGGGCTTCGCAACAGACTTCTAGCTCGGGGTCGGAGTTGATTATATCCCTGAGTATCTTGCGCATGAAGGCGGAGTCATCAACGACGAGTACCCTAATCTTTTTCTTGGGTGAGCTCAGGGGCATCATCACTCACCCTAACTCGACAGTACGCGGTTGATTTCCTCAAGCACCTTCGGGGCCTGGAAGGGCTTGACGATGTATCCAGAGGCGCCGGCCTTGAGGGCTTCCATGACCTTGCTCTCCTGCCCGACGGCGGTAATCATGATTATCTTGGCGTTGGGGTCGATTTTCTTTATCTCGCGGACGGCCGTTATTCCGTCCATCTCCGGCATGACTATGTCCATCGTTACCACGTCGGGCTTGAGCTCCTGGTATTTCTGAACGGCCTCCTTTCCGTTGCTGGCTTCGCCAACCACCTGGTGGCCGCCCTGGGTCAGTATCTTCTTCAGGAGCATGCGCATAAAGGCGGCGTCATCTACGACCAAAACCCGAGCCATGCTTCTTCACCTCCAGGTTCTTGCGATAAATCCTCGCGACGAGGTCGTACAATTTGAACAGCTTTGCCGCGTTTCCGAGTATCGTCTCGGTTTTACCCAGAATCAGGAAACCGTGGTCTTCGAGGGAGTCGTACAGCTTGGCAAATATCTCCTCCTGCGCCTCCCTCTTGATGTAAATCAGCACGTTGCGGATGAATATGACGTCGAAACCCGTTGGATACCTCGGGCTGAAGAGGTTGAACTGCTGGAACTTAACGAGCCTCTTCACCTTCGGTGAGACGCGGTAGCGCTCGTCGCTGACCCTCGTGAAGTACTTAGGTATCATGTGCCTCGGAACCTGCTTCTCGACGACGTCAACCGGGTATTCGCCGCGCATCGCGACCGCGAGGGCTTCTCTGTCTATATCGGTCGCGAGTATCTGAACCCTGAAACCGCCGAGGTTCTCTCCAAGGGCCTCGTAGAGGGTCATCGCTATTGAGTAGGGCTCCTGTCCCGTGGAGCAGGCCGCGCTCCATATCTTGAGCGAGGAGCTGTGCTGTTCCTTCTTTATCTTCACGAGCTCGGGGATGACTTTCTTCTCGAAGGTCTTCCAGACGATTGGGTCGCGGAAAAACTCGGTGACGTTTATAGCGACCGTTAAGAGCAGTTCGTCAAGCTCCTTCTTGTTCGTCTTTATCAGGCGGTAATACTCCATGAAGTTCGTAATCCCCAGCTTTCTCATCCTCGCGCGGATTCTCCTCATAAGGTAGGAATCCTTGTAGGCGTCACTGCTAACCTTGAGGTGCCGAAAGAGCTCCTCCTTAATCTTCAGGTAGCCGGGGTCCCTGTAGTCCATCATACGGCCCACTCACCTTGGTGAATGTCCGGGATGAAGGCGAGCCCGTTGGGGGCTCAACGAAATTCCCTACAAGTTTATGGGCCTTTTCTCATAAAAAGCCTTTAGTGTAGATGGTTGTGTAGGTGCATACGCAGGTCGTTACGAATCGAAGGGTTATTATAGTGACTCGTAGCACTGGTTATTACATACATACGAAAGTCTTTTATCCCCGAAGTGACAATAAGTACCAGTCAGGGGGTGCGCCCATGGGCAGGTCAGTAACTCTCGCCTCGGTGCTATCGGTTCCAGTGGTCACGCTCGCGGGTTCTGCGGTTTCTCTAGCGGTGGGTGCAATAGCGGGCATCGGCACTGCTCTGGTCGTTGGACTCTACCTCTCCTCCGGCTCCCGAAGGGAAGACCTCCTCGACGTTCTTGAGAAGCTAATCGAGGGGGAGCACGTTCCCCTTGAGGGCTTTGACCAGGAGACGGCCTCCCATCTTCTCCGCATAGCCGAAAAGGCAAAATCAAAGAGGGAGGTCAGGATTGAAAGGGTCGGCGTTCCGGAGGAGGTTCGCGAGGCCCTTGAGGAGCTCAGGAACGCCGACGAGAAGGCAACATCGCTTCTTGAGAGCACCGACTTTGAGGTTTCCCTCGACTCCAATGGACTGCTCACCCTCATTCAGGACGAGCGCTCCCGCGTGGCGGAGCTCGGAGACTACATCCAGACCCTCACCGCAGGCATTGAAGAGATGAACACCCAGGCTCAGGCGCTGACCGATTACGCCCTCGAAACGGCTAACATGGCCGAGAAGGGCAAGCAGATTTCCGATAACGTGGCTTTGAACGTCGCGAGCATCAACGAGGTCAACCAGGACATGGAGAAGGCCCTTTCGCTCCTCGTCGAGCACTCCAAGAGGGTCGGCGAAATCGTCGAGGTCATCGGCAACATCGCGGAGCAGACGAACCTTTTGGCCCTCAACGCCGCAATAGAGGCCGCGAGGAGCGGAGAGCACGGAAGGGGCTTCGCTGTGGTCGCTGAAAACATCCGCGAGCTGGCAGACCAGTCCAAGAAGTCAACCGACCAGATTGCAGAGCTGATTAGGAACATGCAGGAGAGCATTGACAAGGTCGTCGGCTCAATAAAGAAGGAGTTCACGGTCACAGAGGAGATAAAGGACGCCGTTCAAGAGCTCATCGCGGCCTTCGACGATATAGCGAGACGCGCCAACGAGACGGCCAACATGATAAAGGAGCTCTCCGACAGCATCGAGGGCCAGGCCCAATCGGTTCAGATGCTGATGGACACCCTGGACAGCGTTTACAAGGTTCAGGAAGACCTCTCGACTGAGATTGACGGCTTCACCACCTTCGTCGCGGACGTCCAGACGAGGCTGGAGGAGATTAGAAAGGGTCTTAAGGAGCTTGCCGAATCGGTTTCGCGTTCACGTGAACTCCTTGAAAGGGTTGGGGGGTGATACCTTGGGGGAGATTCAGGTTGTGGCTTTCATGGTCGGCAACGAAGAGTTCTGCCTTGACATCTCCAAGGTCAGGGAAATCAAGGAGATGATGCCCATAACCCGCGTTCCCAACGCGCCGGACTTCGTTGAGGGCGTCATAAACCTGCGCGGTCAGATTACCACCGTCGTCAACCTCAAAAAGCTCCTCGGCTACTACGACCCGGACGAGGACCTCTCCAAGAAGAAGATTATCATCGCCGAGGTCAAGGATGAGGTTGTCGGCATAATCGTTGACGCCGTCTCGGACGTCATAACCCTCACCGACGAGCAGATAGAACAGCCTCCGAAGACCCTCGCCAGCAGGGTGGACATACGCTACATAAAGGGCATCGCCAAGATAAACGACGGCGAGAGGCTTCTCATAATGATTGACCTCGACAAGCTCCTCGGCGACGAGTTTTAGAGGAGGTTGAGGTCCTTTAGAATTTCCTCTATGTCGTCTTTCTTCTCTTCGGGCTCCTTCTCAACGGCTCCGAGCTTGAGCATTAACTTCTGCACCTGCTCCTCCAGCCTTCTCAGCTCCTCGAACTGGTAGCGCAGCTTCTCGTAGAACTCCTTCTCTACCGGCGTCACGGGGACGGGCTCTCCGAGCATCTCGGCAATCCTGTCAATCTCACCGGCCAGCTCGTAGGTTATCCTGTGTATCTCGATGAAGCTCTTCTCGGGCGAGAGCTCTTTGTCCCCGCGCTTCATCGGGAGTTCGAGCCTCTTGGTCTTGACTATGACCTCGTTGAACTTGGAGTAAACGTTCTCGTCCGGGACGGAAACGATGGCCAGCTTCCTCAGGTTCTTGAGGAGTTCTACGAGGTTCTCTTTGAGCTCCTGGAACTCCTTCTGCCCCTTCCCTGTCAGGACGTAAACCTTCGCTATGTCCCTGAGCGAGAGGAGCGCGCGCTTGGCTTCGAGAAGGCCCTCGCGGAGCTTCTCCGGCTGCAGTGTTATCGCGGCCTTGATGACCTCAAGGAACTCCTCCACTTCCTCGTTCTTCCGCCTCTCGATGACCTCTTCGAGGTGCTCTATCTCCTCCTCAAGCTCCCTGATGATTTCCTCTTTCAGCTCCTCCTTTATAAGCTCCCTGCTCTCCTCGACTTCCCTTTCCAGCTTTTCGACCCTGCCTTCGAGCCTCTCAAGGCCGTTCTTAACGCTCCCAATCTCGAAGTCGAACTTCGTCTCGAACTTCTTGAACTCCTTCAGGGACTTTTCAAGTGAAGCCAGCTTCTCCCTTATCTCCTTCAGCTCCGGGATTTGGGCCGGGCTTCTCTCGGAGCTTCTCAGTTCTGAAATCCTCTTTTCAATGGCAGAACGGAAGCCGGTGAAGTTCTCTTCGAGCTCCATGAGGTCGTCCTTGAGTTCGAAGTACCTCGCGAGAACCTTGTTCGTGACGTCCCTAACGTAACACGATGCACCTGCATGGCCAGCTACATAAAGTTCAGAGGGGTACAATCAGCTCAGAAAAAGCCCGGGGTGGTGGAAGGATGAACTCGGTGGTGATAGACCCGCAGGTGCTCAGGTCATTGCACCGCAGTGAGCTCAGGAAGAAGATACTGATGTACCTGAACGAGATATACCCGTCCGCGACGTACCTGTCCGAGATTGCGAGGGTCGTCGGTTCTGACCCCTCCAACGTTAGGGGCGCTCTCGTTGGTCTTGGTAACCGCTACAACGGTGAGAGCTCCCTTGTCTATCTCGGCCTCGTTGAGGAGATAGCGAGCAACGGCTTCAAGTACTACCGCCTCACGGAATACGGCAAGAAGGTCGTGGACTACCTGAAGGAATACTACCGCTACTACAGGCGGTTCCTGTGAGGTGGGGAGATGTCCTCCCCGAGGGTCGTGGACACCAACATTGACCACATGGTTAGGATTGCCATACTCCAGATTGTTTCCCTCGGCACGAAGCACGGTATATTTTCCCTCCTCGCGAAGGAACCCACCCTTCAGGAGCTCCTTGACAAGGTTGGCCTCCCAAACAGGGCTCTCCTAGTTAAGTTCGTCTCAACCCTGCAAGACCTCCGAATCGTCGAGGTTCGCGCCGGGAGGCTCCACCTCAACGGTTTTTCATATACCCTTGAGATTCCGCCCGACAAGTACGACCTCCTTCTCCCGGACTGGGTGTCAATCCACGAGGAGATTTATCGAATGGTGGACTACGCCTTCATAACGCCCACTCATCCGCACATCCTCATGGACTTCGACAAGGATGCCGACTTCTGGGACATGAGGATGAGCACCTCCTTTGCGAGGGCCTACCGTGAGGTTATGGCCGACGTCGCCGACCTGGGGCCGGGTTTGGCGGTTCTCGACATAGGTTGTGGTTCGGTCTCGCCGGAGTTCTTTGGCAGGATTGTGGGCTACGATGGCCTCTACCTCGGCCTCGACTACTCGCCGGCGCTCCTTGAGATAGCCCGCTCCAGGGCCGAGGAAAAGAACCTTCCAGTTTCCCTTAAAGAGCTCGACGCTCGGCTCATACGGCCCGTCAACGAGTACGATGCCGTTCTGATGAGCTTCGTCCTTGAGTACATCCCGGACAGGGTGAAGGTTCTCAAGAACGCCTTCGAGACGCTGAAGAGCGGGGGCAAGCTGGTGATGGTCGAGCCCTTCAGGGACGCCTTTGAGAACGTCTCAGCCCTTGAGTTCTTCGAGGCCCTCAACAGGGACTTCACGGGCTTTCCGACGGTGAGGGAAGTGACGAGGGCCCTGGAGAAGATGGGCTTCGACTTCAAAACCGAGCGCCCTGGAAGAAGCATTCTCGTCGTGGAAAAAGTTTAAAGAAGGGAAAGTTCAGGCCTTGAGGGCCTTTTCCAGGATTTCTATTGCCTTCTTGAGCTCGACGTAGGCCTTGCGCAGGTACGGGAAGAGCCTTATGTTGCCGATGTTGCTGAGAACCGGGCCGTACTTGGCGGCCTCCTTGTAGTAGCCCTCGGCCAGCTCCTTGTGCTTGAGGGCCTCCTGGAGCGTTGCGTTTGAGACGTTGGCCTTTACAGCCTCCTGGTAGAGCTTCTCGAAGGTTTCGATGTTTCTGGTGTAGTAGAGGTAGTAGAGGTAGTTGACCCTCATCAGCGTCAGAACGAGCCCGCTCGCGCTGAGTGACGCTCCCCTGGTTGCCTCCGCCAGGACGATGAGCTCGTTGTTGCTCTCGTTGCTCTCCTGAATCCTGTTGTCGGGGTCAACGACGGCCTTTATGGTGTAGTTGCCCTCCTTCTCGGGCGTCCACTTGAAGGGCAGCGAGAACTCCGCTCCCTCCGAAACCTCGCTGACGGTCACCCTTCCGACTTCGGTTCCATTGACGTAGAGAACGACGTCGAAGGGCCTGTCAACAGGTCCGCCGAGGTTCTTTATCGTGACGTTTATCGTCTGCGGGACGCCGACGTAGAACTTAGTCGGGCCGATGGCCTCGACCTTGAGGTCGGGTAACTTCACACCGAGGGCGTATTCGCTCAGGTGGCTGACGTTGGCCCAAACGTAGTTGTGCACCGGGTCCCTTCCGAAGCCGAAGACGGTTATGTTGCCGTACGGCGAGTTGTCCGGGATGGTCTCTCCGACGTGCTTGCTGAGGTCAATCCACTCGGTTCCGTTCCAGTAGAGGAGCGTCACCGCGTTCTCGCTTATGCCGAGCCTCTTGAGCATCTCGTCGCTGTAGGTCAGGTTGAGGATTACCCACGAGTACTTTACCGTCTCGTTGGTCTCGACCTTGACGTACTTGAGGTCTTCGTAGCCCTTGGCAGTCATCTTCACCCTCGCGTCTTCGTTTTCAACTCCTGAGGCGACGGTGACGTTCATGGTGACGCTCTCGTTCTGGGCCGGGGCGACGACTATCTGGGTCTGGTTCTCGACGTTGACCTCGTGGGTCTCGTTGGCTGTGAGGTTGAGCTCCCTCGTCTCGACGGCCTTTCCAAAGAAGTTGACGAGCTTAGTTGTGACGTGGCCGGCTTCATCCACCGCGGTGACGTTCAGGATGTAGTCTTCGAGGCCCCTGATGGTGAAGTTGAACATGACCGAATAGCCGTTTATTGCATAGGTGAAATTCAGGCTGTTCCGCTCTATGACGTCCGTTACGTTCGTGATTGTATAGTTCACCTGCTTAATTCCTCCGTTGTCCCAGACGCTTATGTTAATCGTTACGTTCTTTCCGACCTCCTGAACCTGGGGCGTCACCGTTGCGGTTACTGCCGGCGGGAGGGTGTCAACGGTGCTGTGCACCCACAGGTCCCAGTCTATGTCAAAGAGCGCTCCCTTATCGCTCACGAATCCAAATTTGATGATAAGCCATCTCCATACACCCAGCGGAAGGTCTTCTACCTTTATCCTGGCAATTCCATTTCCGTTCTCGTCGGTGAAGCCGATTTCCTTGTGCTCCTTGCCGTTGGAGTAGTAGGAGTAGTAGAAGACGCCCTTTCCCGGGAGCTTAATTGGAACCTCCAGCTCACCGCCGGTGTATTCGACGTCCCTGGGAAGCTCAAGCCCGCTGGTTACGTAGTAAATCCTCTCGGTGGTGTGACTTCCTGCACTGCAACCTCCACCGCCGTCCGGGTCCCTGTAGCAGAGCCAGTTGTTGGGGAGAATCTTGAACAGGTAAACCCCTGGGCTTACGTTCCCCGGAACGGTCGCGTTCGAGGTGACGTACAGGGAAGTCACGTTTCCGATGTAGTTCCAGTCAAAGTACTGGCCGAACTCAACAACGGTCGGGGTCTTGAGGCCCCAGTCAATTCCCCTGTCGTCCGCCGGCTCGATGTTTATCCTGACTCCGTCGGAGGTCATGTTAACGAAGACCCTCGCCCTCGGCGTGTCAACGGTCGTGTCCTCGTACGCTCCCGACCTGTGGATGAAGAGAACCTCGGGCTTCCTGTCCCAGACCGTGTTCGGCAGTCTCTCCGAAGGAACCGAAACGTTGGCGCTGAACCTGCCGTCTTCGTCTGTCTTCACAGTTTTAACGCCCCAGGGGGTGAAGATGTACACGGTCTCGTTGGCGAGTCCCCTGTAGAACTTCTCCCAGTCGTAGAACCAGTCCTTGGTCTTGTTCTTGAGGTCGCCGCTAATCATGAGGGTGTCTCCGGTCTTAAGTCCCGTCTCGGGGCTGTACGTCAGGTTGACCCAGGCGCTGCCCCATAGGCTCGGCCTCAGGGTGTAAATCCTTGCCATTGCATCCCCAATCCTGACCTCGCCGTAGTATGCCCACTCCGGAACGGTTATCCTCTTGATGACGCTCTTGGTGCCGTTGAAGGTCACGAGGGTGGTGTTGGTTTCTCCTCTCCAGTCCCACACCCAGGAGCGGAACTCCCAGCGGTACCAGGTGACGGTCATGTTGTAGGTGCCTTCCCTGGTAGTGTTGACGACGAGGGAAATGCTCTGGCCCGGCTCCGCCAGAACCCTGTCGGGCGTTATCGTGAAGATTAGGGGCGTCTCGTTTGAGGTCTCGTTGGTTGGCGGCTGGGGAGCTGGGGCGGACTTTTCAATTCTTATGTCGTGGGAGCCGACCCCCGCGAGGATTTCAATCCTGTCGCAGTCTGGAACGGTCAGGGTGAAGTTGGCGTAGCCGTCCCTCACGCCAACCGTTATGTTGTCCGTGATGGTTGTCCAGTTGCTGTAGTACCACCTCTTCAGCTCAACGGTGAGGTTTCCGCTGTAGGGCGCGTTTGCCCCGGCGTCCCAGACGAGAAGGTGAACTGTCACGTTCTGGCCGACGTATGCTTTATCCGGGCCTATGAGCTTGGCGAGGATTATTTTCTCACGAACCTCGAAGTGGGACGCCGTTCTGCCGTCGAAGAGAACCTCACCGGCTCCGGTCTCGTTGAACCTGAGGGTGAGCTTCAGCTTTCCGTCGGTGACGTTCACGACTTCGCTCCTGACTTCCTTCCCGTTGAAGAGCACCGTCACGTTGACGGCTCCGCTGTAGGGCGTGAGGACGTAGGGCGTGACGAGCGTCCACTCGATGCTGTAGCTCCTGTTGGCCTGGAGCTCCAGGTCTTTCTCGATGAAGAGGTACGGCGGAACTTTCTCGACGTCAATCCAGGTGCCCGTTGAGAGGTTTCCGTACGTGGCCCTTACCCAGTAGCCGCCTTCCTCCGCGAAGGTCAGGTTCAGGCTCGCAAAGCCGTCCTCGTTGGTGGTGACGTTGTAGAGCCCGTCCTCGGTTTCGATGATTACCGTCGCGTTCGCTATTCCGCCCTCGCCGGGCTTCCAGAGCACGACCGCAATCGTCACGGTCTGGTTCGGCTCAACGAGCCTGCTCGACGGCCAGATGAAGAGCTGGACGTTCTCAGTTCTGCTGTAGGCGTAACTCACTCCCATGACAGCGGGCACACCACTGCCGAGGAGCAACAGTATTAATGCCACCACTATTGCTCCCTGCCTTCTTACCATGGGAATCACCGTAACCTTATGCTCTTGTCCCCTTTATATACCTTAGCGGTAGTTTCGCCGAGGCCATCGTAGTTAGTACCTACATATGCACCTACATAACCACCTACACTACTAAGAACAAAAAAGGGCTTTATATTTTCCGGGCGTAACCCCTAACGCAGAAAACCCTACGGGGGTGCGTGGTGAATGAAGGCCAGGACCAGAAGAGGTGCCGTTGGTATCGGTACCCTGATTGTGTTCATAGCCATGGTTTTAGTGGCGGCAGTTGCCGCGGCAGTGCTGATTAACACGAGCGGTTACCTCCAGCAGAAGGCTTCCAGCACCGGCAGGGCTAGCACCCAGCAGGTTGCCAGTGGCATACAGGTTGAGAGGGTTGTGGGTAAGGCTAATGGAAGCCTTGAGTACATCCAGCAGTTGGCCATATATATAACGCCCAATGCTGGTAGCGCTGGTATTGACCTTAAGAACACCAAGCTTGTTCTCAGCAACGGCACCGTTGAGGCCGTTCTCATGTACAACACTACCAGCACATCCAAAGCGTTCACCTTGGGTCCAGTTGCCGACATTTTCAACACAAGCCTTGATGCTTGGAAGAACATAACCCAGAACAAGACCAACTATGGTATTATTGTCATCCAGGATGGCGACTCCAGCCTTAGCGCTGACTACCCGACCCTCAACGAGGGGGACATTGTCGTTCTGACAGTGTACGTTGGAGCAGATGACAAGTCCGGTGTCTTTGGATACGGAATAGCTCCAGGCAAGAAGGTCACCGGTGAAGTCGTTCCGGAGTTCGGTGCCCCAGGAGTCATCGAGTTCACCACTCCGAGCACCTACACCGAGCAGGTTATGGAGCTCCAGTGATTTCGTTTCCTTTCCAAATTTTAGGAGGGAGGTGAGAGAATGAGGAAGGGAAGGAGGGGTGCCGTCGGTATCGGTACCCTCATTGTGTTCATAGCCATGGTGCTCGTCGCGGCCGTAGCGGCGGCCGTGCTGATTAACACGAGCGGTTACCTCCAGCAGAAGGCTTCCAGCACCGGTAGAGAGACCACTCAGGAAGTAGCGAGTGGAATTCAGGTCACTAAGGTCGTTGGTTATATTGACGGTGTTGCTAACCCTGCTCAGGGGAAGATAACTAGGCTCGCTGTCTACGTCAGTCCGAACGCTGGCTCAGCTGGCATAGATATCAGGAAGACCAAAATAATTCTCAGTGATGGCAACTCTCAGGCAGTGTTCTCATACAGGTATGAGGACTACAACGCCAACCTTTCAGCCATGATAAATGCGTCACTCGTTAATGCTTACGAGACCAGCAACGAGACCTACTACGTTGCCCTTGAAGACACTAGTGGAAACACCTACATCATAAATGGCTTCCCGAGCAGTGCCATAAGCTGGGATGCAGCCAACAAAAAGCTAATCCTCTCAGGTGCTACGGTTAGCGTTAGTGGAAGCACTTACACGATTTCATATGACTCCGCCTCAACTAACACGGCCAACATAACCTTCACAAATGAAGTCGTCAGCATTGGACCTGCCTTCACCGATGGCGTCGTTGCCAATATCTTCGACAAGACCCTTGAGAGCTGGGGCAACATAACCGGCTCCACTAACTTTGGAATAATCGCAATCCAGGACGCCGACAACTCCCTCAAGCCCAAGTACCCGACCCTCAATGGCGGTGACATTGCCGTGCTCACCGTCCCTGTTGGAGGCTACTACTACTGGGTTGACAGGGCTGTCAGTGGCGTGACATTGGAGTATGTTGATCCCAACACCAACACTGCAACTTCAGCATCAATCACTAAGATAACCCACCTCTACGTCTTCAGTTCAGTGTTCGGTAGCGGCTTCGCACCGAGGCAGAAGATTGAGGGTAAAGTCGTTCCGGAGTTCGGTGCTCCGGGCGTCATCGAGTTCACCACTCCGACCAGCTACACCAGCTTCGTCATTGAGCTCCAGTGATTTCCTTATCTAACTTTATTTGAGGAGGTGAGTGATGATGTTTAGGAGGAGGAAAGGTGCGGTCGGTATTGGAACCCTCATAGTGTTCATTGCCATGGTGCTCGTTGCGGCCGTGGCGGCGGCCGTCCTCATCAACACGAGCGGTTACCTCCAGCAGAAGAGCCAGGCCACGGGAAGGCAGACCACTCAGGAGGTAGCGAGCGGAATTAAGGTCACCAGCGTCGTTGGATGGGCCCAGAAGAACGCCGATGGTACCTTCGACAATATAACCAAGCTCGCCATCTATGTTACTCCGAACGCGGGTTCGGCTGGTATTGACCTCCGGAAGACCAGAATAACACTCAGTGACGGCAGGATTGAGGCTACCCTTAAGTACAATGAGAGTGTCTACACTAACAGTCCTGTTGCAGATGTATTTAACGATTCAACAATAAATTGGGCTGACCTCGCAGCTACTGGCTTTGGCATAATCGTCATACAGGACAGCGACGGCTCAGTCAAGCAGAACTTCCCAACTCTTAACAAGGGGGATATAGTCGTCCTCGCTGTCAACGCAGGAGCAGTGTTCAGTGACACTAGCGGAATACCTCCAGGCACGAGGGTTACTGGTGAGGTCGTCCCCGAGTTCGGTGCCCCAGGAGTCATCGAGTTCACCACCCCCAGCACCTACACCCAGAGCGTCATGGAGCTCCAGTGATTCTGCCCCCTTTCCCTTTCGTTCTTTGAAGATTTTTCGGAGGTGATGCTATGCGTAGGGGAGCAATAGGCATCGGCACGCTGATAGTCTTCATCGCAATGGTCCTCGTGGCAGCGGTGGCAGCAGGTGTCATCATCGGTACCGCGGGCTACCTTGAGCAGAAGGCCCAAGCCGCCGGAAGGCAGACCACCCAGGAGGTCGCGAGCGGTCTCAAGGTAATCAACATCTACGGCTACGTCAACACGACCCCTCCGAGCAAGGGAACCATAACCAAGATGGCCATCTTCATAGCCCCCAACTCGGGCAGCGAGGGCATCGACCTGAGCAACGTTAAGATTGTCCTCAGCGACGGCCTTAAGCTTGTCGTCTACAACTACAGCGGAATCCTCTACAGGGGCGTCATAGACGACCTCTTCAACAGCACAGATACCAACATTACACAAACTTGGAACAATTTAACAAACACGAACTTCGCCATCGCTGTAATCCACGACGGCGGGAGCGAGATGGACACGAGGCACCCGAACCTTGAGTGGGGCGACATGGTTGCTCTGCTCATAAAGACGGTCGTCTTCAAGACCGAGGACGGCAAGGAGGGCATTGGTCCAGCGACCAAGATAGTCGGTAAGGTCATTCCCGAGGTCGGGGCGGCCGGTGTTATAGACTTCACCACCCCGGCGACGTTCAACTACAACGTGATGGTGCTGCAGTGAGGTGGTGACCATGAGGAGAGGTGCGATAGGTATCGGCACGCTCATCGTCTTCATCGCGATGGTGCTAGTGGCGGCAGTTGCCGCTGGGGTGCTCATAAGCACCAGCGGCTACCTCCAGCAGAAAGCTATGGCCACCGGCAGGGAGACCACCCAGGAGGTGGCGAGCGGTATAAAGGTGCTCAACATCTACGGCTACACCCCCGCAGACCCGCCCGGGAGCGGTAAGATAACCAGGATGGTCATCTACGTCAGCCCCAACGCGGGAAGCGGTGGAATTGACCTCGCTCACGTCAAGGTCGTCCTCAGCGACGGCAAAAGGATGGCAGTTTACCGTTACGTTGACCCGCAAGCAGATAACCTTTCAGAGAACTATTTCCTCTACAGCGGTGATGTAAGTAATGTCTTTGCCAATGTTAGCGAAAACTCCAGTGGGGTCATTTCGCCGACTCCCAGTCTGACACCACTTGAAGACAACAATACCTTGGCTACCCTTTGGAAGAACCTTTACAACGCCACTGTTGATGGCAAGATGCTCTTTGGTATCATTGTCGTTGCTGACAACGACGAGAGCCTCAGCGGAAGCTGGCAGCACCCGACCCTGAGCTGGGGCGACATCGCGGGAATAGCCCTCTGGACTATACCCTTTGACGGCGACAACAACGTCACTGACGGCTACGGTATCGGCCCCGGAACCAAGGTTACCGGTAAGGTCATACCCGAGACGGGAGCGGGTGGCGTCATAGACTTCACCACCCCGAGCACCTACACAGACAACCTGATGGAGCTCCAGTGAGGGGGTGGGAAAATGGCCCTTGACTTCCTTTCATCTTTATTCAAGAAGAAGCCCAAGGAGGAACCCACCCCCGCCGCCCCTGAGCCTATGGAAGTTGAGGAGCTCGAAGAGGAAGTTGAGAGCAGGCAGGAGAACGAGCAGATTACGCAGATACTCGAGAGGATAAACGAGATTGAGAACGACATCCCGAGGATAAAGATAAGCATTGACACCCTCAAGAAGCAGATACAGGAACTCCGCGACGACATAGACAGGCTCGACAAGACCATCAAGGACGTCATGATGCTCTACGAGGTCATCAGCCAGGAGATAAACCCCTTCAAGGAGCAGATGGGGCAGGAGAACCCGCTCACCAGTGAGATACAGGAGCTCAGGAAGGAACTGGAAGACTTAAAGCTTGAAATTGCCCAGATAAAGAATGACATAAAGGTGCTCGCCGGCTACGGCGTTGACCTCGATTCGATAATCTATGAGGTGCTCGCGGAGGTGTGACGCATGGAGATGGCAAGGCTCGTCACCGAGGCAGACATCAACGCAAAGCTCGCGGAGCTCAAGGGCAAGGTTCCCAGCGTCATCATCAACGACCTCAGGGAGAAGCTGATAGCGAGAAAGGAGAACCTCACCTACGAACAGCTCGAGAAGATAATCCAGAAGGTCCTCGAAACCTACGGCAACCAGGTTACCAAGTACGAACAGCTCAGCAAGCGCGTTGACGAGCTGGGCAAGAGACTTACAGACCTCAGCATGCAGTTGAGCAGGCTCGTTGAGACCCTTGAAACGGCCAAGTTCGACGTCCACGAGAAGAAGGCCGAAACCGTCTCGAAGAAGGTTGAGGAAGTCCACGAGAAGATTGGCAAGCTTGAGGAGCTCCTTGAAGAGGAGGAGAAAGAGGAGGCCCCATCCGAGCTCGTTGAGAAGCTTGAGGAGCTCCACAAGAAGGTTGAGGAGCTCGCGGAGAAGGTTGAGGAGAAGACCGCCGCCGAGAAGCTTGAGGAGGCGCAGGAGAGGCTTGAAGAGCTCCAGGCCAAGATTGAGGCCGGCGAAGAGGTCAGCGAAGAGGAGCTTGCCGCGGCGGAGCAGGCCGTCGCCGAGGCCCAGGCCGAGCTCGCCCAGGCCGAGGAGAAGGCCGAAGAGGCCGAGGAAGTCACGGAAATCGAGGAAGTTCCCGAGGTTGAGGAGGTAACCGAAGTCCCCGAGGTCGAGGAAGTTGAGGAGCTCAAGGTTGAGGAGGTTCCAGAGGCCGTCGAGGAAGTCGAGGCGCCGAGCGAAGAGCTTGAAGTCGTTGAAGAGGCCCCAGAAGCTCCCGAGGCTGAAGAAGTTGAGGAGATTGAGGTCGAGGCCCCGGAGGAAGTGGAGGTAGTTGAGGCCCCTGAGGAGGGGGCTGAGGAAGTCGCGGAAGCCCTTCCCGAGGAAGTTGGTGAAGTTTCGATTGAAGAGGTTCCCGCTCATGAAGTTGTTGAAGAAAAGAAGGAGGAAGGTGGTGTTGGCATGGCTGAAAAGCTCCAGATTCCCGAGGACATCGCGAGCCTTCTCTTCGAGGAGGAGCCAAGGAAGGCCAGGCTTGAGAAGCTACCCGAGGACATCGTTTCCACCATGATAGCGCTCAAGTGGCTCGGGTTCCTCATAGACAGGGTCGGCATACAGAACCTTGAAAGGGTGCTTGAGTTCTACTACGAAATCGGCTGGATAAGCGAGGAGGTGCTCAACCAGCTGCTCCGCTACGCCAAGGGTACCAGACCGCACCACAGGGACCCCGAGTGGAAGCCGGCCGAGAAGCTCACCGTTCAGGACCACCTCATAAGCCTGCTCTTCATCGAGCGCCTTAGGGGACTCAGGATTAACAGGAACGTCCTTGACAAGCTGGAAAGGGAAATCAAGATGCTCGAGAAGACGCTCGATGAGTTCTACGGCATCTAAAGGAGCAATCCGGGGGGCGGCCTATGGGATTCAGCGTCTCAGCGAGTGCAGCGATAATCTTCATTTCATTTTTAATGGTGGCTGGGACGCTCTACACAGCCTGGGACAACACCTACACCAACGTTCAGGCCGCCCAGGAGTATTGGTATGAGATGAGGCTTTCCCAGCTGAATACACTGTCCTCTCTGAACGCTAAGAACAGTAGTGTAAGCACGGGGACTGACAGTAGTGGAAACCAGTACTACAACCTCACTCTCGCAATCCAAAGTAATGGAGTCACCCTCTATGTGCCCCATTGGAGTGGGACGTATGATGGAAAACTGATTACCCTTTACAACATTGACGACGATAACGTTGGTTTCCTCTCCGATTACGGCTATCTCCTCCCGGGGAATTCCGTTCAGCTGAACGTCACGTACATACCCCTAGATGAGACTAAGCATACTCTAAAGATAACCTTCGGCAACGGATGCTGGGTTATGTTTGACTGGTATTACAACACCACGAACAACGTGGTGTACGTAAACACATCCAGAGGCTGTCCAACGGAGGTGAGCTAATGGCGAGTGGCCCTGCGAGTGAGCTCATTATGTTCATCGTTGCAGTACTCGTCGCTGGAAGCGTTGCCGGCGCTCTGGCCTACGTTACCAACGACATAGCCCACGGAATCAACGAGAGGGGCGCGATGCTGGCTGACCGGCTGAGGACGGACTTCGCGATAATAAACGACCCGAATCACATTCCGGTTAATACATCAACTACACCATATACTTACACGTTTTACATCAAGAACGTGGGCAAGGAGATAATCCCCTTCACGAGCGATGCCGTTCAGGTATTCATAGACGGGAACCTCATTCCGGCGAGCCAGCTCTCCTTCGAGGACACCAGCGGGAACCCTATAACCTCCCTCCAGCCCTACCAGGTTGGCGTGATTAAGGTTCAGTATAGCCTCACTTCAGGTCAGACCTACACAATAACTGTTGTCCTTGAGAACGGGGTCAAGAGGAGCCTTGTATTCACGGCTCCGTGAGCCACTGACCGGCTAAAATAAAGCGAGACGGTGGTGGTCACATTGGTCGAGGAACTGCTCAAGATAGAGCTCAAGGGCGACGAGCTTCACAGGCGTCTCGGCGGTGGAATCCCTGCCGGGACGATTATGCTCGTCGAGGGTGACAGGGGTAGCGGTAAGTCCATCTTCGTCCAGAGGCTCCTCTACGGGTTCCTCATGAACGGCTACACCGCGAGCTACATCTCAAGCCAGTACACCACCGTTGAGTACATAAAGCAGATGGAGTCCCTGGGCTATGGGATAATCCCTTTTCTAATCAGAAAGAAGCTCATATTCGTCTCCCTCTATCCCCTCCTGAGCGGTGTGAGCGAGAAGAGAAAGTTCCTGAGCAGGCTTTTTGGTGAGCCCCGCCTCTGGGAGCCCGACGTCATGATAATCGATTCATTCTCATCCCTCCTCTCGCGCGAGCAGGACCCGTCTGCCGTTAGGGACTTCCTCCTCTACGTGAAGAAGATGGCCTCACTTGACAAGGTGATTATACTCACCGCGAACACCGAGGAAATTGACCGCGACTCGCTCTTCGTCCTTGAAGAGGCCTCGACGATGCTCATAAGGCTGAGCGTGAAGGTCTTCGGTGGTGACCTGAAGAACTCCGCAACCATAGTCAAGTACAACAACGCCAAGGGCGTCTTCCAGAAGATTATACCCTTCCGCGTTGAGCCGAAGGTGGGGCTGATAGTAGAGATAGCGGCGGTGGTGTGATATGGCGCAGGTGGTCAGTGACACCCTTGAGGAGGCAATGGCGAGGAACCCCCACCTTCGCAAGTACGTTGACCAGTTTAGGAAGAAGTACGGCAAGATGCCGGAGTTCCACGCCCAGCTCAGCAGGGACATGAAGGAGATAATGTACCCCAACATCATCTACCCAGTGGGAGACCCGATATTCATCCACATCTACGCCGACCCCGCCACCGCCGAAAAGCGCTACATCGTCATCGAGCCAAGGATAGAGAGCAGGGAAGAGGAGGAGAAGTACAACAAAATCCGTGACAAAATCCTTGAGATAGCCCCGACCAGGGACATCCCGGAGGAGCAGGAGGAGTTTGAGAGGTTCCTCGATGCCCTCTTCGATGAGGCCGTCTTGAGCCTCGTCAAGTCCGGTAAGGGAAGCCCCTTCGGCAAGGGCCAGCGCTTCGTTATAACCAAGGATGAGATGGAGAAGTTCCGCTACCTCATCAAGAGGGACATCATAGGTATCGGACCCCTCGAGCCCCTCGCGAGGGACCCCTACATTGAGGATATCCACATCATCGGTGCCAACAACGTCTCCCTCGTCCACAAGATATTCGAGATGATGCAGACCAACATAACCTTCGGCGACGACGTCAAGCTCGCTGACTACTTCAAGAACATATCGGAGCGCATTGGAAGGCCTGTCAGCGACAGGAACCCGATAGTTGACGGTGCTCTACCAGACGGCTCCCGTATAAACATCATCTACTCGCCGGACATCTCCATCAAGGGTCCGAGCGCGACAATCCGTAAGTTCTCGGCGACGCCGATAAGCATCACCCAGCTGATAGCGTGGGGAACGCTCAGCGCAGAGGTCGCCGCCTACCTCTGGATAGCCCTCGAGTACGGTATGAGTGTCTTCGTATGTGGTGAGACGGCTTCCGGTAAGACCACCCTCCTCAACTCGATTATCCCCTTCATCAAGCCCGGTTCGAAGATATTCACCGCCGAGGATACGCCGGAGGTTCAGGTTCCCCACCCCGTCTGGCAGAGACTCATCACGCGTGAGCGCGGTCCCGAGGAGAGCCGTGTTACCCTGTTCGACCTCCTCAAGGCGGCCCTGCGTTCGAGGCCGAACTACATCATCGTCGGTGAGATTCGTGGTGCTGAGGGTGCCATCGCGTTCCAGGCAATGCAGACCGGTCACCCGGTCATGAGCACCTTCCACGCGGGTGACATCAAGAAGATGATACAGCGTTTCACCGGTCATCCGATAAACGTCCCGATAACCTTCATTGACAACCTCAACATAGCGGTCTTCCAGCAGGCGGTCTACGTCAGGGGTAAGTTCCTGAGGAGAACGGTGAGCGTCGTCGAGATTGAGGGCTACTACGAGGAGCTCGGAGGAGTTGCGACGAGGAACGTCTTCGAGTGGGACCCCGTTGCGGACAAGCACATCTTCAGGGGTTTCAACAACTCCTACATCCTTGAGAGGAAGATAGCCGAGATTGCCGGCTACGAAGACCCGAAGGACATCTACAATGAGCTCTTCCTGCGCGCGAGAATCCTCCAGAGGATGGTCGAGCTCGGCATAACCAACTACTGGGACGTCTACAAGGAAATCAAGGCCTTCTACCTCAGGGGTCTCGAAGGCTTGAGCTTCAGGGTCTGAGGTGATGCCAATGGCCGACGAGAAAATCAGCATCTTCACCAAGGCCGACCTAAACATGGAAACCTACCTCAAGAAAGTCCTGCTGCCCTACATGGGAATCTCAGCGGTTCTCTTCATAGTCGTCGGCCTGATGGCGAGGCTTTTTCCAATCCCTACCGGTCTAAGGGTGCTGATGTTCCTAATTCCGATTATCCTCCTCATCTACGCGGCCGTTTACCCCTACATCGTGGCGGACTCGAAGAAGATATCAATCAACTCGAAGATGCCCTACTTCATAACCTACTTCGCCGTGCTCTCAACGAGCGAGATGGGTCGTTCCGACCTCATCAAAATCCTCGCCCAGGACCCTAAGCTCGGTGCAATAGCGAGCGAGCTCAAGAAGGTTCACACCATAGTCAACAGGCTCCACCTTTCGATGCCGGAGGCCTTCCGCTTCCTCGCTAGGAGAACTCCGAGCCAGATGTTCGCCGACTTCCTTGACAGGCTCGCGTATTCCCTCGACAGCGGTGTTGACCTGAAGGAGTACCTCTTCCAGGAGCAGCAGACCGTTATGGACGACTATCAGACCTTCTACGAGGGCGCCCTCTACGACCTCGACATCTTCAAGGAGATTTACGAGTCAATCATCATCTCGGTCGTCTTCATAGCCTCGTTCGTCATCATCGGTCCGATAATCACCGGTATGGACATCGGCAGGATGGGCCTCTACGCCGTTGCCATGACCCTCGCGGCGGAGCTGGGAATACTCCTCGTCGTCAAGTTCAGAATGCCCGAGGACCCAATATGGGCGGACAGCAGGGGAATACGGGACCCTCGCAGGGAGCGTATAAAGCGCGCCGCGATTTACTCAGTCATGGGCATGATTATAACCGCGCTGGTCTACATGCTGATTATAAGGCCCCGCTTCGCAATTCCAACGCCCTTCGCCCTCGCGCTAATCCTGACCCCGTTCTACTACCTCGGGCGCGTCGTGGACAAGGAGGAGAAATCCATATTCAGGAAGGACGAGAACTTTCCGGCCTTCATCAGGAGTCTGAGCTCGTCCCTTGCCGCGAGCGGTGCCTCACTCGTGCTCGTCCTTAAGTACCTCAGCGCCCACGACTTCGGTTCGCTCACCGACGACATCAAGGCCTTGTATAGAAGGCTCGCCATCCGCGTTGACAGGGACAGGGCCTGGGACTTCTTCATCGCCGGAACCGGGAGCTGGTTAATCGGTATATTCTCGGAGATATTCCGCGAGAGCCTCAGGATGGGTGCCGAGCCCGATTACGTCGGTCTCATCATCAGCAGGAACTTTGAGAGGCTCGTCCGCCTCAGGAGGAAGAGACAGCAGAGCATAGCGAGCTTCATAGGCATCATCTACGGTCTGACCGGCGCCTTTGCGTTCTCCCTCGCGGCGTCGTTCCAGGTTGCCGTCTCGATAAGCCAGATGTTCTCCCAGATGAACCTCAACCTCGCCAACAACTACATCGGAGACCTCATCCACATAATCCCTCCCTCCGGAATGGCGTTCCTGACCTACATCATGCTCGCCCTGATGGTTCTCCACTCCCTCCTCGCGGCAATGGTCATCAAGCTCGCCGACGGCGGACACATCCTCGGCTCCGCGAGGTACTTCGTCATACTCGCCTGGATATTCGCGGTTGGAATGTACCTCGGCCAGAGCCTCATGGCGAAGATGATGAGCATGGGTGCCGGAAACGCCGAGATTGTGGCCTATCTCCTGGGGGTGATTCCATGAAGAGGCTGGTCGCTCTCCTGTTTATCCTGCTCCTTCCGCTCGTTGGGGCATCAACGTTCACCGGTTACATAGGGGTGTCCTCGACCGTCGGGGTGGGCAACTACACGGTGACGGTTAAGGACGTCTCGCTGGACGACGGCTCGCTCCTCCTCGACGTTTCCACCCCCAACTGGAGCGGGATGAAAAAGCTTCCTCTCGGCAGCGTGCTTTCCCTTGGTGAACTGAACCTGACGTTCGAAAAGGTATTCCTTGGCTCCAGGTCGCTCGTTTTTCTCTCTGCCCAGTTCCCCTACGTCCTGCCCGGCCAGAACGTCACCCTCGGGCCCTACACGATAGAGGTGCTCTCCGTTGGCAAGGACGGGGTTGAGCTGAAGGTCACCTATGGAAACGAGAGCAAGACCTTTAAGTCCTCCTTCAAGTTCGAGAATCTCGTCGTCAACGTTTCCGGCTTCCTTCCCGTTTACTCTGGCTATTTGAAGCTCAACGAGAGCTTCTCCTTTGCAGGTGAAACCGTAACCTTCACCGGGGCAAAGGTTGAGAACGCAACGAGCGGGTTCATCGAGACGGTGTTCTTCTCCTACGACAACACGACATACGCCCTGCCCGTTGGCAACGAGAGCGTCATCGGCCCGTTCTTGGTCAAGGTGGACGACCTCATAGGGCTCAACTACACCAAGGTTGACGTTCACTTCCTCGGCGTTTCGATGAACCTCACAATCGTTCCAAATGAGGTCTTCTCCCTCGCTCCGGGCCAGACCAAGACCCTCGGCCCCTACGTGTTCCGCTACGACTACCACCTCGGCAACAAGCTCAAGGTTTCCCTCCTCAACCCATGTCAGGTCGTTCTCGCCTCGACTTCCCTCATAGTTTCCAACGTCTCGACGCTCCTTTACCACAAGGGTCTCACCGTTATTCCACTCTCCATTGACGCCAACGGAACTGCCCAGTTCGCGAGCTTCATAAACCCCAACGAGCTCCCCTCCCCTGACAAGGTTGCCAACGTTCTCGTTTCCCTCAGGGACGGAAACGCCAGGCAGTACCTTCCAACGACCCTCACGGTTGAAGTTGAAAACACGGGCAACGTTGCCCTCTCCAACCTCACCGTCAAGTTCGTTCCGGGCGACGTCAAGGTGCTCTCCGAAACGGAGTTCTTCCTGAAGTCCCTGACGCCGGGAGAAAAGAAGGAGTTTAAGCTCGCGGTTCTGCCGATGAAGTCGGGCAACGTCTCCGCCGGAAGGGTCACCGTCACTGCCATGGCCCCGTACGAGCTCGCCTGCGGGGGATACACCCTCCTCAAGTTCTCCTCCAACGAACTTACCCTGAACGTTAAGCCGACCAGGGTCGAGTACTCCCTTAGGGTTTCGGCCCCGGCCAACGCCTCCCTCTACCGGCCCGTTAACCTGACTGTCGTTGTCAGGAACACCGGGGACGAGACGCTTCCCGCGAACTTGACCCTAACCGTTCCGCCCGGTGTTGCGATGGCGTCATCCGGTAACGTTTTCGCCAGCGGAAGCAGGATAGTCCTTCCCCTCTACTTACCTCCCGGCAACGAGAGCGTCGTTAGCTTCGTCCTGATTCCCTACACCCCCGGAGAGAAATCCTTCAAGATAGCGGTGGTTTCGGTTCCAGGGGTCGTCAACGAGACCGGCCTCTCGATAACCGTCCTCAGTGCCGGGACTGAGAAGGAGAACCAAACGGCGCCGACGACGTTCACGACCACGAAGACGATTACGGAAAGGATAAACTCCACCGTCACGATAACGGTTACCAAGACCCAGACGGAGATAAAAACGAAGACGGTAACCTCAACGACCACCTCAAGCGTCCCCTACACCCCGCTCAAGACGAAGCTAATCTGGTTGGTCATCGGAGTGATAATCGGCGCGGGGATAATAATAGCGATAGCCTGGTACCAGGCCAGGTCGTCGTGAGCCTTTTATTCCCTTCTTCCTAACCTTCGCAGGGGGTCTGCATGAACCTTGACGAGCTGTGGAGGAGAACAGTTGAGAACCTCGTTCGCGAGGGAATCATACGGAGCGAAGCGGTTAGGCGGGCTTTTCTGAAGTACCCCCGCTACCTCTTCGTTGAGGAGAAGCACCGGAAGTACGCCCACCTCGACGAGCCGCTGCCGATTCCGGCCGGACAGACGGTAAGCGCCCCCCACATGGTCGCGATAATGCTCGAGCTTGCCGAACTCAAACCCGGCATGAACGTCCTCGAAATAGGAACCGGGAGCGGGTGGAATGCGGCCTTGATTTCAGAGCTCGTCAAGACCGACGTCTACACTGTTGAGAGGATTCCAGAGCTGGTCGAGTTCGCGAGGAGGAACCTGGAGCGTGCCGGTGTAAAAAACGTCCACGTGATTCCCGGCGACGGGACGCTCGGCTTCCCGCCGAAAGCTCCCTACGACAGGATAATCGTAACGGCCGGAGCGCCGGACATACCGAAGCCCTTGGTGGAACAGCTCAAGCCCGGCGGAAAGCTCATAATCCCCGTTGGAAGCTATCACATCTGGCAGGACCTTCTTGAGGTAATCAAGCTTGAAGATGGCTCGATTAAGGTGAAGAACCACGGGGGCGTTGCCTTCGTGCCCCTCATCGGGGAACACGGCTGGAGGGAGTAGGCTTTTAAGTTCGGTCCCTCTTCATAACCCGGTGATAGAATGAGGCTCATAGCTTTCGACGTCGAGGGGACCCTTGTAAAGGCGCGCTCGAGCTGGGTTGAGCTCCACAAGAAGTTCGGCACGTGGGAGAAGGGGAAGGAGTACGCGGAGCTCTTCTTTGCCGGAAAGATTGACTACGCGAAGTGGGCGGAGCTGGACTCTTCCCTCTGGCTCGGCAAAAGCAGGGAGGAAATCCTTGAGTGGGCGAACTCGGTCGAGTACAACGACTACGCCTTTGAGCTGATGGACTTCCTGCGCGAGAACGGCTTCAAAATAGCCCTCCTCTCGAGCGGGCTGATGTGCCTGGCCGGAAGGGTCGCGAGGGAGCTTAAAGCGGACTACGTTTTCGCCAACGAGCTAATCTTCAAGGACGGAAAAGTTGCCGGCGTTGTTCCCTCTGTGGACTTCGAGGGGAAGGGCGCGATACTCAGAAGGCTCAAGGAGGAGCTCAAGCCGGAACTGACGGTGGCCGTTGGAGATGGCTTCAACGACCTCAGCATGTTCCGCGAGGCGGACGTGGCGATAGCGATAAACCCGCACGAGGGAGTCGAAGGCGACCACGTCGTCGAGAGCCTGAGAGAAGTGCGGGAAATAGTTGAGGGACTGATAGGGGGTCGGTGAAGGGCGTGCTCCTCACCGCTCGGCAAAGCAAAAGCTCGTCATCCCCCTGTCGGCCCGGCCGGAACCCCCGGTTCACGATTCCCCAGGGAGGGCGGGCGCCGGGCCGGTAGAAAATGGGGGGAAGGCCTTAAAACTTTAAAGGCCCATCAGCTTGAGCTCGAGGAGCCAGAACAGGTCGCCGATGAAGTAGCTTATCAGGAAACCGAGGAATATCGCCGGGGCGAAGGGCATCGCCTTCTTTCTAAGGAACCTGTTCTCCAGCTTTCCTTCATCCACGAGCCGTTTGAGTTCCTCAATCTGCTCCTTTGTGAGCCCCTCCGCCGTTGGTGATGCTATGACCTTCCCGTAGTCCGGCTTGAGGAGCGAAAGGTCCGCCTTCAGAAGTGCGACCTTGAGCCTCTCGAAGGGGTCGGTTCTGTCGCGCCCGATTTCCCCGTCCTTCTCGAAGATTGTTTCTCCCAGTATGTCCCACTCCCTCAGCTCCTCAACCGGAACCTCCTCGATGAGGACGTTCCTCCTTATGAACTTGACGAGTGCCAGGAACACCTTGAAGGCGTAGAGAAACGCGAGGAGCCTCAGGAATGCCAGGAGTGTGTTCTCAGGGGAGAGGTAGAGGAGGTACGCCAGGACGAGCGCTCCGGCGACGTCTCCGATTCTCCTGAGCTTGCCGAAGATTGTTATGAGGACTATTGCGAGGAGCCAGCCGAGGATGGGGTTCAGTGAGACGCCGAGTCCCTCTTCCAGGATGACCCTTACCCCCAGGGCACCCATAATCCAGAGGGACAGCTCGACGGTGAGGCCGGCACCGGAGACGAGTATCTCTCTGAGCTCCGAGAAGCGCTTCCTCAGGATTATGACGCCGAAGGCGTAGATGAAGATGAACGGGAACACGGCTATGAGGCCGTTGAGGAGGATTGCTATCGGATAGAGCGGGTAGTGGATGTAGTAGGGGGCGATTATCTTGGCCGTGTCTGGCGGGTATGGAAGGAGCGCGGAGAAGCCGGCCAGTATAACCGCGTCGCCGCTCGCCCACGCCCCGATGTAGAATAGGAGCAGGCCGAGAATCAGTCCCACGAACAGGGCTATTATTCCTGAGAGGGCAACCAGAACGCTGCCCTCGCTCAGCCCCTTGTAGAGGTAGTAAAGGATTCCGATTTCAACGGCCGGAACCGGCAGTTTGACGAGCCACTTCGGGAGGGGAACCTCCTCTTCGCCCTCGTCCCAGCCGAGGAACTTTCCGATGAGCGCTAAAAGAACCGAGACGTGGTTGTCGAAGATGAAGCCGGTCTTCAGGTCGGTGTAGGAGGTAACCAAACCCATGACTAGCCCGGCCAGAAGCGGAACCGCGTCCATGCTTCCACCTCACAGGTTTTCGAGGAGCTCTTTCCTGACGCTGTCAACGTAGTTGTTAACGTTCCTGTTGAGGTCTCTCATTGAGTTCAGGACGACCCTCGTCGCCATGAGCACGAGCACGAGAACCGCTGCGAGCATGAATAGGTATTCCAGTGCAGTTTGAGCCCTTCTCATGGTCACTCCCAATAAGGTTACGCCCCAAAGCCTTTAAAAGTTTCCCTGAACTTTCTTCGGGAGCGAAGATGAAGGTTTACAGACTGTTCGTCAAGGAAGAGTATCTGGACTTCATAAAGTCCGGCCAGAAACGGATAGAGGTTCGCGTCGCTTACCCGCAACTCAGGAAAATTCAGCCCGGGGACAAGCTCATCTTCAACGACTCGGTTCCGGCCGTTGTTACCGAGGTCAAACGCTACGAGACGTTTAGACAGGTTCTGCGCGAGGAGCCGATAAAGAAAATCTTTCCCGACGAGCCGAGCTTTGAGAGGGCCGTGAAGAGGTTCCACAACCTCTACCCCAAGTGGAAGGAGAACCGCTACGGTGTTATCGCCATAAAGTTCAAGCTCATCGGTGAGGGACGATGAAGCACCTCGAGTTCGATGGGAAGTACGCAGAAGCGATACTGAAGGGGAAGAAGAGGGCAACCGTCAGGCTGGGCAGAAAACCGAACCTCAGGGAGGGGGACACGGTTCTAATCCACGCCGGCGGCTACGCCCTCGGAAAGGCCGTAATCGAGAGGGTCGAGAGCAAAACTGTGAAGGAGCTCACAGATGAAGATGCATTCCTCGACGGCTTCTCGAGCAGGGAGGAGCTGATTAGGGCTTTGAAGGAGCACTACAAGTACGTAAACGACGACTCCAAGGCCCACGTGATAGTCTTCCGCCTCGTGGAGAAGTTTGACAAACCGGTTATGAGCTCGGACTACGCCTACGAGGGCAACCTGCCGGTTGAGATAGCCGAGAAGGCGTTAAAGTACCTCGACCTGCCCGAGGAGGACAGGAAGCTGATAGAGCTTTTCCTCAAAACGGGAAGCCTGAGGAAAGCGGCCTACAGACTCGGTGGCCTGAACAAGCGCTACCTTATAAGGGACGCGCTGAGAAGGGCATACGAGGAGCTGAAGAAGAAAGGAATCATGGGGCCGAAGCTTTAACGCTCTCAAGGAGCGCTATCGTCTCCTCTCCTTCGACCTCCCTCTTAACGGCCGAGAGCTTAACCGGCATGAGCTTGAAGGTGTTTCCGTTGATGAGGTGCCTGAGGGTCTTCTCAAACTCCTCCATTTCCTTCTCTCCCGCGAAGTCCACCTTGGCTATGAAGTCGTACTCCCCGTAGAGCCACTGCCCGCTCACGGGGAGCTTCTCCAGAACCTCGTCCCTAACGCCCCAGACGAGGAGTATGGCCTCGATTTTCCTCACCTCCGCCATAAAAGGGGGTTGTCCTACGATAAAAGCCTTTCTCAGCTTTTTCCGTCGGACCTACAACCATTCGAAATATTTTCGGGTGAAATTCGTCTTCCCGGCGGGAAGCGTTTTAACGCCCTTCTGGAACCTAAAAACGGTGGTGAAAATGAAGGCGGTCTTCTTCGACTTCGTCGGGACGCTCATAACGAAGGACGGCGAAAACGTAACGCACCTCAACATAATTCGCGAGGTCCTCAGGAGGGCGAACGCCGACCTTGACGCCGAGGAAGTCTGGAGGGCCTACGAGGAGGAGAGCTCGAGGCTCTTCAGCGAGCTGGCAGGCAAAGAAGCGAGGAAAATCCGCGAGGTCGATACGGAAGCTTTAAGGCGCGTCGCAGAGCGCTACGGCTTCTCGGTTCCAAAGGACTTCTGGAACATCAGCCTTGAAATGCACGCTCGCTATGGGGAACTCTTCCCCGATGCCGTCGAGACGATTGAGGCGCTCAAGGCGCTCGGCCTCCACGTGGGAATCATAACCGACTCGGACAACGACTACATCGAGAGCCACCTAAAAGCACTCGGAATCTACGACCTCTTCGACTCGATAACCACCAGCGAGGAAGCGGGCTACTTCAAGCCCCACCCGAGGCCCTTCCAGCTGGCCCTCGAAAAGGCGGGTGTAAAGCCGGAGGAGGCCCTCTACGTCGGCGACAACCCGAGGAAAGACTGCGTTGGGGCCAGGAACGTTGGAATGCTCAGCGTTCTCCTCGACCCGAAGGCTGAGAAGAGGGAGCTCTGGGGCAACTGCGACTTCGTCGTTTCGAAACTCGGCGACGTCGTTGAAATAGTGAAGGGCCTGATGGAAAAATGATGGGGGTCGGCAACGGCAGGGCTCTTCATCGGAGCCTCAGATAGCGAAATTTTCGTCATTCCCCTCTTCTTCACTTCAGCCTCTGGTAGGCGGCGTAAAACCTCTGGACGACGGTTATCCACGCGAGTATTCCGACTATGTAGACGCCGTACTTGACGTATTCCGCCCCGAGGAACGAGAAAACCATCAGGATTATCAGCCTCTCCGCCCTCTCGGCTATACCCACCGCGAGCTTTCCTGAGCCGGCCAGCTCGGCCCTGCAGCGCTCGTAGCTCACCAAGTAGCTTCCCATGAACGTCAGGAAAGCAACTCGCCAGTCGACGAGACTTCCGAGCGCTATTCCAAAGAGCACCGCGCCGTCGCTTATCCTGTCGAAGGTCGAGTCGAGGAACGCCCCGAAGCGGCTCGTCTTTCCGGTCAGCCTCGCCAGCGTTCCATCGAGGGCGTCAATGAGAGAACCTATCAGGAGGGTTAAAGCTGCTAACCTCGGCTCGCGGAGGTAGTATAGGTAGGCCGCGAGGAGGCTTAGGAGAAGGCCTATCACAGTAACCGCGTTCGGCGTCAGTCCGGCCTTTGCGAGGGGCTTAACTATCGCCTCGAGGTAGCCCCTGACGTTCTCTCGATACCTGTTGAGGACCATTTCCTTCACCCGTCGAGCTGGATTACCTTCTTCCCCCTCTCCTGCGGAATTATTTTGAGCTTCGCTCCCTCGAATTCCCTCCTCAGGCCCTCACCGTCGAGGAGCCTGTCGAGGAAAACCGCCAGAGCCGCCACCTCGCTGTGGGGCTGGTTGCCAACTGCCACGTTGTAGTGGGCCAGCTCGTAAACATCTCTCGGAACCTTCTCGGCACCGACGACGATGAGGAAGTCCTTTCCAGCCCCCAGCTCCTCCTTAAGCTTCGGCATCGCGTCGTCTATGTGCACCCCGTACATCGTCAGGTGGACTATAACGCCCCTCTCGCGCCACTCCCTCAGGATTTTCTTCCAGCTGGGGTCGAAGGTTATCTCGAACGGCCCTCCCCAGCGCCTCACGACGTCCTCAACGCTCTCCCTGACGTGCTCGTCTTCCTCGGCGGCGATGATTATTTTGTCGGCTCCGAAGGCCCTCGCCGTCAGGGCCACGTGCGTTGTGATTCGCTTATCCCTCTCCGGCCTGTGGCCGAGTCTGAGCACCGCTATCATCACACCTCACCCGTGAAGACCCTCCAGTAGTAGGTGAAATCATCGCGCCAGGGTATGTCCCTGTAGAACTCGTACAGGACTTTTATGTTTTTCTGGATTTTGTCCGCGCTCCACTCTGAGAGGACCTCGTTCAGCTCGGCCTCGTTGGGTGCCGACGCAAAGAGGAAGAGCGCGTAGAGTTTCTCCTGCTCGTTCAGGCCGTTGAGGACGAGGTCAAGCTTGGAGCGGAGAGACGGCTTTACACGGTTCATAATCACGTTCATAAGCCTGTCCTCGAGGTCGTTCGTGAACTGGGTCGTGACGTCAACGTGGTTGTGGAGGCCGGTTCCGTATTTGAGGGCCACGAGACGGTAGCCCCTGGTCGTTATGAGCTGGTAGAGCCTGGGGAAGTATGGACTGGCTAGGTACTCGTCCAGGGGACCTATGAAGTCGTGGCTGAAGTCAATCACGTACCAGCCGTCGCCGGTGTAGAACTCGGTAATTGGGTGTGCAGTGCAGTCCACGCCGTTGTAGAGGCCTACAACCCTGGCGGGAACGTTTATTGACCTGAGCATCGCCGTTATTAGGATTTGGGCCTCCCTCGGGCTTATGGTTTCCATCCTGAGAAGCTCCTTCGGGTTGAGGGTCGTCGTGTTGTCCGTGAAATTGTAGACTGCCTTAATCCACTTGTAAAGCTCAACCGCCGCCTGGTACTCGGAGCTTGCGTTCCCGATTATCGCCAGAGTTGCGGGTTTAAACGTCGTTGCGTTGAAGGCCGAGCTTGAGTTGTACTTCTCCTCCCAGTACCTGTCAACGATGTGCCCGCTGGCTGTCCAGGCGTAATTCTCCCCGTACGCTTCCTTCAGCTGTTCGACCGTTGCCTCCCAGGGCTGCCAGACGACCTGAATTCTAAAGCTCTTTGCCATGCTCTTCTCAGCTGTTCCGACGCGGTACTGGACGAGAACCGAGACGAAACCGTCGCGGTAGGCGTAGGGTGCCTTGAAGGTGTAGCGCAGGGTCACGCTCTCCTCTGGGGGGATAACCCTCGGAGGTGTTGGCGCCCCGAGAACTTTCATCCCGGGCAGGGGCACGAAGCTCACCTTGAGGAGCTCGACCTCTTCGTCGTACTCGTTGGTTATCTCAACGGTTACGGGAATCTCGTCGCCCCCGAAAACCCTCTTGGGTGCGCTCACGTTCAGCGAGAGCCTCACCGGAACGTTCTCCTCTGTGGAGACGGTTATCCTGAAGTGGCCGTAGAAACCCGTCCAGGTTCTCTTAAGTTCGTCCCGCAGTTCCAGGGAGACCTGGAAGGTGTATATTCCGGGCCTTGAGGGAGCGCGGATTATCCAGACGAGCTGGGTTGACTGGCCGACCTTTAGAACGGGCGGAAACCTTGGCTCCTGGACTATCTGAAAGTTGTCGTTGCCCAGGATTAGTGTGGCCCCGACGAGCCCGACCTTTCCCGTGTTGTTGACGGTCACGATTATGTGGAACGTTCCGCCGGGGGGTACGGTCGTCTTGTCAATCGAGAAGGTAACCTTCGCCGGTGGCTTCACGAGGCAACCGGACGCGAGCACGATGAGCGCGAGTATCAGAAGGACGGCCGTTCTCTTCACCTTCATCTCCAAACCCTTTAAAGCCGAACCGTTAATTAAACTTTGGGTGGTGGGAGTGATAACGCTAACGACGGACTTCGGGCTCAAGGGTCCCTACGTCGGCGAGATGAAGGTCGCGATGCTCCGCGTCAACCCGAACGCAAAGCTCGTTGACGTCACCCACGCGGTGACGAGGTACTCGATAATCGAGGGCTCCTTCATCATGGAGCAGGTGGTCAAGTACTCGCCTCCCGGAACGGTTCACGTCGGAGTCATAGACCCCGGCGTCGGGACCGAGAGGAAGGCGGTAATCATCGAGGGCGACCAGTGGCTGGTCGTTCCGGACAACGGGCTGGCAACGCTTCCGCTCAAGCACATAAACCCGAGATGCGCCTGGGAGATAGACTTCGAGAGGATTAAGCGCTTCACCGGCTGGAGGATAAGCTCTACCTTCCACGGCAGGGACGTCTTTGGGCCGGCCGGCGCGCTCATAGAGAAGGGAGTTTCTCCAGAGGAGTTTGCCCGCGAGATTCCGCTCGATTCGCTGGTTAAGCTCGACGTCGAGCCGAGAAGGGAAGGCGACCTCTGGTTGCTGAAGGTAATCTATGTGGACGACTTTGGCAACGTCATCCTCAACCTTGAGAACTACGGAAGGCCGAAGGCGGTTGAATTACCCGACTTCGGGCTGAGGATTCCTTACCTCGACGCCTACGGCTACGTGAAGCCGGGGGAGCTTCTAGCTTTGCCGGGAAGCCACGACTACCTCGAGATTGCCGTCAACCAGGGGAGCGCGAGCGAGAGGCTCAGCCTGAAGGTCGGGGACGAGGTCAGGGTGAGGCTGGTTTAGAAAGGGTTTTGAGTAAATTGCAACGAGTTTAATATGGGTGAAAAGAATGGGTGAGATAACTCTTCGGGTTCGCGTTCCAGACGGAATGGAGCGACTGTTTGAGCGGGAAGTAAAGGCTCTGGTTAGGGCGTTCGAAGGCGGAAAGAAGGGACCGAGGGTCACTCTCGACGATGTGTTTGGCATTGTGAAGAGCGAGAAGAGTGCCAAGGAGCTGAGGTTGGAGGCCTATGAGGAGCTCTTTGGTTGATTCGTCGGTTATCATTGAGGCCCTAAAGGGCAATCCCGTTGCCAAGCGAGTGCTTCAATCAATTGGAAACGATTCGAAGTTTACAAATCCAATAATTTTCAGCGAGGTCCTGTTTGTTTTTCTAAAACTCGTTACTGGCAAGAGCTACCTTACGCTAAGGGGCAATCCTGAAGAGGTTGAAAAACACAGGGATAAGCTTGAGAAGGTATATCTCTACCTCAGGGACAATTTCTCGGAGCTTCCCCTCACTGAGGAGATAGAAGAAAAGGCCTTTGAGTTCGTTCTGAATTACGGCTTGCTCCCCAATGATGCCCTAATCCTTGCCACTGCGAAATTCTATGACCTAACTCTGGTTACCCTCGATTCCGACTTCGTCGATGCCGCCAAAAGTGAGGGAGTAAAAATTGTCCTGGGTGATTCGTTCGGCGAAACTGAACGGGTCGTTCAAAAAGGTTGAACGAGGTGGTTGCATGGTCAAACGCGGTCTCTTCGTCGGTCGTTTCCAGCCCGTCCACAACGGACACATGAAGGCTCTCGAATTTGTCTTCTCGCAGGTTGACGAGGTCATTATCGGAATCGGGAGCGCCCAGGCCAGCCACACGCTCAAGAACCCATTCACGACGAGCGAGAGGATGGAGATGCTGATAAGGGCCCTCGATGAGGCGGAGTTCCCAAAGAAGCGCTACTACCTGATTCCTCTCCCGGACATCAACTTCAACGCCATCTGGGCGACCTACGTGGTTAGTATGGTGCCCCGCTTCGACGTCGTCTTCACCGGGAACTCGCTCGTCGCCCAGCTCTTCCGCGAGAAGGGCTACGAGGTCATCGTTCAGCCGATGTTCAGGAAGGACATCCTCTCGGCAACGGAGATAAGGAAGCGCATGGTCGAGGGGAAGCCATGGGAGGATTTGGTGCCGAGGAGCGTCGCCGAGTTCATTCGAGAAATCAAGGGCTGCGAGAGAATCAGAATGCTCGCGACCAACCTTGAGAAGAACGAGAAAGAGTTGCAGGCGCCGATAAGGATTCCGGAGTTCTGACGGCATTTTCATTTTAACGTCCGGTTGTCAACCCATGTATCTAGAAAGTTTTAAATTCCGAGATTCTTTTTGGTTCTTGGATTTGTCTATTATCTGATGTGGGGGGTGTTTCTATTCCCTTTCCTCCCCACCCTTCCAAATCGCTGAACTCAATCTCTATGAAAATGATTCTGGTTAGTGTTGTTATCTTTTACAGCAGAAACATCATAACGCCTGTTCTCACAGTTTACTTCAAGGATGCCCTTGGTCTGAGCTATTCACAGGTTGGCTACCTGTATTCGCTCTATCTTCTCGTCATGTTTGCAACCGACGTTTTTACAGGCGGAATTGCCGACAGGTACGGAAGAAGGAAAACCCTCGCCATCGGTCTGCTCCTTTACGGCCTCAGCATGGCACTCATAGGTGCTTTCCGTAACTTCTTCGTATGTGCTCCAGCCTATGCCCTTGCCGCTCTTGGTTCTTCCTTCATCTCGGGGACCCTTCAGGCTTGGTACTTCACAGAGGTCAAAACCCGGGGTTTGGAAAGGAATGAGACCAAGAAGGCCTACGGTTTGTTGAGGTCGATAAACAGTGCGAATTCACTCCTGATAGGTATTATCACTGCCACAATCGTTGCTCTCACAGGGATGAGGAGTGTTTTCTACGCCGCGGCCGTCCTGAACTTTCTCGGGGCCCTTCTTGCGGTTCTCCTTCTTAACGAAAACTACGGAGATAAGGGGAAGAGTATCCTGTCAATAGTTAGGGAGGGTATTTCCTTCATTATCCACACTCACATTCTGCGCTACCTTTTTATCGCGGATATGCTCTTTACACTTCCCCACTTACACTTCATATACGTGTGGCAACTATACTTTACCAACGTTCTTAACCTCAAAGTGGAAACTCTTGGCTTGCTCTACTCTCTGAAATCCGTGATGGGCATATTGGCAGGATTTCTGATTTTGTGGGTTGGAAAGGGTAAGAAGGAATCCCACGCTCCGCTGTTTAGGGTTTCTCTTTCATTGATGCTCCTCTCCTATCTGCTGTTCGCTGGAATGCACGCCAAAATTATAGGTGTCTTTGCACTTGCTCTATACTCCCTCGGAGAGGCGATTTACTTCACCGGTTACACTCTCTTAATCAATGATGTCATTCCAAACGAGTACCGCAGTACAATAATCTCGACGAGGATGAGCGCCTCCGCTTTGGTTGGCGCCTTGTTCTACGCTCTAATTGGCAGATTGGTGAATTTTTCTGGACTCGTCGGAAGTTTTGCCCTTATGATACCTGTGTTTGCTCTCCTTGGCCTCATTTACATATGGGTTTTTAGAATGGTGAGCACCTAACTTAATATTCGGAGGCAAAGAAATGAAGCTAACACTCGCCCAGCTCCGCGAAGAAGTAAAGTACACCGCGAAGCACATAGGGCTTAATCTGATTTCCATCCCCTGGGTAACGGCGACAATCTACTGGCTGTCCAGCTGGTTTCCAGTTTCGAGCGGGACAATCGTGGGCCTCTCCAGCGTTTCGCTCGCCATAATGTTCCCGCTCTTCTTCAGCGGGGCGGTTTTCCGGGAGAAACTCCTTGGCATTCACGAGCTCCTTCTCTCGCTCCCGTTTCCTCCCACGCGCCTCCTCCTGCTCAAAACGCTTGCCGGGTTCGTCATTGAAGTGACTGGAATCCTCCTGGGAAGCTTCGTCGGACTGCTCCTCGCCTGGCACAGCGGGGCTCACATTCCGTTGACCCTCATGCTCTCTGGCCTGCTGATTTCAATGCCCCTGCTCTTCACCTTCACTTTCTTCGTGATTCTGACAACGCTCCTCTTCCAGTCCGCGTGGTTCAGCGCCGTGAAAGTTGCCGTGGGTTTCGTGGCGTTCTTTGTTCCCCTCTACGTCCCGAAATACTTTGGAAACGTTCTGTCCTTGAAGCTCGCCCTCGTATTGTCCCTTGCCATTTCGGCTGGGATTTCAATTCCCTCACTCACAATCGTGAAGTCCCTGGGCGACCGCCTCGCCGAGAGGATGGTGCTCGTCTAAGGTGGTTCCATGATAGTCCTTGAGAACGTTCGGAAGGCCATAAAGGGAAAAGAAGTCCTCCGCGGGGTAAGCTTGACCGTAAAGCCGGGCGAAATCCACGCCTACCTCGGCCACAACGGGGCCGGCAAGACAACAACCTTCCGGCTGGTTCTCGGTCTCCTCGTCCCCGACTCGGGTAAGGTTGAGGTTCTTGGCCTCAATCCGCTCAAGAACCCTGAGGTGAGGGCCGAAATCGGCTACCTCCCGGAGTACGACCTCCTCTATCCAAACCTCACTGTCCTCGACAACCTCAGACGCTACGTCCTGCTGAAGGGAGTTTACGACGAGAATGAACTTAGAGAGCTCCTCGACTTCTTCGAACTTGAAGAATACGCGGACAAAAAGGTCTCCTCCCTCTCCAGTGGGACGCGGAGGAGGGTCGCGATAGCGCGGGCCTTTCTCGGAAGCCCCGATGTTCTAATCCTCGACGAGCCGACGAGGGGCCTCGACCCCGAGTGGAGGCTGAGGTTCAAGCGGTTCCTGAGGGAGTACGCGAGGAAGAACGACACCTCCATCGTTTTCTCGACGCACATCCTCAGCGACGTCGATGAGGTCTGCGACACCGTGACGGTAATCCGCGAGGGTCGGGTTCTCTTCTCCGGAAGCCTGGGGGAGTTCAGGAAGAGCGCGCCGGCGGAAGAGGCCGTCCTCGTGAAGGTGGCCGATGTTGAGAGGGCCATCGCGGTTCTCCGGGAGAGGGGCTATTCCCCCGAGGTCGTGAATGGTTACATAGCCCTGAGGAACGCCGAGCCGTCGGAGGTGAACGCGCTCCTCGTGAAAGCCGGCCTGAGGGTCGAGGAGATTAAAAGGACGGAGCCGAGCCTTGAGGAGGTCTACGCGAGGCTTTATGAGGGGTGATTTGCGGTGCGTCCCTGGGAAGTTGCCCTCGGAAAGTTCCTCAAGCCCTGGGAAGAAAACGAGGTCGTTGAGGCCGCTATCCTCACGGGAAGCTACGCCCTCGGTCTTCAAACTCCCCGCTCGGACGTGGACGTTTACGTAATCCTCTCCGACGATGTGGGCTGGCGGGAGAGAGGAAACGTTTTCGTGGACGGCTTTTTGATTGAGTACTTCGCGAACCCAGTACGGGCCATTAGGAGGTACTTTGAGGAGGAGCTGGTTCAAAACAGCAGGGGCACCGCGAGGATAATCCTAACCGGAAAAGTCCTCTTCGACAAGGCGGGTATTGTAGAGACCCTTCGAGCCGAGGCCGAGGAGTACATGAGGAAGCCGTTTCCAAAGCCCGACCCCCTGAAAGTCAAACTGGCCAAGTACTTCCTCTGGGACGCTCTGGACAGTTTAAAGAACGCCGAGGAAAGGGGAAACCCAGACTACGCTTACCTCTATCACCTGACCCTGAAGAGGGCGCTTGAGTCCTACGCCCGATTTCTCGGGACTGAAATACCCCCTGCGGACAAAGTTTATCGGCTCTTCAGCGATAAGGCCTTCAGAAGGGCTTATCTCTTCCCGAATTTTCCGGATGATGAACTCGTTGCCCTCTTCCTCAGGGCCATGAAAGAAGTCAAAACCGAGAACGCCGAGGTGTTAGTAAACCACGTCCTTGAGAAGATGGGCGGTTTCAGCATAGATGGCTGGAGGCTGAGGACTGGGGTTTAATTTTCTCCTCAATAACTCTCAGGATGTCTTCAAGAGAGATTTCTTTTGAAGGCTGGACGTTGTCTTTTGAGCCGACGTGCTTGTGGTGGGGATAAGTCTCAACATCTTTGTGGTGTGGAGCGTTGTCCCAGCGGACTATAAGCTTTCCGTCCTTCTGCCATTGAAAAGAGTAGTTATACTCATCCTCCGATACGAATTCCCGGATGTAAAGAACGCTCCCATCTATTAGCTCTGCCCCGATTTTCAGGAAATAAAAGCTGTCCCCTTCTTTGTAGTCGAGGATTTCGTAGCTTTTGACTGCTGAGCTCTTCTCAAGCGATTCTAACTCTCTCAGCATGTTCAATCTCCTTTAGCCTCTTCTCCAGCTCCTCAAGCTTCTTGACATAGGCCTTCCACTCGATGTAGTCGTCCCAGGCCTCGAAGGATTCTTCCGAGTTCGTAAGTTTTCTCTCAAACTCCTTCAGCGTCATGCCGTATTTCTTCTCGAAGGCCCTCACTCTTTCCCGTATAGGGGCCAGCTCGGAGATTACTCTTAGCCTCTCGTATGTCAACACGTCTCTCTTTGAAACCACAACCTCACTCATCCCTACCACGTTCCTAACTCGCGGTTCTTGAATAAATACCTTTCCTAGCCAGCCACCAGAACATCGCCCCCGCCAAAAGGAACAGCCCGAAGCTCACAGCGTAGGGCAGCGTTGGGTGAAGGCTTGCCAGCGCTCCCGCAACGAAGGGCGTAAAGAGGGCGAGGAGCTTCCGGTAGCTCGATATCGCCGAGTGAAACTCGCTGGCCTTCTCCTTTGGAATGAGTTTGAACATCCAGGAGCGGTAGAAGGGGAACCAGAACGTGCTCCCGAAGTCGCCGACCGCGTAGACGAGAAGGGCGAGCCAGAAGGGTGGTGAGAGCGCCATCACCAGCGCGTAGAATGCGTTAATCAGCATGCCAGCCCCTATCGCCTGGAATCCCTTCCCCTTCGGAACCCTCTCGCTCGCGTAGGTTCCTATTATCGAAGCCAGACTGCTCGCGCAGGCTATCAGCGTCACTTCGAACACGGTCTTGTGGAGCACGAAGACGACGTAGTTAATCAGCACGATTTCGGGAGCTAAAGACCAGGCGAGCGTCAGCAGGGCCTCGAAGGCGAGGAGGAACTTGAACTCGCCGGCCTTGAAGGTGAAGCCCTCCGGTGTTATCCTCTCCTCCCGACTAACGGAAGGGAGGAACCGCCAGATGTACGCTACCGTGACGGCCGAGAAGAGACCGAAGAGCAGAAACGCCCAACGGTAGCTCTCCGGCCCAGGATAAACGTAGCCGAGGATGTAGCCCATAATCGGGAAGGTGATAAGCCGAGATATCTCGGGCAAGCGGAGATGCCAGGCAAAGATTTCCTCGTACTTGTCCTCCGGGTAGATTACCTGCTCGTAGGCCCGGTAGAGCGGATAGAGAACCGTCGAGAGCTTCTCAATCGTTCTGCCGGCGAAGAGCATAATTGGAGCTATCGCACCCTTGGCAAGGCCGTACAAAACGTAGGCGATGCCGTCTAAAACGTCTATCGCGATAAGGCCCTTCTTGATGTCCCAGCGGTTGAAGAGCCGGCCGAAGAGGTAAGTTAGGGGAATCGCGATTATGTTGACAGCTGTAAAGAACGCCCCGACCTCTAAGATTGAGTAGCCGGTCTCCATGAGGTAGAGCGGGAAGAGTATCCAGACTATCAGGCCGGGAGCAATGAGCGTGTGGTAGAGCATGTAGGCTTTGGCATCCTTCGGAATCTCGCTCCAGCGCATTTGAAGCCCCGTTCAGATTACGCTCCAGATTTAAAGATTTTTCTCTTCCCTGTGGTTCGACTGGTCAGTGCCAAAACCTTTAAATGTAATCAAATGATTACATGTTAGTGAGTGATTACATGCGGCTGGAGGAGATAGCGAAGCTCCTTGACGGCCTTGGACACCCGCTCAGACTCAGGATAGTCGCCTTGCTCGCGGAAGAGGGAAGGCCAATGTACCTCAATGAGATAGCCCGCTCCCTGGGAGTAAGCAGGGGGCTGGCAAAGATACACCTGAAAAAGCTTGAAAAGGCCGGAATCGTGAAAAGCAGGCTTGTGATTGATGAGGAGAAGGGCAAGGCCCTTCGATTCTATGAGCTTCTGCCCTTTGAGCTTCACGTAAGTCCCGAGTCCATAAGGGGGTGGTTGGATGGGGAGTAGAACCATCTTCCTGGCGGGAATCTGGGCCTTCGCAATCGTCGTTTCCATAGGAATCCTCTGGGGAATGAAACTCACACCGGATGACGCGATTTTTGGCGTTGTGTTCGTCCTCCTGCTCTCGTCGGCCCTGTCCTGGGGCGTTGTTCGTACCATTCCGGAGGAGTCCCGGGGCCCGTCTCAGCTGACGAGGAAGCTTGAGGAGATTGAGAAGAGGCTCGGGGGAATTGAGGAGAAGGTGGAGAAGATAGAGAAGTTTATAGAAGAATGACCATCCGCACGTTTTCTTTTTACCGCAGGCATTTTACGTAAATCGGCGCCGGCTCGTTCCACTCGGGATATGGGTCTACTCCGTCCTTAAATCCCGTTCAATGGCCCTAAGGCCAGCCTCGTTGAACCACTCTGGAAGGCCCCGGGCTATCTGGAGGCAGCAGCTCTCTCATCCGCTCTGCTGAGAGGGCGAATATCATGATGGTCCCCCTGTTTTGCTCTCACGTGAGCTTCTTCCTGAAAACCAGAACGTTCGGCTCCTCCCTCTCGTCCCAGGGGAGAAGTCCGAGCCTCCTGAGCCCGGGCAGGAGCGGTTTGACCCCGCTCGGGAGCATAACGTCAAATCTCTCCTTCCCCCTCTCGCGGGCCACCCATGCCATAGCAGGAAGCATCGCCTTGAGCGTGGCCAAGCCGACGTCGAGGGGTATGAACGTCGCTCCCTTTTTCGAGACGAGGAAGCGAAAGCCGTTGAAGTCGTAGAGCTCCGCGTTGAGCTTAATCCACTCCAGAGCCTCCTCGCTCCTCCTCACGAAGCGCCAACCTACAGGAATGAGGCCGAGCGTCAGGTCGCCCAGCTCTGGCTCGATTCGCTCGGGCTCTTCCGGCTGGAAATCCTTTGTATTCGCCCCGAAAACGAAGAACTTCGCTTTGACGTGGAAGCCTGTCTTTTCGGCCATCGAGATGCTCTCGCGGTTGAGGAAGTAGGTTGCGAACTCAAGGGCCTCAATCCTGCCTTCCCTCGCGAGTCTCTCACCAAGCTGGAGCATGAAGTCGTGGAGCTTCCGCCCAAAGCCTCTGCCCCGGTAGTCGGGATGAACCCTCAATCCTTCGAGCCAGCCGACCTTTCCGGGCAGAATGGTTAGCTTCGCCGTGCCGACAACCTTTCCGTCCACCTCGAGGGCGTAAAAACCTCCGTCCTCAAGCCACTCGTCGAAGACCCGCGCTAGATAATCCTCTCCGTCCCAGGTCAGCCTCGCTATCTCCTCAATGAAGGGCCTATCTTCCGGCCTTGCCTCGCGTATGAGCATGAACATCACCGCCCTAAGTTGGGGAAACCTTTTAAGGGCCTTTCCCAATTACGCTAGGTGGTGTTAATGAAGCGCCCCGTCGCAATCATCGTTGTCCTGCTCGTCCTCTCAGCTTCCCTCGGCTACGCCTACCACGAGAAGAGCGCTACGGTTGATGAAGCCAGGGCTGGCCTAATGGCCGTCTCCAACACCGCCCTCTTCTGTCTGTCGGACCTGGGTGCCCTCGAAACGATGCTCGAAAACAACGCGAGCGAGGAACTCGTTAGGGAGAGGGTTGGGAGGTACGCCTTCTGCTCCCTTATGCTCAGTGAAGCTTCCTCGTCCCTTTACGAGGTCACCGGGGAGGAAATTTACTGGAACGTTCACGTTGCAGCCTCAAACCTAGCCGACTTCTTCAACCACGCTAAGAACAGCAAAGACCCGAGAAAACCCGTGGCCGAGAACCTAGACGTCCTCCTGCATATTGACCGCGAGGTTTCGGGGATGTACCGGGCGTGGACAAGGGGCAACGTCACAGAAAGCATGGCTTCCCAGCTCCTCAACCTGACGGAAGGCCTCTCGTGGTGAGCCATTAAAACTGCTCACCGCTGACCGGAAACGCTAAAGGACTGACCACCCAATCATTAACCATGCCCGATGAGGAACTCGCCAGGGAAGTACAGGAGCTCAGGAAGGCGCTCGAAGAGCTCAGGGAGAGCTTTGCCCTCGTTTCCCAGCTGGCGCAGGCTTATCTTCGCCTTATCAACCTCTACGCCCAGTACGGCGGGCTGGGAATAGAGGTGGCCGTTCCAGAGGTTACCGACCCCATATCGAGGGAAATCGTCCGGATTCTCTTCGACCTCAAGCGGGCGAACGTGAGCGAGATAGCGCGGGAGCTGAAGGGCAGGCGCGGAAAGGCCTCGCGGAACACCGTGAGGACCAAGCTGAGGGAGCTCAGGGAGATGGGAATCGTCGTTGAGGTTCCCGGCGAGAGGGGAAAGACCTACGCCCTCTCCAGGCAGGTGGTCAAAAAGTGGCTCGAAATAATCGGAATCCCGATTAACCTTGACCGGGCTAATGATTATCGAGGTGGTTGATATGGTGAACGGGAAGGTTGGAGCACCGGAGAAGCTGGAGGAACTCCTGAACGAGATTGTTGAGGAGATGAGGAACGCGAAGACGCCGGAGGAGCTTGAGGTTCTCAGGAAGAAGGCGAGAGTGCTTGAAGACCTCATCGAGGCCTACGAGGGCGACAAGGATTTGGAGAAGATACCCCTCCTCATGGAGAAGGTTGGCGACATGGTGGAGGACATCCTCCAGCCGCTGAAAGAGCTCCTCAACGAGCTCTACAGCCCGGAGAGGGTTCAGGCAATGGGTAGGAGCGTGGCGGAGTTCTACAAGAACCTCGTCGAGGCAGGGATGGACAAGGAAGCGGCGCTTGAGCTCACCAAGGAGTACATGGACTCGATAAACCCCGGCAAGAAGCTCATGGAGATGCTCGGCGGCCTTATAAAGGGGCACGGCGGAAGGTTCCAGGTTCCAGGCTTTCCTCAGGGGTTTGGAGGGGAGAAAAAGACCGACGGGGGTAGTGAATGAACCCTCTTTCCTTTCTCCGCTTTTTTCTCCGCCTTCCATCGCTCGCGTTTAAAATCGCCGGTCTCGTAAGGATAACCAACCGGGCGAGGCGGAGCTTTAAGCGTGTCCTCAGGGCTGAGGGCCTTCCCGAGGACGTGGTGGATGAGCTTGGAGAGCATTTCTCCCCACAGCTCCCGTCTCTTTTCAAACGGTAACCTCAATGCCCGCGACCTCTTTCACGATTCTCCTGAACCTCTCGAAGCCCACTTTCTCCTCTTTTAGGAGCCTCCTTAGGACGTCGTAGAAGGCATCACCTGCCCGCCGGTGGAGCTCGTACAGAATCAGCGCGCCCTTCGTGTAGGAGAGCTCCCAGAGGCCGAGCCTTCCCCACTCCGACGGTCTGAGCTTCTCCGCCTCTGGAAAGCGCCTAACGATGACCTCGTAGTCCCTTTTCAGGCCCTCGATGAAGCGGTTGAACGCTTCCTCGCCGTGTATCTCCCTAATCGCCAGCGCCGTCAGGTAGTTGGCGAAGGCCTCGTCGAAGAATCTGCTCAGGTGAGCCTCGGGCGTTGCCCTCGGGTTCCAGAGGTGGGCGAGCTCGTGGTATAGGTTTGTGGGTATCTCGGCCCTGAGCGAGCTTCCGGTGACGAGCGCGTAGCCCTTCCCGGCCTGTCCGCCGTAGTTCTCCGGCGTCTCGATGACGGTGAACTTATCAGCTCTGCGCCCCAAGATGGATGAATAAAACCCGTATGCCTTCTCAAGCAGTTTGAGCGTTCTTTCAATTCCTTTCTCGCCCAGAACGAAGAGCCTGAAGGGCTCCTCTTCAATCACTGTGAAGGGCGCTATGGCAATGTCGAGCCTGTTTGTGCCCTCGATTCTCAGCCGGTTCCCGCATATTTCTCCACCAAAAGCGACCACCAACCCCTCTGGAACGCCCTCAACCGTTATTTCCGCGTTAAATTCGGGGCCCACGACCGACTTGATGATGCTTTCAAAGTCTGGCTCCGACGGGATTGGATAAAAGAGCGAGTCCGTTCTGAGTAGGGTGTACCCCCGGCTTATGGAGTCCTTGAGGTAGGGGAGGACGCTTTCATAGCTCTCAAGCCTTCCCAAATAGTTAAGCTCGACTTCCTCGAGCGGTTCTTTAAGCCGAATGACGCTGGCCTTGAAGGTCTCAAACCCCCTCAGACCCTCCAAGCGACATGAAAACGGGACGCTCGCGGAGTCCACTCTCAAGCCCCTGTTGAGGAGGAAGGTTCCCGCTTTTCCGGCCAGCTTTAACTTCGCCTCTGCTTCCAGCGTTCCCCTCTCGAAGTTGAGATTCAGATGGAGTTCCAAGCGCTTAATCATTTTCATCCCTTCTGAACTTCTCGTAAATCAGCTCGTCTAAGTACCTCCCGTCGCTCCAGACGTGCTCCCGGAACCGTCCGCTCAATGAGAAGCCGTTCTTCTCGAGAACCCGGATTGAAGGAATGTTGTCGCTGTGAACCTTCGCCCAGACCTTGCGCAGGTTTAGGTGCCTGAAAGCGTATTCGCAGAGGAGCCTCACGACTTCCGTTCCATAACCCTTTCCCCTCTCCTCCGGTGCGAGGTAGTAGAACAGCTCACCCCATCTCGCGCTCCAGTTGACCCAGTTGAAGCCCGCGATGCCTATGAGAGTCCCATCGTTTTTGATGATGGCAAAGGCAGGCGCCTTTTCCTTGTTCTTCTTCAGCTCCTCGTAGAATTCCTCCTCTTCCTCCGGGAGTGTGAAGTAAGCAGAGTTAAAGAAGTTCCTGACCGTGTTTCTCTCGTTGTACCATTCCCAGCTTTTCCTAAGGTCTTCTTTGAGTAGTATTCCCAGAGAGACCTTTTCTCCCCTGAGGACTACCGGTCGCATGAAAATCCCCAATTATTACAACGCGAAAGAGTTTTAAGCGTTTTCCATGACGTTGGTTTCAGTGGTGCCGATGAACCCGCTCGCGGTCTTCACTTTGGCTTTGCCTATGCTGGAATAAAGGCCATTAGGAGGAGAGGCGGGCGATGACCATCTCCCAATCCTCCGTCACGCCCACTACAATGCCCTCCCCCAAAACCTCGACCCAGCCGTTCTCCCAGAGCTCCCGAACCTTTAGCTCCTTTCCGCCGGCGATTTCAACGACGACCGCGTTCCCTTCGAGCTCGCCGCCAATGAGGAGCTTATTTTTGAGGGGCAGAAGCGAGGTCGCGCTACCCTTCCCGAGCTCAACATCCCTTTTACCAATCCTGAGCCAGAAGTTCTCCCCGCGGTAGCCGGCCAGGACGAGTTCTCCGTTCCAGGAGCAGGCCGTCAGCGCTATCCCCTCCGCAAGGGCTTCCTCGCCACGAAGCTCGCCGTTTTCATCGAAGTCAAAGGCTCTAACCTCCCAGCACCCATTTTTGACGCTCCCGATGAGCTTTAGGCCGTTCCCTGATGGAAGAAGAGCCGTGAAGAGGACGTCGTCCCAGCTTCCAAAATCTTTCAGCCAGAGGAGCTCGCCTTCCGGGGAGACCTTCCCCACGAAGAAGCCCCTGTTTCCTGGCCTCCCGGTTTCGTCCGCTATGATGATTCCATCCCCCGCGGGCAGGATTGAGTGAACGGCCCCGTTGCTTCTAACGTCGAGCTTCAGCTCCCAGAGAACGTTTAAGTTCCCATCAAGTCTCGCGAGGTAGGCCTTCCAGCCCTCGCCGCCGTCTGGCGTTGCAATTCCCTCGACCGCCCCGCCGATGAGGTAGCCGTCGTCGAGCTTAACCCCGCTGTGGCCCTCCCAGTCGTTCTCTCCAGCCAAAAAGCGGGTCTCAACTATCTCTTCCCCGTCGAGCCTTGCGAGCATTATCCTGTAGTTTTTCCCGTCGTGGACGATTCCAACGAGCAGGTCGCCGGCGAGGGCGACGGGAACTGTTTCGGTGCCGAAGGAGTATGTTCTCATTTTACAAGCCTCCCGTTCCTTCAATGTTCCCGTTTAATGTGCCCCACTTTAAGAACTTCTCCCAAAGGTCCCAGAACTTCAAGCGCCTTCACGAGAAGGCCGAGCGCGAGAAGGCCGAGTGCAAAGACCAGCCTCGCCTTCGCAAGCCCGAGGGCGTTCACGGCGAAGCCGTAAACCGTGTAGAAGCTCCCCATGGTCAGAGCCGAGACCATCGAATCGGCCGAGAGTATCGTCGCCCTCTTCTCGCTCGGGAGCCTGTGTTGAAGCTCTATCGCAATGTTGAACTGAAAGGCCGTTGAGACGACCGTTGCGACGACGCCGAGGAGCACAATTCAGAGCGGGTTTTTGTAGAGGACCGACAAAATCGTCAGGATTGGGACGAGAACAGGGGCGACCGAATAGAGCCTGAGGCTCCACGAGTCCCGTATTCTAATCCCAATGAACTTAGGGAGGGTTCTCACCGTAACCTCGGCTATTCCAAGGAGTCCGAGGGTTCCTGTTAGGGTCGTGCCGAGGTAGATGGCCAAAACCCTGCCGAGGTACGGCTCGAAGAACTTCCTGAACTGGTTGGTCTCCAGCGAGACGAGGATTGAAACGGCAACGAGCGGGAAGATTCTTCCGCTGAAAAGCTCCCTGAAGGCCCCGAGGGTGTGCTTTCCGTAGCTCTCCCTAACCGGCTCGAACCCGTACTCCGGAATTGAGAGCGCGAGAATTATCATCGCAACCTCGATGATGAAAGAGAGAACCAGCGGAAGGGTGAATCCGTAGAGCTGGGCGAGGAAGGCGCCTATTAAGAGCGTCAGAGCCGAGACGGGAATCGTCAGGCTCTTGGTGCCCTTCATGAACTCCCGGAACTCCCTCTCCCTGCCGAGATGCCTCATGGTGTCGAAGAGCCACGCCTGCAGGCTCCCGCTGACGAAGGCAACGCTCAGGGCCATCAGAAGGGCATAGAGGAGGAGCATTGCAAAGCCGTTGAGGAATATCAGAACGAGGGTGGCGATGGCGTTCAGCGTCAGCCCGATTAGAACGCTCAGCTTCCTGCTTACCCGGTCTCCAACTATGCCCGTGGGCACCTCGAGGAGGACTATTCCCCACGCTGTAAGGGCTGTGGCGAGTCCTATCTGGGCGTAGCTCAGCCCCTTGGAGAGGTAGTAGATGACCACGAGGTTCCCAAGGAAGCCTGTGTGCATCAGCACCATCAGGAGCCGGTAGCGGTTGAGCAGTTCCATGGCTACCCAACATCCAACACCTTCGGTTCTCAAAAACTTTATGTCGGTAAAGGACTACAACCCGCGGTGGGAGAATGAGGGTAGCGCTAATCCCGATGCGCATTGAAACTGGAAACTTCGAGGCCAACTGGTGGGAGTTCGAGAAACGCTTTCGAGAGGCGCTGAAACACAGGCCTGACTTCCTCGTCTTTCCCGAGTACTGCCTGACCGGCTTTGAGGAGTGGGACTTCAGCGGGGCGGGGCTTTACGGCGAAATTGTGGCGAGGGTGAGCAAGCTTGCTAGGAAGGCGGGCGTTTACATCGTATTCGGCCTTTTGGAGCCCTACAAGAACTGTATCTACAACTCGGCCCTCCTCATCGGGCGCAACGGTGAGGTTCTGCTGAAGCACCGCAAGTTTCAAGAACCGTACAAGTTCTGCACCGGCAACACGGTGGTGACGGCAAGAACGGAGTTTGGAAAGGTGGCGGTAATCATCTGCGGCGACCTGTACAACAAGAGGATAGCGAAGTGGGTTAAGCGGAAGAGGCCGGATTACCTGTTCGTGCCGATGGAGTACTCGCCTGACTACGGGGAGCTTAACGAGGAAGACGTTGAAGCGATGGCTGAGCGGGTGAAGTTGCTCGGCGTTAGAACCTTCATCGTCAACAGCTACCCTCCGGGAGGCGCGTGGGTCTTTGACGAAAACGGTAAACTTATAGCCTGCTCCCGCGGTGAGGAACACCTGATTGTGGGGGTGTAGGGTATGTATCCCTCCGCGGTCTTCGTCGATGAGAACGTCGCCTTCTCGCGGATGCCTGTGGAGAAAGAACTGGACGAAGTTGCCGAAATCTTCGACGCCGTGGTGGTCTTAGTTGAGGACTTCGAGCTCCCGTATTCGCTTGATGAGTGGGAAAAGAGGGGGGTCGAGGTATTTCACAGTCCAATTCCGGACTTCAGCGCCCCTCCTTTGAGCCAGCTCCTTGAAATCCTCCGCTGGATTGAAGTGAAGGTTCTGGAAGGGAAGAAAGTCCTCGTCCACTGCCTCGGTGGGTGCGGGCGGAGCGGTACGGTAGCGGTCGCGTGGCTGATGTACTCCAAGCGTTTGCCCCTCGAACGGGCCCTCTCCGAGGTTAGGAGGCTCAGACCGTGTGCAGTTGAGACTCGAGGACAGCTTGAGATACTCCAGAGACTTGGGGAGACACTATCTTTGGGGAAGATTATCTAACGGAGTTATCCCCAGAAACCTTGTGGCCTGGGGGTCACGTTAAGTGAGGAGCTCAGCCAGGAGCCTCACACCCTCGCGTATCCTGTCAATCTGCTCAAACGTGAAGTTCAGCCTCATCTCGTCCCTCCTCGGGTCGAGGGCGTAGAACGCGCTCCCCGGGACGTAGGCCACTCCCCGCTTTACTGCCTCCTCGAGGAGCTCGTCCGTGTTCTTCGCCGTCCTCAGCCACACGAACATCCCGCCCTCGGGCTCCGTCCACTCGACGTTTTCGGGCATGAATTCCTCGAGCGCCTCAAGCATCGCCTCCATCTTGGGCCCGTAGGCCTCCCTCAGCCTCTCTATCTGCCGCTCGAGGAGACCCTTCTTCATGAAGAGAAGCGTCACGTGCTGGCCGAAGCTGTTGGTGCAGACGTCGGCGGTCTGCTTGGCCACTTCGAGGCGCTCCATGAGCTCTTCCGGCGCGTTCAGCCACGCTATCCTGAAGCCGGGCACGAAGACCTTGGAAAAGCTCCCGAGGTAGACGGTCCTGTCGGGCGCAAACGCCCTAACGGCTTTGACGGCCTTTCCTCTGTATCTCAGCTCGCCGTAGGGGTTGTCCTCCACGATGAGGAAGTCGTAAGCTTCGGCGAGCTCGGCAAGGGCATTTCTGCGCCCCTCGCTCATCGTAACCCCCGCAGGGTTCTGGAACGTCGGCACCGTGTAGAGGAGCTTAACGGTTTTTCCTTCGGCCTTCAGCCTTCTCAGCAGGTCTTCAAGCCTTTCAATGTCAATCCCCTCCCCGTCGAGCGGCACCTGCTGGAAGTCCGGCTCGTAAATCTGGAACGTGTTGAGGGCCACGAAGTATGTAGGTGCTTCAACTATAACCACGTCGCCCGGGTTCACGAAGGTCCTTGCGACGGCGTCAATCCCCTGCTGGGAGCCGTGGGTCACCATGATTTCATCCGCGGAGGTTCTGACGCCCCACCTCTCCATGTAGCGCGCTATCTCGTCCCTGAGCTCCTTCAGCCCGAGGGTGGAGCTGTACTGGAAGGCAAGGGGATTTTCGCTCGCCTCTGCCACGAGCTCCCTCAGCTCCTCCATCGGAAAAAGTTCTGGGCTCGGGACGCCGCCGGCAAAGGATATGACCTCCCCTCCGCTTATAAGCGACAGAACCCTCCTGAGGGCGCTCGTATCAACATTTTGAATTCTCCGAGAGAACATGGCATCACCTAAGCTTGGAGTTTTGACTTAAAAATGATAAACCTTTTCGAGTTTCTCTGGTAAAAATGACAACGCAAAGCTGTGGAGGAGCCCGACTTTCGCCGTTCTGTCAAAACCCGTTGAAGCTCACGACCTCCTCAAGCTTTTTCCTCTCGTACTTCGGCTTCGGGTCGGCAGGATACCCAACGGGCAGAATCGTCTGGAGCTTGTAATCCTGCGGGACGTTCAGGAGCTCCTCGACCGGCTTCGGATTTGGTGGAGTGTATGTTACAGTCCCGAGGCCGAGCTCTTCGAGCGCGAGGAGTAGGTATCCTACGGCAATCCAAGTTGATTGAAGCCAGTACGGCGCTTTGGTATGGCCGAAGACGAGAATCAGATATGGTGCCTCGCTGAGGAACGGCTTCTCCGGTTTGAAGCCCTTGGCGTTGAGCCACGCCATCAGGTCGCCCTTCGTCCTTGAGTAGAACTTCTCCTCTTCTCTCTCGCAGAGCTCCCGTATTTTCCCCTTCAGCCAGTCGTCGTCAATAACAACAAACCTCCAGGGCTGGGCGTTCATTCCGCTCGGCGCTTCCTTTGCAGCCTTTAGGGCCTTTAGGATGTCCTCCCTCGGCGGTTTATTCGGAAGAAAACTCCTCACGGTCTTCCTTCGCCTCGCCAGCTCAAGGACTCGCATGGCATCACCGGGATAAAATAGGGGTCGGCAGTTTTAGGGGTTTTGTATACCCAGACAGAAATTACACCCTGCCGTGGGAGACCTGTAAGGCTTGGCCAGCTTACCGCCCGGACCAATATGGATGGGCAGGTTCCGTACGCTTCAGAATTTGACTGAAACCTTTTTACCTTCTTTCCGTTTATGAATCGGGGGAGTGACATGGGGACCACGTATTATACCCTCGCCGTGTTCGATAAACCGTGGGAGGAAGTACTTGAGAACCTCCCCCGCGAGTTCAGGTACACCCGCGAACTCGCATACCAGCGGGAGGAAAGGGAGGAGCACCTGAAGTTCATCTTTGACATGAGGGGCTTTAGACTTGTTGCAGTGGGGGAACTGCACTACGAGCTGAAAACCACCGAGGGAGACTCCCTTGACTGGCTTGAGGTTGAAACGTACTCGAAGGATGACATAACACTCCTCCAGATTGGAGTCTCCACTGGCATGTGGATGTTCGTCCTGAGCTCTGAACTAATAAAGTTCCTCGGAAAGCTGATGCGGGCCGGGGCGGTCCTCATCTGCGGTTACACGGACGACCACGACCTCAGAGATGCAGGCTTTGAAGAAGATAACCAGTTCCTCCTGTACGAATGGTTGGTCAAAACCGTTAAGCTCGGAAAGCTTGAGGTTCTTCCATCTGGCCTTACCCTAGTGAAGAAAGAACTCCTCGACCTTGAGGACGGGCTCTATGAGTTACTTGAAAGGCCCTGGAGGGAAGAGGGGGAGTACGTGCTCATTAAAAGTCTGGACAGCTACAAACTGCTCGTTTCAATTAGGGAGAGTGATTTAACCGACGAGGAGTGCTATCGCGACCTCTTAGAGGACAAAGCATGGTTCAGTTTGAAACTCGTTGGACTTCCCCTTAAGCGCATTGGCCAGAAGGTCGGGAACGAAGAACTGCTTAAAAGGGCCGAAGAGTTCTTCAGGGCGCAGGTGATGGAGAATGGGCGTTGACCACTACGTTTATCTCTTCTTTGACAGGATGCTGGACGAAGTGCTTAACATCGTCAACAAGCTCGGCAGGGTAACCTTTAAACCCGTCGACTGGGAGTTTGAGGAGAAAATAAGACAACGGCTCGTCCGGGAGTGGTACAGACACGGGATAAAAGTGCCCGAGCCGGTGAGGGTGTACTCGGGGGTGCTCTTCCCGAAGCGCTGCATCAAAACGATTGAGGGAAAGGAAATCCGTGATATGGACTTCTCGATTTACCGCGTTGGCTGGCTTTCGGTTCTCGAGCTACACCCCAACCCGAGGAGCTGGTGGTGGGACGCCTACAGCCACGAGATGATTGCATTCCTGAGGCAGTTTTTCAAATGGAACGTCCTCCTGATTGCCGGCCTGAACGACTGGACGGACCTCCAAGAGGCACTCGGGCTCGACGATATGGAGCTCTTCGTTGCCCGGCTCGCCGAGTGGACGGCCCTCGGGAGCCTGCCCGTTGTTCCTTCCTCCCTTACGCTGGCTAAAGGGAACCTTCTGGACATCGGCTACGGCCTCTACAGGTTTTTCCTCCCGGAGAGGGAGCGCTACGGCTACGTTCTCGTGGAACCCCTCGATGGCTACACCGTCACGTGGGTTGCCGGAGCCGTGGACTTCCGCGACCCCGAGGAGGTCTGCGACGCCTTCGGTGAGGGGATGGGGCTCTCACTCGATTTAACGGGGGCTTCATTGCTTCCGCTGGAGGAGCTTGAGCCCGTCCACGATGATGAGCTGCTTTCCCTCGTCAGGAAAACCTTCCGCGCCCACGTCACCGGGAACTACGACCTCCTGCCCTGCGGGAAAAGATGATGTCCTTTTTGGGAAAAGGTAAGCAGCGGGAACTTCACCTCCCATCTACCCCACACGCAAGCGGCCAGCTCAAGTAACGGCCTGTAAAGCCCTATGAACATGCCATCTCAATTCGAGGTGCCTTTTCCCCGGCCTCACAGGGGTTCTGACCGGCCTCCAATACCAGAACTCCTCAGCCTCCCGGCGATACCCCTCAGCCACAGGTAGAGCACCGCCAGGGGATAGAGGGGTTTTGGAACCGCGTAAAAGATAACACCCTCGGGGGTTCTCCAGGGCAGGAGCCTGTAAAACCCCGGGTTGAGCCCCTTCGCCCGCAGAAGCTCCTTTTCGTACTTCAGGTGAACCTCGATGACGGTATCGAGGGCCCTCTCCGAGGCCTCGTGGCGTTTCCTCAGGGTCTCAACGAACTCCTCGCATGTTTCCGCGTTCTCGTCTTCGAAGAGAAAGTCCTCGAATACGAGCCGCCTCTCCCGCCATCTTATCCTTCTGCAGAGCTCTAGCATCAGGTCGTAGTATTCGAGGTCGTGAACCCTGTAGAGAACCCTTGAGAGCATGTAAGTTCTCCAGGAGCGTCCCTTAACTCGAAGGGCCCATCCGAACGCTTCAGAGAGAACCTTCCTCCTCTCTTCTTCGCCATCCAGACAGCCCAAAACTTTCAGCAGGACTTCGACCTTCTTCTCCGGTTCTGGAATGAGGTGAACTCTCCTCCACACTCTGCGGGCGCGCTCGGGTGTGCACTCCACTAGGTATTCCTCAAAAATCCGCTCGAGTCCCTATGAAATATCATCGGGGGCATCGATGAGTGATAGAACCGTATTGACTGCCCTGTCAAGCCCATCCCTCTGAAGGAAAGCGAGTGCAAGCTCCACAACGTTATGGGTGTAGTTGAGCAGCTTCATTTCGTCAAGCCCCGCTCGGTTCACGCTCCGGAGCATTGTCTCCGCATCTTCGAGCCTTCCTGCGGTTATAAGCTCCCCAACCCCCATCCTCGTCACCCGGATTTTGTGATTCCCCGTAGTACTTTAAAAAGTGTTATTCGCACATAGCTCTGCGGTAGTTAATAATCTTTTGGTCGTGGTGTAAAGTCAGCGACCGCAAGCCCTTTATTCTCCCACCCCAATTGCCTTTGATGACCCGGAAGCTTGCTCTGCTCGCGCTCTTATTCATCCTCCTCGTTGCCATTCCCCTAATCGAGCCCCCGGCCCGAGCTCCTACCCCCGAGGCCTCCGCGATGAGGGCCTTCCTCCAGTCCCAGTACGTCCCCGAAGCGGGCCTCCTGAGGGCTTCCGTGACCTCCTATCCGGATAACGAGACGATATGGCTCGCCAACGACAACATTCTGGCCGTTAGGGCGCTGAAACTCCTCAACTCAACTCTCTGGAGGAACGTGAGCCGTTCACTCGCGGCCTACGGCGTTTCCTACAACGGCAGGGTTGACCCCCTCCTCGGCAGACCCCTCGACGGCTTTTATTGCCCCGAGGTCAAAACGCTCGGCAGGGTTAATTCGAAGAGGTTCAACGCGACCTTCACGCTGAAGCTCGAAACCGCGAACCGCTCGTGCGTTATGCGCGACTGGCGCTCCTACGCCGATTTGGTCGTTTACGGTGCCTTGAGCGACCTCCTTCGGGGGAAGAGGGATGAAGCGTTTCGCCTCTACTCCCGTCTGCTCTCCATGTGGGATGGCAGCGGTTTCAGGGACAGGGCCTTCTCCGGCGTCTACCAGTCCTACAAGTGCGCCCTCTTCGTCTACCTCTACCGGGCCCTTGGAGAACCGGAGGAGGGAAGAAGCGTTTACCTATCCTGCTCCCGGATTCTGACGGCGCTCCAGTCGAAGGACGGCGGGATTGTGACGGGCTACGAGGTCAAAGATGGGAGGATAATTCCCGTCGGAGACCCGAACACCGAGACGACCTCCATAACAGCGATAGCCTTTCTCGGGTTTCTGGAGGATGACTAAACGTAGAAAACCATGCCGTCGTAGGCAACTAAAACCCTGTTCCCCCACCTCTTCCGCACGTAGTCGGTTAGCTCAAGGAACGGCAGGTTCTTGTGGGAGATGTGGCTCAGAACGGTTCTCTCAGCTAATCTAAGTCCGAGCTCGGCCGCTTCGTCAACGTTGTTGTGGTAGGGGTCGTCGAAGCCGGGTGGATAGGTGGCATCCACAATCGCCAGCCTGAGCGGGGCTTTCTTTTCTAAAAACTCCCGCGTCTCCTCAGGAAGGCCCTTGGTGTCGTAGAGCAGAGCAACGCCCTTTCCGTCCTCCTCGATGAGGTAGCCGAGGGTTTCAACGCCGTGGTTGAGCTTTAACGCCGTAATCCTCAGCGTGTCGAGCTCGACCGTTTCGAAGGGCCTGAGCGTTCTCGGGCGGAGGTTCTTCGGGTCCTGCAGGATTAGCGCGTCGGCGCTCCCCTCCGGTGCATAAAGAACCGTCTCCCTTGCCATCCAGCGGAGCTTGTAGAGCCCGTAGATGTGGTCGTGGTGCCAGTGGGTCAGGAAGATGGCCTCAAGCGGGACGTTGAGGAAGTCCCTTATATCGGTCCCGACGTCGAAGAGAACGGCCTTCCCCTTGCCAGTAATTACCGCGAGCGTTGAGGGCTTCCTCTGGGCGAAGCCGAACTTTCTCGCCTCGTTGCAGGTCGAGCAGGTGCAGAGATGAGCAGGAATCCCCTCGCTTCCGCCGGTGCCGATGAAGTAGACGAGCATAATGACCACCGGTTTTTTTATTTTATGGTTGTAAAATAAGGTGTGCGCTTATAAAAGTTGTCCCCCTGAGCTAGTGGGGTTTCCACGGCGATGCCAATGTTTTTATACCGCTTGTTCCTTGTATTGGTGGTGAATGGCATGAAACGTTACATACCGATGATTTTACTGATGGTCCTAATCATCTCATTAAGCCTGCCATTCGTTCAGTCTCAGCCCTGCGTCATGGACCCGGTTCAGGTTCAGACCGACGTTTTCTCGAACGGCACGACGGCAGTGATAAGACTGGTCATCTACCCTTACACCATCCTCAACGGCCCCCTTGAGGACTGGGACGATTACCTGGCCAGAATCGAGTTCGAACCCGACTTGGTTAGGAGCACGCTTTACCTCTTGAACTCCAGCGGGTTCTACTACCTCAACGAGACAATTTTTCCAGCGGGGGTTCAGGTTGTTAATGCCACATTCTCCCGCGACTGGTATCTGTGGGGGCGCGACACCATACACGGCATTCTTTACGCCTACAGAGTCGACACGAATAAGATGTGCGCCGTTAGAGTTTCGGACGTTCCGGAATCCGGGAACCTTCTTCCCGTGCTTTCCCCGACCATAAAGAACGGGAGCGTGGAGTTCTCCGGCGGCGGCTTCTCGTTCTTGATTCCCAAAGACCTCCTCGACCGCTACGTCCTCGACTGGATTCAGCCTTACCTCCGGGCGGTGCCTGTGAGAAACGGTTACTTAATCTACCTGCCGGGCTGGTCGCTGATGGGATTTAACGGCACCTTCGTGTTCACGGCATCCTCTGGGAACCCCAACGAATTTGGCAACAGAACGATTCCTTACGAGAAGGTTCCGCCGATTGTAATATATTACTCTGGCTCGAACCTAACCCCTCTCGCGGTTAGTGTTCCTGAGGTTCCCTCGAGGGGGATTGAGCCAAAAAGCGTTCACATAGGTTTCTGCCATAGGGGAAGCTGGGAGAGGTTTCTTCCGAAGATTCCGACCAGCGAGAGCGAGGATGCGGTTATTGCTTCGAACATTTTCATAGGCTTCTTTAGCTCCAAAGGGGGGAGTTACGTAGAAGTTACAGAGGACCGTTTCGTTAATCCGTATCCCCCCTCGCCAAGACCGACGTTAAAGGAGTATCTCTCCGGGCTTGTCTACAACACCACCGTTGACCGCTATTACCGCATTGAGGGAAACAAGCTCGTTAGAGTGGAATGGGTGGAGCCGGGGAAGATGCAAGGGGTCTACTGGTTCGATGACTTTCTCAATAACGGCTCGGTTGCCTTCATAGAACCCCGGCCCAATCCGAGGAGGCTGTACCTGCCCCTGAAGACCCTCCTCAAGTTCGCGCCCAACCGGGAGCTTGTGAAATACCTCTACGTCATCCCCCTGAACGACGGATTCATAGTGTACTACTGCTGTCCCAGGGTCGTCTTCTTTAACGGCACCTACTACTTCTCCCCTCATTTCAGCGGTGACTACACCATGACCCTTCGCGAACTTCCACCTCTTATCGGCTATATCTCCAAAAACGGTACCGTTTATACCTATCCGCTTCTTCAGCCGAGGCTCGACGAAAAGGGCTGGCTTTACTACGTCTTCATGAGGGGAAGCGCGCCGATTCGGCCCGTTGAAGAAGCACCTTCAAACGTCTCGACGACCACGGGAAGCACAACAATCGCCACCAGCGAGCAGGTGAACGAAAAGCTCTGCGGGCCCGCCTTCATCGTCCTCCTAACGGTTCTGCCCCTGCTCCGCAAACGCCTTTAACCCCATTTCCAATTTTTTCCGATGCGAATGAGGTTCATCGCCGACATGATGCTCGGAAGACTCGCCCGCTGGTTGCGCCTCTACGGCTACGACACACTCTACGGAATCGAGGACGACGACGAGATAATCGAGGTTGCCCGGAAAGAGGGCAGGGTAATCCTCACCAAGGACGTCGCCCTTGCAGAGAGGGCTGAACGGCTCGGCGTCAAAGCTTTCCTGCTACACTCCAACTCGCTTGAGGGGCAGGTTGAAGAACTGAAGCGCCTCGGCGTCCAGTTTGGGGAGCTCTTTCCATCTAACGCGCGCTGTCCGAAGTGCAACGGGCCCATAAAAGCGGTTCCAAAGGAAGCCGTTAAGGGCAAGGTTCCACCGGGGGTCTACGAGAATTACAACGAATTCTACGTCTGCCAGAACTGTGGACAAATCTACTGGTCCGGAAAACAGTGGAGGGAGATGCTGAAAATGGATAAAAAGCTGAGGGGTCAGTGAAGCGGGTGGTGGCAGGCGACGAAGTGGTTGTGGCTAACCTCAACGAGCTCCGGCTCCTTTGTTCTGCACTCCTCGGTCGCGAACGGGCACCTCGGGTGGAACCGGCATCCGGGCGGAACGTCCACAGCGTTCGGGACCTCGCCCTTCACCCTGAACTTCCTGCCCTTCTTCCTGCGCGCTATCGAGGGAACGGCGTCTATGAGGGCCTTCGTGTATGGGTGAGCCGGGTTCTTCAGCACCTCGTCGGTCGGCCCAATCTCGACTATCTTCCCGAGGTACATCACAGCTATCCTGTCGGCTATGAGCTTTCCGACCGCTATGTCGTGGGTTATGAAGAGCTGGCTGAGGTTGTACTCCTCCCTGAAGGACTCAAGGAGCTCGAGGATTGAGGCGCGCATTGAAACGTCTATCATCGAGACCGCTTCATCGGCGACCACGAACTCGGGCTTGAGTATCATCGCCCTCGCTATGACGACGCGCTGCCTCTGGCCGCCGCTGAGGTGGTGCGGATAGCGCTCGTAGAACTCCTCCTCCGGGGTTAATCCGACGCGCTTGAGCATCTTTAGGGCTATCTCCTTGGCCTCTTCCTTCTCCGCGAGGCCGTGAACGAGGAGCGGGTGCGCTATGGCGTCGCCAATTTTCATCCTCGGGCTCAGGCTTGAGTATGGGTCCTGGAAGATAATCTGCATCCTCCGCCTGAAGGGCCTCAGCTCCTCCTGACTCAGCTTCGTTACCTCAGTCCCGTCGAAGACTATCCTCCCGTCGGTCGGCTCTATCAGTCTGAGCACCGTCCTCCCGGCGGTGGTTTTTCCGCAACCGCTTTCGCCGATGAGAGCCAAGACCTCCCCGCGCGCTATCTCGAAGCTTATTCCGTCAACGGCCTTCACGTACTTCGGTGGGACTTTCTTCAGTGACTCGATGAGGCTTCTCCTGACAGGGAAGTACTTTTTGAGGTTCTCGACTTTTAGGAGTGGCTCACTCATCCTTTGCACCCCCTGGGAAGTGGCAGGCGACGAAGTGATAGCGCTCTACCTCCCTCAGCTCCGGCTCCTCCGCGTCGCAGATGCCGGCTTTTGCGAGCGGGCATCTCGGGTGGAAGCGGCAGCCCTTCGGCGGGTTCCTGAGGTCCGGCGGATAGCCGGGTATCGCCTTGACCGGCCTCTCGCTCCACAGGTCCGGGACCGCCTCTATCAGCGCCTTCGTGTACGGATGGAGCGGGTTCTCGACTATCTGCTCAACCGTTCCGAGCTCGACGAGCTTGCCCGCGTACATCACCGCTATCCTGTCGCTCCTCTCAACCGCGAGCGATATGTCGTGGGTTACGAAGTAGATGCTCGTCCCCTCGGCCTTCATCTCGTCGAGCAAATCCATTATCGAGTCCTGGACGATGACGTCAAGGGCAGTCGTCGGCTCGTCCGCTATGAGGAGCTTCGGCCGGAAGGCCATCGCAATCGCGATGCTGACGCGCTGTCTCTGGCCACCGGAGAGCTGGTGCGGGTAGTAATCGAGCCTGTCGGGAGGCAGATTAACCCTCTGGAGGAGCTCCTTGGCCTTTTCCCTCGCCTCATCCTCTGGGACGCCGTGGACGGTCATGGCCTCAATCATCTGGTCGCCTATCGTCCGCAGGGGGTCGAGGCTCGTCATCGGGTCCTGGAAGACCATCGTCATTTCTTTTCCCCTGATTTGCCTCAGCTCCTCCTTGGAGAGCTTGAGTATGTCCCTTCCCTCGAAGATTACCTCGCCGGAGACGACCTTTCCCGGTGAGGGAACGAGGTTCATGACCGCATGTGCCACCGTTGACTTCCCGCTCCCGCTCTCGCCGACGAAGGTTATCCACTCTCCCTCCTCGACGTTGAAGCTGACCCCTTCGGCGCCCTTAACAACTCCGGAGAGGGTGTAGTAGTAAACGCTAAGGTTTCTGACCTCAAGGAGCATTTTCATCACCTCGTTCCAAGGGAGAGCCTCTCGTTGATGGCCTCTCCAATCATGGCAAAGCCCATCGCGAGGAGCATTATCATGACTCCTGGGAAGAAGGCCAGCCACCAGTAGCCGTCGAGCAGGAAGGGCTGTCCAACGCGCAGGTCGTAGCCCCAGTCGGGCGTTGGCGGGGTTACAGAGAGCCCGAGGAAGCTCAGACCGGCTTCCGTCAGTATGGCATCGGCGACGCTGAGAGTGAAGACGACGAGAACCGTCGGCAGGACGTTGGGGAGGATGTACTTCTTCATTGTCTCCCAGTCCTTGACGCCGAGGGCCCTTGCGGCCTCGACGAAGAGCTGACCCTTCAGGCTGAGCGTCTGCCCGCGAACCATTCTGAAGTAGGTTGGCACGTAGACGAAGCTTATCGCGACTGCGGTGTTTATCGGGCTCGGGCCGAGGACGACGGCGATGACTATGGCTAAGATGAGCGACGGGAAGGAGTAGATGCTGTCCATTACCATGCTCAAGACCCTGTCTATCTTGCCCCCCCGGTAGCCCGAGAGCAGGCCGAGGGGGACGCCTATGACTATTGAGAGCGTCGTCGCAACGGCAACGACGTAGAGGATTACGCGCGAGCCCCAGACTATCCTTGAAAAGACGTCCTGGCCGAGGTTGTTGGTTCCCATCGGGTGCTTCCAGCTCGGGGGCTGGAATACGTCGGCGCTTATCTCCGTCGGGTTGTGGGGCGCTATCCAGGGCGCGAAAATCGCCATCAGGATTACGATGAGCACTATGGAGAAGCCGAATATGAAGAGGCCCCTCCCGGGCTTCCTCTCGCGGAGGAGCTTGACGAACCCTTCGATGACCATCATTGCCATCACCTCAGTACTCCACCCTCGGGTCGAGGAGGGCGTAGATGACGTCGACGATGAGGCTGATTACGCCGACGAAGAAGGCGAACACTATCACCGCTCCCTGTATCGAGTTGTAGTCGCGGTAGCTTATCCTGTCCATTATGAACGTTCCCATCCCCGGCCAGTTGAAGGTCGTCTCGGTCAGAACGGCTCCGCCGAGGAGTATCGCGAACTGGAGGCCCATGAGCGTGACGACGGGAATGAAGGCGTTCTTGAGCGCGTAGAGCAGGACCTTTCTATCGGGAACGCCCCTCGCTTTGTAGGCCCTCACGAAGTCCTGACTGAGGACGTCAACGAGGTTGTTTCTCACGAGCCTCGTGTAGGCACCGCTGAGCACTATTCCGAGGGTGAGGCTCGGCAGAATCAGGTGTTCGAGCACGCTTCCGAGGGCCGTCCAGTTGCCCTGGATTATGCTGTCGAGGATGTAGAGGCCCGTTATCGGGTGGAACGACGTTATCGATGGGTCAATTCTGCCCGAGGTCGGCAACCAGTGGAGCTTGACGCCGAAGAGGTACTGGAGCATCATGCCGAACCAGGGAATGAAGAGGGTGTAGGCCACTATGCTGTAAACTCTCATCGCGGTGTCGGTTTTCGTGCCCTTTTTTACGGCGCCGAGGACGCCTGTCGCTATTCCGAGGAGCACGCTGACCGTGAAGGCGAATATGGTCAGCTCTATCGTCGCGGGAAGGCGGAGCGCTATGTAGCTCGAAACGGGCTTGCCCATCGGCGAGGCGAGCGTAACGCCCAAGTCTCCGTGGAGCATCTTCCAGAGGTAGTCGAAGTACTGGACGTAGAGGGGCTTATCGAGGCCGGCCAGGTGTTCGAGGTGCTTCAACTGCTCTGGAGGGATGTTCTTAGTTCCGACAACGGCTAAAATCGGGTTTCCGGGAAGGATTCTCAGGAAAAAGAAGACAATCGTGTAGAGGATGAGTATCATCGGGATTATCATTAAAGCCCTGATAAGGATGTACCTGCCGAGTCCCCTTGCCATTCTATCACCTCACTAAAGTGGGAAAAGAAAAGGAAATCACTCCTTGTAGAGGGTGGAGTAGCGGAATATCATGTCTGGGCCGATTACGACGCCCTTGACGTTCTTCTGGGTAACGACGAAGAGCTTGCCCTGGACGAGCGGTATGTAGGGAACGTCCTGGGCGAGTATCTGCTGAACCTGCTCGTAGAGCTTGGCCCTCTCGTTCTGGTCGGTTATGGTCTGGGCCTTCCTGAGGAGCTCGTTCACTGTCGGGTTCTCGTAGCCGGTTCCGGCCCAGCCGTTGGCGTCGCTGTCAAGGAACGGCGTGGTGTAGTCGTCGGGGTCGAGGTAGTCTGGGTACCAGCCGAGGAGGTAGACCATCATCTGGCCCTTCCTCGCGTAGTCGGTGTAGGTGTTCCACTCGGCGCTCTTGATGGTGACCTTAATCATTCCGGTCTTCTCCCACTCGCTCTTGAGAACCTGAGCCAACGAGGCTTCGGTGTCGCCGTAGTGGGTCGGCGTGTACCAGAGGGTTATCTGGAGCGGGTTGCTCTCTGAGTAGCCGGCCTCCTGGAGGAGTTTCTTCGCCAGCTCGATGTTGCCGTCGCCGTACTTATCCTTGAATACGTCGAGGTGGCTCCACATTCCGTTCGGAATCAGGCTGTAGAGGGGCTCAACCGTTCCCTGGTAGACTATCTTGGAAATCTCGTTCCTGTCAACGGCCGCCGCGAGGGCCTGCCTGACCTTTACCTCCTTGGTCGGGTCAATCTTGGTGTTCAAACAGACGTAGCGGATGAATCCACCGGGAACCTCGATGACGTTGAACTTTCCGCTCTCCTTGAGGCTCTTTATGTCGGTCGGCCTCAGCGTCCTCCAAGCTACATCAATCTCGCCGTTCTGAAGGGCAAGGCGCATGGTTGAGGCGTCGTTGTAGAACTTGATGATTATCTTCTTGGTCTTCGGCTTCTCGCCATAGTAGTAGGGGTTCGCCTCGAGGACGAGCTCCTGGTCGCGGACCCACTTGACTATCTTGTAGGGCCCGACACCTCCGTAGGTGGCGTCGCTGTCAATCTTGTCGTTGTCGTACTTCGGGCTGACCGGGAAGTAGGGTGGAGTTGTTAGGAGCGCGAGGAAGTAAGCGGTCGGGTGCTTGAGGTAGAAGACGACCGTGTAGTCGTCCTTGGCCTCGACCTTCTCGACGAAGCTCGTGACGAGCCAGGAGGGGTCGCCCTTAATGGTCATTACCCTGTTTATGCTCCTGACGACGTCCTTCGCCGTCAGGGGAGTCCCATCTGCGAATTTGGCGTCCTTCCTGAGGTGGAACGTCCAGACGGTTGAGTCCTTGTTAACCTCCCAGCTCTCCGCAAGGGCGGGCTCTATCTCAAGTGTTCCCGGCTTGTACTTGACAAGACCTTCCATGACGTTGTTGAGAACCTCCCACGTGTAGAAGTCGTAGGCGTTCGCGGGGTCGAGGTCGGTTACTTTGTCGGTAACGCCGATTATTATCGTGTCCTTCTCCGAGCCCGTTGCCGTTGGGGTCGAAGAGGGGCTCGTTGAAGAGCTACCACCGCCGCTTATACAGCCGCTGGCCACGACCGAAAAAACAACCAAAAAAACTACCAAAAGTCCAAGCTTTGATCTGCTCATGGTTGTCACCGGGTGTTCCTTTAAGTTCGTTGATGTTTTAAACCTTTCGTGGCTGAATTTGTCTAAACGACAATGGATTAAGCTTTACAAGATTGTAACATGAAGTTGGCTCCATTCCAGAAAACCTTCATAAACCTTCCGTCCAATTGCACGCATATGAAGTGGGAGGACTGGGAGCCCTTCTACCTCCGCATCGTGAGGGAGATGGGCTACTCAATCGAGGAAGACCGGAAGTCGGCTGAGCTACTCCGCTCGCTCCTTCTCGAGGGCGATGAGTACATCCTCCGCGAGGAGCTTGAGGCGGTAATCGGGCGGAAAGCCTACGTTTTCGGCGCGGGTCCGAGCCTTGAGAGGGCCTTGGCCGAGTTCGACTTCTCGGACGGGACGCTCATATCTGCAGACGGGGCGACGACGGCTTTGCTCGACTTCGGCCTCGTTCCCGATGTAATCGTCACGGACCTCGACGGAAGGATTTCTGACATAAAACTCGCCAACGACAAAGGTTCCTTCCTCGTCGTCCACGCCCATGGGGACAACGGAGATAAGCTCGTCTCCTACGTCCCGTTCCTGTCGAGAATCCTCGGCACCTGCCAGACAGAGCCCCTGGACATAATCTACAACTTCGGGGGCTTCACCGACGGTGACAGGGCGGCCTTTTTGGCTGAAGAACTCGGGGCCAGAGAGATAACGCTGGTTGGCTTCGACTTCGGCGATATCGTTGGGAGGTGGAGCAAGCCCTCGCTGAGGGAGCACTCGCCGGTCTGGGAGAGTAAGAGAAAGAAGTTCGAGTTCGCAAGGGAACTGCTGGAGTGGCTGGAGAAAAACGGAAGGGCGAGGATTGAGTACCTTTCCCCGGAGCTCATGGATTAAAATCCTGCCACAAACATCTGCCAGGGATAAAACGCTATCCTATCCCCCACCTCATACTTGCTACCCAATACGATGCCCTTCTTTGCTCCTAGGCGCTCCATACTCCTTTCAACTTGGTCTTTCCTGACCTTGCCGAGGCCGACTTCCACTACGACCTTCTCTCCACCCACCTCGAGAACGAAGTCTGCCCCTCCTTTGCCGGGTTCGTAGCAGAGTTTGCCGTTTCTGGACTTTGCGAGGAGGAACAGATAGAACGCCACGACATCTTCAAGCAACGAGGCAAAGACTTCCTTCTTCCCCAGGCTGAAGCCGGAGCCAAAGAGCAGGGCCGACTTTATTGGGACCGCTATAAACTTTATTTTCGGACTTTTCCGCTTTGCTTTTGAGAGCGAACCGCATGGAAGAATCCTATGCACGAGACCGGCCTTCTCAAGGGCATCAATCAGCTTTATAACGGTTCCTTTGGCCAGACCGAGCGTCTTTGAGAGCCTCTCGTAGCTGAAGCGTTCCCCTTTTGGCGTTGCAAGCAGGTAGAGAAGGTCAAGGGTTTTGTCAAGCGTTTCTGCATCGAACTCGTGCACGTCCCTGAGGTCGCGGTAGATAACCCTGTCGAGCATCGCGGTCAGGCGCTCGTAGACCTCCCACTCCTCCATTTCGAGAATCAGTGGCATCGAGCCGGCCCTTACGTAGAGCTCCACATCTTCCGTTATTGGGGGCATTGAAACTTCCTGTCCCCGAAGGATTTTCCCCATTAGCTCGGGAAGTTCGCAACCGGTTTTGAGGAGGTGGTATTCCCTGAACGTCATCGGAAAGAGCTCCCTGTGCAGTGCCCGTCTCGCAAGGTCCGGGCTCTCCCTGAGCTTTATCGCCGATGAACCGGTGGCAATTATGAGGAACCGCCTCTCATCATGGAGGAGTTTGAGCTTTAAATCCCAGTCCCTTTCGTACTGCACCTCGTCGAGCAGTAGCACCGCGTTTTTTGGTCGAACAAGACGCCGGTAGGCGTCAATTACCTCCAACAGTTCCAGACCAAGGGCCTTCAGCCTGTCGAGCGAGAGGTAGAGTATGTTGTTCGGGCTCGTTCTCTTTATGGCCTCAAAGTACAGCTGGGCGAGAAGGGTCGTTTTCCCAACTCCCCTTATGCCGAGCAGAAGAACCGTGTCTGGAGTTCCATTTTCAAGATATGCGTTCAGTTTTGAGGAGAGCCAGGGGTACAGCTCCCTTCTGTGGGGCTTGTTGTACGGAGCGAGCAGGTTTTGGGTGTTGAGGAGGTGCTCCAAAATAAAGTCATCAGGTTGAACCATAACATCACCATTTTGGTCATTTGAATGACCAAATTTATAAAGGTTGCCCAAGGGTGCAAACGTCGGAGTGCTGAAACAGGGACAAAGACGAGAGAGGAAGTGGTTTTACTCTAAAATCAGAGACGGGAGAATCAGCTCAAATCCTTGAGCTTCCTGACCTTTCCGCCCTTTATCTCGACGTAGCCGAGCCTCTTGAGAAGCCTGAGGGTCTCCTCGAAGGAGTCGCGCGAGTAGTTGATGACGAGCGTCCCCTTCGGCGTTGGCACCGCTATCGGCGAGGCCCTCAGGAAGCCCCTGACGAGCTCCTCCTCGGGGATTTTCTTGTCGCCGAGGGCCTTTAGGATTTCCTCCGCGAGGATTGCCCTGCCGACGAGGGCGAAGTAGGCTTTCAGCAGGTAGTCCTCGGGGAAGTACTTGCTCGCTATCTTTCCGAGGGCGTTCACCTTGGCGATGTTCAGCTCAAGGATTTCGAACTCGTGCTCTATGACCAAATCCACGAAGGCGAACTGTTTGACCTTTTCCTCAACCTTTCCGGGGTCGTGGACGAGGTTGAACGGGAACTTGAACTCGAACTTCAGTTCATCGACGTTGATTCCCTCCTTGAGCTTGACGTTGACGCCGTCGTACTCTATTGCCCCGTTGCGGTAGAGCTGGTCGAGAAGCTCAGCCACCCAGAGGCCTTCTTTGAGTAGCTCGTCGGCCTTCTCTCCGGCCTTGAGGTGCTCAAGGACGTGGTTGAGGCTCTCCCTGAACGAGAGGAAGCCCTCTTTGATTGCCTCGACGTCGGCCCCCTCAAGGTTCTCAATCTTCTCCTCGATTTCCCTGAGCGTTCCCTCGATGAGGTAGCCGACGAAGGCCTCGTAGCCCTCCCTTGAGCGGACCTCGAAGCGTATTCCCTCCTTCCTGAGCTCCTCGATGAGCGCGCGCTTAACGGCTTCGTTCTTCGTGACGAGTCTCATGTCACCACCCGAATGGGGAACGGTGGTTTGTTTATATCCTTTTTGAAATCCTGTCTTTCACGGCAGAAGGGCAGGGAAAAGAAAGGGGAGGCGGGTGACGGTACCTGGCCGCGGCCTTTAGTATCACTGATAGTGATACCATATTATCGGCGACCATTGAGGTTAATAAACTTTTCCGTTCTCTTTTCGTCACAGTGTCTTGCTATCGTATCTGGCAACCAGGAAAGTATTAAAAGTCCCTAACATAGCAACGGCGGGGGTGGCCATGAGCGAGAAACAGTACCTGCTCGACAAGACGCTGGAGCGCTGGAAGGGGAAGAGAGTAGCGGTGGGCATTGGAAGCGAGACGAGCTTTTCAGGAATCCTTGAGGATTTTGACGAGGAGGTAATCCTTCTCAAGGAAGTTACCGATTACGCGGGCAACAGGGCCAAGGAGCTGATAGTCAAGATAGACGACCTCAACTGGATAACCCTGCTTTGAGGTGAGAACATGAAGGCCGTTGCCTTCGTCGGCTTCAAGAAGAGCGGAAAGACGACTACGGTTGAGGCCGTCGCGAGGGTTTTGAAGGAGAGAAACTATCGCGTCGCGATAGCGAAGAGTATGCACGCCGACTTCGACAGGGAGGGAAGCGACACCTGGCGGTTCTCGAAGGTTGCCGATGCGGTTCTCGTTAGGGCTCACGACACCGACGCGGTGCTCTTCAAGGCCAAGGACATAAACGCGCTCTTCTCAATGGTTTCGGCTGATTTCCTCCTGCTTGAGGGATTCAAATCGATACAGCACGTCCCCAAGGTGATATGCGCGAGGAGCGAGGAGGACGTTAGAGAACTTAACGACGGCCTCGCCATAGCGGTGAGCGGGGTCATAGCTTCGACGGGGATTAAGGAGATAGACGGCCTCCCCGTTATTGACGCGACGAAGGAACCCGAGAGGCTCGCCGACCTCATCGAGAAAAGGGCATTTATGTTGCCAAACATAGACTGCGGCCTCTGCGGCTTCAAGTGCGCCGAGATGGCGAGGATGATAGTTAGGGGCGAGAAAACGCTCAAGGACTGCGTTGTGCTGAGCTCGAAGCCCAAAGTCACGGTCAAGATAGACGGACAGGTTCTGCCGATGAAGGACTGGGTTCAGGAACTGGTAGAGAAAACGATAAAGGGCATGCTCTCGGCCATGAAGGGCTACCGCGAGGGCAGGAGGATAGAGATAGTGATTAGGGACGAGTAGTTTCCCAAAATGATGGCGGGATAAGTTCTACAACTTCTTTTGCTACTTTAAGGTCTGTGTCAAATGTTGCCAATTTTCTTGCCCCATATTCAAGGGCGGTGGCCACTATCCTCGCATCATGTGGCAGGAGCCTGTAAAATTTCATTAGGACCAGAATCTTGGCCCAGTCACGGGAATCTGGAACAATCATTACGTCGAATTTTTCAAAAACTGCAAGTGCTTGTTTTCCTGTTTCATAAACGAACTCAAGGAGCGAGTCATCTTTTGCAAGCTTCTCTTTGAGGCTGAGCGTGGAATTTATGCCAAAGTTCCTCTTGACTTCTCGCTTGATGATAATGAAAAGGAACTCATCCACAACGGTGTCTGAGGTTATTTTGGGTTCTTTTGACGTCAGTATTTCCTCCGCGAGGTCTGCAAACTCGCCGTTGGTAACGTAGTGATAGAAGACATTCGTGTCGATGAATATCACTGCTCATTCACCTCAGCCCTGAGCCTTCTGAATTCCTCGTTCGTTCCTCCCTCGCCGAACATTCCCCTTCGGACGGTCTTGGCGAGTTCTTTTATCTCCCGCCTTACTTCCTCGGCCTCAAGCAACTCCCGAACCGTTCTAACGTCGAGGTTCCCTATGAGTTTCTTTATCGTAACGTCCTCCATGTTCCGGTTCACCTAACTGTAATTTGGGTTCAATGCTTAAAACATTTGATTACTCCATAAGCACTTCATAGAGTCTCTCGATTTCCTTGAGCTCTTCCTTGGTTATGCCGTAGAGCTCTGCAACCTTCCTGTCAATCTCGGCCTCGATTTTTCTGAGCTTTTCTTCGGTTTCCGCTATCTTCTCGTTGAGCTCCTCGATTTTTGCCTTTATAGCTTCTCTTTCTTTGCCCCGCTTACCCTTGAGCGAGGCCTTAAGTACCTTCAGCTCGTCGAGGAGCTTGTATTTTTCTCTGGCAACTTCGTGGGCCTTCTTTGAGAGCTCGGCGAGTTCGATGTGAGTTGGAGTGGAGGGGTCGAAGGTCGGCACTTTCACGTTGTTGAGGACGTGGGTTGAAATTTGTGTTTCAATTGTGTAACTTGCCACTATGAGCTGTGTTATCGTGGAGTTGAGAACGGCCGAAAGGTAGTGGGCTTCGTTTTCATTTTCTAAGGGAACGAGCATTATTTTCTCATTGGGAATCATCATTTTTTGTCCAAGATATTCATCATCCTTGTAGGCCATCACAGCAGTCGAGAACTCAGCCTTTCCGCTGATTTTTCCAGCGACATATTTCCATACGACTTTGTATGGTCTGAATGTGTATTCCCCAATGTCATAAACGGAATAAAACGGATTTCCTTTGCCCCAGAGCTTGTGTATTGAGCGGATTTCCAGCTCTTTCTTAAAGTCTACCAGATACTCGTAAGTGAGGGGATAGTCGACTTGAAGTTTCTCTTCCAGTAGGGGCTTTCCGGTTTCTGGGTCGTGGAGGACGAGAATATAAATCCCCGAATCCTCTACATGCCACCTGTTGTGGTCTCTACCTCTGACGAGGGGGTACAGAAGGTCTTTTTCAACGATTCTCCTGACCTTCTTCACCTTTTTCTTTCCAACATCCCACAGGTTTTCAATCAGAACCTTTCCTCCACCGACATCTTGGAGTATTCTGACCCAGTAGACACCGTTAAGAGCCGTGAGAACTCCCTCATAAGCCCGGTACTCAGAACTTCCCAGCGCCTTCTTAATCCCCTCGTAGGCTTTCTCTGTTGTCATCATCCACGGGCTTTCAGGCTTCCCTTCCTCTATCGGAATGAACACGAGCTGATGAATCTTCGCCTTCTTCCTAACATCCTCCAGCGTCGCCTCAACGTCCGCCCCCTTGCTGTCCGGCCAGTTCCACACAATCAACGGCACCGGGAACTCTGTTTTTTCGGTTTTCTCAATGACCAGCAATCCGGTTCTCGTGGTCGCTCCCTCGAAGGGGTAGAGGGTCACCAAGTCGTGAACCCTGAGGAGCTTGACAGGTATCTTTGGCTCTCTCCTTCTGCCGTACGTTAAAAATTTCCTGAAGCCGGCCCCCGCCTGCGTCTTGAAGAGGGTGAATGGCACGAGGAAGGCTAACCTTCCGCCGGGCTTGAGGTAGCGGTCGAAGGTTCTGGCGACGAATAGCATGGCCATGTCTCTCTTTACACGTCCCATACCTTTTCCTGAACCTTTTTCGAGTCCATAGTATTGCCAGAGCGGTTTCGTCAGTTCGCGGTAGCTTTCCGGCAGACTCTCCCAGTTTATCCATGGTGGGTTCCCCACGACGAGGTCGAACTTCCCGAGGGTGAGAGGGGCGAAGGCGTTTCTTAAAACCCTCGTCCAAATCCTGTCCTTTCCTTCCTGCTCAAGCTGATAGAGCTTTTTGTATAGCTCTTTGAGTGCATCCTCTGTGTCTTGGCTGAACTTTCTTCCCTTCAGTTTGTAAGTGTAAAGGTATGCCACGAACTTTCCAGGACTGTAGTTCCTCCTCAGGCCATCTTCAATGGCCTCAAAGACCTTATCAACGAGGCCATTCTCTATTATTTCCAACGGAACCTCGAATTCCCCTGCCACGGTCTTCAGTGCTATTCTCTTTCCTCCTCTTGCTGAGGTCTTGGTGCTTACAGTAATGGAATCGGCAAGGTAAACGGGTATCGTCACATCGCCGGTTCTGTATCTAATCAGCTTTCCGAGGGCTATCAGGTAGTTTGCCTTTGAAGCGAGGACAGCGAGTGGGTTGAGGTCTATTCCGACTATGTTTTTGGTTATCTTTTCGAGTAGTTCTGTCTGGGCATCGGCTGAGACTCCCCAGTGTTCCAGCGCCCATTCTCTCGCTCTCTTTATGGCTAAAACGAGGAAAGTTCCAGAACCGCAGGCTGGGTCCAAAACCCTCATGTCAGGGTTTCCGTCGTAACCGGCTTCTTCAAGTGTGAGCTCGGCCAGCCAATCAGGGGTAAAATATTCCCCAAGGCTGTGCCTTATTTCCCTTGGGACGAGGTTCTGATAGAGCCTCTTGAACAGGTCTTCAACCCTTTCGGGCGTCTGTTCAACTGTTGAAGGCTCGTAGTCCATAAGTTTCCTGACCATCTCGTGAACGGCCTCTGCTATCTCCTCGTTCCACTCTTCAAGATACCAGGCGAAGTAGTCTGCCTCAAGAAAGTTCCTTATGCCAAGTTGCCTGAACAAACCGCCTTCTTCGAGCTCCTCTTCGAGAACAAACCTTAGGCTTTCTGAGCTATTCAAATAACTCTCGTGGAGTCTTGTGAGGATTGAACTGGCAAGTCCCACGGAGAGAACGCTCACTATCTCACTTACGATGAGCTTCATAAGAAGTGTGTAGTATGTATGTAGTGCGAAGGTTAGCTTCTCTGGGTCTGCGTTCTCAAAGCCGTAGAACTTGGCGAGTTTTTTCAGCTTTTCCGGTGTGTAGGAGCAAACTTGAGAGAATATCCTCCGCCAGTCTTCGAAAAGAAGCTCGATACGCTCTGATTTTGGGTGTTCAAGAGAGTTATAGAACGCCTTCAGTGCCCTATGTGCTATTTCGCTCTTTGGTCCGAAGTCCTTCAGCAGGGTTTCAGCTTCAAGAGGCTTTCTCGTTAGGCCTCTAATTGCGTCGAGCAGGTACTCAAGTGACTCCTCGTTGAACGAAAGAGGTCCAATAGTCCTAAAGGAACCCTTCCAGTATCTCACGAAGGCTATGGTGTGTCCATCAAAAACCACGCCCAGATAGTAGGGATAGAACTCAACGCTACCAGCTTCTCCAGTTATGTACTTCTTCACATGTTCTACGGCATCTTCAAGCGTCTTTTTGTCCTTAAGCTTTCCTGGAGCCTTGTACTCAATTATAACACACCATAAAGGGCATCGATTCTCCCTTTTCTCTTTCTACCAGAATCCAGAAAGGCAGTTGCCTTCTCGAACCTCCCTTTAACTCCCAGTTCGACAACAACGCTCTCCAGAACCTTTGACACTCCATATCTGAGCTCCTCCTCGTTTGTCGCTTCCCTCGCAACCTGCCTTATCTGGGATGTTAGGAAATGAACATTAACGTCCATCAAAACCACCCGCCAGAGTAAGGCTTAGTGATTATTAACGTTTTCGCATGGGCCGGTTTCGATTTCAACTTCCTCCACTTCTCCCTCTCTCAGAACCCACGCCCTGACTTCCCCTTCCGGTGTGACGATGAGCCACATAATCGGCCAGTTCCTCATTCCCTCCAAGTCGCGCTCGCTCGGCACTGGTGGGCATTTGAGGTGGGAGTGAAAGATTCCAACGACTTCAAGGCCCTCCGCTTCGGCCTCATTGAGAACCCTGACCATCTCCTCCGGTTCCATCTCGAAGGCGCTCGGGGAGTTGAGCCTGTTCCTGACTTTCCTCACTTCCGAAACCAGAACCCCCTCTCCATCTCTCCGGCCCAGGAGGAAGCCGCAGACCTCAACGTTGGCGTTTTTGGCCATCTCGATGAGCATTTCGATAATCTCTCGCCCTATAATGAGCCTCATGTGACAAATCTGGCCCCAATAAACTTATAAAGTTTGGCAATATGACAAACCCCGCGGTGATACTATGAGGTGGGCCCTCACCCTCCACGGTGGAGAGGAGAGCGGGAAGACGATAGTGTTTGAAGCCGAAACGGCCGACGAGGCGAGGAGAATCGCGGTTCAGGAGCTCAGGCGGAAGGACGCTGTGGTTTACGAGCTTGAGAAGCTTGAGTGACCTCCCCTTTCTTAACTTCCTTGCATGCTTCAGCACATTGGTTCTCGTGTCTATAATTGTTCTGCAATGTACTATTTTGTTCGCACTATTCTGTTCGTTGATGTATTGCTATGGTCAATAATGTTTTTAAAACCTCCGACAAACCCCTCACCACCAGTGATACATTGGGGGTGGTGTTATGCTCGTGAGGATTGTCTACTATATGAACAACACCCTGCCCAAGGAGAAGATAGTCGTCACCAACGACATAAAGAAGGCCGAGAGAATAGCGAGGGAAGAAATGGTGAAGCTCCGCGCGAGGGGCTACGAGCTCGAGTGGGTTGCTTAATCAAGCCTGTTGAACCTGCCGTCCTTCATGCCCCGCGGCCTGGCCGGAACTTTTCCCGTTCTCTTTCCCGGTTGCCTAAAAAGAAAACGAGCGCAATAAAAAGTAGGGGGCAAATCAGCTCTCGCCCTCAATCTCAATGACCTTGACGTTTATCGGCAGTTCCTTGAGCTCGTTTACAACCCTCTCTGCGGCCCTGTTGGAGCGGGCGAGCATCACGAAGGCGACGTCGCCCTTGTAGCGGGCCTCGGTGAAGCTTATTATGTCGCCCCTTGCTATGCCGTAGCCGATGGTCTTCCTGACTTCGTCCTCGTACTTGGTCACGAACTTCTCGGGTATGCTCAAGAGCACTCCGTAAATCATCCTATCACCTCCTTTCCCTTTTCAAGACCGAGCAGGAAGAGGAGCAACCCGGTCCACGTGAGGATGAAGTAGAGCTTGAGACTGGGCAGGTGTAGCGGAACGGCAATCAGCATTACGAGGCCACCGGTTCTCGCGTAGTCGCCGAGTTTCCTTCCGGCGCGGTAGACGTAGTAAACCGCCAACGTCTGAAGGGCCGTGAAGGTCAGGTAAACCACCCACCAGACCGCCGGCGAAACGTGAATTGGCGTTATCCCAAGGGTCTTGGCCCAGCCGGAGATGCCGAGGGCAATCTTCGCCCCGTAGAGCGGTATCGAGAGCCCTATAAAAAGGGCAGACTTTCTCCACTCCTCCCGGAATTCCTCCCACTCCCTCGCGAGGAGCAGGAGCGGGACTATCGAAAGGGGGTAGAGGTACATCATCAGAACTACCGCCAGAAAAACCAAAACCCCAAGCTTCCTCCTCATCGAACCACCTCAGAGGTTAGGCGGAAGAAGTTAAAAATTTGAGGGAGCACGCGGTCAACCGCGCGACTGCTTGAACTGCTCCTGTATCTTCCTGTAGTACTCCATAGTCTCCTTGCTGACGCTCGGCCCAATCTTCTTCAGTGCCTCCTCGAAGTCCTTCATGGTGACCTTGACCTTCCTCCTGATTTCGTCGGCCTTCATGCCGGGCTTGATGATGCCTTCCTGGAGCGCCCTCCTCATGGCGAGCATCGCGGCCTCTCTGACGACGGCCTCTATGTCGGCACCGGTGTAACCCTCGGTTCTCTTGGCGAGCTCCTCGAGGTTCACGTCCTCCGCGAGCGGGACCTTCCTAGTGTGCACCTTGAATATCTCCAGCCTGGCCTTCTCGTCCGGCGCTGGCACGAGTATCAGCCTGTCGAACCTTCCTGGCCTGAGCAGGGCCGGGTCAATGATGTCGGGCCTGTTGGTGGCACCGATGACGACGACACCGCTGTTCTCCTGGATTCCGTCCATCTCGGTGAGGAGCTGGTTGATAAGCCTGTCGGTTACGCGGTTGACGTCCGTACCGCGGCGGGGTGCTATTGCGTCAATCTCGTCGATGAATATCACCGTCGGAGCCGCCTGGCGAGCCTTCCTGAATATCTCCCTGATGTTCTTCTCGCTCTCGCCGACCCACTTGCTGAGCACCTCTGGACCCTTGATGGCGATGAAGTTGGCCTCGCTCTCGTTCGCTACAGCCTTGGCGAGGAGAGTCTTACCGGTTCCCGGCGGACCGTAGAGCAGGATTCCCTTCGGCGGGGTGATTCCAAGTCCCTGGAAGGCCTCCGGGTACTTGAGGGGCCATTCTACCGCCTCTCTGAGCTCCTGCTTGACGTCCTCGAGACCTCCAATGTCGTCCCAGCGGACGTTCGGAACCTCGAGGAGGACCTCCCTGAGTGCTGAAGGCTCGACCATCTTGAGCGCCTCGTAGAAGTCCTTCCTGGTGACCTTGAGCTCTTCGAGGACTTCTCTGGGTATGTGCTCGGCCTCGAAGTCAATCTTGCCCTCCTTGATGAGCCTCCTGAGCGCGGCCATCGCCGCCTCTCTCGCCAGAGCCGCGAGGTCCGCTCCAACGAAGCCGTGGGTGACCTCGGCCAGCTCCTCGAGGAGCGCGTCGATGAGCCTCGCCTTGACCTCGTCGTAGAGCCTCTCGTCGAGCTCCCTGAGGGCTCTCTTTATCTCCTCCTCGTCCTTCGCCTTCTCGACCTTCTCTATGGCTCTGTCTATAACGTCCCTGAACCTCTCGTCACCGCGGAGCTTCTCAAGTATCTCTATCACCCTGTCCCTCCTGAAGTCGGGCTCGATGGGCATTCCCCTGGTGTGTATCTGGAGTATCTCCTTCCTGCCCTGCTTGTCCGGAACGCCGACCTCAATCTCCCTGTCAAACCTTCCTGGCCTCCTGAGGGCCGGGTCTATTGCATCCGGTCTGTTGGTGGCACCTATGACTATGACCTTGCCCCTGCTCTTCAGACCGTCCATCAGCGTCAGGAGCTGTGAAACAACCCTCTTCTCGACCTCGCCGTGGGTCTCTTCCCTCTTCGGGGCAATGCTGTCAATTTCGTCGATGAAGATTATCGCCGGTGCGTTCTCCTCGGCCTCCTTGAAGACCTCCCTGAGGCGCTCCTCGCTCTCACCGTAGTACTTGCTCATTATTTCGGGGCCGTTGATGGCTATGAAGTGGGCGTTTGCCTCGTTGGCGACGGCCTTCGCGAGGAGGGTCTTACCCGTTCCCGGCGGACCGTAGAGCAGGACACCCTTCGGCGGCTCGATGCCGAGCTTCTCAAATATCTCCGGGTGCTTGAGCGGGAGCTCAATCATCTCCCTGACCTTCTGGATGACGTCCTTCAGGCCACCGATGTCCTCGTAGGTAACGCCGAGCGTTGCGGTCTTGGCGACCTCCTTGACGGGCTTCTCGCTGACCTGGAAGTCGGTGAACTCGGTTATCTGGACTATTCCGGCCGGAGTCGTCGCGGTGACGACGAAGGTGAGCTCCTGGCCGAGGATTCCTATCTTTATGTAGTCGCCCCTGACGACGGGCCTGCCGACGAGTCTGCTGTGGAGCCACTCGACGAAGTCTCTTCCAAACCTAATCGGCTCGGTTGGAGCAACGATGACCTTCTTTGCCTCCTTAACGTCGGCCTTTCTGACCGTAACCTCGTCGCCGAGTCCGACGCCGGCGTTCTTCCTGATTGTTCCGTCCATTCTGATGATGTTGAGTCCCTCGTCCTCCGGGTAAGCGGGCCAGACGACCGCTGCGGTGTTCTTGGTTCCGATAATCTCGACTATGTCGCCGGGCTGGACGTTGAGCTCGCGCATGGCCTTCCTGTCAATCCTAACGATTCCCCTACCAACGTCCCTCTGATAAGCGGACGCGACCTTAAGCTTGATTTCCTTCCTCTCACTCATATACACCACCTCCGTTTTGTGAGCGATGATTGTGACGGGCTTTATTTTACCTGGGGGCGGAGCCCCTTCAAATGAAAAACAACGAAAGAGCCAATTTCACTCAATCTTAATCTCGACACCCTCGCCCTCGGGCTTCTTCGGGGCCTTCTTGGGGAGCTCGATTTCGAGGACGCCGTTGTTGTAGCGGGCCTTCGCCTTCTCGGGAATGACCTCCTCCGGAAGCCTGATGACCCTCCTGTAGCCGGTGTAGTAGCGCTCGATTCTTATCGCGCCCTCCTCCTCGAGCTCCTTCTCGCGCCTTATCTGGGCCTCGATGTAGACGGTGTCCTCGGTAACCCTGAGCTTGATGTCCTCCTTCCTGACTCCCGGAAGCTCGACGGTGATAACGAACCTGTCTCCCCTGTCAAAGATGTCCACGAAGGGCTCTCTCCAGGTCTCGCTGATTTCAATGCGCTCCGGCTCGCGGTAGCTCCAGAGCCTTGGGCCCCTCATGAAGTCGCGGAATATGGCGTCAATCTCCTCCTGGATTTCCCTCATTATGTCAAACGGGTCCCAGTAGCGGTCCCTCCTCCAGACCATCGGGCATCACCTCCCGACGGTCTTTATTTTGGTTACCGATAGTTACTAAAAAGTCAACCCTTTATAAACTTTTCGATTTTAGTTCCATGAGGTTAGTTAAACTGTGAGCTCTGATGTTCTTTCCACGGGTTCGGCATCGTAGCCGAGCCCCCGGAGGATTCCCGCGAACTCCCTGGCAAAGCCGTAGACGGTGAAGATTCTCTCAGGCTTCACCCTTTCCACTATCCTCACCAACTCCCAGAAGTCGGCGTGGTTGCTGAGCCTCAGCCTCCCGAAGCCGGAAACGGTAAGCTCCCAGGGACTCAAAGAGTTCTCGACCCTCGGCGAGCGGTAGGAGCGGAGGATTACCTCTCCATTCCTCTCGATGTTGCCAAAGCGAACCCCGAACTTGGAGTAAACCCAGGCAACCTTCAGCATCTCGCGCGAGGGCTTTACAGTTATCCCGTGGACGTCGAGTATCTTCATAACTTCCTGCGCCTTCCCGGTCTGGTTCACGTAGAGAACGGGCCTCTTTCCCCTGTCAATGGCTTCCTCGACGAAGGCGATTAGCTTCTTTTCAGCTTCCCTCGGCGAGGGGAACGTGAAGGCCGGAACGCCGAAGGTGGCCTCGATTATCAGAAAGTCCGCCCTCGGGAAGCGACTCTTCTCTGCCGTTCTCAGCTTGAACCACTTGGTGTCGCCGGTGTAGAAGAGCGTTCCGGTATCGAGCCAGAGCTTTATTCCGGCCGAACCGAGCATGTGGCCGGCTGGATAGAGCTTCGCCTTAACGTCGCCGATGTAGAACCTCTTCCCGAAGCTGACCTCGCGGTAGAACCCGCCCTTGCGGAGGTGGCTGAGGAACTTCGTCGCCCTGGTCGCGAAGATAACCTCCCCGCTGACGAAGTGGTCGCTGTGGGCGTGGCTCTGGAAGGCCAGCTTTGCCGAGCTGTCGAGGCCGATACCTTTGACGAGCATCAGAAAAACTTGGGGAGGGAGCTTAAAGCTTTAGACCCTGTTGAGCATGCCCATCAGGGGGTAGTAGACGTCGTCAAGGCTCTCCCCCTTCTCCACGGGGAACTTGAAGGTCACGATTCTACCCGAGACCTCGAAGGACGGCCCCTCGGGCTTTCCTGGGACGAGCTTTACCTCAACGACCTCCAGCATGTCGAGCCCCCTGAGCTCGGCCTTGCCAAAGAGGGTCCCCTCGAAGGCCCCGCGCGAAAAGGCTTCCTCCAGCCGGGGCCTCAGCCCCGTGACCCACTTGGAGCTGGCCCTCCTTGCCACGGTCTGCACGCCACCACCTCCGCAAAGTTTTCGAGAATTCGAATAAAGTTCGAAAAATATTAGTCTTTTGGCGCAATCTTTGTAAAATGTTCAAACGACTGTGGGGCGTTGGGAAAGTTTCCGTCAGAGCGCCAACCATTCTCTCCGTTTTTGTACATGTGCCGGCACAAAGCTTATTAGCATCGCTTCGATTTCAATTTAGGTGTTAAGATGGCCGACTACGCCATTGAGACCCACAAGCTCACAAAGTTCTTCGGAAAGCGCAACGTCGTCTACAACCTCGACCTCAGGGTTCCGAAGGGGGTCGTTTACGGCTTTCTCGGGCCGAACGGGGCAGGAAAGACGACGACAATCAAGATGCTCACCGGCGCGCTGAAGCCGACCTACGGTGAGATTAAGATTTTAGACCTTGAGATGCCCCGCGAGAGGGTTGAAATCATGAGGAAGGTCGGCTACATGCCCGAGAAGCCCTTGGCATACGAGGACATGACTGTTTTCGAGTTTCTGGTTTATATGGGCAGGCTCTCCGGCCTCGGACGGGAGGAAGCGAGGGCGCGGGCGAGGGAGCTGATGGCCTACACCGGCGTCGGAAGGCTCGCCTTCAACAGGGTGAGGGAGCTCTCGAGCGGGCAGAGGCAGAGGGTTTCCTTCGCGTCCGCCCTAATCGGCGACCCCGAACTGCTCATCCTCGACGAGCCGACCAGCAACCTCGACCCCATCGGTCGAATAGAGTTCGTCGGAAAGGTCCTCGAGCTGGCGAAGGCTGGAAAGACGGTCTTCCTGTCGAGCCACATAGTCAGCGAAATCGAGAGGACGTGCAACTACGTGGGCATAATCAAGGACGGCCAGATGATAGAGCAGGGGCGCGTCAAAGACCTGACGAGGTTCGAGAGCAACGACTACGACGTGGTCGTCTCGGACAACGCCCGGCTGATGGAGTTCCTGCGCGACAAGGTTTACGTGCGCGAGGTCTGGGAGGAAGAGGGAATCCTGCGGGTTCGCCTCGACGAGCGCTTCGCGGAGAGGTTCTTCACGGAGGTTCCGCGGTTTATAGGTGAGAACGGCCTCGCGCTGAAGCTCTTCAAGCCCCACACGAGTCCGCTGGAGAGAATCCTCATGAAGCGCTTCAACGCGGGGTGGGAGGAATGACGCCGGTTTTCGAGACCGAGTTTCTAAGGCTAATCCGCTCGCGGAAGTTCAAGCTACTCTTCCTCGTCACAATCTTCCCGGCGGTAATCTACCTGCTCAGCCCCAACGCGAGCGGGATGGGAGTTGAACCGCTTAGGAGGGGCTTTGAGGCCCTCTTCGCCGACCTGCTTCCAAACTACTGGCTTGGGATAATCGGCCAGCTCATAGCGGTCATAATAATGAGCGACCTCCTCGCCGGAGAGATTGACAGGGGCACGATAAGGCTAATCCTCGCGAGGCCCATCGGAATCGGCGAGTTCCTTGCCGGAAAGTTCCTCGCGGGTTTATCTGCACTCCTCGTGCTCTTTGGAGTTCCTTACGCAGTAATCTGGCTCTACGCTCCCCTTCCCTACCGCGCGGGTTTGGCCGGGGTTAAGGCCCTCGCCGTTGACTTTGGGGCGGTTCTCGCTTCGACCGCCGTAATTCTGGCCTTTCTTGGGGCGCTCTCGATGTTTTTGGCGGTCCTCGTCAGGAGGCCCCTCTACGCAACCCTCGCCACGTTCGGGATACTCTTCCTCGGCCAGTTCCTCCTTCCGCAGGTTCCCTACTTCGAGCACCCCGAGAGGCTGACCCTCGGCTACCAGGCCCTCGTGATGTTGAAGGCAGGCTTTGAAAGCTTGAGCGTGGCCGGAACGCCCTGGAAGACTGCGGTGGCCTTTGCAGTCGCCTCCGCCGGCCTGCTCTCCGCCACGTGGCTCCTCCTCGTCAAAGGGGAGTTTCCGGACTGATGGACTTTTTATCCAATGCCAAATGCTTCCTTTCGCTATGTAAAAGGTTTTTATAGTTCCCCACCCTACCCTAAGCGGTGGTTGATATGACCTTCGATAAGGAGAAGCTCGCCAAGATTCGCGAGGAGGAGAAGCGCTGGGAGGAGACCACTGTTGAAAAGTTCCTCCAGAAGGCGCCGGAGAGAAAGGAGAAGTTCATGACCGATGACGGTTTCGAGATTAAGAGGCTCTACACTCCCGCTGACCTCGGCGAGGACTGGGACTACCTTGAGAAGCTCGGATTCCCCGGCGAGTATCCCTTCACGCGCGGTGTCTACGCAACGATGTACCGTGGCAGATTCTGGACGATGAGGCAGTACGCGGGCTACGCCACCGCCGAGGAGAGCAACAAGCGCTACAAGTACCTCCTCGAGCAGGGGCAGACCGGTTTGAGCGTCGCCTTCGACCTGCCGACCCAGCTCGGCTACGATTCCGACCACCCGATGGCGGAAGGCGAGGTCGGAAAGGTCGGCGTTGCCATTGATTCGCTCTGGGACATGAGGATTCTCTTCGACGGCATTCCGCTCGACAAGGTTTCAACGAGCATGACGATTAACTCGACCGCCGCTAATTTACTCGCGATGTACATTCTGGTTGCCGAGGAGCAGGACGTTCCCCAGGAGAAGCTCCGCGGAACGGTTCAGAACGACATCCTGAAGGAGTACATAGCGAGGGGAACCTACATCTTCCCGCCCCAGCCGAGCATGCGCCTTACAACGGACATCATAATGTACTGCGCCGAGAACATACCGAAGTGGAACTCGATAAGCATAAGTGGTTACCACATAAGAGAGGCCGGAGCCAACGCGGTCCAGGAGGTTGCCTTCACCCTGGCCGACGGTATAGAGTACGTCAAGGCCGTCATCGAGCGCGGTATGGACGTTGACAAGTTCGCCGGAAGGCTGAGCTTCTTCTTCAACGCTCACAACAACTTCCTCGAGGAGATTGCCAAGTTCAGGGCCGCGAGGAGGCTCTGGGCATACATCATGAAGGAGTGGTTCAACGCCAAGAACCCGCGCTCCATGATGCTCCGCTTCCACACCCAGACCGCAGGTTCAACCCTTACGGCTCAACAGCCCGAGAACAACATCGTCCGCGTTGCCATTCAGGCCCTCGCGGCGGTTCTCGGCGGAACCCAGAGCTTGCACACCAACTCCTACGACGAGGCCCTCTCGCTCCCGACCGAGAAGAGCGTAAGGATTGCCCTGAGGACCCAGCAGATTATCGCCTACGAGAGCGGTGTCGTTGACACCGTTGACCCGCTCGGAGGTGCCTACTACATCGAGTGGCTCACCGACCACATCTACGAGGAGGCCCTGAAGTACATCGAGAAGATTCAGAAGATGGGCGGAATGATGAGGGCCATAGAGCGCGGTTACATCCAGAAGGAGATTGCCGATGCCGCCTACAAGTACCAGAAGGAAATCGAAGAAGGGAAGAGGATAATCGTCGGCGTCAACAAGTTCCAGACGGATGAACCCCTCGAGGTCGAGATACTCAAGGTTGACCCGAGCATCCGCGAGAAGCAGATTGAGCGCCTAAAGAAGCTCCGCTCCGAGAGGGACAACAAGAAGGTTGAAGAAGCTCTCGACAAGCTCAGGAACGCGGCCGAAACCGACGACGAGAACCTCATGCCCTACATCATCGAGGCCCACAGGCACCTCGCGACCCTCGGCGAGGTCACCGACGTCCTTCGCGAGGTCTGGGGCGAGTACCGGGCGCCGTTGATATTCTGATTTCCTTTCCTTTTGGTCTCTTTCTATTCTGCGCTGAACCGCCTATACAATGTTCCAACCATTAGTGTTAAACGCGCTTATCCCCCAGCAACGTTTTTAAGTCCTGCCACTAACTGCAACTCGATGGTTGATTACCACTCCTCTGGACCACTCTGTGTTAATCTATCCTTCCAATACGAGGGGAGATGGGAGAATGCGGAAGGCGATTCCACTCATTGCGCTCCTGCTGCTCGCGGTTCCCGTCTCGGCGTATCAAGTTAGGTCACCCGGCCCCGTCTACGAGGTGAAGTACTCAGTTCTCTCGAACGGAACCGACGCCCTAATCCATCTGGACGTCCTCCAGTGGGGAATCACCTGCGGCATGGTCGATTGCTGGCCCGAGGTCTACTCCGACCACGATTACCTGCTCTACTTCAACGGTTCTCAGCTCTACCTCCTCAACTTCACGCCCGCCCTGGGCCTTCCAACGTGGAGGGTATCCTACAGGGGGGTTACTTTCTTCAACGGGAGCTGGTACGTCTGGACCGAGTACTATCCACCGGCCTGCTTGACGCTGGTTGATAGGATTTATCGCCTCGACTTCCAGGACTTCTGCATCAAACCCGCCGACGTGGAGTGGTTTGGGCTCCCGAGGGGAAACGTCAGCGATTCGATAGACGGCTGGCGGATTGAACTTCAGTCCATCGGCCCCGGCGAGTGGGGTTACGCGAACGTGAGCGACCTCTGGATTGCCCTGAGTGAAAACGCGAGCAAAGGGTTTTCTGTGCCGATTACGGTTCCAAACTCCAGCACATTCCCGGCTTACTTCACCCTCAAACGGGACGGTACAACGAGGAGGATAACGCTCCTCTATCTGAACACCACGAGAAACCCCGAAATGCTCGTTCAGGGCTTCTGGTTCCCGAGTGATGTTAAAACAGTCAACGTGACGGTCTGCAGAAGCGCCAGCGTTAAGTTCCCCATCACGGCGATTCAGGTGGAGGACGTTTACAGGGGAGGAGAAGGCGTTATCCTCGTGGTCGATTACGAGGTTCTCAGTCCGGGAATGTGTCCGGGAAATCCGCTCAACTGCACCCTCGTTCCCGACATGGTTTCCAGCTATCTCTTCTACGTCTCCTCCAGCGGGCCGTACTTCCTCGGCGCCTATCCAGAAGAGCCGGTGGTGAAGTTTGAAGATGGCCTCTGGAGGTTTAAGCTCCACCTCTGGAACGGTAGCGTTGAGAACGCGACTTTTAATCCCGCCTGTCTCAACGACTCCAACGTGAGTCCCGTTGAAGTGCCGAAAGTTCCCATTGAGTGGACTTCCGTGAAGGTGGGGAACCTCACGGTGAGCTATCCAGCGGGATTCCTGGGTTTTTCGAACAACCACACGGTTATAATCCTGAACGGGAAAATTTCAAAGGTCCTTCCCCACGTTCCCTTCGCAGTATGGGTGAACGGAAGGTTCTACCCCCTGTTCCGTTCCGTCAACGGCACACTCCTTCCGGTTCCGCCGAAGGTTGGCCCCGGCCTTAACTGCACTCCCTCAGCCCTTTCGGAAACGTCCACGGCGGGGGGAGAAAACCGGGAAATCTGCGGTCCCGGAGCCGTTCTGCTTCTGTCTGTGTTGGCCCTTGTTTTTTGGAAATCTGGCCTGAGATGACCTTTCCAAATCCCGCCGTTTTTCCGATTTTTCTCGAAAAACCTTCGGAAGAGATAGCTTTCACCCGACCGGCATGGAAGGGTTTTTAAACCGTAGCTTTGAGCGTCCCTTGGTGATGGGGGTGAAGTTCAAAGGCAAGGCCTTCGGAAACGTCGTGAGGATTGAGTTCGACATACTCACCCTCGGCGAGCTTAAGATTGATGATTTGAGAGACTTTGACGTTGATTCCCTCAAGATTGAGCTCAAGCCGACCTCATCTGGTATAAAGGTTATCGGCATATGGGAGGGGCCCGTTGAAAAAGCGGGAGAGGGCATAAAGAAGGCCCTTGAGGAGAGCTACAAGCTCCGCGAGAGGATACTCAACAGGATTAGGAGCAAGACCGAGGCGATACGCTCGACGATGCTCCAGCTCGGCTTCAAAGAGGCAGTCGAGGGCTACGGAAGCGTCCTCCGCTTCGTCAAGAAGGTCGGCCCCTACGAGATTGTCGTGGTGGCTTCAACCACCGACGACGTTGTTCGCGTGGAAGTCTACGGCAACGAGGGCAAAATCCTCAGCCCAGAGCTTGAGAGCATCTTTGAGGACGTTGAGGTTGAGGAGCTTGAGATTTACGACTTCGACGACGGCAAGGAGGAGAGGCTGGTAATAAACCTCGAGATACCGCGCAACGAGGACAAGCCCGAGAAGAAGATAGTGGAAGCAATAAAGATGATAGAGAACATGCTGATGACCTAATCACTTGTACTTGCTCTCCAGCTGGAGCTGTTTAAGCTTCGCGGTCAGGCCCCTCGCCGGGGCCCTGTCTTCGCTTATTATCTTCCCGGTTCTCGTGTCAATCCTCGCGTAGTAGAGGTGGTCTTTGCCCGCGACCTTTATGTGGATGTAGTTCTGCTCCTTGTAGTGGGTCAGCCTCTCTGTTCTCAGCTCGGTTTCGCCGTAAATCTTCCGTATGTGCTCGTGGAAGCTGTTCTCGAGGGCAACCTCTGTGAAGCGGACGTCTTCCTCCTTGACCTCGCCGGTCTTCCTGTCGAGGATTAGCTTTCCGACCTTCGTTCCGCCCTGGAACTCTGCAACCCAGTCGTTTTCAAGCTTTAACGACTTGAGCTCCGCCGTCTCGTCGATTTGCTTAACCTTCTCAACCGCTATTTCCCTCGCAACGTCCTCGAGCAGAACGCGGTCGGTTTCCTCTATCAGCTTGCCGTCCTTGCTGACCTTAACCTTTATCGCGTGTCTTTCGTTCTCTGCGGTGACGAGGTAGGAAGCCTCCTTCTCCTCAACGTCCCTTACCTTGAAGTCCGGGTACCTTTCCTTAACGAGCTCCTTCGCCTTCTCGGGGGTTATCTCGACGATGTAGTCAAGAACGTCCCTCGTCGCGCCGTCAACCTTTACGAGGGCCTTTCCACCTTCGCCCTCAAGTTCGAGTTCAAGGAACTTGTGCTCTATGACCCTGCTTCCCTTCATCTCAAGGTTTCTCAGCGGGAAGTTCTCCTCGATGACCCTCCTTGCGTTGTCGAGGGCCTCCTCAGGTGAGGGGAGCTTTCTGACTTCCTTCAGGCTTCCGTTCTCGAGGTTGACCTCAACGACCGCTATCCCGTCCCTGAGCTTGACGTCGGCGACGGCCACCTTCTTGCCCTTCTCAAGGCTCAGGATTTCGCCTTCAGGATACGTCCTTGTGAGAAGTTCTTTCAGCGCTTCGTCTGTTAAAACAGTCTCTGCTATCAATATTTTTCCGGTGTAGGCGTTGAACTTGAACTCGAAGGTAAAGCGCTTTGTTTTTCCGGTTACCTTTACCTTCCAGCCCTCCCTGGTGAGCTCCATCGTTTCAGGACTCTCGCCAATGCGATTTTCCACTATTTTTCTTACCTTCTCCTCAAAGAACTCCTCCGGCAGGGGCTTCATCTCGAACTCCACTTCACCGGTGACGGGGTTGACCCTCGCCTTCCCCTCGTTCTCCCCGACCTGGAGCTCGACTTCAACGCTCTCCGGGATGTACACCTTCTTTCGGTCCTGTATCCTGACCTGTCCCTCTGTAACGCCGAGCTCCTTCGCGAGCCTCTCTTTGAGGATTATCACGGACTCGCTGGGGCTTATCTGGTTTATTATTTCCCTCTCGGTGGCCTTTATCGTGGAGCTGTCGTTGAGGAGGGCCTTCTTAACCGGGGTGGCGAGTTCGCTTGAGAGGGCCTTCGGAACCACGTTCTCCTTCGAGAACACGACGGCTTTATCGCGTTCGTTTTTCTCGTCAACGCTCCAGGAGAGTATGTAAGCGCTCGTGAGAACGACCTTCATTGATTTTATCCTCAGCTCGGCGGGCTTGACGGGGTACTCGGTGCTCGCCTTCTTTGCTATGAGCCTTGTTATCTCCTCGGGCGAGAACTCGTAGAGAAGGGGCGCGTCGAGCTCGAACTCTTCGAGGGGGCTTTTCTCCTCTTCTTCCTCCTTTTCCTCCTCAATCTTCGGAGCCTCTAGGCCGTAGTTTGAGAATGTGACGGCGAGCTTGTCGGCATCCCACATAACGATTCTCCCGCGGTACTCCTTGGCGACGGTGCTCCTCGCGTCCTTCGTAAAGCCTATCGGGGCCACCAGGATTCCCCTGTCGGCTTTGTACTTGTCAAGAAGGTCGCCGAAGACGTTGATGTCCTTGGCAGAGGCAAGGGAGTCCGTGTGAACTTTTATGATTAGCTTTTCCATCCCCGCTATGGGGTCGTCTCTGATTGCCACGATGTCTATTCCCCATTTGCTTCGGTCGCTGACGCGCTCGTAGTTCTTGAACCCCATCCTCCCGAGGACCTCGATGATGTAGCTGATGAGCGTCTCACGGGGGAGTTTTCTCACGAGTTCAGCCGTCCAGGTCATACCGTTCACCTTCCGAAAGGAGATACTACTTTCCCCTTAAGAACTTACTTGAGCCCCATTATTCACTGGGAGTGTCCAAATAAGCTTTATTAATGGCCATATTTAACATTTTCCCGGTGATGCAATGTTCAGGCTCACCGACTTCAACTTTCACGGCAAAACGGTGTTTCTGAGGGTGGACTTGAACTCCCCGGTCGAGAACGGACGGATTACAAGCGATGCGCGCTTTAGAGCGGTTCTACCGACGGTGAAGCACCTCGTTGAAGACGGGGCGAAGGTCGTAATAGGAACCCACCAGAGCAGGCCCTACAAGGGCGACTACATAACGACGGAGCAGCACGCCCAAATCCTCGGCGAGCTTCTCGGGGTGAACGTTGAGTACGTCGAGGACATCTTTGGGAAGCTCGCGAGGGATAGAATAAGGGCCATGAAACCCGGAGAAGTTCTCATGCTTGAAAACCTCCGCTTCTCGGCAGAGGAGGTCTTCTACAGGCCCCTTGAGGAGTGCGAGAAAACCTTCTTCGTGAGAAAGCTCGCCCCGCTCATAGACTACGTCGTCAACGACGCCTTCGCCGCGGCACACAGGAGTCAGCCATCCTTAGTTGGCTTCGCCCGGCTGAAGCCTATGGTGATGGGTCACCTGATGGAAAAGGAGATAGACGCCCTCAGCAGGGCCTACGAGAGCGACGAGAGGCCGAGGGTTTACGTGCTCGGCGGTGCGAAGGTTGACGACTCGCTCAGGGTGGCGGAAAACGTCCTGAGAAAGGGTAAGGCCGACTTAATACTCACCGGCGGTCTCGTCGGCCACGTCTTTACCCTCGCGAAGGGCTTCAACCTCGGCGACGCCAACCTTGAGTTCATGGAAAAGAAGGGCCTCCTCGAGCTTGTTGACTGGGCCGAGAGAATACTCGACGAGTTCTACCCCTACGTGAGAACCCCGGTTGACTTCGCCGTTGACCGCGACGGAGAGCGCGTTGAGGTTGACCTGCTGAGCGACGAGAAGTGGCTCTTCGACAGCTACCCAATCCTTGACATAGGCTCCCGGACGGTGGAGAAGTACCGTGAGATTCTCCAGAAGGCGAAAATCATAGTTGCCAACGGCCCGATGGGCGTCTTCGAAAGAGAGGAGTTTGCAGTCGGAACCGTCGGCGTCTTCAGGGCGATAGCCGAGAGTCCTGCTTTCAGCGTCGTAGGCGGTGGCCACTCGATAGCGAGCATCTACCGCTACGGCATAACGGGCATAAGCCACGTCTCGACCGGCGGTGGGGCGATGCTCAGCTTCTTCGCAGGGGAAAAGCTTCCCGTTCTTGAGGCCTTCAGGATAAGCTACGAGCTCTTTTCCTGACCTTTTGTTTCCCCGAGGAGAATCAGCCTGACCCTCTTGGTGAAGTCCATGAACTCCTCGGCAAGGGTCTTCTTCTGCTCCTCGCTCAGTTCGTTAATCGAGTTGAAGACGTCTTTTAGGGCGCGGGCAAGCTCGACCCCGCCTATTTTCCTGAACTCGATGAACCTCTCGGTTAGCTCAAGAACGCTTCTGAGCTCCTCCTCGTGCTCCCGCAGGTATTCCCTTCCCCTTTCAGTGGTTCGGTAGAGCTTCTTCTCCCTCTTACCCGAGCCGACGGTCTCGATTAGCCCGGCTCTCTTAAGCGATGCGAGAATTGGATAAACGGTTCCGGGGCTGGGGTGGGGGACGCCGTATCGGCTCTCCAGTTCGGCCATTATCCCGTAGCCGTGCATCGGCTTCTCGTCGAGCATCTTAAGGATTAGGAGCTTGAGCTGACCCCTGAAGTTCGGCCGCTCCATATAATTCACCGATATATCGTTCGACATGTTGGTTTAAAAGCTTTCAGTTGTTCTTCTTGAACTTCTCGGCATGCTCCTTCCGGAACACAAACTTGACGCCGTACTTCTTCTTGAAGGGCAGTTTTAGGGTGTTGTAGAGCAGAACGGGGGCTGGATGCCTTACGGGCTTCTCGACGGGCCTCAGCGCTCCCGTTGGGCAGGCCTGAACGCAGATGTAGCACTTCTTGCAGTTTTCCGGATTGGCCATGAATGGCCTGAGCCTTACCTTGTACTTGAAGCCGAAGAGGCTAACCTTCATCGGGACGACTTCCCAGATTTTATCGCTGAACGGACACACGAAGATGCATTCCTCCCCTCCGCCGCAGATTGGGTAGTGTATCACGAGCGGGGCGGTTTCCTTCATCCTCTCGTAGTACTCCTTCCAGTCCGGTGTGTTCTCGGGTTTGCCTTTCTCCATGGCCTCGACCTCCAGATATTCATTTTTTGGACATGTTTAATTTCGACATATCGGATGATATGTTGTTTAAAAGCATTGTGGTTCATCCTTCATGAGGTCATTGGGAACTTTTCTCATTGAGCGATTTTGCCTTCAACCCGTTGAGGTTATGTCCACAAATCTAAGAAAATTTCCAAGTTTTGACAAGATTACAAAAACCGGGAAATTTATAAGATGGACGTTATTGATAAATAATGAGCACCCATGCGGAGGTGACCACATTTGAATCGGAGACAGTTTTTGAGCATGGCCGTTGTGGCTGTTATGCTGTTCGCGGTGGTGCCCGCGGTAGTGCCTTTCTTCGGCCTTGTTTCCGCGTCTCAAATCCAGCTGAGCGGCAGTGCCGTTGCCTGGGATGTGGTTAACCTGACCTGGACGCCGGTTGAGAACGCCAAGGCCTACGAAATCTACCGCTCCACCGACCCGACCAACGTAATCAGCCCCGAGAACCTGCTTGTCGTCGTCAACTGGAGCAGTTATCCCCAGTACGAGCCCGGGAAGACTTACCTTCAGGGCGACATCGTCGAGTACGACGGTAAAATCTGGCGCGCCAAGTACTGGACCCAGAGCGCGCCCGGAGGGGATGCCTGGGAGCTTATAGGCGATGCAACGCCGGCCACGGAGTACCTCGACCAGTACCACCTCAAGGCCAACACGACCTACTTCTACGCCGTCGTTCCGGTTCTCAGCGACGGCTCGAAGGGAACCCCCTCTGGAATCCTTCAGGTCACAACTCCCTACGAGCCGTACCGCGTCATTGTCTACTACATCTCATGGGCGCGCTACGCGAGGAAGTTCTACGTGAGCGACATTCCCTGGGACAAGGTTACCCACGTCAACTACGCCTTCCTCGACCTCAAGGAGGACGGAACGGTTACCTACTACGACACCTACGCCGACCCGCTCAACCTGGAGGAGATTAAGAAGTACAAGGAGAAGTACCCGGCCGTCAAGGTTCTCGTTTCTGTCGGCGGCTGGACTCTGAGCAAGTACTTCTCACCGGTTGCGGCCGACCCGGCCAAGAGGCAGAGGTTCGCCGAGAGCGTGCTGGAGATAATAAGGAAGTACAACTTGGACGGCGTTGACATCGACTGGGAGTACCCAGGCGGAGGGGGACTTGAGAGCAACTACGTAAGCCCCGACGACGGGAAGAACTTCGTGCTCCTGCTCAAGACCATAAGGGAGGTCTTTGACCAGGCCGAGAAGGTTGACCACAAAGATTACCTCATAACCGCCGCCGTTCCGGCCGACCCGCTCAAAGCTTCCCGCATCAACTGGACCGAGGCGAGCAAGTACCTCGACTCGATAAACGTCATGACCTACGACTACCACGGCGCCTGGGAGAACGTGACCGGCCACAACGCCCCGCTCTACGCCGACCCGAACGCCCCCTACACCGACCCCAACGTCAAGTGGAACTTCAACGTGAACGCGTCAATACAGTGGTACATCAGCCACGTTCCGGATAAGACCAAGATAACCCTCGGACTTCCCTTCTACGGCAGGAGCTTCGCCAACGTCCCGCCGACCAACAACGGCCTCTACCAGAGCTTCAGCGGAACCCCCGACGGAACGTGGGGTCCGGCCTCCGAGACCTACGGCGTCATGGACTACTGGGACATCGCCGACAAGATAGCGAGCGGCGAGTACGAGCGCCACTGGGACCCGATTGCGATGGTTCCCTACGCCTACTCGCCCACCAAGAAGGTCTTCATAAGCTACGACGACCCCGAGAGCATCGGAATAAAGGTGGACTACGCCCTCAAGAACGGCATAGGCGGAGTCATGGTCTGGGAAATCACCGCAGACAGGAAGCCCGGAACCAGCGACCACCCGCTCCTCGATACAATCCTGGAGCACCTGAAGGAAAAACCGCCGGCCTGGATTCCCGACACATACTACATCGGTTCCAGCGTTCCCGCCAACCTGACCGTTCCTGAGCCAGTTTACAACGAGACGACCCCGAGCACGGGCAATGAGAGCCCGGTCAACCAGACCACCCCCGATAACTCAACTTCCGAGGGCTCCGCTCCGTCCGACAACCAGACGGTCCCCGACAACTCGACCTCCGGCGACACCGGAGTCCCGGACAACCAGACTGGGACGACCCCGAGCAATGAAACCGGAAGCACTCCGGGCACTCCCGCGGAGAACGTCACCCTCTACAAACCGGGAACAATCAGCGTTAAGCACACCAACTGGGGAACTGGCGGTGAGTACGACATCACTCTCAACCTCGGCGGCCAATACGACTGGGAGCTCTACGTTAAACTCGAAGGGGCAACTCTCGCGAGCTACTGGAGCGCGGACAAGAGCACGAACGGAACCTGGATAGTGTTCACACCCAAGAGCTGGAACAGGGGACCAACTGCGAGCTTTGGGTTCACCTATCAGGGAAGCGTTGAGAACATCACGATGGTTCTCGTAATCAACGGCGTCGTCTGGGACGTCTGGCCAGAGGGGCCCGTCCCGGCCGACTTCTCTTCCCTTTCTTCCGTGCCCTCAGAAACCACCGACGGCGGAACCGACAACTCCAACGTGGCAATCGCCGCGAAGGTCAGCTGGCCGGACAGGGTCTTCTCGCCCTACGTTGACATAACCCTCTGGCCGACGCCCTCGATAAGCGAGATGATGAAGAAGACCGGTGTAAGGTTCTTCAACTTGGCGTTCATCATAGCATCGAGCGACGGCACCTGCACCCCGGCGTGGGCTGGAGCCTACAAGGTAAGCGACGGCTTCTACGTCGATGAAATCAACAAGGTCCGCCAGATGGGTGGCGACGTCCTCATAGCCTTCGGCGGTGCCAACGGACCGTACCTCGCGGAGAAGTGTTCAACTCCCGAGGAGCTTGCCCAGGCCATTGAGGAGGTCATCAAGACCTACAACGCCACGTGGCTCACCTTCGACGTTGAGGGCTCATACCTGCAGGACACCGCCCAGAACGACAGGCGCGCCAAGGCTCTCGCCATAATTCAGCGGAAGTACCCGAACGTTCACATAGGCTTTACCCTCCCTGTTCTCCCGAGTGGCCTCACCCAGCCGGGAATAGACCTCCTGAAGAACGCAATCCAGAACGGCGTCAGGATTGACAGGGTTGACATAATGGCGATGGACTACGGCGACTGGGCGGCTCCAAATCCTGACGGCAAGATGGGCGACTACGCCATTCAAGCCGCTCAAAACACCTTTAAACAGCTCAAGGAGCTGTTCCCCAACAAGAGCGACGCCGAGATTTGGAAGATGATTAGCATAACGCCGATGATTGGCGTCAACGACGTCACCAGTGAGGTCTTCTACCCGAGCGACGCCTGGAAGCTCCTTGACTGGGCCAATGAGACTGGAGTTGGAATGCTCTCCATGTGGTCAATGACGAGAGACCACCCGGGAAGCGGTGCCGTTTCGCCCCACCACTCCAGCCTTCCCGACATCGAGGACTACGAGTTCAGCAGGATATTCAACCTCTACACGGACCAGAGCAACCTGCCGCCGCTGAGCTTCACGCCCGAACTCGGTCCGGTTCCAAGGGAGGATAACCAGACCGAAGCAGTTCCGGTGAACGAGACCCAGTCTGACGGAGGCGCTTCATCCAACCAAACCACCACGGACAACCAGACCGTCCAGGAAGAGCCCCAAAACACAACTCCAACGAACCAGACCGAAACCACTTCCTCAAACCAGACTGCCCCGGACGACTCCACCTCGGGAGGCTCTGAGACTCCCGCGGACCAGACCGGTGACCTCGTTAAGCCCGGTGCGATAAGCGTCAAGGTTACCGACTGGGGAAGCACGGAGTACGACGTGACCTTGGACTTGGGCGGTCAGTATGATTGGGTCGTCAGGGTAAAGCTCAAAGACGGCTCAAGGATAACGAGCATTTGGAGCGTCAACAAGGCCGAGGAGAATGGATGGATTGTGCTCACCCCTGTAAGCTGGAACAAGGGCCCCACCGCCAGCTTCGGATTCATAGCCAGCGGAAGCAAGCCCGTTGAGCAGATGGTCCTTGAGGTGAACGGTCAGGTTTGGGACGTCTGGCCCGAGGGAAGCTCCGTTCCCTCAGAAAACACCGAGAATCAGACTACATCTGATAACTCGACCTCGGAGAGCCCCTCAACCCCGTCTGAGAACCAGACCGTTCCCGATAACGGCACGGCTTACGTTCCTGCCGGGTCGGGGCTTCCAGAGCACTTCTTCGCGCCATACATTGACATGACCCTCACCGATGTTCACAGGCCCCTCGTCGAGTACTACAACCTCACGGGGACGCCCTACTTCACCCTCGCCTTCGTTCTCTACGGCTCAGCTCAGAACGGGCCGAGCTGGGGAGGGAAGCTGCCGCTCGACTACTATCTCAACGAGGTTAAGGAGCTCAGAGAAGCCGGCGGTGACGTCATAATAGCCTTCGGCGGTGCGGTCGGACCGTACCTCTGCCAGCAGGCCCAGAATGCCGAACAGCTCGCGAACTGGTACCTCCAGGTTATTGACCTGTACAACGCCACCTACCTCGACTTCGACATAGAGTCCTCCGTGAACGCCGACCTCCTCGCCGATGCCCTGCTCATAGTCCAGCGCGAGAGAAACGTCAGCATAAGCTTCACCCTCCCAAGCGACCCTGGAGCGGGCCTCGTTGGCAACGGCTATTCGATAATCCAGACGATGGTTCAGAAGGGGGTGAAGATTGACAGGGTCAACGTCATGACGATGGACTACTACTGGACGCCATCAAACGCGGACAACGCCATAAAGGTTGCCGAGCACCTCTTCAGCCAGCTCAAGAGCCTCTATCCCAGCAAGAGCGACGAGGAGATATGGGGAATGATTGGCCTCACCCCGATGATTGGTGTAAACGACGACCACAGCGTCTTCACCCTAAGCGACGCTCAGAAGCTCGTTGACTGGGCCGTGGAACACAAGATACGCGCGCTGGCCTTCTGGAGCGTTGACCGCGACCATCCCGGTCCTGAGGGGCAGGTTTCGCCGCTCCACAGGGGCACGAGCGACCCAGACTGGGCCTACAGCCACGTCTTCGTCCAGTTCATGAACGCCTTTGTTAACGATTCCAGCGCCTCAGCGCAGGCTGTCGCCGTCCCCGTCTGATTTCCCTTTCCTTTTCAGGGGTGGTTCTATGAACCGCGTCCTCTCTATTCCCCTTGTTTTTCTCGTTGTCTGTTCTATCGGGACGGCTCTTCCTGGAAGGGCTTCTGCAAACAACATCCCTCAGCTCAACGGGAACATCCTAGGCTGGGACGCCGTAAACCTCACTTGGAGCCCGGTTAAGGGTGCAATAGCATATCGCGTTTATCGGAGCACCTCCATGGACAACCTAACGGAGAGCCTTCTCATCACCGTGAACTGGAGCAACTACTCCAAGTTCAATCCCGGGGAGGCCTACCTTACCGGTGAGATAGTGGAGTACAACGGTTCCCTCTGGCGGGCCAAGCACGTCACGTCCAGCCCTCCAGGGGACGGGGACTGGGAGAGGCTCGGTCCAATAATCCCGGCCACCAACTTCGTTGACGACTCCTTAAGGGGAAACACGACTTACTACTACTTCATCCGGCCGGTTTTCAAGGGTGGCAAGCTTGGAAGGCCCTCCAACGTCTTAATAGTGAAAACACCTCCCCAGCCGTACCGCATCGTCGTCTACTACATCTCCTGGGGCATCTACGCGAGGGCGTTCTCACCCTACAGCATACCCTTCGAGAACGTCACCCACGTGCTCTACGCCTTCCTGAAGCCCCTGCCGAACGGAACCGTCACGTGGGCCGACCCGTACGCGGACCCAATGAACTTTGAGGCACTTCAAAGGCTTAAAAAGAAATATCCAGCCGTCAAAATCCTCGTCTCCGTTGGAGGATGGACGCTGAGCAAGTACTTCTCCGACATAGCCGCAGACCCCATCAAGCGCGAGAACTTTGCGGGGAGCGTCGTTGAGATACTCAAAAAGTACGGCTTCGACGGCGTTGACATCGACTGGGAGTACCCCGGCGGAGGGGGCATGGAGGGGAACCACGTCCGGCCCGATGACGGAGAGAACTTCGTCCTCCTTCTCAAAACCCTCAGGAAAGCCCTCGACAACGCGAGCACGTGGAAGCATTACCTCCTGACCGTCGCCGCGCCGGCTGACACGACCATAGCGTCCCGGGTGAACTGGGGAGAGGTTTCAAAAATCGTTGATTTCATAGACGTCATGACCTACGACTACGCGGGGCCTTGGCTGAACGTCACCTACTTCAACGCGCCCCTCTACCGGGACCCCAGCGGGCCCGGGCTCGGGAGCGTCAATGAAACGATAAGCTGGTACCTGAAGAGGGTTCCCAGCGAGAAGCTCGTCCTCGGAGTTCCCTTCTACGGCAGGAGCTTCGCCAACGTTCCGCCGACCAATCATGGTCTCTACCAGCCCTTTAACGGCACTCCCTCCGGCACCTGGGGGCCGGCTGTGGAAACGCATGGGGTTATGGATTACTGGGATATAGCCGGCAGGATAGCGAGCGGAAAGTGCACCCGCTACTGGAGCAGCGCCTCAAAGGTGCCCTGGGCCTACTGCAGGGGCGTTTTCATAACCTACGACGACCCCGAGAGCATAGCGATTAAGGTGGAATACGCCCTCAACCGCACCCTGGGGGGCGTTATGGTCTGGGAAATCACCGCAGATAGGAAGCCGAAGACGGAGAGCCATCCCCTGCTCGCCGCGATTCTTAGAACGCTCGGCGAGAAGCCTCCGGCATGGATTCCCGATGAGCACGTCCTTGGAGTCAGCAGGCGGGTTCACGTCGAGGTTCAGCGGCCGACGACGGCCTCGCCGCCAGAGACGTCCAGCGGAATCTGCGGACCCGGTGCAGTTCTGCTCCTTGCCCTTGCAGTCCTTCCGCTAACCACGCGGAGGCGCTAACCTTTTTTCCTCACCTCCCAATCCCTTTTTGGTGGTCCCATGAAGGCCGTTTTAAAACCTCTCTTCGAGGCTGAACTTCCAGCCGGTTTCGAGGATATAGTGAGGGAGAAGCTCAGGGGCAGGGAGCTGAAGACTGGAGAGACCGTCGAGGTGGAACTCCTTGGAAAGCCCCTGCCGTTTAAGGTTCTCTTAGCGGAGCCGAGCCCCCTGAAGGTGGACAAGGCCACAAAAATCGAGTTCTCCGCTGGGGAGGTCGAGGAGTTCACGCTCGAGTTCGAGAGGGAGGTAAATGATGCCGTTCCCTTTGCGAAGGGGCTCGTCGTCGTCCTCGGGAGCGAGGTTCGAATCTACAACTGGAGCGGGCAAAAGGTTTATAGCAGAGAGTTCGAGAACCTGAAAAAGGTTAGAGTGGCCGAGGGAAAGGTGGTGGTAGTGCATGGCAGGGAAGTCACGGTCGTTGAGCCTTGAGGGCTTCACCTTCGAGGAGAGCTGGGAGGAGAAGAGGAAAAGGGCCGAAAAAATCGTTGAAATCCTCATGAAGACCCATCCGAGGGAAAAGCTCCTAATCGGCGACCCCTACAGGACGCTGGTTCACTGCATAATCTCCCAGCGCATGAGGGACGAAGTAACTTATCGCGTCTGGGAGGAGCTTTTTGAGAAATACAGGGACATCGAGACAATAGCCAACACGCCGGTTGACGAGATGCGCGAGTTCCTCAGGAAGAGGGGTGTCGGCCTCTGGAAGACGAAGGGCGAGTGGATTGTGGAAGCCTCGCGGATAATCCTTGAGAAGTACGGTGGCAGAGTGCCTGACGACATCAACGAGCTGATGAAACTGCCGGGCATAGGCCGGAAGTGCGCCAACATCGTTCTGGCTTACGGCTTTGGAAGGCAGGCCATTCCCGTTGACACTCACGTGAACAGGATAAGCAAGCGCCTCGGTCTGGCCCCGCCGAGGGTTCCTCCGGAGAAGGTTGAGGAGTACCTGATGGAGCTGATTCCGAGGGACAAGTGGATTTACGTGAACCACGCGATGGTTGACCACGGGAGGAGCATATGCAAGCCGATAAGGCCGAAGTGCGAAAGCTGTCCGCTGAAGGAGCTCTGTCCCTACGCGAAGGGGCTCGTTAGGGACGAGGATATACGGTAGTTTCGTTTTTGTACCTCACAACTATCCTGGATGTCGGCTCTGGAAGGTTGTAGATGTGGAGCTTCACTGGGAGCCTGACAACCATCGCTTCCCGCCTGGACGTGAAAAAGCCCGTTCTCACCAGGTATTCAACGCGGAACTCAAATAGAAGGCTCCCGTTGCAGGTGGAACCGTTCTGGAGCAGTGTAAAGTCAGGTGTGAGGTAGAGCTCAACTTCCCTGCCCCAGAGGGGCTTAACCGCCCAGAACCTGGCGCACAGATTTTTGTCGCTTTCGCCGGGACAGCTCGGCCCTCCTTCGAATTTGGGAGGGATGACGATAGGGTTGGGGTCTGCAAAATCGGGCCAGATTTCGTCGGCCCATCCATCGCCGGCGAGGGTGGCCCTTACCGAGATGTGCTCTATTGAAGTTGTCCGGTTTGGGGACAGCGTTATCAGGAGTGGCCCCTCAATACTGCACTGCCCTGCGGTGGCCCACAGCGCCCGGGGGATATACCGGAGTCTCATGCCGACGGAGCCGTTAACTTCTCTTTCGACGAACCCCAGTGTCCTGAAGTCCCCGAGGATGCTTGAGAGGTTGGAGCCGTTTGAGGTTATGTTCTCTCCCTCAAGCCAGAAAACGCGGGAGCTTCCGTGATGCACTAAGGTTCTCTCGTGGAGCCACGCGAGGGAATACGCAGTTGCGAGGAGAACACCCAGCACTACCGCCAGAGTCCTCAGCTTCACCGCGACCACTGCAAGAGAAACTACAGCAGAGAATAAAAAGTTTTCGAATGAAAGAGGTCACTCCTCCTCTTCCACTTCCTCGCCCGCCAGCTTTCTCAGCTTGTCCATGTCCGAGCTGACCGCTATGAGGACGTCGCCTTCCTCAATCGTGTCCTTCCTTCCGGGGTTGTAGATGTACCTGTCGCCGCGCTTTATTGCCAGAATCCTCGTGCCTATCTTGCTCGGAAGCTTGAGCTGTTCGAGGGTCTTGCCGATGAGAACCGAACCGGGCCTGACGGTTACCCTTCCCAGCTCCTCCTCGGTGTCCTCCATTATCTTCTGAATAATCGGGTGGGGCTCGATGTCGCGGAGGATTATGTCCGCTATCCCGTATGCGGCATCGCTTATGCGCTCGTTGATGTCCGCCAGGTCTATTATGCTCAGCAGGCTTTCGGGGTCTTCTTCCCTCTTAGCCGCGCGGAGGGCGAGCTTTTTGACCTTCAGTGTCAGGTCGTCCATCTTCTCCTCTAAGAGATAGACCTCCTCCGCTATGTCCTCGCTGTTGTACATGACCGATGAAAAGGCCAGGTCAATCATGAGGGCCGATAAATCCTTCATCTCGACGAGGCAGTTCCTAATCTCGTCGAACTCATTCATTGGGCATCACCTTGATGTTGCCCCTCGCTATCTCCTTCAGGTAGTCCAGGGCCGTTCTCGTCCCCCTGCCGATGAGGATATCGTTGGGGAATATCTTGGTGTCCTCGTCGGGGTCGAAAATCCACCTCTTTCCGCGCCTTATCGCGATTATCCTCACCCCGGTGTTCGTCGCGAGGTCGAGCTCCTCAAGGGTTTTGCCGACCAGCACAGACTCGGGGGAAACGACGATTTTGCCTATGGTTTCTTCGCTCTCCAGGATTACTTCTGTAATCAGCGGATGGAGCTTTTCCTCAAGGACCATTTTCGCCAAATCCCCTGCCGCGTCGGAGATATCGTCTATGGAGCGGGCCATCTGGAGAATGGACGTTATCCTTTCCGCTTCTTTCATATTCCTCGCCGCCAAAACGGCCCTCACCGCGAGGTTGTAGTTCAGTATGTCAAGGTATTCCTCAAGCTCCAAAACCTCTTCCGCCATCTCCTTCTCCTTGAAGAGAACCGCCGAATAGGCCAAATCAACCATGAGCTCGGCCGTGTTCTTCATCTCGATGAAGATGTCCTTAACGTTCTTGGGAACCTCAACCTCGTCCCATTCCTCCACTCCCGCTTCACCGGTCTAAGTTGGGCGGGCGATTATTTAACTTTTCGGCACAAACGTTTAAATGCCCTCCAGCGACTTTCCCTCGATGTCGTTTGGTGATAAGGTTCGAAACGCCTTCAGGGTGTCCCTTCCCTCACTCGTCCTTTCGCTAGTCATAGGTTTCTTCGGGGGAACGTTCCTCGGCAAATACCTCGACAGAATCAGGAAAAGCTACCCGGGCCTGCTCGTTATCCTCCCCGGAATGATGGGCCTCCGCGGAAACGTTTTCAGCTCGATGGCCTCGCGCTTTTCCACGATGCTCTACCTCGGTGAGCTCGAGCCCTCGATGAGGGACAGAAAGGTCCTCGAGAACGTCGTCATCGCCATGCTCCTTTCGCTGATTCCCGTAACGCTCCTCTGGGCGATAGGTGTAATCCGCGGAATCCGCTACCACGCGTTTGAGATACTCTTCATAGTCATCGGCTCGACGATACTCGTCTCGCTAATCCTCGGCTACTTCACGGCTGGAATCACAATCCTGGCCTTCAAGAGGGACGTTGACCCCGACAGCCTCGCGGCACCGTTGGTTGCCTCGATGGGTGATTTGCTAACGATTCCAACGCTCATTGGATTCATTCTCCTCCTTGAGGCCAGCGGTAAGGCGTTCTGGACACTCAACGGGGCCTCAATCCTCCTCCTGCTCGTCCTCTGGTTCCTCTCCCGCGTCAGGTTTGCCGAGTTCCTGAAGTACAAGCAGCTCTTCACAACGATAACTGCCCTCGCGATGCTCAGCCTAATCTCGGGCTTCACCCTCGAGCGCTTCAGCGGGCTTATAGCCTCGACCGTAATCCTCGGCTTCGCTTACCCCTCAATCCTCAGCTCCTTCGGCAACTACGGCTCCATAATCGCCGCGAAAACCTCAACCAAGCTCAACCTCGGTGAGATTGAGAGCTACTTCTCGCGGGAGCCCTTTGAGGAAATCCTCGCGCTCCTCCTGACGGCCCCGATAATGGGCGTTCTCATCAACCTCTTCAGCGCGGGAATAGCCTATCTCCTCCTCGGTCTTGAGCCAAGGTTCGCCCTTGAGCTCGCCGTCACCTATCCCCTGATGGCCCTCTTCATAATGCTCTACGCCTACTCGCTCTCCTACGTCCTCTTCCAGCACAACATAGACCCGGACAGCGTTGCCATTCCCCTGATAGCGAACAACAGCGACATATTTGGAACCCTTTACGTCGTCGCGATAGCCAAGCTGATGGTGGGAGCATGATAGGGCTCTCGATGACGTCTTACACGGGTAGAACTCCTGAGGAGTTCGAACGCTGGCTCGAGGGAGCTGAAGGGCTCGGCTTCGACTTCGTCGAGCTGGTCAGCGAGTGGCCGAACTTCCTAACGAGGGAAACGTGGAAAACCTACGCCGACGTTCTCGGGAGCTTCGAGCTTGGGGTTACCGTCCACGCCCCGTTCAGCGACGTCAACATCGGCTCGCTCAACGAGAGGCTCAGGAGGGCTTCCATCGAAGTCCTGCGGGAGACGCTTGACGTTGCCTCCCGCCTGAACGCGCTCGTGGTTACGGTTCATCCTGGCCACTGCTCGCCGGCGAGCAGGAAGTACCGGGAGGACTACAACAGAGTTCACCGCGATTCCCTTCGGGAGCTTGAAAAACTCTCCGGGGAGTTCGGCGTTAAGGTTGGCGTTGAGAACATGCCGAGCTTCCCGATACTCGACGCCCAAACGCCCGAGAGGCTGGCCGAGCTTTTAGAGGGGACGGAACTGGGCGTCACCCTCGACGTCGGCCACCTCAACACCGTCGGCTTTCCCTTCGAGCGCTTTACGGAGCTCCTCGGCGATAGAATCGTTCACGTCCACCTCCACGACAACTCCGGGAAGAGCGACGAGCACCTGCCCCTCGGGAGGGGAACCGTCCCCTGGCGGAAGGTCCTGCCCAAGCTTAGAAAGTTCAGCCGTGCCCTTGAGGTCTCGAGTCTCGACGACGCCCGGGTTAGTCTGGCCTTTCTCAGAGACATTGGTGAGCTTTGAAGTTCATTGAGGTCCATTTTTACAAAACGCAACCCTTTTATACATCCCCACCGAAGGAACTCTCGGATAACTTCTGGAGGGACGAGCATGGCTGAGAAGATAGTGGAGGAAATGAAACCCTTCTTCGACCCGAAGGCGGTCGCTATCATCGGTGCAACCAACAAGAAGGGGAAGGTTGGTAACGTTATCTTCGAGAACTTCAAGATGAACAAGGAGCGCGGGGTATTCAAGGGCAACATCTACCCCGTGAACCCCAAGCTCGACGAGATTGACGGATACAAGGTTTATCACAGCGTTGAGGAGCTTCCTGATGACACCGATTTGGCGGTTATTTCGATTCCGGCCCCCTTCGTGCCCGATACGATGAGGCAGATAGCGAAGAAGGGCATAAAGGCCGTCATCATAATCACCGGTGGTTTTGGAGAGCTCGGTGAAGAGGGCAAGAAGCTCGAACGCGAAATCCTTGAAATTGCCAGGGAGAACGGCATACGCGTCATCGGTCCGAACTGTGTTGGCGTTTACGTCCCAGATACCGGCGTTGACACCGTCTTCCTGCCGGAGAGCAAGATGGACAGGCCCGAGAGCGGGCCGATAGCGTTCGTCAGTCAGAGCGGTGCCTTCGCGGCCGCGATGCTTGACTGGGCGGCAGGAGCTGGCATAGGAATCGGCAAGATGGTCAGCTACGGAAACAAGCTCGACGTTGATGACGCCGATTTGATGGACTACTTTATCCACGATGACAGCATAAACGTCGTTACCTTCTACATCGAGGGCGTCAAGGACGGAAGGAAGTTCATAGAGGCGGCCAAGAGGATAACGAAGGTCAAGCCTGTCATCGCCCTCAAGAGCGGAAGGACCGAGTACGGAGCCAAAGCGGCATCGAGCCACACCGGTTCTCTGGCTGGTGCTGACACGATTTACGACGCGGTCTTCAAGCAGACGGGCATTATAAGGGCTGAGGACTTCGAGCACATGTTCGACCTGGCCAAGGCCTTCGCCCAGCTCAAGGACAAGCTTCCAAAGGGCGACAGGATAGGCATCATCACCGACGGCGGTGGAGCAGGAGTCATGGCCAGCGACGCGGTGGCGAAGTTCGGCCTCAAGATGGCAGACCTCAGCGAGGAAACCGTCAAGTTCCTCAAGGAGAAGTTCCCACCGCACGCGGTCGTCGGCAACCCCACTGACGTCGTTGGAGACACCGACGCGGAGCGCTACAGACTCGCTTTGGAGGCCTTCACCAAGGACCCGAACGTTGACGCGATACTCGTCATAGTGCTCTTCCAGGTTCCGCTCCTCGAGGAGGAGAAGGTCATCGACATCATAGCCGACTACCAGAAGAAGAGCGACAAGCCGATTGTGGCAGTGGCTATGGGCGGTAAGAAGACCGACCGCTACGCGAGGATGCTGGAGGAGAAGGGCGTTCCAGTTTACCCGACCCCTGAGAGGGGCGTCCGCGCTTTAGCAGGTCTCGTTAGGTACGCCCAATATGTGAAAAAAGTTAAAGAGGAATGATGTTTACTCACCGGTGGTGATACCATGAGGGAGGAGGCGCTCAAAGTTATTGAGTCCGTCCTGTCCCAGGGCAGGACGGCCATGGTTGAGTTCGAGGCCAAGCAGGTTTTAAAAGCTTACGGCCTCCCAGTGCCGGAGGAGAAGCTTGCCAAGACCCTCGATGAGGCTTTGAAGTACGCGGAGGAGATAGGCTACCCCGTTGCCCTGAAACTGATGTCGCCTCAGATACTCCACAAGAGCGACGCGAAGGTCGTCCTCCTCAACATCAAGAGCCCCGAGGAGCTCAAGCAGAAGTGGGAGGAGATACACGAGAACGCGAGGAGATACCGCCCCGACGCCGAAATCCTCGGCGTCCTGGTCGCCCCAATGCTCAGGCCCGGCAGGGAGATAATCATAGGCGTCACCGAGGACCCGCAGTTCGGCCACGCGATAATGTTCGGTCTCGGCGGAATCTTCGTCGAGGTTCTCAAGGACGTGACCTTCCGCATTATCCCAATAACCGAGCGCGACGCGAGGAAGATGATTAAAGAAATCAAGAGCTACCCGATTCTGGCCGGAGCGCGCGGAGAGGAGCCGGCAGACATAGACGCCATCGTTGACCTGCTCCTCAAGGTCAGCCAGCTGGTTGATGAGCTCAGGGACTACATCAAGGAGATGGACCTCAACCCCGTCTTCGTCTACGAGAAGGGCAGGGGCGCGGTCATAGTCGACGCGAGGATTATCCTCAAGGAGCCGAAGGAGAAGAAGCCCGAGGTCAGCTCGGAGTACAATGAGAGGTGCGCTTAATCACTTTCTGGCCTCTCTTCTCTTTCCTCGGCCTCTTTTTCCTCCTTGTAGACGAGCTCGATGTAGCTCAAAAGGTCGTGCATTATGAAGAAGCTTATCGCCGCGTCTACAGCCGAGTAGATGTTCCCTGAGATTAAGTAGAACAGAGCGAAGAAGAACTCCATCGCTATGTAGACCAGCGCGACCTTTATCGCCCTCCTGTTCTCCCGCCCGACGCCGTAAGCCAGGACGAGGTTGAGCAGACCGAAGAACAGGTACGTAACAGAGCTCCAGTAGTAGGCGTAGCCGAGGTGGAGTATTCCGTTTATCGTGAGCAGATATGTGGCGAGCCTCGGTGGCTTGAGTTTGAGCATGGAAAAAGTTGGAGGGGGCCTTTAAAGCATTTCCCCCGTCAGGAGAACCTCTCAAAAATCTCGACGTACTTGAAGCCGTCGTCCGGGAAGATTAGGACAGTCGTTCCTTCCGGCTTTAGCTCCTTCATCGCCCGGTAAACTGCGCCGGAGCTCAGCCCCACGAGGATTCCGTTGAGCCTTGCAACTTCCCTGACCCCGGCAATAGCTTCCTCAAGGGTAACCTCGACGACCTCGTCAACGTGGTTAACCCATTTCGGCCCGGTGTTGAGGCCCTTTATCCCGGGAATCCTCTCGTCCTTCGCAGGAACGACGCCCACAACCCTCGTTCCGTAGCGCTCCTTCAGGTAGCTCCCAATTCCGGCGATGTGTCCGGAAGTGCCAACCCCCGCTATGAGGAGGTCGGGTCTCTTCCCGATGCTCTCCAGTTGCTCGGCTATCTCCCTTCCAGTCTCCCTGTGGGCCAGGAAGTTGTTCTCGTTCTCGTACTGGTTCAGGTTCAAGGCCCCGCTTCTCCCGGCCTCTTCCCTGACGAACTCCACCATTTCCCGGTCTATCGTCTCGAAGTCCGTTAGAACGACCTCCGCCCCGAGAACGCCGAGCAGAACGCGCGTGGCTTTCGGCGTTGGCCTCGGCAGGTAGGCCCTGAACTTTACACCGAGCACGTTGCTCAGCGAAGCGAGTGCTATTGCCGTGTTGCCGGAGCTTGCCTCAAAAACACTCCCAACGTTTCCGTTTTCAAGGGCCGAGAAGAGCAGTTTGTAGGCCGTTCTGTCCTTTATGCTCCTGCTGAACGGGTTAAAGAACTCTAACTTGGCAAAAGACATCCCCCCTCGTCCTCAGCCTGAGGAGGGGCGTTGGCTTGTATCTCTCGAACAGCTCGATACTGTTCTCGAACACGTTCATGGCCGTCACCGGGAGGAGTTTGGGGGTTTTACTTAAAAACCTTCCTAAAACGTTCAGTTGTGAACAAAAATGGGTAATCACAGCAGGCCCCTAATCCTCTCGAACTCGCCCGGCGAGCCCCTGACTATCGGGTACCTCGGCGTGAAGGGACAGCTCGGCTCCTCGCGAGAACTAATCTCGAATGTCCCTATCTCCCTGGCTATTCTGACGATTTCCTCCTTGTCGAGTCCAATCAGGGGCCTCAGAACCGGCAGGTCGCTGGCAGAGCTTATTATGAGCAGGTTGTCGAGCGTCTGTGAAGCTACCTGCCCAAGGGAGTCGCCGGTTATTATCGCGCTCGCCCCGACCTCGTGCCCAATCCTGCAGGCCCTTCTAAGCATCAGCCACTTGCAGAAGACGCAGGTCCAGCGCTCCTTCTTGAGCTCCTTCAGCCTCTCAAACACCGGGACGTGCTCCTCCGCGAAGTCCACCGTGATTAACTTGTCGAGCTCCCCGTATTTACTCAGAACCTCCCAGAGCTCGTGAACCTTCTCCTCCTTGATGGAATCCTGCCTGAAGTGAACCGGAACTACCTCGACACCCTTCCGGAGCATCAGGTAGATTGCCACGGGTGAGTCAATGCCCGAGCTGAGCAGTGCGACGGCCTTCATGACCGGAACTTCGGGCGGGCTTTTATGAGGCTTTCTTCAACTCAGGGTTTCAAACCCCTGAGGAGAAGGCCGATGTAGACGAACCACGCGAGGATTAGCGATGCCCCTATCAACTCCGGAATCGCCAGCCCCTTAAAAATCCGCGCCCTAATCAGGTAGAGCATCGTGAGGAACACGACAACAGAGAGAACGCTCCAGACGTAGTTGATAGGGTTTTTCCGCCCGAGTTTTATCCCGACGAGCGCTATATCAGCTAAAGCCAGAACGTAGAACAGCACCGCCGAGGGGGTGTGGTAAGGGGTCTCCTCCGGAAAAACCCCAACGAGGAACAGGAAGACCAGCGCGAGGGGCATCAGGTAGGAGAGGCCGTGCTTGAAGGCTACAACGGACGGAACCATCGCCACAACCGCGAAGAGCATCAGGAATCCGTTGAAGAGCCAGCGGTTGGGGTTCTTGAGCGAGCCCATGTCGCTCAGCGCGTTGTTCGTGAAGGAGAACCACGGGTTGGCGTGGATGACTATTGCAAGGCCCGCGATGAAGATGATGAGCAGGGAAAAGGCTACGTAGGAAGCGAAGCGTGTAGGACTCATTTCCGCTCCCCCCGAAGTTCGTCCTTGAGCTTCTGTGAATCGGTTTTCCAGCCCTTTAAAATGCCGAAGACGTTCGATTTGGTGGAGCTGAAGTCCTCCCATTCTTCTGTGAGCAACCAATCTTCCCTCTCACTAGCGTTCTCGTCCGGTATAGTTAGCGCTCCCACGGCTTTCCATATAGGGTCTCTCTCAATGCTTTTCTTCTTCATCAGCACTCCCTCTTCCTCGGCTCCTCGCCAAAGACCGCCCTGTAGAGCTTCCTGAACTCCTCCCACGAGCCCCTTATTACCGGGTGCTTCGGGATGAAGGGTATCTCGTCCTCAGGGAGCGTGGACAGCTCGAAGGTGCCGATTCTCTTCGCTATGCTGACTATCTCCTCCTTGTCCATGCCTATCAACGGCCTGTAAATCGGTAAATCGCTCGCCTGGCTGACGATGTACATGTTTTCGAGCGTCTGGCTGGCAACCTGTCCGAGGGAGTCGCCCATCACGATTCCCTTCGCGCCGAAGTCCCTGGCTATCTTATCCGCGTGCCTCACCATCATGAACTTGCAGAACACGCAGGTGTACTTCTCCTTCCCGAGTTCCTTCAGCTTCTCAATGATTCTCTCGCGCTCCTTCGGCTTGACAACTATAAGCTCGGCCTTTCCGCCGTAGTGGTACTTCTTCAGCTGGTTCCAGATTTTCCTGACCTTCTCAAGGGTCTTCTCGCCCATGTATATGTGAACCGGAATGACCTCGACACCGCGCTTCATCATGAGGAATGCAGCGACCGGCGAGTCTATGCCCCCGCTCAGCAGAGCGACCACCTTGCCCTGCGTGCCTATCGGCAGTCCGCCCCAGGCTTTAACCTTGTCAACGAAGACGTACGCTTTGCCCTCCATCAGCTCGACGCCGACCTCGATATCGTAATTGTGAAGGTCAACCTCGCTCTCCTCGTTCTCGAGTATGTATTCCCCGACCTTGGCCTGAACCTCGGGGCTCTTCAGCGGGAACTCCTTGGTGATTCTCCTCGCGGTAACTCGGAACTTCGGCCTCTCGAGGCCAAGCTCCCTCTTCTTCCTCCTGAAGAGCTTTAGCGCGGTTTTGTTGATTTTCTCAAGGTTCGCCTCGACCTCCATCGCCGGTGAGAGCGAGACTATGCCAAAAACCCTCGTAAGGACGTCAACGGCCTCTTTGGCTTTGTTCGTTCTCACGAGAATCCTCCCGTGCTTGGCCTCGACCTTTTTGAAGTCGATTCCTTCGCTCACGAGAGCCTCGCGTATGTTGTTCATGAGTATGTTCTCGAACCATCTCCTCGTCTGCCTCGACTTCGTTCCAATCTCACCGTAGCGGACTATGACAACGTTCATGGAATCACCTCGCCACCGGGAACTTGACAACAATCTCTATGTACTTCTGGATGACCGTGTAGAGCACGAGGGACATCAGGTAAGATGAGAGCAGAATCAGCTCGTTCATCTCAAAGATGTGCCTCGCCAGTTCCTTCGCCCTCGGGGTGGCGTCGACTATGGCGCGCATATAGCGGACCTTCCAGCTCTGGTTCATGACGATGAACCCCACGAGGAAGAGTACCCCGACTAATCCCCACATCTTGCCGAAGGCGAGCATGAGGAAGAGCGTCGACGTCATCACGAGCCAGCCACCTATGACCCCGAGGAGGATTACGAACTCTATCATGGCTATCGTCCTTGCTTGGATAAAGGGGATAAAAAAGTTTAGATGAAACCAAAGGTTTAATAGAAGCGCCGAGAAACCCCGGAGGGTGAAAGCATGTACGGATGGAGAGGAAGGCTCGGTCTTATAGTTCCCTCCTCGAACACCACGATGGAGATGGAGCTTCACGATTACCTGCCGGAGGGCGTTTCGCTTCACACTGCCAGGGTTCCGCTCAGGAACGTCACCGAAGAGGAGCTAGTGAAGATGAACACTTTGGCAGTCGAGAGCGCCAGACTGCTCAGAGACGCGGGCGTTGAGCTAATCCTTTACGGATGCACGAGCGGTTCCTTCATCGGCGGAAAGGACTACGAGAAAAAGCTTGAGATGGAAATCGAGGATGAGGTAAACGTCCCGGTAATAAGCACGAGCACCGCGGTGATAGAGGCCCTAAAGATGCTTGACGCGAGGGAAATACTCGTGGTAACGCCCTACACCGACGAGATTAACCAGCGCGAGAAGGAGTTCCTTGAGGCCAACGAGTTCACGGTTCTCGACATCAGGGGCCTCGGCCTCGAGGACAACCAGGCAATCGGCAAGCTCGAGCCCTACACCGCTTACCGCCTCGCGAAGGCGAGCTTCACCGACGAGGCGGAGGCGATTTTCATAAGCTGTACCAACTGGAGAACCTTCGAAATCATCGAGACCCTCGAGAAGGACCTCGGCGTGCCCGTGGTTACCAGCAACCAGGCTTCTCTCTGGCTGGCTTTAAGGGAGATGGACGTCATGGAGCGGATTCCGAGCCTCGGAAGGCTCTTCACCGAGTACTGACCCGGCTTTCCCTAACTCTTTTTTGCTTTCCTAATTTAAAACGAAACCCTTTTAAGAGTCCTCCCTCAACTCCTCCATAGTTAGTCACTGAGGGTGATACAAATGGTGGAGCTCCTCGACGAGGCAAGGAAGCTGTCGATTTTCACGGCCTACAACGCTAACGTTGACGCGATAGTCTACCTCAAGGGCGAGACCGTTCAGAGGCTCATAGACGAGTTCGGCGCCGATGCCGTCAGGAGGAGAATGGAAGAGTTTCCCCGGCAGATTGAGGAGCCGATTGACTTCGTCGCGAGGCTCGTTCATGCGCTCAAGACGGGCAAGCCAATGGCCGTTCCCCTCGTCAACGAGGAGCTCCAGAGCTGGTTTGACACCCACTTCAAGTACGACGTTGAGAGAATCGGAGGTCAGGCGGGAATAATAGCGAACCTCTTGGCCAACCTCGACTTCAGGAAGGTAATCGTCTACACCCCACACCTCGCGAAGAGGCAGGCCGAGATGTTCGTTCCAAAGAAGAACCTCTTCTACCCCGTCGTTGAGAACGGAAAGCTCGTTCTAAAGCACCCCCACGAGGCCTACCGCGAGAACGACCCGGTCAAGGTGAACAGGATTTTCGAGTTCCGCGCCGGAACGACCTTCAGGCTGGGCGACGAGACGATTACAGTTCCTTACTCTGGTCGCTTCATCGTTTCGGCCCGCTTCGAGAGCATAAGGATTTACACCGAGGAGGCTCTCAAACCCTTCCTCCCCGAGATTGGCCTCCAAGTTGATGGTGCAATCCTCTCGGGCTACCAGGGGATAAGGCTTCGCTATTCCGACGGGAAGGACGCGAACTACTACCTTAGGGAGGCGAAGAAGGACATAATGCTCCTCAAGCGCGAGAAGGACGTTAAGGTTCACCTCGAGTTCGCCTCGATACAGAGCAGAGAACTCAGGAAGAAGGTCATCTACAACCTCTTCCCGCTCGTTGACAGCGTCGGCATGGACGAGTCGGAGATAGCCTACGTCCTGAGCGCCCTCGGCTACTCCAAGCTCGCCGACAGGATATTCACCTACAACCGCATCGAGGACACTGTCTTAGGCGGGAAAATCCTCATTGACGAGATGAACCTCGAAGTTTTGCAAATCCACACGATTTACTACCTCATGTACATCACCCACGCTGACAACCCGTTGAGCGAAGACGAGCTCAGGAAGAGCCTTGAGCTGGCGACGACTTTAGCGGCAGCGAGGGCCTCGCTCGGCGACATCCGCTCGCCCGAAGATTTCAAGGTCGGTCTGAGCGTTCCCTACAACGAGCGCGGGGAGTACGTCAAGCTCCGCTTTGAAGAAGCCAAAAGGAGGCTCCGCACAAGGGAGTACAAGGTCGTGATAATCCCGACGAGGCTCGTTAAGAACCCTGTTTCGACGGTCGGCCTCGGCGATACAATCTCGACGGGAGCCTTCACGAGCTACCTCGCGCTTCTGAGGGAGAAGGGCGCGCTTTGACGTCTTCTTAATGTTTTCTTGTTCTCTCTAGGGCTCTCTAGGGGGACCTTTAGACATGCCTTTGATTGGTACTGTATGATGTACCAAGAAAAGCCGTTTTTGGTACAGTAAAGCGTACCAAACCTTTTTAAGCATTGGTACAGTGTATAGTACCATGAACCCCGAGGACGTCAAGCGATACATAAGGCTCTTCCATGAGCGTGAACTTCCCGAGGTAATCGAGAGAGAACTCAAGCTCTCGTTCATTCCGGGCAAAGCAATCGCGATTGTCGGCCCGAGGCGCTCGGGGAAGACGTACCTCCTCTACTCGTTGATAGGTGAAGAACGGGAGCGCTACGTTTACCTGAACTTTGAAAACCCCTTTCTCTTTGGAATAACCGGACGTGACTTTCCAAAACTCGTTGATGCTTACTTCGACCTCTACCCCGAAAACATCGGGAAGAAGGTTCACTTTTTGCTCGACGAGGTTCAAAACGTCCCGGACTGGGAAATCGGCGTTAGATACCTCCTTGATGAGGGTTTCCTCGTGGCGGTTACCGGCTCTTCGTCGCGGTTGCTGTCGAGGGAAGTTGCCACCCAGCTCAGGGGACGGGGGGTAGCGTACACTCTGCTTCCCCTATCCTTCCGGGAGTTCCTGAGGTTTAAGGGCATATCCTTTGAGCGGAAGGACCTCTACGGCAGAACCGCCAATCGAGTGCGGAAACTGCTCGACGAGTACCTTTATTATGGCGCTTTTCCGGAAGTGGCGCTGTTCGAGGACAGGGTTAGAATCCTTGAAGAGTATCTCTCGGTGATGATAACGAGGGATGTCGTTGAGAGGCACGGGATAAGGAACGTGGCCCTCGTTGAGGCCATGGTCAAGCTTCTCCTGGCGAGTTACGCCAAGTACACGTCGTACAGCGCGATACACCGCTTCCTCAAGTCGGAGTTCGGGACGTCGAAGACAACCGTTCTTGAGTACCTCAGGGCTTTGGAAGACTCGTTCTTCGTTTTCTTCCTACCCAGGTTCGCCCGCTCTGAGAAGGAATCCCTCAGGGCGCCGAAGAAGGTCTACCTTGTGGACACTGGCCTTGCCCTCTTCTCGCGTAAAGAGGCCGGAAGGGACATGGAAAACGCGGTCTTCCTTGAGCTACTCAGGAGGAAGCACTACTTCAATCCTCTCCTGGAGATTCACTACTATGGCGGTTCCGGCGAGAAGGAGGTTGATTTCGTGGTTTCTGAATCCGGGAGAGTCGTTGAACTGATTCAGGTCACCCTAAGCCTTGAAGATGCCAGGGAACGCGAGATTTCAGCCCTTATCCGCGCGTCCAAAACGCTCAACTGCAAGAACCTCACGGTCGTTACTCTTAACGAAGAAGACGTGCTGGAGTTTGAGGGACGGAAGATAAGGGTCGTCCCCCTCTGGAAGTTCCTGCTTGGGCTTACTCAACCAGCCCCTCCATGAGCCTCGCCTTTTCCTGGGCTTTTCTGAGGTGTTCGACGGTGACCTTCGTGTAAATCTGGGTCGTCGAGAGGTTGGAGTGGCCCAAAAGTTCCTGAATGGCCCTTATGTCAACCCCGCGCTCGAGCATGTGCGTTGCGAAGCTGTGGCGGAGCCTGTGGGGCGTGACTTCAACGCCCGCCCTCCTCCCGTACTTCTTCAGTAGGTACCAGACGGTCTTCGTCGAGAGTCTGTCCTTGTTCTTCCTCCGCTCCTCGACGAGTAAATATTCGCTCGAATCGGAGCGCGTTTCGAGGTAGGAACGGATTTCCTTCACCAGAAACTCAGGAATCGGCACGACCCTGTCTTTCGCGCCCTTTCCACCGCGAACCACTATTATGCCCCTCTCCAAATCCACGTCGTCCTTCTTCAGATTGCAGAGCTCGCTGACACGAAGACCCGCCCCGTAGAGCAGGAGAACTATCAGCCTGTCCCTCTTCCGCGTCGGGGGGATAACGGAGAGGAGCCTCTTGACCTCTTCGCGCGTCAAAGCTTTTGGCAGGCTCCTCGGCACCTTCGGTGGCTTCAGCTTCTCCGCTTCCTCATCGTAGCCCTCAAAGCGGAAGTAAGCCCTCAAAGCCTGGACGACGAGGTTTAAGCTCCTGTTGGAATAGCCTTCCCTCCTGAGCCTCGCCAGGAAGCGGAGGGCGGAGCGCGCGTTCAAAGCCCCGCCCCATTCAAGGTATCGCCTGACGTAGTAGGAGTACATCCTAATCGTGTTCGGGCTCTTGCCCTCGAGGTCGAGGTATGTCTCGAACTCCTCTATAACCTCGTCCATCGCTCAGCCCTTAGAGCAGTTCGTCCGGTTTGAGCTCAGCCTCAATGATTTCGATTTCATCTCCGGCTTTCTCCTGGGGTTCGGGCTTCTCCTCCTTCCGCTCAACGGTTTCCTCGCTCTCGGCTTTCTCCTCAAGGCCCTCCTTTATGGCGAGGCTCAGGTAAACTGTCTTCATGAGCTCCTCCACGAGCTCCCTCTCTTCGGCGAAGACGTAGCCCTGGCCGACCACGACCTTTCCTGCAAGGCCGAGCTTCTCAACCGCTATTGCAAAAATCCTCTCGTCCGGAACGGGCTCGGCCGGGAAGAGGTTCGTCCACGCTTCTTCAATCTTAACCGGCCTGCTCTTCTTGTCGAGGAGCTCCCTCAGGCCCTCGTTCTCGTTCCTCAGCCTGACGTACTCGGCGTGCAGTTCCTCGTACTTCTTCTGAAGCTCCTCGTGCTCCTTGTAAAGGCTCTCGTACTCGTTCGCGAGCTGGTCGTACTTGCCCTTCACGTCGAGGAGCTGTTTCCTGAGCTCCATGTACTCCGGAAGGACCTGCAGGCTCTTCAGTCCTGCCCTGACGAGGGTGTTCTTCAGTTCCTTCCTCACGAGCTCCACATCGACGTGCTCAAGGTCGTGGCCGAGGGGAAGCTTCATCCTCTCGATGTGCCCGACCATCTCTCCGAGCTCGTTGAAGAGCCTCTCCGCGAGCTCCCTTCCCACGCGGTCGGCGTCGGTCGCTATGATGAGAAGGTCCGCTCCTGCCGCGGCACTCTTGGCTATGTCCACGTTGGTCGTCGGGATTATGGCGGAGATTGTGATGTTGTACTCGCTCCCCAACGCGAGCCCCTGCAGGGCCTTGCTGACGACCTCAACGTCGCTCGCCCCTTCAACGAGAATCCTAACGTCAACTATCGCCATGCTCACCACCGTCAATAATTCTCGCCCCGGTTTAAAACCGTTCTCATAGCTCGACCTTCAGCTCGGGCCTTTCGAGGATTACCCTTCCGTCGGGCAGGAGCGAAATCGAGAGGCCTTCAATTCGCACTCCAGCCTTTTTCGCCTCCTTCAGGAGCCTCGCGAGTTTCGGGTCGCCCTTCTCGTAGGGCCGGAACTTCTTGACGCCGGGCATTGCCCCGATGAAGAAGATTATCGCGTCCTTTCCGGCTTTGGCAAGCTCGATTAGCTCTCTAACGTGCCTCTGTCCGCGTAAAGTCGGGCAGTCTGGATACATCGCGTATTCGCCCCTCTCACCTCCCCTTAGAACGGCGCTCTTCATCTCGCCGTAGAGCTCTCCACCGGGGCACTCGAAGAGGTAGTCGAGGCGGGAGTTGCCGACGCGGACTTCCTTCCGCTTTATCGAGCAGTCCTTCAGCCAGGGGACGAGACCGAGCTCAACCGCCCTTTCAAAGGCCTTCGCCTGAGTCCTCGTGTCCACTATTGCTCCCTTTCCCCCTAAATCCTCGAAGGCTATTAGAACGAAGTCTGTCTTTCCCCCGCTCTTAGGCGTGCAGAAGACCTTTCGTCCCGGAATCATAAACTCCTCCAGGCGACCGGTGTTGGTGAGAAGGGCCCTTCTAATTTCGCCGTTCACCTCGACCAGAGCAACGAAGCGGTTGAGCCTCTCCACGAACTTGCAGGGAACCACGTTGAGCTTCAGCAGGACTCCTTTCATGGATTCAATCTTTGAGGGGTGGGATATAAAGCTTGATGCCGTCCGTATTATCCAGTTCTTGGATAATCCATTTGGTGGATAAACATTTCACCCACCTAAACCCTTAAAAGCTCATTACGATGACTATCTAAACGGTGGTGCCGATGGTGGACTTCGAACTGCTCAAGAAGATTGTTGAAGCCCCCGGTGTTTCCGGCTTTGAGTTTCTCGGCGTCAGGGACGTTGTAATCGAGGCCTTCAAGCCCTACGTCGACGAGATTAGGGTCGACAAGCTTGGAAACGTCATAGCGCACAAGGAAGGAAAAGGTCCGAAGGTCATGCTCGCTGGGCATATGGATCAGATTGGCCTCATGGTGACCCACATCGAGAAGAACGGCTTCCTCCGCGTTGCACCGGTCGGCGGTGTTGACCCGAGGACGCTCATAGCGCAGCGCTTTAAGGTCTGGATTGGCCCGAACGAGTTCATCTACGGCGTCGGTGGAAGCGTTCCGCCCCACATCCAGAAGCCGGAGCAGAGGAACAAGGCCCCGACCTGGGACCAGATTTTCATAGACATAGGCGCCGAGAGCAGGGAAGAGGCCGAGGAGATGGGCGTAAAGATAGGCACCGTCATCACCTGGGACGGCAGGCTCGAGAGGCTCGGAAAGCACAGGCTCGTCAGCATCGCCCACGACGACAGGATAGCCGTTTACACCCTCGTTGAGGCGGCGAGACAGCTGAGTGAGACCGATGCGGACGTTTACTTCGTCGCGACCGTTCAGGAAGAGGTAGGACTCAGGGGAGCGAAGGTTTCGGCGTTCGGCATTGACCCGGACTACGGCTTCGCCCTCGACGTCACCATAGCGGCAGACGTTCCGGGAACTCCGGAGCACAAGCAGATAACCCAGCTCGGAAAGGGCGTTGCCATTAAGATAATGGACCGCTCCGTCATCTGCCACCCGACGATTGTCAGGTGGATGGAGGAGCTTGCGAAGAAGTACGAGATACCCTACCAGTGGGACATCCTCACCGGCGGAGGAACCGATGCGGGAGCGATACACCTCAACAAGGCCGGCGTTCCGACGGGTGGCATAAGCATTCCAGCAAGATACATACACTCCAACACCGAGGTCGTAGACGAGCGCGACGTCGATGCCGCGGTCAAGCTGACGACCAAGGTCATCGAGGAGATTCCGAACCTGAAGCTCTGATTCTCCCTTAAATTTTATAAAAGCCTCCCTCCAAATTTTCTCAGCACTGCTCAAGGGTGTCCAGCGATGGAATCAAGGACGGCAGAGATGCCTTTCTCGGCGGACTGGGAGGCCGTTAGGTGGGTGACATCGAAGCCAAGGGAACTCTTCAAGTCCCTGCCCTTCGAGGCAGAGGTATCGGGGGAAGAGCCGTTCGACGTTCAAATACGAATCAGGAGGAGATTATTTAAGTTTGAGTTCTCCGGCCGAATGAACGTGGCATTTGCAGATTCAACGGCCACCTACGTGATGAAGGGCCCGAAGGGACTGCTGATTCTCTCCGCTTCCGTTGACGGTGATGTCCTCCAGTCAAGGGCCTCCGCCGACCTCGTCGAGCGCTTTCTCGGTCGAAAGCTGGAAGCCCTTGTCAACGGCTTCGCCCTGGCGGTCTGCCGTTTCTCGGAAAGCTACCGGAGAATCGTCGGAAAAATCCTTCCGACTGGGGAGGGGGAGTTTTACATAAAGGACATGGCATCTGATGACCTTCCCCACCTTCTCAGGTACCTCCGCTTCAGCCTCGGGAACGGGACGTTCTCCCTCCGCGGAAAGGGCAACGGCGAGGAGTTCAGGATAACCGTCGAGAACGACGTGGTGAAAAGCATCGAGCACGAGAGCTCGGGTGGAAGCGCGATAGTCGAGGTGAACAAGCCACTGCTTGGCGTCGGTGAAGATGACTTCTCAGGCCTCGAGCTCAGGGGAGAGTACTTCCTCAGTGTTCTCCGTCGGTGACCTCTTCTCAAGCTTCCACAGCTCGTAAACCAGAAAAGCCAATCCGATTGCTATTCCCCCCAAGGCGAAGGGCCATTTGCTCGGCAGTGGGAGACCGCGATGCCACTCGTGGAGCAGGTAGTTCTGGTAGAGGAACAGGTAGCCGAGCCACGCTATAATAACCGCCTCAATGCCGTATTCGACCAGCTTCTTCTCTCGCTCCTCCATCTTCACCACGGGAAAGGTTAAAAGCGACCCGTTAAAAACTCTTCCCATGCAACCAGACCTCCAGTACTTTCCCTACGACACCCTCAGGCCCAATCAGGCAGAGTTTATCGAGCTCGTGCGCGAAACTGCCGAGAGGGGAGAGAACGCCATAATCGAGGCACCTACCGGCTTCGGTAAGACCGTGAGCGTTCTGGCCGGCGTTCTTCCAATAGCTGAAGAGCTCGGCCTCAAGGTTCTCTACTTAGCCCGAACGCACAGGCAGATGGACAGAGTTATAGAGGAGCTCAAGGCGATAAACCGGAAGGCGAGGGTTTCTGGGGTTGAGCTCAGGAGCAGGAAGGAGCTGTGCCTCCACAACTACCTCACCCAGTTCACGAGCGACGCCTACACAGCCATGGTGGTCTGCAAGAACCTGAAGAAGCTTGGAAAGTGCCCCTTCTACGAGAACGAGAAGAAGAAAAAGGCCGAGTTCAGCGAGCTTGTCAACTTCTTCCTCGAGAGTCCGTCCCACCCCTCTGAAATCCTGAGCTACGCGGAGACGCTCGAGCTCTGCCCCTACGACCTGACGAGGAAGATAGCCGAGAAAGCGGACGTCATCGTCGCCAGCTACCTCTACGCGATAAGCCCGGGCATAAGGGAGAGCCTGATAAGCTCGCTCGGCGTGGATTATTCGGACCTTATAATCGTCTTCGACGAGGCCCACAATCTGCCGGACCAGGCCATCTCGGCTTTGAGCGACAGGCTGAGCATACACACCCTCAACAGGGCCATCAAGGAGGCCGACGAGTACAGGGAGAACGAGATAGCCAACTTTCTGAGCATACTCAGCAGGGGCCTTGAGTTGCTCTTCCGTGAGAAGCTCGCCGACAGGGAAATCCAGGAAACCCCGATTCAGCCCGAGCTGGTCTTCGTCCACCTCATGAGAACCCTCGGGATAAGCGAGCGCTGGCTCGTCAAAACGCTGAACGAGATGGTCTCAATAGGCGAAGCGATAAGGGAGGACAGGATAGAGAAGGGCAAACCTCCGAGGAGCTACATCGGTCGCGTTGGCGAGTTCCTGCTCCTCTGGTTCTCGCTCATCGGAAGGGAGGACTACCTCTTCCTGCTCAGCAGGGAAAAAGGCCTGAGCCTTGAGCTCGTGGCTTTGGACCCATCGAAGGCGTTGACCTTTCTCAGGGAAGTCCACAGTGCCTTCTTCATCTCCGGAACGCTCACCCCGCTTGAGGCCTTCCGCGACGTCATGGGCATCGAAAAAGCCAGGCTGAAGAAGTTTCCGAGGATGGTGAAGCGCGAAAACGCGCAGGTTCTGGTCGCCAAAGACGTCTCGACGCGCGGTGAGGAGCGCTCGCTCCAGGTTTACAGGAAGATGGTCGATTATATCGTCGAGGCCGTTAAGCTAATCCCCAAGAACGTTGGCGTCTTTACAGCCTCTTATGAAGTTCTCCAGGGCCTCCTCTCGGCCAACCTCGAGGTTAGACTTGAGGGAACGGGAAAGGCGGTATTCATCGAGAGGCAGGGAGTAAGCTCTGCCGAGAACGACGCGATGGTGGCTTCGTTTAAAGCCCATGCGAAGGGCAACGGGGCGGTTCTGCTCGGCGTCATGGGCGGGAGGAACAGCGAGGGACAGGATTACTCTGGCGACGAGATGAACGGGGTTATACTGGTCGGGATTCCCTACGCGAGGCCAACTCCGCGCGTGCAGGCCCAGATAAGGTACTTCGAGCGGAAGTTCCCGGGAAAGGGCCGTTACTACGGTTATTATCTCCCTGCCCACAGGAAACTGGTTCAGGCAGCCGGAAGGGTTCACCGCTCTGCGGAGGAGAAGGGCTCGATAATAATCCTCGACTACCGCGTCCTCTGGAGGAACGTCAGGAAGGACTTTCCAGACTGGATGGTGGAAACCATGAGGCCCGTTGACCTGGCGAGGATGAGGCTTTACCTGAAGAGGTTCTGGCTCAGCGGACCGTGAACTCCTTTTCGACCCTGACCTTGGCCCCGTTCACATAGGCCACCTTGACGACCTTGTATCTTCCTGGCGGGAGCTCCACCGGTAACTTTTGCTCTATCGTTTCACCGGGGATTAGGACGATTTTGCGGTTTAGAAACACTATCCCCGGGTCAAGCCTCTGCCAGAAACCGACGTACTCGTAGAGCTCAATCTCGTTGTCCGTCTCGACCTTGAAGGTGTTTGGGTTCGTTACCCAGACGACGAGTTCTCCCTTCCGGGGCTTGACGTCGATGTCGAGCTCGACCTCCGGTGGTGCGCCGACGTTTATGACACCGACTTTGTCATCGGAGGGTACTTTAACAATCTTCATCAGGGTCTACATTGACATCTTTTTAGATAAACTTTCCGGAGGAAGCTTTGCACATCCTTTAAGGAAGGCCGGTGAAAAGCACCTTTCTCTTCGGGAAGCAGAAAAACGGTCGTGCACTAACAAGGGGCAAGCCAGTAGAGGGTTTAACACTGCAACAAAATCCTCTGGTATGGTTTCAATTTCTTATCCGTGCCCTTTGGGCACCTTTTCTAAGTGAAACACTCGCCAGGCAAGCTTTAGGAAAGCTTGACCAAAAGTGCCAAACCCCCAAAACGGGCGAAGATGAGCCGCATGTCTATCAAACAGTCTGTCAATTGGGGGTTTACGTTCACGCTCGCTTGGGGAGAGTGTTTGACTTGTAATGCGCCCGAAGGGCGCTAACGGGAGGAAAACACGTTCAAAACTGGCAGGTTTGGAAGTAAACCCCCTAAGAACAAGCCATTCATGAGGCACGCCAACTTTGATGAAACTTTTCGCCAGAAAAGTTTCTGTGGTGCCGGGGCGGGGCTTTGAACCCCGGACCTCTCGGTTTCTCAGGCTCCCCCGAGGGGGAGTGGCCCTATGAGCCGAGCGCTCTGACCAGGCTAAGCTACCCCGGCACTGCCCGAGCGCTCGACCTATACCTTCCGGCGGGCGTTTTTAAATCTTTCGCTAATAGTAGTCGTACGCGTAGGCCCACGTTAGCTTCCTCTTTATGACCTTGCCGTAGTAGTAGCCTATGAGGATTCCGGCGAGAAGTCCGCCGAGGTGGGCGTAGGCGTTAACCCTCGGCAGGAAGCTGTTGATTAGGAACAGCACGAAGGCGTTCATAAGGGCCCCCTGCATGTTCCCTCCGACGACGCCGGTGATTGTTATCAACGCCCCCGCGATACCGAAGAGCGCCCCGCTCGCGCCCGCACTGACGACGTTGGGGGGCATGAGGAACAGCGTCAGGAGGTTTCCGGCTAAGCCTGAGACTATGTAAATCATGGCGACCCGCTTGGGCCCGAGTATTCTCTCAAGCTGGCTTCCCATGACGAGGAGGAAGTAGGTGTTGAAGAAGATGTGGATTATGTTCACGTGGACGAACATCGCCGTGAAGGGTTGCCACCAGGCCCCGAGGTGCAGAACAGCGTAGTTCCACTGGCCGAGGGTCGCTAAGACGTTCCCGCTGATGCTTATCGGGTTCCTGCTGAGGATTGCCTCAACCACATAGACGGCGACGTTTATGAGGAAGAGCGTGAAGGTTGCCTTCCCGTAGCGGTGGAAGTAGCGCTCAAGGCTCATTCTCCAGCTCCTCCAGGATTATTTTGAGTATTCTCTCGTTCGCGACGGCGATAACGTTGGTGTTAACCTCAGCCTTTAGCTCGAACTCAAGAGGCTTTCCCTTCTCGTCGGTCACCAGTCCACCGGCTTCCCTGACGAGCATAACCCCTGCCGCTATGTCCGTCGGCCTCACGTAGTTCCTTATGTCAAAGACCCCGTCGAGCGAGCCCTTGGCGGTGTAAGCCATCTCCACCGCTATCGCTCCGAGAACGCGGACCCGTTTAACCCTCTTCACGAGTCCGAGGCATCTTCCGCGCGTGTAGAAGCTTATCGCTTCCTTCCCCGGCTCGGGCTCGTTGACGTGAATCTGCCTTCCGTTAAGGTAAGCCCCCTCACCCGGAATCGCCTCGTAGAAGGCCTTCGGGAAGAACTCGTAGATTGCCCCGTAAACGGGTTTCCTCCCCTTGAAGACGGCGAAGCTGAAGGCGAATATCGGGATTCCCATCGAGAAGTTGTAGGAGCCGTCGAGGGGGTCAACAACAACTGTGTAGTCGCTCCCGACGTCTATCTCCCCGACCTCCTCGCTCACTATGTTGACGCCGAGCGGTTTGAGGTGCCTTATAATCAGGTCTTCCGCGACCTTGTCAACGTATTTCGTCACGTCACCGCTCACGTTCGTTCCAACGTTTTCACCAGCCTTCTTCGTGCCGAAGAGGGGCATTATCGTTTTCTCCAAATCCTTTGCCATGTTGAGTGCAATCTCGTTCCAGGCGAACTCCATACGAATCACCTCAATAGCGTTATGAGCAGGTTCCTCGTTCCCGGGCCGAATCCGAGGATGAAGACCGTCAGCTTGACGAAGTTTATAAGCTCGGGGTCCTCATCGGTCATCAGCCTGTCGAGAACGTAAACCACGAGCGTGATTATAACGAGCTTCTCGAGGTACATGACGGCTGGCGTTCCAAACAGGTTCATCAGCGTCCTCGCGAGAACGTGCTGTTCCCAGAAGCCGAAGAACTGGATTCCAACGAATGTCGTTGTCGCGTCGTAGAAGTGTGTGTAGAAGAGTACCCTGTTGTTCCCCACGAGCTCGAACTTCCTTGAGAGGAGCCAGATGAAGGATTCCGCAACAAGGAGGCTTGGGAGGAAGTACTTGAAGTAGTCCCACCTGACGGACACCCTGTCCCAGTTAATCACCATTATGAAGAGCAGGCCCGTGACGAGAACCCACCCGAAGTCACGGTAGATTGGATAGAGCCTGTCGTCCGGTCCGAGATGCCTCCAGACGGCGAATAGGGACGCTATCGCGAAGCCGGCTATAACGAAGTAGCCACCGGGGCTAACGGTCAAATAGGTCCTCGGGAGCAGGCCTATGTCGGTCATGCTCCTCATCAGCGGGCCGAGGATGATGTAGGGCATAAGAGCCACGAAGAAGCGCTCGTCCACCTTTATCCTCATCCTCTTGAGCATCTTATACAGGAGCAGAACGGCGACGCCGAGGATTAAGGCGTAAACGAGGGTGTTCACGACGTTGTAACCTTGATTGTACTTTATAGGTTCAACGAAATAGCGGTAAAAAAACTCCCCAAAGCTCATTCGACCACCATAGACGGTTGTTCCGATGGCCTTAAAGCTTTTCCGTGAGGAAGCACCAGAGCGGAACGAAGCGGATTCCATCTTTCTCGTCTCTGTAGTCCCACGTTATCACCGTTAGGCTCTCCACGCCCAGCTTTCTGCCGGCGGACTTCAGGGCCTCGACTTCCCTCGGCCTTACGTCTCCAGAGTCCAGCGCGTACGTGACCTGAATCAGCTCGACTGGCTGGCCTCTCTTGGCTATCACGAAGTCAACCTCCCTGTGGTTCTTGTAGTGGTAAACCTCCACTTCCCGTCTCTTCAGCTCAAGGAACACCGCGAGCTCCATGAGCCTGCCCGTGTCGGGTGTAAATGAGAAAAGCCGTGGAAAGCCGGCGTCAACTGGGTAAACCTTTGGAATCGAAAGCTCCGAGGTTTTTAGGGAATAGCTGAACTTCTTCACCAGAAAGACGCTCATTGAATCCTCAAGATAGCTGAGGTACTCGTAGAGGACTCCCTTGCTGACCTTTATCCCCTGGGACTTGAGGGCGTTATAGAGGGCGTGAACGCTGAACTCCTTGGCGAAGGAACGCATCAGCGAGCGGAGGAGGAGCTTCATCACGTGGAGGTTTCTAACGCCGTAGCGCTCCACGACGTCCTTGTAGAGAACCATGTCGAGGTACTCTTCGAGGAGCTTCTCCCTAATCGTCTCGTTATCCTCAAGGACGACCCTTGGAAAGCCACCCCACTCGAGGTACTCTCTGAGGAGGGCCTTAAGCTCGGCTTCCCGCTTTGAGCTCAGGGGTCGTCTCACACGGTATCCCCTCGCCCTCAGGAACTCCCGAAACGAGAAGGGGAGCATCGTGTAGGTCAGCGTTCTTCCCCTCAGCCTTGAGGCTATCTCCATGGAGAGGAGCTTTGAAGAGGAGCCGGTTACGAAAACTGAATACCCTTCGTCGTGAAGGTACCTGACCATTCGCTCCCAGCCCTTGACAGCTTGAACCTCGTCGAGAAAGATGTAAGCCGGCTCGCCAAAGGCCTCATGATGGAGTTTAAGGACGTCCATGATGTCCCTTGACTCAAATCCCTCGAAGATGGGATGCTCGAAGTCTATGTAGAGAACGTCCTCGCGCGGGAGTTCTTTAATGAGCTGGTAGAAGTAGAAGGTTTTTCCGCTCCGCCGCGGCCCGATTAGGGTTATGATTTGCCCGCTCTTTAGGGGAACTCTCAATTCACGCTCAACGGCTTCTGGGAGCTTTTTCTCTTGGAAGTCCGCCAGGTACTGGAGGGTTAAATCTTTGTCAATCATGGTCTTTTATGAGAGGAAATATTATTTAAATATTTCCTTATGTGGAAGACCAAAATTGAACCCTTGAACCAAGCCACGCTGGGTCTCCAAAGGGACTCAAGAAGTCTCTGGACTTTTTAAGGTCGCCATAGACGGTTGTTCCGATAGCCTTAAAGCTTTTCCTTCCGAGAGGTTAGGGGTGGGAGAATGAAGGGACTTCACCTGATGCAGCTTCCCCGCGAGGTTTTGCTGGGCGAGGACCTTAAAGGGGAAGTTGTGAACGTTGCGAGACGGCTGGGCCTCGGCGAGAAGGCCCTCATACTCTACGGGCCGAGAACGAAGGAGATAGCGGGTAAAGAGGTTGAGGAGAGCCTTAAATCCGAGTACGAAGTCGTTTCGCTCACCGTCAGAAAGGGCGCGACGATGGAGGAAGTTGAGAGGACGATAGACCTGATAAAGGACGAGAGCGCCGACTGGGTCATAGCGGTTGGCGGGGGGAGCATAATAGACGTCGCCAAGCTCGCCTCCTTCAAAACGGGCGTTCCCTTCATCAGCTTCCCAACTACGGCCTCCCACGACGGCATAGCGAGCGCCAACGCCTCGATAAGGGATTTGGGTGCCAAAACTTCAGTCAAGGCCGTCCCGCCGATAGCGGTCATAGCGGACGTCAAGGTCATCAAAACCGCACCCTACCGCTACCTCGCGGCGGGGGTTGGGGACACTATAAGCAACCTGACGGCCGTAAAGGACTGGCAGTTGGCGCACAGGATTCGGGGAGAGTACTACAGCGAGTATGCGGCCTCGCTCAGTCTAATGAGCGCCAAGATGGTCATGAGGAACGCTGACATAATACGGCTCGGCAACGAGGAGAGCGTTAGGAAAGTTATAAAGGCCCTAATCTCCACGGGCGTTGCCATGAGCATAGCAGGCTCTTCAAGACCCGCGAGCGGTGCGGAGCACCTCTTCAGCCATGCCCTTGACATGCTCCTCGACAAACCGGCTCTGCACGGCGAGCAGACGGGGCTCGGGACGATTATAATGGCCTACCTTCACGGCATGAAGTGGGAGCGCGTTAGGGAAACCTTAAAGAGGGTCGGCGCACCAACTACAGCATACGAGCTCGGAATCGAGCCGGAAATTATAATTGAGGCCCTAACTATCGCCCACACGATAAGGCCCGAGCGCTACACAATCCTTGGAAAGGACGGCCTCACCCGCGAAGCAGCCGAGAAAGCCGCTAAAATCACCGGAGTTATCTGACTATCATCTCTCACAACTTCAGGAGGTGTTTGGAATGGCCATAATCACGTTAGTTGGTGAAAAGCTTGCGAAACCGGGTGTTGAGTTCATATTCTATGGACCGGCCGAGCCGTGCAAAACCTGCAAGCTGGCAGGGGTATGCGTCGGAAACCTTGAACCGGGCAGGAGGTACAAGATTCTGCGCGTGAGGAGCATGCCGTCGCACTCCTGTCCACTGCACGAGGGCAAGGTTAGGGTTGTTGAAGTCGTCGAGCCGAGCGTTGAGGTGGCGATAGAGCCGAGATTAGCTATAGTCGGCTCGATAATCCAGCTGAAGTTCGAGGAGTGCAGTGACCCCAAGAAGAGGGACCTCTTCAAGCCGGAGGGCCTCTTTGAAGGCGACCACGTGAAAATCATCGAGATAACGGGAGAAATCGAGTGCGACGGAAAGACCTACAAGATTGCCAAGGTAATGCGCAAGAAGGAGTGATTACTCCCCCGCGAATGCTATCGTCTCCGCTTTTTCGGTTTTTATCCTGTATGCCCTCATTCTCCCGGCAAGGAAAAGCCTTATCGCCTCAAGCGTCTTCTCCTTCTTCAAGAGCTCGTTTCTGGCCTCTTCGACGCTCGTCTCCCTAAAGCGCACCCTAAAGCCCGGCCTCAGCTGGGCGAGCCGGTGCAGATGTGCACTCTCAACGACGCCAATCCTCGCGTAACCGCCGGTGGTTTGAGCGTCGCGCATCATCACGATTGGCTTTCTGTTGGCCGGAACCTGAACCGTTCCGGGGACGAGCGGGCCAGTGACTATCCCCGCTCCCTTCTCGGAGTGCTCTATCTCTTTTCCGTCGAGGCGGTAGCCCATCCTGTCCGATTCCGGCGTTACGGTGTAGGCCTCGCTCAGGAACGTTCTCACTCCTTCCTCGGTGAAGTGTTCCAAATCCGGGCCAAGGACGACACCGACGGTTATCTCCTCCGCCGAGTAGTTCGGCCTCAGTCCCTCAGGAAGTCTGCGCCCCTCTTTGCCGGTCAATATTGCGTAGCCGAGGGTTAGTTTATCGCCGGCCTTTAGTGGCCTTCCAAGACCCGCTTTGGCGTAGGTCGAGCAACTGCCCAAGAGCTTCTCGCACTTTATTCCGCCAGCGAAGGCAATGTAGCCGTAGAGGCCGCTCCTCAGCGTCCCGACTTTGAGGACGTCTCCCCTCTTCACCCAGTGGCTCGTCCAGGGCTCGATGGGAACGCCGTTGAGTCTCACCTCAACGTCGCCGGCAACGGCGAAAACCGCTGAAGCGTTGAATCTCAGCGTTGGTCCCCTCAGGAGGAACTCCAAAAGCGAGGCATCGCCGGGGTTTCCGACGAGGTAGTTGGCAATCCTCGCGGAGCAGTCGTCCATGTAGCCCGAAACTGGGACGCCGAGCTTTCTGTATCCTTTCCGGCCGGAGTCCTGAACCGTCAGCAAAGACGGGACCTTGAGGAGTTCAATCATTTTCGCGCCCCCATTCGGCTTTGTAGAGCTCTTCGAACTCTCCTTCATCAATCGGTACGAACTTTACCCTGTCGCCGGGCTGGAGGAGCGTCGGCGGTTCCTTCGATGGGTTGAAGAGCCTCAGTGGTGTTCTCCCGATGAGCCTCCAGCCCCCGGGGCTTTCGAGGGGATAGATGCCTGTCTGCTTCCCCGCTATCCCAACGGAGCCGGCGGGAACCTTCAGGCGGGGCTTCTCAAGGCGGGGCGTCGCTATGCGCTCGTCTATTCCACCCAGGTAGGCAAAGCCGGGCAGGAAGCCGAGGAAGTAGACGCGGTAGATAGGTTTTGAGTGGATTTCAATGACCTCTTCAGGAGTCAGGCCATTGTATTCCGCTACGAACTCCAAATCCGGGCCGTGCTCACCGCCGTAAAGAACTGGAATCTCAACGAGCCTCCCTTCGAACTTCTCGGCCGAGAACTCAAGCCCCTGGATTGCCTGCTTGACCCCCTCGAAGTCTATATGATTAGCATCGTAGATTACCGCGAGGGAAGAGTAGGCCGGAACGACTTCGACGAGCCACTCGAAGTTGGCTTTTTCTATCGCCCCAGCGAGGGCGTGAGTGCGGTCGTTTGTCTCTTCGTCGATGACCTCTCCGAAGGAGACGAGCAACGCCGAGTCGCCGAGGGGTTTGAAGTTCATGCTCTCACCTGATGAACGCTTTCATCGGCACTATTCTAACCCCTTCCCTCTCAAGGACCTCCCGGATGTGCTTTGCTATCTCAACGGCCTTCGGGTTGTCGCCGTGGACGCAGATGGTGTCCACCTTAAGCTCAATCCACTCGCCGTTGATTGCTCTAACCCCACCGTCCTTGACCATAGAGATAACGCGCTCCGCTATCTCATCCTTGTCGTGGATTACAGCGTTAGGCTTCGAGCGCGGGACGAGGGTCCCGTCGGGGTTGTAGGCCCTGTCAGCGAAGACCTCGTGGGCAACCTTAACGCCCATCTCCTCCGCTATTTCTGCTGGTTTCGAGCCTGAGAGCGTTACAAAAATTAGCTTTTTATCGAAGTCGGCGATTCCTTCAATCACGGCTCTTGCAAGCTCCCCCTCTTTAACGAGGGCGTTGTAAAGTGCCCCGTGCGGTTTGACGTGCTGGAGTTCGAGACCTTCAGCCCTCGTGAACGCGTAGAGTGCTCCAATCTGGTAGAGGACGTAGTTCCTTGCCTCCTCGGGCGTGAGCTTTATGTACCTCCTCCCGAAGCCCATCAAATCAGGGTAACCCGGATGCGCGCCGACTGCAACCCCCTTCTCCTTTGCGAGCCTGACTGTCTTTCTCATTACCAGCGGGTCGCCGGCGTGCCAGCCGGTGGCGACGTTGGCGCTCGTGATGTAGTTCATGACCTCCTCGTCGAGACCCAACTTGTACCTCCCAAAGCTCTCCCCGAGGTCGGAGTTCAAATCCACTCTCATGCTCCCACCGGCCTCATTTCGACGGAAATCTAAAAAAGGCTTTCCCAGAGTTTGAACTATGCAGGTAATTGACGCCGCCATCTTCATCCAGGGAATAGACGTCGAGGGCTTCACGACGCCGAAGGTCGTTGAAGAGGTCAAGGACCCAGAGTCGAGGCTCTTCCTTGAGGGTCTGATAAGCGCGGGAAAGGTTAAGGTGCTCGTTCCCTCAAAGGAGAGCGTTGAAGCAGTTATGGAAGCCGCAAGAAGGACGGGTGAGCTCAACGAGCTCAGCGAGGCTGACGTTGAAGTTCTCGCCCTGGCGTACGAGCTCAAAGCCACTCTCCTCACCGACGACTACAACCTCCAGAACATAGCAAAAACCATTGGGATTCCCTTCAAGACCCTAAAGCGGGGGATAAAGCGCGTAATCCGCTGGAACTACGTCTGCATTGGCTGTGGGAAGCGCTTTTCCGAGATGCCCCCTGGAGGAGTCTGCCCTGACTGTGGCAGTCCCGTTAAGCTCATACCGAGAAAAAAGAGGAGGCGTCAGAGGCGCAGGTAGGGAATTACCTCGTCGTAGACCTCGCTCCAGTCAACTACGCCGACCCTTCTCCTGACACCTTTCTCAATCAGCCCCAAAATCTCGTTCACAACCTCTTCCGGCGTCTTTCTGGTCGTGTCAACCTCTATGACGTTCTCGTTCTCCTCAAGGGCCTCGACAAGAATGACATCAACCAACTCGGCCTCGACGTTTTCTCCAATTTTCTCCTTCGAATAGCCCCTCTCCTTCAGCCTTTCACCGATTAGCTTCGGATGTGCCCTAAGTACAACCACGAGGTCTGCGTTGAGGAAGTGGCTGAGATGCCCGTCAACGACGACGTTCTTCCCCTTGAAGTCCCGCTCGAAGTTGTAGGCCAGCTCGTCCACCTCGACCTCGAGCTCATCTCCCTTCATCTCGCCGATGCCCTTTTCCATCGCGTAGTCCCTCAGGCTGACGTACTCGTAGCCGAGCTTTTGAGCCAAAAGCTTCGAAACCGTCGTCTTTCCGACCCCGGGCGTTCCGGTTACCGCGATTATCATGCCACCACCGTACCGGGTTCACCTTAAGCTTTTAAAAACCCAGCCCGAGTTTCGAGCATGTACGAGTTCACCGAGGACTTCAAGCTGAGGAGAATCACTAAGTACGAGCTCGATGGCGTCGATGAGCGGGACGATTTGGTAGTCATTCCTCCGTCGAGCAGGGCCGGCCCGTGCGGGAGCTACTGCCTCTTCTGCTACCTCCGGCAGAATCCGCCCGAGATGATTTACCGCGTTTCCTTCCACGACACCCTGAACGACCCGGAGCTCGAGAGAAGGATTGCCTACGTGAGCGAGCACTATCCCGAGCTATGGATTCGAGTTACCGACACGGCTGGAAACGTCGGGCTCGACGAGAAGAGAATTGAGAGCCTCCAGAACGCCGGCCTCGACGAGATGCAGATTTCAGTCCACACGACGAAGAAGGAAAAGAGGATTGCCCTCATGAGGAGCCCGCTCGCCGGTAAACTTATAGACCTCCTTCCCTTCGTGGCCCGGACCTTCCGGGTCATAGCGGACATAATCCTAACGCCGGGCTACAACGTTGACGACATCGGGGAGATAATAGAGGATTTGGCCTCGATGGACGTTGCCGAGGTCAGGCTTTTCCCCGTTGGGGTGACGAGATACAACCGGGACGTTAGGCCCCTAACGAGGGACGAGCTAATCTTCGTCAAGGAAACCGCCCTCGATGTCGGAAATGAGACCGGGATAAAGGTCGTGATTCCGCCCATCTTTAAGGCCCTCCTCGGCGAGTTCCGGCTCGATGTGGGTCCCTTTGAAATCGAGCCCGGGATGCCGACCTACATACTGACCGGCGAGCTGGCCTATCCAGAGCTGAGGCGAATCTTCCCGAGGATTCCGGTTGTGGCGGTTAAAAACGAGTTCTTCGGCGGGAACATAGGAACTGCCGGCCTGCTCACGGGTAGGGACGTTCTCAGAACCGTTGAAAAGCTTCCGGAGGTTGACCTCGGCCTTGTCCTGCTCCCGGAGCTGATGTTCTACGGCGACAGAACACTGGACGGCTTCACGCGAGAGGAGCTCGTTTCGAGAATCCTCGTGGAGAAGGGCTACATCGTCGAGAGCGCCCTCGAGCCGGTTGAGATACCGCGCGTTCTTGAGAAGGTTGGGGCAATTTAGCGCCCCGGACCGGCTCGGCGCTCATAGGGTATATCATCGCCTTCGCTCATCCCGTCTTGGATTCTTCACGGCCGGCCCGGGACGGCGTCAGGGCCAGTCCTCGTCATCACAGCGCTCGGTGCAATTCGCTGTCATCATCCGCGCTTCAACCTTGAAGGTAGTAGGATATAAGCTTTCTCAGCTCAATGTTTCGGTTAAGTGGAAGCCTCAAGAAGCGCCTGAGCTGGTTGTTCTCCGCTATCAAACCAGAAAGCTCGATTGCGAGGATTTTGTTGTCCTCGCTAAGGCCGTAGGCTTTGTAACGGAGCGGAGCGTACTCCATTTCGAGCTTCCAGACTCTCTTTTCAAGCTCCTCAGCTTTCTTCTCGAGTTGCTCAAGCTCTCCCTTCGACTCCTTGAACTCTCCGATGAGTGCGATTTCAATAATCCTCTCTGGAGGGACGCCGTATCGCTCCGCGAGCTTCTCAATCTCGGCATTATCGAGCTCGACCTCAACCTTCCCGAAGCCCCTGTCTGGTTTGATTGTGAGCTTCATCTTAGTTCACGCTCCGTGAACGATTCGTTCACATTTCCTGAACTTCCCTTCTCATCCAGTCTTCTCCTGAGTTTCTCGTTTTCCTTTCTCAGCTTATCGCGCTCCGCCATCATTAGCTCCCTGTCCCTCAGGGCCTTCTCGTAGAACTCCCTCAGCTCGTCGAGCTGGTTCTCCATTTCCCGGAGCTTCTCCTCGAGCTTCCCAATTTTCTCCCGAAGGAACTCCTCCCGCTCGGCCCTGAGGGTTTCCTCGACTTTAGGAAGGTTCTCCTCGATTAGGGCCTTAACGTCCCTTCCCTTCAGGGATTTGAACTTCTCACGGGGCAGGATAATTACTACATCACTCATCTCTTCCTCCTCTCCATCTCGGTCTTCCTGTCGTAGCAGAGAATGTAAAAGGCCAGAAGCCCCTTCCACCTTCCGTAGGGTTCAATGATTTCCCTAACGTCCCTCTCCTTGACCTCCTTCGGCCTTTTGTCGAAAATCTTCGCTATTCCCCTCCTCAGGCCGAGGTCTCCAGCTGGATAGACGTTCTTCCTAAGGCCGTAAGCAAGGAACAGCTCCGCGCTCCACTTCCCTATTCCTCTGAACTTCGTGAGGTATTTGATGGCCTCTCCAACGTCCCGGTCCCAGAGTTCGAGATTCAGCTCGCCCTTTAAATAGAGCTCCGTGAGGGACTTTATGTAGCCCGCTCTATAGCCGAGTCTGGCCTCCTTTAGCTCTTCCTCGCTCAGCCCTGCAATCCGCTCGGCGGTGGGAAAGGCGTAGAGTTCTCCAACGGGCTCTCCGGCGAGTTTGACGAGGTTCCTAATCGTCCGCTGGGCAAACTCGTAGTTAACCTGCTGCTGGGCTATCACCTCGACGAGGGCCTGATACGGGCTTGGCGACGCCGGGCTAACGAGTCCGTAGAACTCCTCGATGAGGAAGGCGAGGGGTGAATCGCCTATCTCGGCGTAGAATGAATCCAAATCCGTGTCGAGGCCGAGAATGAAGGTTAGTTTTTCCCTCGCTTCCCTCCTCTCTCTTCTTCCCCAGTCCTCAGGGAAGCGGAAGTCCCCGTCGTAGGCGACCACTCCGGTCTTCCCGTTGCTCAGCCTCAGGGCCTGGTAGAAAGTGCCGTCCCTGAAGGCCCAGGTGCCGTTGCGTATCATTTCCTTTGCTGTTTTTTCAACGCTAACCATCGGTCGAGCCTTACGGGGTTGCGCCTTATATCCCTTAGGGTCAGGACCCAGAGCCTCTTCCCGTCGGAGGAGCGCCTTATCTCGATTTCCCCGTTCTCCTCGAGGAAGAGCATTACCTCCTTGACTCTGTCGGGCTTGAGACCGAGCTCACGAACGGTTTCCCAGAAGGGCTCTCTGTGTGAGTACCTTGCGAGTTCCATTACAAGCTTTCTCGCAAGTTCCCTTTTCTTATCCCCCTTCGCGAGACGGTAACTCCTGTAGGTTTCGGCGAGCATGGTTCACCTTGGTGCTGGGCATATAAATGGCTTTCCTAACTCTCGCCCGCAGGCAAAAGTTTTAAACGTTTAAGTGGTATCTCCTCTGATGAGAGCCATGAAGCGCGCCTTGCTCGTAATGCTCTTCGTTTCGATGCTGCTGGTTCCATTTGTATCTGCTGACAAGAAGGTGGTCTACGTTGGTAAGATAGAGGGCACGATAACGCAGTACACCGCAGACCAGTTCGCGAGCTACATAAAGACCGCCGAGGAAAACAACGCAGAGGCGCTGATTATAGAGCTCAACACGCCAGGCGGCCAGGGCGACGCGATGATGCGCATCGTTTCTCTCATCCAGAACTCGACAGTTCCCGTGATAATCTACGTTTACCCGAGGGGAGCGATAGCGGCCTCCGCCGGGACGTACATCGCAATGAGCTCTCATCTGATAGCAATGGCTCCTGCAACCAGCATAGGAGCCTGCGAGCCGATACTCGGCTACGCTTCCAACGGGAGTATAATCCGCGCCCCCGACAAGATTAGGAATTTCTACACCGCCTACATGCGCTCCCTGGCTGAGGAGAGCGGTAGAAACGTCACCGCCGCGGAGAAGTTTGTGCTGGAAGACCTGAGCTTAACCCCTGAGGAGGCCCTAGAGGCCCATGTGATTGAGGTCATAGCAAACGATGTCCCCGACCTGCTCAGGAAGGCTAACGGCATGCGGACCAAGGTTCCGGTTGCTGGGAAAGGCTACGTCACGCTTAATTTCACGAACGTTGAAGTGAGAGAGCTTAATCCATCGCTTAGCTATCGCATAGTCACGTTCCTCGCGAATCCGGCTGTGTCGTACCTCCTCTTCGTGGTCGGAATGCTCGGCCTTGTCTTCGGCTTCCTGACGCCCGGCTGGCACGTTCCAGAAACGCTCGGCGCAATTCTGCTCGTTCTCGGCGTCATTGGAATGGGCTACTTTGGCTACAACGAAGCCGGTCTCGTGCTGGTAATCCTGGGCATGATTTTCTTCATCGCGGAAGCGCTGACACCGACGTTCGGACTCTTCACAGTTGCTGGTCTCGTTAGCTTCGTCCTCGGCGGTCTGATACTCTTTGGCAAAGGTGGTGGAGGTGTTTACCTCGTGAGCGCTTCAACCTTCGAGACCCTCAGGGTGGCAATAATCGTTACAGGAGTCCTGCTGGCGTTGTTCTTCCTCTTCGGAATGGCGGCGGTGGTTAGGGCTCATCGCAGAAAGCCCGAGACTGGCAGGGAAGAATTGATAGGGGAAGTTGGTAAGGTCATCGAAGACCTCAATCCAGAGGGCGTAATCAAAGTTCGCGGAGAGCTCTGGAAGGCCGTATCAAAGGATGGTTCAACGATTAAAGTTGGAGAACGGGTTAGGGTTCTTGAGGTTCGGGGTTTGACTCTCATAGTTGAAAAGGTTAGGGGTGATAGCTGATGGCGATTGGGACCATCGTTTTGGGAATCGTTTTGCTTTTTGTTTTGATTATACTGGCAAGTGCCATAAAAATCGTCAAGGAATACGAGAGGGCCGTCATATTCCGTCTCGGTAGGGTCGTCGGTGCCAGAGGACCCGGACTGTTCTTCATAATCCCGATTTTCGAAAAGGCAGTCATAGTTGACCTCCGTACGAGGGTTCTCGACGTTCCCGTTCAGGAGACCATAACCAAGGACAACGTTCCGGTCAGGGTCAATGCGGTCGTCTACTTCCGCGTCGTTGACCCGATTAAGGCAGTCACCCAGGTCAGCAACTACATAATGGCCACCAGCCAGATTGCTCAGACGACGCTGAGGAGCGTCATTGGACAGGCTCACCTCGACGAACTGCTGAGCGAGAGGGAGAAGCTCAACCTCCAGCTCCAGAAGATTATCGACGAGGCAACCGACCCTTGGGGCATCAAGGTGACCACCGTTGAGATAAAGGACGTTGAGCTCCCGAGCGGAATGCAGAGGGCAATGGCCAAGCAGGCCGAGGCCGAGAGGGAAAGGAGGGCAAGGATTCTCCTTGCCGAGGCCGAGAGGCAGGCCGCGGAGAAGCTCCGCGAGGCGGCCGAGATTATCAGCGAACACCCGATGGCCCTTCAGCTCAGGACGCTCCAGACGATAAGCGACGTTGCCAGCGACAAGAGCAACGTCATAGTTCTACCGCTCCCGATGGAGATGCTGAAGCTGTTCCAGGCAGTTGGCGATGCCGCGAGGGCATACACCGCTAAGACGAAGGAAGAGAAGGAAGAGAAAGCCGAATGAACATTTCTGGCGATTACTTCTTTTTATTTCCACCGCAAAAGCTAAAAGCACTTCTCCATAAGCGATAATCGCAGTGCACCATGGGCCTTAAATTAGTACATGCCTATCATGATTTTACCGGAGGTGTCGGCTTTGGAAGGGCGTTCAATAGTTTTTGCATCCGGAAAGGGTGGAACCGGTAAAACTACAACCGTGGCAAACCTGGGTGTTGCTTTAGCCCAGTTCGGCAAGGAAGTGATTCTCCTCGACGCTGACCTGACCATGGCAAACCTCAGCCTCGTCCTTGGAATGGAGGACATACCAATCACGCTCCACGACGTTCTCGCGAGGGAGGCTGACCTTAAGGACGCAATCTACGAGGGACCGGCCGGAGTCAAGGTAATCCCCGGTGGACTCAGCCTTGAAAAGGTCAAGAAGGCCAAGCCAGAGAGGCTCAGGGAACTTATGAGGGAAATCGGCCAGATGGCGGACTTCGTCCTCATTGACGCGCCAGCGGGACTTGAGATGACCTCTGTTACCGCGCTCCTCATCGGTAAGGAGCTCATCATAGTTACCAACCCGGAAATCTCCGCCATAACTGACTCGCTCAAGACCAAGCTCATCGCCGAGAAGCTTGGAACCCTTCCGCTCGGCGTCGTTCTCAACAGGGTCACCAACGAGAAGACCGAACTCAGCAAGGAGGAAATAGAGGCCATCCTCGAGGTTCCGGTTCTTGCGATGATTCCTGAGGACCCGGAGGTAAAGCGCGCCTCCGCCTACGGTGTCCCGCTCGTCATCAAGAACCCCACCAGTCCTGCTGCCATAGCCATCAAACAGCTCGCCGCCAAGCTCGCCGGAATCAAGTGGCAGCCGCCCGAGCCGGAGAGCCCGATTAAGAGGGTCTTCAAAGCCATATTCGGAGGGAAGAAGTGATGGCGGAGGTCATCCTCTACGGACTGGTCATAATCCTCTTCATCCTGGTCATAATACTGGCAATCCTCTACGTTTCAGCGAAGAACAACCCGTACTACGTCGTTTACGACGAGGAGACCAAGACTGCCCTCAAGAGGCGTGTCATGAGCCTCAAAGAGGAACTCGAAGGCGAGCTGGAGCAGTTTGACGTTGACGACTGGGAGAGGACCCTCGAAGAGTCAATAGACGAGGAAGTCAGGAACCTCTGAGCTTCTTTTACCCTCTGTTATTAAACTTTTCTGGGCCGTTAAATTTTAAAACCTCCGTTGTGCTTCCTATTCTGGAGGTGGGGGGCGATGAGGACCAAGTTAGGGTATGAAGACAAACTCGTGGAGATAGCCGAAAACGAGGTTGTGGTCTTCGATGGAAAGCTCTACACCGCCCCCCTTGAGGAGGTCATTAAACACTACCTGTCCGGTTCAGGAGTTCTGCCCCCTGCCATCAGGGATGTGACCAACGACGTCATCAGACTGCTTCTGAGAACCGGTGAGCTCGAGACGATTATCCAGTCAAAGGTTCAGTACGGGGAGAGCCTTTCGGATTGATTCTACAAGTCTCTGACTATTGGGATTTTTCACATCACAACCTTTTGGCGCGCTCTTCTCGAAAACATTTAAGTAAGCTTTGACAGAGAAGATAAATTCACAGGGGGTGAAAGAATGAGGGCAAAGGTCAGGATTCTCGACTTCTACAGCGGCCGGTACTCGGTTCTCATAAACGAGGAGGACGCCAAGGAGGCCAAGCTCCACCCGGATGACCTCGTGAAGCTCGAAGCCGGGAAGAAGACGGTCTATGGAAGCGTCGTCATAAGCAACCTCGTGGAGAGGGGAGAAGTTGGAGTTAGCAGGGACGTCCTTGAGCTCCACAGCTTCTCCGAGGGCGAGACCGTCGCGGTTATTCCCGCGGGAACCCCGGAGAGCGTCCGCTACATAAAGAAGAAGATGAACGGCTCGAAGCTCAGAAAGGTCGAGATTGAGGCAATAATACGGGACATCGTTGACAGGAAGCTCAGGGACATCGAGATAAGCGCGTTCGTGACTTCACTCGAGATAAACGGCCTCGACATGGACGAGATTGCGGCTTTAACGATAGCGATGGCCGAAACCGGCGACATGCTCGACATCGACAGGAAGCCGATAATGGACGTCCACAGTATCGGCGGCGTTCCTGGTAACAAGACCAACATACTCGTCGTTCCGATTGTTGCCGCCGCAGGGCTAACGATTCCGAAGACCAGCTCAAGGGCCATAACCAGCGCCGCAGGAACGGCCGACGTCGTTGAGGTTTTTGCCGACGTCAGCTTCTCCCTCGACGAAATCAAGAGGATAGTCGAGAAGGTCGGCGCGTGCCTCGTCTGGGGAGGGGCTTTGAACCTCGCTCCCGCCGACGACATCACAATCAAGGCCGAGCGCGCCCTCAGCATCGACCCGACCGGGCTCATGCTCGCGAGCATAATGTCCAAGAAGTACGCCATGGGAAGCCAGTACGTCCTCATAGATATTCCAACCGGAAAGGGCGTCAAGGTTGAAACCGTCGAGCAGGCGAGGGCCCTCGCGAGGGACTTCATAGAGCTCGGCAAGAGGCTCGGCCAGTACGTTGAGGTTGCCATAACCTACGGTGGCCAGCCGATAGGACACACCGTCGGTCCGGCGCTCGAAGCCAGGGAAGCCCTCTCGGCTCTGATGACCGGCAAGGGGCCGGGAAGCCTCATAGAGAAGGCCACCGGACTTGCCGGAATCCTGCTCGAGATGGGTGGAGTTGCTCCGGCTGGAATGGGCAAGAAGATGGCGAGGGAAATCCTTGAAAGCGGGAAGGCATGGGAGAAGATGAAAGAAATCATCGAGGCCCAGGGAGGAGACCCCAACATCAAGCCCGAGGAGATTCCGATTGGAGACAAGACCTACACCTTCACCGCCCCAACGAGCGGCTACGTCACCGCGATAGACAACAGGGCGATAACTGCCATCGCGAGGGCCGCTGGAGCTCCTGAGGACAAGGGAGCCGGCTTGGAGCTCTACGTCAAGGTCGGTGAGAAGGTCAAAGAAGGAGACCCGCTCTTCACGATTCACGCCGAGCACGAGGCGAGGCTCGACCAGGCGATAGTTCTCGCGAGAAGGACAGAGCCGATAAGAATAGAGGGAATGGTCCTCCAGCGAATCGGAAACATCTGAGCCTTTCATTCTTTCAGCTTTTCAAGTTCTTTTCTGAACTCCTCCCTGCTCATGCAGGGCTGGTTCCTCTTCAGCCTGACCGCGGCAATCTTGTAGTTGCCCTTTCCGACGAACCTGCAGACCTTTTCCGGCTCGTCCACCAGCTTGGCAACCGCGTAGGTGATTCCGTCCCTCTCAACGTAGTCTATAACCGTGTCCTGGAAGCCGGTGAAGATTACGACGCATTTCCTGTTCGGGTCGAAGGGCTTCAAATCCTCGTCTATAGGTGGCAGTCTCTTGACGACGCACTCGTTTGGGAAATCGTGGGCCTTTACGCGCCTTATCAGTTCGGGCATCTCCCCGGTTTCTTCGAAGCGTTCGAGTTCCTCCCTCGAAATCTCGATGGGCTTCATTGAGTAGCAGAGAAACTCCTCGTCGTGAAACATCATGTAGGTTCCGTCCTTCAGGAACATGAAGGCTATCCTCTCCCTCGGAAGGTCGAAGACGTAGCCTGACTTGCTCTTTTTGACCTCGTACATTTTCCTCACCGGGCCAACTCTACAGGTGTCATTTATAACCCTTACTGGTCATTTCTGTTTAACCTTCTCCACAACGTGTATTCCCTCGATTCTGGTCACCGGGTACTGGCCATTCTCGTCCTTCTCGACGGCCTTCACCATGTCCCATATCGTGAGTAACGCGACGGTCACGCCGGTTAAGGCCTCCATCTCGACGCCGGTCTTGTAATAGGCGCGAACCTCGCAGGTGGCCTCGATGTAATCTTCTCCGAACTCGAAGGTTATGTCAACGCCGGTCAGAGGTATCGGGTGGCAGAGGGGAATTAACTCGGGCGTCTTCTTAACCGCTAAAATCCCGGCAATCTGGGCCGTCGCTATCACGTTGCCCTTCTTGGTCTTTCCCGCCTTAATGAGCTCTATCGTCTCGGGCCTGAGCTTAATCCTGCCCTTCGCAACGGCTTTTCGAAAAACGACGTCCTTGTGGCCGACCTCAACCATCTTGACGCCCTTTTCATCGACGTGCGTCAGCTCCATAAGACCACCACCCTTCATTCGAGGTAGAATATAAAAAGCGTGCCCCTGCTGTGAACTTCCGGCTGCGGTCAATGTGTGTTTGGATGGACCCAACAAAATTCTTAAAAATCTTGTCTCGATTTTGAATTGGGGAGAACCTACCCCGAGGTGTTGCCATGCCAACCACAGCCATAATGGTGGACAGCTTAATTAAAAGCTATGGTAACTTTCGGGCCGTTGACGGTGTCTCGTTCGAAGTCAAGGAGGGGGAAGTCTTTGGGTTTCTCGGGCCAAACGGTGCCGGAAAGACAACAACAATACTGAGTATACTGGGCATAGTCGTTCCAGACTCCGGCAGAATTGAGGTTTTGGGTTATGATATGGCCGTTGAACCCCTCAAGGCCAAAGAAAAGCTCGGCTATCTTCCTGAGAGTGCGACGATTTATGGCGAGCTGACGGCGTGGAAGAACCTTGAGTTCTTCGCCAGCTTTTACAAAATCCCCCACCTGGAAATGGAGAGAAGAATCACCGAGCTCCTCAAGCGCGTTGGCCTTTGGGAGGCTCGCCACAGGAAGGCCAAAACTTTCTCGAAGGGAATGCGCCAGAGGCTCCTCTTGGCCCAGGCCTTGGTAAACGACCCCGAGCTCTTGATATTTGACGAGCCGACGAGCGGCCTCGACCCCGAGGGAGCAATTCTCGTAAAGGAGATAATCCGGGAATACCGGCGCGAGGGAAAGACGGTTTTCTTCTCAAGTCACGTTCTCAGTGAGGTTGAGGAACTCAGCGACAGGGTCGGCATAATAGTTAGGGGCAAGCTCAGGGCCGTTGGGAAGCTTGATGAAGTTAAAAGGAAGTTCATGGAGATGGAGGGCTACGTAATAAAGGTAGAAACCGACGGCCCGATTCCCGAGCTCAAACTCCCGGGGGTTGTTTCCATTGAGCGTCCCTCCGAAAACAGCGCCGTGGTTGTTGCAAGAAGCGACATAAGAGCGGAACTTTCGCGGTATCTGTGCTCGAAGGGGCTCGCGGTGGTTTCGCTGACGATGGAGGAGCCCAGCCTTGAGGACGTCTTCCTGAAGACCGTTTACGGGGGTGAATAAGTTGAAAAGGTTTGCCGTCCTTTTGATTGTGTTGCTGTCCTCTCTTGCCCTGGCAAATCCGTACGTTACCGTTTATCAGGGCAGAATTTCCATCGGTGAAAAGCTCGCCGTCGGCAACTACACAGTCTTTCCAACTCTCGCGTCCAACGGAAGCCCGTACGTTATGGTGCTTAGGGGAGAGGAAGTTGTTGCGCTCGCACCTGCCACATTTGGCAGAACGATATTCCTTAAAGGGCTCGAAGTCACCGTTGGTAGTTACTTTGACAACTCCGTGTTTCTGATAGTTTCTGCCGAGGGGAGAAAAGTCCTAACCGTGCCTGCCAAGGTTGGAACTGAGTTTTCGCTCTCTGGGAGGGTATTCTCGATACTGAACGTCACCGATGAATATCTCGTTCTGTCCTGCGGCGATGTGTTTCGTGTTCCTGCCAACGGAACGGCCCAGTTTGACGGACTGCTCTTCCTCTACGCCAACTCAAGTCTCGAGGTTTACGCCGGGCCCGAGGTCAGGATTCCCGAGACAGAGGACTACTCGGTTTTCGTTCCTTATGACTCAATAACTGTTAGCGGCCCCGTTGATGTCCCAATCACGATTACAAGCCGCTCGAGGAATACCCTTAGGGTGCCCCTTAGAATCGTTTCAACGCCGGCCGGCTGGGATGCCAGCTTCCGTGAGAGCGGTCTCATCGTTGGCTCGGTGATTCTTCCCCCCGAGGGTTCCACCACTGTTGTTCTCCACGTTGAGCCGTCTGGAAGCGGTAGCGTGGTTTTTGAAGTCGGCAACGAGACTTTTGTTTTGAACGTGCAGAGCCTCGGTGTCTCCATGAACTTTCCGTATTCGGGAATCGAAGTTGCGGCCGGTACAAACGTAACAGTGCCCCTGACGTTTACGGGCTATGGCGGCGTTAACCTTTCCGTGAGCGCTCCTCCAGGATGGGATGCCTACGTGGTTTCCGGTAACTACCGGATAACGTCCTTTAATGTTGAGGGCAACCTGGGGGCCACCCTGGTCATTTCAGTTCCCAGAAACGCCACCCTCGGCGACCACAGGGTTGAGGTCATCGTCAATGGAAAGCCGTACGACCTGACCGTAACCGTTTACAAAACATACCTTGGAATGCCCGGAACACTAACAGTCAGGCTGGTTGATGATGCAGGCTCTCCCGTGGATGGCTGGATTTGGGTTGATGGGAAGAACGTTTCCGGGCCGTTGGCGGAGTTCCGGCTAAAGCCCGGAGTGCATGAGGTCAGGGCAGGTGGCAATGCTTTCAACGCGATTTCGAGAAACGTGACAGTCCTAGACGGTGAAACAAAAACCATAACACTCCGGCTTGAGAGAAAGCCCTACTACTTTGAAGTGACCCTCGGTAGGAGTTCCCTCACGGTTTCCTCTGACCAGCCGGGAGTAATCCCCCTCACCATAACGAACCTAGGCTCCAAGAAGGACACATACCGCGTTTCCCTTTCGGGTCTGCCCCAGGGATGGGACTACTCCCTGAGCCTCGATTCGGCTGGCCAGGACACCGTTAAAGAAATTTCCCTGGCACCGGGAGAATCAAAAACGGTTTACCTCATACTCTACCCGTATTTCTCCACGGGTCATGGTTCTCTTCGGCTAACGCTTACCGTTTCGGGTTATTCAATGGAGCGCGAGTACCCAATTGACGTGGCAGTGTCCAGCAACGCCCAGCTCGACGTCATCCCCGACAGGGATACCTTGGTTCTCAGACCCGGAGGTAGTGGCTCAATAAGGCTTAACCTTGATGTCTCCGGCGTTTTGACCAACGTGAAAATCACCGTCAGAGGACCGAGCGGCTGGAAACTCGACGTTAGTCCCGACCACTTTTCAAGGCTCGGAAGTTCTGGGAGCGTCATGATATCAACTTCAATACCCGTATACGTCACCGTTTCAGTACCCTCATCGGCGCCCGCCGGCACTTACACACTCGTAGTGGAGATAACCAGCGACCAGCTCAGGTCGAAGTCGATGCTCACCGTTCGCGTTGAGAGGGGCTCTGGAAGCACGTATCTCGGCGTCCTTGTGCTCGTCGTGGTCTTTGGGGCGGTCATTCTGATGATGAGGAGGGTTGGGAGAAGATGAACCCCTCATGGAACGTGGCCAAAAAGGAGCTCTACATTGCCGTTAGAACCAAGAGGTTCCTGATAGTGATGGCCATTTATTTTCTTCTCTTTGGTTTCATCGTCTATTCAACAAAGTCGGAGCTCATGGACATGGGTTCGGCGAGAGTTGGTTCAGTGGGACTGTGGGACATGTGGGCCGTCAGAGGAGACGTCTATTACACCCCATTTACGCTTATGTTTCTTCTGAACATGAGCCTCCTCACAATCATAGGGGCGGTTCTCGGCGTCTCCCTCGGGGCGGACGCGATAAACAGGGAAGTCGAGGAGGGAACCGCCAAGGTGCTCTTCGGACATCCCATATACAGGGACGAGGTTATAAACGGCAAGTTCTTGGGCTTTGCGGTCCTCGTGCTGTCTACGAGTTTCCTGACTTTCCTCCTCACAGTCGGCTTAATACTTCTCTTGGGATTGCCCCTAACGATGGATTCATTCATCAGAGGGCTCATGGGGATGCTTGTAACTGCACTTTACACCCTTGTTTACCTTTCCTTTGGCCTGTTCCTGTCAACGCTCTTCAAGAAACCGGAGAACTCCCTTATAGTGGGCCTTCTCCTGGCGATATTCGTTCCGATATTTTACAACCTCATTGCGGGGGCTATTGTAGATAAGATAGTCGGCCCCGAGCCCTACTGGGACTCACCGGCTTACAACGCGTGGGAGGAGAGCAGAAACGCGTGGATTCTGCGGTTCAACATGCTCAATCCGACGCACCACTACGTTCAGCTTATAGTTTACATCTTCGGGGGCGACGAGTTTACGAACTACTACACTCCGCTCAGAGATGCTCTCTCATACGGCTTCAACAACCTTGCACTCCTGCTGGTAATGCTTCTCCTACCCTTCGCGTTCTCCTACGTGAGGTTCCTGACGAGGGACCTCAACTGATACATTTTTTGGAGCGTGACATGCTATAGGGGAACAGAAGAGGAAAAGTGCAAGATTGAAGGGAAAAACACACGTAGTCAGCCCTTCGCGACGCCCATCGGACGCATCCTCGCGACGAGCTTTGCTATGCCCGCCTGGTGGACGACGTTGACGACGTTATCAACGCTCTTGTAGGCTCCCGGTGCCTCCTCCGCGACGACCCTTAGCGAAGCCGCGCGGACGTAGATGCCCCTCTGGAGGAGCTCGTTCCTGAGCCTGTCACCGCGGTACTGCCTCGTTGCGGCCTTCCTGCTGAGCAGTCTTCCGGCGCCGTGGCAGGAGCTTCCGAAGGTCTCTCTCATCGAGCCCTCGGCTCCGGCTAAAACGTAGCTCGCGGTTCCCATCGAGCCCGGAATAAGGACGGGTTGACCGACGTCGCGGTAGGCCCTCGGCACGTCCGGGTGGCCGGCCGGGAAGGCCCTCGTCGCTCCCTTCCTGTGGACGACGACCTTAACCTTCCTCCCGTCGACCTCGTGCTCCTCCACCTTGGCTATATTGTGTGCCACGTCGTAGACGATGTGCATCTCCATATCTTCCGCCTTACGCTTGAAGACCTCCTCAAAGCTCTCCCTGACCCAGTGGGTTATCATCTGCCTGTTGGCCCAGGCGAAGTTCGCGGCAGCTTTCATCGCGCTGAAGTACCTCTGACCTTCTTCGCTCTGGAAGGGAACGCTCACCAGCTCGCGGTCGGGCCACGGAACCCCGTACTTCCTGTTGGCCTTCTCCATTATCCTGAGGTAGTCGCTCGCCACCTGGTGGCCGAGACCGCGCGAACCGGTGTGAACCATCACGACGACCTGCCCCTCGAAGAGGCCGTACGCCTTGGCTATCTCCTCGTCGTAGATTTTGTCAACGACCTGAACCTCAAGGAAGTGGTTTCCGGAGCCAAGGGAACCGAGCTGTGGCGCTCCCCTCTGCTTCGCCCTCTGGCTTACCGCACTTGGGTCTGCCCCGTCCATTCTTCCGCCTTCCTCAAGATGCTCCAGGTCCTCCTTCCAGCCGTAGCCGTTGTCGACGGCCCACTTGGCGCCGTCCGCTAAGACGTCGTCGAGCTGGGTCCAGTGGAGCCTCACCCTTCCCTTGCTTCCAAGTCCGCTCGGGACGTTTTTGAAGAGCGTGTCAACGAGCTCCTTGATGCGGGGTCTTACCTCCTTCTCGGTGAGGTTGGTTCTGATGAGCCTGACGCCACAGTTGATGTCGTATCCGACGCCTCCGGGGCTTATTACGCCCTCCTTCACGTCGAACGCCGCGACGCCTCCAATCGGGAAGCCGTAGCCCTGATGCCCATCGGGCATCACTATGGAGTACTTGTAGATGCCGGGTAGCATGGCAACGTTGGCGGCCTGCTCCAGCGTCCTGTCCTGCCGCATCTTCTCGATGAGCTGGTCGTCAGCGTAAACCCTGCCCGGAACGCGCATTCTCTTGTCGAACTTCGGAATCTCCCAGCGGATTTTGTCAATCCTCTTCAGCGGAACCATCTTCTCACCCCCTCCTTAGGTGGGCCTAAGATTTATTTTAAGCTTTCGAGGAACGGAAATGTTACTCAATCCTTAACCTCCTCTCCTTCGGGACGTAGTTGAGCAACCTCCCGTTCTTGGCCTTGGCCGAACCGAGGTAGTAGGAGCGCCATTTGAGGAGCACCCAGCCGTCCGGCGCGTCAACTTCCACGCTCTCCCCGGCCAAATAGCGCCTCGCCCGCTCGTCGTCCAGCTCGACGACGTTCTTCGTCGCCTTCGGTCCGACGAGGAAGGCACCCTCAATCGTCAGCCTTATCCCGTCGCTCTCTATCCTGCCGAAGTAGATTCCCCTCCTGCCAGTGTCGCTTATCTTCAACTGACAAGGCTTGTAGGCGTAGACCTTGCTGTGGTTGCCCCGGATTTCGTAGATTAGCTCTGGAGCATAACCGTAGTTCTCGATAAGGAGCCTTTTAACGAGCTCGGCATCGCCGGTTTTCCCAATCTCGTCCCTCGGGTTGCTCATTCCCCATCACCCGGCTTGACTATCTTCGCTATGAAGAAGGCCTCGGTGTCGTTGTCGTTCGGGTGTATGCGCAGGGCCTTTTTCAGCTCGTCCGAGTAGGTCTTCCCCTCCCACTCAAGGACGGGCTCGCTCGTCTTCACGGGCAGGTCTATCTTTTCAAGCCTCGCGTCGGTCTTCCTCAGGAGGTAGTCAACGACCTCCTCGTTCTCCAGCGGGTCTATGGTGCAGGTCGAGTAAACAAGAGTTCCGCCGGGCTTCAGTGCCTTGTAACCGGCCAAGATAAGCCTCTTCTGAATGTTCATGTACTTGACGACGGCCTTCTCACGCCACTCCCTCAGGAAGCGCCAGCTCTTTCGTATCATTCCGACCGAGGAGCACGGTGCATCTAATAGAACCCTGTCGAAGGTATTCTCGAAGCGCGCGAATTTGGCCCCGTCCCTCGTCGTTACCCTCGCTATCAGAACCCCCATCCTGTTGAGGTTCGCTATCAGGACGTTGGCCCTGTCCCTGTTGGGGTCGTTTGCTATTATGCACCCCTCGTTCTCCATGTACTGGGCTATCTGGCCGGTCTTCGAGCCCGGCGCAGCGGCCATATCCAAAACCAGCTCCCCCGGCCTCGGCTCAAGCACAACTGGCGGAATCATCGAGCTGGCTTCCTGGCCGAAGATTAAGCCGAGGCCGTGCTCCGGAACCTTCGCGAGATTGTCAACGTTGATGAAGAACCCCTCCCTGACCCAGGGAATGGGCTCAAGCTCGAACTCCTCTTTGAGTCTCTCAACCACCACCTCCAGCGGGGCCTTGAGCGTGTTCACCCTTATGCTCTGCCTGAGGGGCTTAACCATGAACTCCCAGAACTCGTCCGAATCGTCGAGCTTTGAGTAGCGCTCGTAAAAGGCAGGATTGGTTTCCTTGATAACGTCCCTCGCGCTCATCCAATCACCTCACAGGTCGGGGACGAACTGTGCCATCCAGCGCCCGTCCGGCAGTTTCTCAATCCTCATGTCGTGGTAGGTTATCGCCTTGACTTCCTCCTTCGGCTCGTGCTTCTCGTAGTCGAGAACCTCTCCACAGGCCTTCGCTTTGAGGCGGTAGCCGTCCTCTGTCTTCTCTATCTTGACCCTGACGTCGCCGAAGACCAGTCCCTCCATATCGTGGAGCACCAGGAGTTCCTCAAGGAAGCTGTACAGGAGCGCCTCCAGGTCCTCTTCCTCAACCTCAATCTCGCGACACTCCTTCGGCTCGACCTTCCTCACGTCCACCATCACATCGAAGAGGCCCAACGCAACGGCCTCAAAGGCCTCCTCCAGCGTTGAGCCGTAACCGCGAACGCCTATGTCGGCGGTGTGCTCGTAGTGCTCCCAGGTTCTCATTCTCTCACCCCCACAGCCCTTTCTAACGAAAGCGCTGGCGGAAATCTCTTACTGTCCAACTTGCTTCTAAGGGAAGGGGAGCAGTAACTAACATCTCTTCGTGTTTGTTCGCACTCGAAATATGCCCTTCGGGCATGAGATTGCGAACCTTCTCAACGCTGTCCCCTTCAACGTGCTCTGCAGGCCAAGTACTCCAAATTCCCATCTTTTTCACCAACTTCGGGTATGGACTCTTCATGAATTCCAACCGATTCAAGGGGCAATCCCCCTGTTCTACATCATATCTCCCTTCGTTTTATGACCTTAATAAACTCCACCATCGAAACCGTTAATTAGACCGCCGTCGAAACGAAGGCAGGTGGTTGCATGAGGGAGGTAACGCCGAAGAAAATCCGCGAGATGAAGGGGAAGGAGAAAATCACGATGGTGACGGCATACGATTACCCCTCAGCGCTCCTGGCGGATAAGGCGGGAATTGACATCGTCTTCGTTGGCGATTCCCTCGGAATGGTCGTTTACGGCGATAACAATACGCTCAACGTGACTATGGAGCAGATGGTTTTCCATACGAGGGCCGTTGCAAGGGCCGTTAAGCGGGCACTTGTTCTGGCAGATATGCCCTTCTCCAGCTACGAGGTCAGCGTCGAGGAGGGCGTTAAGAACGCCGTTCGGCTTATTCAGGCCGGAGCCGATGCTGTGAAGATTGAAGGCGGTGCCGACCACGAGAAGCTCGTCAGGAAGCTCGTGAGGATGGGAATTCCGGTTATGGGCCACACCGGACTAACCCCCCAGCGCTATCTAAGGCTCGGTGGCTACAGAATCACGGGCGAGACGGAGGAGGAAATCGAGGAAATCCTGCGCGATGCGAAAGCCCTTGAGCGGGCCGGAGCCTTTGCGGTCGTTCTGGAGTTCGTTTTGGCCGATGTTGCGAAGCTCGTAACTGAGGAGGTCTCGATTCCGACGATAGGAATTGGCGCAGGCCCATACGTTGACGGTCAGGTTCTGGTCTGGCACGACCTCCTTGGAATTTACGAAAGCTCGCCTCCCTTCGCCAAGCGCTACGCCGAGCTGGGTGGGATTATCTTGGAGGCCCTGAGTCAGTACAACCGGGAGGTCAAGGCTGGAGAATTTCCAAGTTCCGAGCACTACTGGGAGTATCAGGACAAGGAAGACTTTGAGAGGAAGGCGAAAAACGCCCTCAGAAGGCTCGACCTCTGAGTTCTTTCGGTGACTTTTTGGATTCCTTCCAATTTTGTGTGTTTCCAGCCCTTCTTTGTAACCACTCCGTGGTTTTGGATTGTTTAAACTTCAAGATTTATAAGGGATTATTGCGGAATATTCAATGGTGGTGGCAGGGTGTTCAACGTGACGAGGGGTGCGAGGGGCAACAAGCGGCTCTTAGCGATGGTCTTCGCGTTCTCAGTGGTGGCAGTGGTGTTCATCGGCTTCGTAGTGGCCACTGGCTCGAGCGCCACCTACCACGTGACCCTGAGCCCCAACTCCCTTTACTACTTTTCCATTTCAGGTGGCTTCCTGACCCTTTCCCTGGACGTTTCCTCTTCTGAGCCCGTTACGGTTTGCATAACCGACTCTACAGGTCTTGCAAAGTTGGAGGCGGGTGGAAGGGCCCTGTGCTACCTCTATGCCCAGGACGTTATGAACATTAAGAGGGTTTGGAGAAGCCCCAAAGACGGTCAGTTCTACCTCGTGATACTATCTGACAAGCCCGCAGAAGCGACGGTTACCATAGAGCGCGGAATTCTTGTAAAATGATGGAGCCGGGACCGGGATTTGAACCCGGGACCTGGGGATTACGAGTCCCCCGCCCTGCCGAGCTAGGCTACCCCGGCACCGTTCTAAGGAACAGGCCCGGGATTTATAAGCTTTTCTCAGGGCTGACCGAGGATGCTCCGGATTACCATCAGCCACTTCTGGGGGTCGAGGGCTATAAGGAGCATCAGCGTTGCTAGGACGAAGTTGAACATGGTAAGGGCGCCGAGGGACTTAAGCTCAAGACGGTAGAGGCTCTGGGGAATCCTTACCGCCCATCCGTCCGTTACGCGGGAAACTGCCCACGCAAGAAGGAAACCCGTGAGGACATCGTATATCCAATGGTGACCGAGGAAGACGGTCGCAAAGGGAATTAAAGTGTTTATCCCTATCAGCACTTTTCCTCCAAGGCGCTTTCTGTACTTCCAGATTGTTATTATGTTTATCGCAGCGAAGGTGTTGTGCAGTGAAGGCAATACGAACTCCTGTCTCGTGAGGAGGGTGTTCTCCATCGAGTAACCTGGAATGTGGTAAACGTAGTGAGGGGCGTGAATGTGGACGAGAAGGTAAATCGTTCCGGCGCCTGCGTATGCCATCAGGTACCTTGCGAGGAGCTCGTCTGACGTCTGCAGGTCGCGCAGATAGAGAAGAACGTAAAGCACCATAAACCCTATTGACCCTGCGAATCCAAAGTAGTACACCCACCGAAGTGTCGTGTAAAGGGGGACGAGTGAGCGGGTATAGTCAAGAAGCCCGAGAACTAGGGATTTGGAGGTTAGGGGGAGCTTTAAAAAGTCACGGGTGATGTCAACGCTCCACCTGCCGATGTACCCGTATAAAACGCCAAACGCTATCCATCCGAAGTAGCTGAGGATGAAGGCATTGAGCCTGACGAGGACTTCTTTGTCGCGAAGCCTCGAGAGGAGTGGGTTCATTTCTTATCCCCCGGAGTTATGCTTTAACTCGTTGGTTATGTATCAGAGCAATTTGGAGCCAACCCTTTAAAAACTTTGCACTTAACCTCGGAAGGGTGGTAGCGTGGAGATACCCGGTTACGGAAAACTTGAGTTCAACGCCGTTCTCTTCGACCTGAACGGCACTCTGGGGGTTGATGGGAAAGTTTCAGATGAAGTCAAGGAACTCCTTGCGAGGCTTGCCGACCGCTACACGGTGGTCGTTCTCAGCGCCGACACCTTCGGAACTCTGGAGGAGGAGTTCAGAGGGTTGCCCGTTAGAATCGAGAGGGTCTCAAGCGGTGCCGAAAAGGCCGAGATTGCCGAAGGCTACGCACCTTACGTCGCGGTGGGTAACGGGAACAACGACGTTGCCATGCTTGAGAAGGCGGAACTGGCCTTCTGCGTGATTGGGCGGGAAGGGGCGAGCGTTGATGCGCTTCTCGCGAGCGATGTAATCGTTACGGATGTCAGGGACGCGATAGAGATGCTCCTCAACGAGAAGAAGCTCATAGCGACTCTGAGGAGGTAGCATGAGGACCCTAAAAGGACCAGGCACGGCCCGACTCGTTGTGAAGAAGTCCGTTTTCATAGGCTACGCCTCGCCCGCTAAAAACGAGGAGGAAGCCAAGGCCTTCATCGCAAAAATCAAGGCCCATCACAGCGACGCTAACCACAACGTCTCGGCCTACGTTATAAACGACGGAAGGAACTTCGCGGTTCGCTACGATGACGACGGCGAGCCGAAGGGGAGCGCCGGAAAGCCCGTCCTGAAGGTAATTCAGAACAAAGACCTGAGCAACGTGGTCGTCGTGGTCACGCGCTACTTCGGCGGGATAAAGCTCGGCTACGGCGGCCTGGTCAAGGCCTACAGCGAGGCCGCGAGTCTCGCTATTGAGAATGCGGGAATCGTTGAGGTTTACGAAACGGAGCGCTTTCAGATTACTTTCCCCTACAACCTGTTCCACACGGTCAGAGAAACCATAGAGAAGGCCGGCGCGAGGGTCGTGGGCGAGGACTACTCCAATAACGTTACCTTCACCGTTGAGGTAAGGAAGGGCGAGGCCGAGGAACTGATGGAGCTTTTGCGGGAAAGGACGAGGGGTGGGGTGAGGTTAGGGGCACTCTCATGAGTTTTTTCTGATTTAGGGACGTTCTAGACGTCCTAGGGAAACCCTTAAATTTACACGGCATGTAATTTACACGGGGTGTAAATTTCATGGTATGTAAAAATTTCTTCAGGACGAGGCCGGTTATGGAGGAGGAATGTCTCTGGGGAAAGGGCCATAGAAAAGCCGTTGAGGACATCCTTGGCGCAGTGTTACCGAGAGAGATGTTTGGATAACTGTCTGTTATCTCCTGCAGTAGCCCCCTGAAGTCAAGATTCTTCAGCCTGGCCAGAACCTGGGCTTCGTCGAATATCAAAACACCCAACTCGGCATTCTGGGACAAAACCCGGACCAGCGTTGAAAAATCCCTGCTGAACTCCTCAATGCTGGTCTTTCTTACCTCAACGCTCACCCCTCGAAATGATATTTTGTAGCTTTTGCTCGTCGTTATCATCTTGAGGGACGTCCTCTTGGGTTCTATGTCGGCTATTGATATCGCCCGAGAGCCTATGAAGCGAGAAAAAGTTGAAATAAACGTAATGGTAACCCCTCTTTCGCCTCAGTTTTTCTGCCATTACACTAACCACACTTGTTTTCCCGACCCTCCTCGGGCCGAGGAGAACCGCGGTGTTCCCCCTTTTCACGGGCTCAATGCCGGGTATGCTGGTCGAGTATCTAAACCCGGGCGCCGAAAAGCCAAACTTCATGCGCTCGGCGGAAATCTTCACCCTTCCAAGGTGGAGCATCGAAGAGGGAAGGGAATATCTCCTCGAGGGCTTCAGAAGCTACGGAATAAAAGTAACGAACGAGCTGGAGCTCTCAAGAGCCGTTGAAGAGCTGGGGGGAGTTCCCGGGTTTATCTCTCACTACGGCATTACGGCGGTTAACCTCGTGAGAACAGGAAAAAGCCCAGAAGAAGCCCTCCCAGTGGCCCTTGAGGAAAGCAGGAGGTATGCGCTTGAGGAGTGGAGAAAGGACATAGAGGCTTTTCTGAACGTCTACAACAGCAGGGTTTATATCGGCGTTCTCAGGGTTCTGGCCGAGGCATATCCGAGCGCCCTCCGTGGGGCGGAAATCTACAGGAGGCTTAAAATTCTGGGTTTAGCACCTACAAGGGTTCAGCACATCTATAAGTACCTTGAAACCCTTGAAAAAGCAGGTTTTATTCGCTCGTCTGAAAGGAATTACTGGATTGAAGACCCCCTCCTTAGGGAGGCCGTCAAGAAGTTCAACCTCGACCGGGTCGCTTCTGCCCTTTAGGAATTTTCCCGGAGAAATAAAGGGAAACATCAGCGGGGCCTCCCGGCCTCCGTGTGGAGTGAGATTAGAGCCTGCATATGCATCCCCAATGCTCTATCCCGCAACCCTTTAAAATCCTCGTCCTCAGCTTAGCCCGGTGGTGAAGATGAGAATCGCGGTCATCGACTACGACAAGTGCAACCCTGACAAGTGCGGTCACTTCCTCTGCGAGCGAGTCTGCCCGGTCAACCGAATGGGCGGCGAGGCGATAATCATAGACGAAGAAAACTACCGACCGGTCATACAGGAGGCCAGCTGTACCGGATGTGGAATCTGCGTCCACAAGTGTCCCTTCAACGCGATAACGATAGTCAACCTGCCGGAGCAACTTGACGAGGACTGCGTCCACCGCTACGGAATCAACGGCTTCGTCCTCTACCGCCTCCCGGTTGTCAAAGAGGGCATGGTCGTTGGAATCCTCGGTCCCAATGGAACCGGTAAGACGACGGCCGTCAAAATCCTCTCCGGCCAGCTCCTGCCGAACCTCTGCGGCGACAACGACTCCTGGGATAACGTGATTAAGGCCTTCCGAGGAAACGAGCTCCAGACGTACTTTGAGAGGCTGAAGAACGGGGAGATTCGACCCGTCGTGAAGCCCCAGTACGTTGACCTGATTCCCAAGGCCGTTAAGGGAAAGGTCCGCGACCTGCTCAGGAAGGCCGACGAGAGCGGAAGGTTCGACGAGGTTGTTAAGGAGCTTGAGCTCGAAAACGTTCTCGATAGAGACATAAGGCATCTCTCGGGCGGTGAGCTTCAGCGCGTTGCCATAGCCGCGGCCCTCCTGAGAAACGCGGAGTTCTACTTCTTCGATGAGCCGTCGAGCTACCTCGACATAAGGCAGAGGCTCAGGATTGCGAAAATCATAAGGAAGCTCGCCGAGTCGGGCAAGAACGTTCTGGCGGTCGAGCACGACCTCGCTATCCTCGACTACATGAGCGACATAATTCACGTCGTTTACGGTAAGCCCGGTGCCTACGGTATCTTTTCACAGCCCAAGTCAACGAGAAACGGCATAAACGAGTTCCTCAGAGGCTATTTGAGGGACGAGAACGTCAGGTTCAGGCCCTACGAGATAAACTTCAGCAAGAAGAGCGAGCGCAAGAGCCAGGAGGGAGAAATCCTCGTCGAGTATCCGAGTCTCGTTAAGGACTACGGCTCCTTCAGGCTTGAGGCTGAGGGTGGCGAGCTCTACATCGGCGAGGTCGTCGGAATCGTCGGCCCGAACGGAATTGGTAAGACAACCTTCGTGAAGATGCTCGCGGGAGTCGAGAAGCCGACGGAGGGCGAGATAGACTGGTCCCTCACCGTCTCGTACAAGCCCCAGTACATAAAAACCGACTACGACGGAACGGTTTACGAGCTCCTCAGCAAGATTGACGCGAGCAAGCTCATGAGCAGTTTCTACAAGAGCGAGCTCCTGAACCCGCTCGGGATTCCAGAGCTCTACGACAAGAACGTCAACGACCTTTCCGGCGGTGAGCTCCAGCGCGTTGCCATAGTGGCCTGCCTGCTCCGCGATGCCGACCTGTACCTCCTCGACGAGCCCTCAGCGCATCTCGACGTCGAGCAGAGGCTGGCGGTTTCGAAGGCAATCCGCTCGCTCATGGCCAAGAACGAGAAGACCGCGCTTATAGTCGAGCACGACGTCATGATGGTTGACTACCTGAGCGACAGGCTGATAGTCTTTGAGGGCCAGCCCGGCAAGTTCGGTAAGGCGAGCAAGCCGATGGGTATGCGCGAGGGAATGAACCGCTTCCTGGCATCGGTGGGCATAACCTTCAGGCGCGACCCCGACACCGGCAGGCCGAGGGCCAACAAGGAGGGCTCCGTAAAGGACAGGGAGCAGAAGGAGAGGGGCGAGTACTACTACACCTAAAGGCTTTTCTTTTCCTCCTCCAACTTCCCTTGGTGGTTGTATGAAGCCCGGAAAACTCCCGCCGGAACTCCTTGAGAAGCTCGTTCTCTCAAGGCTTCCCTCAAAGGGTAAAGGTGTCATCCTCGGCCCGGGGACGGGGATAGACGGGACGGCATTGAAGGTTGAGGGAACTCTCGTTGCCTCCAGCGACCCCATAACAGGGGCAACGAAGAGAATCGGCTTTTATGCAGTCCACGTTAACGCGAACGATGTGGCGGTTATGGGCGCGGAGCCGAGGTGGTTTCTAACGACTATACTCCTCCCGGAGAACGCGGACGAGGGACTTTTAAGCGAGATAACCGACGAAATCTCGCGCGAGGCCAAAAAGCTCGGTGTTGCGGTCGTCGGCGGGCACACGGAGGTAACCCCGGGCCTCGACAGGCCCATAGTGGTGGGAACGATGCTCGGCGAGGCCGAGAGGCTCGTCAGGCCCGATGGTGCGAAGCCGGGGGATGCAATAATCATGACGAAGTGGGCCGGCATCGAGGGAACCGCCATAATCGCGGAGGAGCTCCGGGAAAGGCTTGCGCCGATACTCGGAGAGGAGTTCCTTGAGCGGGCATCGTCTCTCATCGAGTACCTGAGCGTCCTTCCCGAGGCGAGGATTCTCAGGAAGGTTGCCAACGCGATGCACGACCCGACCGAGGGCGGAGTGCTCAACGGCCTCCACGAGATGGCCGATGCCTCGGGTCTTGGTTTCAGGGTTTACGCCGAGAGGATTCCAATCCGCGAGGAGACAAAGACCCTCTGCAACTACCTCCACCTGAACCCGCTCGGTCTGATAAGCTCTGGCGTCCTCCTCGCCTCGGTTCCGAGGGATTATGCTAAAAAGACCGTCGAGGAGCTTTTGAGCCATGGCATAACCGCGAGCACCATAGGGGAGTTTTTAGCCGAGGAGAAGCGCGTCATAGTCGAGGAGAACGAAGAGAGGCCCGCGTGGAGACCCGAGAGTGACGAGCTGTGGAAGGTCGTTTAGACTTCCACCCCAATCTTTATTCCCTCGTCCTTCTCTATCTCGCGGAGGAGGAGAACGACCTTCTCGGGCGGAAGTTCCATCCCGGCGAGCAGTTTCTTGGCCTTCCTAACCTCTTCCCGCTTTTCCCCGCTTGACCTTCCCTCAAGGTAGTCGAGAACCGCCAGGAGGGCTCCTTTAAGGCTCCTGTCGCCGAGGGGCAGGGGTCTCCAGCCGTTTTCGTGAACGTAGACTGCCTTCGGAACCTCAACGCCCGACAGCTTGTCCACGGGCACTATAGAGGGTTTGCCCCTCGCGCGGAGGTAGTTCAGCAAGGTTTCTTCGTCGAACCCCTCGTTTACCAGGCTCTTGTAGGCTATCTCAAAGGCGTTGAGAAGCGTGGCAAGGCGCTCCAATTTCCCTATCCTGTCCTTGGAGAGCAGGGAGAGCTTTACGAGCACCCGTTCAAGGGGTTCCTCCTCCAAATCCACCGTGAAGAGAATCCTGTCCCTGAGGGAAGTTCCCTCGGCAAAGGCCTTGGCAACGACCCACTTGGCACCGTTGGTGAGGATTCCGTAGCGGACGCCCCTGCTGAAGCAGTAGCGGGCGAGCTGGCGGAGCGGTTCGTCGCGCTTTATGACGTTCACCGAAAGGTTCTTCGCTTCAAGGAAAGCCACAATCTCGCCGTTGAGGAGGAGCGCGTAGTCGGCCCTCCCGTCCTCGGTCCTCTCCTCTGGTCTAACTTCCTCCGGGTTGTTCCAGTCCCAGCCGAGGGCCGTCATTATCTCGCCTATCAGGTGTTGCTTTACCGCCTCCTCGTTCCTCTCGTAGAGCTTCCTGTGGAGGCCAATCCGCGACATGACGTTGAGAACCGCGCGCTCCATCCCCTCACCTTTTCCCCGTTGGTAAGGCCACCTAAAAGCTTTTGGGGTTTGGGGACGTAGATGATTGAGGTGGACACCGTGTGCAGGATACTCTTTGCCAGGGGGCCGGGGGAGGGGATTGAGACCCTCGCCAGAGCGTTCATGAAGTCTGCCGAGAACGACCCCTACCGCGCGAGAAGGAGCGGTAAGAACCAGCACCGCGACGGCTGGGGCTACGTCCTCCTGAGCGATGGAAGCGTTCATCACTACCGCTCGGCGGGGGCCGTCTTTGAGGACGGGAAGGGATTTTCAGGGCTTATTGAGCTCCTTCGGGAAAGCGATAACGCAGTTCTCCTCACCCACGCGAGAGCGTCTTCCCAGGGCTCGCTCGGGCTCTTCAACGTCCAGCCCTTTGCCTTCTCCACGAGGCGCGGTTTTTCCTTCTGGTTCCTCCACAACGGCGACCTCGACAAGGAAAAGATTATCGAGCTGGCGGAGTTCGAGGGAGAGGACCTGAGGGACACCTCGGACAGCTACGCCTTTTCAGCCTACCTGTGCAGGGCCCTTCAGAGGCCTGAAAAGGAAGAACTCCTGAAGCACTACTCACTCGGGGCTTCGCTGGCGAAGACAACCTTCAACACGGCCACGCTCTTCCTCCTTCCCGACGGGGGCTGGAGGGCCTTCGTGACGGCATACATGACCGACGATTACTGGAAGAACGACCTTCACCGGGACTACGCGAGGCTGATTGAGCTCGACGGCGACGTTTTTGCGGTTGCGAGCTCGACCCTTGAGCTCCACCACAAAGCGGATTGGAAGAACATTCCAAATGGCACCGCGCTTCTAATAACGCCCGGTGGAATCGAACGCCTTCCCCTGGGGTGATGGTATGGACGAGAACGCCCCGATTAGGGTTTACATGACGCGGAAACTCATTGGCGTTTCGCCGGAAGATACGGTAAAGCGGGCCTGTGAGGTCATGATGGAGTTCGACATAGGCTCGCTCGTCGTTGTGGAGAACAATGAGGTCGTGGGCTTCTTCACGAAAACCGACGTCATACGGCGCGTTGTGATTCCGGGGAAGCCCAACACGACACCGGTTCGGGAGATAATGACGCGGGAGCTCGTTACGGTAGACGCCAACACCCCGCTTCGCGAGGTTCTCGACATAATGGCCAAGAAGGGCATAAAGCACATGCTCGTGAGCGAGAACCGGAAAATCGTCGGGATATTCAGCCTCAGCGATTTGCTGAGTGCGAGCAGGAGAAAGCTTGAAACCGCCATAGCGGCGGAGTGATGTGCCATGATAAGGATTGCCCACATAAGCGACACCCACATAACCGGTGAGAGTGCCTACAAGGGCTACGCCTACGACCTGATAGCCAACGAGGTGAACAGGCTGAACTTTGACTTCGTCGTCCACACAGGAGACGTCACCAACAACGGCCTGCGTGAGGAGTACGAGAGGGCCGAGTACGAGCTCAAGAAGATTCAGAAGCCCCTCGTCGTCGTTCCGGGCAACCACGACGTCAGGAACGTCGGCTACGACCTCTTCGAAGAATTCATCGGCCCGCTCAACGGCGTCTACGAGTTCAGGGACGGCGTCCTAATCTGGGTGGACTCGACGATTCCGGATTTAAGCGACGGCAGAATCGGGAAGCACAAGTTCCGCTGGCTGAAAAAGAAGCTTGAGGAGTACTCCGACAGGAGAATCAAGATAGTGGCCGCGCACCACCACCTCGTCCCGCTCCCGAACACCGGACGCGAGAGAAACGTCCTATTCAACGCTGGCGACGTTCTCGATTTGCTTCTCAGGAACGATGTCACGCTCTACCTCTGCGGTCACAAGCACGTTCCCAACGTTTACCGCGTTGAGGACCTCGTCGTGGACAACGCCGGATGTACCTCCTGCCGGAAGACGAGGCGTGGTGACGTGAACAGCTACAACATCGTTACGATACACGACGATGGCAGAGTCGAGGTCACGATACGGCGCGTCACCGGCGAGGAGGTTAAAGCTCAGCACAGGCCGGTTAAGCCGAAGCTCTTCGTTCCCAGGGGAAGAAGGCTCCTCAGGATAGTCCAGCTCAGCGAGAGCAAGGTCTCGGACAGGGTTTACTTCAGGAGGAAAGTGCTCGAGAACGTGGTGAACCTGATAAATGAGAAGCTGAAGCCCGACATCGTCGTCCACAACGGAGACGTCGTTGACATGGGCATCGAGCGGAACTTTGAGAGGGCCAGGGAGCTCTGGGATAGGATTGAGAGGCCAAAGCTCGTCGTCCCCGGCCACAGCGACATGACCTACCTCGGCTACGAGCTCTTTTCAGAGTACTTCGGCGAACCGGAGGCGCTCTCCTTCGACGGATTCACTTTCATTCCGGTCTCAACGCCGCAGTACGAGACCGAGATAGGCGTCGTGGGAAGGTTCGGCCAGAGAAAGCTGGCGGAGGAGCTGGACAACGCCGAGAACTTTCGGGTCGTCTTCATGCACCACAACGTCGTTCCGATACCAAGGAGCAGGGAGCGCGGGTTCCTTGAGGACGCGGGCGACGTGCTGAAGCTCCTGACCGGGAAGGGAGTTGAGTTCGTCCTGACCGGGCACGGGGGCAACGCCTTTGCAGTTCGCGTAGAAAACACAATCGTTATAAACGCCGGCTCGGTCAGCTGGGAGCTCCACAGGAACCCCTTTGGAAACAGTTTCAACGTTATAGACGTCTACCCGTGCATGGTTATAGCCTTCGAGGTGCAGGCGACGTGGGGGAGCCGGAGGCTCCTCGGGGTGTGGAAGCTCAAAGGCTCTCGCGGAGGCGCTCCATGAGGTCCTCCATTATTTCGTTCACGGTCTTTTCGAGCTCGACGTTCTCTATGACCTTTACCCCGTGCTCCTTGGCCCTTCTGACTATGTACTCCTGAAGCCAGAGAATCTCGTCAAGGTGCTCGAGGTAGTACTCGGCCGGCCTCTTGCTGTAGCGCGAACGCTCGTAGAAGTGGGCCTCCAAAGCCTTCCTGTCGCTCACCGTCAGGATGTACATGAAGGCGTTCTCATTGGTCTCGATGAAGCCCGGAATTAGGTGTATTCCCTCGATTATCGCGTTCATCCCCTCGCGCTGAACCCTGTCGAGGACGGCCTTAACGCCCACAGAAACGTGCCTAACCTGGCTCTCGAAGCCCTCAATCAGACTGCTCGCCCCCTTGAGCTCGCGCCATGCTAAAAACGATGAGGCGTGCAAATCGGGCAGAAGCTCCCTCGCGATTATCTTCCTCATGACCTCGCGAACGGTGTCGGTGCCGATTATCGTCCTTATCGAGAGCCTGAAAGCCAATTCCGTCGCTATCGTGGACTTTCCGACGCCGGTAACGCCCCCGAGGAGGACGACGAGCGGAATCTTTTTCCTCCTGAATTCGCGCCAGAAGAGGTAGCGCTCTGCTTCTTTCTTGAGCCCGTGTTCGATGAGCTTCCGGTAGGTGAGCTCCCTTATCTCGTCAGTGCTAACAACCCTTTTCCTCTTCTCCACGAGCTCCCGCTGAACCTCGCTCGCGATTATGTAGGCTATGCCCACATCCACCCCGGCTAGGGTTATAGAACGCGTGAGTATTCCGCGCGAAAACGGCAGTTGAACCCTTCTCTCTGGGTCCGTGACGATTATCATCTCCCCACCACCCTCCTGGCGAGCTCCAGAACTGCCTTCCTCAGGTCCTTGCCGTCCACGTTGACCGGCTCGTTGGCGAGGTAGATTACCTCGATGCCCCTCTCAAGGGCCCACCTCGTCATGACGTCAACGGCGGCCGCCTTCAGCTCAACGAGGACTGCCTCAACCCCCGCTTTTCTTCCGAGTTCCGCGAGGTCCTTCTCGAGTGCGGGCCTCTTCGAGAGGTTTCCGCTGGTGAAGACAACCTCGGCACCGAGGCTCTCGATATCCCCAACGGCCCTCTCAATCGCCTTCCACGATGTTGTGAAGAGCGCAACCCTCTTCCCCGAGACCTCGCCGAGCGGTTTCGGCGTGAACCGGACCAAGTGGACGTCAGCGTTGGGATTAACCCACCTCACGAAGTCCCGGAACTCCTCGGCCTTCCGGGGCTCAACGTCCGCCATGGTGATTATCGCTATATCCGCCAGACCAATCCTGAAGGGCCCGAAGAAGCCCTCGACGGTTTCCCTTGGCTGGAGGGCGCTGAGGACGGTGATGTAGCCGTCCGCCAAAACCGGTGGAATCGTTGCCCCGCTTCCCTCTGCGATTATGAGGTCGTGAGGAAGCTCCTCCGCGAGTTTTATTCCCTCGTAGACGATATGAAAGAACGGAAAGCCCGCCATTCCTCCTCCACAGCGCCGGCATCCTATGGTCGTCACTCCAGCGACGAGTGCGTCCTCGTAGTGGTCCGAAGCGGCGTGCTTGCCCATCTCCGCGAGTTTTAGAAGGTTCTCGGGCGTCAGCTCTTCCCTCTCGCCGTCTATGAGCTCCGGCCTCTCCGGCCCGCCCCTTCCCATCGTGACAACCACGGGACGGTACCTCTCCTTCAGAACCCTCGCGACGAAGCCCCCTATTGCCGTCTTTCCGACGCGCTTTCCGAGGCCGAGGACGCTTATCGTGGGTTTTGACGGCTTTATCAGCTCTCCGGGCCTGAACTCGAAGTCGGCCCCTCTGTATGCAACTCCATTGCGCAGGCAGATTGACGCTATCTGAAACCTCGCGCTATAATCTACGACTGGCTCGTCGCTCAGGTCAACGACCTCGTCAACATCGTTCTCTAAAAGCGCCAGTTCAAGGGCTTTCAAAGGGTCCTCATCAACGTAAAGCCTTACCCCAAGCTCTTCCGCAAGCTTCTCGGGCGAGCCTATCTTTTCACCACCCCCGAGGAAGACCGCACAGCACACGTCGCCGAGTTTTTCAATCGCCCACCTCGTCACAGGCGGGTAGTGCTCGCCATCGATTAGGGCGAGCCTCCTCATTCCCTCACCTCATACTCGATTACCTCGGGTTAATTTAACCTTTTCCGTTTTTCCAAGCACTCTCGGAGGAGAAAAGTTATAAAGGGGAACGATGAACTAAGGACGGCCTTAAAGGCCAGATAAGGAGGTGTGTAAAATGGCCGAGTTGATTGTTAAGTCCAAGGTTAAGGAGCTCGTTAAGAACATCGACCCCGAGATGAGGGTCAGCCCGGAGTTCTACGACGCCCTTGAGGAGGAGCTCAAGGTCCTCGTCGAGAAGGCCGTCAAGAGGGCCAAGGCCGAGGGAAGGAAGACCCTCTACGCCAGGCACGTTTGATACCTTTCCTTTCCTTCCATTCCTTCCAAAGCCTTTTATTGATTGGTCCCTAACTTCTCCGGTGATAGTATGGCGTTGAGAAAACTCGGCGATTCTGCTTATCTTTATCCAGGAAGCCCCTCCACGCTCCTTCGGGTCGTCGATGGTGGGGCCGTTCTCGTCGACCCCGGTCACGGAAGCGGGAGGCACAAGGACCTCAGGCGAGAATTGCGGAAGCTCGGCCTTCCCCTCAAAGCCCAGCTCGCGACGCATGGACACGCTGACCACGTGGCCGTTTCTCCGAAGCTCGACGCTCCCCTTTTCGTTCACCGATTCGAGTTCTCCATAGCCGAGAGCCCCCTCAACAGGGAAATCCTGACCTTCGGTTCGAGGGCACCGAGGGGTTTTCTGGCGTACTCTGCCGGTGAAGTGAAGGTTCACGCGGTCTTCGAGTGGGGTGATGAGCTTTTTGGACTGGAGGCCTTAAAGCTGAACGGCCACTCCCCGGGAATGACCGGGTTCCTCGATGAGGAAAACGGCCTGCTCTACGCGGGAGACTCCTTCTTCGGCGAAAGGCTCATCGGTGCGGTTGGCGTTCCATACCTCGTGGATTGGGCCCTTTTCAGGGAGTCCCTCACAACGCTCAGGGGCTTTGCCGAGAAGGGCTACCTGCTCATTCCCTCGCACGGAAGGCCCGTGAAGGGCGACGAAGCCGTTGAAACGCTCGAATTCAACCTCAATCGCCTGGAGGAAGTTGAGAAGCTCGCCCTTGAGTTCCTCCGGAAGCCGATGACCGTTGAAGAGCTCGCGCTCGGAATAATGGGCCACTACCGCGTCGAGGTTACCCCGCAAAAGCTCGCCCTGAACCTCGTGCCCCTCCGGGCCCTTATAGCCGAACTCTACAACCGCGGGCTCATTGAGGCGGTGGTCGATAACGGGCTCAGGTGGGTTGTGAAAAAGGAGTAGCTTTGTGGTCACAAACCCCAAAGATTGGCAGGAACTTTGTGATTACCAACCACAAAACTCACTCGTCCCCGGGATAGCAGAGGTAGCGGTAGGGGCAAAAGCGGCAGGCGTAGCTCCTCCAGCCCTCGGGGGGTTTCCCTTTCTCGTAGGCCTTTTTGACCGAATAGAAGTGCCTTAGCGTTTCCTTGAAGAGCTTGCCGTCGTAGGGAATCTCAAAGGCCCTGAAGTTCGGGCCCTTTATCACCGGAAAGTTCGACATGTCGAGCTTGCCGATTATCTTCGTCGGCTCGTCGTGGAGTTTGATATAATACAGGTATCCGTATTCCGCCTCGGCCCACCGCAGGTAGACGTTGAGCTGGGCCAGATGGTAGTCGTAGGGCACCTTCGGCAGGCTCGTCTTCCCCTTAATCTCGATTGGGAACTCGCGAAAGGCGTCAATCCTGCCGTGAATCTCGAAACCGAGCTTCCTTGAGCGCAGGACGAGATGCCTCTCAAGCTCGAAGCCGAAGCGTTTGCTAAGAATCTGCCCGAGAACCTCGTGGGTTTTAACGCCCTGATTAAGCCTAACCTTGACGTTCTCGGGCCACCTCGGAGGGTAGCCTTTCAGGCGGAAGTATATCCGCCTTGGACAGGTTAAAGCCTCGCTCGCGTAGAACTCTATCAGCCCGTCGTTTTCAGCGCTTCCGTTGTTTCCCACGTCTCTTCCCTCCGGTGGGCGGTTCATCGGCCCGCGAACCTCCCCGCCCCTGCGTCAGCTAATACCGACGTCATCACAGTTCAGACTGGGCAAGGGTCGTCATCCGCGAAGGAAGGTAGAAGGGAAGAATTTAAAGCTTCCGTTGGTTAGAGAACCATGCGCCTCTTCCTCTTAATCGAATAGCTGAGCCCGTAGGCCGGCCAGATGCTCGGGGGCTGCTCGTAGTGGTGAAGGTTCCTCAAAATCTTCTCGGCCGACCTCTTGTCCCGGGCCTTAACCCTCAGGACGCCTCTGTCGAGCTCGACAACCCCATCAGCGAGGCGAACCGTCAGCTTCGAGCCGTCCACCTCGGGCCTGGCGCGCATGAGAAGCCTGCGGTAGTCTTCATACGCCTCTTCGCTCAGCCTCTGCTCAAGAAGTGCCTCCTCCTTACGGCCAAACAGCCTTGAAAACAGCCCACTATTCGGGGGCTCGTCCTCCATATCGTTCATCGACCTCCGATGGTTCTCACCCTAAATCCGTCCTTTAAGTTTTTAAGGCTTTCCTATCGCTTTTTGACGAAGGGACCAAGATGAGAGCGAAGCGAACCCAGGTCATAAAACCCCGCATACGGGAGATACTCTCGAAGGAGCTTCCGGCCGGGCTGGTTAATTTGCTTCCCAAGCACTGGGTCCAGATTGGCGACGTCCTTATTCTGCCCCTCCGGCCGGAGCTTGAGCCCTACAAACACAGGATAGCCGAGGTTTACGCGGAAGTTCTGGGCGTTAAAACCGTCCTCAGGAAGGGCCACATACACGGCGAAACCCGGAAGCCGGACTACGAGGTTCTCTACGGTGGGGATACCGTTACCGTTCACGTTGAGAACGGCGTCAAATACAAGCTCGACGTTGCCAAAATCATGTTCTCGCCGGCCAACGTCAAGGAGCGCGTCAGAATGGCGGAGGTGGCGAGACCGGGCGAGCTGGTCGTTGACATGTTCGCGGGAATAGGGCATCTGAGCCTCCCGATGGCCGTCCACAAGGGGGCGAGGGTTATAGCGATTGAGAAGGACCCCTACACCTTCCGCTTCCTGGTCGAGAGCATCTGGCTCAACAACGTCCAGGACTTAATGACGCCCTACAACATCGATAACCGCGATTTTCCCGCTGAAAACATAGCCGATAGGGTTCTGATGGGCTACGTCGTGAAGACTGCCGAGTTCATACCGAAGGCCCTGAGCATAGCGAAGGACGAGGCGATTATTCACTACCACAACACCGTGCCAGAGAGGCTGATGCCCGACGAGCCCTTTGCGACCTTCAGGAGGATAGCGAGAGAATACGGCTACGAGGCCGAGAAGCTAAAAGAGCTGGTTATCAAGCGCTACGCCCCCGGCGTCTGGCACGTGGTCGTTGACGTTAGGGTGTTCAAGCGTTAGGCTTTTAAGAATAAGTAGAATTAGTATAATGGTGGTTATACTAATGGCCATTATAGAAAGGCCCAAACTCGACGTTGCCCTCAAAGCGAAGTGGTTGCTCCTCTACGGGCGCAGGAAGACGGGAAAGACTTTCTACGTCCGCGAAAGGGGAAACTACGCGAGATACTTCATCGTTACGAGGGGCTCGGAGCTCATTGATGTGGATAGCGGAGAGAGAATGACCCTAGACGAGTTCATGAAGTTTCTCCCGCTCCTCCTCCAAACGGGTAGAATAGTCGTTGACGAGTTTCACCGCCTCAGAGAGCCGTTCTTCTCGCTTCTCCAGGGCCTGTCGGGAAAAGGTGAACTGACCCTCATAACCTCGACGAGGCATTATTTCAAGAGGTTCTTCGGGGAGAGCAGTCCATTGCTGGGTCTCTTCCACGCTCATGAGGTGGGTCTCATCAGACCCTCTGACGCCCTGAAGTTCGTTCACTCCATTGGTTTTGAAGGCAGGCCCCTCGTAGAGCTCGCCGTTCTCGTTCAGGAACCGTGGCTCGCTCCTACGGTGGAATCCTACGGCGTCGAAACCTTTGACGTCCTCGGTACCGTTCTCAAGGACTACGTTCCCGGCCTCGTGGGAGAGATATTCACCGAGGAGGAGCGCGAGCTTACCCGGAGATACTGGGCAATCCTTGAGGCCGTTGCCGGGGGAAAGGTAAGCACGGGGGAAATAGCGGGGGAGCTATCTTCTCGGGGATTGATGGAGAACGCTTCCCCGGGAGCTGTAGCGCCATACCTCGAAACCCTTGCGGGAATGGGCTTGCTTGAGAGAATCCCCGTCTTTGGAAAGAGGAGAAAGGTCTACCACTACCGCCACGTATCGCCCCTCGTGGACTTCGCGTACTACATGAACGCAAAGTACGGTTTCTTCGAGACTGGTCTTCCCCAGAAAACCGTCCGCAGATTGCTGGAGGAAAAACTGCCCCACCACGTAGAGGTGTTCTTTGAACGGCTCCTCGCCCAGCACTACGGCCTTCAGCCAGTCAGGATTGAGAAGCCGGAACTTGAGCTCGACGTTGCCCTTGTGAAGAACAGGAGGCTCTACTTGGTCGCCGAGGTCAAGTGGAAGGAGAAACTTAGAGAGCGGGACATTAGAAAGGCTGAAAACAAGTTTGAGAGCGCTGGAGCGGAGGTTAACCTCCTCGTCGTCCCGGACAGGAGCGTCCTCCCACGGGAGCCCGAGAATGCAAGGGTCTTTGACTGGAGGGACGCTTTAGTGCTCGCCCCATAACGGCTCCCAATCCTCACACACGAAGTTCATGTGAACGGTCTTCATGTGCTTCCGGCACATCCCGTAGGTCAGGAAGTAGGAATCAATCGGCCCGAACCAGCGACAGTTCTTGCAGGCCTTGAGCTTCTCGTCCATTTTGCTCACCTGAGAGAATAAGAGGGGGAGGGATAAAAACCTTCAGATTCCCGCTCCAATGTCGTCCGCGATGTCTGGCAGGTCGAGGGCCATGAGCTTGGCCTTGGTCGGGATTCCGTCCCTGCTCCATCCGCGAGCCTGGTAGTACTCGTCGAGCATCCTGTCGAGCTCCCAGGGCGGGACGTGGAGGCCTTTGCTCGGTCCCTCCGGAATCGGCTCCCACATAATCCTGTAAGGCAGGGTGTCGTCCTTCCTGGTGAAGCCCTCGCGGACGTTGAAGGCGCGGGCAATGTTCATTATCCTCTCGCCGATGACCATCAGCTCGGCCTCTCCGATGTTCATGCCGGTGACGGCCTCAACAAGCTCCGGGAAGCCCTCAAGGAAGTACATGTGCCTTGAGAACTTACAGACGCCGGTGGCGTCGTAGATTGCCATGAGGTTCTCGTGGAAGGCAATCTCGAAGCCCTTGTTCTCGCCCTTGGTCCTGTCAACACCCTCGAACTTCCACCACTTGCCGACGAGCTCGGTTCCGTAGGCACCGCTGGTGAGGTGGTCGGCGCCGCGGACGTTGACCGCGAAAGCCAAAGCCATTCCCTTTATACCACGGACGTCGTAGGCAGGTGGCTCCATGCCCTTGACGTGAAGCGCGAACTTCTCGCTTCCCCTGCCGAGCCTCTCGCTGGCCCTCTTGACACCATCTGCTAAGAGCTTTCCGAGGTTGCCCTCGCGGTAGGCCATCTTCTTGAGTGCCTCGACTGCGGCCTCGCCGTTGCCGAAGGTCAGCTCGAGACCGTCAGCTTCCTCCTTGGTGAGCAATCCACGCTCGTAGGCCTCCATGGCCCAGGCGATTGTGACACCCGCCGAAATCGTGTCGAGTCCAAGCTCGTCCGCGAGGTAGTTGAGATACGCGACGGTCTCGAAGTCGTCGAGCTCAAGGGCTCCACCGAAGGAGTAGAGGGTCTCGTACTCCGGACCGTCGGTCATAAAGGTGCCCCACTTCTCGCTCTCGACCTTAACGTACTGGCTGCACGGCTTGTTACAGAGCGGGCACGGCCTCCTGCCGGCGCGGTACTTGGGTGCCCAGTAGTAGGGGTCGATGTAGATGTGCTCCCTGCCCTCCTCCTTGGCCTTCTCGTATGCCTTCTTGAAGAAGCCCATCTGCCAGTTCCTGGTCGGGAAGGTTCCCCTCTCCCTGTTCATCCAGTCGAGGAACTCACCGCTTCCGTAATCCATGTCGGCCTTGGTCGCAGGGTGGTCCTTGAATATCATTGCCCACTTCTTTATGAGCTCGCGGAGCTTCTCGGGCTCGGCAATCGGTATCTTCTTAGTTCCCTTGACGACGATTCCCTTGAGCTTCTTGCTTCCGAGAACTGCACCTGGACCGCCCCTACCGGCCTGCCTCTCATCGGTGTCTATCGTTGCAATAAGGCTGAGGTTCTCGCCGGCCGGACCGATGAAGGCGGTCGCAAAGCCCGGATACTCCTCCTTGGCCTTCTTTCTCGCCTCGCCGGTGGTGAGGCCCCAGTACTCGTTTGCCGGAACGAGCTTGACCTCATCGTCCTTGATGTAGAGAAGAACGGGCTCCTCGCTCTGCCCCTCGATTATGAGAACGTCGTAACCGGCTTTCTTGAGCTCCTCACCCATCTTGGCGCCAGCCATCGAACGGCCGTAACCGCCGGTGAGTGGGCTCTTGAAGTTGAACGCCGTCTTGGAACCGGTTCCGATTCCGGTGCCAACGAAGAGACCAGGGGTTATAATCATCTTGTTCTCGGGTCCGAGCGGGTCTGCCTTTGCGGGAACTTCGTCGTAGAGAAGTCTAGTTCCAAATCCAACGCCGCCGAGGTATTTCCTCGGGAACTCCTCCGGGAGGGGTTCGACCTTAATCTCTCCTGTCGTCAGGTTGACCCTCAGAATCTTTCCCCAATAGCCACCCTTGGCTTCCATATGATACCACCTCGAAGATTTTTCGGGAAGGGGAATATAAGGGCTTCGAAAAGGGGTACATTTGACAAAACTGGGGGAGTTAAGTCCATTCGTTAACTTGAGCGAACTTTCATGTACATTGTGTTGGGAATTTTGTTTGTCTGAGTTTCATTGGAACCCTGAGCTCACTTTAAAATGCAACCGATGCGGTGTTAGCCCACTTTAAAAGTACGCCCCTAGAGCGAATCTCTGACATCTGCCCCGGAAAAGGAATTTTGGGTTTAAAGAAGACAAAACTTCCCAAATCTGCCTTTTCAAAAGGAATCACAAACTTTGATGAAACTTCGCGCAGACGAACAAGCTTTAACAAAGCTTGACCAAAGAGTGTCCTTCTTACTCATAGGCAAAAAGTCAGTCGTGCACTGGCCGAGTGCAAGTTTAGAGCGGGTTTAACACCAAACAAGGCTTTTCAAGCAGTTCCAACTTTGCTATTGGCGTCCGAAGGACGCCGTTTAAAGAATTGAACACTCGCAAGCAAGCTTTTGGGAAAAGCTTGACCAAAAGTGTTAAACCCTCACAAGAGGGCAAAGATAGAGTGCATGCCTTCCCAAGTAACCCGTTTGGTTTTTGGGTTTGCTTTAATAAGGGCTCTTGGGAAAGGTGTTTAATTTAAAACAGCGCCCGAAGTGCGCTAATGGAAGAAACACGCTTGAGAATAGCAAATTTAAGAGCAAACCTGCCTGAAAATGAACCCTTTTAAAATCATGCCGGCTTTTGATGAAACTTTTCACAAGAAAAGTTTCTCCGCCAGCGCTTGCGAAGGAAGCTTTTGAAAAAAGCTTCACCAAAAGTTAGTAGCTCTCGCTCAAAGGCTCAAATAGAGCGGATTTTACTGGGAAAATCGAGCTTTTTAGGAGAGAACCAGTCAAAATAACCCTCTGAAAGGGTTTACTCTCTTTTGACGCCCTTCGGGCGTCGGTTTAAAGTTAAACCCTTCACACCAAGAAGTAGCGTCATAAGTTCTCCCACTCAAAACTGCCAACTGACGAGAAAAATCCCTCAAAAGTTAACTCTGAAATAAGGAGCTACCGACCTTGGTCAAACTTCGCGCAGGCGAAGTTTGTGGTTGTGCCCCCGGGGAGCGAAGGGGACTCACGGCTCGCCGAGGCGCTCATCCCCCGCGGTTTCCCGGGGGCGACTTAAGTTGAGGACTTCCTCTTAAATCGTTAGCGGTTCACTATCGAGCTGACCCCCGCGGCCGCAAGGACGAGAACTTCAAAGGTCTTGTAGGCCTTTTCAACGCTTTCCGCCTCGAAGCGGACGGTCTTTCCGTCGAGCCTCTCGACGAAGGGCAGTAGCTCGGCGACTTCCGCGTAGGCGCTGTTGAGGAAGCGGAGCTTGACCTCAACCGGCCTCTCGGTTTTCAGTGGCCTAACCTCACCGCGCTCGACGCGCCTGAAGACTTCAACGGTTCCTTCGCGGAGGAGCTTCTTTATCCCTTCCATTCCGGGGCTCACTGCCGAGTACCTACCAAGGCTCTCCTTCAGGGGAACACCGACCGCCCAGGGGAGGTGAGTCTTCACGTCCGTTTCTATCAGCGCTTTGTCTCCGGCGACCATCGCAACCGGAACGTTCCACTCGCCGAGCAGGTAGGCGTTCAAAAGGGTCTCGCTGACCTCGACGCCGTTTATCTCAAGCCTGTCAACGGTTGCACCGCTGTAGGTGTGGTCGAACGTAGCGTGGCCGGTTCCGGCCTTGGCGTGGTAGCCGAGGAAGATTGCGAAGTCCGAGCCCTTCGCCCCGGCGACCATGCTCAGCGGCCTCGGAAAGCCCCGGACGAGCCTGACGTAGTCCGGCGTTTCGTCCACGAGGATGTTAACCATCGGGCCGTGGCTGTCCGCTATGACGACCTCGTCAACCCCGAGCTCATGGTGGAGCGTCTCAGCGACGACCCTTACAACCTCGGTCGCTATCTTCCTCGCTTCCGCGTAGAGGGCGCCCTTTACGAAGAGGTTCTCCCTGCTGACGATATAGGGCAGCCCTTCAAGGTCGAGAGAAATGAAGGCCCTCATGGCAATCACCAGAGGAATGTAGAAGCGCTGAGATAAAAATCTAACGAAGTTCGATAACTGTCGGGAATATTTTTGACGAAGGCCGATAATCCCCGCTCATGAAAAAGGTTTTATAGGACTTCTTTCAAAGAATAAAACGGTGATGGGTATGCAAATCCTCGAAGTTAACATGAGGCTCCCCTACAAGGAAAGGGGGAGCATTCTTGGTCGTCTTCTCTCAAAGGTCGGTGGCAGGATTAAGGACATACACTTCCTTCCGCCCGACGCGACAGGTATGTCCGAAGTCAGAATGGAGCTCGTTGGCGATAGGAAACTCATTCAGGAGCTCAGAAAAATTGTGAAGGACGGGAAGCTTTCCTTTAAGGTGCTCTCCGAGGCCTGACTTTTTTCATATTGCACTCAGCGCCACCCAGACGAGGAACATCGTTCCTATGACGTCGCTGAGAGTTGTAACGACCGGAATCGCCACGTTGTCCGGGTCCCAGTTGTACTTGTCTGCCAGTATTGCCACGACGAGTCCGATGAGCATCGCCACGAGTATTATCGCCGGGAAGCCGAGCACGAAGTTCCAGAGGATTCTCGCGGGCCTGTGGATGTAGTGAACCACCACCCACGTCGAGATAAGGTTCGTCAGGTAGCCGATTATCGGCGCGAGGATTAGGAGCGAGAGGAAATCGTAGAGCGTTTCTCTGCTCTTGACTGCCTCAACGCCCTCGAGGTGAATCTTGGTTGAGACCTTCGCCGCTATTATCGAGCCGAAGTTGCCCATACTGTCGTTCACGCTCGGCCACATGACGCTGACGATGATTACCGCGTTGATTATTTTCTCATAGGTTACGAGCAGGCCTCCGGTTACGGTCTCTATGAGCGCCATCGCGCCGATTATCGCCGCCAGCTCTCCGAAGGCGCGCCTGTGCTCCCCCTTAAACCTGGCTTTTAGTGCCAAGAGCACGAGCAGGGCGAGCATTGTGAAGGACAGCGCGTAGAACGCCCGCTCGTGGTGGAGGTAGAGGAGCGCGAAGTAGACCATCGCCGGCATCGTTATCAGGTCCGCTATTGAGCTTATGAGCGGTGCCGCGATTAAATCTGGGTCGTAGCCTTTCTTGAAGGGGATTATCGTAATCAGGGCGGTTCCATAGCCAAGGATGACCCCGATGAATATCGCCGACGCGACAACCATGAGCAGGACTATGACGTCCTGAACAAAGTTATGGACGAGGAACAGGCCGACAACCCAGAGCACGATGAGGGGAATTTTACTGCTGAGGATTGCCATGACTATCTGAGTGGTCACCTCCGGGTCACGAACGCTATCGATGAGACCGAGGTTGAGCTTGGTCGTGAAGCGGGACGCGAGGGCCGAGAAGATGTTGCCCCTCAAATCCATGAGGCCGGGCATTATGAAGACCAGAATCGGGAAGTAGCTCATTACCGTGCCCCAGTTCTTACCGAGAACAGCACCGCCGACGAAGTCAAATATCAGGCACAGGAACAGGGCCGGAAACGACAGCAGAAACGCGTCCCTGAGCTTGCCCCTGAACGTCCTTGAAGTCCCCACTGCACTCCTTACCACCGTCATCGTCCTCACCTCTCGCCGCCATAACAGTACCACCTCCGGAGACCTTCTTAGAACCCCGCGGGCTGTCTGGGTGGGAAGTAAAAAGGGTTGTGGTTCAACCGTCAAAAGGACTGAGAAAAAAGCGGAAGCCAAAACGTGAACCCCTGGAAGGCCGTTATCCCTTTATCCCCGCATTCAGCTCCTCAAGCTTTTCCCTTGCTTTCTCGATTGAGCCGGCTTTTTCTATCGCCGTTCCGGTAACGATGATGTCTGCCCCGGCTTCAACTGCCCTCCTCGCCTGCTCCCCGGTCCTTATGCCACCGCCGACGATGAGGGGAACGTCTATGACCTTCCTAACGAGGGCAATCATCTCCGGCGGAACCGGTTGCGGCGCGCCGCTACCCGCCTCGAGGTAAACAAGGCGCATGCCGAGGTACTGGCCGGCCAAAGCGTAAGCGGCGGCAATCTTCGGCTTGTGCCTCGGTATCGGCTTCGCATCCCCAACCCAGCCGACCGTTTCACCGGGCTCGACTATCAGGTAAGCCATCGGAATCGGTTCTATTCCGTAGCGCTTGACGGTGAAGGCTCCCAAAGCTTGAGAGCCGGTTATGAAGAAGGGGTTCCTCGAGTTGAGGAGGCTCATGAAGAATATCGCGTCGGCGTACCTGCTTATCCCGCCGTGCGAGCCGGGAAAGAGGATTACCGGCAGACTGGATGATTCCTTTATCGCCTTAACGACGCTGTCGAGAACGTCTCCCTCGGCCCCGGTCGAGCCTCCAACCATTATTGCGTCAACGCCAATGCTTTCGCTCATCTCAGCTATCTTTCCGGCGGTTTCCGGTGAAACGTCGTCCGGGTCGAGAAGAACGAAGTGGAGCTTCTCCTTCTTCAGTTTCTCGTGAATGTAGCGCTCGACTTTGCCTATTTCGAGCATGTTCACACCTCCTGAGGTTAACCACTCCCCACCATGAACGCTACGAAATCAGAACTTTTTCGTCCCCTGACATCTTCGAGCACTTCCTCGACGTTTGCATCAACGGGAATTCCCTTAATCTCCTCAAGTAAGTCCCATATCGTCTCGCCGACGATTACCTTGACCTTCGCCCCCCCTTTGGGAGGTTTACCTTTCTCAGGGGCCTGAAAGTCTCGCCGTCGTAGACGGCCTCGATGACTGTCATATTACCACCGTATTTTTCCTATGTCGTCTTCGCTTTTAACGATTTTCCAGCCCAGTCCGAGCTTATCGAGGATTCTCGTTAGGACTTCGTCCGGCTCGTCCTCAAAGCGGTAGAGGTTCGTGCTCACCCTGACGTCGCCGGCCCCGAAGCCCAGAACCGGCTCTCCAAACTTGGAAACCTCGCGCGAGAGTTTTTCCTCGAGCTTCACCTCGCTCGGGATGAGGTAGGCCCGCAGGAGCTCGGCCTCCTTGAGGAGGTAGTCAATGTGCCAGTGCAACCTTTTCTCCCGCCGGAAGTGCCTCGCGACGCGCTTTTCAAGGGAGTTCATGGCCGAGCCGACGTAAACGTAGTAACCCGGTTTGAGCTCGAAGGATTTCCCCTTCGTGCGAATCCTCTCCCCTTCCTCGAGCCTTATGACGAGGAAGTACGAGCCCTTCATGCTCTCCCCTTCGGGGTGGGGTTTATAAGCCCACTGCCGTAACCCAATCGGTGTGCCTATGGACGGCAAGAAGAAGAAACCGGTTGATGACTTCGCGTGGCAGGAGTACGATAAGGAGGAGTTTGAGAAGCGCTTCCCGGCCCTCGCGAAGGAGCTCGAGGAAGGTGGGGTTCCGATAGAGGCCTTCAGGGCCGACGAGGAGGAAGGGGAGCAGGAGGCCGAGCCGAGGAGCTTTGCCGGCTACGAGCCGACGGTCATAGACTTCCTCAGGAGATGCGAGACCGACGATGAAGCTTTGGAGATAATCAACTGGATGGAGAGCAGGGGCGAGATAACGCCCGAGATTGCGAAAGAACTGAGGATAACGCTCGCCAAGAAGGGAGTAAGGGCCTTCGGGCCGAAGAAGGAGTGGGGCTGGTACGAGAGGCACGGGAGGGGGTGAGTTGAGAACCTTCATAATCAAGGCCAGCAAGGCTAAAACGAGCCCCGACTTCAAGCTGAGCGATTTACCCGGCACGAGCGGGAGGGTAGACGTCCTCTGCAGATTTTTGAACTCCGCTTTTCTGCTCTCGCACGGCTTCCGGAAAAATGTCCGCGTCTGGCTCCTCCTCTACGGCCCGCCGAACCCGCCGAAGGCCATACGCTTTGATGGGCCGAAGCTTAAGGTTCGCCTCAATCCCGACGAGAGGAGCACGGCGAAGCTGATAATGAAAGCCCTCAAGGCCGGTGAAGGGCTGAAGGAGCCCGGGAAGGAGGTTGAGGTTTACCCTGGCCTCTACGTGAGCAACAGGACCTTTGAAGACGTTATCCGGCTGACGCTCAAGAACTCAAGGCTCTACTACCTTCACGAGGAGGGAAAGCCGATAGAGGGGTTTCCTTCGGGGGGAACGTCGCCTTTGTCCTCGGCGACCACGAGGGACTGAGCCGGGAGGACGAGGCATTCTTAGAGGGAATAGCGGAAAAGGTGAGCGTCGGGAAAAAGAGTTACCTTGCTTCGCACGTCGTTGCCTACGTCAACATCTTCCTCGACTCTATACCTCTTCCCTGAGCTTGAGCGAGGTGTGCTCCTGCTTGAGCTCCTCAATCCTCTCGATTAGCTCGTCGCTGAGCTTCTTGAGGTTGAGGGCGACCTCTTCGATGGCCTTAATCTTCTCCTCCAGTTCTCTCTCGCGCTCCTCCACTTCCTCCATCGCCTTCGCGAGCCTCTCTTCCTCGCCTTTCCTGTAGACCTCAATCCTGAGCGAGTCGTAGTCCCAGACTATCGAGCCGTCCTTGATTCGGAACTCGACGGTAATCCTCACAACGTCCTCCTTCGAGACGTTAAGCCTCTGGAACTCCTCAAAAATCCTCTGGTTGAGCTCGGCCGAGGCACGTATGATTTCCTTCGGCTCGACCTTCTTTCTGGCGAGAGCGAACAGAACGCGCCTTACCTTGTGGGCGTAACCGCTCGCGCGGACGTAACCGGTGCTCAGCTTCACGGCCACCACCAAAAGTTTATTCAACTCGTGTGCATAAATGTTTAATGGTGGTGCGCGGTGAACATTCTGATTTTCGGCCCTCCCGGAAGCGGAAAGAGCACGCACTCCCACAGGATAGTGGAGCGCTACGGTCTGACGTACATTTCTTCGGGCGACCTGATAAGGCGCGAAATAGAGCGCGGAACGCCGATTGGAAAGGAGATGGAAGCCTACCTGAGCAGAGGTGAACTGATTCCGGACACGATTGTGAACACGCTCATAATCTCCAAGCTGAGGCGTCAGAGGGAGAACTTCATCCTCGACGGCTATCCGAGGACGCCCGAGCAGGTCTTAGCCTTGGAGAGCTACCTATACGACCACGGGATAAGGCTTGACCTGGCCCTTGAGATTTTCATAGACCTTGAAACCAGCGTCGAGCGAATAAGCGGGAGGAGAATCTGTCCGAACTGTGGCGCGGTTTACCACGTTAAATACAACCCACCCAAAAAGCCCGGAATCTGCGACGTCTGCGGCTCGGAGCTGATTCAGAGGCGGGATGACAGGCGTGAGGTTGTCGAGCGGAGGTACAGAATCTACACGAAGAACATGGAGCCGATAATAAAGTTCTACCGCAACAAGGGGATATACGTGAGGGTTGACGGTGACGGAAGCGTTGAGGAGGTCTGGAAGAGGATTCAGCCGTTGCTCGACTACATCAGGGCGAGGGAGACTTACCTAAAGCTTCCATGAGCTTTCTGAGTTCCTCGTCCTGCGTTAGCATCTCTATTTCCTTCTCTATATCCTTTGCGCGCTTCATGACCTGGGCGATGTTCCTGTCGCTCGGGTCGAGAACCTTGACCTGAACCTCAAGGTCTTCGGGCAGGAGCGCCTTTGCGTAGTTTCTGGCCTTGGCCTCAACGGCGTCCCTAAGGGTATCCTTCTCGGCCTCGCTCATTTTCTTGGTGAGCCTGAGGACGATGGAGACAACTTTTGGAGAAACGAGGTCCGTTGTTACGGTTAGGGATGAGAGGGGCACTCCCCAGTCCTTCAGGGTTATCATTAAACCCCTCCCGAGCCTGCGAAGGGAATCCTCCAGTTCGGGCGGTCCGCTGACCACGAGCTTGACTTCGGTTTTTTCGGTTCCCCTCGGCACGTTTTCCCTGACCTTAAGGAACTCGAGGGCAAACGCAACCCCGTAGAGCTTTCCAAAGGATGAGTTGGCTTCCTGAATGAGCTTCTCAACGATTCCCTGGATAACGGTTTCCATGTCCACTATCCCGGCGAGGCTATGCTGGACAACCTCCACCTCGAAGCTCAAGAAGAGAACCCTTCCCTCGTGCCTGATTTTAGCATCAATTCTCTCAACGCTTGCACCGAGTGGTTCAACTGCCTCAACTATCCTCGATGCAAACAGCTTATCAACGATTGAGTAATATTCTCCGGGCTCTACGTTCAGCACTTTCTCGCCACCTTAAAATAGTAAGTGGAAATCGCTTTAAGGGTTTCCATCCATTAACCTTAGGTGTGTCTAATGAGGGTGAGGTTCTACGCTACGTTTCGCGAGCTCATTGGAAAGAAGGAGATTGAGGTTCATGGTGTGAGGACCGTGAGGGAGCTCATAGACTACCTTGCCGAACACTACAGCCCCGAGATTAAAAAGGAGCTCCTTGAGAGTCCGCGCGTTGGGCCGAACAAGCCGGTAGACGGCATGATTCTCGTGAACGGCCACAACGTTCTCCACCTGAAGGGTCTCGACACCGAACTCAAGGACGATGACGAGGTGCACATCTTCCCGCCGGCGGGTGGTGGCTGATGGCAGTTGCTGAGCTCTGCATCTTTCCCCTCGGAACGGGAAGTCCGAGCGTCGGCGAGTACCTTAAACCCGTTATCAAAGTAATCGAGGAGAGTGGCCTAAAATACCAGCTCTGCCCGATGGGGACGGTCGTTGAGGGTTCGATAGACGAAATCCTTGAGCTGGTGAAGAAGTGCCACGAGGCGATTTTGAAGGCTGGAGCGAAGCGCGTGGTTATAAGCCTGAGGATAGACGATAGAACCGACAAGGAGCTGACAATCGAGGGCAAGGTGAAGCTCTGATGGAGTACTTTGATAAGATAGCCCACCGCTACGACGACTGGTACAGGACGAAGACCGGCCGGTACGTTGACAGAACCGAGAAGTGGCTCGTCTTCTCGATGCTCAGGACGAAATCAGGCAAAGCCCTTGACCTCGGTTGCGGAACGGGCAACTACACGCTCGAGCTCAAAAGGCGGGGCTTCGACGTAATCGGCCTCGACGCGAGCGAGGGAATGCTCAGAATAGCGCGCTCGAAGGGCCTTAACTGCATCAAGGGCAACGCCTACTCGCTTCCCTTTCCCGATGAGAGCTTTGACCTCGTTCTCAGCGTCACGATGTTCGAGTTCATTCACGAGCCGGAGAGGGTTTTAAGGGAAATCCACCGCGTTTTGAAGCCTGGCGGGGAAGTCCTGATAGGAACTATGAACGGGCGGAGCCTCTGGTTCCTGTTCAAGCGTTTCAAAAGCCTCTTTGTCGAGACTGCATATCGCTACGCGCGCTTCTACACGCCAAAGGAACTTGAGAACCTCCTAGAAAACGCCGGCTTCGAGAACGTCGAGAGCGCCGGGGTGATATTCTTTCCCTCGTTCTGGCCGTTCCTTGGCCTCGCGGAGAAAGTGGATAAAAAGTGTTACAAAAAATGCAAAAGCTTTGGAGCCTTCATAGCTGTTAGAGGGGAGAAGGCTCAGCTCCCCTCCCAGAGGACGTAGGTCTTCTCCGCGATGAATATCGGCTCAATCCTCTTGCTGACGATGACGACCTTGTCGCCGTACTTCTTCTTGAGCTCGTTTATGTAGCTATCAATGAAGTCCGCGGGAACGCTGGCCTTTCCGGTGATTACGTTGTCGCCCTTCTTGACGCTCGGGATGGTCTTCACCGGGATGTAGCCCACGATGTCCATGTGCGGTTCGAGGTAGAAGTCCGGCTTGTAGATGTCCGGCCCGTTGGGGGCTATGTAGTAGTAGACGACGCCCCTGAGGGTGAACTCAACGTTGGTGTAGTTCCTGTCGAAGGCCTCGGTGAGCTTAATCGTTCCGCTCTGGCCTGGGGCAATGACCCAGCTCGGGTTTCCAAGCTTTCCGTCAACGTAGACCGGGCCGTTTGTCACTCCAACTGGCCCGTCCTGGATGAGGAGGAAGCGGTACTTGGTGGCGTTGGGCACGTAGAGGTGAACCTCAACCGGCGTCTCGTTGAGGTGGTTGACGTAGACGTTCTCCGCAACCACTTTCCTCTCGATGAGCTTGGTTCCGTTGTAGGCCTCGAAGATTATGGTACCGTTCTTGACGTCCCTTCCAAAGGCCGAAATCCAGAGTCTGAGCGTCTGGTTGCCAAGCGGGAGCTTTCCACCGGCCATGGTGCTGTAAAACGGCTTCCAGGTTCCGTTCTGGAGGAAGTCCATCCGGTATATCGCGAAGGGGGTAAACTCGTAGACCCTGACGCTCGGGTCGTAGATTCCCTGCCTCTTGAGGTAGCCGTTGTAGCCGGTGTAGACGAGCTTGAAGTTGGCGAAGAGCTTCTGGGCGTCCCACTCGTTAATCGAGTACGGGAGGTGAAGGGCGAGCCTCACGTAGTTGCTGAAGGCTATCTTCTCGTAGGCGAGGATTCCAACGGGGTAAACCTGGTTGTTGGAGGTCTTGTAAGGAACGACGTAAAGCACGTAGGGCGAGGCGCTTCCGTTGGCCTTGTAGAAGTGCCCGTTGACGAGGTCAATGGTCATCTTGGGCTTTATGTACTGGTTGTTGCCGAGGTTGACGTAGACGGTGTTGTTCTGGATGAGGATGTTCTGGGCTGGGACGTAGCCGAACATTCCAAAGCTCTCGCCGTGAGTTATCGCACCTCCAAGGTAGGCAATGGCGCCGAACTTGCCGAAGTCGCTCTGACCGTCGAAGGGGTCGAGGAAGGTTATGACGTACTTGTCCTCCCAGGCCTCAAGGTCGACCTCGCCCTTCGCGTCGTAGTGCGAGAAGAACTTCGCTATTATGTACCTCCTGTCGTAGCCGTGACCACCGTCGCTGACGGCCCTCCGGTGGCTGAGCAGGCTCGACTCCTCCCAGTAGCCGTAGTCCCACCAGCTGAGGACGGTCGCGTAGGGGTCACTGTTGTTTCTGAGCCAGAGAAGGGCGTCGGTCCACGCCTCGGGAACGCTACCGGACATTTCGGGGTTTATGGTGCGGTAGCTTTTCATCATGAGCTTCTGGTTGGTGTAGGAATAGTCGGCGCTTATGTATGGCATCGGGAAGAGAATCAGCACCAGGAAGAGCGCGTAGAGGGCTTTCGTTGTGGTCGTGTCCTTCATGTTCTCCACGAAGATGAAGGCCTCACCGAGGGCTATGCCCGCGAGGAGTATGACCGCGCCAGAGGCCTGGAAAGAGAACCTGACGGCCTGCTGGAAGAGGTAGAGGACGCCGAAGTAGTAGAATATCGGCATGAAGTCCTTGTAGAGCTCGTAGCTCCCTTCCTTAACGTGTCTGTAGAACCTCCATATGAGAACAGCAAGTCCCGCGACGGAGAGGAGGAATATTATGCTGTCGCCCTTAACGACGATACCGTTCCTGTAAACGGGTTTGAGGCTGAAGGTCTTGATGACCTGGCTCCAGCTGAGACCCTGGAGCTCAGCAACAGTTTGGTAGAGCGGGGTTGAGCGCGTCGCCGCTTTGAGGAAGTTGAAGAGGTCCTTTCCGAAGTAAGCGTATATCGCAAGGAATCCCGCTATCGAGACGCCGATAACGGTTCCGAGCCTGTGCGCCAGGTCGGAGTAGTTGAGGCCTACCCTCTCGCCGTAGAGCATGACCACGGCAAGGGCCACCATCGCGAGGAGAACCTCAAGGGAGAAGATTAGGAAGCTCTTTATTCCAACGAACCCAACGTGGGCCCCGATGAGTCCGAGGACTATCGAGACGCCGAGTATCGGGTAGTACTCGAAGACGAAGCGCCTGAGCTCTTTTATCTTTCCGAATGCGAAGAACACGACCGGGACTATTGCACCGGTTGCGAGGAAAATCATGACGCCGAGCGGACTGCCGGTCCAGACTCCCATGTAAATCGGGCTGAGTATGAGGAACGCCACCGCGCCGGCTATCTTCTTCCAGTTCCAGTCCTTTTCGTCGAGGTAAACGAGCAGGAAGTAGAACGCGAAGAGGAAGAACATCATGAAGGGTCCTTCACCACGGTTGTTTCCGGAGTAGGTCTTTGTTATCGCCCCGTAGAAGCCCATCATTAAGCCTGCTCCCCAGAAGCCGGCCCAGTTCGAGTGGAGCTTCCTGCCGACGAGGAAGACGGCTATGACTATCATCGCGCCGACGAACGGTGGCCAGACCTTGAAGGCCTGGAGCTCGCTCCAGCCAAAGAGGGCGTGGGTTATCTTGTAGAAGAGCGCCTGCATCGTGTAGAGCGCCAGGTAACCGCTGGCCTTTATGCCCATCGGGGGCTCGGCGTAGGCGTAATACTTGGGAATCCACTCGTGGATTGCCAGTTTGTACATCTCGAAGTGGAAGAAGGTGTCCGGGTCGAGGAACGTCTTGTAGCTCGACGTGACTGCCCTTATCTTGTAGCCAACGTACGCGAAGAGGAGCACTATAATCGGCAACCCGTACTCTCTGAAGTAGAAATAGGCTTGGGCATACTTATGGGAAGTTGTAGGATGAGGCTTTTGTTGTTTCCCTTTGGTTGCTTTGGTTCTTTTAAATCCCCAGATAGCACCAATAATAAATCCAAAAATTGCCAAAACTCTCAGGATTGCGTCCACGTCCATTTTTATCACCTCTTGTTTTTTATTCAACCGTAACTGACTTGGCCAGGTTCCTCGGCTTGTCGGGGTCGTTGCCCCTCAGCACGGCAAGGTGATAAGCCAGAAGCTGGAGCGGGACGATGTAGGGAATCGGAGTCAGGATTTCATCAAGGTCTGGCATTTCAATGAACGCATCCGAGACCTCGCGCAACCTTTCGGAGGAGCCAAGGGCTATTATGTGCGCCCCCCTCGCCTTTGCTTCCTCTATGTTGCCCAGCATCTTGTCGAAGGTCCTCCCTTTCGGCGCTATCGCCACGACCGGGACTCCGTCCTCAATCAACGCCAACGGCCCGTGCTTGAGCTCGCCGGCACTCAATCCCTCGGCGTGGATGTAGCTTATCTCCTTGAGCTTTAGGGCACCTTCAAGGGCTGTCGGAACGCCTATTCCCCTGCCTATGTAGAAGAAGTTCTCCCTGTCCTTCAGACCCTCTGCGAGCTCCCTGAGCGGTTCGTTCAGGTTCAAGATATCCTCGATGAGGTCTGGGATTCCCCTCAAGCCTTCCTCAAGTTCTTTGAGATATTCCTCATCGGCCGTTCCGAGGGTTCTGGCCAGTTCGATGGCGAGCATCGTGAGAACCGCGAGCTGTGTCGTGTAGGTCTTCGTCGCCGCGACGCCTATTTCCGGCCCTGCGTGGGTGTAGAGCGTTAAATCGGCTATCCTCGTCGCCATGCTGCCGACCACGTTGACTATGGCTAAAACCTTCGCCCCCCTCCTCTTCGCGAGCTTCATAGCGGCAAGCGTGTCCGCTGTCTCACCGCTCTGGGTTATCGCTATGACGAGGGAGTTCTCGTCAATTAAATCCTCGAACTCGTAGCGGAACTCGCTGGCGTCTTCGACGATTGGAACCTTCTTCGCCAGCCTCTGGAGGAGGTATTTGCCGACGAGGCCGGCGTGATAGGAGGTTCCCATCGCTACGATGAAGATTTTCTCGTAATCCGCTATCTCCCTTGCGACATCTCCGATTACCTTCGCGTTCCCGTGAATGGCATCCCTCAGAACCCTCGGCTGTTCAAATATCTCCTTGAGCATGAAGTGCTCGAAGCCGGCTTTCTCGGCCATCTCAAGCGTCCAGTCTATCGTCTTGACCTCCTTCTCGACTTCCTCGCCGGTTTCGAGCCTCTTCACGACCCACGAGTCCTTCGTAACGACCGCATACTCCATGTCGTCGAGGAAGACGACCCTGTTTGTGTATTCGAGAAAAGCCGGGACGTCGCTCGCCGCGAAGTTCTCGCCCTCGCCGATTCCGAGCACGAGGGGGCTCTCGTTCCTGACGAAGTAGAGTCTGTCCGGTTCCTCCGTGTAGACGATTCCGAGGGCAAAGGAACCCTTAAGCTTAAGGAGAGCTTTCCGGAGGGCTTCCTCAAAGTTCTCGTTCGATTTCAGCTCCTCCTCTATCAAATGGGCTATAACCTCCGTGTCCGTGTCGCTCTCAAAGGTGTGACCCTTCTCAACCAGCTCCTTCTTCAGCTCCGCGAAGTTCTCGATTATACCGTTGTGAACGAGCGCTATCTTCCCCGTGCAGTCCTTTTGGGGGTGAGCGTTAATATCGTTCGGAACGCCGTGCGTCGCCCAGCGGGTGTGCCCGACACCGCGCTTTCCGGGCATATCGAGAAGCTTTAACCTCTCCGTGACCTCGTCAACGCTTCCAACTCCCTTCTTGATGTACAGCTTCCCGTTTTCCTCAGTTACAACGCCAACAGAATCGTAACCGCGGTATTCGAGCCTTTTGAGGCCCTTGACGATTACTTCACAGGCTTTTCTGTCACCGATGTAGCCTATGATTCCACACATGGCAACCACCCGCCCTTACTCTCTCCCCTGATAAACCCCGGAAGTTAAAAGCTTTCCTAAGAAGGTTGAACCAGGGAAAAGCCTTTATACAACGGCTTCAATCTTCGGTGGGTGGGCGGATGAACAGGAAGCTTGACGAGTTCATCGGGGACGTGAAGCCCAGGATAAAATCCGATGAGAAGCCCAGAAGGAAGAAAAAACGACTGAAGTCAACGAACCTCGACTCTTTTCTCCCTGAGGAATACGTTAACTATTTCAAAGGGCTGAGAATAGGCTCGAAGAAGATTAGGAACGCGAGGATAGAGGAGCTATAGCGCCTCGGCTATGACCGCTTTCTCCCCGACCTTGAAGACGAAGGCCCGCCTATCACCCTTCAGGCCGGCCTCTATCTTCCGCCTTATCCGCCAGTACTCCTCCTGCGGGACGCTCATCTTCAGCGTCGCCCTTCCAAAGCCCTCTCTCCTCAGGAGGTCGTTAATCCTGACCGGATGGAACGGCAGAACCGCGACGACTGAATACGTCCTCTTGAGGTAGGGACTCTTAATCGGCTCGTCGCCCGTAGCCAGAACGCGCCTCTTCTCGCGAAGGAGCATCTTTGCGTTCCCGTTGAGAATGTGGAAGAGCTCATTGAGTAAATCCGCGTAATCAACGGCCTGCGGAATCTCGTAGAGGTACTGGCCGGGCTTTTCAGTCCACTCGACGACCTTCTCAAGGTTCGGGTCGCTCTCAAGTCTGACTCCCGCCGGAAGGATTACGGCGCTCCTCTCGGCTTTCGCGAGAGGTTCGGTGTAGAAGGTCAGCCTGTTGAGGTGGCCGTGCAAATCAACGTACTCGAACTCGCCCTTCCATGGAACCCTCTCGCGCCTCATCTGGGGGGGCAAGTCGAATATGAACGCGTCTGTTTTGGCTTTGTAGGCGTTGTAGATTTCCAGCGGGCTTGGGAGCAAATCCTCAAGCCTCCTCTCGGGCATTTCCGGGGGCCGGGCCGGGTCCGAGAATATTACCTCTGCGTCTATTTTCTCCACGGTCTCCGGGGCCAGAGAGTCGGCGTTGATGAACTCTATCTCGACGCCGTACTTCTCGGCATTCCTCCTCGCGAACTCTATCTTGAGCGGGTCTATGTCTATCCCGTAGGCCTTCTCAACCTTCATCGCGTAGAAGATGAGCTGGATTCCGATTCCGCAGGAGACGTCGGCGATGCTCCGGACTCCGAACTCTTTCAGGCGCTCGGCGCGATATTTAGCAACCACCTCGTGGGTGGCGTAGCGGAGGCCTTCAAGGTCCATCCACAGGTCGTCGCGCGAGAACTTGTCTTTAGCCTTAATCCTCGCCCTCGCTATCTCCGCTATCAGCTCCCAATTCTTGCCGAGCCTCGCGCGGAGCTTCTTCTCGTCGAAACCGCGCTTTATGAGCTCCATTGCCTCCCTGACTTTTTCCTCGGTGATTTCCGCCAACATGTTCTCGCCTAAGGGGAGAGGCTTAAAAACGTTGCCCGCTTAGTTCCAGCGGTGTTAATAATGGACTGGAAGAGGGCCGCTTTTGCGCTCATCGTTGCCCTAACGATGGTCGGTACCGTGTGGTTCGCCTATCACTTCGCTTCTCAGCCAGGCCTCAACGACTACATCGGCGACGAGGTCTGGTACGTGCCCGCGAGCAGAAACGTCCTTCACCTTCTCGGAGTCAACGTTACCTACGAGTTCAACGGCACCTACGGTGTCAACGTCATCTTCGCAAACGAGAGCGACAAGTTCAAGTACCTGAGCACGGCCGATGCCATCGCGGCCTTCAGCGGTGTGAGGCTTAGAATCGAGTACTACAACTTTCCCGGTGTCTACTACGAGATTCCCAAGGAGGAGTATCGAGATTTCCTTGAAAAGCTCTCGACCCAACTGCCCGATGGGAGCTACTACATCGTTCCAGGCTTCAGGTATCCTGACAAAGAGAACATACAGAACTATCTCAACACGGAGCACCCCTTCCTCGGAAAGGACTTCATAATGCTGAGCATGGTTCTGCTCGGGGACAGGCCAATCAGCTGGCGCCTCCCGGGTATAATTGAGTTCGCCCTCATAGAGCTCCTCGTAGTTCTCGCCGCTTACAGGATAAGCAAAAGCTACCTCGCCTCACTCATAGCGCTCGCCTTCGTGGTTGCAGACCCGACGCTTCAGGCAACCTCTGTCGCGGCAATGCTCGACATCCATGTGGCGTTTTTCGTCGCGCTGTTCGTCCTCGCCCTGGCCTACGAAATGGAGCTCGGCTCTTCAATATCCTTGGGCCTCGCCGGGGCAACGAAGCTCAGCGGTGCCTTCGGCTGGCCGGTCCTCCTGTGGAGGGCGCTCAAGAGGGAAAAGTCCTTCGTAAGGTTCTTCTCAATCGTCGTGGTAATTCCTGGCATCGTTTTCCTGCTCCCGGAGCTCCCCATAATAAAGGCGATAGGCTTCATTCCCTGGCTTAGGGAGTTCCTTGGAAGCTTCAGATGGCACCTCAGCTACAAGGGTCCGAACCCGAACACCTCGCCCTTCTGGCAGTGGTTCGTCAACTACAGGGCCTTTCCCTTCCACTTCAACCCCAACGTCTTCGCGAGCACCGACCCGGTTCTTCTGCTCGGCATGGTAGTTCTAATCTTCGCGATGCCCTGGCTTCACAGGAGAAAGCCGGGAATCCTTGCGCCCTTCATGGTCTTCTGGAGCACCATCGGCCTCTTCGCCCTTCAGTATGTCCTCGGCGGGAAGACGCAGTTCAGCTTCTACGCAACAGTCCTCGTTCCGCCGGCTTCGGTCGTCATGGGCGTCGCGCTGAACGAGCTCCTCAGGTGGGAGGCCTTCAGGAGCTCCTTGGACTTCTACTGGGAGAAGCTGAAGGGATTCAAGGACTGGGCCTTCCAAAAGCTTGGCTCCGAGAAATCTATCTCCTCAGAAAGTCCTCAAGACTGAGCTGGCCTTTCTTTGATTTTTTGGTTTCCATCTCAGCCCTGAGCCTCTCTTCAATCTTCTTCAGCGTCTTCCACCCCCTCCGCACAATCGGCGGGAAGGCACCGTGCTCCCTGTAGTAATTTTCAAGAAACGCCCTCGTCCTCGGGTCGCTCGGATAGCCGCTCCCGATTTCGCCGTATTCTGCCTTCAGCTTCTCGATTTCCCTGTCGCGGGTTACTTTTGCGACGATTGAAGCGGCGGAAACCACCGGAAAGAGCGCGTCGGCGCGGTGTTTAGCAACAACCTCTGCATTAAACCCCAGCCTCTCCTTCAGCTCCCTCCCAAAGCGCTCCTCGTCAACGTCGGCGGCATCGGCATAAATCACGTCGGGCTTAACCTTCAGGGAGTTCAGGGCTTTCGCGAAGTTCTCGACCTCGAACTCGTTGAGCGTTCCCTCGCGGGAGCTTATTTCCTCCGGCGAGAGGACCAGAACGACGTAATCGTCCGCAAGGCTTAGAATCTCGTCGAAAAGCTTTTCGCGCCTCTTTGGCGTCAGCTTCTTCGAGTCCTTAACTCCGAGCTCCTCAAGCCCCGGCAGGTTCTCCTCGTCAACGACTATAGCCGTGATGACCATCGGGCCTATCACCGGCCCCCTGCCAGCCTCGTCGATGCCCGCTATCTTCCGCCCCAAGGTTTCACCTCCGGAAGAGGAGCGCGCCGTAGATTAGGCCCAGCATTATGGTCGCTATACCGCTCGGCGGGATTGCCGTGAAGTAAGCCAAAACCACCGACGAGAGCTGGACGGCGAGGGTTAAAAGCAGGCTCACCGCGAGGACCTTTCTCAAATCCGAGCTCACCATCAGCGCTATCGCGCCGGGCAGGACGGCAACGACCTGGAGGGTTATCAGGCCGACGGTCTGGACGATTAAAGCGCCAATCGCCCCCACGAGGACGTAGAGAATCATGAGGTAGGCCCTCGCGTTTCCGCCGTAGCTCTCAAGTCCCTCCGGGTCGAAGCTGAGGTAGAGGAAGTCGCGGTAGAGGAAGAGGAGGACGAAGAAGATGAGCGCACCGCCGAGGATGAGAACGGCCAGGTCTTGGAGCGTTATGAGAAAGATGTCGCCGGTCAGGTAGGACACGATGTTCTCGGTAAGCGGGAAATACGGCCTGCTCGCCATAACCTTGTAAAGGATTCCGAAGCCGAGAACGGTAAGTCCGGCAACGAAGCTCGCCACTATTCCAACCGCTGAATCCGGGGTGAAGCCGAGCTTTTCGAGCTGGGCTATGATTAGGACGATTGCTATCGTGACTATGAGCGCCACGAGGGTTACGAGGGCGTAGCTGTTGAAGAGGAGCGCGAGAATCATCCCGAGGACGGCTCCGAAGAGGAGGGCGTGAAAGAGCGCGTGGGTGAGGAAAGCCAGGCCTTTGGTGTTTATCAGCGGACTCAGCAGGCCGAGGAGGACGCTGACCATTATGCTCGCGAGGATAGCCCTCAGTATGAACTCAGGAATCACAGGCCACCACCCCTGTCCCTGTGAATGTGGAAGTCGCCGGTTATGCAGTAGAGCTTTCCGCCGACAGGGATTACCTTCGCCAGCGGGCCGTAGACGGACTTGATGACTCCATCTGTGAGGACTTCCTCCGGTCTTCCAAAGGCTATCAGCCTCTTGTTAATCAGCATCACGAGGTCGCCTATCTCAAGGAGCGGGTTTATGTCGTGGGTCGTTATTATCATCGTGACGTTCTTCTCGGATTTTATCTTGCTGAGGACGTTCGTGACCTCGGCACGCGCGCTGGGGTCCAATGCCGAGAGTGGCTCGTCGAGGAGGAGAAGCTTGGGGTCGCTCATTAAAGCCCTCGCGAGCAGAACCCTCTGCTTTTGTCCCCCAGAAAGCTCGCGGAAGAGCCTGTCCTTGACGTGCCCGAGGCCGACAAAGGTTAGAACCTCCTCCGCCTTTCTTAGAATTTCCTCTGAAATCTTGAAGTGGACGAAGCCCCTCCTGTAGAGCCCGCCCATCGCGACAACTTCGAGGGCCGTTAAGGGAACGCGCTCGTTGAGGGAACTGCTCTGGGGGACGTAGCCTATCAGGTGCCTCGCGTCGCAGGGATTCCTTCCGAAGACGAGGAGCTTTCCCCTGTACTCGCGGTGGAAGCAGGCTATCGTCTTGAGGAGCGTCGTTTTTCCCGCACCGTTCGGGCCAAGGAGGAGCAGGGTTTTACCCTCGTCTAACCTGAACGTCACGTCGCTCAAAGCAGGTTTGCCCTCGTAGAGTATCGTCAGGTTTTCGGCTTCCACCGCGGTCATATCAATCCCACTCCAAGTATTTCGGTCCGTTTTTAAACTTTAATGTTCCTATGGTGGACAAGTCTGGGTAATCCCGTTGCAAAAATTTTAAAAGTTTGGGACTAAAGGCCACTTGGAGAATTTTTGCAGGGGTAAGCTTATAAGGGCTCACGCAGAGCGGTTGGGGGTGATGCTCATGGCGTACAAGGGTGGAAAAGGTAAAAAGAACAGGCAGGTGGAGGGTGACGAGGTTATTCGCGTTCCCCTCCCGGACAGGAGCCAGGGACAGCTCTTCGGAGTCATAGAGCAGGCCCTCGGCGCCGGATGGATGGACGTCCGCTGCGAGGACGGCAAGATAAGGAGATGCAGGATTCCGGGCAAGCTCAGGAGAAGGATGTGGATGCGCGTTGGCGACGTCGTCATCGTCCAGCCCTGGCCCGTTCAGACCGACGAGCGCGGGGACATAGTTTACCGCTACACGAGAACCCAGGTGGACTGGCTCCTCAGGAAGGGCAAGATAAGCCAGGACTTCCTCTCCGGTGCGGAGATGTTGTTCTGAGCCCGTGAGTGGTGGCGATGCGCGAGGAAGCCATTGAGCGGGAAGTCGAGGAGATACTGGGCCTCAGGGATAAAAGAGAGAAGGACAGCGAGCTCTACAAGATAGCCAACGAGGTCTTTGACAGGACGACGAAAGAAACCTTAGCCTACCTCCACCGGCGCGGTAAAATTGAGGAGCTCTACGGTGTAATAAGCACCGGCAAAGAGGCCAATGTCTTCGCGGGAGTTGATGCCGAGGGCAACAGGATAGCGGTGAAGATTTACAGAACTTACACCACCGAGTTCAGGAGGATATGGGAGTACTTAGCCGCTGACCCCCGCATCGGCTACCTGCCGAAGGACATGCGGAAGCTCGTCTTCGTCTGGACTCGGAGGGAGTTTAAGAACCTCCAGAGGGCGATAAAGTACGCGGTTCGCGTTCCTGAACCGGTAATCTTCCGCAACAACGTCCTGGTAATGGAGTTCATTGGCGATGAGATGCCAGCTCCAAGGCTGAAGGACGTTGAGAGGGAACTTGAGAGGAGCGACTTTGAGGAGCTCTACGATTACCTAATCGGCGTCATCGAGAGGCTCTGGAAGCGCGGTGACATGGTTCACGGCGATTTGAGCGAGTACAACGTCCTGCTCTGGGACGGGCCGGTGGTCATAGACTGGTCGCAGGCCACCGTCAGGAGAAACCGCATGAGCGTCGAGCTTTTAAAGCGCGACCTGAGGAACGTTACAAGCTACTTCGCGAGGAGGGGAGTTGAGGTTGAGGACTACGAGGTGAAGCTCCGCGAGCTGATTGAGAGGTGAGAGCATGGACGAGTTTGAGAGACTCCTGAAGAAGTACGAGCGCGTTGATAAGGACGGAAAACCGATTGAAGAGCCCGAGTTCGGCGAGATTGACTACGTGGCCGAGGGCGAGCAGGAAGAGTTTGTGAGGATTCCAAAGGAGAGGATAGCGGTCCTCATAGGCAAGAAGGGCAAGACCAAGAAGGAAATCGAGGAGCGCACCGGAACCAAGATAGAGGTCGACAGCGAGACGGGAGAAGTTTTCATCACCGCCACGAAGAAGACCAAGGACCCCCTTGCCGTCTGGAAGGCGAGGGACGTGGTTTTGGCCATAGGCAGGGGTTTCTCCCCCGAGAGGGCCTTCAGGCTCTTCAACGAGGGTGAAATCCTCGAGGTTGTCAACCTCACCGACATCGTGGTTGGGAACGAGAAGAACGCCCTGCCGAGGGTCAGGGGTAGAATCATCGGGCGGAAGGGAAGGACGAGGGAGATTATTGAGGAGATGAGTGGCGCTGACGTTAGCGTTTACGGAAAGACCGTCGCGATTATCGGCAACCCGATTCAGGTAGAGGTGGCAAGAACGGCTATAGAAAAGCTCGCCAAGGGCTCGCCCCACGGCGTCGTTTACCGCTACCTCGAAAGGCGCAAGAAGGATTTGGAGCTCGAGAGCTCCGCCTACTACGAGGCCCTTGAGGGCGGGCCCGAGCTTGAGGATTGGGAGGAGGAATGACGATGGCCGAGGCGAGTCAGCTCTTTAAGGAGTTCAAAATCCAGAGCGTCAGCGAGTTCTTCAGGCGAAACGCGGCAATGCTCGGCTACACTGGAAAAGTCCGCTCGCTTACAACGCTCGTCCACGAGGCGGTGACGAACTCGCTCGACGCCTGTGAAGAAGCTGGAATTCCGCCCTACATAAGGGTCGAGATTGAGGAACTCGGAAGGGAGCACTACAAGGTTGTCGTTGAGGACAACGGCCCGGGAATCCCGGAAAAGTACATAACCCACGTATTTGGAAAGATGTTAGCTGGAACGAAGGCCCACAGGAACATACAGAGCAGGGGCCAGCAGGGTATCGGTATAAGCGGTGCGGTGATGTTCGCCCAGATTACGAGCGGTAAGGCGACCCGCGTGATTACTTCAACGGGAGACGAGATAATAGAGGCCTGGGTGAAGATAGACGTTGACAGAAACGAGGGTAAAATCGTCAAAAAGGAGAAGCACCCGAACCCGGACGGCTGGCATGGAACTAGGATAGAGCTCGAGGTGAAGAACGTTAAATACATCCGCTCGAAGCAGGGCGTTTACTGGTACCTCAAGCTCACCGCGATAGCCAATCCACACGCCCACATCGAGCTCATCGAGCCCGACGGAAGGCTAATCGTCTTCCCGCGCTCGAGCGACGAGATTCCGGAACCGCCGGTTGAGATGAAGCCCCACCCGAAGGGCGTCCTGACGGACGACGTTTACAGGATGGCCAAGAAGACGAAGAGAACAACGGTGAGGCGCTTCCTCGTCGGCGAGTTCTCGAGGATAAGCGACAAGAAGGTTGACGAGCTCGTCGAGTACATAGCGGCATTGAGGCTCATCAAGACCGTCGAGGACAAGAAGGTTCAGGAACAGCTCTACGAGAGGCTCATGAAGGGCGAGGTTAAAGCCGTTCTCCGCTCCTTCAAGGGCTACACCAAGGTCGTCAAGCAGGTCGCGAAGATGATGGAGAAGCCGCCTGAAAAGCTCACCTGGCACGAGGCTGAAGAGATAGTCGAGGCCTTCAAGTACATGAAGTTCCTCGCTCCGCCGACGCACGGCCTCAGACCCATAGGCGAGGAGAACATTGAGAAGGGTTTGAAGGGAATCCTCAAGCCGGAGTTCGTGACGGCGGTAACCAGGCCCCCGAAGGTCTACTCGGGCGGAATCCCCTTCCAGGTCGAGGTCGGTCTTGCCTACGGCGGTGAGATACCGAGCGGTTTTGAGCTCCTCCGCTACGCGAACCGCGTTCCGCTCCTATTCGACGCCGGCTCGTGTGTGACCACTCAGGCAGCCCGTTCGATAGACTGGAAGCGCTACCGCGTTGACGACCTCGACAGAACCCCGCTCGTGCTCATGATTAACGTCGTTTCAGTCCACGTCCCCTACACCGGAACCGGAAAGCAGAGCATAGCCAACGACGAGGACATCTACAACGAGATTCGCTTGGCCATAATGGACGCGGCGAGACGGCTGCAGACTTACCTCAGTGGAAAGCACAGGCGCCTCTACCAGGTCAAGAGGAAGAAGACCTTCGAAAAGTACGTGCCCGAGATAGCGAGGGCTTTAAGCATACTGACCGGCGAGCCGGAGGAGAAGATTAGGGAGTACTTCCTCAACTTCATTGAGAGCCACTTTGCCTCGAAGGAGGCCGTTTCAGAGGGTGCCGCCCCGGAGGTGAGCGAGAATGCCTAAAGCAATAAAGCGCGAGAGGCCCAAGGAGAAGTTCTCCTACGACCCCAAGAAGGTCCTGAGCAAGCTCGAAGAGTACGGGAGGAGCGTCCTTGAGGCTATTAAGTCGGGTAAGAACCCCTACTTCGACATACCGACGCGCGGACTCAACAACGTCTACTTCGACGAGAAGAGCAGGCTAATCAAGATGGGCGACAAGCTCTCAAGGCGTTACTTCCTCAACGTGGCTCACGCAAGAAAGTTCATGCAAACCTTACTCATAATGGCCTACGTGAAGAGGCTCGTCGCCGAGGGCAAGCACGCGAGCCTTCGTGAAGCCTACTACGCCAACAAGCACACGATTCCTGGAACAAAGGAGAACACCTTCGAGGACCAGCGCGAGAGCGACCCCATCATAGAAGACCTTGAGAGAATGCTTGGTGTCCTGCGTGAGGAGATGCACATCACAGCGGACAGGCGCGGTTACATCTACGGCGACATAGTGATTCGCGACGGCGAGGACGAGTTCAACGCGAGCAAGCTCGGAAGCGGTGGTTGGGCCGTCCCGGGAACGGTCGAGCACATTCAGTTCCCGGAGATAAACGTTGACTACGCCCTCGTTGTCGAGACCGCCGCTATGGCCGACCGTCTCATCGAGGAAAAGTTCCCGAAGAAGGAGAAGGCCCTAATCATAGCGACCCAGGGACAGGCCTCGCGTGGCGTCAGGCGTCTAATCCACAGGCTCCACTACGAGGAAGGCCTGCCAATCATCGTTTTCACCGACGGCGACCCCTACGGTTGGTACATCTACTCCACCATAAAGCAGGGCTCGATAAACCTCGCTTACCTCAGCGACAAGCTGGCAACGCCCGAGGCGAGGTTCGTGGGCATGACGATGGACGACATAAAGCGCTATGGTTTAGAGAACGTCACCGAGAAGCTCAAGGGGATTCCTCCCAACAAGAAAGGTGGCCCGACGGGCGACTACAAGCGCATTTTGGAGGAGATGGAGTACCCCTGGTTCCAGAACAAGGAGTGGCAGAGACAGCTCAAGATGGCCCTCAAGTGGGGCGTCAGGATTGAACAGCAGGCTCTGGCTAATAAGTCCCTCGAGTTCGTCGCCAAGGAGTATTTGCCAGAAAAGATAAACAACGGTGATTTGCTGCCATGACGACGACTGAAGAGCTCGTCGCCCAGGTCAACAAGATACTCGACGACATCGGGATAGACCTGGGCGAGCTCTTCGAGGACTTCGAGCCCGCTAAGTTAGCCTACACCCTCCAGCGCAACGTTTCCCTTTTGGACGACCTCCAGGACGAGCTTGAGAGGCGCGTTGGGGAAACGGCTCCGTCCGTCCGCTTCATGGACAAGAAGAACAAGGACCCCCACCTCCAGTGGATTTACAGGAAGAAGCACAACAGGGCTTTGGCCCTTGAGAGGCTCCGTTCGGCTATAACTGCCCACAAGATGGCCTTAGCTCTGCTCTCGGCCAACTACACCTTCAAGCTCGGCAGGAAGGAGATTCCGGTAGATGCCATAACGAAGGAGAACTTTGAGAAGGTCAGGGCCGTTGAGAAGCCCGTGAAGCTCGGCAGGCTTGAAGTTCTTCCACACCTCGCCTACTCCGGCGACGTGCTCAGACTCTTAGCCAGGGAGAGCATTGAGGTCAGGGAAACCTTCAAGTTCATCAAGGGCAAGCTCCGCGAGAAGGGAACCGTCAGGACGAAGAGCATAAGGATTGAGGTTGAGTACTTCGAGAACAACAGGCTGAAGAAGGCCCGCCTCGACCTTCCGGCCGATGCCGACATCGAGATGGAGCTCAGGAAACGCTTCGGAAGAAGGTTCCGCTGGCGCGTTCTGACGTTCGTGAAGACGAGGGGGGTTCTCATAAACAACCACTACACCGTTGACAACCTCGCCTTGGCCTACGCCTCCCTCGACCCCGAGAACGGCGCCGAAAAGCTCGGCCTGGACATCTTCCGCTACTACTTCCTCACCTCTTCCACGGAGCGCGAGACCCTGGGCATATTCCCTGGAATAAAGCTCTGCGTCGACTGCCACTACTCAATCCTCGATTTGCCCTTCCGGCACGAGAAGGACTTCAAGACCGGGCAGGGGAGCATCTACGTCATAAGGAAGTGCGAGATGGAGGAACAGCTGACCGGGAAGAGGAAGGACATAACAACGATTCCCAACTACCTCCTCGGTGGGGTTCTGCTATACGGCATGAGCCCCTACGACGAGGGAAAAGTCGCGGAGCTCCTTGGAATTGACGAGGCCGAGCTGGAGGAGGCCATAAAGAAGTTCGTGATTTCCGGCCTGCACAAGGTTCTGTTCAGCGAGAGCGAGCTGAAGAAGTTCGAGAAGTTCATGCCGAAGAGCGACAAGGCCAAGCGCTTCCTCGACCTCCTGCAGGGGTGAGGGCATGAAGGTTCGGGTGAGTGCCAAAACCTACGACGAGCTTCTGCGGAAGCTTTCCGAGCTCGACGAGGACGTCACCGAGGTCTACGTTAGTTTAAGACCCACCAAGGAGGTCGTTGTTAAAATCCTTGAGAACGCGCCCAACGTGAAGAGGATAAGCTGTCCGCCGAGCCTCTATCCAAAGGTCTCCAAGAGGGTCATCTACGCCCTCGGTCAGCTCGGTATAGAGCTCGTCCCCGAGAACAGGCCCAGGGGAAGGCCGAGGAAGTACGACGAAAAAACGGTGAAGCTCGTCCGGGAGCTGGCCAGGAAGGGCGTTCCGATGCGGGAAATCAGCGAGCGCCTCGGCATTCCCCTCAGGACAGTTTACTACATGGTGAACGAGCTCCGGGCTTAACTTTAAAAGACCTTTTCTCAAGCCAACCCCGGGTGAGAGAAGTGATTGAGACCCAGGAAGAAGTTCCGGAGATTAGGGAACCCCTCAGGCGCGTCGGCATAACCAACCTCAGGAGCGTCGCCAAGATTAACTGGAAGGGAAAGGTCTACACATTCCTCCCGCTCTTCGAAGTCACGATAGACGTCCCGGCCGAGAAAAAGGGAATCCATATGAGCCGTCTCGTGGAGAGCATCACCGAGGCCATGAGCGAGGCCGTCGAGGAAGAGGTTAGGGAGGCCCACAGCTCGCTTGAGGAGCTTGGAAGGGCCGTCATAAGGCGCCTTGAGAGCAAACACCCGCACAGAAGGGCGGAGGTCTGGATTAAGACCCACCTCATAATCCCCAGGGAAACGCCGGCGAGCGGGAAGACGAGCTACGAGCCCTACGACGTCGAGGTCGGCGTCATAAAGAACGAGGACGGCACCTTTGAGAAGGTCCTCCGCGTCAAGGTGATTGGGAACACGGTCTGCCCGCACGCGATGGCCAACAACAACGGAAAGACCCACATACAGCGCGCCATCGGCGAGCTCGAGGTCAGAACGGCCTTCGACGAGGAGATAGCGCTTGAGGATATGATTGACGTTGTCGAGAGCTCCTTCAGCCACCCGACCTACACGCTCCTGAAGACGGTTGATGAGAACGCGGTTGTGCAGGGCATGTTCGCGAACCCGAAGTTCGTTGAAGATGTTGCACGCGAGATTTTCGCCAAGGCCCGGGAGAAGTTTAGGGGCAAAATCCACGTGCGCGTAATCAGCAACGAGAGCATTCACAAGCACGACGTCATAGCCGAGACGTGGAGCTAAGCATGAGCTCGGATTTATTTACCCCTCCTTATCTCTCCTCCCTGTGATTCGCGAGAACGGGAAAAAGCTTCGATGGACTATGAAGCGTCACCCTCTTTTTCTCTTGCACGTCTGGACGTCCCGAGATATAACCAAAACACGTACTGCCTTGGGAGTTCTTTGATGGTGGGGAAGTTGGTACTCCAAACTAACCGAATACGTGCGTGATAGCCAAATGTGATGTGACTTGAAAATGGCAAAGTTATTACTGATTAATAGCTTTTTAGCAATATTAATGTCAAACATAAACGGCATCTTCCCGAGCTTTTTTCGGGATATTTTATCCAAGCTCGTTTTTTTTCAGCATTTTATCCTAAGGTTCTAAGTAAGACTTAAATATCGGCTAGACATAACAATAATCGCCCGGAAGGACATAATCCCGGGCAGGAGGGTCCGCATTATGAAGAAGTTGGTGGCCTTGCTGTTTGGACTCTTGGTAGTGGCTACTGGATTTGCAGCAGCAACCATCTGGGAAGTTACTGCAGTGCACCAAAGGAACGAAGGACACTACGGCTGGGCCTATGCAGAGGTTGGAGTTAAGTACGACGTCCAGCATCCGTACACCAACTACCAGATAACTTACAGGTATGGAACTGGAGGCCTTCTTGTGCCAGGATATACAGCAAACGTTAACAAGTACTGGGATCCCAATGGAATCACTGTTGAGACAGTTGTCAAGAATAGCGAGGGCTTCGTGATGGAAAAGGTCTACGCTTCTGCTGGCTGGCCGTACATCTGAGCCCTCTATTCTTTAATTTTTGGAGGTTGAAACGATGAAACCCAACACCTATCATCTGCTTGGAGTCACTATGATTTTCCTACTAATCTTGACTGGAATGGAAGCAGTAACCGCCGCCCCCTACTGGGTCAAGCCAGGAGTTTACATTGAATACATTGCCGAAAGATATGACCCATATATCCAGTACTTAAACGGTAAAGGCTATGTCAGCAACATCTCGAAGGCCACGTCGGTTATCTTTTACGAGTATAACGGGACGGTTTTCAGGATTCTGACACTCAACGACACTAAAATCAGGTTCAGAGTATTGGAAATAAGCAATAACTTGGCCACAATTGGAGTTAGGATTGAGCTCAACAACGTTTCTATACTGACACTGGTTAAGAAAAACACAACACCACCCAAGTTCTGGGACGTCGGCACCTCAGATGTCATCATAGAACCGCCTCACGACCCAAGCATCCCGGAGGACATGGTCTGGTATAAGATATTTACAAAACGTGCGGTCATAACGGGAGTCTATAAACTCCGGCTTAATGACAGTGCAGTTTTTGACCTGAACGGTAAATTCTACGGCCATACCGGCCTGTGGTACCAGGCCACAGAAGACTGGAACCCCTCACTCCCCTTTATAGTTGAACCTGGGAACGTTAGTTATTACATTCAAAAAACAGGCTCATGGAAAAGAAGCTTCTGGACACCTTATGGAACTTTTGGTCCTCCAGTTGGGGTACTCAATCTCGAATCCAAAGGGGGCACAATCGAAGTGTCAATTGGCAGAATATTCAAGATATTTGAGCGAACCGTTTCCCCAAATAGCACCTCCACAGTACTCTTTGACCCTAATTCGGGCATTATCATAGGACATTCACCAACCGAGTTCACTTTTCCGGACCTTCAGGCCATAGGAGTCATCTTCGGGTTTTTCAACGACCAGCGGGGAGCCTACCTCAACCAGGTAAAAAGGGACTATTCAACGTGGAGCGGATTACTACTGTACGGGACGAACGCTAAGTTCCAGAAAGTTCAAAAGATTACCTTTTCGAAGGTCCAAACACCATTAAGTTACACGTTCTGGGTGTCGTTGGTTCTCCTCGGCTCTATCGTGGCGGCAAGAGGTTGGGGGAAGATAAAATGAGGAAGGCCATTCCCTCGATGTTAGTTACAATGTTCATCCTCATTGGGAGCTTCCATTCAGCGCTCGCAGCCCCCTACTGGGTCAGGCCAGGGGTTTACATCGAGTACATAGCTAAAAGGTACGACCCGTACTTTCCCCTAGTCGTGGGAGCGAGACCCGAGCAGATTCACACGGCAGAGATTTTCATCAAAATCAACGGGACAATATTTGAGGTTTATGCAAATAACGACACAAGGGTGATTTTCAAATTCCTGTCCGTCCAGAATGGCTACCTAACAGTGGAGACGAGAATAGAGATGGAGAACGTGACGATAGTCTCTATGGGCCTGAAGAATTCAACTTTCCCCGAGTTCTGGGACAGGAACGAAGTCATCTCTACCTCGATTGAACCCAGCCACGATGCGGGCTTTCTCGACTGCCAGTGGCTGAAGGTGAAGCTTGGACATCTAACGTTAAGCGGGAAATACCTGATACGGCTGAGCGACGGTGCGGTCTTTGACATGGAGGGAAGGTATTATGGCCACACTGCCCTCTGGGTTGACCCTTCAAGGCTTCCGGAGTCCAACGAGACGTTCTTCAAATTCGGTTCCGTTGTCTCGAAGGTTTACAACGTCTCCCCCATAGACCAGAAGATGATGACATATTTCAGGGAATTCGGGCCGCCACTGATAGGAATCTCAAGGACTTTAGAGGGCTTCAACGTCACGCAGGAACTTGGAGATGGAAGAAAGTTCACCCTGCTAGAGTTACATGTCCAAGGACCCGCGATTTACGGGATATACGACCCCTCCTCCGGCCTATGTTTATATCCCTCAACTTGGGTCTTGACCCTGCTACCCGACTTTGGAGCAATAGGCATAGTCTTTGCCGTGTTCACGGATGAACTCTCTGCATACCGGGTCCAGAAGGAGCATTCAAAGCTGTGGGGCTCTGGGCTCGTTCTATACCGGACGAACATCGGGGCAACGGAAACTGAAAAGGTATCTTTCTCAGGGGAGGGAACCCCGCTTGAGTATGCTTTCTGTGCATCATTAATCCTCCTTGGGGTGATTTTAATTACAAGGGAGGTGAACGAATGGGCAGGCTTAAAACGCTCTTGAAATGGGAGTTCAACGACGTTATAAAGAACGTTCTCTTTCTGTTTGGATTAGTTCTCGTGGGGATGTCGATGAAAAAGTCAATCATGGACGTGAACTACATACCAGGCTTTGCCTCAGGCACCGAAATAAAGCTTTTTGGGCCCTCCCTGGCACATGGCGTCGCAGGGGAGATACATGGCATGCTTTACCTGAGCGACGTCTGGACTCTAATGGGATTCCTTACCCTACTCCTTGGCGCTTTATCTTTCCGCTACGACCGGGACAGCGGGGTCGCGCGTTCTATTTACTCGCTTCCGTACTCCAACACCGAAATCTTTGGAGTCAAGTTGCTCTCAATACTCGTCTACAGCGTCCTCATGGTTCTTCTCCCCTTTGCATACGTCACGTTAACGAGCTACGCCAGCATAGCCGGCTACCTGCCGGAGGTAACCTCGGGATTCATGAGCGATGCCCTCATTATTGCGCTCTTCCTGATATTATACCTCGTCGCCGTCGCAACCTTTGTTTCCCTGGCATCTCCAAACGCCTTCCTGGCCTTTATGGTGGGCTTCACCGTAGTCTACGCACCAAAAATCCTGGGACTCGAGAGCATTCCCCCGGCACTCTTTACGTACGCCCTTCCCAGATGCGGAAGCACGGACTTCACTCCCTTCACGGCCCAATACCTTGGCTGGGGAATCGCAGTTCCGCTACTTCTCCTCGGGGCCGCGCTGGTTCTAATTAGGAGGAGGGATGTAGTATGAGGCGCTTCCTCACAGTGTTGCTCCTTGGTCTGCTTATACTCACAATCGGCTCCATTGGGATTTACCACTCATACGAGAACAAAGTGGGCTCCGTTGGCCCAGTCTTCCTTCAACCAATAGAGAGGCAGGGAAACGTGACGGACATGATGATGATTACCATGTACACCCCAACGAGCTCCCTCGTGGAAGCGTCCTGCAACGGCAACGGGGTCGTTGAGGTGTACGACATCATAACGGGCGAGCTCGTGAACAGGGAGAACATCTACGGGCATCTAACTTATCAGTTCGTCCTGCCACGTGAAGGGGACTACCTTGTCCTCAACAACGGAACCGGGAAGTTGACCTGCGCCTTCCGATTCATCAAGAATTACCCGACGAAGGACGTTCAGAACGCAATCTACGGCCTAGGGACCGTTTTTGCACTGCTCCTTGCCCTGGTCATTTGGAGGTGGAGGAAATGATTATCGAGGCGAGGGATTTGAAGAAATACTTCGGGAGCATCCACGCACTTGACGGGGTTACGGTTAGCATTCCGGAGGGAGTAACGCTGATACTCGGACCCAACGGCGGTGGAAAGAGCACCTTTCTTAAGCTCGCCACCGGCGTCTACAGGCCAACCTCTGGAGAGATTAAGGTGTTCGGAGAAAGTCCCTGGAACAACTGGAGGGTTAAAACCCGCTTCGGCGTTGCCTACGACCCGCCGGCTTTTCCGCAGTTTACAACCGGACGGGAATGGTTGAACCTCTTTGCGGAGAGCAGGGGCTTCGGAGAGGACGAAATTGAGCGCGTGGCGGAGCTCTTTGAGGTGAAGACCTTCATTGATAAGCGCATAAGCGGTTACTCCTCGGGAATGCTGAAGAGACTGAGCCTCGCGCAGGCCTTCATCGGAAAGCCGGAGCTAGTATTCCTCGACGAGCCTCTCGCCAATATAGACTTTGACAGCATGGAAAAAGTCATTGAAATCATCGAGGATACGAGGGGGAAGACCAACTTCGTAATCATAAGCCACATATGGGAGCCTCTGATGCCCATCGTTGACTGGGTCGTCGTGATAGGCAACGGAAAGCTCGTTCTGAGCGGAAAAGCCGAGGAGGTTCAAGAAGAGGTCGAGAGGCTGTTCAAGCCGCACATCAGAAGGAAGAGGGGAGGGAGCACAGAGGCCCCCTCACCTTCCGGGCAGGAGGGTCCGCACCCTGCCAACGGTTGAGTTTTGGGCGGTTAGGTTTATTAGCTTTTTTCTTACTCCCTCATGGCGGTCAACATGAAGCTCGTCCACGACCCGATACACGGCGGAATAGAGCTCGACGACTTCGCGGTAAAGCTGGTTGACACGCCGGAGTTCCAGAGGCTCAGGAGGATTACCCAGCTTGGCCTGGCTTTTCTCGTCTATCCCTCCGCCAGACACACACGCTTCGAGCACTCCCTCGGGACCTTCCACATAGCGAGGCTTATACGGGAAAGAAACCCGGAGATTGATGAGGAAGCGGTTTACGCGGCCCTGCTCCACGACCTCGGGCACTACCCGTTCAGCCACACCCTTGAATGCCTCTTCCCGAGGCACGAGGAAAATATGAGATTCCTCATAAGGCATGGCGAAATCGGCGACGTTCTGATGGAGCGCTTCTCGCTCGGGGAGTTCCTCAGCCTTCTCAAGCACCCGCTCGTGAGCGGAGACATAGACGTGGACAGGATGGACTACCTCGTGCGCGACGCCTACTACACAGGGGTCGCCTACGGACTCGTTGACCTTGAGCGCCTTATACGAAACCTCCGCTGGGACGGCGAGAGACTAATTCTCGGCGAGAAGGGGATAATGGCCGGTCAGAACCTCCTGATATCGAGGAGCATGATGTATCCGACGGTTTACCAGCACCACACCGTTAGAATAGCGAGCGCGATGCTGTGCAAGGCCGTTGAGCTCGAAGGGGTTGAGCTTGGGGAGCTCCGGAAAATGGACGAGGTTGACCTCGTGGCGAGGTTGAGGGCGAGCGAGAGAAGGGAAGTCCGCGAGCTCATCGGTGCAATCGAGAACAGGAGACTGTACAAGCGCGTCGTCTGGAGCGGGAAGGAGCTCGATGAGAAGACAATCAAGGAGCTGAGAAAAGAGCTGGAGAGTGAGTTCGGCCACCTCGCGTTGCTCGACTACCCCGAGAAGCCGAGATTCGAGGAGAGGAACGCATTCGTGGAGTTTAACGGGGAAATTAAACGGCTCAGTGAGGTTTCGCCAGTCGTGAGGGCGCTCGTCGAGGCCAAAGAGAGCAACTGGCGCTGGGGAGTCTACGCGAGAGGTGACCTCGTGGAGGAGGTCAGGACGTTTGTCTCCAAAAGGCTTAAGTAGTTTTGAATCCCTTCCCCGGTTCCATTTTCCAATCAGGAAAAGCTTTATAACCGAGCCTTTTAAGTTAAGCCGACAAGCTCATCCAAAGGTGGTGCGTTATGGGAAGAAGGGAAGAGATGATTGCGAAGATTAAGGAGCTCATGACCCAGCCTGAGAGAATCAGGAACATGGGTATCGCCGCTCACATTGACCACGGTAAGACCACGCTGAGCGATAACCTGCTCGCCGGTGCCGGAATGATTAGCGAGGAGCTCGCCGGAAAGCAGCTCGTCCTTGACTTCGACGAGCAGGAGCAGGCGAGGGGTATCACCATCAACGCGGCCAACGTCTCGATGGTTCACACCTACGAGGGTCAGGACTACCTCATCAACCTCATCGACACCCCGGGTCACGTTGACTTCGGTGGTGACGTTACCAGGGCCATGCGTGCCATAGACGGTGCCATCATCGTCGTTGACGCCGTTGAGGGTGTCATGCCCCAGACCGAGACCGTTCTCAGGCAGGCCCTTCGCGAGTACGTCAAGCCGGTTCTCTTCATCAACAAGGTTGACCGTCTCATCAAGGAGCTCAAGCTCGGCCCGAACGAAATACTCAACCGCTTCGCCAAGATAATCACCGACGTCAACAGGCTCATCAAGCGCTACGCCCCCGAGGAGTTCAAGAGCCAGTGGATGGTCAAGGTCGAAGATGGAAGCGTCGCCTTCGGAAGCGCTTACTACAACTGGGCCCTCAGCGTTCCGTACATGAAGAAGACCGGCGTTTCCTTCAAGGACATCGTCGAGCTCACCAACGCCGGTGACCTCAAGACCCTCAGGCAGAAGGCCCCGCTCCACGTCGTCGTCCTCGATATGGTCGTCAGGCACCTCCCGAACCCGCTCGAGGCCCAGAAGTACAGGATTCCGCACCTCTGGCAGGGCGACATAAACAGCGAGGTCGGCCAGGCCATGCTCAAGTGTGACCCGAAGGGCAAGATGGTCATGGTCGTCACCAAGATAATCATCGACAAGCACGCCGGTGAGGTTGCTACCGGCCGTGTCTGGAGCGGTACCGTCAAGAGCGGTAAGGAAGTTTACCTCATCAACAGCAAGAGGAAGGCCAGAATCCAGCAGGTCGGTATCTACATGGGTCCCGAGAGGATTAACATGGAGGCCGTTCCTGCTGGAAACATCGTCGCCGTTACCGGTCTGAGGGACGCCATGGCCGGTGAGACCGTCGCCGAGGAGCCGATTGAGCCGTTTGAAGCCCTCCACTACGTCAGCGAGCCGGTCGTTACCGTCGCCATCGAGGCCAAGAACGTCAAGGACCTCCCGAGGCTCATCGAGGCTCTTAGACAGCTCGCCAAGGAGGACCCGACGCTCCACGTCAAGATTGACGAGGAAACCGGCCAGCACCTCCTCAGCGGTATGGGTGAGCTCCACCTCGAGGTCAAGCTCGTCAAGCTCAAGGAAGACTGGAAGATTGACGTTGACGTCAGCCCGCCGATAGTTGTCTACCGCGAGAGCGTCACCAAGAAGAGCCCAATCGTCGAAGGAAAGTCCCCGAACAAGCACAACAGGTTCTACATCACAGTCGAGCCGATGCCGGACGAGATTTACCAGGCCATCAAGGAGGGCATTATCCCAGAGGGCAGGCCAAAGGACCCGAAGGCGGTCGCCAAGAAGCTCGCCGAGCTCGGCATGGACTACGAGATGGCCAAGGGCATCGTCGACGTCTACAACGGCAACATGTTCTTCGACAACACCAAGGGTATCCAGTACCTCAACGAGGTCATGGACCTCCTGGTTGACGGATTCCACATGGCGATGGACGAGGGACCGCTCGCCAAGGAGCCGGTTATGAAGGTCATCGTCAGGCTCCACGATGCCAAGATACACGAGGACAACGTCCACCGCGGTCCGGCCCAGATTTACCCGGCCATTAGGACTGCCATCCACTGCGCCATGATGAAGGCCGGTCCGGTCCTCTACGAGCCGTACCAGAAGGTCATCATCAACGTTCCCTACGAGTACATGGGTGCCGTCAGCAGGGAAATCAACCAGAGGCGCGGTCAGCTCATCGACATGAGGCAGGAAGGAGAGGTCATGATTATCATTGCCGAGGCCCCGGTTGCCGAGATGTTCGGATTCGCCGGAGCCATCCGTGGAGCGACCAGCGGAAGGGCCCTCTGGAGCACCGAGCACGCCGGATTCAAGCGCGTCCCGAACGAGCTGGCAGTCAACATCATCAGGCAGATACGCCAGAGGAAGGGCCTCGACCCGAACCCGCCGACCGAGAAGGACGTCTGCCCGCAGCAGTGAAGCCGTCCCGGCTTCTCGTTTCTTCACCTTTCTTGAATTTTGACTTTGGTTCACATTCCGGTCTTTTCTTCAGTCCAATCCCGTCGCTCCGAGAATGGGGGGCCCAATTTTGACAGATACGCGTTCAATAGCGATTAGTTAACTTTTTAAACTCGCCCCGCAAGTTAGGGTCGGAACTCATGAGGTCCCCCCGTAAACGGCGGGTTCCCCGCCCGAGGGGACCGAGGTTCGAAAGATTTAAAAAGCCGTCCTAGTCAACGAGACTAGACCAAAAACTGGAGGTGTTTGAAAATGCCGAAGGAGAAGCCGCACGTTAACATCGTCTTTATAGGCCACGTCGACCACGGAAAGAGCACCACCATCGGTAGGCTGCTCTTTGACACCGCGAACATTCCGGAGCAGATTATCAAGAAGTTCGAGGAGATGGGTGAGAAGGGTAAGTCCTTCAAGTTCGCTTGGGTCATGGACAGGCTCAAGGAGGAGCGCGAGAGGGGTATCACCATTGACGTCGCCCACACCAAGTTCGAGACCCCGCACAGGTACATCACCATCATCGACGCTCCCGGTCACAGGGACTTCGTTAAGAACATGATTACCGGTGCCAGCCAGGCTGACGCCGCCGTTCTCATCGTCGCCGCCACCGACGGTGTCATGCCCCAGACCAAGGAGCACGCCTTCCTTGCCAGGACCCTCGGTATCGGCCACATCATAGTCGCCATCAACAAGATGGACATGGTCAACTACGACCAGAAGGCCTTCGAGAAGGTCAAGGCCCAGGTCGAGAAGCTCCTCAAGATGCTCGGCTACAAGGACTTCCCGGTCATCCCGATTAGCGCTTGGAACGGTGACAACGTCGTCAAGAAGAGCGACAAGATGCCCTGGTACAACGGCCCGACCCTCATCGAGGCCCTTGACCAGATACCCGAGCCGCCGAAGCCGACCGACAAGCCGCTCCGCATTCCGATTCAGGACGTCTACTCCATCAAGGGTGTCGGTACCGTCCCGGTCGGCCGTGTCGAGACCGGTATCCTCCGCGTTGGCGACGTCGTCATCTTCGAGCCGGCCAGCACCATCTTCCACAAGCCCATCCAGGGTGAGGTTAAGTCCATCGAGATGCACCACGAGCCTCTCCAGGAGGCTTACCCGGGTGACAACATCGGATTCAACGTCCGTGGCGTTGGTAAGAACGACATAAAGCGCGGTGACGTTGCCGGACACACCAACAACCCGCCGACCGTCGTCAGGCCGAAGGACACCTTCAAGGCCCAGATAATCGTCCTCAACCACCCGACCGCCATCACCGTCGGATACACCCCGGTCCTCCACGCCCACACCACCCAGGTCGCCGTCAGGTTCGAGCAGCTCCTCGCCAAGCTCGACCCGAGGACCGGTAACGTCCTCGAGGAGAACCCGCAGTTCATCAAGACCGGTGACTCCGCCATCGTCATCCTCAGGCCGACCAAGGCCATGGTCATCGAGCCGGTCAAGGAGATACCGCAGCTCGGCAGGTTCGCCATCCGTGACATGGGCCAGACCGTTGCCGCCGGTATGGTTATCTCCATCCAGAAGGCCGAGTGAAGGCCTTCTCTGACCTTTCCTTTACTTCCTAAACTTTAGGAGGGACGGAAATGCAGAAGGCGAGGATTAAGCTTGCGAGCACCAACATTAAGGCCCTCAACGAAGTCACCGACCAGATTAGGCAGATTGCCGAGAGGACCGGCGTTAGGATGAGCGGTCCAATCCCGCTCCCGACCAAGAGGATAAGGATTACCACCAGGAAGAGCCCGGATGGAGAGGGCTCAGCAACCTTCGACCGCTGGGAGCTTCGCGTTCACAAGAGGCTCGTTGACATTGAGGCCGACGAGAGGGCCATGCGCCAGATTATGCGCATCCGCGTTCCCGAGGATGTCACCATCGAGATTGAGCTCATCTCCTGATTTCCTTTATGCGCCGGGGTAGCCTAGCCTGGGAAGGCGCGGGCCTGGAGAGTCCGTGGGCGTTTGCCCGCCAGGGTTCAAATCCCTGCCCCGGCGCCAAACTCCTTCTATCGGATATGAATGGCGCTGTCTACTTCCAAGTAATGTTCTTTCTAGGTACACTTCCTTTTCTATAAGGTCTGTCCATTTTTCGACATTCTAAGAATAGAATACATGTTTTTCCATTTCCAACCCTTCGACTCTCTGCTCATGTTATTATTATCTTAATCACTAATTTTGTGTTACTTGAGAAGAATTCAAGTCAAAGTTAGTCAATTATGGAGACATGAAACTTTTATCTGCCGAATCTAATGGAGAATTTTTCGAATTTAAAAATTCAAGAGCTCTCCGTGCCTATGTAACGGCATTTTAAGGGTTTTGCAGTCTGATCTTTCTTAATTCTCGGGCTTTTAACATACATATTGAACAGTTCAGATCCAACTTTCAATTTATCTTATCTTGACGCTCTCTTATCTTGGTTATATCTACTTGATTTCCTTTGCTTTTATCTCCTCATACAACAACATTCTCATTAATGTCTTTTAATATTCTCTTAACCCAATTCTTGAGTATGCTTTGTGGTTATATTTGATGATATCTAGGAACCAAATTGAATTGCGTACCTAATTGTTGGGAGCTTAATAGTTGTTGCAACAGCTTTTGGTATGAGATAGTAGACTAGTTTTATAAGGGACATCATAAATCCCTCGGGGTTATCTTTCATGTTTTCTTCTATATCCTTCAGAAGTTGACGTTCAAAATCTGTCTTAGCAACTTCTTTTCCATTTTCAATAAATTCTGTTAATATCTCTAAAATAACACCTTGAGCGTTTTCTCTTTTTGGAATGTTCTTCAATATCCAATCTACTAACCGTACTATCGCTAAAGAATATAAGCCTAGAATACTATTCAAAGAGACTAATATTTCAGTGCTACTTTTTAATATCATAAAAAGTATCTTAATTAACACGTTTATGTCTATAAATTCATTTTTCAGCAATTTTAGTTTATTTTCTTTTATAAGAACTAATAAGAAAGTCCCCGCCACAAGGGCTCGTATAGGATCTCTAAGATTTTTAGAGCATTCATGAATAGTTATAGGACACTCTGAAGTGCCCATATTCCAGAATAATTGTAGTAGAATACAGATAGTGGTCATAGTATCCCACTCTAAAGGACGAGATGAAATTAGTGAAAGTAATATATATTCTACACACAGTCTTGCTTTTAATTCAGACGAAATAGACAACAACTCTTTAGTTGTTTTCAAAAGTTCTGAGATTTCTTCGACAATTTCTCTTGAAGGTCCATTTTTAAGAACCTTAATCCATAGTAACCTCTCTTTGGCAGATAGTAGTGTACTATAGCTTAATCTTTCATGTTCAGATATCTCAATAGTTCTTTCAGCGATTTTTTCTGCTTCATTCAACTTTCCAAGTTCGGTCAAAATAAAAGCTTTCTTGGATAGTGTGCTTTCTAACTCAGTTAAAATAGTCATCTTATAGCTCTCTTTCGTATTTTTTGTATACACTGAGATAAATTCTTTAGGAATCCATTCTATGTTCTCCAAACTTTCTTCAAGTAAATTCTCTGCCTTTGTGATAGTTTCTAGAGCCTTTTCTTTTTCACCTTCATTTCTTAGTATTTCAGCTTTCCAGAAAAGAACTCTTTGAAGGATAAACCTGTTGTATGGAGCGGGTAGGTTTTTAGCAAGTTTCTCTAATTTTTCATATTCTCTCTGTAACCTCAAAGTGTGCCCCAGTTTTAAGAATTTTTTCTTTTTAAGGACGGTTCTGTTCGAGTAAATAATGAATAAAATCTCTGCTTTTAGTCTAATATAAAATGCCTTTTCAACGGGACTCTTTAAGTTTTTAGAATAATATTGCTCCAAGTAGGATAATATGACATCTAACAATTTCTCATCTGGATATTTTCTTCTCAGGTACCCAACTAATGCATCCATAAAACTGAGAGACAATAGATCTTTTCTACTCAGTGCAACATTAATAGCTTTCCTATAGAGATTATATTGAGGTTCTAAATATAGAGTGTTAAGTAGTATTGTCATCCAATATAACAAATCATCATTGTTGAGTTTCCCTAAAACATTAAGCCGTTCAATATTAAAGATAGCAACAAGCAACATTCTTTCAGAGAAAATACCCCTATCTTTAATCTTTTCTGTTAGTACATTTAGGATAATTTGCCTATATTTTGCTAATCTTTTTTTTGTTGACTCTTCTCCGGTTTCTTCTAATATCGCAAGTATCCTTCTAAGCCATATATTCTCAGGATTTAAATTACAAACGACGAAAGACTCATTTATACCATTTTCCACCATGTATCTCCTAATACCCCATCCATAATCGCAAGTCTCTTCAACATCCAAGATATCATAGGGGATATTCAATATTTTATTGAATTTTTCCACTTCATCTAATGATAGTATTCCAAAAAGGAAAGGAAACCTATGATCTTGGTTATTTTTATATTCAGTTTCAATCTTTCTAAATATAAGAGCATAAAGTTTGATCCGCCTCTTCCATGGAGTGTCATGTCTAGAAATACCTGAAAGCTCTTTAATATCAACAAGCTTCATTAACTCAAGGGCAAGTTTGATATTCCCTCCAGTCTTTAAAAACAGTTCTTCAAGATCATTATCTGTTAAAGTCCCTTTAAGATTTCTGTTCATTCTTTCGGGGAGAATAGAGTCCCAATTATACTTTATTATTTTATAGAACTCCTCAGAATCAGGATAAGGTACGTAGATCCAACTTTGAGGAAAATAATCTTCTCTACCTGCTAAAATAGTTATAGGCGATTCACCCTTTGAAAATTTGTCTAGTTCATTTTCAATAGAAAGTCTATGAACTATAAGAACTGAGAGACCAGCATCGTATGCAATCTTAGCAAAGTCAAGGAAAGCATCGTAAGACTTCCCCATTCCATACTTGGCGTCTGCAATGTCATCAAATATAACTACTATACCCCTATCTCTTTCTTTAATTTCATGGGATAGTAACTCTTTGAATTTTTTCATTAGGCTCTTGCCGATATCCCCCTCTACTTCTTTAATCTCTCTAAGTTCCAGAAGATTTGTCATTACCAAGATTAATGTTAGCGCTGTGGAAATGGCCGAAAGGCCACTAGCATTAATAAGAAGTGTTCCACTTATTAGTCCTGAACTTGTTGGATCACTAATAATATCTCTTATAGACTCTGCGAGTGTGATTAGAGCTTTCCTATCTACTCTGCTTTTTATAAAGTTAAAACCTGGGAGAAAAGAAGAAAAAGAAATAAGAGCTTCTTTTAGAGCATCCAGTTTGTCTTCCTTAAGTGATGCGAATATACCTCTAATCGTGTTAATAAACTTGTTGTTTTTCTCAAGTTTTTCAAAGTTTATTTTGGATAATTTTGCCATGCTCAAAAATACCTCAAAAAGTCGTGCTTCCAGACCTAGAGTGTTACTAGAAACAAGAATATCAACAAGATATCCTTCGAATATCTGTGATATCTTAACGTGAAAGCCCGGGCTCATGTCATAAACAGGAATAATGCGAAATACAATATTCTCTTTTGACAATTTCCATCCAATAAATTCCGATGTCATGGTTTTTCCTGAACCCTCTGGACCTGTAATTAGAAGGAATTTATTTTCTTTTAGTAATTCTAATGCTTTATCCTCGATGATTTCATTGTCTATCCCTATTCGAGGGACATAGACCTTTATTTTACTTGTCACTGTTAACCCCTCCAAACTATATTGTGATATCCATTACATACTAATAAATTTATCTCTTTATGTTGTCATGTATCCTTTACTTTTGGCTTCTGAAGGTAACCATAACATTCTAACGTCCTAATATCTAAAAGCTCTGTGTTTATACTTAATTTTTTATCACATCCAGCGCCAAACTCCTTTTGTCATCTCCCCTCATTGGGGCTGTTCTCGTGTGATGATTTACTGAGCAAATACCAAACACAGAAAAGCACGTTTTCTGATTCAACATTCTCAATGGAGTGGAGTTAATAAGCGGAGAAGATAAAAGAACAGAGACCAAGTGGACTCAGTAGCGCCTTCTCCTCTGCCTCGGCCTCTTCTTGCCCCACCTGTGCCTGTATTCGTTCTCAAGCTCGTCGCGCCGAACCATTTCCCTGTACTCCTTTGGGAGTTCCTCGCTCAGCTCCGACTTCCTGACGTCAACTCCCGCCTGCCTCGCTATGTACCTGAGCCTCCTGAGTTCACCGGGCGCGATGAAGGTTATGGCCTTCCCTTTCTTCCCCATTCTACCTGTTCTGCCAATCCTGTGGATGTACTGCTCCGCGTTCATGGGGATTGAGTAGTTGACAACGTGGCTTATCTCCGGGACGTCAAGTCCCCTCGCGGCAACGTCCGTCGCCACAAGAATCTCTGTCTTCCCGCGCTTGAACCTTCCGAAGGTTCTCTCCCTTGAGGGCTGGCTCATGTCCCCGTTGAGGGCCTCGGCCCTAAACCCGTCCTTCCTGAGCCTCTCCGCCAGTTCCCGAGTTTCCACCTTCGTCTGGCAGAAGATTATGCCGTAGAAGTCCTCGCTCAGGATTTTCTTGAGGATTCCATAGCGCCTCGCCGGGACGGCCTCTATAAACTCCTGCTCGACCTCGCCGGGAACCAGCTCGTCCCTGCTCACGATGACGACTTCGGGGTTCTTCATGTACTTCTTGGCGAGCAACAGAACGTCCATCGGCATCGTCGCCGAGAACATCATCACGCGTTTTTCCCTTGGAGTGGCCCGGAAGATGGCCTCAATGTCCTCCTGAAAGCCCATGTCAAGCATTCTGTCTGCCTCGTCGAGGACGAAGAAGCGGAGCGAGTCAAGCCTGAGCGTTCCGCGCCTTATGTGGTCGAGCACCCTGCCGGGCGTTCCAACGACGATTTGAGCCCTCTCAAGGGCCCTTATCTGGGGCCCTATGGGCTGGCCTCCGTAGACAGCGTAAATGTCTATCTTCCGCTTCCCGCGGAGTGAGCGAAGCTCCTCGCTTACCTGTATTGCCAGCTCCCTCGTTGGCGTTAGAATAAGCGCCTGGACTTCCTTTCTGCTCTCATCAACAAGGTCGAGGATTGGGAGACCAAAGGCCGCAGTTTTGCCGCTTCCGGTTTTTGATTGACCAACGACGTCGCTCTTTCCGTCGAGAATGAGCGGTACAACTTCCCTCTGAACGTCTGTGGGTTCTGAGAAACCCCTTCTCTCAACGGCCTCAACGGAGGCCTTAGATAAGCCAAGCTCCTTAAAACTCATTTTTCAAGTCTCCTTAACGCTGAAGTCTCAAACGCGCTCCTTCTCAGAACGCGCCGAGGAGAAACGCGTTTTGGCGGGCCGGGGGGGATTCGAACCCCCGACCTGCGGATTAAGAGTCCGCCGCTCTAACCAGGCTAAGCTACCGGCCCACGACCCGAAACCATAGAGGGGAAGTGTATTTATAAATTTTTCGGTCCTGTCTGTTCGCAACTGTTATTAGGTTCGGGGCCCAAGTATTATGGGGGCACTGGAATTGGCTGGGGAATTTCAGACTATAAAGCTTCTCGCCGAGATTGTTGCCTTCGCTACCCTTACATCTGCCGTTGTGTTAGCGTACTCGCTCCGTGATGTTCTGGCGGGCTACGTCGATAGGAGAACCTTGAAGGGAGTTTTTCTGGGAATATTTATCTTCTGGCTCGGCTATCTTGAGAACGTTTTTAATGACCTATACAAGACGGAGCTCACAAAGGTTCTTGATGATATCTTGGTTGCCGTTGGTATGACAATAATTGTCGTGACGGCGTTTCAAATGAGAAAGCAAATCAGGGCAGTGAAACCAAAGGTTGTGACCAAAGGACCGAGCTTTTTAAAACCCGGGGCATACATAACCGGGCTCGTGGCGCCTTCTATGATACTCCCTCTTCTTCAGGGAAGACAGCTACTTGCAATCACGAGACATCCAAAACCGTACGAGGAGCATGGTATTCCTTATATCTAGATTAGCAACGTTCCGGCTGAAAATGCCGTAAGACCCACGGAACTTGCCCCTCTCCTTCACAAAGTGCTCTCAAGTGCCGATGGGAACACTTTCATAATCGTGGACGGACTTGAGTACTTAATCCTGAACAACGGTTTTGAGCCCGTTATGAAGTTCCTCATGAACCTGAAGGACAACCTTCTCACGAGGAACGCTGGAATGGTGGTAATAGTTGACTCAAAGACCCTCGATGACCGGCAGATGAACATGCTGATGAGGGAGTTCGAGAGGTTGCCCCTCCAGAAACCGTAAAATTTATAAAGGCCCCAACGCCCTTATATCTGGCAACGCGGGGGTTGCCGAGCCTGGTCAAAGGCGCGGGATTGAGGGTCCCGTCCCGCAGGGGTTCCGGGGTTCAAATCCCCGCCCCCGCACCAGAAACTTTTCTGTGAGAAGTTTCATCAAAGTTTGTAGCTCCTTCTAAAAAGCTAAGTTTCGGGTGGGTCTGCCTCTAAATTCGTTATTCTAGGGGTGTTTCTTCCATTGGCACCCTTGCTGAGAACGTTGAACCAAAAGGCTTAACCTTTCTCGAGCGTTCTTCTCTCCATGAAGAGGCTTGGCGTCGCGCTCATACTCCTCATCCTCCTCGCGTTCTTGTGGAGCATACACGCCCGGGTCGTCGAGAACCGGACTCATACTCACGCCATTACCCCTGCTACTAACCCGTCCCTTCAATCCCCTGGAAACGAACCTATAACGGCCCAGCAGTATAAGAAGCTCCTCGGCGTTGGAATCGACGTTGACTGGATGAGCTTCCCTCGGGTTCACCGCTACTACTTCTACTGGCGCTCGAAGGGAGTTAACATACCGGAGTACTTCAAGAAAGCCGGTTTTTCCAACGTCAGGATACGCGTCGGTGCCGACGTCGTGAACAACAAAACCGCGTTGGTCCAGCTCGGCGAGATAGTCAACGACACCCTCAGAGCAGGCCTTATCCCAATTATCACATATACGGCACCGGAGCTGAGGAACGACCCGACGAGCGAGAAAGCCCAGGAACATTTCGTCCTCTGGTGGAAGACCGTCGCCGAGTACTTCAAAGGAACCTCCTACCTCCTCTCCTACGACCTCCTCATCGAGTCGAGCGGGCCTATAAAGGGCTACCCCGACGTTCTCAACAAGGTTTACGCCCAGACGATAGCCGAAATCAGAAAAATCGACCCCTACCGGCTCGTCTTCGTGACTCCGGCGCGAGTCTCAAGCCCCTTCTACCTCAAGTACCTCAACGTTACCAACGACGGCTACACCCTCGCCGAGTGGCACATATACGCGGGTGGCCCAAAGCACTGCACCTACAACATGACCTTAATAGAGAGCGCGATAAACGCTTCTCTTGCCTGGTCAAAGGAGACCGGAATTCCCACGTGGGTCGGTGCGTGGAGGCCGTTCTGGTTTTCAAAGAAGGACAGGAGCGTTCAGTGCCCGATTCAGGCTGACGTGGATTTCGGGAAAATTATGGCTTCGGCCCTCTGGAACGCCGGAATCCCCTACGACATCAACGCCGACGTCTGGTTCTTCAACATCGAGAACCTCACGTGGTATCGGGACAGGCTCCCGGTTCTGAGGGCAGTTCTTCACCCCTCGTCCTCAACGTAGGGGGCCGTTATGACCTTCCTTATCTCCCTCGCCTTCTTTTCGCCTATCCCTTCGACCTCCTTGAGCTCCTCTTCCGTTGCCGTGAATACCCGCTCGACGTTGCCAAAATGTTTGAGCAGGCGCTTGGCGAGGGTCGAGGAGACGTTTGGAAGGCCCTCAACGATTAGGCGCTGTCTCTCAGCTAAGGTTAGGGCCTTCTTCTCGCTCCTCAGCCTCACTTCCTTCTTCCGCTCCTCCTGCTCGCGTTTGGCTAAGAGGTAAATGAACTGGGCCGTTTCCTCCTTCCCCGAGGAGAAGAGCACCGGAACACCCCAGTCAACGGTTACAGAGGCTATGGCTCCCCTAATTGCGTTGGGGTGGACGTTTCTGATGCCGTAGAGCTCGCCCTCGATGATTATCACGGGCTTCTCGTAGGCCCTTTTAAGCCTCTCAACTTGGTCGAAGAGCCTGCCGTCTATGATTGACTGTATGAAGTCGTTGGCGCTCTTCCGCTCTATTCCCACCTCCTCGCTGACGACGTAATCTGCAACGTCAAGGGTTTTAACTTCAATCTCCGCCCCGAGCTCCTTCAGAATCTTCGGCACCCCGCTCCTCAGCTCGCGCGAGTCAACGTAGACGACTATCCCCTTTGGCTTCCTCACGAAGATGGGCTTAACTGGGATTTCCCCACTCTTGCTCTCAGCTTTTTTCTCATCTTGAATCTGCGGAGTTTTTGATTCGGCCTTTTTCTCCGATTCTCCCGCTTTCTCCTCGCTCCCGGCCTTCTTGCTCCTGCCAACCTTCAGGAACGCATCAAGGGAAGTTATCCTACCCTTCCCCACCTCAACCCTCTCCCGGCCTTTGGATTCCTTTTCAAGCTTTGATTCAAGCTCCCTCGCGACTTTCCTTATCGCCTCGAACATGCCCTTCTCCTTCCTCCGGGAGCTCCAGTAGTAGGCCTCGTCGCGCGTTCCCTTGGCCATTAGGATTACAACCTTTCCGGGCCTGTGTCTTCCGGTCCTGCCACGACGCTGTATGCTCCTTATTGCTGAAGGCACGGGCTCGTAGAAGACGACCAAATCAACCTCGGGAACGTCCAGCCCCTCCTCGCCGACGCTCGTGGCAACTAAAACGTTGAATTCACCGTGCGAGAACCTGTCCAAAACCTCTTTCTGCTCCCTCTGGCTCATCCCCCTGTCCGTTCCCCTGCTCGCCTGTCCTATGAAGCGCTCCGCCGAGATGCCCATTTCCCTGAGCTCCTCGACTATCTTCCTGCCCGTGTCACGGTAGTTCGTGAAAACGATTATCTTCGAGTCCGGCTTTTTCTGGAGCTGTTTCCGGATAAGCTCCTTCAGCTTCTCCATCTTCGGGTGGTCGAGGCCAAGTTCTTTCGCCTGAACGAGGAGGTAGGTGACCTTCCTCATGCGCGGGTCTTCCATAAGCTCTCTACCGGACTTTGAGCGGTCCTCGCGGAGCTTCTTGAGGTAGCTCCTGAGCGCCGTTAGCCCCTGCGTCTCCAAAAGTTCAATCGCGTGGTGGAGCTTCATGGCCTTCGCCTGGTGCTTCTTGAGGTAGCCGATGGAGTAGTCGCCTTTGGCCATCGCCTGGTTTATCTTCGAGCCCGCCTGAAGGACCTCCCTCTTCGAGATGTCAGGTGAGGAGGAGCTTACAAGTCCGGCATCTGCGAGGGGCTTTAGGGAATCCTTAAGCATCTCGCGCAGGATTTTTCTTACGTCCTTGTAGATTCCCGGAATCTCGACCTTAACCCAGTCGAAGGCTATCCTCTGGACGTAGGGCTTGACATCCGGCGAGCTCTCGGTTCTGATTTCTATGCGCTCTATCCCAAGGTTCTCAACTATCTCGCGAATCTTCTCCTCGTCGCTACCGGGCGATGCAGTTAATCCGAGAACGAGCGGGTGCTTTGCAGTTTTGAGGTACTCCTTCGCTATGAAGACGTAGGCGTAGTTGCCAACGGCCCTGTGGGCCTCATCGACGACGAGCAGGACGACGTCCTCAAGCGAAATCCTGCCCGTTAGGATGTCGTTTTCAACGGTCTGGGGCGTCGCGGTAATGACGACGCTCTTCCTCCAGAGCTCGGCGCGCTTTTCGGGTGAAAGCTCGCCCGTGAGGACGTTAATCTTCTCGGGCGGAAGGTTGAAGAGTCGCCTGAAGCTCTCGGCGTGTTGCATCGCCAGTGGTTTGGTCGGGGCTAAGAAAAGAACCTTGCCCCCGTACTTCGAGAGCCTGTAATCCGCTATGAGCATCGCTATGAGTGTCTTTCCTAAGCCAGTTGGCAGGACGACGAGGCAGTTCCGCTCCTTACAGCGGGCGTAGATGACCTCCTGGTAAACGCGGGGCTCGATTAAATCCCTGCGAAGGTACTGCATATTACACAGCTCGCATCATCCAATAAAAAGATTCTCCAACACCGCGCCCACGGTGGAATTGATGATTCCTGAAACGGGGACACCTGCAAGAAGAAGGATGTTGTTGACGGCAGGAATCGCCTTGAGGATTACCATCCCAATTGCCACGGCCCTGAACGCGGGGCTGAACTTCTCCAGCCGAAGTGAGACGACGATGACGCCGGCGCCAACAGCAGTGTACAGGCTATAACTCCCAAAGAATCCCAGCCCGCTGGATATCCTGCCTGCAAGAAGGGGGTTTGACTCTTCAAAGCCCATTTTAACCCCAAACCACGTTGTAAGTGCGTCAATTATCGCAAAGAGCACGAAAGTGATTACGTAAACTTTGCTCTGCATGATGTTCCCACTGATGACTTGGTTCGAATGCTTAAATACCTTTTTCAATGGTTCAAACCTGCATATGTATGTGCACGTGTAGGTGCAGGGAAGAATTTTCAAGGCTTCAGGGGATGAGCCAACATGCTCCTGACGAGGCACGCCGAGGAAAGGCTCGTGAAGAGGCTGGCAAAGAGGAGGAAGCTTGAGCGGGTCCACTCGGAACTCTGGGCGTTTCTCGACCGCTCGCGGAGGATTGACGTCAACGAGCGCGTTGTAATCTTCACCGACGGGAGAAAGAGCCTCGTCTGTGCCAGGCTCGACTGCGAGAGGCTTTCGCTGGAGGAGATTAAAGGGCGCGTTGAGGGCCTGAAAGGGACTTACAGGTGTGTCTTTCAGGATAAGAGGCTCGCGAGGGAAACGTCCCCGCTCAAGTTCCTTTCCGAAATTCCTGACGGCGTTTACTGCTTCTACATCAACAGGGAAAAGAGAAACCTTTACATCGGGAGCGAGGAGCCCTTACTCGCAATAACTCTGAGGCCGGCGAAAAGACGGGAGCGGGAAAAGGTTAATAGGGAATCGAGTGAAACTTAGTTGGGTGAAGGGGATTGAGTATCGGGAGCGATGCATCGTTTCGAAAGGTTGAGGTTCCAATTCCTCCGGAGTTCAAAACCTTGGCGCGAATCAGGGGCGTTCCTGAGGAGCGCTTAGTTAGGGCCGTCCAGCGGTTTCTCGTCCTCGAGGCGATATCCATGAATTCTGAACTCGAGCTCCAAGATGCAATGGAGCTTTCTCGGAAGGTGGGGAAGGGCGCATGGAAATCGCTGTAGTTGTGGACACCAACGTTGTCTTCGCTTCACTAATCCGTTCTGGAGGGGTTAACAGGTACGTCCTAACACTTTTTCCGGAGATGTTTCCGTTCTTTTACCCCGAAGTCGTTCGAAAAGAGATTGCCAATCACATTGAGGAACTTGCCGAAAAATCAAAACTAACTCCCGAGGAGCTTTCAATTGCCATGGAAGTCATTTTTGAACCCATGGTTCCAGTCTCTGCCTCCAAACTCAGTCAATACAAAGAAGTGGCGGAAGAATACGTGCACGATGTCGCCGATGCTCCGTTCGTAGCCTGTGCGCTGATGCTTAGTGAGGAATATGATACGGTAGTGATACTCACGTGGAACGTCTCAGACTATATTTCCGAGAAGCTTGCTGAAAGAGAAATTTGGGTCATGACCCCCGTGGAGTTTCTGAAGTGGGTAAAGGAAAGGGTCTAGCTCCCGCTCTTTGAGGTCTCAACCATTGGCACGACCAGTATCTCTCCAAAGGGCTCCTCCTGCACGAGGTCGACCTTGCCCATATTGGCTAAAAACAGCAGGTAGAGGAAGGTTCTCGCGATGACCTTGGGCGTGTTGTCGAAGACCAAATCCCAGAACTTTATGGGCTTCCTTGTTTCCTCGTAGAGCTTTCTGACTATCTCGTAGAGCCTGTTGACGTGCTTCTCAATGTCAACGCGGAAGTCATCAACTACGAAAACCTCTTCCTCAATCTCCTCGCGCTTCCTCTTCCTCGGCTTCCTCCGCTCGGCTTCTTCAAGCGCGTCCATCAGCGCCTCAAGGAGGTCATCAAAGGTGTAGTAGCGCTCCACCCTCCTGAGCGGAGGCGCTAAGGGCTCGACCTCAACGCGAATCCTTTCTTCCTTCTCTTCCTCCTCGCTCTCCTCTTCCTCGTAGAGCAGAGCTTCGCTCTTCATTCTGACGAGGATTGAAGCCGCCAAGATTGCCCTCGCCGAAACGCGGAGGTCGAGCTCCTTCATCTCCCTGAGCCTTTGAATGTACTTCTCGGTCAAATCAACGATGTCGATGTTCCACGGGTCAACGCGCCCCATCTGGACGAGCTGGAGCAGTATGTCAATCGGGGTGATTTCCTCTTCCCTTCTCGATTCCATCGTCAGCCCTCCACCCTAATCCAGCCCCTATCAAAGCGCCTGTATTTCCTCTTTGCGGACTGGAACGTCTTCATTAGTTCGCGGAGGTAGCTCTCGTCCGCATGAATTACTATCCCATCTTCCAGTGCGTCCATAATGAGCGGGTGTCCCTTTCTGAGCATCTTTAGAACCTCTGTTGGGGTGTACGCCTTCGGGTCGAGGGGTGCCCTCGTTCTGTCGAGGGAATAGAGGAGTTTGAGACGCTCGTTGGGGTTTTTAGGGAGGCTTTCAGCAACTATGAAGAGGTCAACATCGCTTCCAATTCCAAAAGTCCCCCGCGCAATTGAGCCGTGGAGAAGGATTAGCTTTGGGTTAAGTGCCCTAACGATGTCTTGAACGTACCGCTGGATTTCTGCCCAGTAGGGGATTCTCTCAGGATTTTTCAATCTTCTCATCGGCAAGCCTCCTGATGAACTCTATTATTTCCCTTGCGGAGTTTATTGCCTCTCTGGCGTCATTCTCGCCGTAGTACTCGTAGGGAGAGCCCTCAATATACGCATCTGGATACCTTGGCGGTATGTAATGTCTGTCAAGTAGCCTCGCCCTGTTGAACAGTTCGCTGGGAACGTCTATTTTCTGCGATAACACATCGAGGAGCTTTTTTATCGAGTGCCCATAGGCCATTATTCCCATTCCGTACAGGAGAGCCTTGACGGCGTATTCCCCAGCCTGTTGAGCCTTAAAGCATGCCCACGAGTAAAATCCCGCCCTCATATCGTTCTCTGCACTCTTAAGTGTGTACTCTGCCTGGTTCATCCATCTCTCATATTCTTCCATGTCAAACATCGTCAGCCCTCCAGACGGCCAAACATCTCCCTGTGCTCCTCGTCGCTTCTCCGCCTGATTTCTTCAAGGATTTTCCTGGCCTTCTCGAGGCTGAGCGAGACGACCTTTGAGACGCCGTTCCTCATCGTTACGCCAATAATCCTGTCCGCGTTGGCCATCATGACGTCGCGGTGGGTGATAACTATGAACTGGCTCTCCTGCGAGGCTTCCTTAATCAAATCCGCGACGCGCTTGACGTTGGCGTCGTCAAGGTGCGCGTCTATCTCGTCGAGGAGGTAGAACGGAGCTGGTTTGTAGCGCTGTATCGCGAAGACGAAGGCGAGCGCTATTATCGCCTTCTCGCCACCGCTCATCGCCTCAATCCTTTTCACGTCCTTGCCTGCCGGCTTCGCCTCAATCTCAAGGCCGCCCGCGAACGGGTCTTCCGGATTCTCAAGGATTAGTTTGGCCTCTCCCCCTGGAGAGAGCTTGGCGAAGAGCTCTGAGAAGTTCTTGGCTATGGCCTCGAGCGTCTGCAGGAACACCTGCTTCTTCTGACCCTCTATCTCCTCTATGAACTCCTCTATGCTCTCCTTCTCGGCCAGAACCTGCTCGCGCTTGCTCTTGAGCTCGAGGTAGCGACGCTCGACGACCTCGAAGTCCTCGATGGCCTTCATGTTGACCGGTTCGAGGGCGCGTATCTCCTCCTCCATGCGCTCAATCTCTTCCCTCAAGGCCTCAAGCTCCAGCGGGATTTCCTTTATCGACTTAATCAGCTTCGCGTCGAAGTGCTTGAGCTCAGCCCTCTTTTCCTTGAGCGTCGTCTCGGCCTGTGCGAGCTTTATCTTGAGGGTGTTGGCCTCTATCCTGAGCTCCTGGAGCTTCGAGCTCAGCTCGTCCTTCTCCTTCCTCAGCTCGGCTATCTCCTTCTTCAGCCTCTCGCGCCTCTCGCGGAGCTCCTTCAGTTCGTCCTTTACGTTCTCCTCGGCCTTCTTCAGCTCCTCGAGCTCGGCCTCGAACCTCTTTATCGCTTCTTCATTCTCCTTTATGTTGGCCTGGAGGGCGTTTATTCTGTTGATTAACCCTTCAATTTCCTCTTCGAGGTTGGCCTTCCTCGGGAGCAGTTCCTCGTTTATCCTGCTCTCGAGGCTCTCGAGCTTGCTCTCAACCCTGCTGAGCTCCTCTTTGAGCTTCGCAATCTGGCCTTCCACTTCCCTAATCCTCGCGTTTAATTCTCTCGCCTCTGGGTTGTCGAGGGCCTTCCTGAGCTTCTCCCTCTTCTTCTCGAGCCTCTCAATCCTTCCGCGGAGCTTCGCCATCTCGCCCTTTGCTTCTTCGATTTTCGCGGTGAGGGTCTCTATGAGCTTCTCGCTCTCCTCGATTTCATCTCTGAGCGATTTGTCCTCGGCCAAAAGCCTCTCAAGGTCGCGCTGGAGAACCTGCAAGTCCTTCGATAGCTCGCTCTTCCTCATGCGGAGCTCGAAGAGCGTGTTCTCGATGCCTTTCCTCTCGGCCTTCAGCGAGTTTACCTCCGCCTCAAGGGCCTCCCTCTCGCGCTCAAGCCTCTCCACCTTCGCCTTAATCTCGTCAACGTTGACCCCAAGCCTGCCCCTCGGCCTGTAATGACCGCCTGTTATTGCACCGCTCCTCTCGAGCAACTCACCGCCGAGGGTTACCATTCTGACCTTTCCTATCCCTACGCTCCTCGCCTCGTCCATGTCCTCAACGATGAGAGTATCTCCGAGGGCGTAAGCTACCGCGTTCCTGAAGCGCGGGTCGTAGCTCACGACGTCCATGGCGGGGATTCCTAAGGGGGGCTTTTCCCTCATCGAGCGGGGCTTTATCTTGTTGAGCGGGAGGAAGGTTAGTCTTCCGAGTTTCTTCTCCTTGAGGAGCTTTATTGCCTTCTCGGCTACCCTGTCGTCCTCAACGACAACGTTATCGTAGTTCCCTCCGAGGGCCACCTCAACCGCCAGGGCGTATCTTCCGTCCTTAACGGTTATCAGCTCGCCGAGCGTGCCGTACAAACCGGGAATGTTGCTCTTCTTAAGGAACTCCACGGCCCTGTTTCCGCGGACTTCCCTCTGCGCCTCGGCTTTTATGAGCTCCTCCTTGGCCTTTGCAAGCTCGGGCTCGAGCTTCCTGAGCTTCTTTGTCTTCTCCTCAAGCTCCTTCTCAAGCTTCCTGAGCCTCGCTTCCGCCTTTGAGAGCTTTCCTTCGACTTCCGAAAGCTCGGAGCGCTTCTCCTCAAGGCCCCTCTTGGTTTCCTCAATCCTCTCGCGGAGGGCGTTTCTCTTAAGGTTGGCCTGCGTTATCCTCGTTCTGGCCCTCTCGATTTCCTCGGTGAACTTCTCAATCTCGCTCTCCTTCATGTAGAGGCCTTTCTTAGCCTCCTCGAGCTCCTCGACGACCTTGTCAAACTCCTCCCTCGCAAGGGAATAGCGCCTGTCAATTTCGCCGAGCTTCACGACGAGCTCGTTCCTGCTTGCCTCGAGCGTCTTTATGTCGGCCAGGAGCTTCTCCCTCCTCTTCGACCAGCGCTTTATCGCGTTCCTGCTCTTCTCTATCTCCTCGCCAATTCTCTTGAGCTCGTCCTTTGCTTTGGTGAGCCGTCTCTGGCTCTCCTCGATTTCCCGGTTGGCGTTCTCAATGTTCCTCTTCGCCATCTCAATCTTCGACTTTACCTCGCTTATCCGCCTCGTAACCTCGAGTATTCCGTCCTCGCTCTTCTCCTCGAGTTCCCTCTCGACTTCGGCGAGCTCTTTTTCCTTCGCTACTATCTCCTTGGCGATTTCTTTCAGCTTGGCGTTGAGAGCGTTTACCTCGGCTTCTATCTCCCTGTCCCTCGTGCCCTCGTCCTCTATAAGCCGTTCAAGCTTCCTTATCTCGCCGAGGAGGAGCGTAACCTTGGCCCTCTCAACGCGCTCCTTCAGGTCGAGGTAGCGAAGGGCGTCGTTGCGCTCCTTCTCAAGCTTGTCGAGCTGGGCCTTAACTTCCCTTATGAGCAAATCAACGCGCGCGAGGTTTTCTTCGGCCTGCTTGAGCTCCTTCAGGGCCCTCTCCTTCTTGGCGTCGTACTCCGCTATGCCGGAGATGTCGTCTATGATGAGCCTCCTCTCGGTGGGGGACATCTTGATGAACTTCGTTATATCTCCCTGAAGGACGATGTTGTAGCCCTCTGGCGAAATCATCGCAGCGCTGAGAAGGTCTATTATCTCGCTTCTGCTTGTTCTCTTCCCGTTGAGCCAGTAGGTGCTCCTGCCGTCCTTGTAGACGCGCCTCCTGATTACAACCTCGTCCTCGTCAATCGGAAAGCCCCTGTCCTCGTTGTTGAAGTACATCGCAACTTCAGCGTACTTGGCTGGAGGTTCTCCCTTCGAGCCGGCAAAGATTAAGTCGCTTATCCTGCTGGCTCGCATCGCCTTGGCTGAGAGCCCGCCGAGAACGAAGAGAACGGCGTCACCGATGTTGCTCTTTCCAGAACCGTTGGCTCCAACGATTGCGGTGAAGCCCTTTGCGAGCGGAACGACGACCTTTTTGTTACCGTAGGATTTGAAGCCCTTCATTTCTATCTTCTCAATGTAAGGCATAGCTCACACCTAAGTGGAGAAGAGGAACGGGTGATATATAAACCTCACTCAACGATTCTCTTCAGCATCGCGAGAACCCGCTCATCAACACCGTCGCTGACGGTTACGTAGAAGTTTGAGTTGGAAAGAAGGGTCATATCCCTAAGCTTTCCTACGAAGCGGAGGGTTCTCTCAAGTCCGTTTTCGAGCAGGAGGTATTCAAAGGCGTCGAGGATTACGTTCCTGGCACCTTTGGAAAGGGAGTCCCAGACCCTCTGCTCGATGACGTAGAGGTTTGTGGGTTCAACCGCTTGAGGATGCCTGACCCGGGTGACCCAGATGTGCACAACGTCCGAATCTGGAACCTCGCCCGGCATTTTCCTAGTTATCAGAACTTTCCTGTCTGGGAGGGCTCTCAGCACTGTTGGAAGAACCCTGTAATCCAAAACCTTCTGGGGCCCTCCGCGAATTTTCCCCTTCAGGAACATAGGACATCACTTCTCAATGAACGATGGAACACATTGGAACGGCTGTGTTGATTCATTGGCACTTATGACAGTTTCCTTATAAATTTTACTGATGCAACAAATAAGCTTTGAGTTTTAGGGAAAAGGAAAAAAAGGTGCAATCGTCGCTTTTTGGAAGTTCACTCTTTCCTCTCGCAGAGTTCGAGAAGCACACCGGTTACGGCCTTCGGGTGGACGAAGGCTATCTTCGCTCCGCCGGCTCCAATCCTCGGCTCCTCATCTATAAGCCTGTAGCCCTTCTCCTTGAGCTCCTTTAGGTGCTCCTCGATGTCCGTAACGCCGAGGGCGATGTGGTGTATTCCCTCACCGCGCTTGGCTATGAACTTCGCTATCGGCGAGTCCTCGGCCGTTGGCTCGAGGAGCTCAATCCTGCTCTCGCCGATGTGGATTATCGCGGTTCTAACCTTCTGGTCAGGCACTTCCTCGATTTCCTCAACTTTCAGGCCAAGGCCCTCCCAGACCTTTATGGCCTCCTCCAGGTTCTTAACGGCTATACCAACGTGGTCTATCTTCTTGAACATGCAATCACCTCCAGAGGTCCTCCTTAAGCTTCTCCATCACGATTTGAGAGGCCGAATAGGGGTCGAGCTTCCTCTCAACGACCTCCTCGATGAGCTCTTTCGCCTCTCCCTTCGCAAGCCTCTCCTCCACCTTGCTCGCTATCGTTGAGGCGATAATCGTCTTCACTTCCTCCCTCGCGCGGAAGGCCCTCCTCTCCCTCAACCTTCCGCTCTCCTCCATGTGCTTCCTGTGCCTCTTTATCGCCTCCCAGAGGGGCCTGACGCCCTTGAGGGTGAAAGCTGTGGTCTCGACTATCGGGGGCTCCCAGCCGATTTGCCTCCACTTGTCCCTCTCGAACTCAAGGGCCATCTTGAGCTCGAGGTACACCATCTCCGTTCCTTCCCTGTCGGCCTTGTTGATGGCGAATATGTCTGCAACCTCCATTAAACCGGCCTTGATGGCCTGAACCTCGTCGCCGAGGCCCGGAACGGTTACGAGAACGACGGTATCTGCAGTTTTGACGATGTCAACCTCAATCTGCCCGACTCCAACGGTCTCGACGAATATCAGGTCGTAGCCTGAAGCGTCCAGAACCTTAACCGCGTCGTTGGTAGCTTTCGCCAGACCGCCGAGGGAACCGCGCGTTGCCATGCTCCTGATGAAGACGCCTGGGTCGGTCGAGTGCCTCTGCATCCTCAGCCTGTCGCCGAGCAGTGCACCCCCCGTGAATGGCGACGTCGGGTCTATCGCTATGACCCCAACCTTGTGTCCCTCGTCCCTGGCGAGCTTGATGAGCTTGTCGAGAAGGGTTGACTTTCCAGAACCGGGCGGACCTGTTATGCCGACGACGTAGGCCTTTCCCGTGTGGGGATAAATCCTTCGTATTATCTCCCTTGCCTTTTCCTCGTCGTTTTCAACGAGGGTTATCAGCCTTGCTATGGCCTTTTTATCGCCTGATAGTGCCGACTGAATGAGGGACTCGAGCGTCATTTTCATCACTGGAGAAATTATCCAGAGGGAGAATATAAAGTTAAGCCTTGAAGCGCTTGAGGTTCTCGACGGCCCTGTCAACGAACTCTATCACCGTTCTCAGGGGCGTTCCCGGGCCAAAGACCTCCGCGACGCCCATCTTCTTCAGCTCCTCCGCGTCGTCGGGCGGGATTATTCCGCCGGCGAAGATTACGATGTCCTCGTTCGGCTTTATGCCCCTCTCCTCAAGGAGCCTGATAATCTTCGGAATCAGGACCATATGCGCGCCGGAGAGGATGCTTATCCCAAGGACGGCGGCATCTTCCTGAATGACCGTCTCGACTATCTGCTCCGGTGTCTGTCTGATTCCCGTGTAGATGACCTCGTATCCTGCCTCCTTCAGGGCCCTCGCAACAACCTTGGCTCCCCTGTCGTGACCGTCAAGACCGGGCTTCGCTATGACGACGCGAACCTTTGAGCGCTCGACCATTGACACCACCGGGTAGGGTTTCTTTCTTGTCGTATTTAAAGGTTGTCAAAACTCAAGGTTTAGCTTTACGTTGGATTTTTTGTCCATAAGCTTTTTTAAAGCCTCAGAATAGCCCTGAACATGATTCACGATTCGCACACCCACACGCTCCACTCTGACGGCCTCGGGGAGGTCTTCGAGAACATCGCGGAGGCCGAGCGGAAGGGCCTTTCGCTCGTTGCGATAACGGACCACAGCCACTACCTCCTGCGGGGTAACTTCAACGCTTACCTGAGCGAGATAAGGCGCTGGGGCGAGGATAGCGAGATAACGGTTCTGGCCGGAATCGAGGGCAACATAACTCCCAACGGCGTTGACGTGCCGGACTGGATGGCAGAGAAGCTCGATTTCGTGATAGCGAGCGTTCACGAGTGGGTTGATAGACCAGAGCAGTACGTCGAGCTCGTCAGGATTGCCCTTCTCGACGAGAACGTCGATGTAATAGGTCACTTCGGGGCGAGCTTTCCCTACATTGGCTACCCCTCATGGGAGGACCTCCTTGAACTCATCGCGCTTGCCGAGGAAAGGGGAAAGGCCTTTGAGATAAGCTCCCGCTATCACGTTCCGGATTTGGAGTTCGTGAGGGAGTGTATAAGGAGGGGTGTTAAGCTGACCTTCGCCAGCGACGCCCACAGGCCGGAGAAGGTTGGAAACGTCGGCTGGAGCGTGGCGGTCTTCCGAAAAGCCGGCGGAAAGCTTGAGGATTTGCTCTTTGCCCCCTACCTGTGATTCCGGCCGATGAGGAGAGCCCAGCGGACCGATTGGTGAGGGTGCGGGGGAGGATTCCGAGGCTTTATATACTCCCTTCCTTACCTCCTCTGCCCGATGACGAGCTACTCCCGGCTGAGCGGTGATGAGCCACCTACCGGCCGAGGGCTTTTAAGGCCAATCCTGAAGTTTCAATCATGAGAATCCTCCTCGTCACAGGTAAACTCGCCGAACCGCTCGTGAGGAAGTACGGGAAAGGCTGCGACGTCCTCGTCACGCCGGTCAGCGTCGCGGCTTTCTTAACTCCCGAGCTGATAGTCCGCTACCTGAAGAGGGCCGGCGTGAGAAGCGAGGACTACGACTTAATTCTGATTCCCGGTCTCGTCAGGGGTTCCGCTCAGCCCATCGAGGATGAAATAGGGATTCCAACCTTTAAAGGGCCGAGGAACGCGATGGACCTTCCCGCGGTGCTGAGGGCATTGGAGAGGGGTTTCAGGCTGAGCAAGGAGAAGCCGGCGGACGAGCTCTTCTCCCTCGACGGCATAAAGAAGGTCAAGGACATCAGGAACAAGACTAAGGACAGGCGCTACATCGAGAGAGCTCTTAAGAAGCCCTGGAATGTCCTCATCGGCAACCTGCCGGTTGGAAGGGACTTCCCGACGAGGGTTCTCGGCGAGGTCGTTGACGCCCCGAGACTCGGCGTAGATGGGACGGTTGAGAAGGCCCTCTACTACCTCCGCGAGGGGGCAGATATAATCGACATCGGGATGGTTGCTGGAGAAACGAACCTCGATTTCATTGAGCTGATTCCCGAAATCCGCGAGAGGCTCAAAGAGAGATGCTTCGACGTTCCGATTAGCTTCGACTCCCTCAACACCGCTGAAATCGAGAAAGCTTTGAGCTACGCAGACCTCTTCCTGAGCGTCGACGAGGGCAACCTTGAGGCGCTCGTCACTGAAAAACCGGTCGTTCTAATCCCGACGAACCAGAGGGAAGGCTTCTTCCCCCCCAGGCCCTCGGAGAGAGTTGAGTTCCTTGAGAGGCTCAAGGAGAAAGCTCTGGATTTGGGCTACAAGACCCTAATCCCGGATTTAATCCTCGAGCAGGTTCCCCACTTAGCGCGCTCAATTACGGCCTTCCAGCTCTACCGCGAGAGGAACCCGGACGACGTTCTTCTCGCTGGAGTCGGCAACGTGGTTGAGCTCTACGACGCCGACAGCGTGGGAATGAACGCCCTATTGGCAGGAATCGCGAAGGAGCTTTCGATAAGCCTTCTCCTCACGACGGAAACGAGCGCAAAGGCTAAAGGCTCCGTCAGGGAGCTGAGAAGGGCAGTAGACATGAACCTCTTTGAAACCCCAAAGGATTTGGGCTTCGACCTGCTTATCCTGAAGGAGAAGAGAACCAAGGAGTGGCGCTTCGAGCCGGCTCGGGAGGTCGTTGAGGCGAGGGAAAGGCCCGTCCAGCTCGAGCCCGTCTACTTCCGCGTCTGGGTTGAAGGCGGGAGACTCTGGGTGAACGCCCACAGGGGGACGGAGGCCGTTCTAACGGTCGTCGGCGACGAGCCGAACGCGATAATCGACACGATTCTTGAGCGCTTCGAGATAAACCCGAGGCACGCCTTCTACCTCGGCCGGGAGCTGGAGAGGGCCTACACGGCCTTAAAATTGAGGAGGAGCTACGTCCAGGAGGTTGAGCTGTTCCCGGAGTTTTATTCTCGTGGTTCTCACTGAAGGTTTTGCATCGCCGGCTTCCTGAAGAGCTCGTCGAGCTCCGCCCGCTTGGCTCTGATTTCCTCGTATAAGTCCGCAACCTCACCTTTCCCCGGGTACTTCATCTTCAGTGTCATCAGGAGTCCCTCCAGGAAGCTCAGAATCGAGAGCTTTATGTAGTCCTCGCCCTTCTTGGTCTCAAGACCCTCGTTTAAAGCGATGAATGAGTCCAGCCTCGCGATTAATGTCTCTTCACCAAGCTCCTCCAAAAGCGCCCGAACCTTTTCGGCCTCTTCGACCTTCATGCTTTCACCTCCAGAGCAAAGAACTCGACGGCCTTTTTCTCTGTTTCCCTCTCGACCTCTTCAAACTCCAGCCCTTGGAGCTTGGCTATCCACTCAACCGCAACGCGAACGTTGCACGGGACGTTGCGCTGTCCCTTGAAGGGGCTCATGTATGGACTGTCCGTCTCGGCTAAAAGGTAATCCACATCGATGGCTTCAGCAACCGCCTTAACTTCCGGAATGAAGACTATCCCTGTGTTTATCCCTATGACGTGGCCGTTCTCGACTATCTCTTTAGCAAGCTCGACGCTCCCGGCGTAGGAGTGGAAGTAGGCCTTAACGCCAGCTTTCTGAACCAGCTCGTAGGCTTCTCTCTCGGCCTCGCGAGCGTGTATCACGACCGGAAGGTCGAGCTCAACGGCCAGCTCAAGGAAGTGCCTGAAGATTTCGCGCTGGTTCTCCCTCTGCCTCTCGTTCTCGGCGTAGTGGTAGTCGAGGCCTATCTCCCCGATGGCGACTATCTCTTTCGAGTGCTCCCTGATGAAGTCCTCGACCTTTTTCACCTTCTCCCAGTTGCCCCTGCGCGCTTCGTTCGGGTGGTAGCCGAGGGTCGGAAAGATGAAGCCGAAGTATGGCCTGAGCAGTTCCCAGCTCTTCCAGACGTGGGCCTTCCGGTACTCGGTTATCGAGTCTACCACCGCCCTGAGCTCTTTCCGGCACTCTTCGATAACCTTTGGAGCGTCCTTTTTGTAGAACTCGAAGTGGGCGTGTGCGTCAATCATGCTCCCTCGTTAAGCCGGGAACAGAAAAGCTTTTCCCCTGGTGTGTCCAAGTAACTTTGGGCGTTGGTCATGGAGCGGGACCCGAGTGAGGTAATGAAGGAAATCGTGAATCGTCTGAAAAATCTTTCAGCCAAGGAGTTGCTGAGCTACGCAATTTTCAACGAGAGGGATGAGGTTGAGTACTACGCCGAACTCGCTAAGAGGGCCAAGCGCAGGAGCGTGAATGTCCTCTTCAGGAAAATGAGCGAGGAGAGCAAAGTTCATGAGAACATGCTTCGCGAGCTCTTCAAAAAGCTCTTCCCCGGTGAGGAGCCCGTGAAGGTGGACGCCCCTCCGGTGGAGGTCTACCCGTTCTACCCAGAGTTCGAGAGCGCCGAGGATTACGTCTCCGCCCTGCGCTACTGTATGGAGAGCGAGCTCTTCGCAAAGCAGACCTACGAGCTCCTTGCGAGCGTTGCCCGGGACGAGGAGGTCAGGAAGCTCGCCCTCGACCTCGCGGCGATGGAGCAGGGGCATTACGAGGAGATAAAGCGGGTCTACGACCTTATGGAGGCCTTTGAGCGGAGGCACAGTTCTCCCTGGGAGCTCGACTCCGGGGCTTACCTGCTCACGGACGACGTCAAGGCGAGGTACTTCCTCCTCGACTTTCTCGACGAGCCGAAGGAGCTCCTTGCCCTCGTCCGCGAGAATCCCCACAGGTTCAGGGAGTTCATAGAGGGCTCCGGCAGGGTGTTCTGGATTACAAAGACGGACGTGGAGGGTGCCGTTCCCCCAGAACTCCTGCCCGATATGAGGAACGAGCTGTCCCGCTTCTTCAGGGAATGCTCGTCGCGGGAACGGCGCGGCGTCGTGTTCCTCCAGAACCTCGGCTACCTCGTTAGCCAGCTCGGCTTCAAGGACACCCTTGACTTCGTTCTCTACGTCAAGGACCTCGCAATCATCAACGACGGCTACCTCATAGTGACGGCGATTCCAGAGGCTTTCGAAAAGAAGGAGTGGGCGATTCTCACGTCGGAGCTCGAGCTAATCTCTTGAGCGCCTCTCCCACACCACTTTCCCGTCTTTCCGGACAACCCGGATTATCCTGTGGTATGGAATCTGCGTCTCGCCGATGAAGAAGTAGCCGTGGCCCAGCTCAATCATCTCAACCGGGATTCTCTTCTCGTTTCCATACGCTCCCCGATGCTCGATGACGATGTAGTAGTTCCTCTCGTCCTCCCTCGGGTCGTGCTTAATCTTTGCCAGAACCTCCTTCAGGGAACCCTTCCTCATAGGAACCTCCTCACGGTTTCTATGTTCCCGCGCCAGTCCTTTATCACCCACCCGTGCCCGGGCAGGCCGAAGTCGACTTCAAGCTCTGCCAGCCTCTCGATGCTTCTCTTCAGCTCTTCCCTGTTTCCGGTTGGCAAATCCGTCCTCCCGACGGTTCCATTGAATATCGTGTCGCCGGTGAAGATTAGCTTAACTTCGCCGTCGAGGTAGAGGCAGGAGCTTCCCGCTGTGTGGCCCGGCGTGTGGAGCAGGAGCAGTTTTCTCTTGCCAACCCTAAGGTAGTCGCCATCATCGAGCTTGATGTCAACATCATGCCCCGGAAACCTCTTCCCGTAGGCGTAGTCGAGGATTATCCTTTCATCAGCGCGCTCAAGGGCTTCTGCTGTTTTCCTGTGCGAAGCGAAGAGAACCTCGACGCCGAGCCTCTCGAAGAGCTCCTTCATTGCAAGGTTTCCGCCGACGTGGTCGAAGTGCTCGTGCGTGTTGAATATCACGACCTTCCTTAGGCCGTTGAGGTAGCCCTCACCGAGCCACAGGGAGAAATAGCGGTCGACGTTCTCGCCCGTGCCCGTGTCGATGATGAGGGCTTCCTTTCCGGAGCGGAAGAGGTAGACGTTGGAGTCCCAGTTAAGGCCCTTCAGCATCACCGTGTTGGGCGGAATCTCGATTGGGAACAGGTCCGGATAGATTACCTCAAGGTTCTCCAAGCTCCCACCTCCAAAAGGGCTCGAGGGGGGACCGCGTCTTCATCTCGGGGGGAGCGAGTCCCCGTCAGGAGGGATGAATCTCTTCATCGCCCAAGATGGATTTAGTGGAGTCCTTTTAAATCTGTGGCTACGGAGGATGAAAATAGAAAACGGGGAGAGAAGCTCAAACCGGCACAAGGCCTCTAAGAATGTTCAGTGCCCGCTTTTCAAGGATGTAGGCTTTTCTCATATAAATCGCGTAACGCACTGGAACCGTTGGATAAAACTTAAGGCCCCTCTCGTGGAATTCTTTGGCCTGTTCGTGGAGCTCAATGGCACCCTCCAGTTCCGTGCTGTTGGTAGTGCTAACGTTCTGAAGCAGTTCCGAGAACTCCCCGCTTAGTTTCATATACCACCTCTCCCAGAGGAATCCGAGCATGAGCCAGTTGTTCGTCAACGCGGGATTCTGTTCCTTTTCGAGTATCACCTCAACCGTTGGGTCTTCTGTGATTGTCACGTAGACGTAATCTCCGAGGATTCCATAGTATGTCCTGTTCCGCTCCGTTGAAAGAGCCGTTTTCGTCCCGTTTTTCCATAGATAGACTGCTACGACGTCCATACCGTTGCGCGGAATCATGAGAACTGCGTAGCCATCCCCTACGACAGTTGCGTTGATGACGTTTCTCTTGTACTTCTTCCCCCGCCTTGTGAGCTCTAGCTCGTTTGTCAGAACGCTCTGGAGTTCCATACCACTGCTCACGGCGAGCCAGGTCTCTGCCCCAAGACGCTCGTCTATCACAACCGTTCTTTCCAGCGGGAACCTCATTGATGTCCCATTCTCCCCGAGCCACAGGCTAATTCCTATCGTCCCGTTGTCAACGCCGAAAGAGCACCCGAGTTCCCCGGGGATGACTATAACCTCCGTCCCGTTGAAGTGCCTCACCAGCAGGGTTTCATTGACGGTAAAGCCGACCGATGCCGAGGCTTCGTTGCCCCATCCGTCCTTTGCGGTTACGTTCAGGACGTGGTGGCCAGTAGGGACCGTAACGTTCGCTCTCCAGGTGCCGTTTGACCCCTCAATCTCTATCCCCTTTCCATCGAGCTTTGCTTCAACGCTCGTAACTCCCGAGGGGTCGCTGACCCTTATGAGTACCTCACTGAAATTGGCGTATGTGCCGTTTATCGGACTGATTATCGCTATGTTCGGCCCGGTGGTGTCCTTCTCGTTCGTGGCGCTGGCGAAGAGAACTGCCCTCTGGACGATGAGCAGTGTGGTCACGTTATGGCCGCTAGTTCCCCTGACAATAACCTGACGCGAGTACGTTGAGTTAATCCAACCATGGCCGGAGCCGTAGCTCAGGTTTGAGGAGCTGTTCTCAAGGCTCCAGCGGGAGGTTTTTACGTCCCAGATTTCGTCGAGCGTCAGGTTAACTGCAACCTTGGAGAGGGTCTCGTTCACCCACGCTCCGTAGTCCTTTACAAAAGCCTCCCACGAGGAGGTGTTGTAGTGTCCGAAGTCCTTCTTGTAAGCAAAGCTCTCGTTTCTTGCGAGGCTTACGTTTGCGAAGACATCAATGACCTTGGATGCGCTTGAGCTCATGTTGTAGGCGTCCCAAACCGTCAGAGTTACCGTGTAGGTTCCCCCGCTCTCGTAGACGTGAACTGGGTTCCGTGCGTCTGAAGTTCTCCCATCCCCGAAGTCCCAGAAGTATCTAACCACACCGTCCCTGTCTGAGGAATTCGCCGCGAAGTGGACGACCAGCATGTCCGCCGCCCAAGTAAAATCAACCGACGGAGGGTCGTTTATCCTGAAGGAGACCGTTTTGCTGACGTTGTTTTCAACGTCCCACGCAACAACCGTGAAGCTGTGCCACCCGCTCGGTAGAGTTGCCAGAACGCTTCCGTTTGAGCCCTCTGCAATTATCTCCCCGTCGAGGTACGCTACAGCCCCCTTGAGGTCATCGTCGCTCACGCTGTAGTTGAGCCAGACGGAGTTTTCGTTGTACACCCTCCCCTCTGGGCTCGTGATTCTGATGCTGGGTGCCTCCGGGTTGATGTAGTACCAGTTCTCAACCCTCGCCGCGTTTCCAAAGGAGTCGTTGGCCATGACCTCGACGGTGTTGTTGCCCTTCTCCAGCTCGGGCCTTGCCTCCAGGAATGAAGTGTTGCCGTGCCTTGAAACCAGTGTAACGTTCTGCTCAACGCCGTTTACAATAAGACGAACCGTTACGTTGGTTTCGTCTTTCACAGTGATGTTCAGGATTGAGATGCTGTCGTAAATTCCGCTTCCGGGAGACACCGTTACGACCGGCGGCTCTGAGTCAACCTCGCGGGTGGCCGTGCCGTTGAGAACCGCTTTCTGGTGGATGAGAACCGTCGTAACGTTCCATTCACGGACTCCCGTTACCGTGATGTTTCTCCCATAAACTGCCACGAGGGAGCCGTTTTCGATTCCCAGGTTGCTCTCTGTGGAAACGAGCTCCCAGGGGGAAGCGTTCACGCTCTCGTTCTGAAGCCCCAGCTCGGGGACTGAGATGTTATCAAGGAGGAGGGAGCTCCAGTTGGAGAACTCTTTAAGGAACTGGTTCCATGTAAAGCTCTGGTAGTGCCCGAAGTCCCTGGTGTAGTTTAGAGTCTCGTTCATTTCCTCGGTTACTACCCGATACGCCTTTATTCTCACGGTCTCGTTATCTATAGCGACCTCGTGCTCTCCGGGCTCGGTTATCTCCGCTGAAACCTCGACGAGCTTTGACTGGCCCGGTTCAAGATAGACGGTGTCCTCGAACAGGGCATCCCCATCGAGGAGAATCTCCGCCGTGTAGTTGCCTGCCTCGTCGCCAGTGTTCGTGATGTTGGCCGTTGCAGTTACGTTGAAGGGAACTGTGCCCTCCTTTGGATTCACTGTAAGGGCAACCCTAAACTTCGCTCCAGATGAGACGATGAGTATCCGTGATGTGGAGGCGTTCTTTCCAAGGTCGTCCCAGACTGTGAGCGTAACGTTGTACTCTCCAGGTTGAAGGGCTGCGCTGACAGTTTCACCCTCGAACGTTGAGTTGTTGAGCCTCCAGAGATATTTCACTATCTCGCCGTCCGGGTCGTAGCTCAGCGAGCCGTCTAAGACCACCCCGTTGGTTTCGTTTTTGATTCTCATCACAGGAACCGGCGGACTGTTCACCTTGAGCACGTAGAACCCGGCAGTTCCAACGTCGAGAACGTTCAGACTTCCGTTGTCCCACCACTGGAGAACCGGCCTTGAGCCGTCGTCCCTCAAAACTGTGGAGTTTCCATCTGCGGGGATTCTCAGGAAAATCCACCCTCCAGTTCTGACGTCGGGCAGAATTCTAAGGCTTTCTCCGGTGGATTCCTCGGTGAAGTTCACGGGAACGACGTTGAAGTCAAGTCCCGTTGAGTCAATTATCCCGTCGGGCACTCCATCGCGGTCGTCGTCCACCAGGAAGTCCGTCATGCCGTCGCTGTACGCGGTGTCCTCAAATGCCCTCACGAGGAAGTGAGTCCTGACCTCCCTGATGAGCGAGGTTTCTTCACCTCCAAGCTCGTCGCTGTGTGTAAACGTGGCCGTGTAGTTCAGGAAGTCGCCCGTTACCTCGGCAATCATGAGCCACACAGCCGTTGAGCTCTGTCCGGGCCCAAGGTCTCCAAAGTCAACCGTCAGGCTGTTGGGAACGCTCCTCCCGTTCACGACTGTTCCGATGATGCTGAAGTCTATGTATATCCCTGGGTAGTTGGCCCGTTCTATCTTCGGCTGAGTGGATTCTATGACCAGGTTCTTGGCCGTTCCGTAACCGACGTTCTTCACCCTGACCCCGAAGACGAAGGGAACAGGCTCCTCCTTCTCCGGTGTGTACGGGTCGTCCCCGTAGACCCTCCCTGGAAGGACGTAGTCCAGCTCAAGCTGTGGGACGGGCTCCACGTCAATCCTCGCGGGCCATGTTTCGAAGGTTATCGTTCCGTTGCCAATGCGGCCAGTTATGGTCGCTCTAACGTAGTAGCGCGTTCTTGCATACTTTGCAGAGCCGGGCTTGGGTAGTATAAGCCAGCTCAGCTTGGCCGTGCTTCCCGGTGAAAGCGTGCCTCCGGAGAGCCCGTCGGAGTTTTCAAGCCTGACGAAGAACATGTCGTCGGCATTTGAGGCGTTGGCATCGAGGAACGTTATTGTAACGTTGACGTCTTCGAGGCTTAGGTTGGCGTTGGTGTTCGTGAACTTGAGCGATGCTTGGAAACCCTGTCTCTCGAAGGCCAGCTTCTGTTCTATGGTCAGCACCAGGTTAACGCACATGTGCAGGCTGGAGTAGTCCCCGCTCCCGTCAGAGATGCCCGTTAAAGTGCTTGTGGTGGTTTTTGTGGTGTTTGGAATAATACCGCAGGCCCCATTCGAAACGTTGGTGCCTCCGAAGCCGGAGGGTCCGTTAGCTTCTTCGTAGACGAAATTCGCCGTTGCTATCTGTGATTCAATTGAGATGTTAGCCGAGGAGGTGCTGTTGCACATGAAGTGGGCCCAGCAGGCGGCGCAGTTGAGAACGGCCTGAATGGCGTATGGGGTAACTTCTGCAACCTTTTTCGGGAAGTCCATTGCATCATACACCTTTCCTACTATCGGAACCTTCTCTGAAATAGTGTCAATAATGCTATCTATCTTATCGTCTTTTTCGTAGTCTAAAAGCGCTTTAATAGCCTCTTCTTCGTTTACCTGAGCAATGTTCTGAATTATCTTTGGATACAGCGGGTCGGTGGTCGTATACGAGTACCCGATGATAGTGCCGTTCTCGTCAACCAATGGCACAAAGCTCAGCGCGGAAATCTGATAGGCAACGTAGGCAGTCCCAATCCCCGCGTTCTTGACGGCCTTTGCCAGGGCGTCTTTCTCGGCGTTGAAAGCAACGCTGAAGTTTTTGATGTTCTCGTCGGTTGGGTTCATGACCATCATGGCGTACCTGTCGTAGAGCTCGCTAAGCCCGACCGCGGACTCGTTGAAAACCGAGATTAAGTCCACCACGTCAGATACGTCATCAATGATTTCGCTCACTTCATTTAGTATAGGTATCTTAATGAGCCCCTCCATGAGGGCCTTGCCCGCAAAGAGCGCCGAGCTCTTTAAACAACCGTCGCAGGTCGTTTTAACGTAAATCTTATGGATGGTCTGGGCGTTTATCTGGACAAGGCCGGCGTCCTCTGTGCAGACCATGCCGCCGTCCAGGGACAGCACCATGTCCTCATGACTGCAGGGGTTTATCGGCGGAGACCTGTGGTGGTAGACCCTGACCACGTAGGGAACAACTACCGTCTCGCCGGGCTTGAGTTCTTCAATTTTGTCCACAGCGAACTTCACGTCAACGTAGTGGCTTCCTGAGGCTTTGAGGGAGACGTTGAAGACCGAAACGTAGGGGTGGTAGTTGGTAACGACGACCTGTCCCCTCATCTCCGCAACGCCCATCTCCGCGAGCTTTTCGTAGTCAATGAAAACTTCAAGGTCTCCCCCTAGCATGTCAATCTGCGGTGCCGGAACGTAGGTCTTGTACCGAATCTCATGCTTTATCGTGTAGACATCCTGGATTGTTATCGGGACGACTTCCCACTCGACGCTTATCGTTGACGGCACCATGACGGCGTTAACGGTTCTGTTGACTCCGGTTTCAACGACAATCCTGCCGCTGTAGGTGTAGTAGCCGGCCTTCGATATGAAGACCGTGTAATCCCCGACGGGGATGTCTTGGAGCAAAAGCGTTCCGTTTGAGTCCGTTGTTCCATTGGCGTGGAAGTAATCGTTGAGAATCTCAACGCTCGCCCCCGCAAGCCGTGTTCCGTTCGTGTCCATCGTTACAACGATTATTCCTCCGCGCTCTTCTGGTGTTACAACGAACCTGACGGGAATCTCCAGTGGCGGGTGGTTCGAGGCCGTTACCCTGATGGCTCCGTCGAAGGTTCCTGTAACGTTTGAGGGAGGTCTGGCGTAAAGGGCTATCCCCGCGGTCTCCCCAGGCCCGAGGGACGTTACGTTTGAGACGACCTTCAGCCAGGGAATCGTTGAGTTCACGCTTACGTCCCTTAGTTCCTCGAAGCCGTAGTTTTCAAGCGTTACCGTCCCGCTCCAGCTGTCGTTGGTCAGGATTCCCGCCTCCACGTGGTTGGGGTTTGCCCTCAGGAGGGGCCGGGGTGGAAGAACCTCCACCTCGATTTTGAGCGTTCTCTCGACGGTTTTTCCAAGGAGGTTTGTTGTGAAGGTTACGTTTATTGTGCCGTTTGAGACGTCAATGCCGGCGAGGTCTATCTCAACGACGCTGTTTCCATTGGGCATCTCAAACCTGTCTGGAATTCCAACGGTGTAGCCTTCAGGCGCGCTTACGGACGTCGAAACGTTTGAGGAGCCGAGAGGGTTGAATAGCCTGACACGTATCGTCCCGTTGAACATCTGGGAGACGCGGAGTTTGTAAACCTCGGGGGATATTGTGAATCCAACGACGTCGAACTCCCCATCGTCTTCGAGGGAAACGACGCTTGGATGTGTTGCGCTGACGATGAAGTGCCCCGCTTCCTTCTTTGGGGGCCTAAAGGTCATGTTGAACCTTCCGTTTTCGTCGGTAATCACGTAGTAGACCCTCACGAAGTCGCCGCGAGCTATCGCTACGCGAACAATGGCATCGGGAACCGGGCCGGAGGAGCTGTACGCCTCACCGGCTATGAAAACCTCCTGACCGAGGTCGTAGGTTCCTCCCACAGTTACCCTCGCGTTGTACGGTGGCCTCGTCGTCTCAACGAGTTCTCCGCCGTTGAAGTTGCCAACGTCGGTTTCAACGACGGCCTTTACAGACATTTCATCGGGTGCGTCCAGCGGGACGTTGTAGGTGAAGCGAACTCTAGCTGTCTCGTTGGGCTCGAGGGTTCTGGAAACTTCCCGCCTCATTCCAAGGGTGGAAACGCCCCTGACCTCAAGGGGAGCGCTCCCGGTGTTCCTGAATACGACGGCTATCGTGGCCCGGCCGCCTTTTACAAATTCATCTGTAAGGACGAGAACGGGGCTCGAAACGGGGTCTCTAACGGTTACGGTCCTCTCCGCGGAGATATTCCCCAGCGTGAAGCTCACGTTGAGAACTCCCCTTTCGCTTGGGACAACGCGGTAAGTGAGGACGCCCGTTTCCCCGGGTTTAATGCTCTCCCCTCCCTCTATGAGCTCGCACGTTGCCCCTCCCGCGCTGAGAACTGCACCCTCCGTTGAAAGGTCTGCGGAACCCCAGTTGGTTATCCTGACGACGACCTTCTCAGGAAGACCCCTTCTCAGCGTTCCAGCCTCGATTTCCGGTTCTTCCGGCTTCTGGACTTCAACGGGGATTTCAATGGAAGTAGATGAGTTCCCGGATACAAAAACGGCCCTCAGCGAGACCGTTGATGAAGGCACCGTTAGGTTGAACTCGACCGTCGCTTTGTCAGTTAGCTCGATGTAATTCTCCACCCTGTTGGTTACCGCTCCCGTGGCGTCAAGGGTTTCCAGTGTTACGGTGCCGTTGAGGGGCCGGTCTAAGGTCTCTGCTGTAACGTTAATCTCGGCGGGATACTCCCCGGCGAGCCTGCCCGCTTCAATGCCCAGCCGTACTCCCGTGGGCAACGCGGGTTCGCTCTTCTTTCCCGAGAGGTCAACGGCGGTTACCGAGTAGTTCAGGCTATCACCAAGGGCGTCTCTGAAGGTCGTCGCTTCGATGGGTTCGTCGTTAATCCTCTTCCCGTCGAGGTACACGTAGTAACCGAGAACGTCGGGGTCCCCGCTTGGCAACCAGCTGAGCTCAACGGTGTCTCCCGAGACCGAAACGCTGAGACCAGAAGGAGGCGACGGCCGTCCGTTTACCGAGAATAATACGGTGTAGTTTGCCATGTTTCCTGCCATATCCTCCGCGAGAATCTTCAGAACGTAGTGTCCGTCTTTCCGTATTGTTCCTCCGCTGAACCTCACGCCGTTCAGGAGAACGGTGTATCCCTTGAGGGCTTCGTCCACGACCCTAACCCCGGGACTGACGGCCTCGTAGGTTGCTCCGTCCGTCACGTTGACCTCAATCCTCGGAGGTTCCCTGTCCACGACGAAGTTCCATGCCCCAATAACGGTGTTCCCGGCCCTATCCTTCAGGAAAACAATGGCAGTGTAGTTGCCGTCTTCGAGGTGTGTGGAATTGTGGAAGACCAGCCAGCCTGATGCGTATGCCGTTGAGCCGGGAACTTCAACCCCGTTGTGGAGCAGGCGGATAAAGCTGTCCTCCCAGGAAACTCCTGCCCCGTCATCGGCTACGAGGGCACCGACCCTCGGGTCTGAGGTGAAGGAGCCGTTTGTTGGGTAGAACGAGAGAATTCTCGGGGGTTCGTGGTCGTCAACGCTTACGTTCTTTGAGATGCGGTTGTTTGATTCGTTGTCCTCCCCAACCTCGCCGTAGATATCCGCCCTGACCTCAAGCGTGTGGTTTCCGTAGGTTGCCTTCCAGGTGAAGTTCACCGTTGTGCTTCCGTTTCCATCAATCCCGTAGACCCTCTTGATTCCCGCCAGCATGGAGTCCACGTACAGCCCCACGTAGAAGCCCTTTTTCGTGGTCTCCCCTTTGTTCGCCAAGACAGCCAACACGCTCATCCATTCGCCGGCGTTGGCCCTGCTGGTGTTGATTTTCTCAACAACGATATCCGGGAGAGGCACGCTTACCGTTGCACCGGCCTCATTGTTGTCTTCCCTGTACTCGACAACGTCTCCCCTGTAATCGGCGACCGCACTCAGGGTGTAGTTGCCCCCCTCGACGAGCCACTGAACGCTGACCTCGACCTCTTCTCCGGGCCCTATTGATTCCACGTAGGTCGAGCCGAGAACGCGGTCTGACTTGACCGTGAGGTCAAAGACCCCTGTCGGATAATCGCCGGTGTTTCTGAGAACAACTGTGGCGCTTGCAATTTCACCGGAGTACTCAAAGCTTCCCGGGTTGAATGAGACAACCTCTATATCTGGGGCGCTCACGTGGGCTGTCCTTGTTATCTCGTTGTTCCCCTCGTTTGATTCAACGATTGCCCCGCTGGAGTCAACGACTGCGGTTATGTTTGCATCCCCGGGCAGAGGCTTCACAGGGACTCCAACAATCAGCGAGGAGTTAGCGGGGATTTCCGCAACCCACGTCCTGCCTATCTCCCTCCCGTTTTGAAGCACGCTGACGTAGAAACCCGGAGATGAGACGTTTCCCCCGTTGGCGACCGTGACGTTGAGGATGAACCTCTCGTTGGCGTTCATCTCGGGAACTTCAAAGCCCTCCGCAATCAAATCCGGGAGTTCAATGCGAAGGGTCTCGCTGGCGTTGTTGTTGGTCTCGCTGAGCTCCGGAACGATGTTGTGGGCGTCGGCCGCAAGCGTTATCGTAAAGTTCCCCTCACCGGGTAGCTGGGCCTTTATTCTCTCCGTGGCGCGCTCTCCCGACTTCAGACCGGGAACGTTTACGGTCGAGGCGAGAGTTCCGTTGATGTAAAGCCCCAGTGCAAACTCCCTGTACTCGTCTCCACCATCGTTCAGAACGGTAACGTCGAAGCTCAGGTATCCTCTTGGGACGTCTTCCTCAACCCACGTGTAGTTGACCAGAATCAGGTCCGGTCTCTGGACTTCCAGGGTTCTGGAGATGGCGTTGTTGGACTCGTTTGTTTCGGGAATGTAGTTGTACGGGTCAACGGCGGCACCTGCGGAGATGCTTCCGACCCCGGTGACAACCATTTCAGCGCTGACGTTCCTGCTCTCGTTCCCTCCAAGGCCTGGAATCCAGACCGTCCTGCTCTGTCCGTTAAGGGAGAACTGAACAGGGATTGGGCGGCTGAGAGGGTCTCCCAGGTTCTCAACAACGGCAGTTAGGGTGATTGTTTTCCAGTACGCGGGGCTTTCGATGCTCAGGTTTCGGATGGTGAGGTCCGACTTACCGGTCTCTCCCAATGGGACGAGAAGGACGTTGTTTGACTCATTGGACTCTTCAATAACCCCATCGTAGTCCGCTATGGCCTTCAGGGTAACGTTTCCGGGAAGGGCCGAGCTCCACGTCCACGTGAATTTTTCCGTTTCGTTGAGTCTCATCTCAAGCCCGAGGTCCCATGAATAGGCGTATCCTTCGGCCAGAACGCCGTTTTCACCGAGAACCTGGACGTAAAGGGGCGAGGGGTAATAGCCGAGGTAAACCCCTCCTCCGCGGTTTTCAAGGTATATAGTGAACTCCACCCTGTCCCCTGCGGAGAAGTTCAGGGGGCTCCAGGTAACCCCAACAGGAACAAGGTCGGGCCCCTTGAGGAAGCCGGTTTCAAACGTAACCCGGTTGTTGGACTCGTTGGACTCCTGCCAATAGTTTTGGGGGTCAACCACTATGGTTACGTTGTGCTTTCCAGGGGAAAACCTGGAGGCAACGCTCAGATTCCACGACTCGTTACCGGCCAGGTTTCTTGTGGTGTACACGGACTGCTCCACGCCATCAACCAAAAGGGAAACCCAGAGGTAGTCATCGTATGCGCTGAAGTTGCTCCCCCTGTTGACTATCGTAACGTTGATTGTGTAGAGTTTGTTGACGAAGGCGCTCCCATTGAGCAGTTCCTCGGGAACGGCGATGCGTTCAATTGAGAAGTCCGGGACTCCCGCATTAACAACTGTATTCGCAACGTTGTTGCTTTCGTTCGCCTCGGAGATGTCATCATAAGCATCAACGAGGACAGATATTTTGTTTTCCCCGGATTTGAGGGGAATTTCTAGCGTAACCTCCCTGGAAGCACCCGGGGCAATCGTCAGGGGATAGCCGGATATCCGCTCAACCCCGTTGTACGGCGTTCCGTTCTCGTAGGTAACCGAGTAGGTCAGGAATATCCCGCCGTTGAGGTTTATCGTGGCATTTCCAATGTTTTCCACTCTCGCTTTGAAGGTTCCCTCCCCAACGGCAACCTCCATGGGCTCAACGCTCACCACAAGGTCAGGCCACTCAGTTGAGAACCCCTTGAGGAGACTGTTGTCGAGCTTTGAAGTTTCGTTAACGTTGCTCCCGATGGTTGCGTTAACGACCCCTCCCGGGGCCTGGATATGGAGGTCTCCCCTCAGTGTTGTGCTCTCGTTTTGACCGATGAGCCCGTAGAACGGTACCCAGTCCGTTGAACCGTTTGTTGATAGGATGACCCAAAGCCCATATTGGGTGCCGTTGTACGGGGCCCCGGTGTTCTTCACGGTCACGTTTACCTCCACGTCGCCAACGACGTCTCTGGGTACATTAACGTCCTCGACGATGAAGTTGGGGCGAGGAACATTGAGAACGTACGTGAACCCGTTGTTGGACTCGTCTGTTTCGGGGATTCTGTTTCCGGGGTCAACCTCAAACGACAGCTCGTTGGTTCCCCCGTTGGGATAGACCCTTAGCGTTACGGTTTTTGACTCCCCTCTTTCCAGTCCCGAGACATAAGTCGTGTCTGTGCCGGGCCCCGAGCTGTACCCTAGGCCGCCCATAACTTCAACCGAGAAATAGCCGTCGAACGACGCTCCCGTGTTTTTTACGGTAACGTTGAAAACGGCCTCGCTTCCTGCGATACCATCAAAGCTCACAAGGGTAACGTTTGTTATGAGAAAATCGGGCCCGAGAACGTTTACCGTCGTGGAGACCCTGTTGTTGTCTTCGTTTGGGTCCCCCTCCACGGCAACTGTTGCCGTTAGGCTTGAGGTTCCAATTTCCCTTGGACTCCAGCTCAGCCTGACTTCCTTGGTACCGTTTATCCCATAGTACCGTTCTGACGTTGAAACGTTGCCGTTTTCGTATAGGCTGACGTCAATGGGGCCATCAAAGCAGGCATTGCTTTCGAGTGTGATGTTGACGGTGTACCAGTCCCCCGAGGTCGCGGTTGCGGGGGCGTCCATATCGGTTATGGCCACGTCAACCTGTGGGTAGTTTCTTCCAATCCCATCCGTGTCCCCGTTGTTGGCCTCGTTTTTCTCGGGGACTTTGTTGTCGGGGTCTATGATGACTGTTACGTTCTCTATCGTTCCCGGGGGGACGGTGAAACTCTCAAAGGCGTGCCCGGTGTTTCCCCAGAGGATTACGCTGCCCTTATTGCTCTCGGTCCCATTGGATGTTCCGACCAACACCTCGTATTCAACGGACCCATCCCACTGGCCCCCAGAGTTAGTTACGTTAAATTGAACAGTCATCCATCCGCCAGTACACTCGGGCATTTCTACGGAGATTCCATCCACCCTAAAATCCGGTAGTGGGAAGGAGTAATCTCCTATCGTGTATTGGTTGTTATCCGGGTTTACATCATCATCCGAGACGACACGGACGCTGAGGGTGTAGTTGCCGGGCAATACCGTATCCCATCTGACCGTTGTGTCCGCTGTTCCGTTGTTGAAGTCCCATTCCGCAAGCTCTGTGGTTGCAACAACTGTGTCGTTCATCAGAAGCTCTACCCTCGCCCTCGGACGCTGTGAAGTGCTTCCTACCCTTACACCAACCTCCAGGTCCCCTCCGGGGTAAGGCTCGTTCCTTACTGTTGCGTTCTCAATCCAGTAGTCGCCGGGCCATATCCCGGCATTCATAAAGTTATTTTCCGGCCTCTCATCGCCGGTCTCAAGTTCCTTATCTGCAACAACGAGGACGTAGCCATGGGAAATAGGCGACGGGAGGTCTATGCTTCTCACACCTCCAGCGGAGAGCTCCTCAACGGGCACGTCTCTGATAATGGGTGTAACGTCGGGAATCTCCAGCAGATAGGCTTTACCGTTCTCGGGCCTTAAACCCCTCCAGGTGCCTGCGATTGAGACCCAGTAGCCGCCCCATGCTCCATCTCCTCCCAGAAGATAGCGCCAGACGACGGTTCCGTTCTCTGTTATAAGCACCTGGAAATTCACGGTCTCTTCCCCGGAACCCAGCCACTCAATAAGGACCGATTCAGAAAGGTTTGTCACGAGAACGTAGCCATCTGAGACGTTCAGATGCCAGAAACCGCCATCAATGGTGCCGGCAAAGGGCATCGCGGCCCCTTCTGGGATGAACCCAACCCAGCCATCTGAGCTCACAAAGAGTCTATCCGAGGGCACTCCAAAGAAGTTCACCGCGAACGGCATCCTGTACGTGAAGTTTCCATTCGATTCCAAAACCACCGTGCCGGCGTAGGTCCCGTTTCCCTGAACTTCGACGGCGCTTCCAATGATGTTAGAAACGTTTGTCCACTCAAACTGGGTTTCTACTGGGATTGGTATCTCAAAGGGCTCTGCAAAATAGAATGTGACGTTAAACGGGCCGGAATCGCTCCCGTTATTTGCCACAAGGGCAGTTACAACTGGATTGCCGCTTATATCGAGGGAATACCTGACATCCCGAATCTCGAGGTCGGGCTTTGAATCGAGGGCAGCAACGGGGCCGATGAACCAAAAGCCACCAAAGGGAAAAGTCGAAGCAATCAGGAGCACAAGAAGAAGAGCCGAAAGGACTTTCTTTCTCATTTCAATTCCTCCGGTTATATTGGAAGTGCCAAGATGCCCACTTTAGGTTTTAGCCCTTAAAACGTTAACTACACTTTCGAACCTAAGAGCCTTTATAAACCGTGGTGAGGAGTATGATTAGGTGAACCAAATGAAGACCGAGAGAGCGAAGGAGATACTCCTCCAGCTTTTGAAGATACCCTCGCCTTCGGGCCAGGAAGACAGGCTCATGCTCCACATCATGGAGTTCCTGCACAGGCTCGACTACGACGTCAAGATAGAGAGCGACGGCGAGATAATAGACCTCGTCGTGAACCCCGAGGCCGAGCTTTTCTACGAGGTCCACGTTGACACCATACCGATTCGCGCAGAGCCCTTCGTCAGGGGCAACATAATCTACGGCACCGGCGCGAGCGACATCAAGGGCGGTGCGGCCGCGATTCTGCTCATGCTCGAGGAGCTGAGGAAAGAGGGCAAAGACCTCAACGTCGGCATCGTCTTCGTCAGCGACGAGGAACTCGGCGGTCGCGGGAGCGCACTCTTCATGGAGCGCTATAAACCGAGAATGGCCGTCGTTCTGGAGCCGACCGACCTTGAGGTTCACATCGCCCACGCCGGCAACATCGAGGCCTACTTCGAGGTGGACGGCAAGGAAGCCCACGGCGCCTGCCCGGAGAGCGGTGTGAACGCGATTGAAGAGACATATAAGATGCTAGAGGAGCTCAAGAAGCTCGAACCCTTCAAGGCCAAGGGCGAGTTCTTCGACCCGCACATAGGCATTCAGGAGCTCGTCTGCGAGAACCCCGTCTACCTAATCCCCGCCCTGTGCAAGGGAAGGCTCGAGGCGAGGCTCCTGCCGGAGCAGGAGGTCGAGGACGTTCTGGACCTGATGGACCCGATACTCGACGAATACACCAAGAGCTACGAGTACACCGAGATATGGGACGGCTACAGGCTCGAGCCCGACGAGGAGATAGTCCAGCTGGCCAAAAAGGCGATGGAGAAGACGGGCCTCGACGAGTTCGGCGGAATGAGGAGCTGGACGGACGCGATAAACTTCATGTACAACGGAACGAGGACGATAGTCTTCGGCCCCGGCAACCTCGACATCTCGCACACCAAGTTCGAGCGCATAGACGTCAGGGACGTCGTTACCGCCAGCGAGTTCCTCAAGGCCCTCAACGAGATTTACGGCGGGAACGAGCCGAAGGAGTGAGATTTTCTTCTTCCCTTTGACCCAATCTTTTTAAGCAGGCCCCCCCACCAGTAACTGGTGGGGGGTATGCTGTTCAACCCTAAACCCAAGATGAAGCGGGAGGAGCTATATGACCGCGAGGAAGAGCTTTCTCTGATTGAAAACTCGATAGAGAAGGGTCTTCCACTCATAGTGCTCCTCGGAATTAGGCGTCTCGGCAAGAGCTCCCTTCTGAACGTTACACTAAACGAACTCCCCTACAGAAGCATTAAGATTGATGCGAGAAAGGTATACTCCGAGTTCGGAAGCGTTCCAAAAGAAGCCATCGGGAAGCTCATACTCCAGGGCTACCTCAGGGGCTCCACGAAGGAACGCGCCAAAGAGACCCTAAAATCCCTCAAAGGGGTTCGTATTGGGGGACTGGGGATAGAACTGAGCGTTGACAAGAGCGTGAGTCTTCACGAGGTTCTTGAGCGCATAGACTCCATCGGAGAGCGCTTCATAATTGCCATCGATGAGGCCCAGTACCTGAGGTTCTCAAATTCAAGGTACCCGGAGCTGATAGCTTGGGCTATGGACGAACTGCAAAACGTGAGCTTCATCCTGACGGGTTCGGAGGTGGGCCTGCTGGAGGATTTTTTAGGCATCCACAACCCAGAATCGGCTCTCTTCGGAAGAGCCCACAGGGAGATAAGACTGAAAAGGTTTGAGAGAAGGCAGAGTATAGACTTCCTTAGGCGGGGTTTTGAGGAGATAGGGCTTAACGTTCCGGAGGATGATATTGAAGAAACCGTTGGCGAACTTGATGGAATAGTTGGCTGGCTGACCCTCTACGGTTACAACCGCTACCTCGGCATGTCCCACAGGGAAGCGCTGAACAGACTCAAAGAGGACGCTAAAAGGTTAATTCTTTCGGAGTTTTCGGCTCTGAAACGGTTATCCCTCCGGTACGAACTGGCAATGAGGGCGGTAGCCAACGGAAAACACCGCTGGAAGGAGATAAAGGAGACAGTTGAACTCCTCGAAGGGAAGAGAATAGACGACAAGAATTTTTCCAACGTCCTCAACAACCTCGTCCGCTACGGTTATCTGGAAAAGACCATCGAGGGCTACTTCATTCCCGACCCCCTGGTGGAACACGCGTTCAGGTAGGGCATCACCAGTAACTGGTGGGGGTTCAGTCAAAGGAACCCGTTTGGACACAAAATCAAGATGCACTCCTGTTTTCTGTATATTCCTTCTCCTTCCTATCGACCCAGAACCGCCTCGTCCTTATGAACTGCCTTTCCCTCTCCATGAGCGCGAGGATTAATGCGTCCCCTTTGTACTGCGCCAGCAGGCGCGCGGCAGTATCGGGCCCCGTTCCATAGCTCGCCAGCGCCAGCACCGCTTCGAAGCCGTAGGTATCGACCAAATCAGACGCCTTTAACAGCTTCCTGTAAGCCCTTTCCTCCTTTCTCTCCAATGGCTTTCCATGGCGGACTTTTTCGAGGACTTCAAAGAACTCCTCGGCATCGATGGGATGCGCCACAGCTAACATCTTTGAACCACAGCGCGGACACTGCCTCAGCTTGATGTTTTGAAGTCTCGCCACCTTCGTCTTTGAGTGCCACCCGCAGTTAGTGCAGACGAGAACGACCTCGTGCTCGAGCAACCTCTTCCTGAACAGCTCAATAAGCTCGTCCCTCTCGAGAACGCCCGACAGCAGGAACTCCCCGCTCACCGTCATGTTGAGCCTCGCCAGAGTTGAAGGCTCCTTCCTCAGGACGGTCTTCACCCTCAGCGAGCCGGCCTTGAGCAGCTCCATCACGAGCTCGGTCTTCCTGACGTCAACCTTATCGTGGTAGAGCTCGTTGAGCGTTTCCCTCTCAATTACCGTCCCCTCGAAGAGCCTCTCGATTCTCCTTATCCTCGCGTCCCGCCTCAGGGCACCGAACCGCTTGGCCACGTTCAGCATTCTCCAGCGGTAGGCGTGGGAATCCCTCAGAGCGCGGGAAACTATAAACTCAACGCTTTCGGGTTCCTGATAGAGGTAGCGCTTGACCTCCTCCGGATTGAGCTGGAACGGGGTCTTGAAGACTATCGCGTGCCCCTGACTCCTTACCGAGAAAACCCTGCCGTACCGGAGTATGAGAAGCGAGTGAACTATCCTCCCTATCGCTTCGTTCGCCCTGCTCCCGAAATCGGCGTGGATTATCAGCGCTTTGGGCGTGCTCTCGACGACGATATCGCGGTCGGTTGGAAACGGCTCGTCCCTTATTTCCTCGAAAGCCCTTCTAAGTTCCTCTTCGCTAAATTCAACGCCCTCCAGAAGGTCCAACGCCTTTCTGAAGTCGAAGGCCAACTCTCTCCTCAGTCTGCCGACGTCGAATGCAACCCCGAAGGGAACCGGAATCATCTCGCCCTCCCAGCTCGGTATCGCGCTCTCGAGGCTTTTACTCTCCCTAACCTTAAGGAGCCGGCTTTCGTCGTCTATCTTGAGCACTATCCAGCTCCGCCCGTTCATGACAAACTCCATGCCCTCCTCGAGGTCCATTACGAAGCTCTCGTCGAGCCTTCCTATGACGTGCCCGCTTTTGGCGTTGAAAACTCTCCAGGAAATCTCGTCCGGAATCGTTGAGAGGTTCTCGTAGTAGTACTGGAACGCTCCTCGCCTAAGGTAGAGGAGGTTGCTCTCCTCATCGTAGCCGACCAGGCGAGCGTCCTCTAAAACGCTGAGAACGTCAAGGTAATCTTCCCAGCTCAAATCGCGGTAGACGTACGCTCGTTTCGCTATCTCGTAGGGTCTCTCACGGGGGAGCTTCCGGTATTCAATGAGCAACCCGACGACGAAGTGAGCCAGGACGTCAAGCCCGCCTATCGGCTCGACCGCCTCGAAGCGCCCTTCCAAGGCTCTCTTCGCTATGACGAGGCTCTGAAGGTAGTCCTCGACGTTCGTCGCTATGACGTAGCCCTCGCTGACTTCGCCAATCCTGTGCTTCGCCCTGCCGACGCGCTGAACCAGCCTGTTCACCTGCCTCGGACTCATGTACTGTATTACAACATCAACGTCGCCGATGTCTATGCCGAGCTCCATTGAGGAGGTGCAGATTAGGGCCTTGATTTTCCCCTCCTTGAGGGCCTTCTCAGCCCTAACGCGCGCCTCCTTCGAGAGCGAGCCGTGATGAACCTCGACGGGCTTCCCCCAGGCCTTGAGGCGGTGCGCAAGAACCTCGGCAAACTGACGGGTGTTGGTAAAGATGAGGGCCTTCCCGTGCCTCTCCACGATTTCCCACAGAACCCTCAGACGGGACGCTATCTCCGGCGAGACGCTCAGCTTCTCCGCAAGCTCCCTGTCTTCCTCTTTCGGCTTTGGATAGAGCACGTGGAAGCGGTAGGCTTTCCTCCAGTTCGGCTTTACTATCGCCTCGGCTCTGAGCCAGTCCCTCACCTCTTTCTCGTTGCCAACCGTCGCCGTCATGCCGATTCGCCGGAAGTCGGCAATCTCGGCCAGTCGCTCAAGGTTCAGGAGGAGCTGAGAACCGCGCTTGTTGTCTACAAGCTCCGCTATCTCGTCAACGATGACGAACTTCACGTTGCTCAGGTGCTTTCGGAGGGACTTAACCGTCAGAATCACGCCGAGGGTTTCTGGGGTGATGATTAGCATTTGAGGCGGATTCTTAGTCTGCTTAGCCTTCCTGTAGGCTGACGTATCACCGTGCCTGACCTCGACGGTTATTTCGAGCTTCCTCCCCCACCATTCGAGCCTCTCAAGCAAATCCCTGTTTAACGCCTTGAGCGGGGCTATGTAGAGGGCAGAAATGGGTTTTAGTCCTTCCTCAAGGATTTCATTGAAAACCGGCAGAACAGCGGCTTCCGTCTTCCCCGAACCAGTTGGAGCGATGATTAGAACGCTCTTCCCGGCGCTAACCTCCCTGAACGAGTCCTGCTGGAGCCGGTTAAGCTTCCCAAAGCGCTCTCTGATGGCCTTTCTGAGGAGGGGGTGCATGGTTTAAGGGAGAACCTTCAGTTCTTGAACTTTACTGTGTTCTCAAAATACCAAGTCGAGTTTTCATTTCGTTGAGTACGTTTTCCAGCGTATCTCCATTCAGCAGAGACTCTAATGCAGTAGAATCGAGGGCCAAAAATCTTTCCGTTGAGATTGCCGCGCTCAGAATCTTTTTATCTCCCGTCCATAGGGGAATACCAAGCTTCATGGCCAAGGCTATGAAGGGCGTATCTTTTTCATCAAACTTGGAGGCTATCTGATAGGCCTCTCTGATTTTGTTGGAATAAAACTCAAGCGGGATTATCTGAACCAGTGAAAAGGTCAGAAACGTTCGGTATTCAAAGTCCTTTGCAAACTTCTTAAGTTTAGTGGAGTGTCGTCTGAACTCAAGGATGACCTCTTCCGGGGCGAAGAGGGTAAGCTCGTGCTCTTCGAGAAGCCTGAATGCCTTTGATTTCCTTCCAGATACTATGATGGAAAACAGAATGTTGCTATCAACAACGACCCTCATATCAATCCCATTTTGATATATTTGTGCTTTACTTCGGCCCAGACTTCTTCCCTTGTTTCCTCAAAGAATTTCTTATCCAGGGGTATTCCTTCGGCAAGGACCTCAAGGACTATCTTTCTTGATATCTTCTTCCCGAGCCCCTCTGCTATCCAGAGCTCGGCTTCCTGTTCCGAAACCCATTCTGGGACTTTCACGCTTATGACTTTCATGGTTTGGTGTTTCTCAATAGTGGTTATATACCTTACTCGCTTTCAACCCCTACCGCTAACTTTATAAGACGATATATCGTTCGACATATCGGTGAAGAGATATGAACGTCACGAGGAACGGCGAAACCTATGACCTCAGCTATGCGAAGAAGGCCACGCTCGTCGTGGTTCTCCTCCCGCTCCTCGTCATGTACACGGAGGCGATGCTAACTCCCGCTCTGCCAACGATTCAGAAGGAGTTCGCGATAAACCCCAACGACGTCAGCTGGGTTCTCACAATCTACCTCCTCGTCGGAACGGTCAGCGTCGCAGTTTTTGGAAAGCTAGGAGACATGTACGGCAAGAAGAAAATGTTTCTCGTTGCCCTCGGCTTCTACACCCTCGGCGTCATACTCAACGGCTTTGCCCCAAGTTTCCGCTGGTTGCTCTTCAGCAGGGCAATCCAGGGCTTTGGAATGGCAATATTCCCGCTCGCCTTCAGCCTCGTTCGTGAGGAGTTCCCGCCCGAGATGGTGCCCCAGGTTCAGGGAATGATAAGTGCGATGTTCGGCGTCGGTATGGTCATAGCCCTCCCGCTCGGAGCTTACGTTACCCAGCACTGGGGCTGGCGCTGGACCTACCACTCGGCGGCGCCATTCGCCGTGTTGATGTTCATCCTCGCGTGGAAGATACTCCGCGAGAGCAGATACATCAACCCCGGAAAGCTCGACTGGCAGGGCGCTCTGCTCCTCGTCTGGGCTGTCGTTCCGGCACTCGTCGCGGTAACGCGCGCCCCGAACGTCGGCTGGACCGCAAAAGAAACCCTTGCCCTCTTCGCGGTCTCGATAGTCGGCGCGGTCCTGCTCGCCCTCTGGGAGAAACGCGCGGAGAACCCTCTGATTCCCCTTGACATCGTGACATCTCGCAATCCTGCCATAGTGAACCTCGGAATCATGTTCGCGGCCTTCGGAATCTCGATGATGAGCCAGGCGAACACCTACATCTTCCAGATGAAGCCCCCGTACGGCTTCGGCAAGAGCATACTCGACAGCGGTCTGCTCATGACTCCAATGGCGGGCGTCATGCTCGTAATAGCCCCCCTTGCCGGAAAGATAATGCCGAAGGTCGGTGCAAAGCCGCTCGCGATAACTGGAGCGCTCATCGCGAGCTCGGGCCTCGCCGTTCTGGCGAAGTACGCCCCCGAATTCCCGCCGAACCACCTCTGGGCTTTCGTGGCGATGATAACCTACGTTGGCGCGGGAATAACGCTGATGAACATCTCATTCATCAACGTCCTCGTCTTCAGCGTCCCGCAGAGGGTCATGGGCGTCGCGACCGGTGCCAACAGTCTCTTCAGGAACTTCGGTTCGACGTGGGGGCCGGCCATCGCTGGAACCGTCATGAGCACCTACTACACCCTCTTCCACCCGCCAGGCGCCCCTTCGTGGGTCAAGATAAAGATACCGACGACGAAGGCCTACGAGGTGCTCTTCGGAACCTCCGCCGGAATCTACCTCTTCCTGGCGATACTAAGCCTGGCCATAGTAGAGGTTATGAAGGGCGGAAAGATTCGCGAGGTCGAGAACGGGAGAGAAAAGGAAGTGGAAGTTGGCTGAACTCTGCTTTTCTTCCCCCTTTAATCTCCCCTGAAGGCCTTCAAATACAGCTCCCTTATCTCCTCGGGCTTCGCCTCGACCGGGTTGAAGGCCAAGAGGCCGTCGCGGTAGGCCTTCTCGGCCATCTCGTCGAGCCTCGCCATAAATGTCTCTTCATCAACGAGCTTGCTCAGCTTCGGAACGCCCGTCCTCTCGTTGAGCTCCCTGACGGCATCAACCAGCGCCCTCCAGTCCTTCAGTCCGAGCTCCCTCGCTATCTCGTCGTAGCGCCTCCTTGCGTAGTCGCTTTTGCCCGCGTTGAACTCCATGACGTAGGGCAGGAATATCGCGTTCAGCAGTCCGTGCGGGCCTATCCATGCTGCCTTGTGGCTCATCGCGTGGCAAAGACCGAGGCGCGCGTTGAGGAAGGCTATCCCCGCCATCGTCGAAGCGTAGTGCATCTTTTCGCGCGCTTCCTCGTCGCCCTCGAGGCTCCTCTCGAGGTAGCCGAAGACGGTCTTTATTGCCTTGATAGCCATCGCGTCGCTGAAGTCGTTGGCGACCTTCGTGGTGTAGGCCTCTATTCCGTGGACGAGGACGTCTAACCCAGAATTCCTCGCCACTTCCCTCGGCATTGTCATCGGCAGGCGGGGGTCAAGTATCGCAACCTCAGGCGCTATCTCGGGCGTAACGATGTTGTACTTGATTCCTCCCTTCTTCAGAACGCTCGCTCCGGAGACCTCGCTTCCGGCACCGCTCGTCGAGGGAATCGCTATGAGTTTCGTCTTCAGCTTAGGGACAGGTTTGGGCTTTGAAAAGCGGTCCATGAAGGCTATCTCCTCAAAGTTCAGCCCCGGAGCATCGTAGAAGACCTTCAACGCTTTCGTCGTGTCTATCACGCTTCCACCGCCGAGTGCTATCAGCAGGTCTGGCTTAAACTCCCTCACCTTCGGCAGGAACTCCTCTATCGTTTCCACGCTCGGCTCCGCCGGAAGGCCGGCTATGGACAGAACATCCGCTCCCGCTTCCCTAACGTAGTCCTCTGCCTCGCTCAGGAAGCCGTGCTTTTTCATCGAGTTGCTGGCCAGAATAAGGACCTTCTCGTGTCCGCTCGCCTCCTTCCTGAGCTTCTCAAGAGAACCTTTGCCCTCAATGATTCTCGTCTTGAGCCAGAACATCGCCACCACCGGACTAAGTTCGCGGGAGTCCTTTTAACGGTCTCGCAGGGTTGGAAAACACTTTCATTTACAGAAAACTCTTTTGTTTACGCAAACGTTTAAATTCGAATCCCGAACCTCCTTTTCGGGTGGTCTAATGAAGGGTGTTACAGGTATTGTCTTGGTTTTGCTACTCCTGGGAGCCGTTGTCGGCGCGGGCTGTATAGCCTCGGGAAGTCACCACGGGAGCGAAAAACCCTTCTCGGGTCAAACCGTCGTCGTCTGCTCTGGAGCCGGCCTGATGAAGCCCATGAACGAGCTGATAAGCCTCTTCGAGAACGAGACCGGCGCGAAGGTCGAGGTGCACTACGGCGGGAGCAGTGAAATCTTCGGCGTCCTTCAGACGACATGCGGTTGCGACGTCTTCATCCCCGGGGCCTGGTACTACACCGAGCAGGCCATGAAGAAAGGGTACATCCTCAACGACACCGTCATCAACGTTACGGAGCACGTCCCGGTCATAGCTGTTCCAAAGGGCAACCCGAAAGGGATTCACTCCCTCGAAGACCTCGCGAAGCCCGGCGTTAGAGTCGTCCTCGGAGACCCGAAGGCAACTGCAATCGGCAAGGTCTCGAAGAAAATCCTCGAAAAGAACGGCCTCTGGGAGAACGTGAGTAAAAACGTGGTGGTCTTTACCCCGACGGTCAACCAGCTTCTCATCTACATCGCCACCGGGCAGGCGGACGCGGCGATAATCTGGGAGGACATGGTGACGTGGGCTCAGTCAAAGGGCAAAATCGAGGTGGTTCAGATACCGCGCGAGCAGAACTCGATTAAAACCATCCCAACCGCCGTGACGACCTGCGCCGAAAAGGACGGCCACCTCGCCGTCGCGAAGGCCTTCAACGAGTTCGTAGCTAATCACACGGAAATCTGGGAGAAGTGGGGGTTCAGGCCATGGAAGGGCTGAGCTTCAGGAGAGTCACGATTGCGGTCGCGTTCATCTTCACGTTTTTCCTTTTCGTGGCGATAGCGACGCTCTTCTTCGTGCCGAGGCCCCACGAAATCCTTGAGGCGCTGAAGTCGGAGGAGATGGTCTACTCGCTCAAGCTCTCGCTCATAACGGCATCGGTCTCAACGGTTCTCGTCATCCTCGTGGGAATACCGATAGGCTACGCCCTCTCACGCTTCGACTTTCCTGGAAAGAGCGCGGTCAAGTCAGTCCTCGACCTGCCGATGGCCTTCCCGGAGCTCGTCCTCGGTCTCGCTCTGCTCCTCCTCTTCGGTAGAACTGCCCTCGGGGAAGCCCTCAGCGACCTTGGGGTAAAGGTTGTCTTCACGAAGCTCGGCATCGTCGTGGCCCAGTTCTTCACGGCACTCCCCTACGCCGTCAGGGTAATCTACACGACGTTTGAGGAGATAAGCCCGCGCTACGAGCTCGTCGCGAGGAGCTTAGGTTACTCTGAGTTCGAGACCTTCAGGAAGGTGACGCTCCCGATGGCCAAGAACGGCCTCTTCGCCTCGACCATAATCTCGTTCGCGCGCTCGATGGGTGCCTTCGGTGCCGTGCTCATCTTAGCTGGCGGGAGCTACATGAACACCGAGATACTGCCGGTGACGCTCTACCTGAACATCTCCTACGGCAACATCGGCATGGCAATAACGAGCGGCATAGTGCTTGTCGTCGTCTCGTTCCTCGCGATACTCCTCTTCGAGAGGCTGGAGGGTGGAGAGCATGGCCCTGTTAGAGGTTGAGAACCTGAGCATAGACCTCGGGGACTTCCACCTCAGGGACGTCTCGCTCTCGGTCGAGGAGAACGACTACCTCACCGTCATCGGGCCGACAGGGGCCGGAAAATCCGTCCTCCTTGAGGCGATAGCCGGCTTTTACCCCCTCCTCTCAGGAAGGGTAATCCTCGAGGGGCGCGACATCACCAACGAGCCGCCCGAGCGGAGGGGGATAAGCATAGTCTACCAGGACTACATGCTCTTCCCGCACATGAGCGTCTTCGACAACATAGCGTTCGGGCTGAGGAAGAAGGGCCTCCCGCGGGGAGAAATTGAGAGGGAGGTCCGCTCAATAGCTGAGGAGCTCCACATAGGCCACATCCTCCACAGGAAGCCCGGGACGCTGAGCGGCGGTGAGCAGCAGAGGGTTGCACTCGCAAGGGCCCTAATCGTCGGGCCAAAGGTCCTCCTGATGGACGAGCCTTTCTCCGCCCTCGACTCGAAGACGAGGGAAAAGCTCCGCTCCCTCGTGAAGTCCGTCATCGAGGAGCACGGCACGACGGTAATCCACGTCACCCACGACTTCGAGGACGTCTTTGCCTTGGCAAAGCACGTCGCGGTGATGAGAGACGGGAGAATAGTCCAGTTTGGAACGCCGGAGGAGGTCTTTTCGCGGCCCGGCGACGAGTTCATAGCGAGCTTCGTCGGGACGAACCTGCTCAGGGGGCGCGTTGAAGGCCTTCACGACGGCCTGACGGCTGTTAGGGTCGGGGACGTAATCCTCTACACCGCTGATGAGGCGGAAGGGGAAGCCACGCTCTCGCTCAGGCCCGAGGAGATAATACTCGCCAGGGAGCCCGGGGAATGCTCTGCTCAGAACGTTGTCCCCGTTGAGATAGTGGAGATGGAGAGGCGCGGCCAGCTCGTCTGGCTTTCGCTCGTCTCAGACGGCCTCTCGCTCCGCGCGGTTGTCACACCGAACGCCGTCGAGCTGCTCAAGATAAGGCCCGGTGAAAGGTTCTACGCCCTCTTCAAAGCGAGCGCTCTGAGGGTGGTGAAATGAACCCTCTGAGGCTCTTCGAGCTATACCTCGACGAGGACTGTCCCTACTTCGACGAGACGACCGAGCTGCTCGGCATTGAGGGGAAGGGAGAGCTGAGGATAATCTCAAGGGAGCCTGGGGTTTCAGCGTGCACGGAGGAGCTCTCCGCTTTTTTATCCTCCCTTGGACTTGAGACCGGCTTCATCCCGAGCGGAAGAACTTTCGATGCAGGCTCGGCAATCCTCTCGGCGAGGGGAGACCTGAGAACGCTCTTCCGGGTCTGGCGCGTGAGCCAGACGTTCCTCTCGCTGACCTGCGCGATAGCGACCGAGACGAGAAAGCTCGTCGAGCTCGCGAGGAAAGTAAATCCCAACGTCATCATCGCGACGACGCGCAAGACTCACCCTGGGATGCGCTACTTCGAGCTGAAAGCCGTTAAAGCCGGCGGCGGAGGAATCCACAGGAACTCGCTCAGCGACTCCGTTCTGATAACCGGGAACCACCTCCGCGTTGTTGAGGGGCTCGAAGGGCTTGGAGACCTTAAAACCCTCAGAAAAGTCGAGCTGGAGCCGGGCACTGCCGAGGAAGCCATGAAGTACGCCAAGACTGCTGACCTTCTCCTCCTCGACCACCTCTCACCGGAGGAGCTTGAGGACCTCGTGCCGAGACTTAGGGAGCTCAACCCCTCGCTTGAGATAGCAGTCGCGGGCAACATAAACGCCGATAACATCGCCGACTACGCCCGCCTGGCCGATGTCATAGTGACGAGCGTTCCCTACTACGCCAGGCCCCTCGACCTGACAACCAAAATTGAAAGGATTAAAGGAGGAGCGAGACGAGCCTCGCTATGAGCCCTGCCCAGAGCATGCCATAGGCGAGGGTTGCAACCTCTATTGCCACCGCCCTTTTTATTCCAAATTCCCTGACGAGCATTGAAAAGGCAATTATGCAGGGTATCTGGAACGTCGAGGCGAGTCCGAACGTGAAGAGCTGGAGTGGAGTCATGACGGACGAAAAATCCGTTGTCCCCAAGGCATTGGCAAGCATTGCAGGGACGAGGTCTTTCTGGAGAAAGCCGTAAACCAGCGGGATTATGGTCTCCTCCGGAATGTGAAGCCAGCCCACGGTCAGGAAGCGGAACGGGCCAACTATGGGCTCAACGAGGTTGTAGTATGCGACTACCCCGTAAACCATGCCTCCCGCTATGAGGAGGGGTATCACTACGTAAACGAAGTCCGCCATTCTGACCCACGCTTTAACGAGCATGTTCCTCAGGAGCGGCCTTCTGTACGGCGGAAGTTCCTCGATGAGGAAGTGCTCTTCTTGGGGGATAACAACGTTAAGAAGCTTTGCCGTGATGATGAACACAAAGAATGCCGCCACGTAGATTCCGATGGCATAGACGGCCCCCGTGTAGTGGCCAACGACGCCGAAGATTATCCCGCTCCTTGAGGAGCACGGTACGGTCATGTAGAGGATTGCAACCTTCAGCCGGTCCCTAAAGTTAGGGAGAACCCTTGTCGCCCTTATAGCTGGAACCGTACATCCAAAGCCGAGCATAATGGGTATCACGGCCTTTCCGGGCAGCCCAAGCTTTCCCATCAGTCTATCGAGTACTACTATGAACCTTGCCAGGATCCCGCTATCTTCGAGCAGTGCAAGGATTATGTAAAAGATTCCTACGTATGGAACGGCAACACTGATTCCAGCAGATAGTCCAACGAGCGCGTTTTCAACAACGAGCCTCACAAGGTAACTCTGGCCTGAGAGCCATGGCTGAATCGCCTTGAGAAGTCCCTCAAAGTAACCTCCAAGGGCGTCCTGAAGCCATCCGCCCATGTACAGGAGAGACGCAAAAATTCCTCCAAAAACGGAGAGGGTGAACAGGAGTCCCCATAGGGTGCTGTTTATCACGAGCTCGTCAAACCAGTTCAGCCTGAAGTTCCCCGCGGTTATCCTCTCAACCCTCCCCGCGAGCAGGGAGGCGTATCCCGCCCTCGTAACGAGTACGTCCCTCTCGATGTTGGGGTGTTCTCTCCTGAAGTGTTCTTTAATCTCAATGAGCTCTGGAAAGCCAAAGAGTTCCTCGGCTACGGGGTCACCTTCGACGAGTTTGACCGCAATACCCTCCTTGAGAGTTTTCCCTCGTATTTCAATCTCTTCATGACCTCTGCTATGGCAATTTCTATATGGTCGTCATAGCTGAAGGTATAGCGGGATGGTTTTGCCTCGTCCAGTCTCTCAACGAGCTCTTTCAGGTTCCTCTTTACGGGGTTTATGTTTACAACGGGAACCCCGAGGATTCTCTCAAGCATGTCGCGATTTATCAGGATGCCCCTCTTTTCGGCCTCCTCCCAGAAGTTGAGCGCAACAATCATCGGAACACCCAGTTCTGCGAGCTGAAGGGTAATAATCAGCCCCCTTTCCAGGGCGGTTGCGTCAATAACCTGAATGACAAAATCGTAGTCGCCCTCCAGAATTATCCCGTCCGTGACCTTTTCTTCCTCGCTCGAGGGGGTTAAGCTGTACACGCCGGGGGTGTCTATGAAAGTGAACTTTCTCCCGCCTATCACGGCCTCTCCCGTGCTTACATCGACGGTCGTTCCAGGGTAGTTTGAGATTATGACCTTTGCCCCGGTAAGGGCGTTGAGAAGGCTTGATTTTCCGACGTTAGGCTGGCCCACGAGGAGAACCTTCATCGGTGATTACCCCCTTGATTTTTTCAGCGACATTTCTGTCGATAACTACCACCCTTCCCCCAGTTTCAAGGACGTAAACGTTGCCAGACCTGACAACCCTGAACCTTGTCCCCGGAATCAGACCAACCCCCATAAGCCTTGCGATTACCTTTGGGTTCTCAATGTCCATGAAAACCATAACCCCTTCGGTTCCCTCTTTGAATTCCGTTAGGGGCTTTGCTCTGCCTGCCTTTTCCAGATAACTAATCCTGTCCCCCATATGCTCAAGCGAATGGGCCGTGCTGTGACCGAAGAGTTTCTCCACTGTCCGATGGTAGTTGTAAATAACCTCCGCCGCTCTTTCTCCCTCTCTAGTGAGAATTATTCTATCACCTTCAGCCTTGGCGAGACCCTTCTTTTCAAGCTCCTTCACTGCTTCCCTGACTTCCTCCTTTGTAACCCCGCTGTCCACCACGATATCTTCAACAGTCGGGGGTGACCCTTTCTCCTTTGCGAGTCTGAGGATGTCTTCCATCAGAATTTCTATCCACTTCATCTTCCCTCCCCCGGTTAGGTTGCCCTAACGGATTTTAAGCATTTGGGCATTCCCGTCTATGAATTATACATTTTTGTGGCGCAAGGTTTAAAGTTCGTGTAATTCACCACGCACATGGAATTAGGTTAGCCTAACCTAATTGGGGGGTGGTGCCATGCTTGTGAGGCTCGGGATTCCCTGGATTGAGGAAGTACTCCCCAAGGGGTTTCCGGCGAACACATCAACACTCGTCAGCGGGCCTGGCGGTTCAGGGAAGCCCCTAATCGGCTACATCTTCGCCTCCGGCTGGCTCAAAAACGGTGGGGCGGTCGTCTTCCTCCTCACGAGCACGACAGTTGAATACCTTCAGAACACGATGAGGCTCCTCGGTGCGAGCCTTGAGCGGTACAGGAGAAGGGTCTTCTTCGTTGAGCTCGACCCGACGATTGAGGGAATCGAACTCCTCTCCGACAACCACATCAGGGCCAACTTTGTGAAACCCAACGTCTGGGACGAGGCTATAGCGCTTGGAAGCGTCTACCTCAGCAACTCCCATCCGCCCTTAGGCACCATGGTGGTAGGCTCCGCGCTGAACCTGCTCTTCTTCTCGCCGACCTATGGAAGGGCCATCCACGAAAAGATTAAGGGGGCACTGAGCGTTGATAAAACGAAGACGTATTTCCTGACCGTGAACACCGACGTCTTCAGGGACATGGTGGAGGAGCTGGAGAAGGTAGCCGACAACCTCATGTTCAGCAGGATGGAGAAGCCGATGAGGCTCTTCCTGAGGGTCGAGCGGGTGAAAGGCGCTCCCTTCGAGCGGAAAGAAATCGAGGTTCCTCTCTCGAAGGAAATCCTTGAGGAGATTAGGAAGGAAGCGGAGAGGGGCAAGAAGAACCTGATTCCCGCTATAAAGAAGCTGTGAGGTGAGAACCATGAGGTTTACCTTTGAAGGTTTTGAGTTTGAGCTTCCCGCTTTTACCCTTCTCTCGGGACCTATGGCCGCTGCAAAGCCCCTCTTCGCTCAAAAGTTCATCGTTGAGTTCCTCAAGACTCACAGGGACTTTAAAGTGCTCTACTTTGCAACGAGTTCTCCTGTCTGTGGTGTGTTGAGAAACCTTCGCGTCTTTGGGGCTGGTGATGATGAGCTCTCGAGGATAACCTTCCTGGACTATCAGCCTTCCTGCGAGGAACTCCAGAGGGCGGATTCTGGTTACTACATTGGCAACTTTTCAGAGCCAGAACAGCTCAATGCCGCACTGGAAATGGTCGATGAGAAGACCATAATCGTAATCCCCTCCTTCACACTCCTCCTGATAGGGAGCGGGGAAAAGGAAAGGCTTGTCGAGGTTCTCCTTGAGAAACTGTTAGGGGGGATTACCTCATTTGTGGCAGTGAATTCAGCCATGTTTGAGGAGCACAACAGGAAACTCGCCGAGAACGCGGACAACGTCCTTGAGTTTTTCAAGAGAGGCGAAGAGGTCTTCATCAAACCCGTGAAGTTCAAAGGCGTTGCCCCTGAAAGTCCGGTTCCATTCAGGTTCCCGCGTGAGATGTTCGAGGGGACCAAAAAGGAGGTCGCCGAGAGAACCGCGAGGATAATCCGGGAGAAGAAGGTGGGAGCATGATTCTAATCGACGAGTACTTCAGGAACTATCCAGCGAGGAAGAAGGTTGCCGAGTTCCTTCTCAGAACCGGAGTTAGTGTCCGCGATGGCTCTTTTTACCTTGAGGGTGCTGAACTGTCCCCTGGCTCAATGGCGAAGGCCCTCGGAGTCAACAGAAAGGTTGTTTACCTGACCGCCGAGACAATCGAGTTTTCAAAGGCCCTTAGCATTCTCTTCCAGAACCTGAGACCTGGGTTACGGGTGGAAGCGATTGCACCGGTGATGGGCTGGGAGGCCCTTCAGATTGAAGTGAGTGGCTCCCCTGGAGAAGTCCTCAAAAACGTGCTCGGGAAAATAACCGCGGAGGGAAACGACGTCATAGCGGTTGACCTCCGGAACCTGCCAGGGGAAAGGGCTCACCTTTCTATAGTCCTTGAGAGGCCGCTGGGCGGAAGAACCCTTCAGGAAATCGGAAGAATTCCTGGAGTGACGAGAATCCTCGTGAAAACTCCCGAGCGGGACAAAACAAAGCTCGTCTGCACCTTCTGTGAGGTTAGATACTGCCCGAAAAAGATAAGCGGTGGTGGTAATGTGGAGGATTAGAAAAAACGTGCTGAACCTTCCCTCATGGGAGCCCGTTGGGGAGCCAGAAGTGAGAATCCGCCTCGACAGGAACGAGAGCCCCTTTGACCTGCCGCACGGCCTCAAGAGGGAGCTCTTCTCAGAGCTCTCGCGGATTCCCCTGAACCGCTATCCTCCGGCTTTTCCCACCGACGTCGAGGCGAAAATCGCCGAAGCCCTTGGATTAAGCCCCGAAAACGTCATGCTCGCCAACGGGAGCGACGAGCTGATAGGCCTAATCCTCAAGCTCTTCGAGGGCGACCGGGTAGTGATAAGCTCGCCGACGTTCGGGATGTACTCCTTCTTCGCGGCCATCGAGGGGCTGAAGGTTGAGGACGTCCCCCTCGGCGAAAACTTCGAGCTCGGTAACATTGAGGCCCACGCGGAGAACGCTAGGGCCGTCTTCATTTGCTCTCCCAATAATCCGACGGGGAACATCCAGCCCCGGAAGAGGATTATCGAAGTGCTTGAGACGGGGGCGCCTGTGGTGCTCGACGAGGCCTATGCCGAGTTCTCGCGGGAGAGTAGCACTGGCCTCGTGAAGGACTACGACAACCTGATAGTCCTCAGAACGTTCTCGAAGGCCTTCGGCCTTGCCGGGGCGAGGCTCGGCTACGCGGTGGCGAGTGAAGAAACCATGGAGCAGCTCAGGAAGCTCCGGCCCCCGTTCAGCGTGAACTCGCTCTCCCTCGCGACAGCCGACTTCATGCTCAACCATCTCGACTACGTGAGGAAAATCATCCGCTACATCGTCTCGGAGCGCGAGAGGCTCTACCATGCCCTCAGGCCTTACGCCTACCCGAGCGAGGCGAACTTCCTCTTGGTAAGGCTCGACGCCCATGACTTTCTCCTTGAGCGCGGGATTGCGGTTAAAAAGCTCTCCGGAAGGCTTGAGGGGCACGTTAGAATAACGGTCGGAAGGAAAGAAGAGAACGACGTTCTCTTGAACGCCCTCACCGAGTTTATCGAGGAGTGCCTTTAGTCGGAGCTCTTCTCTTTCATTTCCTTCAGCCTGCCAACGAGTTCCTCGGTTATTTCTTCGAATGCCTTCGCCGCAGGGGTGTCTCCGTAGAGGACTATTGGAATGCCAGCGTCACTCGCCTCCCTCGTCTTGAGGTCTATCGGTATCTCACCGAGGAAGTCAACGCCCTCCTTCTCGGCGAGCTTCTTACCCCCGCCCCTGCCGAAGACGTCTATTTCATTGCCGCAGTACGGGCAGATTAGGTAGCTCATGTTCTCAATCACGGCGATGTAGGGGACATTCATTTTCTTCATGAAGTTAACGGCCTTTCCAGTGTCAAGCAAAGCGACTTCCTGCGGAGTCGTAACGATAACTGCCGCGTCGAGCTCGATACTCTGGACAACGGTGAGTATCTCATCGCCGGTCCCCGGTGGGAAGTCCACCACAAAGAAATCGAGCTCGCCCCACTTGACGTCACCGAGCAGCTGCCAGATGGCCTTGGTAACCAAAGGCCCGCGCCAGATTACCGGCTGGTCTTCTCCGACGAGGAAGCCCATTGTCATGACCTTTATTGGAGCAGTTCTTCCATTAAAGTCAGTCTCAGGAGGAAGCATCTCAAAGCGCCCGTCTTCGAGCCTCTCCGCCAGAACTTCAACGTTCTCCAGCCCCATCATCTTGGCGACGTCGGGCCCATGAATGTCAGCGTCGAGCAAACCAACGCGGAAGCCCTTCTTCGCGAGGGCAGTTGCAAGGTTCACCGCGACTGTGCTCTTTCCGACCCCACCCTTACCGCTCAGAACCGCAACCTTGTATCTCCAGCGCGATTCCTTGGCTTTAATCTTTTCTTTTATGCTCTGGAGGGCTTTAAGTGCATCTTTCCTCCCAACTCCCATGGACCACCACCGAAATGCGCTCTTCTGTGCCCACGATAAACCTTTCGGTTATTGAACCGCAAGTTATACTCAAAATTGTCCAATAAGGGTTTTAATCCCTTTGTGCATATGCACAGTTGGTGGTCGCCATGCCGAGGTGGGGGCGCAGAAGGGGGTTTGGCAGGGGCTGGAGGTTTGCCCGCTGGTTGCCCTGGCCGGGGAGAGGGCCCTTCAGCTACCTGCCGCCATGGCAGAGGCCGGGATGGGCGTATAGATGGGGATACGGTGTGAGGAGGCCTTACCTATACTGGTATTACCCCTACTACTGACGTTTTTCTTTTTGGAGGTGGCCCCATGAGGCTCGTAATCCTAAACGACAACGCTCCCGGGGAGGGGTTTATCAACGACTGGGGCTGGAGCGTCCTCGTCGAGGGAAAGAACCGCTTCCTCTTCGATGCCGACACGAGGGGAGAAGTTCTCCTCCACAACGCTGAACTCCTAGGCGTTCCTTTGACGAACCTCGACTTCGCGGTTCTCAGCCACTGGCACTACGACCACTACGGCGGCTTTCCGCTGATTGGAGGGCTGAACCCCGGGATAAGGCTCTACACTCCACCGGCGGATAGTTTTCCGGACTGGGGCTTTAATATAATTCCCGTTACAGGCGAGGGGGAGCTCGCCCCTGGTGTCTGGACTTCTGGAGTTATCGACTTCGAGCAGGCGATTGGGGTTGAGACAAACTCCGGTCTCGTCGTCATAGTCGGCTGCTCTCACCCGGGCGTGGACAGGCTCACCAGGGCGGTTCTTGAGGTCTCTGGCTATGAAAAAGCGCACCTCGTAATCGGTGGCTTTCACTATCCGTCCAGAAAGACCCTCGATAGGCTTGCCGAGATGACGGAGTTCATAGCCCCCGCCCACTGCTCGGGCGAGGAGGCAAAGGCCTACGTGCGGAGAAAGTATCCTGGGAAGTTCGTGGCAGTGAGGACGGGAAGCGTTATCGAGCTTTAGCCTTCGGACGGACTATGGGAAGGAGCGAGAGAAAGAGGAAGACGGACGCGAGGGTAAAATTGCCGGCAAAGCCGAGCAGTGAAACGACGAAACCACTCGTCAGGTTGCCGGCTATGGCCCCGAGGGAGCTCACGAGGTTGTAGGCTCCTATCAGCGTTCCCTTCTTTTCGGGCGGGGCGAGGCGGGAGATTACGGCGGTCGTTGATATGCCGATGAATGCCCACGTGTAGCCCGCGAGGAAGTAGGATACGAAGGCGAGAATCGGGAAGAGGGGCCCCTTGGTGGGCGTTGCAACGGCGAGCAGGAGGAACGCGAGTCCCCTGAGGATAAGACCGAACCTGAGTGTTCCGTAACCACCCCTCTCCCTAACGCGCCTCCCCACGCGGGTGTACATGTAGGCCGAGATTGAGGAGTTCCCTATGCTCATCAGGTAGAGCACCGAGGCCCCGAAGCCCCTTGCCTTCAGCAGGACGGGGAACTGGGTGAAGTAGAGCATGGCCCCAAACCAGAAGAGGAGGGCCGAGATATAGAGTCTTCCAAAACCGCAGGTGGAGAACCTTGGGAGGTGCGTTATAAAGTTCGGGAGGTAGCGGAACTTTTCGACGACGTAGCCCGCGTAGACCCCGAGGACTTTTCTGTCGAGGTGAAGCGGGACCTCCCTTATCGTCCGCATTCCCCACGGGACGGAGAGCAGACCGGTTAGACCAAGAACGGCGAAAATCCACCTGATGGGGAGCAGGTGGGACAGGATGAAGCCAATCACGAGCCCGAGCACCCACGCCCAGCCACCTATTTCGTTGAACCTCCCTATGGCGTAGTCCCAGTCCTCAAGGCGGAAGACCTTGGTTATTATGAGGACGGGAATCGGGACGGTCGCGGCTATGAAGAAGGTGTAGATTGCGTTTGCGAAAACCACCGATGGAATGCTCCCCGCGAGGGCGAACAGAAATGTCGACAGCGCCGTCCCGAGGAAACCGAGTATCAGGAAGACCTTCCGCCTGTTGAGCCTGTCGCTGAGCTTTCCCCAGAAGAGGCCACCGAGCATCGAGGACAGACTTCCGACCGCGTTCACGAGGCCGACTTCCCTCGGGCCACCACCGAGCTCCATTGTGAGGAGGGGAATCAGGGGAGCCGCTCCGCCGGTTGAGACCTTGAATGGGATGAAGGAGTAAAACCACCTCTCCGGATTCGGCCGGTGTCTCATCTGGCTCCTTCTCTCAAGCTTCTTCAGGTTCGTTCTTTTGCGTTTCTGACTGACCGCCATGGGCGCGGGAGAAAAGGAGAGGGTTTAAAAACCTAACCCTCAGTCCTCGTCGTCATCCCAGCTCCAGTCCTCTTCTTCGTCCTCCCAGTCTTCCTCGTATTCGTCGAAGTCCTCGTAGGCGTCCTCGACGCTCTCGAGGGGGTCAAACTCCTCCTCTTCCTCCTCAACCTTGGGCTGAACCTTCTTCCTCGGCGGATACATCTCAACCACCTCGCCCCGCTCAGGGGCACTCTACGGTTGGTTAAAGGGTTAAAAACTTTTCTTTTCCATTTTCACGGCAATTATTCGGTTTTCTAAAATTTTTAACTGTTGAGAACAAAGTTCGGCCTCAAAAACGGCCTCACCTGGGAGAAAGGTTTATATACCATTGCCCAACCCGATGATGCCCCATTCCAAATATCGGGGGAATTCAACAATGGAAGCCATAAAAACAGCCCGTTCCGAATCTTACAGGTCCAAAGAAGGCCTTTCAGTGAGTGAATCCGAGGCAGGTGAGGGGCCCGGCGGCCTCGGCAGACTCTTCCGCGCCACGGTTTTGGAAGAGCTCCTTGGCGTTAGAGAGCTCTACGTCGACTACGAGGGCGTCAACCCAACCGGGACCCACAAGGACAGGATTGCCCTTGCCCACGTTGGTGAGGCCGTTAAACGCGGTTTTCCGGGGATAACTGTCGGCACGTGCGGCAACTATGGCGTGGCAATAGCCTATTACTCCGCCCTCGCGGGCTTGAAAGCGGTGATATTTGTCCCTAAAGGCTACACCCTCGAAAGGCTTCCCGAGATGAAAGCCATGAGCGCAGAGGTCATCGAGGTTCCGGGCACCTACGAGGAGGCCGTCAGGGCCAGCAGGGCCTTCGCGAGGGAAAACGGATTCTACGACGCCAACCCGGGGAGCAACCGCGCCGTTGACATAAGGGCCTACTCCGAGATGGCCCTCTGGATTGCGTCAAGGGTAAACCCCACCGCGGTCTTCGTGCCCCTCGGCAACGGGACGACGATGGCAGGCCTCTGGGAGGGGTTTAAGGCTGTCGGTCTGGCTCCGAGGATGGTCGGCGTGACCACCGCTTTTGGCAACGAAATCCTGAGGAGGTTCTACGGTGGAAGCCCCGACTTCGCGGAGACTGAACTCAACGAGCCCCTCGTTTCGGAGAGGTCCTTCGATGCAGATGGAGCACTGAAAGCCGTCCGCGAGTCAAACGGCTACGTCTTCGGATTCGCCGACGACACCGCCCTGAGGTGTGCCGAGCTGATGCGCGTCGCGGCAGGGATAAGACCCCTTCCCGCGTCGGCTTTAGTGCTGGCCGGTCTCGTGAAGTTCGTGAGGAAATTTAACCTGAGGAACGGACGGTTCGTCCTCGTCGTCACTGGGGGTGTCCGGGTTGGATGAGGCGCTAATCCTTACCGAGGGGCGCTATCTAACGACCGACGGAAAGACCGCCCACGGCCTCGTCCGCTATTCAAAGAGGTTCAAAATCGTGGGGCTGATAGATTCAACGCTCGCGGGAAAGGACGCAGGTGAGGTCCTCGACGGAATAAGGCGCGGAATCCCGATATACGCCTCTTTAGGGGAGGCGCTCCACGAAAACCCGAACGCGAAGTGGCTCATCATCGGCGTCGCAACTCCGGGAGGAAAACTGCCTGAGAACTACCGGAAAATCGTTGAGAATGCAATAAAGAACGGCCTCGGCGTTGTGAACGGCCTCCACGAGTTCCTGAGCGACGACCCCTACTTTAAGCACCTTGCGAGGCGCTACGGCGTGGAGATAGTTGACGTGAGGAAGATTTTCTACAACACGAGGATTCCCTTCACTGGGAAGATAGCGGAGGTTAAAGCGGTAAAGGTGGCTGTCCTCGGAACGGACGCGGCGATAGGAAAGAGAACCGTTGCGATAATGCTCCACGAGGCGTTCAAAGAGCTCGGCTTAAAGAGCGAGTTCATAGCGATGGGCCAGACCGGCTGGATGCAGGGCTTCAGATACGCTATAGTCACGGACTCGATAATAGACGACTTCGTGCCGGGGGCGATAGAGGACGTCTTCTACCGCGCCTGGGTTGAGGAAAGGCCCGACGTAATTGTAACTCACGGCGAGGGCTCGCTCCTCCATCCGGCATTCCCCGGCGGCTTTGACCTGATTGCCGCGGCGAGACCCGACTTCATCGTCCTCCAGCACGCCCCCGCGAGGAAGACCTTCGACGACTTTCCCGAATTCAGGATTCCCCCGCTTGAAGTTTACATCCAACTCATAGAGCTCCTCAGCGGGAAGAAGCCCGTGGCGATAACGATTAACTCCTCCGGCCTGAGCGAGGATGAGGCCCTTGAGTGGGCGAGGAGGATAGAGACCGAGACCGGGATTATGACGCGCGTCCCCTTCCTCCAGGGGGTCGGCGATATAGCGAGGCTTATCCTGCGGCTCTCCAAGCGGGAGGTGACGGGCCGTGAGCCTGCCAGAGCTGAAGTGCTTTGACTACATCGCCATAGAGCGGCCGAGGATTTCTTCGAGGCGCATCAAAGCGCGCTACGTCCTCGGAATTGACGGCGAGGAAAAGGGCTACGAGCTCGTCCACTCCTACCGCGAGAGGATTCCTAAGATAGAAGCCTTTGCCAAGCTCATGAGCATCGTCCCAGCTATAAACTACGGCCTCTTCACGCCCGAAATTCGGTTCGAGTTCACCCTCGATAGCAGGGACATGAGGTTCTTCGAGGACATGATGCGCGTGACCGCGAGAGATATCTTCGTGAACAGAATCGCGAATCCGAGCGAGTTCCTAAGGCAGGAGTTCGTGCCAAAGGAGATAAAGCCCGAGATGGCCGAGCCGATGGCGAAGCTAACTCCAGAGGGAATCGAGGAAGAGGAAATAGACTTCGAGCCCGACTACTCCCGCTGTGCGGTCATGCTCAGCGGTGGGAAGGAAAGCCTTTTGACCTACGGCCTCATGAAGGAGCTCGGCTGCGAGGTTTACCCGTTCTTCTACAACGAATCCGGTGCCCACTGGCGCGTTGCGGTTCCTGCATACCGCTGGTTCGAAAAGAATGAACCGAATACACGGAAAGTCTGGAGCAACGCCGACAGGCTCTACACCTTCATAGAGCGGAACATGAGAATCCTGCACGGCGTCGGGAGGAGAAAGAGGGCCGAGGTTTATCCAATCAGGCTGTTCTTCTTCGAGGGCTACGCCTTCGCCTTCCTGCCTCTGCTCTACAAGTACGGCATCGGCAACCTGCTCTTCGGCAACGAGTACGACGACCCCCGCTCCTATGAACCGTTCCACGGGATAGAGCACTACAACGCCACCTACGACCAGAGCCAGGACTTCGAGCTCTACATGACGCGCTGGTTCGCCGAGAGGGGCCTTAAAATCCGCCAGTGGTCGGCGGTGAGGCCTTTGACGGGTCTCATAGTGGAGAGAATTCTCCACAGCCGCTATCCAGAACTCTTCGCCCTCCAGAGGAGCTGTCACTCGGTCCACAGGGAGGGCAACGACTACGTTCCCTGCGGAACCTGCTTCAAGTGCAACGGAATCCTTACCTTCCTGCTCGCCAACGGCATCAATCCGAGGTTGATTAAGTACAGGGACTGGCACATAGTCACGCTCCCTGAAAGGCTGAGGAAGGGCCTCGTAAGGCTCGACCGCGATGAGCTCGAACACTCGCTCTACCTAATAAAGCGCCGCTTTCCCAACTTCCCGCTCGATGGAAAGCCCCACTGGCACGTGGAGATGGTGCACTTCGACGGGAAAAGCTCAAGGATTGATGCAATTCCCCAGGAGTTCAGAGAAAAACTCTACTCGATTTTTGAAGGCTACACGAGGGGTTACGCCTACCTGAAGGGGAACAAATGGGTGAGGATAACGCGTGAGGAGGCTGTCAGGGGTGTTCCTGGGGAAGAAACCGAAGGAAAAGCTCCCGCCGATTGAAGAGACGGCGAGGGACTTCAAAGTGGTTGACGGCGAGTCCTACCTCGACGAAATCTTCGAGTACGACATGGATGTCAGCAGGGGCTTTTCAAGGGCGGAACTGAGCGATGAGGACTACGTCTCCGCCTACTCAAGGGTTATAAACCGCCTCTTGGCTCATGGTGAGCACAAGTTTTTTGTTGCGGTGGACCCCTACGGGAGGTACCTCGGCCACGTCTGGGTCTGCATCATGGAGGACACCGTTGACTTCGTGCCAACGGCATACATCCTTGACGTCGAGACGAAAATTAGTGGCCTCGGCATCGGCTCGGCGCTCCTCGAAAGGGCCGAGGACTGGGCGAGGAAGAAAGGAGCCCCAAAGGTCTCGCTCCGCGTCGAGCTCGACAACCCTGCCTTGAACTGGTACAGGCGCAGGGGCTACCGCGAGAGGGCCTTCATCCTCGAAAAGGAACTTTAACCTCCCGTTTTCAACCCTCCGTTCAAAAAAGGCCTTTAAGTTTCCCCTTCGCACTACCTTCGATGCTCGTCAGGGGAGAGGTCGTCGGAAAGAACGGCACCGCCCGTTTTGAAGTCAGGAAGGAAAAAGGAAGCGTAACGCTCAGGGCGGAGTTTCCTGACGGAGAACCGCTCGACTACTCCGTTGACTGTCCATGCCTCGAACCTCTTGAGCTCGTTGACCTTCTCCTGCCGGCCTTCGAGGAGCGCCTCGGCGAAATAGAGGGTGTTTTTGTGGAAGAGGTGGTTGAGGGGAAAAGGTCTGTTCTGGGGAGGATTAGGAAGTTGCTTGGGAAAATAAAGGGAAAAGAATAGCTCATTCCTGCCCCCTGAACAACTTCTTCAGGTTCCTCTCAAACGGCGGGTAGACGACGCCCCTGTCGGTTATTATTCCTGTAAGATACCTGTGCGGTGTGACGTCGAAGGCCGGGTTGTAGACGTCTACATCTGGGGCGATTCTGCAACCGCCACAGGTTAAGACTTCCTCCGGCTTCCGCTCTTCAATCGGTATCTCCTTCCCGCTCTTCAGGCTCATGTCTATCGTCGAGAGCGGTGCCACCGTGAAGAACGGTATCCCGTGCTCCTTCGCGAGAACCGCCAGGGTGTAGGTGCCTATCTTGTTGGCGAAGTCACCGTTGGCCACTATCCTGTCTGCGCCGACTATTATCGCGTCAACCTTTCCCTGCTGCATCACGAAGCCGGCCATGTTGTCCGTTATCAGTTTCAGCGGAATTCCATCGTAGTGGTACTCCCAGGCGGAAAGCCTGGCCCCCTGGAGGACGGGCCTCGTCTCGTCCACCCAGAGAAGTCTGAGAGTTCCGTCCTTGTTCATCACGCGCAGAACGGCCCCAACGGTCCCGAGCTGGACCGTAGCCAGGCTCCCCGCGTTGCAGTGCGTTAAAACGTTGCCCTCGGGTAAGGCCTCTGCCCCGTAGTGGCCCATCCTGAGGTTCGCCTCAACGTCTTCGTCCGCTATCCTCTGCGCCTCGGCAACTATGAGCTTCCTTATTTCCTCCAGAGAACTCTCGGCGTTCTCCTCGACGAGCTTCTTAATCCTGTTGAGCGCCCAGAAGAGGTTTACGGCGGTGGGGCGCGTGTTCCTCAGCCGGTCGTAGGCCTTGTAAAAGCCGTCCATGAACTCGTCCTTGGTTCTGGCTTTACTCGTGTCCGCGTAGAGGGCAAGACCGAAAGCAGCCGCCGCTCCAATGGCCGGAGCACCGCGCACCTTCATCGTGATAATCGCCTCGGCGACCTCATCAACGGTTCTCAGCTCGATGTTCTTGAACTCCCTCGGCAGAAGCGTCTGGTCAATCATGATAACCTTTCCCGTCTCGTAGCGAACGCTCCTCGGGAGCCTCGTTAGTTCTTCAGGTTTATACCTTATCTCCACAGCGACCACCCCAAAGGGTTTAAGGGAGGAACTTAAAGCTCCTTCGGTGATGAAAAATGGTCAGGGTTTTCGTGACCGGCCCGGCAGGGGTTGGGAAGACGACGCTCGTAGAGAGGGTCGCAAGGGAAGTCGAGAGATGGGGCTACATCGTTGGGGGCATGATAACGAAAGAGGTAAGGCGAAACGGAAGGAGAATAGGCTTCAAAATCATCGCCCTCGACACCGGTGAGGAGGGAACGCTCGCGAGCCTGCGCGGAACGTCTCACTTGCCCGGGGTTCCCTTCGGAAAGTACGTCGTCCACGTTGATGAGCTTGAGCGAGTAGGGGTGTCGGCAATAAGGCGTGCGCTGGTCGAGGCGGATTTGGTTGTAATAGACGAAATCGGCCCGATGGAGTACAAGAGCGACGAGTTCGTGAAGGTCGTCGGCGAGGTGCTGAACTCGGACAAACCCCTTCTGGCGGTTGTCCACAGGAGGATGATTGACAAGTTCAGGCCCCTTGGAAAGACCCACGTTCTGAGCGTTGAGAACAGGAACAGGGAGTTCGGAATAATCCTCGATGAGATAATGAGAGAGCTGAGGGGCTAAAGGTTGAGGCTGTCCTTACAGCTCTCGCAAATCCACCTTTCCTGGCCCTCTATGTAGACCTTGTAGAGCGGGCCGTACTGACCGCAGAGCTCGCAGATTCCGTAAACCTCGGTCTCCTCAACGGTTTCCTCTTCCTCCTCGTTGTTCATGCTGTTGAGGGCTGCCAGCAGGTCCGCCGCGGTAACGAAACCAAGGGGCTTTCCAAGGCGCGTTACGAGGAGCCTCCTTATACCCTTCTCCATCATCTTGTCTATTGCATCGCTTATGTCGTAGTCGTCCTCAATCGTTATCGGGTTCCTCGTCATGACTTCGTGCACCTTGACGGTCTTAGGGTCGCGTCCCTTCGCAACGACCTTGTCGAGGATGTCGCGGTCGGTGATGACCCCAACTATCTCGTCGTCGTCCACGACAACGGCGCTCCCAACCTTGTGTCTTGAGAGTATCCTTGCAACCCTCTCGATGGTGTCGTCGGGCTTCACAATCACTGCCTTTCTCTTGACCACCTGTCCCACGGCCATCATTGGAATCTCACCCCACGAGTTGGGGTTGATTTGAGTTTCTTAAAAACGTTTCTTAAGAAACCACCCTGCGGAAATTACGATGACGAACGTCATTATCGCGAGTAGGGCGGGAACGTAATCCCCCGAGTGACCGGTCCTGCTTGTCGTCTCGGCCGAGAACATTTTAATTGTCCCCGTCCCGCTACTCCTCTCAGACGACAACATTTTCTCCGCGGCCCAGTAGACGAGTGCGGAAAGCCCCGTTGCAACCGAGAGGGTTATGACGCGCAGTTTGTCCAACGGTGACGTTCTCCGCTCGGCTGGGCGCGGGAGCAGTAGAATCGGCCGGCCCGATGCTCGGTAGAGCTTTACCTCTTGCAATCTTTTGCCGTACTTTTTCCCGGCCACTTCAACGAGACCCACGCGGAGAAGTTTGTCAAGATGGTATGAAACTGTGGATATGGGCATGTCGAGCTCCTTCGCAATCTCGCTCATCGAGAGCTCACGCTCGCGGAGAAGCCTCAGAATGGCCATCGCCCTTTCGTTGGCGAGAACCTGCGCGAGCTCGCGAACCCGCTCATCTGTAACGTCTATGGTCTCGTACTCCAACGGGCCCACCAGAAGGGGTACGGGGCGGTGCTATTAAACTTTGCTTCTCAGAAGAAACCCGAAGGAAAAGGAAAGGGGTTAAATTCACGGCTTCTCGAGGATAATCTCGATGGTCGAGGTGTTGGCGGTCCTGCCGTCGGCAGTCGGGAGCTCCTCGGTGCCTATCTTGATTTCCTTGACCCTGACCTCGGGGAGGAACCTGTTCCTGACAATCTCGGCGACGTCAACGGCCCTGCTGATAGCCCTACCGCGAGCCTTGATGCTGACCTCCTTAGCGCCCTCGTTGAACTGGGTTATCACGGCGAGGACGTAGTTCATAACCGGCTTCTTTCCGATGTAGACGACGTGCTCCTCAGCCATTTCTGGCACCTCCGGAAGTTTTGTCATCAGCCTATCGCGGGCATAGGGTTAAATACTTTTCGGTTCTATCTGTGGGAAGGGCTTTTTAAGTGGCGAGCGCATCTCAAAAACGCTCGTTTGCCCGGCCGATATTGACGTATGATTGTCAAAAGAAAACGTTTTAACATCCAAAATAATCACGAGAATGGTGATTGGAATGGCGGTTCACCCGATTGACTACCGCTATGGGAGCGAGGAAATGAGGCGCATCTGGGACGAGGAGAACAAGCTTCAAAAGCTTCTCGACGTTGAGGCTGCTCTGGCGAGGGCCCACGCGAAGCTCGGCAACATTCCCGAGGAGAGCGCTAGAGTAATATCCGAGAGGGCCAGCACTGAGTGGGTGAAACTCGAACGCGTCAAGGAGATAGAGGCGGAGATACACCACGATATAATGGCCGTCGTCAAGGCCTTAAGCGAGGTCTGCGGTGAGCACGGGAAGTACGTCCACCTCGGCGCGACCTCCAACGACATAATCGACACCGCCAACGCGCTCCTCATAAAGGAGAGCCTTGAGCTCATCGAGCGCTACCTTAGGGAGCTCCGCGACGTGCTAATGAAGCTCGCCGAGGAGCACAGGTACACCGTCTGCATAGGCAGAACCCACGGACAGCACGCGGTTCCAACGACCTACGGCATGAAGTTCGCCCTCTGGCTCGACGAGGTTCAGAGACACCTTGAGAGGCTTGAAGAGCTCAAGAAGCGCGTCCTTGTTGGCAAGATGCGCGGTGCCGTTGGAACCGCTGCTTCCTTCGGGGGGAAGGCCCTTGAGATTGAAAGGCTCGTCATGGAGGACCTTGGCCTTAAGCCAGCGCTGATAACCAACCAGCTCGTTCCGAGGGACTTATACGCAGAGCTGATGATGTTTTTGGCCTTGGTTGCATCAACCCTCGATAAAATCGGCCTTGAAATCAGAAACCTCCAGAGGACGGAAATCCTAGAGGTCAGCGAGCCCTTCGGAAAGAAGCAGGTTGGTTCTTCGACGATGCCCCACAAGAGGAACCCGATAAGGACGGAGAAGGTCTGCGGTCTGGCGAGGGTTCTTTATTCCAACGTTATTCCCGCGCTTCTCAACAACCCGCTGTGGCACGAGAGGGACCTTACGAACTCCTCGGTCGAGCGCGTTATCCTTCCCGAGAGCTTCGTTCTCCTTGACGAGATGCTCCGCGTCACAATCCGCGTTCTCAAGGGGCTGGAGTTCTTCCCGGAGAACATCGAGCGCAACCTCTACCTGACGAAGAACCTCATCATGGCCGAACCGCTGATGCTGAAGCTTGCCGAGAGGGGCATGGGCAGGCAGGAGGCCCACGAGCTCGTTAGGCAATTGGCCATGAAGGCCTTTGAGGAGGGAAGGGACTTCCTTGAGGTCGTGAAGGAGAGCGAGGAAGTTAGGAAGTACCTGAGCGAGGAAGATTTAGCCTCGCTGAGACCCGAGAATTACATCGGTGTTGCTCCTCAGATAGTTGACAACGTGCTCCGCCACATCCGTGAGCGTTCTCTCTGATTCCTTCATTTTTACCACAAACTCTCTTGATTCTTGGGAGGGTGTTTACTGTTTATGTTCTTATTATGTTTTATGACTCTTTTGGTAATTTTATTATTCTCATCAGCATTTTTATAACGCTCTAATTTTAGTTAGTTTTTTCTAATTTTAAAAGGGAATTAAAACCTCTATATCAAGTAAATTTTCACATATAAAAAGTTTTATAAAATCCAAAGAATCTACTTATTTGGTGGGTAAAATGCTGGCCGAAATATTTGGCCACCTATCCCGCTTGCTCTTGCAGGGAAATCACACGTGGTGAAGCCCGCATCAATTCCAATTTTTCCCATTACAATTCATCGTGGTCAATAATATGGTCAACGTCTGGAAGGCTTAGATTTGTGCGGGGAACATAGAGAACACGGGGGTGCCTTTGCTGTTCACCTTTAGATATGAGTGGCAATACTGAAATACTCTTCATGCGTTTCTCATGCTAATGCACTTTTCTGCTCGTTGGTTTGAGATATAATGTACCTTATATCTAAAAACATTGAATAAAAATATGCATTGCCAATCGTGCTCAATTAAAGAGCATCAACCTATATCAAGCATTATTCCAGGTAACTTACCTCGTTACTTGCACCCCTCTGTCAAGAAGTTAAACGCCTGGGCGAGCTCACCGGTTCGGTCTATATCCTCTACAGACTCGACTACGAAAAATTCTTCGTATATGGGGGAGTTGAGATGGGCGAGTACAAACACCTTGGCCCCCTGGCGTGGGAGATTATCACGGCAAGGCTTGGAGAAGTTTTATTCGTAAAGAACCGCACCAGGCCTTTCTTCAAGGAGAACCCCCGCACAGGTGAGGTTGAGCTTGTCATTCCACTTAAGTCTCTGAATCGGCTGGAGAGGGAAGTCCTGAAAGCGGTTGGGTATTCCCCCCAGCCTGTGCGGGTTGGAGATGGCGTCGTCATTGCGTTCGTTATACCTGCAAATGAAGGGATTGCAATTGACCCCCACCTGCCCGAGCTAATCCTTAAAGCGTATCACGGTTCTTGATTTGAGAATAAGAATATCTTCTTTTTTGTTTATTGTTTCATATTTTCAACTTTTTCTTGTAGATTTCCTTTCGAATTTAATCTTTTTAAGTTGTATTTAGTTTATTATTTTTCAAAGAGAATTTTTAACTTAACTTTAACGATTTTTATTTACGACTTTTTCTTATATTTAATAACTGTTTTGTTATGTTGTACTAATCAAAATAAAACAAAACATAATATTGAAACTATCAAAAGTAAAAACCCTCTGAAAATTTTTAAGGCACCCGGCAATTAGGATGCCTAAAAACAAAGGAGACCTTAGAAAGGATTGTTTGGCAAGGGGACTGAGGAAAATGCCCAAGAAGGAGTTTAAAAAGACAGAACCTTAGATTTCCTCTTCAAATCTCCTGGGAACCTCGTTCCCTTGGGGCAAAATTATGAGCTCTCTTCCCTCAACGAGCATCTGGGCAACCTTCTTTCGGGCCGAATTGAGAGCCCTCCAGACGGTGCCGCGGGAGACGCCCATTCTCTTTCCCGCCTCCTCCTGAGTTAGCCCTTCGTAATCCACCAGCCTGAGGGCTTCAAACTCCTCGTAGGTCATAAAAATCGGCGGTTTCGGCTGGCTGACCGGGGGCAACGCAGGATAGAAGTGCCTAACCTGGGGAATGAACCCAATCATTCTCATCTTCCGCCTTCTTCCTCTACCGCGTCCCCATCCAGGTCCTCCCATCGGCATTCTTCGGCCTCCTCCCCTCAGGTTTGTCCAGTTAGAGTTATAACCTTAACGGGGAAGCCCAATCGGTGGGAGCATGTTCAGGCTCGTGGAGAGAAAAATTGGCTGGCACAAGGACTTTGACAGCTCGCATTTCCTCGCCTTGCCCTACGACAGCAAGTGTCTTAGAATTCACGGACACACCTACAACGTGGACGTGGAGATATGGGGCGAGCTGAACGAGAACGGCATGATTTTCGACTTCAACCACCTCGGCAACCTCATAAAAAGGCTCGACCACAGGATTCTCGTCAGCGAGAATTGGGTCCTCGATAGGAGAGATGGCAGAGTCGTGGTCAAGAAGAACGGCAAGAAGCTCGAACTGCCCGAGGACGAGGTTGTAATCCTGGACAAGCCCAACGTTACCGCCGAATACATAGCCGAGTGGTTCGCGGAGAGAATAGCGGAAAAGGCCGGGGAGAACGTGAAGCGAATCCTCGTTAAGGTCTGGGAAGACCCGAGGAGCTACGCGCAGGTAGTTCTCGAGCGTTAGCTTTCTTCAATCTTTTTCCTCAGCTCCATGGCCCGCTCAAGAAGCTCGTCGTAGTACTCGTTGTTGAACTTTTCGGAAGCTTCCCTTGCGAGGTCTTCGATTAGCTTCGCATACGCTAAAGCGGTCTCCTTGTCTTCATGCTCCGCTATCATGGGCACCATGCTCACGAGGTAGCCTATAAAGGAGCCAAGAACCCTGTTCCAGTCTTCCTCGAAGCCGTTCTCGTTGAGCCAGCCTTTGAGCGTCAGGAACACCTTCACCGCGGGTTTAACAACGGCGTACTCGTTGAAACGGCGGTAGCGTATGAGCAGGTACTGGAGGAGTGAGAGGAGCACCTGACCAACGACTTCCTTACTGACTGCCCTTTCCGCAAACCGCTGAAAGGCGGGAAGACCTTTTTCCCCACTTTCGAGGAAAGCGGTAAGTAGGTTTGGATATGGTGGCGCGTACTGGCTGAAGTCAACATCGTTCAGCTCCTCAAGCTCTGGTAGGATTGCGAGCAGTGCCTCCTTGGTCTTCATCGAACCACCCAAAGCGTTAAAGAGTGGCAGTCTTATTAGCTTTGAGGTGGAAGCATGGAGTTCAAGCCGGGGCGAATTTTCTTGCTCAGGGTTCCCGAGGGGGAGGACCTGCTCTATTTTGTAAACAGGTTCGCGGAGGAGAAGGGAATAAAGACGGCGATTGTTAAGGGCATAGGTTCGCTCAGGAACCCGGTCGTGGGCTACTACTCGGAGGAAACTCGCGGCTATAAGCGGATTGAGCTCGTGGGAACCTTCGAGCTGCTGACCCTGCTCGGCAACGTCAGCATCAAGGATGGACGGCCCTTTGCGCACCTCCACGTCACTCTGGGCAACGCCAGCGGCGACGTTTTCGGGGGACATTTGATGAGGGGAGAGGTCTTCGTCGCGGAGCTGTATGTGCAGGAACTCCTGGGGGAGCCGCTGGTGAGAAAAGAGAGGGGGAACAACCTCAGCCTCTGGGACGAGGAGCCCCTCTGAACTTTTTCCACATTACTGTGTAGTGCCACGCAATCACTCCAAAGACGCCAACGAACTCTGCCGGTGCTATCCCTGGGAAGCTGTTCTTCGCCCAGAGGGCCAGCGCCCAGCCGACTGTGAAGAGGGCTATGCTGAAGACCGCAAGCTCCTTTTCTCCAGAGAGGCCCAGTCCAATACCCGTGACAAGGAAACCGAGGCTCGCGAAGATGAAGAAGCCCCAGCTGACGTAGTAGTGGGGGCTCGTTCCCTCCGGGAAGAGGCCGATTAATGCGAGGAAGGCCAGTCCAGCGATGAAAACTCCAATCCCGAGCTTTTCGGTGGTGTTGCTGACTTCCTCGACGAGGCCAACCGCGTAGTAAATCGCCATAATGGCCGAGACTACGAGGGAAACGTTTAGAACCCAGTTATGGGGCAGGCCGAGCTTTCCAAGGTCGCTTATCGCGTTGTCGGTGAGCCGCCACCACGAGCGGTTTATGAGAATCGCCGTCCCTATGCCCGTGAGGGCCACTATCGGTGCGAGAACCCCGGCGAGGAGCTGACTCTTTCTCATCGCCACCACATCAGAATAGGGCGAAAGAATAGAAAAGGGTTGCGCCGATTATTTCTCGTAGAAAACCCGATAGTGCTGGACGTATTTCTCCTTTTCAAGGAGAAACTCATCGTCCTCGGGATAATACTTTGCCAGCTCGGGGTTTTCGCCGGCGAAGCGCTTTATGGCCTCCATCGAGTCCCAGACCGTTATGAGGAGAAAGTGGGCAACGTCCTCCTCGTCCCTCCTTGTGAAGTAGAGCTTCAAAAGGCCCTCAACGGAGCCGTAGTCCGGAACCGCCCTCCCGATGAGGAACTTTTCATACTCATCGGCCTTCTCAATCGGAACCTTCCCGTGCCAGAGCCTGACAATCGCCATAGGCATCACAGAATATGTGGAAAACAGAAGATATAAAAGGGTTCAGTACCAGCCGCCCCTTCCGCGGCCCATACCGCGACCTCTTCCCATTCCTCCACCGCGACCCATGCCTCTGCCCATGCCACGGCCCATTCCCATGCCACCGCCGGGACCCATTCCTGCACCTCCCTGAATTCCGGGCTGGAGTTCACCGCGGAGGAGCGCCTCAACGGCTTCCCTGACGGTCATGGTCGGGGGAGCTGAGTACATTCTTATGCCTGCCGCCTGAAGGACGCCGTAGGAGTTTGGCCCGAACTGGCCCGCTATTACTGCATCAGCTCCCTGGTCAATGGCGAACTGCGCCGCGGTAACGCCCGCTCCCCTCGGCTGGGAGTAGCCGGGGTTCGGGACGACCTGGACGTTCACTATCTCTCCGTTCTCGACGTCGACAATCGTGAAAGTTGGAGTTCTTCCAAAGGCCTGGTTAACGCGGTCGTCAAGTCCGCCGTTTATAGTGGACACAATAATCCTCATTCACACCACCTCCGGTTGATTTAGGTAACCCGAACTTAAAAAATTTTGCATAGGCTCAAAAAGGCCCGCAGAACCGGAAACGGTTTCCCCTCAGGAACGAGCGGAGGAGCAACAACACGACGAGTCCGAGGGCGTACGGGAGGGCGACTATGAAGAGCTTGAACAGGAAGTAGAGTATCCCTAACAGGATTAGCAGGTCGAGGATTCCGTAGAAGTCCCCAAACGGGTAAAAGGTTCTGCCGTAGTAACCTCTCCTTCCGTAGCCCCTACCCATTCCTCGCGGCATCTTTAAACCTCCGGTCAATTAAAAGAAAGAAGAGAACTCACCACCAACCGTAGAGCCAGCGGAGGGTTCTCCTGCTTGGCTGGCCGGTCCAGGGGCAGTAGCCGAGCCTTGCACCCCAGCCTCTTCCTCCTCTGCCCCATCCACGGCCCCATCCGCGTCCTCTTCCCCAGCCGCGACCCCAGCCTCTTCCCCAACCGTAGCCGAAGCCGTAGGCTGGGTAAGCCGGATAGACCGGTGCGGCTGGGGCCACTGGAGTTGTCGGAGCGGCAGGATACGGTCCGTAGGCCGGCGCCGGGGCGGCGGTGCTCGGGGCGCTTCCGCTGGTAACGGCTTTGATGGCCTCCTCGACTGGGGTTCCCGGAGCGACCTGGTAGAGCCTTATGCCCGCGGCCTGGATGGCTCCAAGGGCGTTCGGGCCGACCTGCGGGGCGACTATTGCCTCAACGCCCTCGTTGATGAGTGTCTGAACTGCCAGCGGTCCGGCACCTCCAGCGGCGTTCATGGCGGGGTTCTGGATGACCTTCTCGTTCACGACGTTTCCGTTCTCGTCAACGTCAACTATGAGGAACGCGGGCGCTCTCGCGAAGACGGGAGCAACCGTGTCGTTTCTCCCACCGCCGTTGGTTGGGATTGCTATCCTCATGCCCATCACCTCCTTCCTTCTGTTATTTTGTGCATATGCACAGACTTATAAACTTTTCGGCGACCCTAACGCGTGAAGCGCCCGTCGTCCCTCGCCTCTGGAAGTTTGTGGACGTTTTTCTCAAGCCATCCGATTCTTTCAACCCGGTGAACATCGAATTCCGGCACGTAGGGCTTTATATCAAGCAGGGGAGTCCCGTCGAGGACGTCAATATTCCCCACAGTGAGCCGCCTTCCCCGAACTTCGAGCAAACGCACAACGGAGAGCCCTATCGGGTTCGGTCTGCCTGGTGCCCTCGTCGCGAAGACGCCGTGCCCCTCGTCGTCCATGTACGGCCTGACGATTAGCTCCCCGGGCCTCGCGAGGTGAAAGTGGTAAATCAGGATTACGTGCGAGAAGCCCTCGATGTCCTTCAGCCCGTCCGCGTACTCCGGGAACACCTCCACGGTTCCGCGAATCCCCTTCGCGGCCGAAGGTTGAATCGGAACTCCATTAGGCTCTCGGAAGGGGCTGTGAATGACCCCAATCGGCCGGTAGCAGATTTCCATGGTACCACCGCTCTCCCTTGGGGCCCCGGCTTAAGCCCGTTTGGGTAAACAATAATGCTTATCAAAAACAGAAATGTTTGCGAAAAACGTTTAAACTCAAGCTCGGTATCACTTTGGGTGATATCATGGTTGGCCCCTTCAGACCGAAGTCCGAGCTCTTCAGGGGAGTGTGGCGCGAGGGCGAGGACGGGGTTCCAGAGTTCGCCACCTACGTGGATGGGGAGTGGCTGTTCACCGGCAGAACCGCGGAAGTCAGGAGCCCAATTGACGGGAGCGTCATAGCTCGCGTGAGCCTCGCCGACGGCGACCTCGCGAGGAAAGCCGTCTCCACGGCATACGAGAGGGGCAGGTTTGTCATCAGGGAGACTCCCGGGGACAGGCGCGTCAAAGCCTTCCTCAAGGCGGCGTGCCTCATAAGGGACGCGTTTGAGGACTTCGTCACGGCGCTCGTTCTTGACGCCGGGAAGCCCCTCTCCAACGCGAGGGGTGAGGTCAGGGCGACGGTTGAGAGGCTTGAGAAGACAACGATGGAGTTCAGGAAGCTCGTCGGCGACTACATACCCGGCGACTGGAGTGAGGAAACGCTGGAGAGCGAGGGCATAGTCAAGAGGGAGCCCTATGGGGTGGTTTTAGCGATAAGCCCCTACAACTATCCGCTCTTCATCTCGGCCGCGAAGGTGATACCCGCGCTCCTCGCCGGAAACGCGGTCCTGCTCAAGCCTGCCTCCCTTGACCCGCTCGCGCCACTGCTCTTCACGAGGGTTCTCCAGCTCGCCGGGGTCCCTCCCGAGGCGTACCAGCTCCTCACAATCCCCGGGAGGCTCATGGACTCCGTCGTCGCGGACAAGCGCATAAGGGCGGTCACGTTCACCGGCAGCACCGATGTCGGGGAGCACATCCTCGCGGTCGGGGGGATAAAGGCCTATCACATGGAGCTCGGAGGCAAGGACCCGGCCATAGTGCTCGACGACGCACCGCTTGAAGAGACCGTTGAGAAGCTCGTAAAGGGCATGGTGAGCTACTCCGGCCAGAGGTGCGACGCGATAAGGCTGATTATAGCGGAGAGCGGCATCTACTCCGACCTCAGGGCAAAACTCGTCGAGGAGCTGTCAAAGATAGAGCCCAAGAACCCGCTCGAGGACGAGAACGCCGTGATGGGCCCGCTGATTGACGAGAAGAGCGCCGAAGCGATTGAAGAAGTCTACAGAGATGCTGTGGACAAGGGCGCCGTCCTGCTGACGAAGTTCAGGCGCGAGGGAACCTACGTCTGGCCGGTCCTCCTTGAAGTGGACAGGGAAACGCTCCCGAAGCTCAGGGCATTTCAGGAGGACGTCTTTGGCCCGCTGACGCTCCTCGTTAAGGTCAGGAGCGACGAGGAAGCAATAGGCGTTGCCAACTCCTCTCGCTTTGGGCTCGACGCGGCGGTCTTCAGCGGGAGCGACGAGCGCGCGAGAAAGGTCGCAAGGAAGCTTGAGGTTGGCGCGGTGTTCATCAACGAGTTCCCGAGGCACGGCATAGGCTACTACCCCTTCGGCGGCATGAAGGACAGCGGAATCGGCAGGGAGGGCATAGGCTACTCCCTCGAGACCCTCACGACGACGAAGACCATCGTCAAGAACTACAGGGGTAAGGGCATCTGGAGCTACATGTGAATCGTGCAAACATTATTAACTACATCCATGGGGCGGAAAGGAACCTTCCCATCGATTTTGGGTAAACGTTTCTATTTACTTAAACTTTTTTGTTTACGCAAATCGTTAAAAAGTCGCTGGCCATTTCTGGGTAGGTGGTTAAAATGAGGAGGGTCCTTTCGGTTATCCTAGCTATGGTTTTGGTACTGAGCGTTCTGTCAGTGGGATGCATAAGCTCGAAGAGCCCGGGTGTACCCTCGGGTACAGCATCTCAACCAGAGTCCAGCTCCATTGCACAGTCCAGCTCAAAGAACGACTACGTTATCGTGACCGACTGGAGGAACAAGACCGTGAAGGTTGGGGTTCCTGTGGAACGAATTGTTTCGCTCTACGGGCTGGCCACTCAAATGGTTTACTTCCTGAGCGTTGAAGATGGAAAGAAAATAGTTGGGAGCACCCCTCTAGCGATAAACGACGCATTCATAGCCCTTCTTGACCCGGATGTAAAGAAAAGGATGAAGTTCACTGGAAGTCCTAAAAACGCCAACATAGAGACGGTCAAGAGTCTTAACCCGGACGTTGTTTTAACGGCCTACTGGGGAGATGAGAGAGTAAACAGGGCTATTGAGGAACTCGGCATTCCAGTTGTGGTTCTCAACCTGGAAGGGGTTGATGACTACATTCACAGTCTAGAGATTATTGGCAGAATCCTTGGAAAAGAAGAAAAAGCCCGAGAAGCGGCTGAATACTACACAAACGCTGTTTCTTTCATCACAAACAGAACCTCTGGGACAAATCGACCAAGGGTTCTCCTCCTTGAATACAGCACGAAGGACAAGGTCTTCAAGGCCCCCGGCAGGGAGTTCTTCCAGAACTGGATGATTGAAACCGCCGGTGGGGAGAGCGTCTCCAAGAACCTCCCTGGGGGATGGAACACGGTCAACGTCGAGCAGGTGGCCGAATGGAACCCAGATGTCATAATCCTCGTCAGCTACTCCCTCAAAAAGCCCGCCACTGAACTCAAGAAGGAGCTCATGGGTGACCCTGCATGGGCACAGATAAAGGCGGTAAAGGAGGGCAGAATCTACGCGATGCCAAACGACGGAGAGAGCTGGGATTATCCGGCGCCGAAGTGGGTTTTGGGCCTTTACTGGACCGCCAAGATTCTCCATCCGGAGCTTTTTGAGGATATTGACGTCAAGTCAATCGCCTATGAGTTCTACGAGCGCTGGTATGGCCTGGACCCAAAGAAAGTCAGAATAGTCGGTGATATGCCGTGAGGGGGAGAGGAGTTCTTCTGCTGGCCCTTTTTGTTTTTCTCACATCCCCCTTTGTGGGCAGGATGCACTTTTCTCCCTTCGGAATGGGTGAGCTCGAAAAAGCGGTTCTCCTCAACGTCCGCCTTCCCCGAGTGGTTGCCTCCGCACTCGTCGGAGCCTCGCTCTCACTCGCTGGCCTGACCTTTCAGAACGTCTTCCGCAACCCGCTCGCGGGCCCAAACCTGCTTGGTGTTACCAGCGGTGCCGCCTTCGGGGCCGTCCTGGCTATACTCCTTGGCTTTGGAGGGCTTTTAATTCAGTTCTCGGCGTTCCTCTTTGGTGTATTGGCGGTGTTCATAGTCTGGCGGCTCTCAAAGCTCATAGGTGACGGCCTTCTGAGCCTTGTACTCGCGGGGATAGCGGTGTCGGCCTTTTTCTCTTCCCTCGTGGGCTTCGCCAAGTACCTGGCTGACCCCTACGACAAACTGCAGGAGATAGTCTACTGGCTCCTCGGGAGCTTTGCCGGTCTGCGCTGGGAGAACCTCTGGCCAATGCTCCCTCCCCTTGCGGTTTCGATAGTTGGAATAGTGCTCCTGCGCTGGTTGCTCAACGTCCTCAGCCTGAGCGAAGAGGAAGCGAAGGCCCTCGGCCTCAACGTCTCACTCTATCGGAGGTTTCTCGTTCTCCTTGCGGCTCTCGGTGTATCGGCCTCGACGGCAATGGCCGGAATGATAGGGTGGGTTGGCCTCGTCAGTCCCCACATAGCGAGGCTCCTCGTGGGGCACGACAACAGGACCCTCGCCCCGGTTTCTGCGCTGGTTGGGGCCTCGATGCTCGCCTTCTGCGACGACATAGCGAGGAGCCTTGCGACGTTTGAGCTCCCACTTGGAGTCGTTACCTCCCTAATCGGCGCTCCAGTTCTCGTGGCGATACTCGCGAGGAGGCGGTGGCATGTTAAGGGTTAAAAACCTCTGGTTTTCCTACAACGGCCGGAGAGTCCTGAGAGGGGTCTCTTTTGACTTCAACGAGGGAGTTGGCTGCCTCCTTGGACCAAACGGTGCCGGTAAAAGTACTCTGATGAAGTGCATCGCCGGAATCCTGAAAGGAGAGGGTAAGGTCACCCTTGACGGCAGGGACGTCCTTAAAATGCCGGAGAGGGAGCGTGCGAAGTTAATCTCGTACTCCCCCCAGGAATTCTCTGTGAGTTTTCCCTACACTGTCTTTGAGGTCGTTCTGATGGGCAGAAACCCCTACGTAAATCCGCTGAGGGGGCCGGGGGAGGAAGACGAAGAACTCGCTTGGAAGTCCCTTGAAGTTCTCGGCCTGGCTGAACTTGCTGAGAGACCATTTACCGAGCTCAGCGGGGGCCAAAAGCGGCTAGTTATGCTGGCCCGTTCCATCGCCCAGGGTGGCCGGCTTCTCCTCTTCGATGAACCGACTTCCTTCCTCGACTTCAGAAACCAGCACGTTGTCCTTTCGGCAATACGGGAGCTGGGGAGGGGGAGGTTGATACTGGTTTCCCTCCACGACCCGAACCAGGCGATGGCTTTCTGTGACTCCGTGTTCCTCCTGAGGAGCGGTTCAATATTTGTTTCTGGGAGACCCCAAAAAGTTCTAACCCCAGAAAACCTTTCACGTCTCTACAAGATGCCGGTTGAGGTCATCGAGGTTGCCGGGCGGAGGGTCATCGTCCCCGGGGCAAATAAAAGCGTTTTACTGCAAACGATGTTATTAACGGAAAGCGTTATTAAACTCGACGCGAAAAGTCTGGAGGTGGTTGAATGCTGCTCGGGAGAATCAAGCGCGAAGCTTTGAAGCTCACGAAGGGTCTCAGGCTGGTGGATTTTGGTTTTGCACTGCCCTACACGTGGGTTCTGGTTCAAGGGCCGGAAGGAAGGGCCCTGGGAGTTGCGATGACCCTTCCCGAGGAGGTTCAGCGCTACCGAAACTCAGTAACAGAACCATCGCTTGAAGCGTTCATAGAACGGGCCGACAGCATAAACTCCATTGAGAGAACCCTCGCCCTGGCGGCCATCAACGCTGTTTCACAGTACCACATAGACTTGGCCGATGCAGAGTGGGTTGATGTACTGGACTTGATTCCCGAAAACGCGGGAAAAGTTGCCTTGATAGGCAACATGCCCCCTCTCGTAAGGGAACTGCGGGCCAGGGGCTATGAGATATACGTCTTTGAGAGGAACGCTCGCCTCTGGGACAAGGATACCTTCAGCGATGCCCTCGAATACCACCTGCTTCCCGAGATGGACGCGGTGATAGCGAGTGCGAGCTGTCTCGTAAACGGAACCATTGACATGCTCCTTGAAAGGTCTAAGAGAGCAAAGCTCTTCGTTCTGACCGGACCAACCGGACAGCTCTTGCCGGAGTTTCTAAAGGGTACGGGCGTTACTCATCTTGCCGCGATGAAGGTTACCGACCTTGAAAAAGCCCTCCTCGGTCTCAAACTCGGCTCTTTCAAGGGTTTTGAGGAGGGAAACAAGAAGTACGTGGTTGAAGTGCCGTAGTACTTTGGAACCTCGTCTTCGCTGTCCAATATTTGACTGAACCCGGCCCGTTAGATTTATATTTCTGAATGAATGTGCACATTTTGGGTGAGACCATGAGAAAGGTGGCCCTTGCAATACTCGGAGTGCTTCTCCTCGGAATGGCAGTGCCACAGGCCGGTGCAGTTTCATTGACGACGACGAGCGGGGTTTCCCCAACGACAATAATGATGCTGACGTATTTCTACTACCGGAACTACAACGCCCTGCTCCCTGAGTTCAACGCCACATACCAGAAGGCAGTTGAGCTTGGAGTGGACAATACCACCCTTTCCAGGGCGATGGAGCTTTACACCAACGCAACGACTTTCATGGAGAAGGCAACTGAGGTTTCTGCTGGGGGCAACATCCTCGCGAGCCTTGGAAGCTACCGCGTCATGATACTCGTCAGGAACGCTTACTTCACCCTCAGGGACGCCTACGAAGTCCTCACAACGGCGATTCAGAACGCCACCGTTGCGAACGTTACCCGCTCCTGATTTTAGTCTATTTTTGTTGCCTCTTTACTGGAGAAATTCCCACAGCCTCCTGAAGAACTCTGTTTTTCTGCCCTTTTCCGTTACGAAGCGGTGAACTCTAAGCTCCTCGATGGTGTCGTCGCTTATTGGGACTTTCCTGCCCGCCTCCCTCACGTCCCTGCTTTCTGCAAGGGCGTTAACGACCTTCCAGCCGTCTGGAACGAGGCTGTTGAAGTACCGCTTAAGCCACCACTCGTCAATCGAGCGGACGAAGAGCTCGCCCTCGCGGGAGAGGCGGTAGTAGGTGTGGTGCTTGTGAACCTCGAAGGCCTTCTTGAAGCGCGCCCTGCTTCTCTTTATCGCGCTCCCCGAGTCGCGCTCAATCAACCCGAGCTCGAGGAGGTCGTTTATCGCATCTTCGATGAGTTCAAGGGGTAAACCGCTCACCTTCGCCATCATCTTGGCGTAGTCAACTCCCGCTTTCTTCAGATGGGCTAAGACGTAGAGGTGAACCGGCAGGAGCTCAAAGCCTCGGTAGGAACCGGGGCGTTCTTTCCGCGTATTCCCGCCACTCATCGTCGAACCGCTCCTCCAAAGCCTTCTCCTCATCGCCTATAAACTTCACCACGGCGAGCCAGTAAACCAGGGGTAAGCCGAGCATGAAGCCTCCTATGGTGAGGGAGAAGCCGGGGATTATCAGGAGGCCCCAGATTGAGTATATCGGGTGCCTGACGCGGGAGTAACAGCCTTCCGTCAGCAGTTCTCCTTCCCTGTAAGCTTTTGAAACCTGAAGGTAGCAGATGAGCCACAGTGCAACTCCGACGATAACGAGAACTGCCCCGACTTCCGGGAATCGCAAAGTCTGGAGTCCAAGGGCGGAGTTCAGGTAGAAGGCGAGGAGTGCGTAGGGAAAAGCGAAAAGCGCCACCTTCGGCTCTATGCCCCAGAAGCACATGGTTCACTCCTCTATTGGTGGCTTTTCGGCCTTCTTCGCCTGCACCTGCTCCCAGAGGTCGTCGAAGTTTTCCACAACGCGCTGGAGGGCGAGCTTCAAATCTCTCGTCCTCGTGAAGAAGGCGACCTTGTTGGTCTTGTCGCGAATCCTCAGGAAGTTCGGCCCCATTCTGAACGCGGCAAGAACGTCAACGTCGAGGAGCTGGCTTACGACGGCCTTGAACTTCCTCGGGTCGCCGTGGCCCTCGTCCTCTTCTTCGAAGTCCTTGGCCTTGTTTGGCCTCTTCTCGATGAGCCTTACGCTCCCGTCTTCGCAGACCTCGTAGATTGCGAAGAACTCGGAGTCGCCGTAGTGCGCGTCTATCAGGTGTTCATCGTCCTCCATTCCAAACGCGACCTTAAGGCACCTCATGAGCACCACCGCTGAAAGCTCGAAGGGCCCTTTAAAAAGATTTAGGGGAGCCTAATCACAGGTCGATGTCCTCGAACCACTGCTCGATTAAATCTTCTGGAATTTCTTCCTCCCCAACGTTCTCCTGCATGAACTCCCACATCTCGAGGTGCCTCCTCAGGATTTCGGCGTGCTCCCTGCTTATCTCGGCCAGCCAGCGAAAGAGCCTCCTTGCCTTTTCTGATTTGGCCTTCATGCTCAGCTCCGAGTAAAGCTTTGCCGTCGCTTCCTCCGCGTCGATAGCGTAGCAGTAGTAGTCCTCAACGGTCGCTTCGGGGTCTGAGAGTGCCCTCTCAAGGAACTCAAGGGCAACCTCGACTTCCTTCAGTCCCCTCGTGTCTGCAGGCAACTCAACGCCCTCGAGGAGCTTCGCGTTCCTCTCGGCGTGGCTCGCGAGCAGTTTGAGGTCGTCCCTGAAATCCCTCGGGACGAGCGGAAGTAAGGCTCTGTAGACTTCAGCCTTCTTTTTCTCTATCCTAACGACGCTCTCCATGCCCATCACCGAGTTTTAATAACCTTGAGTGAATAAAAATCTTTCGCGACTTTCGTGATTATGCACAAAGCTTAAAAGGAATTCGGCTTCCCTAATTTCCGGAGGTGAGAGCTTGCAGATAGCCGTGAGCGGTGGAAAGGGAGGAACCGGAAAGTCAACCGTCGCGATTAACCTCGCGGTCGAGCTTGCGAGGCGCTTCAAGCTGGTCTTAGCTGACTTGGACGTAGAGGCGCCGAACGACCACCTGCTCCTCGGCGTTGAGCTGGCCAACGAGGAGCCGGTGAACCAGTTCATGCCGAAGTTCGACTACTCAAAGTGCACCAAGTGCAGGAAGTGTGCAGAAGTCTGCGAGGAGCACGCGATAATAACCCTGAAGGACGGGACGCCCTTCCTCATGCCGAACCTCTGTTCGGGCTGTCGGGCCTGTGAGATAGTCTGTCCCGTTCCAGGGGCGATTCTGGAAGCCTTTCGCGTCATCGGCCACACCTACGTGACGGAAACGCCCTACGGCTTCACCCTCGTCACCGGGAAGCTTAGGGAAGGGGAAGAGCGCTCGATGCCCCTCGTCGTTGAGGCCAAGAAGAGGGCCAGAAACCTCGACTACGAGCTCCTGATGGTTGACACGGCGGCGGGAACCGGCAACACAGTCTCGAAGGCCATAGAGGGGTCGAAGCTCCTCATCGCGGTAACCGAGCCGACCCCACTCGGAATCCACGACACCGAGCTCATTCTCCAGCTCGGGAAGCTGATGGGCCTCAAGACCTGGGTCGTGGTCAACCGCTCGGACCTCGGCGACGTCGGGAAGGTCAGGGAGATAGCGGAGAAGTACGGCGCTGAGGTCGTCGCTGAAATCCCCTACAGCGAAAACATCGTGAGGAGCTACGTAAGCGGAAGGCCTATCGTCCTTGAGGACGTTCCCGAGGCGAAAATCTTCCGCGAGCTGGCCGAGAAGGTTGCCGGCTTCCTTGGAGGTGGTGAGTGATGCAGGTAGCGATTGCGAGCGGTAAGGGTGGCGTCGGGAAGAGCACGATAACGGCCTCGCTCCTCTACTTCCTGAAGGATAGGTATAAGCTCATCGCTGTCGATGCCGATGCGGAGGCGCCGAACCTCGGCCTTCTCCTCGGCGTTGAGGAGTGGGAGGAAGAGAGGGAGCACATAGGCGCGAAGGTGGCTAAGATAAACACCGAGACCTGCGTCCGCTGTGGAATCTGCTACGAGCGCTGTCCCTACGAGAGCATCTACATCGACGAGGACGGCAACTACATCGTCAACGAGCTCACCTGCGAGGGCTGCAACGTCTGCGGTTTAGTTTGCCCAGTTCCGGGCACTATAACCCTTGAGCAGGCCCGCTCCGGCGTCATCAGGAAGGCGACCACCAAGTACGGATTCCCGATAATCTCGGCCCAGCTCGACGTCGGCAGGCCCGAGAGCGGTAAGCTCGTCACCGAGGAAAAGGAGTGGGCGAAGAAGCTGATGGACGAGCTCAACCTGGAGCACATGATTGTTGATAGCGCGGCCGGAATCGGCTGTCAGGTGATAGCGAGCATAGGTGGGGCCGATTTGACGATACTGATTGCCGAGCCTACTCCTGCTTCGCTCAGCGACGTTCAGAGGGCTTACAAGGTCGTTCAGCACTTCAGACAGCCGGCTTACCTGATAATCAACAAGGCCGACCTGAACCCGGGCTTTACCGCCTTGAAGGAGTGGGCCGAGGCCGAGGGGATTCCCGTTATCGGCGAGGTCCCCTACGACAGGGCCATCCCGAAGAGCATGGCGATGCTTAAACCCGTCGTTGAGGCCTTCCCCGACAGCCCGGCGAGTAAAGCGCTCAGGGAGATTGCCGAGAGAATCGCTGAGGAAATCCTTGGCTGATTTCCCCTTTCTTTTAACCCAAACCTTAAAAGCCTCCCTCCGTAGTTTCTCCGGTGGTAGCGATGGTTGAGAAGGAGATGGAGAAGCTCGCTTACGAGTATCAGCTCCTGCAGGCCCAGGCTCAGTTGCTGGCCCAGAACCTTGAGCTCCTCACCCTCGGAAGGGACGAGTTCAAGGCCGTTAAGGAGACGCTGGAGGAGCTCAAGAAGACCGAGGGAGAGGTTGAAATCCTCGTTCCGATTGGGGCCGGTTCCTTCCTCAAGGGCAAGATAACCGACAAGGAGAACGCGATTGTGAGCGTTGGAGCCGGCTACGCCGTCGAGAAGAACCTCGATAGCGCCATCGAGTACCTCGAGGAGCGCATAAAGGAGTACGACGAGGCAATCGCGAAGACCCAGGAAGCGCTCAAGAAGCTTGAGGCCCAGCTCGGGGAGCTGGCTAAGAGGGCGCAGGAGTTGCAGGCCAAGAAGGCTTGATTCCCTTCCCGTTTTTGGATTCCTTTGGAAAAAGGTTTTATACGTTAATCCCCAAGGGGTTACACGATTAATCCCAGAGGTGGCGGAGATGGTCAAGATAATGGCATCCAAGCTTAGGGATGTTGAGCTCATAACTGACACTGGAATAAGACTCGGGTGGGTCTACGACCTCAGTTTCGACGAGGAGACCGGTGAAATCCTTGTAATCGTCGCCGAGCCCGACGAGGACCTCGACACGAGCGAGTTCGTTACCGACCACGAAGGGCTTCTCCTCATCCCCGTGAGTGCAGTGAAGAGCATAGGCGAGGTCATAATAATAGACACCAACAAGCTCGCAGTCCGCTCCAAGCTCAAACGCCTTCCGAAGGCAACCTCCCCGAGACCGAGGGGAACACTCGAAGGCGGTCTGAAGAAAAAGGACTAAAGGCCCTCAAAGAGCCTGTCCGCTAAAAACCTTGGCAATCCTGCCTCTATTATCTTCCTCGCGCTCTCTTCGACGTCGTATTCGACCCGGTGGAAGGTCACTTCTCCCGTTTCCGTGTCCATCAGCGCGTAGCTCGCCCGCCAGTCCCCGTCCCTCGGCTGGCCGACGGAGCCCGGGTTTATTATCCGTCTCCCCTCAATCACCTTCAGCATCGGCACGTGTGTGTGGCCGAGAAGCAGGTCGTCCTGGCGGACATAGCTCAGCACGGCCCTGAACTCGCTCTCGGGAAGCCAGGGGAAGAGGTACTCGTCGAGGGGCGCCCTCGGCGAACCGTGGATGAGAAGGTAGCTTCTGCCCGTGTCGTCCGTGAAGAGCTGCCTTACTGGAAGTCGCCTGAGGAACTCGAGGTTTTCAACTGTCATGACGCGCTGGTGCCACCTCACGGCCTGTCTCGCGTATGGGTTAAAGCTCCAGTCCGCGCCGAAGGCTATGGCGTTGTCGTGGTTTCCTCTGACGCAGAGAAAGGTTCTCCTCTCCATTTGCTTCCGCACAAACTCAACGACCTCGTTCGGGGAAGCGCCGTAGCCAACGAGGTCGCCCATGCAGAGGAAGGCGTCTGCATCCTTAACCTCGTCCCACACGGCTTCGAGAGCTTCGAGGTTCGAATGAATATCGCTTATGAGTGCTATGAGCATGCCCGCCACCGTGGAAAAATTGGGGTGGGAACTTAAAGCTTCATCCCCAGCCAGAACAGGCCAAAGCCAAGAACCATGAGCCCGACGCCGAGGGGAAGCTGGTACTCCGGGGAGCCACTGGCGCGGCAGGCCTCAACAATCTCCCGGTAATGCTCCGTGCAGTTCTTGAACTCAAAGTAGCTCGCAGGGTCGTCGTAAACGGCCATGGTCCTTATCCTCGTCCCGTTCTCTACGAGTATTCCCCGGATGTGCCCCCTGTAGAGAGTGTCCCCCACGTGGAGGGTGCCGTCGATGTAGGTCGCCTCAAGCTCCCTGAAGTCCCTCCCCGGAAAAATCGTTAGCGTCCCGCTGACGTTGAACCCCACCATGCCTGAAACTTTCAGGTAGAACTCCCGCAGGGGGACGAAGTAATCGCTCAGGAAGACGAAATAGCCCCCGTTGGCATCGTAGGTGACGTTTGGAGGTGTGGCATTTGGAGGCCACACGAAAACATTCCCTGAGTTAGCCTTTAGCTCAATGGCGGGAAACGTGAAAGGACAGGCAATTCCCGAGCAGTTCGGCCGGTCGTAGGTCGCGGCAAGGACGAAACCGATTGTGAAGAGAACGATTCCAAAAAGTTTCAGCCAGCGCTTCATCACGACCCTCACTGAATTACGCGTTGGAAGTATAAAAAGATTTTGGGGAAGAAGCGAAATTCACTTCTGCTTGGCCTTCCACCTGCTCCAGCGGTAGAGCGCCGCGAGGGCCTTGATAGCGCGCTCGGGCTCCGGATAGGCTGGTATTCCCTCCTCGTTGAGCCTGTCAATTGCCTCCTTGGCCTCGATTCCGCCGACGATGGCAACGACGAGGGGCTTCTTCCTTCCGCTGGCGTTGTACTCGCGGATGACTATGTCTGCCAAATCCCTCGGGTCGAGAACGGCGGTCTGGCAGTAGAGAACCGCTATGCTGTGCATCTCCGGGTGTGCGAGGGCGTCTCTAATGGCTCCCTCGTAGCTCTCGGCACCTGCCATCCCGGTCAGGTCAACTGGGTTCTTGTAGGAACCGAAGGGCGGCATGTGGTTGGCGAAGACCTTGAGCTCCTCAAGGTTGTCGTAGAGGTGAAGACCGGCTTCTTCAGCGGCGTCGGTGGCCATGACTCCTATTCCACCGCCGTTGGTTATGATAACGAGGTTCTCTCCCTCGGGCTCGGGGAGGTTGCTGAGGGTTCTCGCGTAGTCGAAGGCCTCACCGATGGTGTAGGCCCTTATGACGCCTGCCTGCTTGAATGCGGCATCGTAAACCTTGTCGCTTCCCGCGAGTGAGCCGGTGTGGGAAGCTGCCGCCTTGGCACCGCGCTCGCTCCTTCCGGCCTTAATGATGACTATCGGCTTGACCTTGCTGACCTCCTTCGCGGTCTCCATGAACTTCCTTCCGTCCTTGACGCCCTCCATGTAGATGAGTATGGCCTTGGTGTTCTCGTCCTCCTTGAAGAACTCGAGCAGGTCGGCGTCGTCTATGTCGCTCTTGTTTCCAACGCTGACGACCGCTGAGAGGCCGACCTTCTCAAGAATCGTCCAGCCCATTAGGGCTATTCCAAGCGCTCCGCTCTGGCTGATGAGCGCGAGCGGGCCCGGAAGGACGTCGGTCGGACCAAAGGTCGCGTTGAGCTTATCTGGAGTGTAAACGACACCGAAGATGTTCGGACCGAGGATTCTCATGCCGTACTTTCTGGCGGTCTCAACGAGCTGCTGCTCAATCTTCTTACCCTCCTCTCCGAGCTCGCCGAAACCGGAACTTATAATCGGGAGAACCTTGACGCCCTTCTTTCCGCAGTCCTCGACGACCTGCGGGACGAACTTGGCGGGAACGACTATAACGGCCATGTCGACCTCGTCGGGAACCTCAAGAATGCTCTTGTAGGACTTGAAAACGCGGTTGCCAATCTTAATCTCAACGCCCTTGATGTTGACGGGGTATATTTTGCCCTCGTAGCCGTACTCCACGAGGTTCTTCATAATCGCGTACCCTATCTTGCCCGGCTTCTCGGAGGCGCCTATCACGGCGATGCTCTTCGGCCTGAAAAGGGCTTCGATGTTCGGGTCAACCATTTTTATCACCTCGGATGACATTCACGCTTTTACGTCTGTAAAAGGCAGTTAAAACCTTTCCCTTCTCTTTTTGCCGATATCGGACTCGACGGACGTTAAAACACCTGAAGTTCCCAACTGATGTTTCAAAATTCTCAGCGAGGATTTCTTAGGCTTTCAAAGAACCCTTAGGTTTGCCGAAAAGTTTTTAGCGAATGGGCCCAGGATTGGTTGGGTGTGTAAATGGGAAGGAAGCACCATGACGTTGGCATCATTGAGAACCTCCTCCTGAAGTGGCTCAGCGTGCTCTTTGACATAGTTGTCATAGGTCTTGCAACCGTAACTATGGGCTACGTTGTGTACCTGATGTTCCAGCTAGTCACGGAAACTTTTCACGCCTTCAACATCGAGGAGGTACTGCACCAGATAGTTCTCGTTGTAATCTTCCTTGAAATCTTTGAACTGCTCACCATGTACGTCAAGGAGCACCACGTCAGCATGAGGAACGTCGTTGAGCTCGGCGTTCTGGCGATGGTGCGAAAGATTATAATCACCCTTGACTACAACCAGCTCGGCTGGCAGACGCTCCTCGGCATGGCGGCGCTGATTTTCGTGATGGGCTGGATTTACGTGCAGGAGAGGCAGAGGAGGACGAAGCACGAGGAGTTCCTCATCGAGAAGGGTCTCTACCGCCGATGAGGAGCCTTCCCCTCCCTGAGATGTGATGATAACCCGGTAGGCCGAGGCAAACCCTAAATACTCCTTTCCCAACTTTTCTTGGGTGGTGAAGGTGGGAGTCCAAATCGGCGAGCTTATTCCAAGGAATGAAATCGAGCTGGAGAGGCTTTACGGGAAGAAGGTGGCCATAGATGCATTCAACGCCATGTATCAGTTCCTCTCGACCATAAGACAGCGCGACGGGACGCCCCTAATGGATTCGAAGGGCAGGATAACCTCTCACCTGAGCGGGTTCTTCTACAGGACGATTAACCTGATGGAGGCCGGCATAAAACCTGCCTACGTTTTCGACGGCGAGCCACCCGCCTTCAAGAAAAGGGAGCTTGAGAAGAGGCGTGAGGCCAGGGAGGAGGCCGAGGAGAAGTGGCACGAGGCCCTCGAGAGGGGGGACATAGAGGAGGCCAAGAAGTACGCGATGAGGGCGACGAGGCTCAACCAGACCCTCATAGAGGATGCTAAGAAGCTCCTTGAGCTAATGGGTGTTCCGGTGGTTCAGGCTCCGAGCGAGGGAGAGGCTCAAGCCGCCTACATGGCCTCCAAGAAGGACGTCTACGCCTCCGCGAGCCAGGACTACGACAGCCTTCTCTTCGGGGCGCCGAGGCTCGTGAGGAACCTCACGATAACGGGAAGGAGGAAGCTCCCCGGCAAGAACGTCTACGTTGAGGTTAAGCCGGAGCTGATAATTCTCGAAGAGGTTCTCAACGAGCTCGGCATAGACAGGGAGAAGCTCATCGAGCTGGCAATTCTCGTTGGAACGGACTACAACCCGGGCGGAATCAAGGGAATCGGGCCCAAGAAGGCCCTGACGATAGTCAAGCGCTCGAAGGACCCCCTGAAGAAGTACCAGAAAGAGAGCGACGTTGATTTGTACGCGATAAAGGAGTTCTTCCTGAATCCCCCTGTCACGGACGACTATATGCTCAAGTGGCGCGAGCCTGACGAGGAAGGAATCCTCAGGTTCCTCTGCGATGAGCACGACTTCAGCGAGGAGCGCGTTAAGAACGGCCTTGAGAGGCTGAAGAAAGCAGTGAAGGCGGGAAAACAGAGAACGCTCGAGAGCTGGTTCCGCTAAAGCGGTATCTTGAGGTTCAGCTTGTCAACGAGCTCCTTGTAGCGGTTCCGAACGGTGACCTCGGTGACGCGCGCGACTTCGGCAACTTCCCTCTGCGTCCTTTTCTCCCCTTCAAGCAGTCCCGCTATGTAGAGCGCCGCCGCAACCAGGCCGGCCGGGCTCTTTCCGCTCGTGAGGCCCTTCTCGTAGGCCTCCTCAAGTATCTGGATTGCCCTTCTCCGTACCTTCTCGCTCAGCCCGAGCTCGTCGGCGAACTTGTTCACGTAATCGGTCGGTTTGACGAAGAGCTTCTTTGGAGTTAAGTTGAGGTGCCTCGCTATGAAGCGGAAGCTCCTTCCAATTTCCTTCTTGTCAACGCGCGAGATGTCCGCTATCTCGTCGAGCGTTCTGGGAACCTTCAAAAGTCGGCAGGCCGCATAAACGCAGGCCGCTATGACGGCCTCTATCGAGCGACCCCTTATGAGGCCCTTTCTCACTGCCTCCCTGTAGAGCCTTGCCGCCTCTTCTTCCACGTGCCTCGGGAGCTTGAGCTGGCTCGCTATCCTGTCAAGCTCGCTGAGCGCGAACGCCAGATTCCTCTCAGCGGCATCGCTGACCCTCAAACGGCTCTGCCACTTCCTGAGGCGGTACATCTTCTCCCTCATCAGGCCGGTGAGGGAGCGGTCTATTCCTATGTCGGTCGAGAGACCTTTATCGTGGAGGAGTATGCTCTCCGGCGCTCCAACGCGCGCCCTCTTCTCCCTCTGGCTGGGGTCAAAGGCTCTCCACTCCGGCCCCTCATCGACCACGTTCTCCTCGATGACGTAACCGCAAACCTTACAGACTATTTCACCCCTGCTGGGGTCGTAGATGAACTCGGTAGAGCCACAGACGGGACACACTCTCTTCCCGCTCACTCAAACACCCCCGGCCGGCGGGCTATTTTGCAAGCCCCTTATAAACCTTAACTTTCGGAAAGACGAACTTCAACAGCCAGAGCAGGTCTTCCTTCTGGAAGGTTATCCTCTCCAAAACCCGGACGTCCCAGTCGTCCTCGACTATGTTGGCGTAAATCCAGAGGAAAACGGGGTTCTCCTCGCTACCCACGTGCCGGTTCTTGTAGAGGACGTCCGCCGTGCCGTCCTCGTTCTTCCTCACGGAGACGACCTTCCAGGTGTCGAGACTGACCTCTCCCTTTTCGTCGAGAATCTTCACTATCTCCCGCGCGTCCATTAATGCACCGTCCGCTACCACTTAATCCTGAACTCCCTTCTCGTCCTTTCGTCAATCTGGGCTAAAATCCTCTTCAGCTTGGCGTCGTCTATCGGTTCCCTTATCTGGCCGGCCTGGTAGAGCTGAACGAGGACGAGCTCAACCTGTCTCGCGAGTTCCGGTCTAACGAGCTTAACGCGACCTAGCCTCTCCCTCGCGTCCGGCGTCAGGATTTTCCTCATTATGGCATCGAGCTGGGCCTGGAGCTCCATCTCCTGCCTCATTGCCTCCTCCTGGGCCTTCTGCTGTTCAAGGTACCTCTTCTGAAGCTCCATGAGCTTGCGCTTCCTAATCTCCTCAATGTCCTCGGCCATGCCCCTCACCTCCGGTTCAGGCTCAGAAGCGGGAGTTAAAAAGGTATTGGGTGGGATGTGAGAAAAGGGGAGCTCAGTACTTCTTGAGCTCCGGAATCTGCTCCTCGAGCTCCTTCTTGAGCTCGGTGGCAATCTTGTCGAGGAAGCTCTGGCCCTTCGGGGTTATGACCCTTCCCTCTCCCGGAACCTTCTGGACGAAGCCGGCCGCCTCAAGCTGCTGGAGAGCCTTCCTGATTATGCTTCCCCCGGCCTTGTAGAAGTGCTCCGGGGCGTGTCCGCGGTTCTTCCTGCCCCCGTACCAGGTCCTGAGCCTCTCGATTCCGACGGGGCCGTCGATGTAGACCTTTCTGAGTATGCTGGCAACCCTGTAGTACCACCAGTCCTCCTGCTCGGGAAGCCTCTCCTTGTGCCTTCCGGTCTTAACGAAGGGCGCCCACTCGGGGGGCTTTATCTCCTCAACCTCTTTGAGTGCCTGCGCGACCCTCTCGACGAGCAGGTCACCGGGAACGTCATAGACAGTCGCCATCTTTCAATCCCTCCCCTTCCTAAACTTCTTCCTGAAGTTAGCGATGTCGAGCCTGACTTTACGGACGGGCTTCTCCCGCCTCTCAGCCGACGCCTTTCTTTCAAGGCGCCTTAAATACCTTTCCCAGCCTTCCCTCGGTTTGAACAATATAAACCTTTTGCCCCTGACGTCTATCAGCTCGCTGTCGGTGAGCTCGGCTACCTTCTCCGCTATGGCCTTCCTGTCCATTCCGGTCGAGATGAGCGCTCCCTTCCTAATCTCGACCTTAAGGACACCGTCCTTCTCAAGCTGAGTGTTTATCTCCTCAATCACGCTCTCGGCGAGACCCTTCTTACCAATCCACGCTCGCGGTTCGATGTCGTAGTATCTCGCGCGCAGAGCCCTCCTCACCTTACCGGGTAAGCGTTTCTCCATCTCTCTCACCTCTTAACCTCTCGCCCGAAAGGGCCTTAAAAAGGTTGGCCTTTTAAGGCTATTTGCCGAACCTCTTCATGACCTCCTCCGGCGTTAGAACCTCCGGAAGCCAGCTGAAGTGCTTCTTGTTGTAGGTAACCAGTGGAGCATTGAGCTTCAGAGCTAATGCGCCTATCATGTAGTCCCTCACGTTCTTTGAGAAGTCCCAGCGACCGAGGGCAGATTCCACCGCAAGCTCTGCACATTCCCAATCAAAGTCCATAACCTCAATTGCCAGCGAGTTGAAAACGGCCATTAACTTGCTCCTAGCTTCGGCGAGACCCTTTCGTCTGGCATATTTGTAGAGCAGTTCCATATAAACCACCGAACTCGTTACTGGCTCAAGGTCTGAGTGCCTCAACCATTCGAGAAAAGTCCAGTTGTTGAAGACGTTGGTATCGAGTACAACGTTCATTCCTCTCCCTCCAGCTCGCGCAGAGAGCGTTCTATACCCCTCGCCAGTCCCTGTCTAACTTCTTCAACTGTCTCGTCTATGTCGCTTGTTATCTCGCTAAGCTCCTTAAGGAGGTCGGTAAGCTTCATCAAGACGTAACGATTCCCCTCCCGAACGAAAACCACCTCGTCTCCGGCTTTTATTCCAAGCGCCTCCCTAACCTCCTTGGGTATCGTGACTTGGTATTTCTTCGTGACGATTGGCATTACCTTCACCAAAAGAGTATTACCCTCAACCCTTAATAACCCCTGCGGTCGCTAATAAGCCCCGGGAAAAGGTGATGAGGATGAAGGTTCACCACCTCTACTCCGGCGGGAAGGACTCAAGCTTGGCCGCGTGGATTCTAAGCCAGCTCGGCTACGAGGTCGAGCTCGTAACGGTCACCTTCGGCCTGCTCGACAACTGGAGGTACGCGAGGGAGACCGCTGAAAGGCTCGGCTTCAGGCACAGGGTTCTGGAGCTCCCTGTTGAAATCCTTGAAAAAGCCGGGGAGATGGCAATAAGCGACGGCCACCCGAACAACGCGATACAGTTCATCCACGAGAGGGCTCTGGAGGCTCTGGCTTCTCTTCCTGAGGTAGAAAGGGTGAGCGACGGAACGCGGAGGGACGACAGGGTTCCGCTCCTCGATTTGCCTAAGGCGAGGTCGCTGGAGGACCGCTTTGGGGTTGCCTACATTCGGCCCCTCCTCGGCCTTGGCTACAAGACGATACGCGAGCTGACAGAGAAGCTCTTCGTCGTCGAAATCCGGGAGAGCGAGGAGCTTGAGAAGGCGGACTACGAGGTTGAGCTGAGGCACCTCCTCAGGGAGAAAGGCATTGACCCGCTCGAAATCTTTCCGAAGAGACACTACCAGTCGAGGGTTCTGGGGTGGAAAAGAGAAATCAGAGCTCAAGGCTGAGCCTTCTGACGACCGGGTCTTCGGCCTCTTCCGGCTTTATCTCCTCGATGCTCTCAATCCATATCTTGGTCCTCGGAACGCGGTGCTTGCTCCCTATCTCGGAGTAAACGAGCTCCTCAACGTGCTCCGGCTTGAGAGCGCGGTACTCCTTGGTGAAGGGCTGCTTGAGCTTACCCCTCTGGAAGGTTCCCTTAACGCGGTAGACCTTGACCTCCATTTCCATCCCTCCTTCAGCGGGCCTTTGACGGTGAACTTTTAAGCTTTATCCGAGGAAGCCTAAAGCTTCTTCAATCTTCACTATCTCCGGACCCGTCGTCAGGTGTCCGACGACGACGCCGTGCGAGTTGGCTATCATGCACGAGCCGACGAAGGGAACGCCCATGTTGGCGGTTCCGACGTATATATCGACCTTGAAGAGGTCGCTCAGCCACTCAAGCTCCTCGTCGGTCGCCTCGGGGTGCACAAGACCGCCTTTGTTCGTGACGACGCCGACGCTTCCAACCGCTGTATAGTCGGCTATGACTCCCCTCTCAACCGGAACGCCAAGGATGTCCTCAATCTTCCTCGCTTCTTCCCTCGTGAAGTCCTTGCTAACTAAAGCGCCCTTGTCGTTCGCTAAAATCAGGTTTCCGAAGGCAGTGAGCCTGCTCTGGAAGGGGACGACCTCCATGTCAATCCCGTACTCCCTGAGCTGGGCGTTTATGAAGTCGAGCTCGGCGTCCCAGATGTACCAGGGGACTATCAGGGCGTTGGAGTTGCCGGCAACGAATATGCCGACGATGCGCGACTTCATGACGCTCGTCTCGATGAGCGGGACCTTCAAAACTTCCCTGAGGACCTCTAGCTTCTTCTCGCCGAGGCCCTCTCTAATCACCGCTACCCTGTCGGTGGCGAAGCCGTAAACGCCGAGGTATGGGGAGTTTTCAAAATCGAGCCTCTCGATGTGCATCTCTTCACCTCTAAAAAGTGGTTAAAATCAGGCCAGGGAGACCTTCGCAACCCTCTTGCCGTCAACTACCTCGACCACGACCTTAACGCGGAGCTTGTTGGGTGGCTTCTCCGCTCCGCGCTCCCAGAGCTTCTCGTTGACGGCCGGGTCGAGCTTGACCTCCTCGGCCTTGGCGTGCCTCGCTATCCACTCGCGGACGAAGCGAGCCGCTCTCGGGGCCCTCTTCCAGCGCGGAACGCGCTTCTTTATCTTCCTGATGGGAACGACGAATATGACTTCCTGACCGGGTTCAATCGGCATTTACATCACCTCACTCCTTGAGCTTGGTTCTCCTCCAGTGCCTCCTCTTCGGGTGGGTGAGAACCTTCCTGTTCGTCTTAACGATAACCCAGACGGGAACGCGCCTGTTCTGCTTGTTAGCCTTCGCGAGCCTGAGCTTCTTGGCGAGCGGCTTGTTCCTTGACATGGTCACACCTCCCCTCACAATGCCTGTTGATGCTTTGGGAATGCGTTTTTAAGCTTTTTCGTGTGGGAAAGAAAAGAGGGTCAGCGCCTCCTCCTGAGGAGGAGCGGCAGAACGGCGAGGCCAACTATAAGGGCCGGTCCGCAGATGCCGTTTCCTTCTTCGGCTTTGACAACGTATTTGAACTCGACGTTGTCTGGAACTTGGGCCATAAGAGCCTTGTAAGCATCGGCCGGGACGCCGTAGCGAATGTACACGTTGCTCTCTATGAGAACCTCGCGGTCGTTGAGCTTGGTTACCTTCATCACGACACTGCCTGCCGTTGTTTTGACCTCTATGCTCTTGGGGAGTGAAACGAACTCGTAGCCTTCGGGGAGCTTAATCCTGGTAACCTTCGTCTCGTTGATGGCCGCGTTGAGCCTGTATGGAAAGCTCATGTTTCCGAGTTCAAGCTTCGGGTCGTAGTCGTAGATGTATGTGTCGTTGACCTTGCTCACGAACCCCTGAAGAACCCAGTGGTATTTCACAACCAGCGGCCCCGTTGAGTTGACGTTGAGTATTGAGACGTTGCCGGAGATGACCTTTATGCCTTTACTCTGGAACATCTGGGCGTATCTCTGGTAAAGACTCTGCTCTGCCTGCTGAAGTCCCTGGTAGGCGAACTGGACTTTTATATAGTTAATGTATGCCTCCGGCTTGACGTACTCCTCAACGGTGTCGAGGATTGTTTTGTCGCCTTCGACGGTTATGTTGTTGTATATCCTCATCTCCCAGGTGGTGTAGTTTTCCACACCGGCTTTTCCCGTGTACTTAATCATGACCGGCTCGAGCTTGGCGTACAGAACCTTCAGGTCGTCCTTTGTAATGCCCTTCTTAAGGTAGATAATCGAGTGGGCCTTAACTGTGTCCCCAGTCACGTTGACGTCCAGCTGGATGTAACTGCCGTTGGACTCAACTTTGAAGCCCTTGGTTACGTTTTCAATCTTGGCTCCCGGGGGAAGGTGCACGGTGAAGTAGTTCTCAAGGTACATCGAGCCGTTAACTGCCGTCGGGTCAATCCTTGAAAGGTCAACTATGCGTAAAGCATCTAGTGAAATCTCCCAGGCGTTGTCGTAGGAGTAGTAGCGCGCGAAGTTGGGTATGGTGCCATTTATCACCGTCACAAGGGGCCCGGTTGTGTTGTAGCCGAGGATTTGGGCTGTTGCGTTCTCCAGGCTGAGACCGAGCTGTGAGAGGGCCTGCTGTTCCTGACTTATGAACAACTGCGTCGCGTTTTTGAGCCCCATTTTAAGTATGCTCTCCTTGGTCTGGTTCAGCATCTCTTCGGGACTGTAAAATATCGTCTTCAGAGTTACGTTGGCACTTCCGTCCCATGAAACCCAGTACTCGTTCTCCTGCACCTCTTTGTAGTCGTTGGACGCTGAAACTCCTCCCGCGATAATTCCGACGAGCAGAAGAGCTACTGCCAAAAATCCAAACTTCCTCATGTAACTTTACCTCCAGTTGTCCTGGCCTTAAAAACGGGGGAGGGTATATTAAGTTTGCCCAAAATTAAAGGAAAGGGTCAGTCGCGCCACTTGCTCTCGTCGAGCTCCCCCTCGGTCTTGGCAACTATCGTAGTTCCCGCGAGGTCTCCGGTAACGTTGACCATCGTCCTGCCCATGTCGAGTATCGCGTCAATGCCAAGAATCATTGCGTAGGCTAAGGCAACGGGGCTTCCAGGGGTTAGGTCGAGGCCAACGCTCTGGAGAACCATGGCGAGCATTATGGCGCCAGCTCCCGGAACGCCCGCGGTTCCTATCGAGGCGAGCACCGCTGTGAGGACGACTATCAACTGCTGGCTCAGCGTGAGCGGGTGGCCGATGGCGTTGGCAACGAAGAGAACGGTGACACCCTGGTAAAGGGCAGTTCCGTCCATGTTTATCGTGGCGCCGAGGGGCAGGGTGAAGGAGTAGATTCCCCTGTCAACGCCCATCTCCTCGTCGGCGACGCGCATGGTCACTGGCAGGGTTCCGCTCGAGCTCCTCGTGACGAAAGCGGTGAGCATTGCGTCCTTGGCCTTCTTGATGAACTTGAGCGGGTCAATGCCGAAGACCTTGAGCAGGATAAAGTATGTTATGACAATCTGCAGGAAGAGACCGAGGTAAACGGCAAGAACGACCTTGGTGAGCGGGCCGACGACTTTAAGGCCCTCCTTGGCCATGACGTAGGCTATCAGCGCGAAGACGCCTATCGGCGCGTATTGCATGACACCGCCAACGATGAGGTACATCGCCTCGGCCAGGCCGTCGAAGACCCTGAGAAGGGTTTCGGCTGACTTTCTAACGCGCTCCTCCTGCCTGTTCATGAGGTAAGTGATGGCGATTCCCAGGATTATGGCGAAGAAGATGACCTGCAGGACCGCCCCGTTGGTCAGTGAGGCGAAGGGGTTGGTGGGCACTATGTTGAGGAGCGTCTGAACGAGGGAGGGGCTTTTAGCTTCAATCGCCTTGCCCGTTCCTGAGCCGAGGTTGACGTTGGCGCCAACGTTGAAGAGCCTGCCGACTATGAGACCGAAGAACACTGCCATAGCGGACGTGGCGAGGTAATAGAGTATTATCTTGACACCGACGCGACTGAGGCGGGCGGGGCTTATGCTCGCCGCACCGACGACGAGCGATGCAAGTATAATCGGCATCACGAGCATCTTCAGCAGTCTAACGAACAGGTCACCGAAGGGCTTGATGTACGTTGCCACGAAGTCGGTCCAGCCAAAGTGACCTGCGATGAGTCCAAAAATCGCACCCAAAATCAAACCGTAGAGTATCTTCCACAGAACAGGATAGTCGAGGTATTTTCTCAGCAGTCCCATGCCTTCACCCCCTGCTATTCAAGCAACATACCAAAAGTTAATCGGCGGGATTAATATTAAAGACGTGAAGATTTTAACCTTTTCGCAGGATTTTTGACAAAACGTCAAAATATGAAGCGTGATTCATCGAAAGCGAAGGGAGACGTCGCCGTAGATTACCCTCTCCACGGATTTTCCCGTGTCCACGAGAAGGGCCCCCGAGTCGTCTATTCCAACGGCCCTTCCCCTAAGCACCACTTCTCCGTCTTCAAGAATGACAACGTCCTTTCCGAGAACCGAACTCCTAGTTCGAACTGACTGCAGAATTTTCCCATGCTGACCGCTCTTGAAGAGGCTGTACCAGTAGGAGAGAGACCTGAGTAGGGCATCGAGAACTCCTTCGAGCTTCAGCTCTCGACCGATGAGCTCGGCCATTGAAACTGCCAAGTCCCTGAGCTCCTCGGGAACTCTGTTGTTGACGTTCAGTCCTATTCCGAGAAGGGCAAAGGAGTTAAGTTTGCACTCGCTCAGGATTCCGGCTATCTTCTTTCCATCAACGAGAACGTCGTTGGGCCACTTTATCTCCGCGGGAATTCCGTACCTCGCGAGCGTGTCTACAACCGCTAGAGCCCCAACAAAGACCAGCTTCGGAACGTGCTCAGGGCTGGACTTCGGCTTCAGAATCGCCGTCATCCAGAGGCCTCCCTCAGGGGAAACCCAGTTCCGCCCCTTTCGGCCTCTTCCCGCCCTCTGCCTCCGTGCAATTACAACGGTTCCCTCTGGGACGTCCTCCGCTATCTCCCTCGCGTAATCATTGGTCGAGCCGACCTCCGTGAGCCGAATTATCCGCCACTCCATACTTGAACACCATTTCACCGTTCGTCGAAAGCAGTTTAAACGATTGCGGAAAACCATTACTCATAGTAACTCCTATCCTGGGGAAAACCTTAAATCCTCCTTGAATATATCACTCACGGTGATGTAAATGGACGCGTACCAGAGCGTTGGTATTAGGAGAAGGCTCAGGCGGTTTTTCAGGAGGGACGGGAGGGCGTTAATCTTCGCGATGGACCACGGCTTCGAGCACGGGCCGACCGATTTTGAGGAGCACTGGGAGCACGTTAACCCGAGGATAATCCTCCGCAAGGTTGTCAGGGCCGGAATAGACGGCGTGATGATGCTCCCCGGAATCGCGAGGATTGCCGGCGATGAGGTCAAGCCCAACGTTGGTTTGATGATAAAGCTCACCAGCAAGACCAACCTCCGCCCGAAGGAGGAACAGCTCCTCCAGAGCCAGCTGGGCTTCGTTGAGGATGCCGTCAAGCTTGGCGCCGACGCGATAGCGGCGACCGTCTACTGGGGCTCGCCTCAGGAGGACGTCATGATGCGCCAGTTCGCGGAGATAGCGAGCTACGCCCACGACCTCGGCTTCCCGGTTGTGCAGTTCGCCTACCCGAGGGGCCCGTACATCAACGAAAAGTATGGCAGGAAAGAGGACTACCGCGTCGTCATGTACGGGGCTAGGGCGGCCGCCGAGAGCGGTGCGGACATGATAAAGACCTACTGGACCGGCTCAAAGGAGACCTTTGCAAAGGTCGTCGATGCCGCCGCAGGAGTTCCCGTTCTGCTGAGCGGCGGTGCCAAGACCGAGAACCCAGTTGACTTCCTCAAGCTCGTGTGGGATGTCATAGAGGCCGGGGGTTCTGGAGCGGTCGTCGGAAGGAACATCTTCCAGCGCGAGAACCCGGAGCCCTTCATAAAAGCCCTCCTTCGCGTTGTCCACAGGAACGAGGACCCTGAGGAGGCGGCGAAGGCCGAGGGCCTGCTCTGATTTCGACATCTGTCTAACTCTTCTTCTTTCCCCGTCGTAAGGCTTTTAAAGCTATGTACTTTTCTGCGCACCGGAGGTGATTGAGTTGGCGAGGGTTGAGATTATAGACACGACATTCCGTGACGCTCACCAGTCGCTCATAGCGACGAGGATGACGACGGAGGATATGCTGAAGATAGCGGAGACCATGGACAAAATAGGCTTCTACTCGATGGAAGTCTGGGGTGGAGCGACCTTCGACGTCTGCATACGCTATCTCAAGGAAGACCCGTGGGAGAGGCTCCGCCTCCTCAGGGAGCACATAAGGAAGACGAAGCTCCAGATGCTCCTCCGCGGTCAGAACGTCGTCGGTTACAGGCACTATCCCGACGATGTTGTGGAGAAGTTTGTCGAGCTGGCCCACAAGAACGGAATAGACATCTTCCGCATTTTCGATGCCCTCAACGACGTTAGGAACATGGAGGTCGCAATAAGGAAGGCCAAGGAAGTCGGAGCCGAGGTGCAGGGAGCGATAGCTTACACAACCGGCAAAATCTTCACTCTGGAGTACTACATGAAAAAGGTCGAGGAACTCTTAAGGCTCGACGTTGATGTCATAACGATTAAGGACATGGCCGGCCTGCTTACTCCCTGGAAAGCCTACGAGCTAGTCAGCGAGATAAAGGAAACCTACGGCGTCCCCGTTAACGTCCACACCCATTCCACGACTGGAATGGCGGTGGCGACTTACATGAAGGCCGTTGAGGCTGGGGCCGATTACATCGACACCGCCATAAGTCCATTCGCCTTTGGAACGGCCCAGCCGGGAATACAGACGATATGGCACGCCCTTCCCGAGGCCGTTGGAAGCCACCTCGACAGGGAGCTAATCCACCGGGTTTCCCGCTACCTGAAGAAACTGCTTGAGGAGAAGTACTGGGGGTTACTTCACAAGGAGACGCTCATGGTAAACCCCTACGTCCTTAAGTACCAGGTTCCCGGCGGAATGTTCTCTAACCTCATCGCCCAGCTCAAGGAGATGAACGCCCTCGACAGGCTCGATGAGGTTCTCGAGGAGATTCCGCGCGTTAGAGAAGACCTCGGCTGGCCCCCGCTCGTGACCCCGACAAGCCAGATAGTCGGCACCCAGGCCGTCCTCAACGTCCTCTTTGGCCGGTACAAGCAGATAACCCAGCAGGTCAAGGACTACATCAGAGGGCTCTACGGAAGGCCTCCCGCGGAGATAAACCCCGAGCTCAAAAGGCTCGTCCTCGGCGACGAGGAGCCGATAAGGGAGAGGCCGGGAAGCCTGCTCAAGCCCCAGCTTGAGGAGTGCAGGAAGAAACTTGAGGAGCTCGGCTACCTCCACAAGGAGGAGGACGTTCTAACATACTGCCTCTTCCCCGAGGTCGCCCTTGAGTTCTTTAGGGCGAGGGCCGAAGGGCGGGTGAAGGTCGAACCGCCCAAGAAGGCCTCAAAGGTGAAGATATACGTCAACGGCGTCGAGTTCGAGGTCGGTATTGAGGGAGTGGATTTGAACGCGCTCAGATATCTGTCGGGGGTTCAGGGGGCCGTTCCGGCTCAGGTCAGCGCCCCTGTTTCTGCTTCAGCCCCTGCATCAGTTCCTGCTCCCGCCCCGGTTAGTGCTCCTGCACCCTCGCCTGCTCCCGCGAGTGCTTCGCCCAACACCGTCACTGCCCCAATGCCCGGAAAAATCCTGAGGGTTCTCGTGAGCGAGGGTCAGGAGGTCAAGGCTGGTCAGGGTTTGGTTGTGCTTGAGGCTATGAAGATGGAGAACGAAATCCCCGCTCCGAAAGATGGCGTTGTGAAAAAAATCTACGTCAAAGAAGGCGACACCGTCAACACCGGCGACCCACTAGTAGAACTGGAGTGACGAGGGGCCGTGTTAAGCGCCCTTCCTTGAAAATCTCTTTTCTTCTCCTTCTTTCTGTGAAAAGTCGAAACATTTTCGGGCTTTTGCCGAAAGGCATTTAAGTACGCAATATGTACACTGTAGTGCAAAACTTTCCTGGAGGTGCAACCATGAACTCCGCTGTAATAATACTGCTGGCCGGCGCCATCTATTTGGGCATGTACTTCACCTACGGCAAGGCCCTTCAGAACAAGGTCGTCAAGGCCGACCCCAACAGGCCAACGCCGGCCCACAGGCTCTACGACGGGGTTGACTACGTCCCCGCGAACCCACTGGTTCTCTACGGCCACCACTTCGCTTCAATAGCCGGTGCAGGACCAATCGTCGGTCCGGCGGTGGCGATGGCGTGGGGCTGGCTTCCGGGACTCCTGTGGGTGTGGTTCGGAAACGTCTTCATCGGTGCCGTCCATGACTATCTGGCCCTGATGTCATCTGTGCGCTACGATGGTAAGTCCGTCCAGTGGATTGCAGGAAAGCTAATGAGCAAGAGGACGGGAGTGGCGTTCGAGGTCTACATCTGGTTCGCCCTGCTCCTCGTCGTTGCGGCCTTCGTGGCGGTGACTGCAAAGTTGCTGACCATTACTCCCCAGGCGGCAACCGCTACACTGCTCTTCCTGGTCGTCGCGGTGATACTCGGATACCTGCTCTACAAGGTCAAGATAGACTTCAAGGTTGCGACCCTAATCGGTATCGGCCTGCTCATAGTGGCAGTCTGGCTCGGTCTCAAGTATCCGCTCGTCTTCGTTGAGGGACAGACCGATACAACTTCAGCCGCTTATACAACTGCGTACCACTACTGGAACATAATCCTGATGGTCTACATCATTATAGCGGCCTCGCTCCCGGTCTGGATTCTGCTTCAGCCCAGGGACTACCTCAACGCCTACGTCCTCTGGTTCGGCCTCATCTTCGGAGGTGTTGCCTTCATACTGCTCGCCAAGAACTTCACCGCACCGGCCTTCACCAGCTGGAGCGCCCACGTCGTCAAGGGAATAACCAGCGAGGGCACCAAGGCAGTTCCCTCACCGTTCTGGCCAACGATTCCGCTTATAATCGCCTGTGGTTCGCTCAGCGGATTCCACTCCCTGGTTGGCTCCGGAACTACAAGCAAACAGCTCGACAACGAGCTTCACGGCCTCATGGTTGGCTACGGTGGAATGTTCACTGAGGGCTTCCTCGCGACGATAGTCATAACTGCCATTGCCGTTTACGGAGTTGGCCTCACCGGAATTCCAGCCGACAAGTGGGCCACCGAGTACATAACCAAAGGTGGCCTTGGAACCTTCATTGGGGGCTACGCCAAGGGTGTCCACGACTTCTACGGGGTCAGCGAAACCTTTGGAAAGACCTTCGCAACGCTCTGGGTCTCGGCCTTCACACTGACATCACTCGACACCGCGACGAGGCTCGGCCGCTTCGCCTGGCAGGAGCTCTTTGGAATGGTTACCGACACGAGCAAGGGAATAGCCAAGACCCTCACCAACAAGTGGGTCGCCTCGATAATAATCGCGGGCCTCGGCACCTACCTCGCATGGGGTGCTGGATACAAGGTCATCTGGCCTGCCTTCAGCGCGATGAACCAGATGCTCGCCAGCATAGCCATGATGACAGCCGCTCTCTGGGTGGCGAAGGTTCAGAGGGCTGGCAAGTGGAGCTGGGCCGTCCTCATACCGGCGCTCTTCCTGTGGATTACCGTAACGGCCGCAATAATCTGGTACCTCATCTACGTCCCAATGGTCGGCCAGTACCTCATAGCCGTCAAGGGAGCGCTCGTCGTCAGCCTTGTCCTCAACCTGCTCCTCGCCTGGGACTTCTGGGTTGCCTGGAAGAGGCCAACAGAGGAGTACACTGCAAGCGCGGCCTGACTTTCTTTTCCAATTTATTTTCGGGTGATAAAAATGAGAGACAACCCTTTGAGGGGTATTAAAGAGTTCCTGGAGGGTTTCTTCGGGGCCTTCAAACACCAGTCAACGGAGTACCTTGAGTTCGAGCTGAGAGAACTTGAGAACGTCTTTGCCCTAATCCTCATGGGCTCGTTCGTCGGCATCCCAAGTCCTCCCACGACGCTGGTCATAAGGCTTCTGCCTCACATGGAGCGCGAGCTCAGGGTTATGCACGAGAGGGCCGTTGACATGGACGACCTCCTCGGGGAACTGGCGGGGATGTTTGAAATCACGTGAGGTGGGAGCATGCTCGACTTCCTTCAGCCAAAGAAGGGCTACCGGGTGCTGTTCTTCATAGGAAAGGGTGGAGTCGGAAAGACCACGAGCTCCGCGGCAACGGCAGTAGCGCTGGCTGAGAGGGGGTACAGGACGCTTATAGTCTCCCTTGACCCGGCACACAATCTCGGTGACGTCTTCATGGTGAAGCTGAGCGACAGACCAAAGAAAATCGCGGAGAACCTCTACGCGAGCGAACTCGATATGGAGGGCCTCATAAAGGCCTACCTGAAGCACTTAGAGGAGAGCATGAAGCACACCTACCGCTATCTAACGGTGATAAACCTTGAGAAGTACTTCGAAGTCCTCAGGTACTCCCCGGGGATAGAGGAATACGCCACCCTCGAGGCCGTCAGAGAAATCCTCGAGCGCGGTGATGAGTGGGATGTGATAGTTTTCGACACCCCTCCCACGGGCCTAACGCTCCGCGTTTTGGCCCTGCCAAGGATTTCCATAATCTGGGCGGACAAGCTGATTCAGATACGGCGGGCGATACTCGAACGGCGTGCCGCGATAGCGAACATCCACGGAAAAAGTGAGCTGCCCTTCGAGGAGGACAAGGACCCCGTTATGAAGGAGCTCAAGGCCTACCGCTCCGAAGTGGAGTTTGTGGAAAAAATCATAACCGACCCGGACAGGACTTCAGTTATAGCCGTCATGAATCCCGAAATGCTTCCTCTCTACGAGACCGAGAGGGCCTATGAAAGCCTGAAGAAGTTCAGGGTTCCATTCAATATGATTGTTATGAACAAGGTGCTCCGTGTCAGCGTTCCCGAGCTAAAGGCAAAGCTTGAGGCACAGGAAAGGGTTCTTGAGGAGGTAAGGCGGAAGTTCAGGGACGTTGCCCTCGTGGAGATTCCAGTCCTTCCGGAGGAGCCCAGGGGTCTGGAGTGGCTCAGCAAGATTGGAGGGGTAATAGTTGAGGGAGGAGGAAATCTACGCCCGCCTCAGGAAAGTTAAGGAGCCCCTAACGGGAGAGGACATCGTAGGTCTGAACCTCGTTCACGTTAAGGCGGATGAGGATGGGGTTGTCATTTATCTACGGCTTACGGAGGGGCTCAGTCATCCGTTCCAGCACGCCCTCAGCTGGCCCGTCCAGAGGAGGATTGTCGAGGAAATAGTTAAAGCCCTCTCCGACGTCCCAAACCTTGAGATACTGGACATGAGAACCCTTCAGAGGTACTACCCGGAGGATGAGGACGATGGATAATGCAACGCTTTTCGCGATAATATTCGTAATCGCCGGCGCTTCAACGCTCCAGTTCTACAAGGGCCGGAAGCTCAACCTCCAGCTGATGCAGCACTACCTCCGCTCAATTGAGGAGGTCGTAAAGCCAGAGGACAAGGACTACGTGTGGCTCGGCGGCTACATCGGCTTCAGGGCGAGCTATAAGGTGAACCGCGACAACATCAGGAAGTTCGAGTACACGCTAACGCTCCTGCCGAGGCACAGTCTCCTCTACTTCCCGATAGCGCTCCTTACGAGCAGGCACGACAAGATTTACTTCGTCATCAGACCTTTCGCCGAGATTAAGCGCGAGGCCCACCTCATTCAGAAGGGCTACTACAGGCTGAAGCCGAACATCGAGAACGAGGAATTTCTCCAGAGGGAGACGATTGAGATAGCGGGCAAGGAGTACGAGGCCCTCTACGAGAAGAAACGGGACGTGGTAAAGCTCAAGGAGCTCGTTGAGAGCCTTTCAAAGCCCCACAACGTCAAGCACGTTTCTCTGACGCCCAAGACCAACGTCTTCTACGTGCTCATGAAGCCCGAGCCCGAGACGATAGAGAAGGACGTCGAAAAGCTCGTCCGCTTCACCAACGAGAAGCTCAGGGAGAGTCCGTTTTCTCCCTAAGCCCTTTTCTCTCGAAAGCTTTATTTTGTTGAACCGCGAGTTATACATGGTGATACCTTTGGTTAGCATACGCCTCAAGGTCGGCCCCAAGGGGCAGATTGTCATCCCCAAGGTCTTCCGTGAAGCTTATGGCATAAAGGAAGGCGGAGAGGTTATAGTTGAGCCCACTGATAAGGGACTGATAATCATGCCCAAGAAAAGCAAAGAGGAGCTGATTAAAGAGCTCCTCGAATGGAAGCACAAGAGAGCCAAAGGCAAGCCCGCCAGGCTCGGAGAGCTGAAGGGAATAAGCCTCGAAGATGAGTTCGATGAGGTCTGGGGGATTGAGGAATGAAGCTCTTCATTGATACCAACCTTTTCGTTTACCTCCTGACCAAGACACCTGAAGACGAAAGAAAGATAATCGAGTTCTACGCCGAACTGATTGAGAATCACGACCTTTACACAAGTCCGCTGGTTCTTGACGAGACCATTCACGTTGCAAAGAAGAAGTACAGTGTACCATACGAGCTTTCGATTGAGTTCATAGACGAAAAGGTTCTTCCCTACGTTGAAGTTCTCCCACTAACGGTCTTTGATTATCTAACCGCCAGACTGATAATCACGAAATACAACCTCCGCCCCTCTGACGCCCTTCACGTTGCGGTTATAGAGAACAACGGTCTGCAGGCCATAGTTAGCGAGGATGAGGATTTTGACGTTCTCCCGCTCAAACGGGTTTGGCTGGGTGATTGAGATGGAGGTTTACAAGGCCAAGTTCGGCGAACCGGAGCTCGGTTGGGTCGTCCTTGTTCACGGCCTTGGGGAGCACAGCGGAAGGTACGGACGGCTGATTAGGGAGCTCAACGAGGCCGGCTTTGCCGTTTACGCCTTCGACTGGCCAGGTCACGGAAAGAGCCCCGGAAAGAGGGGGCACACAAGCATTGAGGAGGCCATGGAAATAATTGATTACATAATTGAGGAATTAGGTGAGAAGCCTTTCCTCTTCGGCCACAGCCTCGGCGGTTTGACGGTTATCAGATACGCCGAGACGAGGCCCGATAAGATTAGGGGCGTAATAGCTTCGTCGCCGGCCCTCGCCAAGAGCCCCGAGACGCCGGGCTTCATGGTGTCCCTTGCGAAATTCCTCGGAAAGGTCGCCCCCGGCCTTGTTCTCTCCAACGGCATAAAACCGGAACTTCTCTCAAGGAACAAGGAGGCGGTGAGAAGGTACGTTGAAGACCCGCTCGTCCACGACAGGATTTCGGCGAAGCTCGGAAGGAGCATCTTCGTTAACATGGAGCTCGCCCACCGGGAGGCTGACAGGATAAAAGTCCCGGTTCTCCTGCTCGTTGGAACCGGAGATGTAATAACGCCCCCCGAAGGCTCAAAAAGGCTTTTTGAAAGGCTTAAAGTGGAAGATAAAACGCTCAGGGAGTTCGAAGGTGCCTATCATGAGATATTCGAAGACCCCGAGTGGGCGGATGAGTTTCATAGAACAATTGTCAGGTGGCTCGTTGATAGGGCTTACTCGGGGTGATAATTAACCCTTTTTTACGGGCCATAAACTATTTATTCTCCGCATCCCAATCTCTATGGGGAGTCACTATGCCATGGGAACCTTCGATAATACTGCTCGCACCCGAGGATTTTATAGTTGAGGGACTAGCCGAGCTCCTCAGCAGGGCCGGCTTTAATGAAACCGGAAGGGAATACAAGAGGAGAGGTAAATCGCGCCTCATAATAGTCACAGGGGAAAGAGAAGACCCATTTCATGGAAAAGAGACGCTTGCCGTTGCACTGTTGCGCGGAAAGCCCCGGAGGGACTGGCTTGAAAAGGCGCTGTCCGGGCACGGCAGGGTTGTTTTGATAGCCCTCGACGGGCTTGACTACGGTCTCGAGGGCATTACTGTGCTTGGGCCAGAGTGGCTTGCGGAGGCCTTCAATCGCTACTCCATAGAGCCCCCACGAACCCTTCTTGAGAAGTTCATTCCCGAGCGTGAGAGACCCGAACAGCTGAAGGAGTTCGTCCTCGATGGTCCCCTCGTGGAGCCCGTTTCGTCTCAAAAGCTCGTGGACGAAGCCAAGAGGGTTGTATCTTATAAATTCAGCGTCCGGCCGGAGGAGCTCAAGATTGAGGGTCTGAAACTGAAGTTCAGGCCTGTCTACGTCGTCTCGTGGTCAAGAGAAAACGAGAGCGGTAAGGCGTTTTATGATGGCAAAAAGCTTGTTCTGAACGTTGATGGCGAGCTCAAGGGGCTTGCGATGAAAGTTCTCCTTGAGGACGTTGCAACAGTTCTGGCGACCGAAGTCGAGGTCGGGGAGGAAACAGACCCAACAAAGCCCGTCGTTGAGGAGGCCGCTCGGCGCGGTTGGCTTGACTTGAGGGTTCTACACTCGAGGAAGGCTTACGTGCCGGAAGGAGCAGAAATTCTGTTCTCCATTGGGCCCCAGACAGTAAAGGTTTCCTTCGACTTCACGGTCGGTCGCGTGAGTGCTGAGGGGGAGCCACTCAGTGAAGAAGAGCTCGTTAAGCTGGCTAAGGAGCGCGTCAGGAGGGAACTCGGTGAAGAACCCCTTGCCCTGGAAATCGTCCGCAGGGGACGCTTTACCTTGATGAGGGGCAAGACCCGGAGGTATCTCTTTGAGATAGAGCTGAACTCCTACAGCGGAAGCGTTAGGAGATTCCAGCCAGCGCTTACCGAGGAGGCGATGCTTGAGGTCGTTCTTTCAAAGTACAGCGATGGGCACGTCATAGGCGTTGAGAGGCGCCCCAGTGCGGTCTTCGTTGACCTTCTGGCGGGGGGAAGGGTTCTCGTCCTAAAACTCGACCAGAAAACGGGCGAAATCGTTGACACGAGGGACCTGGGCTCCCCAGAGGAGTTTCTAAGAAAGACCGCCGGTGAAATCCTGGAGGTCGTCAAGGACCTTGAGCTGAAGTCCTGTCAGGTTATGGACCACGAGGTCGTCAGGGCGGAGTTCGGGGGCAACGGTCTCCGTGCGTACCTGGCATACGACGGCGAGACCGGGGAAATCCTTGAGAGAGCCCTTGAGATAGGCTCCAGCGTGGCGGTTGAACTCGCGGTCAGGAAGTACCGCAGTTACAGTGTCCTCTTCACCGAGGAGGTTGAGAAAGGGTTTACACTCACTCTTGAGGGCGACAGGGACGTCGTTAAGGTATTCGTCTCCCGCTCCGGCGAAATTCAGGAACTCGACCGCTTCCTCAAGAAGGAGGTCGTTGAGGAAATCGCTCTCGCAAAAATCCGCGAAGTCGAACCGAGCCCCTCAATTGAAGGCCTCAAGCTGTCCGACCACTGGGAGGTGGAGTTCACCGGTGTGAAGGCCTTTGGAAGGCTGACGGTTCACAGGACGAGCGGAGAGGTTCTCGACTTTGACTACCAGTACATCGAGAGCGTCATAACCAAGGCCTTCACGGAGTTCGTGAAGAAGAGCTACGGGGACACCATAGAGGTTGAGTGGATAGCGCACAACCTTGAGGAGGGCTACGCGGGAATAAAAGGAGTCGGAAGGAGGGGAATCTACTTCGGCAAGTACAACACCCTCACCGGAGAGCTAATCGAGCACGACTTCGTTCCCGGTAGCGGCATCACCTCAAAGCTCAAGCTGGCCCAGGTCGAAGGCAAGTACGCCGTCAAATGACGTCTCTCCTGTCGATGATGTGCTCCAGTTCGGGTCCGGTCTTTATGAGCCCGACGGGGACCCCAACCCTCTCCTCTATTTCTTCCACGAACTCCTTCGCTTTCCTCGGCAGTTTATCGTAATCGGTTACGCCGAAGGCGTTCTTATCGTACTTGTCGAGCATCGTTAAAGCCAGCATCGTTGCCCCGTTGATTCTCGCGGAGTAGCGGGCGAACTCGAAGTCGAACCAGCCGACGCGCCTCCTCCTGCCGGTTACGGTTCCGTACTCAACGAGACCGAGCCTCTCTGCCTCTTCCTGACTCATCTCCGTCGGGAAAGGTCCGGCACCGACCCTCGTCGGGAAGCTCTTGAAGACCACTATGACGTCGTCAACCCTCGTCGGGCCAACTCCGACGTCACTCGCGATGGCGGAAGCTGTGGTGTCCTTGGAGGTAACGTAGGGGTAGGTTCCATAGTAGAGGCTCAGCCCGAAGCCCTGAGTCCCCTCGATGAGGACGAGCTTGCCCTCGTCGAGCGCGTCGTTTACCTCTTCCGCCACGTCCGTCAGGTAGGGCTCGAGCTCGGGGATGTCCTTTGCGAGCTTTGCCTTTCTCATGACCCTGTCTGCGTTAGCCGGCCCGCAACCGCTTCCCGTTGTCCCTATCTTCTCGTGGAGGTGGCTGTTGGAGCGGTCGAGTTGCTTGTGCTTTTCCTCGATTATCGCGCAGCGGTGGTCTATTCCAACCCTCTCGGCGACGTTGAAGTCCCTGAGGTGTTCAAGTTCGTGGAAGAAGACCTCCGGGTCAACGAGGACGCCGGCTCCGACGAGAAGCCTCGCCTTCCTTTGCATGAAACCGGTTGGAAGCTGTCTCACCGCGTACTTCTTTCCATTGATAAAAACGCTGTGTCCTGCGTTCGTCCCAACGCCGCCGCGTGCTATGACCTCAGGCTCATCCTTCAGGGCAAGGTACGCTATGATGGAACCCTTGCCCTCGTCTCCCCATTGACCGCCAACAACGATGTAGCTCGGCATGGCTCCTTACCAATGTTTAAGTCAATAGGGGCCTTATAATGGTTTCGAAATTAGCAGAAATTTGTTAATCCTCTGCCGGTGGTCTTGAGAATTTCAACGTCCCGGAGCACAACCTTAAAGTACGTTGGTGCCCAATGTAGTAATGTGATGCCCAATGGTGAAGGCCCCAAAGGTTAACGTTAGGGTTGTCCTGGAAAACGGCAAGTTGCTTCTCGTTGAGTGCCCAAGTGAAGAGATAATCTGCGAGTTCACCCTGGACGACCTTGCGGAGATTATTGAGTTCCGCTACGCAACGCCTTGGAACAAGAGCAAGGATATCCTAGAAAAGCTCGCCATAATCATAAACGACCTCGTTGATGCTTACTCAAACGTCCCCGAGAGACCCCCCACGAAGGACGACCTGATGAAGGCCGTGAAGCTCAGGATGAGCTACTCGGAGAAAGAGACTTAAGGGGCCCGGTTCTACTCCCCTGGGGTTGAACATGAGGAACAAGCTAATCGTCGTCACCGGGGGAGCCGGCTTCATAGGCTCGCACATAGCCTGGGAGCTGGTCAGGGACAACGAGGTCATCGTTATTGACAACCTCTACACCGGGAAAGCCGAAAACGTTCCGCCCGGAGCGAAGCTGGTTAAGGCCGACGTGAGGGACTACGAGGCGATAGCTGAACTGGTGAGCAACGCCGACTACGTCTTCCACGAGGCGGCCCAGGTGAGCGTCGTCGAGAGCATACGTGACCCGGTCTTCACCGAGGAAGTAAACGTTCTCGGAACCCTCAACATCCTCAGGGCTCTTCTTGATGGACATGGAAAGCTCATATTTGCATCATCGGCGGCGGTCTATGGCGATAACCCCAACCTCCCGCTGAAGGAAAGGGAACGGCCGAGACCGCTCTCGCCCTACGGTGTGACGAAGGCAACTGCCGAGGAGTACCTTCGCGTTTACCACGAGCTCTACGGTTTGCCTGTGGTTTCTCTCCGCTACTTCAACGTCTTCGGGCCGAGACAGGGCTTCAACCAGTACGCGGGAGTGATAAGCATCTTCATAAACCGCGCCCTGGCCGGAGAGCCCCTCGTAATCTTCGGTGACGGTAAGCAGACGAGGGATTTTATCTACGTGAAGGACGTCGTTAGGGCGAACATTCTCGTGGCCGAGAGCAAGCGCGCCAACGGAAGGGTCTTCAACGTCGCAACCGGAAAGCAGACGAGCATTCTCGAACTCGCGATGAAAATAATCGAGATAACCGGGACAACGAGCTCGATAATCTTCGACAAGCCGAGGCCCGGCGACATAAGGCACAGCCTCGCGGACATAACTGAAATCAAAAAGCTCGGCTTCGAGCCGAAGTGGAGCCTCGAAGAGGGACTTAAGAAGACGGTGGAGTGGTATCAGGGGCGGAAGTAGAGGGTGAAAGTGTAGGTCCCACTGGAAGGGGCAGAACACGTTGTGGGGAGGGATACTCTGGGGGGACTGCTCGCAAAGGGTCGGACGCCAATCCAGTAGTAGTGACTGCCACTATTGGCATTGTACTGCCCCAAGATGGGTGGAATTAGGGTTCCTCTAACCTTAGTAGAACCAAGGAAGGTCCCGTTTAGATAAAGGCCTATGTTTTTAGTCAGATTGTTGAAGGCCACTGAATACAATCCACTTGAGGATAGTGGAATGTTGTCATTCACCACACTATACGACCATAGGCTAAGCTGACTTGGATTGGTGCCCGCAAGCGTAACTGACCCGAGCTGATATGAATAAGATAACGTTGAAAATGATACCCAGTAATTGATACCGATTCCATGTAGATAGTAGATACCCCTCCTATACTGATAAAATCCCAAAAACATCGAACCTGGATGATAGCTATTGGGAACATCTAAGTTGGCATAGGTATCAATGACGTAGCCTGTGTATCCACGTGCGGAAATCCTTGAAAGATTCACACCAATCACTTGTAGCATCATCTCGGACAGCTCTAAATTCTCGGTAAAGTTCCAAAACACCCTGTTTGGGTCAAAATACGGACTCGTCCCCGTTCCGTTGAGGTGTATTATTATCTCCCGCACGGAGTTTGCTGGCACGGTATAGTTCACCCAGAACCATATTTTTCCATTGGTTGAATCGTTGAACGCCCAGAAATACAGCTGTTTCCCGGAGGAATTCGTTACGTAAACCTTGGAGAGGTCCGGAACGCACGATGGAGAAACTGTGAAGTTAATCACGTAGTTTCTCAGCTCTGGATTTCCAGTGTTGTTTACAGTTATTCTAATCTCGCTGACGTTCAGTGGAGGTGGTGAGTAGCTCGTTGAACCAGTGCCGATTCCCTCGGATACTAGGGAAATCTCCCCTGGACACAAAGCAATCCCGCCAGCTACGGTTCCTACGGCATTAACAATTTCTGGTTCTGGGAAATTAAAGAATGGGGACACTGCATAGTTAGGACTGGCGTTCAACGTGAGCTGATACACTGTCCCGGCTAAGATACCCGAGTTTGTTGAAAAAGTACCTTTGACTAGGTCAGTGGTTGGAGTAGAGTCCCAAAATGAACGGTACCCCTGGATTTTAATCTGAATCGTAAAATTGAACTCTCCATGGACATCATTAGAAAAAACAACGGATGCGCCAGTGAGCGTCCACGTTTGAATAATCCCCCCCGATTTTGACCAGTGAAGGGTAATCGTCGCCCACGTAATCGGGCTCTTAACTTGGCATGCTCCCAAGCCGAGGGGCTGAACCTTCACGCTGATGTCCGGCACAGCCAAGCTTAACCCAACTGTTAGTATTGCAACGAGGATGCCCGCGAGGGTTCTTCTGAGTAACCTGACTGAATCCATCGCAATTCCTTGCTGGAAAGTCCTTAAATCATTAACCTTTTTTGGAGAAAAGGAAGTTAGAAAAACTTCCGGTTGTAAAACGGTCAGAAGGTGTAGTAGTCCACGCCTCCGCGCTCCTTCTCATGTCTCCTCTTCCTGCCCTCCTCGAAGTTCTTGTAGTACTCAATCATGTAGGGCGTTATGCTGGGCTTGACTTTCTTCATGGCCTCCTCGAAGTCCCTCCTTGAAACCTTTAGCCTCTCAAGGAACTCCTCGCTCTCGCTCTCAACGAGCTCGCTCGGCAGTTCGCGCATGACCCTGCGCATCGCTATCAGTGCCGCTTCCCTCACCAGCGCTTCCAAGTCCGCACCGGAGTAGCCCTCAGTCCTTTTCGCCAGCTCAGCAAGGTTGACGTCCTTCGCGAGGGGGACGCGCCTCGTGTGGACCTTCAGTATCTCAAGCCTGGCCTTCTCGTCGGGCGCCGGAACGAGCACGAGTCTGTCAAAGCGCCCTGGCCTGAGCAGGGCCGGGTCGAGTATGTCGGGCCTGTTCGTTGCCGCTATAACCACGACGCCGCTGTTCCGCTCTATGCCGTCCATCTCAGTCAACAGCTGGTTGATGAGCCTGTCCGTAACGCGGTCGCCTTCAGCACCTCTCGCGGGCGCTATCGCGTCAATCTCGTCGATGAATATCACCGTCGGAGCCGCCTGCCTGGCCTTCCTGAATATCTCCCTTATCCTCTTCTCGCTCTCGCCAACCCACTTGCTCAGAACTTCCGGCCCGCGGATTCCGATGAAGTTAGCCTCACTTTCATTTGCCACGGCCTTCGCGAGTAGCGTTTTACCCGTTCCCGGCGGACCGTAGAGGAGTATGCCCCTTGGGGGCGTTATGCCGAGCCTCTCGAACGCCTTCGGGTACTTGAGGGGCCATTCTACCGCCTCTCTAAGCTCCTGCTTGACGTCCTCAAGGCCTCCAATGTCGTCCCAGCGGACGTTGGGAACCTCTATGAGAACCTCCCTGAGAGCGCTCGGCTCGACCATCTTGAGGGCCTCGTAGAAGTCCTCCTTCCTGACGCGGAGCTCCTGAAGAACCTCCGGCGGTATCTTTTCCTGCTCTGGACTTATCTTGCCCTCGTTTATCAGCCTCCTCAGGACGACCATCGCGGCTTCTCTGGCCAATGCCGCGAGGTCTGCTCCAACGAACCCGTGCGTCTTGTCGGCAATCTCCTCGAGCATCTTGTCGATGAGCCTGCTCCGCACTTCAGCGTAGATTTCACCCTCGCTCTTGAGGGCCTCCTTGACCTCCCCTTCGTCCCTTGCCTCCTCAACCCTGCGAATCAGCGATTCAAGCTTTTTCTCATCGAAGGAGCCCTTGGACTTCATTTCCCTCAGAATCCTGAGGACGGTGGCCTTGTCGTAGTCCGGCTCAAGGGGCATTCCCCTGGTGTGTATCTGGAGTATCTCCTTCCTGCCCTGCTTGTCCGGGACACCGACCTCAATCTCCCTGTCAAACCTTCCTGGCCTTCTCAGCGCGGGGTCAATCGCGTCCGGCCTGTTGGTTGCGGCGATGACTATGACCTTGCCCCTGCTCTTGAGACCGTCCATCAGAGTCAGGAGCTGTGAAACAACCCTCTTCTCGACCTCTCCAACGACTTCCTCTCTCTTCGGAGCGATGGCATCAATCTCGTCGATGAAGATGATGCTCGGGGCGTTCTCCTCGGCCTCTTTGAAAATCTCCCTTAGGCGCTCCTCGCTCTCGCCGTAGAACTTGCTCATTATCTCGGGTCCGTTGATTGCTATGAAGTGGGCGTTTGCCTCGTTGGCGACAGCCTTGGCGAGGAGCGTCTTACCCGTTCCCGGCGGACCGTAGAGCAGGACACCCTTCGGAGGCTCGATTCCAAGCCTTTCGAAGAGCTCTGGGTGCTTGAGGGGAAGCTCGACCATCTCGCGAATCTTCTGAATCGCGTCGCTCAGGCCACCGATGTCCTCGTAGGTGACCTCTGGAATGCTCTCCTCGCGGACCTCAACGGCCTGCGGGAGAACCTCCACTTCAGTGTTGTAGGTTATCTGGACTATTCCCTTGGGAACCGTGTTTACAACCACGAACTTGAGCTCGCCGAAGCCGAGAGGCATCGCCTCGAAGAGACCGCGCAGCAGGTCGTCGAAGGGGGAGCCGCCGTAGTAGGTCTCGCTCCTGTTGCTTGCAACGAGGAGGTCGCCCTTGACGACGGGCCTGCCGAGGAGGTTCTGTTTGACCAAATCTCCAGGAATCTGGATGAATACTCCCTTCTGGGCTGGTGCAAGCACTACTTTCTTCGCCTCCTGAACCTCAGCGCGTTTGACAGTCACGTAGTCGCCTATGCTCACCCCCGCGTTCCTCCTAATGTAGCCATCCATCCTGATTATGTCGAGTCCCCTGTCGTCCGGGTGCGGGTTCGCCACTATCGCTGCCGTCGTCCTCTCGCCGACGAGCTCGACGATGTCGCCCGGTTCAACACCGAGTTGCCTCTGGTACTTTCTGTCAAATCTAACTATGCCCCTGCCGACGTCCCTCTTCAGGGCCTCGGCAACCCGGAGCTTAACCTCATCAACCCTCTCGGGTTCCTTTCCGAATATCATCTTGAACGCCTCCTGTGAAGTTCAATCGCCTCCTCAAGGGTCAGGTTCCCGAGGGCAACCTCCCTCGCGAGGCTTGAGGGGATTGTTATGTTACCGCTCAGCTCCCTACTCCTTCTCTTAATATCCTCGATTTCCCTTTTCGTGGGTTCTTTTACCTCAAGGAGCTCCCCTATCGTCGTCTCCCTTCCGCCCCTCAGGCCGATGTTGATTGAAGCGACTATGTCAACGACGGAGGAGCTCTCGATTCCTCCAACCTTTGGCGTCGTTCTGAACTCGTTGACGACGATTATCGGGTAATCGTAGCCCAGCATCTCGCCGAGGGCCTTGAGGGTCATCGTCCTGTGCCTTTTAGCGCCGTGGCCGATTTTTATCCTCGCACCTGGGTACTTCTCAAGCAGGTCAACAACGATTTCAACGTCCCTCGGGCTTCCGAGGCGGTGAACCTCTATAACCCTTCCATCGGCCACCACGCTCAAACCCGGCCTCGCTCCGGGGTCTATTGCGATGAAGACGTTCTTAAACCTCTCCCTCCCTTCGAGCTTCGCGAGGAGTTCGTCTATGAAGTTCTCATCGTGAACGATGACCTTGACCGGGAAGTCCACCTTATCCCTCTCGCCTGTCAGGACGACCTCAACGTCGTAGGGAATCCTCTCGCCAACGCGCAGGCTCAGGAAGGGAATTCGGTACTCCTTCAGGACCTTCGTGGCAGTGTAGTAGACCCGCGCGTCGTTTGTGATAATCGCGACCCTCATGGTTTCCACTTCTCACGGGGGATATAAACCTTTTTCGAGGCGGTAAAATTTATAGGCTCCCCCCGCGAACATCTTACGAGGGGAGAGTATGGACCCACCCAAGAAGAAGAAAGTGGTGGATGAGGAAGAGGAGTTCCTTGACGAGGAGTTCGAGCTCGAGGAATGGGAGGACGAGGACTGGGAGGAAGAGTGGGAGGACGAAGACTGGGAAGATGAGGACGAGTGGTGAGCTTTCCGGTTAAACGTTCTCGTTTACGCAACCCATTTATACGCCAAGACTTTTCTTTTCTCCCGGTGATAGAATGGCGTTCCTCAAAGTCGTGCCCCTTGAAAAGGCCCTTGAGGTCATAGACTCCTTCCCGCTCGAACCAAAGGTCGAGAGGGTTCCGCTGGGCGAAGCCCTCGGCAGGGTTCTTGCAGAAGATATCGTTTCGCCGATAAACGTGCCCCCCTTTGACAGGGCAACCGTTGACGGCTACGCGGTTAGGGCAGAGGACACCTTCATGGCGAGCGAGAGCGAGCCCGTCAGGCTTAAGGTAACCGGCGAGGTGAACGCGGGCGACTCTCCAGACTTCGAGCTGAAGCCCGGCGAGAGCGTATACATCTCAACCGGAGCGCCCCTACCAAAGGGTGCCGATGCTGTGATACAGTTCGAGGACGTTGACCGGGACGGCGACGAGGTAATCATCTACAAGCCCGCCTATCCCGGTCTCGGTGTCATGAAAGCCGGAGCCGACATACCCAAGGGCAAGCCCCTCCTGAAGCGCGGGACGAGGCTCGGCTTCAAGGAGACCGCCCTTCTATCTGCCGTTGGACTTGCCGAGGTTCCGGTCTTCAGGAAACCGAAGGTGGCCGTCATAAGCACGGGCAACGAGCTGGTTCTCCCGGGCGAGGGGCTGAAGCCGGGCCAGATTTACGACATCAACGGGAGGGCCATAGCCGACGCCGTCAAGGAGCTTGGAGGTGAAGCGGTTTTCCTCGGCATAGCGAAGGACGACCGAGAGAGCCTGAAGGCCCTGATAGAGAAGGGCGTTGAGTGCTGTGACATCGTGCTCCTCAGCGGTGGCGCGAGCGGTGGGATAAGGGATTTGACCAGCTCGATAATCGAGGAACTCGGTGAGGTTAAGATACACGGCATAGCGATTCAGCCAGGAAAGCCGACGATAATCGGCTTGATAGACGGAAAACCGGTCTTCGGCCTCCCCGGCTACCCGACGAGCTGTCTGACGAACTTCACCCTGCTCGTCGCCCCGCTCCTGAGGAGGCTCATCGGAAGGGAGAGCGAGGTCAGGAAGGTCAAAAAGAGGCTCGCCCACAAGGTCTTCTCGGTGAAGGGCAGGAGGCAGTTCCTCCCGGTGAGGATTGAGGGCGAGAAGGCCGTTCCGATACTCAAGGGGAGCGGTGCCGTCACGAGCTTCATTGATGCGGACGGCTTCATTGAGGTTCCGGAGAACGTGGAGATACTTGAGGCCGGGGAAGAGGTTGAGGTTACATTCTTTGGCTAAACGCCGTACTCCCTCGCCCACCTTTCGTATTTCTTCAGCAGTTCCCTCTTAACGGGGCTCTTCACCCTTTTGAACGCGTAGCGGAAGTCCTTAGCCTCAAGGGGCCTTATCGTGAGTTCCTTCCCCGCTATCGAGCCCACCTTTAGGGGGTCGCTCAGCTCGGGGTTCATCTCCTCCAGCATGTGGAGAACCGCAAAGGTGCAGGCGTTCGCTATCTCCCTTCCCGAGTAGAGTCTTTTTACCGCCACCCTAGCCAGGGATTCCAGCGTTACCCTTAGGGGAAGCCCCCGCAGGTGAATCGCGAAGATTTCTCGCGCGCCTTCTTCATCCGGCAGTGGCACGTAAATCCGAAGCGGGAAGCGAGAGAGCATGGCCTCGTCGAGGTCCCAGGGTGCGTTAGTCGAGGCGAGCGTGATTACCCCCTCGGAATCCTGAAAGCCATCCATCTCGGCCAAAATTGTTCCCAGGAGCCTCCGCCCGGCGTCCTCCATCGAGGAGCGCTTCATTGCGAGCGCATCGAACTCGTCTATGAAAACGACGCTTGGAGCCTTCTGCCTCGCGAGGGCGTAGATTGACGACGCTATCTTGCTTGACTCTCCGAAGTACTTGCTGAGAACGTCGCTGACCTTGACGCCTATGAAGGTGGCCTTCATACTGCCGGCGAGGGCCTTTGCAAGGAGCGTTTTTCCCGTCCCCGGCGGGCCGAAGAGGAGAACGCCCTTCCAGGGCTTGAAGCCCCCGGGAACCTTCGCCATCGTCATTCCGACGGCTTGAGCTAAAAGCTTCTTCGCTTCTCTCAAGCCCCCAACGTCCTCCCAGGTTACGTTGGAGCTTGTGATTAGCCTCTCAACCCCGTTCGAGCGCTTTTTAACGTCCACCTCAACGTTCTCTGCCTTCCGCTCCCAGTCCTCGGCCAGCTTGAGGTAGTAGTGCGAGAACTGCAACTCCTCGGATGCGAGCTTCCTTAAGAGGCCGGCGCACTGGAGGGCGAAGAAACGCGCCTTTCCCGCGTTGCCCTCCTCAAGGGCCCTCTCGTAGAGGCGCTCGTACCTGTGGAGAAGCGACGAGTAAGCCACCTTCATCGCGCCGGCCCCTCTGAGGACTTCGGCGCGCGCTCTTATAGCGCTTTTGTGTAGGTGGTTGTGTAGCTTAGGAAACCTTTTTTAAAGGCCTCCCCGTTCTTTGGTTAGGTGTTGGCTATGCTCGACATAAAGCTCATCCGCGAAAAGCCCGAGGTCGTCAAGAAGGACCTCATCAAGAGGGGCGAAACCGAGAAGGTCAAATGGATTGACGAAATCCTTGAACTCGACAGGAAGTGGCGCGAGAACCTGAAGAAAATCAACCAGCTCAGGAAGGAGCGCAACCAGCTTGCCATACAGATAGGCAAGCGCAAGAAGGCTGGAGAGCCGATAGACGACCTCCTCGCGAGGAGCAACGAGATAGTGAAGCAGATTGAGGAGCTTGAGAAAGAAGTTGAGGCCCTGAAGAAGAAAATCGACTACTACCTGTGGCGTTTGCCCAACATCACCCACGAGAGCGTTCCGGTTGGTGAAAGCGACGAGGACAACGTGCCGATTAGGTTCTGGGGCAAGGCCAAGGTCTGGGAGGGCTTCCTTGAGACCTTCAAGGAGCAGAGCCTCGGAAAGATGGAGTACGAGGTTTTGAGCTGGAGGCCGAGGCTCCACGTTGACATGCTTGAGCTCCTCCGCGGTGCGGACCTCGAGAGGGCCGCGAAGGTGAGCGGTGCGAGGTTCTACTACCTCCTCAACGAACTGGTAATACTGGATTTGGCCTTAATCCGCTTCGCCCTCGACAAGCTCATCGAGAAGGGCTTCACGCCGGTTGTCCCGCCCTACATGGTGCGCCGCTTCGTCGAGGAAGGTGCCACCACCTTCGAGGACTTTGAAGACGTCATATACAAGGTTGAGGGCGAGGACCTCTACCTGATTCCGACGGCAGAGCACCCGTTAGCGGGCATGCACGCCAACGAAATCCTCGACGGCAAGGACTTACCGCTCCTCTACGTCGGCGTTAGCCCCTGCTTCCGTAAGGAGGCCGGAACGGCTGGAAAGGACACGAAGGGAATCTTCCGCGTTCACCAGTTCCACAAGGTCGAGCAGTTCGTCTATTCCCGCCCGGAGGAGAGCTGGGAGTGGCACGAGAAGCTCATAGCCAACGCCGAGGAGATATTCCAGGAGCTTGAGATTCCTTACAGGGTTGTCAACATCTGCACCGGCGACCTGGGCTACGTAGCGGCTAAAAAGTACGACATCGAGGCCTGGATGGCCGGACAGGGCAAGTTCAGGGAGGTCGTTTCGGCGAGCAACTGTACCGACTGGCAGGCGAGGCGCTTGAACATCCGCTTCCGCGACAAGACTCACGAGAAGCCGAAGTTCGTCCACACGCTGAACTCGACGGCGATAGCGACGTCGAGGGCAATCGTTGCCATACTCGAGAACCACCAGACTGAGGAGGGCGTTGTAAAGCTCCCGAAGGCCCTCTGGAAGTACACGGGCTTCAAGGAGATTCTGCCCGCGAGCATGAAGGAGAAGTGCTGTCAGGGCTGAATCCCTTTCTTCTTTTGTTTGCTCGTAGTCTCGCGCTTCTTGGACGGCGTACAGTACAAGGGCTTATAAAGGGTTGTACTGTATGTAGTCCATGATGGGTCATGATTGAGAGGGAAACCTGGGCCGAGGTCGTTCTCGATTACCATTCGCTTCCCTTCGAGGGCATAGAGCGGGAAATCGAGGTTAAACTTCCCAACACCCAGATGGCGGTGGCGATAATCGGGCCGAGGAGGGTGGGGAAGACCTACCTCATGCGCCAGATTATGGAGGGGCTTAAGTCCGAGGGCGTCCCCGAGGAGAGCATTGCCTACGTGAACCTTGAGGACCCAAGGCTCGTTGGAGCTTCCCTTGATGACCTGATGACCCTGCTCGAAGTTCTGAGGGAGATGGGAGGAGAAAAGTTCTACCTCTTCCTCGACGAGGTTCAGGCCGTTGAGGGCTGGGAGCGCTTCGTTCGATATCTTCTTGACACAGGTCACAGGGTCTTTGTCTCTGGCTCCTCCTCAAAGCTCCTTTCGAAAGAGATAGCGACCCAGCTGAGAGGGCGTTCCGTAGCAGTTCGCGTCTTTCCCTTCTCGTTCCGCGAGTTCCTGAAGGCCAGGGGATTCCAGTTCAAGCGCTACATTTCGAGCGCCGAAAAGGCCCGCCTCAGGGCGCTTCTTGGGGAGTACCTGGAGTGGGGGGCTACCCCGAGGCCGTGCTCAACCCCCACATGAGGATTGAAGTCCTGAAGGAAATCCTCGACCTCGCAATATACCGCGACATCGTGGAGCGCTGGGATGTTAGAAACGTCTCCGCTTTACGTTTGCTCCTCAAAATCCTCGCCCGCTCAAGCCACCTCACGCTCACAAAAGCGTATTCGACGATGAAGAGTCTCGGAATCTCGATAGGCAAGGGGACGGTTGCGGATTACCTTGAATACCTGAGCGATGCCTTCATACTGCTCCGCCTTCCCCCTTACGTGAAGTCCTATAAGAAGGCTGAACTGCTCGGCTTCAAGCCTTACCTCGTTGATAACGGCCTGCTCAGAATTATGGGTGTCCGGGACAGGGGGAGGTTGCTTGAAAACCTCGTCATGGTCGAGCTCCTCAGGAGGGGCTTTGAGCCGGGGGAGGATTTGTTTTACGTCCCCGGCGACGGCTGGGAGGTGGATTTCCTCGCTGGAGACGAGCTGATTCAGGTTAGCTACGAACTTCACCCGCTCAACAGGGAGCGTGAGCTTGGAGCGCTCGCGAAAGCCGTGAAAAGAACCGATGCCGAAAGGCTCACGGTCGTTACCTTCGCGGATAAGGGGAGCGTTGAGTTGAACGGAAAACGGATTGAGGTTGTCCCGCTCCACGAGTGGCTTCTGCGCTAAACCCCTCCCCGCTCCCTCACCTTCCTCCTGACGTTCGGGTCGCGGTCTGCGATTATCTTCAAGGCCTCCTCGAAGGTCATCCAGTCCGGAACCTCCTCGTTGAGGTAGATGCCTGTCCTTCCAATCGCGTCCCTTCTCGTGAGGACGTGGACGCGCTCCGTAACTATGTCAACGCTAACGCCGAGGGTTCTGGCGACCTCGCTCTCCCTTCCAACGACTTCGCGCTCGATGTGGCCCCTCTCGGTGGGAATTATCAGAATCAGCTTCTTATTTACTCCCGGAACGCGCTCCTTAGTTTTGACACCCCACAAATCAACGGCCCCTCCCCAGCGGTAGAAGTCCAGCTCCCTGTCGGTCGGCTCGATGAGTGGAAACGTCACGGTCGTTTCTTCATCAATCTCAATCACTCCCTTTATCAGGTGCCACGGAGTTGCCATGACTATCTTCCTTCTCCTCACGAGCCCTTCGAGGGCCAGCTCTATGAGGTAGCTCGGAACCCTAATCGGAATGAAGATGTCTATGTCGCTGTCCCTTCTCACGTCGCCCCTCGCGACGCTCCCGTAGAGCAGGGGGTCGAACTGTGCCAGACGCTCCATTATCTTCAAAGCCTTCTCGCGCTTCTCCCAGAGGTAGCGCCACCTCTTGGGCGTGTACACTATTTCCCTCTCGTCCCAGACACGGACAACCTTTTCCCTCGGCATCGGTGCAACTTCGGCGGGAACTTTTAAAGGCCTACCGATATCGTTTTATACAGCTCTGTTGACTTCGGGGTGGTGAAAGAAGATGCCGGTGTTGGGCTACAACATAACGAAGGTTGAGATGGAAAAGCTGACGTCGAACATTCCCCCAGGGCAGATTGAGGTCAAGCTCTCTCCGAAAATCGAGGAACTTCGCCTCGGTGAAATAAGGACTCCGACCGGGAAGATGAACGGAATCGAGGTTCTTTTCGACTTCCAGGTCGAGTACAATCCCCAGATTGCCAGGGCCTCTGTGAAAGGGGCAATACTCTACATGCCTCCCCAGAAGGACAAGATTGATGACATACTTACAGCATGGGAGGACGAAAAGAAGCTGGACTCCGTTCTGCTCGTTGAGGTCGTTAACTTCCTCTCAATGGAGCTTACTCCGATGCTGGTAGTAATAGCAAAGGAGATGCGCCTTCCCTACCACGTCCCAATTCCGAGGGCCGAGCTCAGAACTCAGTGATGCCCTCTGCCTCGAGTATTTTCCTTCTTATCTCCGCCAGTTCGTCTCTCTTTTCTAGTATCTTGTCAGCGACCTCAAAGGCCTTGGGGAGATTGTTCTTCTTCAGGTGGAACTCCACCACGTCAACTTCATCAAGAACCTCCGCGGAGCCTTTCTGAGAGGCGTAGACCTTCGCAACCGCGAGCCTCACGCGGGTTCTGTGGTGAAGTCCGCTCATCAGCTCGAGGGCGCTCTTGTAGGCGTTCATCGCTTCCTCAACCTTTCCAACGCCTATTAGTGCCTCGGTGACCTCCATGAGCTTGTGCGATGCCATCTTATCGTCTCCGGACGCGCGGTGAGCACTGACGACCTGGTTGAGCATCCTTATGGTGTTGATGCCTATCAGCTTTGCCCTCCCGCTGTTGCCCGCGAGCAGGTAAGCGTACTGGGCCTTAACGAGGTAACTGGTGGTTCCGTCAAGGTCTCCTTCGGAGTACGCCAGCTTGCTGGCCCTCTCGTAGTTCTTCGCGGCGGTGTCCATCATCTCCTTGAAGTGGGCGTCGTAACCGAATATTACCTTAGTGTAACGGGCCAGTTCGTAAAACGCATCTGCCGCCGCGCCCGCGTCCCCCTCTCCGAGCTTTGCCTCGGCAATCTGGCCGTAGAGGCTTATGAGCTTCTCGGCGACCTTTCTTGCTTCTTCCTCAGAGCCCGCCAGCCTGTAATAGCGGAACGCTGACTCGTAAGCCCTTATTGCGAGTGGTATGTCGCTCGCCTCCTCATAGGAGTTTCCGAGGTCCTCGTAGATGCTGGCGAACTCCAGTGCGTACTTGCCAAGCAAGCGGGTGTCGTTGAGGGTAGCGAAGACCTCAAGAACGCTGAAGCAGTAATCGTCGAGGACGTCTATGTCTACCTCTGGCTTGGAAATCTCCTCCTCGATGAGGTCTATGTAGAGGTAAGCACTCTTGAGGAGCGAAGGCCTAGCCTTCTCGATTCCAGCCCGCTTGGCAAGGAAGTAACCCAGATAACGGTACAGTCTCGCGGCGTTCTCCTTATCTCCTCTCGCCTCGTACCCCTTGGCCGCCCGAAGGATTAGTTTAAGCCCTTCCTTGGCTTTACCCTCATCTACGTATTTGAACCCGAGCTCCTCAAGTTCTTCAGGTGAAGAGTCAATACCCGGCGAAATCAAAGTCCTCACCCCGCCCACTCGAATCGGGTTGATTTAATCGAAAGCAATATTTAAGCGTTGCCTAAGCGCGAATTATTCGGTAACCCGAAGCCTTTCTCAGCCTGTTCATGACGGCTAAGCCCAAGCCCCGCTCTTCAACTCCCTCGGCGATTATGACGTCAACTCCGCGCCTGTCGAGCTCCCTAAGGGCCCTGAACAGGTTTCTGGCAACGTCCTCAAGGGTTTCCCCAAGGTGAAAGAACTCGTCGGCCTCGAACTCCTCGGTGGCCATTACCCCCACGCGGTAGCCCTTCGAGCGGTACTCCGCAACGAGTTCCTCAATCTTTTCCCTGACCCTCTCCCTCGGCCCCTCGACCACCACAACCGGGGCGTTCGGCGAGTAGTGCCTGTACTTCATTCCCGGCGCCCTCGCGAGGTCAACGGCCTTCCCCTTAACGGCCGGGTGAATCTCGACCGGGCCGATGACCCTCTCAATCTCCTCCAGCGGTAAACCACCGGGCCTGAGGAGCGTCGGCCTCTCTGAGCTGAGGTCTATCACCGTCGACTCGACACCCACCCACGTTGGCCCGCCGTCGATTATCGCCTCTATCCTACCGTAGAAGTCATCGACCACGTGCTCTGCCAGGGTGGGACTCGGCTTCCCGCTTATGTTGGCGGAAGGCGCCGCGATAGGCGTGCTGGCCCTTATCAGTGCGAGCGCTATCGGATGGGCCGGCATTCTCACCGCAACCGTGTCGAGTCCACCGGTAGTAACGAGCGGAACCTCTTCCCTCTTCGGCAGGACCATGGTTAGGGGCCCCGGCCAAAACTTCTCCGCCAGGAGCTTGGCCTCCTCTGGAATCTCCCTCGCGAGCTTCTTCAGGTCTTTGAAATCTGCGATGTGGACTATGAGCGGATTATCAGCGGGCCTGCCCTTGGCTTCAAAAATCCTCCTCACGGCGTTTTCGTTCAGCGCATCTGCACCGAGTCCGTAAACCGTCTCCGTTGGAAACGCGACCAGCTTTCCCTCTATGATGAGCCTCCCAGCGACCTTAATCTTCCTCTCGTCCAGACCGTCTCGCATGTTTATCACAATCGTCATGCTCTCACCCGTGGAAATCCCTAAAAAAGCCGTTAAAAACCTATCCCGTGAGGGACTCGTAAAGGGCTTCAACCTCAATCGCGACCTTCTTCCCTGAGTAGAACCGGGCGACGCGCCTTCCAATTGCCCCTGCCTTCCGGTTCACCTTCGGCTCGAGGAGCGTTCTCACTGCCTCAACGAGCTCGTCAAAGCTCTCGAAGGTCAGCCCGTTCTTCCCCTCGCGTATCAGCTCTGGAACGGCACTAACGCGCCTTCCAACGACCGGAACACCGAGGGAGTTGGCTTCCAAAATCACGAGGCCGAAGCCTTCTCTCTTCGAGGGGAGGACGAGTAGCCTGCTCTCTGACAGGATTCTGTTTACATCCTTCCTGTATCCAAGGAAGCGGACGTTGTCCGGGGCTTTCTCTTCAAGCTTCTTTCTCAGCGGGCCGTCGCCAACGACGAGGAACTCTTCCCCCGGAAAGTGCCTCGCGAGCTCGATGAAGGTTTCGGGCGACTTGTACTCCCTGAGCGCCCCGAGGAAGGTGATGTACTTTCTCTCCGCCGGAATTTCCTCCAGCCCTTCAACGCCGTTGGGGATTACCCTGACGTTTTTTGCTCCAAGTCTCTGGGCGAGCTTAGCAAGGTAGTGGCTGACCGCTATAACAGCGTCCGCCCTTTCGAGGCTTTTTCTAACGTAAAGCCGGCCGAGGGTTAGCTTTGCAGTGTGTTCTAAATCGCTCCCGTGGGCGGTAACGACGAGCGGAAGGTTAAGCCGTTCTTTCGCCAGAACCCCGGCGAAGCTGGTCGTTCCAACGAAGTGGGCGTGAATTATGTCGAACCCGAAGCGCCGGTGGAGTTTTACTATCTTCCTCGCACCTAAAAACGCGAAGCTCGTCCCCCTCAGCCCGTAAACCGGCGGAACCCTGACCTGATGAACCAATTCCCTCTCGAAGTCCCTCGGCTCGACCGGGCCGTAGGTGAGAACGTGAACCTCGTGTCTCTTTCTCAACTCCCGGACGAGGTTGTCAAGGTGCCTCGCAACGCCCCCGCCGTGCGGTGGATAGTGGCCGACCATGAGGATTCTCATGTGCCGGGATTGGAAAAGGGAGTTAAAAAGCGTTTGGAAATGTCTCGCGGAAGAGCCTTTCGGCAAATTCTCTTAGCGAGAGCCCTTCCCTCTTCGCGAGCTTTTCAAGGAGCTTCTGCGCCCTGCTACCGTACTGCATGGCCTTCTTCTCCCTGTTTGCTATCCACTCCGGGACTCCGAGCCTTAAAGCGAGCCTCCTGAGGACTACCTTTCTCTCCCCTCCGGATATCTTGAGCTCGCCAGGGGTTCTCAGGGCTATGCCGACGACCGGGAGCGAGAGGAACGGGAAGCGTCCTTCGACCTCGTTGAGCATCGCTATCTTGTCGTCGCGCGCGAGGTTCCGCTCGGCTATGTTGAGCAGGTCCTCCCACATAAGTTCGGGCCTCTCGATGTACTTCGCGTAGCCTCCGAAGAGCTCGTCTGCCCCCTGTCCGCTCAGGAGAACCTTTACACCGTCCCTTTTAGCGAGCCCGGTGGCGAAGTAAAGGGGAACCCCTATGGTGAGGTTCATCGGGTTCGGTTCCTCTATGGCGAAGATGACCTTTTTGATGGCCTCTTCCACGTCGTCCAAGTCGAAAACCCTCTCCCTCAGCTCCCAGCCGAAGTAATCTGCCACTTTCCTCGCCCACTCCAGGTCAGGACTGTCCTCTGTTCCGGCGGTGTATAGAACAACGTCCGAATGTCTTGAAGCGAGGTGGGCAATTAGCGTGCTGTCGAGCCCGCCGGAGAAGAGTATCCCCGTCCTTTGGGCGCTTCTAAGCTTTACCGCGTAGTCAAGGACGTTTTCGAGTCCCCTTAGAACGCTCTCCCCGGCAAGGGGCTTTCCCTTCAGGCACTCCAGTGAGAACAGCCTCGCGCGCCTGATTCCTTCTCCCAGAACGACGAGCTCGCCGGGTTCGACCGGAATTGCTTTCTCCCCAATCGCCCAGAGAACCTTCTTCTCGCTGGCGAAGAAGCCGTTGGGCGAGAAGTAGAGGGGTCTTATTCCCATCGGGTCCCTGAACAGGTAAATCCTCTCTCCGTCGGAGAAGGCCACCGCGTAGTCGCCCTCAAGCCAGCGCATCGCCTCCTTGACTGCGTGGGGGAAGCTCAAACCCCTTTCCTTCAAAAACTCGATTAGGCGAAGTATTACCTCCGTGTCAACGTCGCTCTCAAAGGAAACGCCCTTCCCCTCAAGGAAATTCCGAATCTGGATGTGATTGTAGATTTCGCCATTGTGCACCAGCGCTAACTCGTTAACGAAGGGCTGTGTGAAGGTTTTTGAGCCTGTCATAGCTAATCTGCACTGGAGGATGCCTATTTTTCCTTCTGGAATCTCGCTCAGCCTTGAGAAGTCGCTTGATTTGAGAACCCCCTCATCCGTCCAGACGCCGAAGCTGTCTGGCCCGCGGTGTTTTCCGGCTAAGGCCATCCTTATGAGCCTCTCCCTGACCTCACCGATTCCACCGGCGATAAGGCACATGCTCTCACCCATCTTCCTTCGCGGGGGAGGAGAAAAGCCTTCGCCCTTCCCACTTGGGAGAGTTTGCAGGGAAAAGAGCGTTCCTTGAACGCCCGTTCACGTCAGGTCTCCACAGGTGCAGTAATGCTCATAAGCCACCGTCTCAAGTTCGTCAAAGCCTTCCCTCGTTTTGGCCGAGAGGTAGAGAACCCTCGTCGGCGGGGCCAGCTCCGGAAGCGTTGAGCAGAGCTTGTACGCCAAAAGCCCCTGGGTTGAAGGTTCGAGCTTGAGCCTCGCGGTTAAATACTCAACGTCGTCGAGGTACTTCCTCAGCTCGTCAACGCTGGCCGTGTCTATTTTGCTCAGCGCCGGAACGGTCGTTATTCCGAGCCTGAGGTCTATCATGAGGCCGAAGAAGAGTGCGAAGCAGAAGTCGGTCGGCTTCCTCAGTATCTCCGGTGAGAAGAGGTATACACCCAGGGCGTCGGGGAAGGCCTCCATCAGCTTTACCCCGAACTCGTGGAAGAGGAAGGTCTCCATCTGGCCGGGGGTATCTATGAGAACGTAGTCGCTTCTCCCGTCGAGCTCCCTGATTCTTTCGGCGTAGTCATTGACCTTCGGAACGAGGAGGTCGTAGCTCCTGACTATCGCCCCGTTGGGGCCCAAACCTTCTTCCATGAGCTCCCACGCGGTCACGTCGTCGCGCACATCGACGTCTGGCCGGTAGGGGAGCTTTCTAACGCCCGTGTCGAGGTTGACGTACGAGACCGAGTAGCCGTTCTCCTCAAGATACTTTCCGAACTCGGCCGTTAGGGTTGTCTTCCCGCTCCCCGCGGTGCCTATGAAGGCCAGAATCATCCCATCACCCTCGCCTTGAAGCCCGCTATCCTCACGACCGTCTCGGCCAGCTCGTAGAAGGCCTTTGCGCCGTCGGAGTCGGGGGCATACTCGACGACGGGGACTCCCTCAAGCGTCGCCTCCCTGACCTTCGGGTCCTCCGGGACGACAACCAAAAGCGGGACCTCCATGACCTCCTCGGCAACGTCCGGCGGAATGTCGTTGTCGCTCCTGCCGTAGCGGTTCAGGACGAAGCCGAGAACGGCTAGACCAGCCTTTTTGAGGACGATTCCAACCTTCATGGTGTCGGTTATGCACGAGATTTCCGGGTTCGTGACTAGGATTACCTCCTCCCCGCTCATCATCGCGTTCATCGCATCCATCTGGAGTCCCGCGGGACAATCAATGATGATGAAGTCGTAGTGGGGCTTGAGGGGCTTTATCGTGCCAGGCAATCGCCTTGGGTCGGCCCTTATGACGTGTTCCCAGTCAACGGCAGCAGGAACGAGGTAAACGTTATCGTAGCTCGTCGCGTAGATTGCATCATTAATCTGGGCCGTTCCGGCCAGAACGTCATGAATCGTCGTCTCGGCGTCGTCTATTCCCATAACAAGGCTCAGGTTCGCCATCGTTAGGTCAGCGTCAATCGCCAGAACCTTGTAGCCCATCTTGCCGAGTGCTATAGAAAGGTTCGCGGTGGTGGTCGTTTTCCCGGTTCCACCCTTCCCGCTCGCAATCGAGATTAACCGGCCCATCATCCCACCCCTTTAAGGTTGGCCTAAACCTTTATGAACCTTTAGCCTCAGCGAAGAGCGGTGAGAGAGATGAGGGTGTTCGTTCCAGACACGAGCGTGATAGTTGATGGAAGACTAACGCAGTTCCTCTCAACCCTCGACGAGAAGGTCAAGGTTGTCGTTCCGGAAGCGGTCATAGCCGAGATAGAACACCAGGCCAACGAGGGGAAGGCGATAGGCCATACGGGCCTTGAGGAGCTCAAAAAGCTCCGCGACATGGCCGACAGGGGAGAGATACTCCTCGAGTTCTACGGCGAGAGGCCGGAGCTCTGGCAGATTAGACGGGCCAAAGCCGGCGAGATAGACCACATGGTCCGCGAGACGGCAAAACAGCTCAACGCAACGCTCATCACCGGCGACCAGGTGCAGAGGGACATAGCGGTAGCCAAGGGCATCGACGTGATTTATTTAACCGCCAAGAAAGAGGTAAGGCACCGCCTCGAAGACTTCTTCGATGAAACGACTATGAGCGTCCACCTCAAGGCCGGAGTTAGGCCCCTTGCCAAGAAGGGGAAGCCCGGCGAGTGGAGACTCGTCCCAATCCGCGACGAACCGCTGAGCGACGAGGAGCTGGAGGAGATAGCCGATGATATCGTTGAGCGGGCCAAGCGCGAGCCCGACAGCTTCATAGAACTCGACGAGCCCGGAGCTACCGTCGTCCAGCTCAGGAACTACCGTATCGTCATAGCCAAGCCGCCCTTCGCCGACAGGATAGAGATTACCGCCGTCAGGCCCGTCAAGAAGCTGAGCATAGAGGACTACGAGCTGAGCGAGAGGCTGTTGGAGAGGCTCAAGGACAAGGCCGAGGGAATACTCATCGCCGGTGCGCCCGGTGAAGGAAAAACGACCTTCGCCCAGGCTTTAGCTGAGTGGTACGCGAGCATGGGCAAGATAGTGAAGACGATGGAGAAGCCGAGGGACCTGCAGGTGAGCGAGGAGATAACGCAGTACACCGCTCTAAACGGTAAGATGGAGCTCACCGGCGACATACTGCTTCTCGTGAGGCCTGATTACACGATATTCGACGAGATGAGGAAGACGAGCGACTTCAAGATTTACTCCGACCTCCGCCTGGCTGGCGTCGGAATGGTCGGAGTGGTTCACGCGACGAAGCCCATAGACGCCATTCAGCGCTTCATTGGAAGGGTCGAGCTTGGAATGATACCGCAGATAGTCGACACGGTTCTCTTCATCAAGGCGGGCAGGGTTGCGAAGGTTCTGACGCTTGAATACCTCGTCAAGGTGCCGAGCGGGATGAAGGAAGAGGACCTCGCGAGGCCCGTCATAGAGGTCAGGGACTTCGAGACTGGGGAGCTTGAGTACGAAATCTACACCTACGGCGAGGAGATAAGCGTCGTTCCTGTTAAGAAGGAGGAGAAGGCCCCGGCACTGAGGCTCGCCGAGAAGAGACTCAAGCAGGAGATTAAGAAGTTCCTGCCCGATGTTTACACCGAGGTCGAGATAGTCAGCCCGCACAAGGCCGTGATTTATGCCGACGAGTTCGACATCCCGGCAATCATCGGCAAGAAGGGCAAGAGGATAACCGAGCTGGAGAAGAGGATAGGCATAAGCATAGACGTCAAGAGCTTTGCCGAGAGGGAAGCGCAGAAGCCCAAGGAGAAGATACCCGTCGAGGTCGAGGAGAAGAAGAAAACGATTGTCCTTCGCGTTTCGCCCGACTACGCGAAGAAACCGCTCAAGTTCTACGGTGGCGAGCAGTACGTCTTCACCGCGACGCCGAGCAAGAAGGGCCTCGTCAAGGTGAGCAAGAGCACGCCGATTGGCAAGGAACTCAAAAGGCTCCTCGATGCGGGAATTCCGATTTGGGCCAGCACTTAATGAAGCGCAAGCCTTTTAACACCTTTTACAACTTTTGTTAGTGATAAACTCCGGAGATGGTAGCATGGGGATTTGGAAGGATATGCTCTTCTGGGCCCTGTTTCTCGGTGGACTGGTCTCGTACCTACTGGGCGTTTTTGGTCCCACGTGGGCGTTTCCCCTCGGAGGTTTCCTCTGGCTGAGCGCCTTCGTCTACCTGACCATCAACTTCATCCAGAAGAACTTTGGAAAGCCCCCAACTAAGACAGGCTTTTAAACCTCCGCTTCCTTCCTTTTCCGGTGGTGTCCATGAAGTACGACGTCGTTATCATTCCGGAGAGCTTCCACAAGTTCGACAAGCACAACATGGAGCACATCTGCCCCCCGATGGTAATCGGCGACAGGAGCTACGACATAGCGATGGAGATAGTGAACGGCGTTGAGGGGGTCATAAAGGCGAACTTCAACGCGAGCGTCGAGGAGCTTGAGGGCGAGGACTGCGACGTTCTCTACCGGAAGTACACGCTCGAGAAGGACGGCAGGAAGGGCATCGTCCACGTCAAGCTGAGGAGAATAGCCGAGAACTGCCCGCCGATAGACGGGAACCGCTGTTCGGTCCTCGAGTTCGAGAGGGACGTCGAGTGCATAGTGGAGGCAATAGAGGAGTGCCTCGCTTAGGCTCGGTTGCGAGGGTACTCATCACGGTTCAGCTAGCGAAATTGTCGTCATCGCCCGTTCAACTTGGGCGCTTTCCTTTTAACGTTTGGGGGTGGGCGGATGCTCGTTCTGGCATCGGCTTCACCGAGGAGACGGGAGATACTGTCGCGCTTCATCGCTGACTTCCACGTAATCCCGAGCAACGCCGAGGAGAAGTGCTCCAGCACTGTTCCCGAGGAGTGCGCCGTCGAGCTTGCAAGGCTGAAGGCGCGGGAAGTTTACTCCCGAACCGGCGGAGCGGTCATCGGGGCTGACACAGTCGTCAGCATCGACGGAAAAATCCTCGGGAAGCCAGGGGACGAGAATGAAGCCTACGAGATGCTCAAGCTCCTCAGCGGAAGGGTTCATCGCGTCACGACCGGCTACTGCATAATCCACGAAGGGAGCGAGATAACCGGCTCCGTGACGACGGAAGTCAAGTTCAGAGACCTCGACGACGAGCTAATCTGGGCTTATATAAGAACGGGTGAGCCGATGGACAAGGCCGGAGCCTACGGAATCCAGGGGAAGGCGGGCCTCTTCGTTGAGTGGATTAAGGGCGACTACTACAACGTCGTGGGCTTCCCGATGGAGATAATATGGAAGCTCAGGGAGCTTGGCTTTGATGTGTTATCACGCTGAAGTGCGTGGGTTTTTGAAGTGTAGGCATGTCTTGCTCCCATTTCAGTTTTAATCTGTCCTGTGGAGTTTGGGAATTGATTTTTGCTTTTTCATTGGTGTTGCCTCTTGTAATACTTTATGCCATTTAATGTAACGAATTTTCTTCGAAATGCTGAACAAAGCCCGGGGAGCCTATGGATTTAACCAAAACCTGGCGAAATCATGCCTTTCTGAGTTTAACCTTCTTAGTGGGGTTTGTCTTAAATTTGTTGGCTTATCCTGGCTCTGAAAACTAATTATCCCCGATGGAGGAGAAGTTTTTGAGTGCCCGTTGAACCTCTACACGCTCCTATTTTCCTTCGGGAGTCTTAATTCACGGGCCCAGGTGGCTCTTTTTTGGGAAATCCCCAGAAAGTCTTAAATATCCGGTAATCCTTCTTTCTTCGTTGGGCAAAAGGACGAGTTTCGCGCCCTGTTGCAATAAGACTCGAGGAGAATTGAAAGAAGTAGTTCACGTTTCTGTTTATTGCCCTCGCGTAGGGTTGCAATAAGACTCGAGGAGAATTGAAAGCTCTTTTTTACAAATAAATTTAAGGAGGGTCTAAAACGTTGCAATAAGACTCGAGGAGAATTGAAAGATTATCTCCTCTTCCTTCTTCTTCTTGAGCCGGCGGTGTTGCAATAAGACTCGAGGAGAATTGAAAGTATCCTGCCGAAAACCTTTCCAAGTGGGCACACAAGTTGCAATAAGACTCGAGGAGAATTGAAAGTTCTTTATCGCTCCGTACGTTACGAGATACACAGATGAGTTGCAATAAGACTCGAGGAGAATTGAAAGTGTGTTGCCTCGCCCAACCAAGGCGCTTCTTGAGAACGTTGCAATAAGACTCGAGGAGAATTGAAAGCTCTTTTTTACAAATAAATTTAAGGAGGGTCTAAAACGTTGCAATAAGACTCGAGGAGAATTGAAAGTCGTTGGGAAATAGAGCCCGTAGTATTGCTTTGTGTTGTACGTTGCAATAAGACTCGAGGAGAATTGAAAGTGAGCTCGCAGAAGTCGAGAAGGAGCTCGAACAGGTGTTGCAATAAGACTCGAGGAGAATTGAAAGCATCAGCACTAGCGCGAAGGGCTTCAAGACCTTCTTTGGTTGCAATAAGACTCGAGGAGAATTGAAAGCACGGTCAAGATGCTCAACTCTGATACGATGGAGGAGCGTTGCAATAAGACTCGAGGAGAATTGAAAGGCTTCTTCTTGAAAAGCTGAGAAAATACGCGCGAGTACGTTGCAATAAGACTCGAGGAGAATTGAAAGTCTGTTCTCACCACGTGCCCTGTTTCCCGAGTCCAAAGTTGCAATAAGACTCGAGGAGAATTGAAAGTGGTGTCGAAGGGGATTGTCGTGCCTCTGATGCCTAGTTGCAATAAGACTCGAGGAGAATTGAAAGTAAGCTCGTCTCGGTTGATGACCGGAGCTGGGTCGAGGTTGCAATAAGACTCGAAGAGAATTGAAAGCACAACAGCTCATGGAGCCTTTTCGCTATCCAAATGAGTTGCAATAAGACTTAAGGAGAATTGGACGCCACCTGGGAAACCCTTATCAGAGGTGGGGGTTTTCTTATCCCGGTGGTTTGAATGAAGGCCAGGGTAGTTGAACGCTTCAGGTTTGAATCCGCTCACGCGGTTCTCATCAACGGAAAACCGGAGGAGATTCACGGGCACACTTTCCGGCTTGAGATTGCCGTTGAGGGGCCCCTTAGAAACGGTTACGTGATTGACTTTCTCAAGCTGAGGCGCATCGTGGAGGAAATCATTGGAAAGCTCGACCATAGAAACCTCAACTCCCTCTTTGAGAACCCGACAACAGAGAACATCGCTCTCTGGATTGCGGAGCAGGTTAATGCGAAGCTCCCGGAGGGCGTTTCCCTAAAGCGGTTGACACTCTGGGAGGGCGACGAGAACGGGGTCGAGCTGGAGTTTTGAGAAAATGTTTTTATCTTGTAGTCTTGATAAGGTGAAATGGTGAATAAAATGTCTGAGGTTGCCTCTGAGAAGATGTTACGGCTGTATTCTCATCTTTCCAAAGAATCCTTCGAGCTTAGACTGCTCATTGAACTGAAAAAGAAGGAAATCCGACCGGGAATGTTTGGAAAGGGAAACGCTAAAGAGTTCAAACAGTACAGGCTCGAGGTGTACGAGCAGTGATTTTCGTGGATACAAGCGTTCTATACAACTATCTTGTCGAGACCAGTCTGACCGAATATGCCGTTGAGGTCATTGAATCTCGTGAAGGGAAAGTAACATCAGATACTGTCGTTGATGAGTTGTTCTATGCGCTTATCCGAAAGCTTGGGGAGAAAGAGTATGGTGCAAGGTCAATTTGGAAGGTTAAAGAGCTTCTCAGAAGCAATTCTGAGTTTAGAAAGCGCGCCTCTGAAGTTATCTCGGATATTCTAGCACTCCTCGATGCAAAGAAAATTTTACTCGTTTCTGACTCCAGAGATTGGCTGACAATTGCGACCCTTATCCACGATTACTCTCTTCTTCCACATGATGCTCGAATCTTAGCAACTGCCCTCGAGTACAACTGCGACAAGCTTGCCACTCTCGATGAAGACTTTGGAGCCGTGAAGGATATCATTGAGCTCTTTCCAGAAGATTTCTGGCAAAAACTCACTACGCAGGGTTAGTTCTTCTCGGCTTTCAATTCCTTAACGCTCTCCGCCATAGCGAAGCCGTTGGCCTTGTCAAAGGAGACCTTACCGGGGAGAGAGACCCTGACCGGAACACTCTTCCTCTTCTCCTCGCTGACCTGCCAGCTTATTAAATCCCCTTCTTCCACGTCAAGGGCCCTGATGAGGCCAACGGGCCCCTCTATGATGTACTTGGCCGGTTTCTTTGGGGCGTAAACGCGCCACTTCTTTGCCCTCTTGAAGTCAACTACCCTCTTCGTCGAATCGAGCCAGATTACGTCGATGTCGCTCAGCATGAAGAGCATGTGGATTGAAGCGTTGAGCCGGCTTTCAACGGGGAGGACGAAAACGAGGGCATGACTTACGTTGCCCACGAGCATTAGTCCCCTAAAGCGCTTGAAGAAGGTGTCCGCGAGTTCAACGCGCCCGTGCCAGACCCTGCCCTTCGTCTCGTTGATTATCATGTCCTACGGTTGTTCCTGTCCCTTAATAAGCCTTGTGAGGCGAAAAACTTTTAAATACAAAAGGTAACTAAAATATGGGAGCGAAAAGGGAAGGGGGTGGTGGGAATGGCCGAGGAGAAGAAGGTCAGGACCCTTGAGGGGATTCAGGACGAGATTAGGAGCTACCTCGGTGAAATCGAGTACCTCAGGAGCCAGGTTGGAGCGATAGACGCCACCATCGCCGACCTCAGAACGGTTGACGCCACCCTCGCCTACATCAAGGAGAAGGGCAAGGGCAAGGCAATCTACATCCCGCTCGGGAGCGGCATAGCGATAAAGGGCAAGATTGAAGACCCCGACGACGTTATCATGGACGTTGGAGCCGGAATCCTCGTCGGGGCCACAATCGACGAGGCCAGAGAGAACATCGAGAAGAGGATTAACGCCCTTATGAACCTCCGCCTGGCCCTGCTGAGGAAGATTGAGGAGGACACCAGGAAGGTCAACGAGCTCCTCAAGGAGCTCCAGGAGATGAGCCCCAAGAAGGAGTGACCCCTCCTCGGCCATTCTTTTTTAGGAGGTGAGAACGTGGAGGCAGTGAAGGCTTACGAGCTCGAACTTGAGCTCAGACAGGTTAGGGAGCTCAGGAAGGCGATAGAGCTCAAGATGAAGGAACTTGAGTACGCCGAGGGAATCATCACGGCAACCAAGTCCGAGAGGAAGATATACCGCTCCTTCGCAGACCTGCTCGTTGAGGTGACGAAGGACGAGGCAATCGAGCACATCGAGAGAATGCGCCTTGCCTACAAGAGGGAAATCGAAAGGCTCAGGGAGAAGGAAAAGGAGATAATGGAGAAGCTCTCCAAGCTCAGCTCCTGAGTTCCTCCGCTATCTCAAAGCCCTTCTTGAGGGCCCTGACGTTTATCTCCTCCGTTCCCCTTGGAACTGCGTCGCGGACGGCCTTCTCTATCGCTTCCCTGCTCACTATCCCTGTCACGCCGACGAGTATGCCGAGGGTTAGAATGTTCATCGTCAGGCTTAATCCGGTTGTCTCTTCGGCTATCTCGGTCAGGGGCAAAGCGATGACGTTGAGCTTCTTCTCGAACTCCTCGTCGCGGTGGGGAACGAGGTCCTTCTCTACTATTACGGTGGCGCCTTCCTTCACGGTGTGGAGGTACTTGCTGTAGGCCTCCTGCGAGAAGAAGACGGCGTAGTCGGGGTGGAGCGTCTTGGGATAGTCAATCGGCTCGTCGCTTATAACCACCTCGGCCCTGCTCGCACCGCCCCTCGATTCCGGCCCGTAGCTCTGGGTCTGGACCGCGTAGAGGTTCTCGTAGACAGCGGCGGCCCTTCCAAGGATAACGCTCGCCAGAATGACACCCTGACCGCCGAACCCGCTGAAGAGTACCTCCTTCCTCATTGCTCCCACCCCATCATTTTCTTGGCCCTCTTTATGTACTCCTGATACTCCCTCACAAGGCCGGGCCTGTCCCTGTCCGCGAACTCGCCGATTACTATCTTGCCCTCAAGCTCCTCCTCGCTCATCTTCTTAGCTTTGGCGAGCGGGACGGTTATCTTCTGGTACCAGCGGATTAGCTCCGGGGCCGTCTTCATCCTGTTTCTCCTTCCGAAGCTTATCGGACACGGGCTTAAGAACTCAACGAGCGTGAAGCCCTCCTTCTGCAGGGCCTTCTTTATGCTGTTGATTCCCTGGAGGTAGTTGAAGACCGTCCACCTTGCCACGTAGTTGGCTCCGGCAGAAACCGCCAGGTTGGCTATGTCGAAGGGGTTCTCAAACTGGCCGTACGGTGCAGTAGTCCCGCGCAGGCCCTTTAGAGCGGTCGGAGCGACCTGTCCGCCGGTCATTCCGTAGGTGAAGTTGTTGATGAGGATTACCGTAACGTCGAGGTTCCTCCTGATGGCGTGGATGAAGTGGTTTCCACCTATAGCGGCCGCGTCGCCATCGCCCATGAAGGCGATTATCTTCAAATCGGGGTTGGCGAGCTTTATGCCAGTGGCGAAGGCCAGAGCCCTTCCATGCGTTGTGTGAAGGCCGTCGAAGTTCACAAATCCGGGAACGCGGGAGGAACAGCCTATTCCGCTTACCCAGACTATCTCGTCTTGGTTGAGGCCGAGGTCGTCTATGGCCCTTAGTGTGAACTGGAGAACGCTACCGATTCCACAGCCCGGACAGAAGATAGTGGGCAACATGTCCTTCCTCAGGTACTTGTCGCGGATTTCGTAAGCGGACTTCAGGTACATCATCCCACCACCCTTTCGACTATCTCCATCGGCGTGTGCACCTCACCGCCTATCTTGGCTATGAGCTCGACCTCCGCCTTTCCGTTGGCGCCTTCCTTGACGAGGTGGTAGAGCTGTCCGAGGTTCATCTCCGGCACGTATATCTTCCGCACGCGCTCTGCCAGCTCCTCGATGTAGTCGAAGTCGAAGGGCCATATCGTGTTGAGCTTCAGCAGGCCGGCCTTGACGCCCTTCTCTCGGAGTATCTTGACGGCCCTCACTGCGGAGCGCGAAACTATTCCGGTCGTGACTATCGCAACCTCGGCATCGTCGAGCATGAACTCCTCCCTGCTGATTATCTCGTCTTTGTGGTCGAGTATCTTCCTGAAAATCCTCTTTATGAGCCTCTCGTGGATTTCCGCCTCAACAGTCCTCGGCCTTCCGCGCTCGTCGTGCGTGAGACCCGTAACGTAGGTTCTGTAACCCTTCCCGAAAATCGGCATCGGCGGTACTCCGTCTCCGTGCGGGTCGCCGAAGGGAAGCTTAGCTTCTTCCTCGTTCTGGGGAAGCTTACGGTAAACGGTCTCAATTTCCTCCGGTTTTGGAATGTAAACGCGCTCGCGCATGTGGGCTATCTCCGCATCGGTGAGCAGAACGACCGGCGTCCTGTACTTTTCAGCCAAGTTGAAGGCCCTAATCGTGAAGTCAAAGGCTTCCTGAACGGTTGACGGGGAGAGAACTATCAGCACGTGGTCACCGTGCGTTCCCCAGATGGACTGCATTATGTCGCCCTGAGCCGGTAAAGTTGGCTGGCCCGTCGAAGGTCCACCGCGCTGGACGTCAACGACAACAATCGGCGTTTCAGTCATCACGGCATAGCCAAGGTTTTCCTGCATCAGCGAGAAGCCGGGACCGCTCGTTGCAGTCATCGCTTTCGCTCCCGCCCAGGAGGCGCCTATTATCGCCGCTATGCTCGCTATCTCGTCCTCCATCTGTATGCTAACCCCATCGACGAGGGGCATGTAGAGGGCCATCGCCTCGAATATCTCGCTCGCGGGGGTTATTGGGTAGCCGGCGTAGAACCTGCAACCGGCCAGTATAGCCGCCCTCGCTATGGCCTCATCACCCTGAATGAAGTCCGACCTGCCGACCGGAAACGGGTACCTCATGCTATCACCCCGCTTGGAATCCTGAGGACAAGCTCCTTGAAGTCAACGGACTTGGACGCATCAAGGATTTCAATCTCAACGACTTCCCCTTTCTCGTTCAGGTGCGCGATAACGCCCTCGCCGAGGTCAACTGAATCGACGACTTCGTCATCCCTGAGCCGGATAACCAAGACGTCAGCAGTTGTAAGTTCAATCATCATCTCTTACCCTCCTCATAACCGGCCCTGAAGGCCTTGATGTTTATCTCCTCGGTTCCCTTCGGAACGCGCCTTCTAATCGCTTCCTCAACGCTCTCCTTCTTCACAACATTGGTTTTCGCAACAAGGTAGCCGAGCGCAACCATGTTGACCGTCAGGGCGAGCCCAGTCGTCTCTTCGGCGATTCTGGTGAAGGGCGCGCCAACGTAGTCCCTATCGGGCCTAACCAAATCCGTTTCGATGATTAAAAGCCCGTCCTCCTTCAGCGAGTCTTTAACCGTGTCGTAGCCGAGCTGGGCGAGGGCTACCAGAACGTCCGCCCTAGTGACCATTACGTCGTAAATAGGCTCCTTTGAGATTATGACGTCCGCTATGGAATGGCCCCCCCTACTCGCGGAGCTGTAGTCCTGGGTCTGAAGGACGTTCAAACCCTCAATCGCGGCCGCCTCGCCGAGGATTACTCCAGCCAAAACGACTCCCTGACCGCCGATTCCGGCGAGCCTAATCTGCATGTTTACACCCCCAGATACTCCTTCGTGAACTTCAAAAACTCCTCCGCACCTTTCAAAACGGCCCGGGCGTCTTCCTCGGTGTATTCAACGAAAACGTCATAATCGGCCGTATGCCTCATGTTCAGGGCCTTTGAATACGCTGTGTAGAGCTTAGCCGGAAGCATCCCAGTCTTCACGAACTCCTTTCCGAGCTGGGCATGAACTCCCGCGTGGCTCTTGGGGTTAACTCCCTTCGAGAGCAGAAGCGCCCTGGCGCAGTAGAACATCGAGTAGTACGCGCTTGAGATTGCGAAGCCGTAGTAACCTTTAGAGTAAAGCTCCCAGGAAGCTTTGAGCCTCTCCTCCGCCCTCCTGATGAGTGCCCCGATTTCCTCGTTCATACCGCTATGCCCTCCCTTGCGGCGGTCTCGTAGAGGCTGTCCCTCCTCGTGTGAAGGACAATCATGACCGAAATCCCCAACTCAAGCGTTAGTTCGGCGCTGAGCTCTCCTGCCCTGTCCCAGTCCTCAGGCTCTATCTTATCGAGCACCACGAGGACGTCGAGGTCGCTCTCGGGTTTAGCGTCACCCCTCGCCCGGGAGCCGAAGACTATAACCTCCTCCACCCTGTCCCCAAAGGCTTCCTTCACTTTCTTCCCAACAGTCTCAAACATCATCTCCACCCTTAAGGCCAAAGTGCTCCTGGACCTCGTCAATCAGCTTGTTGAGCTCCTCCGTGAACTCCGGCCTCTGCCTGTTGACGAACTCGCCGATGACGAACTTGCCCTCAAGCTCCTCCGGCGACATCTTCTTCGCCTTGCTTATCGGGACGCTGTTCTTCAGGAACCAGCGGAGCATCTCCGCGGGTTCTTTCATCCTGTTCCTCCTTCCGAACTGGACGGGACACTGCGAGATGACCTCGACGAGGGAGAAGCCCTTAACGGTTAGGGCCTTCTTGATGCTCTCGATGAGCTGGTAAACGTGGGCTGTTGTCCATCTGGCTACATAGCTCGCCCCAGCGGCTGCTATCGTCTCGGAAATCTGGAGCGGATGCTCGATGTTGCGGTAGGGCGTGGTGGTAGTTTTTGCCCCGAAGGGCGTCGTCGGGGCGACCTGTCCGCCGGTCATTCCGTAGATGAAGTTGTTGACGAGAATCACCGTTATGTCGATGTTCCTCCTCGCGGCGTGGAGCAGGTGGTTTCCACCGATGCTCGCCAAATCGCCGTCACCGCTTATGACGACGACCTTCTTGTCCGGCAAACCGACCTTAACTCCCGTAGCGAAGGCTATCGCCCTTCCGTGCGTTGTGTGAAGTGTATCCGCGAGGAAGTAGGGGGAGGCTATCCACGCGGAACAGCCTATTCCGCTCACGACAACCAAATCCCTCGGGTCGAGCTTGAGCTGGTCAACCGCGTTGGCGAAGGCGTTCAGAACCGTTCCACCGCCACAGCCGGGACATAGAGCGGTTGGCAGGGCCTCCTTGCGGAGGTACTTAACCATCGGGTACTTGGAATAAATCTCGGGCATCAGGCAACACCCCTTATCTCGCGCAGGATTTCCTCAACGGTCAGGGGAACGCCACCAATCTTGTTAACGCCCTTGAGCAGAACGTCGTCGTTGACGTAGCGCTGAACTTCAAGAATCATCTGGCCGAGGTTCATCTCGGGGACGAGTATGGCCCTAACGCGCTTTCCAAGTTCTTTCATTCTCTTGCCCGGGAACGGGTGAACCGTCTTCGGCACGAAGAGGCCGACCTTTATTCCCTCTTCCCTCGCCTTTAGAACGGCTCCGAGGGCAGGTCTCGCCGTAACACCCCAGCTGACGACGAGTATTTCGGCATCATCGGTAAAGTGCTCCTCGTACTTCTCGTAGACGTGCCTATTCTTCTCTATCTTCCGGTGGATTCTCCTGACGAGCCTGTCGTGGACTTCCGGCGTGTAAACATCGCGCAGGCCGTTCTCCTTGTGGGTCGAGCCTGTCACGTGGGTGAAGTAGCCGTGGCCGAAGAGGGGCATCGGCGGAACGCCGTCTCCGTGCGGGTCGCCGAAGGGGAGTTTCGCTTCCTCCTCGTTCTGGGGAAGCTTACGGTAGGTTATCTCCACCTCGTCCACACTCGGAATCTTCACCAGCTCGCGAGTGTGGGCGAGAACGCCATCGAAGAGGAACACCACCGGAGTTCTGAGCCTCTCGGCGATGTTGAAAGCCCTGATGATTTCCCAGAAAGCGTCTTGCCCGCTCGTTGGAGAGACGGCAACAATCGGGTGGTCGCCGTGCGTTCCCCATCTGGCCTGGAAGAAGTCTCCCTGTGCTCCCTTCGTGGCCTGGCCGGTTGAAGGCCCGCTCCTCTGGACGTCGACCAGAACGAGCGGAGTCTCGGTCATTACGGCGTAGCCAAGGTTTTCCTGCATCAGCGAGAAGCCCGGACCGGCCGTTGCCGTCATGACCTTGAAGCCCGTCCAGGAGGCGCCTATCATCGCCGCTATGCTTCCAATTTCGTCCTCCATCTGGAGGTAGTAGCCACCGAGCTTCGGCAGTTCGCGCGCCATGGTTTCAGCTATCTCGCTCGACGGGGTTATCGGGTAGCCAGCGTAGAATCGACAGCCCGCAAACAGCGCACCGTAGGCAACAGCCTCGTCGCCCTGCATGAAGTAGTTGCCGGGCTTGTAGAGCTTCCTGAGGAGCCTAATCTGCTCCGGCTCGTCACCGCGGATTATCATGGTCACCACCTTACCGCGATGGCGAAGTCCGGGCAGAGGAGCTCACAGAGCTTGCACTTGACGCACTTCTCCGCGTGAACAGGGACTGGATAGTGCACACCTTTCTCGCTCAGCTCCTTGCTCCACTCGAAGACCTTCCTCGGGCACATCTCGACACAAATTCCACAGCCCTTGCAGAGAAATGTATCAACGTCAATCTCAACGATTCCTTCCGCCTTTCCGACGACAAGGTAGCCGTTTTTTTCAACAACGGTGTTCGCGTTTTCGGCCATCGGGACCACCTCTCGACGTGGCCTTTTACGTTTGTCAACATTTAAAGCTTTCGCGGGGGGACATTGATGTCCAGAAAAGGTTCATTCGAGGGCAAACGTGCATCGGGATAAAAGTTTTGGAGAAGGCAGGGGGCTTTCGAAGAATCACCACGTAACCAGTTGCCAGTCCAAAAGCCCGTTCTCGACGATGTAGCTCCACCTCTCCCTGCACTCCGGCTTGAGGTTTTCGATGTATTTCAAATCCTGCGTCGCCGAGAACTTCTTTATCGCCCTGCCGATAACGCGGTCGTAGTCTGTCAGACAGTTGTGGGGTCCGCGCTTTGAGCCAGCCCCAACGGGGTCGCTCAGGATTCTCTTGTTCGGGAACTTTTTCTTCGCCCAGATTAGAACCTCGACCGCGCTCCAGAGCCACGGCGGGCGGTACTCATTCTTCTCCCACAGCCTCTCATAGAGAGTCCCCTTCTGGATGTCGGTGATGTTTATCGAGAAGGTATCTGTGTAGGGTTCGGCCTTGATTATGCTCTCCTTGACGTCCTCTATTGCCGTTCTTTCGCTCAGAAAAATCGGCTTCAGCAGGAGGTAGGTCTTGACCTTCGCTCCAGCCTTCCTCGTTATCTCCGAGGCCCTCACGAAGTCCTCGAAGGTGTTGCCCTTGTTTATCGAGACGTCGGCGATGTCATCGTTGGCCGTTTCCAGCCCTATGGCAACCTCGAAGTGCTTGTCCGGAACTATCTTGGCCAGCTCTTTAACCGCGTCGTAGCGAACCAGCTCGCTCCTACTCTCGATGACGATTTCCTCAACGTTCTCCATCTCCGCCAGAAGCTCGAAGATTTTTCTTCTCGTTTCAGGTTTGAGCTCGCCGTTGTCGAGGAAAGAGCCTGATGTGAACATTCTCACCGCGAAAGGGCCTTTTTTGCCTTTTATTTTCTCCAGCGCTTCCCTCACGTAGTCCACTATTGCTTCCTGGCTCCACTTGACTTTGGGGGCCGAGGTGGGGTAGGCGCACATGTAGCAGGCCTTTCCTATTCTGAAGCGGTAGCAACCTATAGTGGGCAGGATTATGAAGAGCGCCGTTCCCGGCTTTCCGGCAACGTTGTCCTCGCTCGTCCAGTAGGTCATGCTCTCACCTGAGGGGCGTTGGGACAGGGGTTTTTAAAGGTAGGCCATGTCAAAACGTATTTAAGGGTGGTAGTAAATCCAAAAAATGGTGAGGATATGGAAATAGTGGTGAAACGTCTCGACTCCCAGGGCAGGCTTCTCATTCCCCGTGAGATTAGGGAGAAGCTTGGCGACGAAGTCATAATAGTTGACCTTGGCGATAGGGTGGAGCTCCTTCCGAGGAGGAGAGCCAACCTGCGGAAGTTCTTCGACAGTGTTGAGATTGATGAGCTGAAGGAGTGGGAGGAGCTCAAAAAGGAGCTGTGGATGGAATGAGGTTCATTGATGCCAACGTCTTCATATACGCGTTTCTAAGGCCGAAGAAGGAGCCACCAGAGAATGTTAAGGAAATCAAGGAGCGGGCCAAGGCGATACTCACGAGGGTGAGCGATGGCGAGCGTGTTGTAACTACGGTCGTCCACCTGAGCGAGGTTGCCAACGTCGTCGAGAGCAGGGGAGGAAAGAAGAAGGCCGTTGAGGTCGTTCTGGCGGTTTTAACGAGTGAGAACATTGAAGTTCTTCCGGTCTCTCCCAGTGATTATCTAAAGGCAACTCTCATAGCCGAGGAGAAAAACCTCGGCGTGAACGACGCTTTGGCCTACGTTAAGATGAAAGAACTCGACATAGAGGAGATTTACACGTTCGATAGGGACTTTGAAAAGCTCGATGTCAGGGTGGTGAAGGTTTAAATCTCCTTGCGTCGAGAAATTGTTGGTGGGAAAATGGAAGAAGTTACCGAAGTTCATATTGTAATTAAAACATCTCAGAAAAACGTTGAACGGCTAAAGATTGAACTGGCAATGCTACAAGGCAAGCTAAACGTGGAAGAAGCCCTCAAACGAGCAAAGGGAATCATGAAAGGAGCAAAATCCTGGCAGGAGCTGGAGGCGGAGATGTATGATGAGCTTGTTCCTTGACAGCAACGTGTTTATCGAGAACTTTCGAGGAAATCATGTAGCCGAACAACTCGTCGAGAAGCTGTTCACAGGGAGATACTCTCTGTTTATAAACGACGTGGTTTACAACGAGGTTCTTTTTATGTATCTCAAGCACAGAACGGGTAAGGGATACTGGGGCTTAAAAAAGCATCCAGAGCTTGTTAAAAAGGTCGGCAATGAGTTTGTCGACTTTGTGTTGCCCCTTCTCGCGTTTCCGAAATTCTTGGATACAACGAATGAGATAATAGTTGAGGCGCTCACAATTGTCACCACTTATGGTCTCCTCCCCAGCGATGCGCTAATCTTGGCAACAGCCAAATACTACGGTCTTGACGGGATAGTGAGCCTCGATTCTGACCTGCTTACCGTTGCACCACGGGAAGGTCTTTTAGCGATTTCAAAAGTTGAAGACTTGGAGGTGTAGCCTTGAGAATCCTCCTCACCAACGATGACGGAATTTACTCCAACGGCCTGCGCGCCGCTGTGAAAGCCCTGAGCGAGCTCGGCGAAGTTTACGTCGTTGCCCCGCTCTTCCAGAGGAGTGCGAGCGGCAGGGCCATGACGCTCCACAGGCCGATAAGGGCCAAGCGCGTTGACGTCCCCGGCGCGAAAGTGGCTTATGGAATAGACGGAACTCCTACTGACTGCGTGATTTTCGCTTTGGCTCGCTTCGGTGGCTTTGACTTAGCGGTCAGCGGGATTAACCTCGGCGAGAACCTGAGCACGGAGATAACTGTCTCCGGAACGGCTTCAGCAGCGATAGAGGCTTCCACTCACGGGATTCCGAGCATAGCGATTAGCCTCGAGGTGGAGTGGAAGAAGACCCTCGGCGAGGGTGAAGGGGTTGACTTCTCGGTCTCGGCGCACTTCCTCAGGAGAATAGCCGGTGCTGTCCTTGAGAGGGGTCTTCCAGAGGGCGTCGATATGCTTAACGTCAACGTGCCGAGCGACGCGACGGAGGAGACGGAGATAGCAATCACCCGCTTAGCCAGGAAGCGATACTCCCCGACGGTCGAGGAAAGGATTGACCCCAAGGGCAACCCCTACTACTGGATTGTCGGCAGACTCGTTCAGGACTTCGAGCCGGGAACCGATGCCTACGCCCTGAAGGTCGAGAGGAAGGTCAGCGTCACGCCGATAAACATCGACATGACGGCAAGAGTGGATTTTGGGGAGCTTGTGAAACATTTAGACATCTAAACCCTCTTTTTAACGAAATCATTATAAGGATTACTACCTTGGGCAGTGGTGAATTAGAATCAAATATGGATAGAACTACATCTACCGAGAGCCTGGCCAACCCGATGGCGGGTCTTAAGGTGGTGGTCTCTATGAAAAGATACGCGGTTCCGTTTGCTCTCATCCTTTTCCTCTGTTTGGGAGTCTTCTTCTATGCTCAGGACACAGATGTCAGCAGTAGTGACTCCTGCTTTTCAAGAGTAATGGTGAACGTCAGCGATGTTAAGCCCCCAATCGTCAGCGGGCCGGGGTTCCCGCCTTGGGCAGGATTTAAGGGCATAACACTCGATGAGGTTGTAAACGGAAGCCCAAGGCACGTGCTCATCGGGTTTTTTGGCTTTGAAAACGCGTCGTGGCCACTTGAAAAGCCATCCTGCTACTTTAAATCCCTGGAAGGTGTTTCCAAGAACTGGACGGGAATTATGGGGCCTGGACTGAACGTTGAAAGAGTTAAGCTCTCCGGAACCCTCCACATGGCCCTTTACGTGTATCCACTGGAGGGAACGGCAATAATAGCCAAGGTGGATTACGGGGACACGCCGGAGAAGTCGAAGATAACCGAAGCATTTAGACTTGATTACGAGAAGAATCCCAGCGAGATTGTGGACGCCTACATTTCCAAGCTTGAGCACTCAGGCCATACTGCAGTCAGGGAGCTTTCCGGCGGTCTTTCCAAGGGTTGGGTGTTCAAGAAAGGAGGTGATTACCTGCTTGTGATTGAGACAAGGGACGCGGGCAACTTGTACCTGATTCTCGCCTGGGGAGGAGAGGATGACGTCAAAAAACTCGCCGACTCAATTTCCCGCGTGGAGGTGGGGTGAGCCCGATGAAGCTCCGCTCTCTTCTTTATCCCCTCCTCTTTCTCTCCGTCGAGTTGTGCTTGCCTTTGCAGTTCTGCGGGAGGACTACATAAAGGCCGTTTGCTGGTCGAGAAATCCTCCGGCCCGCTCCTCCGAGTTCACCCCATAGTTGGTCTTTTTCCTCGCCGTTGTGCTTCCGTTCCTCGTTCTTACAGTTTACGCCCTCTGGAGGAAGCGGATAGAAACCGCCCTGCTTTCGGGTTCTGCCGGGATTGCTGTGCTCACGGGAACGGCGCTCCTGACCTTTGACGCGGGGCTCACTCTGCTCACCGTTCTGCTTCTCACGCCCCTTCTCCAGTGGACTGGGGAGAAGGTTTTGGGGATACAACCCGATAGAAACGAGGAAACCATATGGGTCGTCTCGACTGTTCTGAGCTTCCTCGCGGTCTGGAGTGTAGTACGCATGTCATTAGGGGTCTCAATCTGAGCTGGCGTTAGGGTTTTATAATTCGCCATAGAGATTAGGACGGGGAGAATTATGGCGTCTGATGTTGAGAAGGTCGTGAAGCTGTTTCAGAGGAGAGAGACCCAGGAGGCGTTTGGTGAGTGGATTGTCCAACTCGCGAGAAAGATTCACGAGAGGCCGGAGGACATTGTGTGGTTTTTTGAGGAGATGAGAAAAAGGGAAGAGTGGGACGAAAAGCTCGAGGAGTTTGAGGGGATTACTAAGGACTTATCACCAGAGGAGCTTTTTGAGCTTGCAGTCAGGGAGGCTGAAAACGCTCCCGAAATCAGGGGGAGCACTGAGAAGCTCGTAACAGATGCGAGAAAGAAGATTGAGAAGTTCATGAGAATCAAGGAGAAGCTAAGGCGCATTGGAGTGATTTGAATGACCAGCGGTAAAATAAGGGTCGTTCTTGACACTTCGATTTTGGTTAGTGCGCTGAAATCAAAGAACCCCGAGCGTTCTCCAGCTTGGCGAATTCTAAAGGCTCTTGTCAGTGGGGAAATGGAGAACTATCTCAGCGATGAGATTTGGGAGGAGATGAGCCGGGTTCTAATGGAACTCGCAGAGGGGACAAAAAGGGAAATCCTTGCTCTCCAAATACTCACATTGGTGAAGAGGAAGAGCATCGTCGTTCAGCCTGAGCCGAAATTTTCTGGGGATGCAAAGTTTATCAAAAAGCTGAAAGACCCGAGCGATGCCAAGTTCTTCGACGTGACGTACACGGCTAAGGCTGACTATATCATTTCAGAGAACACGAGGCACATTGTCCAAATGAGAGACGAGGACACGAAAACTTATCGTTTCGACGGGAGAAAGGTTAAAATCTTGAAAGCAAAAGAATTCGTAAAGGAAATTTTGTAGCTCACTCCTCCCCGAAAATCCTGTCCACGAACCACTTCTCGTCGAAGGGCTTTAAGTCGTCGTAGCCCTGGCCGACGCCGACGAAGAGTATCGGCGCGCCAATCGCGTGGCTTATGCTCAAAGCCGCTCCACCCCTCGCGTCCGCATCGAGCTTGGTGAGGATTACTCCGTCTATTCTGACGGCCTCGTTGAACTGCTTGGCCTGCTCCACAACGGCGTTTCCGCTCAGGCTGTCGCCGACGAAGATTACCAGGTCAGGTTTGGTAACCCTCACGATTTTCTTCATCTCGTCCATGAGGTTCCTGTTGAGCTCGTTCCTTCCGGCGGTGTCGACGAGAACCACATCAACTCCCCTCGCCTTGGCGTGCTGGATTGCGTCGTAGGCAACCGCCGCCGGGTCGGCTCCGTAGTCGTGCTTTATCACCTTAACTCCAACGCGCTTCGCGTGCTCCTCTATCTGCTCTATCGCTCCGGCCCTAAACGTGTCGCTCGCCGCTATGACGACGCTCAGCCCGTTCTTCTTGAGCCAGTTGGCGAGCTTGGCTATGGTTGTGGTCTTCCCCGAGCCATTGAAGCCGACGAAGACTATTACGAATGGCTTCTCCTCCTTGGAGCGAATCATCTCGAGGAGGTCAATCTTTTTCTCGGGCGTCAGGATTTCGAGAATTGCCTCGCGGAGAGCTTCCTCTATCAGCTTGCCCTTGTTGGTTCCGATGCGGACCTTCTTTCCGACCAGCTTCTCCTTAATCTTCTCCCTCAGGGCCTCGACGGTTTCGAGGGCAACGTCCGCCTCGAGGAGTTCAAGCTCCAGCTCGTCCAAAGCTTCCTCAACGTCCTTCTCCTTAATCTCGACCTGGAGGAGCCTCTCCATGAGGCCGGGCTTCTTCTCGGTCTCGACTTTCTTTTCGACCTTCTTCTCTTCCTCCTCAATCTTCTCCTCGACCTGCTTGGTGAACTTCTTGAGCTTTTCCCTGAGCTTTCCGAACATGCTCTCACCCGGAGAAAAGAGGGGGAAGGCCTATAAAAAGCCCTCGGCGATAGCTGGTTTCATCACCGCTCAGACCCGAAGCCACTCGTCATCGGGCGCCTTACGTAGGTCTTCCTCTCAACGACGCGACCGTTTTCGAGCTTATAAACCTTTAAAAGCTCGGCTCCCATCGTTTCCCGTTTGTAAGCTATGAGGTAGTCGAGGTGGTTCCTGATTCTGTACCGGGTTATCGAGTCGGCCACATAGCGCTCCTCGTAGAGGAGGACGAGCTTTCCTTCCTCCCGCTTCATCTCGAGCCAGCGGAGCAGTTTCTCGCGCTTGGTTCCCTTCCGGGTGAGGGGATTGACGATGAGGTAAACGGGAAAGTCCGCCCTGAAGGGGTTGCCAACGTAGATTTCTCCCTCAACGGGGAACGGAAGTTCTTCCGCCAGAGCACTCCCCTTTCTCTCGGCCCACGATTGGAAGTAGAGCCGCGCGAGCCTCTTACCTCCGCCAGAAATCATCACCGTTCCGGATTCGAGCGTAAGTATTTCCCTCAGCATACGCCTCCCTTTAACTTTTATTGCGCAGTTAAATCTTTTTCGACCGTTTGAACACCCAAAGGCACCGCAAAGTATTTATCGGGCCCCAAAGAATAAGCTTTTACAAACCAAGACGGGGTGTGTTAGGCTATGCGAAAGCTGTTCGGTTTGTTGTTGGTGGGCCTGATGGCCCTTAGCATCGTGGCCAGCGGCTGCATAAGTGGAAACTCCAGCAGTGCAGAAACTAAAATAAACATCCTCTACACCTACACCGGGTCATTTGGCGACCCTGCCAAGGGTAAGCAGGCCGCTCAGGCCCAGCTTCAGCAGGGTGCCTGGGTTATCTACCAGGTTGCCGGCGGTACCGGTCTCGGTGTCTTCGAGGCCGTCGGTGACTATCTGAAGGCCAACAACAAGAAGATGGGTCCGCCGTTCGCTATAGGCGTTGACTCCGCCCAGGATTGGATTAAGCCCGGCGTTATAATCGCGAGCATGATGAAGCGCGTTGACGTCGGCGTTTACAACGCCGTCAAGGAGGCGGAGGAGAACCAGTTCAAGGGCGGTGTCGTCGAGCTCGGCCTCAAGGAGGGCGGTGTCAAGCTCTCGACCATAGAGGACGTCAAGGCGATGTTTGACTCCCTTCCGGCCGACGTCAGGGAGAAGAAGCTCAAGGACCTCGGCTTCAAGAGCGAAGATGAACTCATCCAGTTCCTTGAGCAGACCAGGAAGCAGGTTCCGGACTGGATTTGGCAGGCAGTTGATGAGCTCCAGAAGCAGATAATCAGCGGTCAGATAATCGTTCCGAAGGCCACCGCCAAGGACCAGATTGAGCTCCTCAGGAAGGCCCAGAACTGGACGGTAATGGAGCAGTACGCCAAGGAGTGGGCCGCCAAGGAGCCCAAGCCCGAGACCTACTTCGACGAGAAGCTCAACCAGAGGCAGAACACCGGAAAGATAGCCATCGTTTACGATGTCGGCGGCAGGGGCGACCTCAGCTTCAACGATATGGCCTACATGGGTGCCGAGAGGGCCGCCAAGGAGTTTAACCTCCAGCTCACCGAGCTCCAGAGCAACAGCGAGAACGACTACCTTCCGAACCTCAGGAGCCTCGCCAAGAGCGGTGAGTACGACATAATCATCGCGGTCGGCTTCATGATGACCAACGCCGTCAAGCAGGTTGCCCAGGAGTACCCGAACCAGAGGTTCGTTATCATTGACGGCTACGACCCGGAGATGCCACACAACGTCCAGATGGTTCTCTTCAAGGAGAACGAGGGTTCAGCCCTGGCCGGTGCCTTAGCGGCGCTGATAGCGCTCAACGACAACAAGGACACCATAGGAATCGTCCTCGGTATGGAGATTCCGGTTCTCTACAAGTTCGAGGGTGGCTACCGCTTCGGTGCCTACTGGGCCCTCGACTACTACAAGAACCACAAGCAGTGATTTCTTCTTCCTCTTTTGTTTCCCTTTTGAGATTTGGAGGTGAAAGGGATGGAAGAGCAAACTCCAGTGCTTGAGATGCGAGACATAGTCAAGGTTTATCCCGACGGCACAAGGGCCCTGAAGGGCGTCACGATTAAGGTCTACGAGGGCGAAATCCTCGGTCTTCTCGGCGAGAACGGTGCCGGAAAAACGACGCTGATGAAGGTTCTCTTCGGAATGCTCAAGCCCACGAAGGGCAAAATCTTTCTCAGGGGCAAAGAAGTCCGCTTCAAGAGTCCCGCCGATGCAATAGCGAACGGAATCGGAATGGTTCACCAGCACTTCACCCTGGTCGAGGTCTTCAACGCCCTCGAAAACATTATCCTCGGAATGGAGGGGCACAGCCTGCTGTCCAAAATTGACGTCGAGAACGCGAGAAAGAAGCTCCAGAAGCTGATGGACGAGCTCAACTTCCAGGTTCCCCTCGACGTTCCCGTGGAGAACCTTCCCGTCGGCGTCCAGCAGAGGATTGAAATCCTCAAGATGCTCTACCGCGACGTTGACATACTCATCCTCGACGAGCCGACCGCGGTTCTCACGCCGATAGAGGTCAAGGAGCTCTTTGCGGTTCTCAGGAAGCTCAAGGAGCAGGGGAAGACGATAATCTTCATCAGCCACAAGCTCAACGAGGTAATGGAGATAACCGACCGCGTCACGGTCATAAGGAAGGGCGAGGTCGTCGGAACCGTCAAGACGAGTGAGGCAACACCCCAGCTCCTCGCGAGGATGATGGTGGGCAGGGACGTGGTTCTCAGGATTGAGAAGCCCCCGAAGGAGCCCGGTGAGGTAATCTTCCGCGTCGAGAACCTCTGGGTGAAGGGAGACAGGGGAGAAGACGCCGTCAGGGGGCTTACCTTTGAGGTCAGAGCCGGCGAGATATTTGGAATAGCGGGTGTCGAGGGCAACGGCCAGAGCGAGCTCATAGAGGCCATAACAGGTTTGAGGAAGGTCGAGAAGGGCAAGGTCTACCTCAAGGGCGTTGACATCACCGGCAAGAAGCCGAGGGAGCTCTACGACATGGGAATGGCCCACATCCCCGAGGACAGGACTCACATGGGTCTAATCCTTGAGATGAGCGTGATGGAGAACTCCATTCTGGGAATGCACTGGAGGAAGGAGTTCTCGAAGGGCTTCCTACTCGACTGGGACAAGGTTGAGGAGCACGCGAAGAGGCTCATAGAGGAATTCGAGGTCAGTGCGCCCGGAACCAAGGCCCCGGTGAAGAGCCTGAGCGGTGGAAACCAGCAGAAGCTCATCGTTGCCAGAGAAGTTAGCAAGAAGCCCGAGTTCATAATAGCGGCACAGCCAACGCGCGGTGTTGACGTCGCCTCGACCGAATACATCAGGAACTACCTCGTCAAGCTGAGGAACGAGGACAAGGCCGTTCTGCTCGTCTCGGCCGACCTGGATGAGGTTCTCCAGCTCAGCGACAGGATGGCGATAATGTACGAAGGCCAGTTCATGGGAATAGTCAGGCCCGACGAGGTTACCGAGGAGCAGATTGGTCTCATGATGGGAGGTGTTAAGGGTGAACCTCAAAAATGAGCTCAGGGGATACGCCAAACCCGTGGCCGAGAGCGTTTTGGCGATACTCATTGGAGCGTTCATAGGTGCCCTCGTCCTCTGGTTCAGCGGGTACAGTCCGTTTGAGGCCTACTACTGGCTGATAAGGGGCTCTCTCACCTCGGTTGACGGCATCGCCGAGACCCTCGCAAAGTCTGCTCCACTAATCCTAACTGCCATAACCTTCGCGATAGGCGCGAGAACGGGCCTCTTCAACATCGGCGCCGAGGGAACCGTCTACTTCGGCGCAATGGCGGCGATAATAGTGACCCAGTACCTCCAGAACCCGATAGCGGGCCTTCTGGCTGGCCTTCTCATCGGAGCCCTGTGGGCCCTTCCAGCGGCGGTTCTCAAGGTTTACAGGGGAGTCCACGAGGTCATATCCACGATAATGTTCAACTGGATTGCCTTCTTCCTCGTCAGCTGGCTCGCGGTCAGCGTCTACTACAACCCAAAGGACCCCAACAGCACCCTGCCGATTCCCCCCTCAGCCAGGCTCCCGCTTCTCGTGAAGAACACAAGCCTCTCCTGGGCGTTCATAGTGGCAATCCTCTCGGCGATAATCGTCTTCATAGTGATGTGGCACACCAAACTGGGCTACGAGCTCAGAACCAGCGGACAGAACCCGAGGGCGGCCGAATACGGCGGAATCAATCCCAAGCGCTCGGCCATATGGTCGTTCGTCATCGGTGGAATGACCGCAGGACTGGCGGGCGCTGGACTCGTCATGGGAACGCCACCAAGCTACGCCATAACCCAGGGATTGGCCAACGTCTACGGCTACGGTTTCGACGGAATAGGCGTCTCTCTCGTCGGAAGGAACCATCCGCTCGGCATAATCTTCGCGGGAATCCTCTTCGGAGCCCTGAGCGCGGGAGCAACCGCGATGCAGCAGCACGCCCACGTCCCGCTCGAGATGATTAAGGTCATCGAGGGAATCATCATCATAGCCGTCGCCGTGCCCGGGTTGCTCGACCTCTTCGCCAGGCTTTTCAGGAGGGGTGAGGCATGAACGAAACCATGGTAATCAGCCTTCTCCTCGGTTCACTCGCGGCGATGGTTCCGATAGCTCTCACGAGCATAGGCGCGGTGATAAGCGAGAGGGCCGGTGTCGTCAACATCGGCTATGAGGGAATCCTGATGTTCGCGGCGTTCTTCGGGGCGATGTTCGCGGAGCTTGCCGGAAACGGCTGGGTTGGCATTCTCGGTGGGGCATTCGTAGGACTGCTGTTCGGCGTCCTTCACGGCGTTCTAACGGTTTACCTCAAGGGAGACCACGTCATTCCTGGTATAGGCCTCAACCTCCTCGGCTACGGTGCAGTCGCCTTCGGAATAAGGGCCTACTGGGGAACCGCCGGCCAGCACCAGGTTCCAAGCAACGCCCAGATTAGTCCGCTGTGGATGGACGCCTTTGGTAACTCCCTCAGCCCGATGGTGCCGATAACCATAGCGGTCGCCATAATAGCCTGGTGGGTGCTCTTCAAGACGCCCTTCGGGCTGAGAATCAGGGCCGTCGGTGAGAACCCCGAAGCTGCAGATGCCCTCGGAATAAACGTTGAGCTCTACCGCTTCACGGCGGTCCTCATAGCCAGCGCCTTGGCGGGCGTCGCCGGTGCCTACCTCAGCGTTGACTGGCTCGGAACCGTAACTAAGACGATAGCGGCTGGAAGGGGTTTCATTGCCCTAGCGAACATGGTCTTTAGTGGCTGGAACCCGCTGATAGCACTAGGAGGAGCGTTCCTCTTCGGATTCTTCGACAACTTCGCCATCTACATCCAGAACAACCCGTGGCTCGCGGGAACGATACCCTGGCAGTTCATAGCGACCCTGCCGTACGTCGTGACCCTCATAGTGGTCGCGGGAATAATAGGAAGGGCCAGGCCGCCCAAGTGGGACGGCAGGCCCTACAAGCGCGAGTGACCCCTTTCATTTTTTCAATATCACTCCCAGAGCTGTTCCAAGGACAACGCCTGTGATGAGAGCAAGAAGGGCGTATGTAACTACGGTGTTGTCCCTGGTGTTCTTCTCCGCCGTTTTTTGGGGGGTCGAGAGTGCCTTCATTATCGAGGCGGTGTTTTTGATTAGCCAGTCGGTGTAGTTCCCCGAAGCCCAGAAGACTGTTATCTCAGCCAGGGGCTTTCCGCTCTTCTGGGCGAGCTCAATTGAGGCCTTCTTGAGCTGTTCCGGGCTGTCGGAGCCGTAAACTATGAGCGAACTCTTCTCCGCGGTTGGGACGAGCTGGTCAACCCCTATCGCGGGAACCTCTTCCTCGGGCTTTATCGCGGCAACGGCCTTTATCCCAAGCCAGTCGATGGCGTACTCATCGGGGGGCATCTGTATCACAGCGGTCGCGTTCTTGGGGGCTAAAGCTTTGTAGGCCTCGACTATCGCCAGAACCCTCTCGCGGAACCTCTCAAAGTCCCTCTCGTAGGTCATTGCGTTTGCCGGGTCCTCCTCGATTAAGGCCTCCTTCGTGGCCTCGGCTATCGCTATCGCGTTGTAGGGGTCGAGCCAGACGCCGTGCGGATTGTCCTTGCCGTTGTACCAGTGTTCTTTGGCGTAGTGGAAGCCGTATTTCATATAGTCGTCGATGAAAAGGGCCTTTCCGGTTACGGTACCCTCCTTCTCAAGTTCTGCAATCCTTTTCTCAACGGGTAGATGGCCTCCGGTCGTCACTATGACCTGGGCCTTTGAGAGCAGTTCGACCTGCTGGGCCGTCAGCTGGTAGTCGTGGGGGTCAACGCCCGGCGGGATTATCACCTCGACCCTAACGCCAGGAAACGCCTCCTGGACTATTGAGCCTATTGGCGCTATCGTCGCCACAACCGTGACGTTCTCCTGAGCCGAAACGCCGTTGAGTGGGACTAACGCCAGGGTCAGCAGGATTATGAGCGCGAGCCTCTTCATCTTAGGTCACCCTAATTCTCCTCGGCTTTCGCCTTTTAAACTTCTCCCGCAACCCTTATAACCCGTTCCCTTAACTACTACCCGGTGATGTTATGAAGCGCCTCTTGATTTGGGTAACCATTCTAACCCTGTTGCTCGCACCTCTCGCGGCCCCCCAGGCTTCGGCCGTTAAAATAGGCCCCGACGTAACGGTTGAGATAAGCCCCAACGCCGAGCTCCTCGGAATCGTTTACTACCTTGCCTTTGGGAAGGACCCCTTTGTCATCGACAGGGGGAGTTACCTAGACGAAGTCGAGGCACACTTCGGAAAGTTCAGGAACTCAAAGGCAGTGCTCCTCTTGAAGTCCTATCTCTCTCAGGCAAGAAACGTGCCGGAGAGGGACTACCTGCTCCTCAACCTTGAGTACTACACGCTCCTCTGCTCTGAACCGCCTGAGCTCAGACCTCTAACGACCCTTGGATACCCATGGTTTGAAAACGAGTTCCTGCCCGCGCTCAGGGAGTTTGCGGAAGAGAGTGATTTCATGAACTTCTACGAGAGCCACATGGACTACTACAACGAAGACCTCAGAATCTACGAGAACGCCCTTAAAATGCTCCCTCCCGACGAGTTCATGGCCGAGAACGCGGGGGTTCATGGAGTTACCTACGAGTTCCTTCACCCCTACCTCGTTGCGGTTCACGGCCACAGCTTCAGCCCGACCCTTAACGGCACGGAAATCTGGGGCGCCGGCGGGATGCTTCCTCTAGTCAGGAGAACCCCCCAGAGAACCCTTTGGAGCTATAAAACCGCGCGAGACACGATGTTCGGGCTTCCGCTGAACAAGGACTACATAGTGAGCACGGGGCTCGACGAGTTGCTGTACCTCGGCTTTATTTACCACGAGCTCGGCCATGACGTCACCGTTCCGGCAATCAACTCATACAGGAATCTAACCAATCTCGCCTACTTCGTTGATGCGATACGGGCCGATATGCCGTATTTAGCGCGCTACGATATGCACTTCTGGAGCAGGACGGGGATGCTCTACGAGGGCTTCGCCGACGCGTGGGAGGACTACGCGATAAGCCGGATAAACGAGAACTACACGCTCCTGGCAATCAACATGCAGAAGGCCTGGGGAGAGTTCTGGGTTGGGTGGCTCCTCAACAGAACCGCCCACTACTCGGAGCTGAGCCGGAAAACGGGCAACCCCTTCTCGGACTACGTCTGGAGCATCCTCGATGAGATGAGAAACTTCGCGTCGCCGGAAAACGTCAGTGAGGTTTACTCCCGCGAGGTTCCGGTCACACCGCTGAGGGCATTTGACAGGGGCGCGGAGCTTGGAAGGGTCGTCATCGTCTACGGGACGGCCAACCCGGACCCGACCGGGACGGAGAAGGATAAGGAGACGGCCGAGGAGATAGCGGAGAACCTTGAGAAGTTCTACTCCCAGTGGGTCAGGTCTGTGGACGTCGTGGTGAAAGCGGACGTTAACGTCACGGACTCTGACCTTGAAGGGGTCGTCGTCCTCGTCGGCGGTCCGGTCTCGAACCGTCTCGTGAGGGAGCTCGATAGCAAGTTCCCGCTCCGCTTCGAGAAGGTTAACGGAACGTGGCTCTTAACCCACACCGAGAACGTCACGAGCTTCGTCCTCCTCGACGAGAAGAGCCCCTGGAGAAGGATTTACGGAAACGTGAGCGTCGCCGTTGGAAACCTTGGAAACGTCGCCAATGCGAGCGTTCTGATGGCAATCAGGAACCCCTACAACGAGAGCAACTACCTCGTATGGATTGCAGGCGAGAACAGGAACCTAACGGCGCTCTTCACGAACCCGACCTACTACCTGAGCAGTTACGAGATATGGAGCAAAAAGGGAATAGAGCTTGGGTTCTACGTCCAGCCGCTTCAGTCTTCCTGACTTTCTTTTTCCATGAGCCCGTTGCTCTTTATGTGGGGCTTGCCGATGGCTATGGTGAAGCCCTTGAAGCTGTCGTCTTTCCTATTGAACTCAATGGCTAAAGGAAGGCCGTTGTCCTCGTTGAAGACGATGCGGACGATTCTCGCCCGCGAGTGGTCGCTGAGGTAGTCCTCCTTCAGGCTCTCGTAGTCGTCGATAACTCTGTCAATGCTCTCGCTGTGCATATCGTAGATTTCCCGCGCGTAGACGCTGTGGTTTCGAATCTCCTGGACCTTCTTTTCCCTGTCCAAGGTACCACACCCTCAGGCTTTGCGCCACTTCCCGTCGCGGAACTTAAAAACCTTCCTGCGCTCGGCCATCCTGAGGGCTTCCTCGAGCCTGCCCTTTGGAACTTCCATGCCGTGGAGCTCCTTGAAGAGCTCGACTATCTCGTCGGTGCTCACTGCTTCCTTCTCCTCAAGGATGTTGCCGACGAGGTTAATCATGTCCTCCACGAAGTTCCAGGGGAAGACTATCCAGGCCCAGTCGATTTCCTCGCCGAAGTAGTCGGGCTTGAAGCGCGAGCCCTTGATTGTCAGGAGCGTGGCAGTCCTTATCTCGGCCGGCTTCTGGCTCTCGACGTAGTTCTTCGCGAGGGTTAAGCTCTCGCCTGTGTCGCTGATGTCGTCGACGATGAGGACCTTCTTGCCCTCGAGGTTGTAGTTGCTACCGTACTTGAGCTTGGCCTTGCCGTCCGGGGTTGCCGTTACTCCCCAGTGCTCGACCTTCAGGCTGACCAGGTCCTTGACACCGAGGTAGTCGCAGTAGAGCCTCGCCGGAACCCAGCCACCGCGGGCGAGGCCGACTACAACATCAGGTCTCCAGCCGTCTTCCAGAACCTTCCAGGCCCCTTCCTTGGCCCACCTTTCTATGTCTTCCCAAGAAGCAAGATACGCCGGAAACTTCTTCATTGGATTTCCCTTAACGGAGCAAAAACAACCTTTTATTTAAGGTTTTTGGCGGGGATTTTGACGGGCGCGTGTTTAAAGCCCGAGATGACGCGTGGCAAGCAACTTCTGGTATCTGCACGCATAGGTTCTTCCCCCGGCGGAATTCCGGTTTATCGAGACGGATTTCTCCCGGTTCTTGCTTGGCAAGGGATTTGAAATCGAAAATAGGGTTAACAGTTTTGTAACGATTCGTGACAGCAAACTATGGATAACATGACGAGATTTTTTGAGGGGATTAAATAACTCTCCGAGAGAGCCCTGTTGGATTGAAAGCGTGCTCAAAACCGATTAATTTTTAAAAACATCTTGTGGCAGGTTTTAAACCCTTTTTAACGGGCTTTGGAGCCTCTGGAAACGGCCAGCACATCAGGGCATTAGTACAGTTTTCCAGAAAGGCTTAAATATTCCGGCGTTCTCTTCTCTTCGTTGGGTGGAAGGACGAGTTTTGCTCCCCGTTGCAATAAGACTCGAGGAGAATTGAAAGATTTATCCTAGCCACGCCCCGTCACCTCCCCTCGAGCGTTGCAATAAGACTCGAGGAGAATTGAAAGACGAAGAGCTCGCCGAGCTCTTCCTCGAGTTGGAGGTTGCAATAAGACTCGAGGAGAATTGAAAGATTCGTTGACTTGTCGAGCAAATCGCCAACGCCGAGGTTGCAATAAGACTCGAGGAGAATTGAAAGGGAATATAAGCGCCTGGTCGAGCTCCTCAAGATTGCTGTTGCAATAAGACTCGAGGAGAATTGAAAGATTCCCTGCAAATGCTGCATAGATGACAGCGTTCGTGGTTGCAATAAGACTCGAGGAGAATTGAAAGTACTTTTCAGTTATTCCAAGCTGTTCCAGTTCACGCGCGTTGCAATAAGACTCGAGGAGAATTGAAAGGAGAACACCATAAGAACGACCTTTCCCAGGCCCCAGAGGTTGCAATAAGACTCGAGGAGAATTGAAAGCAGGTCGGCTAACTCCTCGTCAATCTCTGCGAGCTCGTTGCAATAAGACTCGAGGAGAATTGAAAGTGAGGATAATGACGAAAAGAAGCACTATTTTCGTGAGTTGCAATAAGACTCGAGGAGAATTGAAAGTTTATCAGCGTTTGATGGAGTTCTGGTGAGCGGAAGCGTTGCAATAAGACTCGAGGAGAATTGAAAGCCGGGGAGACGACAATCTCAAGATACTCAAGCCTCTCGTTGCAATAAGACTCGAGGAGAATTGAAAGGAAGGTTAAGCGTAATAGAGAGCTATTCGCGAAGGCGTTGCAATAAGACTCGAGGAGAATTGAAAGTTAATATTGCCTGATTCACAATTTGTAAGGCACATGTGTTGCAATAAGACTCGAAGAGAATTGAAAGTGGTCAACGTGGACCTTTGCGCGTCCTTTCTGTAGAGTTGCAATAAGACCCAAAGAAGGCCTAAAAGAAGATTAAAAAGCTCAGAAGAGCCACTGGTTCTCGATACACTCGTCGCACGGCGGCTTCTCGCCGGCTATCGCCTTGAACTTCTTGTATATACACTCAGGCAGGCCGAGCGGACAGCGGTCCGGGTACTGGCCGGGCCTGACCTTCGTCGGGTCGAGCTTTATCTTGATGTAAGCCTCGTACTCCTCGACCTTCTTCCAGGGCAGGACCTTCGCCCCGTAAATCACGAGTCCGTCGTAAATCTTCGCGTAGTCACCGATGACGGCATTCTCCTTGATGATTACGTCCCTGCCGACGACGACGCCCTCGCCGAGTATCGTGTCCTTCAGCTCGGCGCGCTCCTTGATTATGTCGCTCCCGATGAGGACCGAGCGCTTGATGTAAGCTTTGTCCTCTATCACAGTGTTCGGGCCGATGTAGGAGTAGGCCTTAATCTTGACGCCGTGCCCTATCTTGACGCCTTCATCGATGTAGACCGGCCCCTGAATCTCAACGTCTTCCGGAACCTCCGCGCTCTCGGCTATGTGGAAGTAGCCGTTCTCCCTCGCCATCTCATCAAGGGCAATCTGGTGGGCGTAGAACAGGTCGTCCGGCGTTCCAAGGTCGACCCAGTAGGTTCCCTTCGGCATTCTGTGGGCGTAAACCTCGCCGCGCTCGACGAACCTCGGCAGGATTTCACGCTCAAAGTAGACCTCCTTGCCCTTCGGAATCTCCTCGAGAACCTTCTTGTTCACGACGTAGATTCCGGCATCGACGAGGTTGCTCTTGGGCCTCTTGGGCTTCTCCTCGAAGTGGAGCACCTTTCCGCTCTCGCTCATCTCAAGGACTCCAAAGCGCTCCGGGTCGTAGACCTTGGTTGCCGCGACCGTTATGAGTCCGCCCTTCTCCTCGTGGGCCTTTATGAGCTCGCGGTAGTCGAAGTTCGTGAAGACGTCGCCGTAAATCACGAGGAAGTCATCACTAACGTACTCCTCGACGTTCTTGAGCGCGCCACCGGTCTCGAGTGGCATGGGGTCGTTGACGAAGCGGATTTCCTTGGGGTAGTCGGACATCTTCTCGTCTATGAACTCCCTTATCTCGCCCCTCATGTAGTGGACGGAGAGAATTACCTCGTCTATTTCGGGAACCTTCTCGAGCGCTTCAAGGATGTACTGAAGGTTGGGCTTCCCGAGGACGGGAATCATCGGCTTTGGCCTCGTTGATGAGAGTGGCCTGAGTCTCGTTCCAAAACCGCCTGCAAGGATGACAGCTTTCATGGCACTCACCGTTTAAGCCTACTATCGGCACTCTTATATATTTTACGGCCATAAAATATATTACCGAGGGTGAAACGTTTAACCGGCGGTGACTACTTGCAAAAATTTGACGTGAATGCGGCAAAAATCCTGACAATCGCGAAAACGGGTGCATTTTACGGGGCTGAACTGGGCTTCCCTATCACATTCAGGAGTCATGGGGAACATAAAAACAAAATGAAAAAAAGTGTTCATAAATACCCCTATCTGTCCACCCTAAAGCTCGGCCTAAGCACCTTCACCCTCGGCACGATGCACTTCCCGTAGCAGACCTTCCTGAGCGGGCAGGTCTCGCAGGCCGGCCCCTGCTCAACCTCTTCGATGTAGCCGAGACTTTTGAGGAGCTCGATTATTCCTTCCACTTCCTCAACCGTAATCCCGAGCTCCCTCGCGATGTCCTGGGGAAACCGCTTGCCCTCGTTGATGAGCCTCAGCACTTCCTCCATCCTGCCCATCTTCACAACCCCAGCGCCGTTCCAACGTGCCATATCAGGATTCCGAGGAGCGAGGCGACGGTTATCATGTAGACGGTCACAGCGAGCGCCCACTTCCAGTTGCTCTCGGCCCTTATGGCGGCTATCGTGGCTATGCACGGGATGTAGAGCGTCGTGACGACAGCTAAGACAAAGCCCTGCAGTGGGCTCATCGAGGACATCATGGCTTCCTTGAGGGCCTCACCACTTAGACCGCTGTAGAGGATGCTGTAGGTTGAGATTACGTTCTCCTTGGCGATTATTCCGAAGATTAGGCTCACCCCCGCCTTCCAGTCGAGCCCCATGAGGTTGAGGTATGGCGCAACGAGGTGGCCGAGCCTCTCGGCGTAGCTCTTCCCGGTTCCCATAGGTACCGGATAGTTGCTGAGGTACCATATCGCTATCGAGCCGACGAGGATAACCGTTCCTGCCTTCTGGACGAACTCCTTGCTCCTTTCCCACGAGTGGAGGAGCAGACTTCTCCAGCTTGGAAGGAGGAACTCCGGGAGCTCAATCACGAAGGGGCTCTCCTCGCCAGAAACAAACCTGCTCACGAGCTTGGCGGAGAGCAGCGCCACCGCGAATGCGAGCAGATAGATTGCCAGAGCGACGAGAGCGTCTCCACCGAAGAACGCCCCAACGAGGAAGCTGATGACGCTCAAACGGGCAGAGCATGGAATGAATGGGTTGATGAACATGGCAACGAGCCTGTCTCTTTCTTCGTCGAGCGTTCTCGTGGCCATAACAGCTGGAACGTTGCAGCCGAGACCGAGGATGAGCGGTATTATTGCCTTGCCCGGCAGGCCGAACTTCCTGAGGATGCCCTCCATGAGCACCGCTACCCTCGCCATGTAGCCGAGGTCTTCGAGGAAGGACAGCGCGAGGAACAGGAGGAAGACGAGCGGGAAGAAGCTCAGCACCGAGCCGACTCCGCTGACCACACCGTCCACGAGGAGGCCGCGCAGGGTCTCGTTCGCTATGTGGGGAGCGAGCCACTCGCCGAACCTGCTGAAGGCATCGTCCAGAATCCCCTGAAGGGGCATTCCGAAGGCGAAGACGAACTTGAAGACGAGGTAGAAGACGAAGGCCATCGCTATGAAGCCGTAAACGGGGTGGACGAGGATTCTGTCAAGCTGGTCTGTGAGCGTCTCCTTTGCCTTCCCGTAGCTCATGAACTCATGGGTAAGGCCGTCTATGAACTCGTACTTCTGGCCGGCTATAATCAGGTCCATCGCCCGCCCGTAGCGCTCCTCGGCCTCGCCTATGTGGGTCATTATCTCCTTCAGCTTCTCCTCGCCGAGGTACCTCAAAACGAGCTTCATAACCTCGTCGTCGCGCTGGAGGAGCTTTATCGCCAGCCAGCGGAGCGGGTAGCGGCCCGCTAACTTTGTTCCCTCAAGGCACTTGGAGATGTGCTCAATTTCCCTCTCGACCTCGGGGTCGTAGCGCGGTAAAACGGGGTTCGTCTTTATCTTCCCGTGCGCCATCTCCCATATCTTCTCCTTGAGCTCCTCGATTCCAGTTCCTTCCTTGGCGCTGAGCGGAACCACTGGAACGCCGAGGGCCTTTGACATCTTGAGGGTGTCTATTCTGATGCCCTTCTTCTCGGCCAGGTCAACCTTGTTGAGGGCTATGATTACGTTCTTCAGACCCATCTCAAAGATTTCCATCGTCAGGTAGAGGTTTCTCAGAATAGCCGTTGCGTCAACCACGTTCACAACGACGTCCGGGTTTCCGTTGAGGAGAAAGTTCCTCGCGACGAGCTCGTCAACGGAGTGGGCTGTGAGCGAATAAGTTCCGGGCAAATCAACGACGAGAAATCGCTCCCCTCTGTGCTCGAAAACGCCCTCCTTCTTCTCAACTGTAACGCCGGGCCAGTTGCCGACGTGCTGACGCATACCCGTTAGGGCGTTGAATATCGTCGTCTTGCCCACGTTTGGGTTTCCTGCCAGGGCCACCACCCGCATCGCCATGCTATCACCTCAGAGCTTCCTTACGAACACCCTCGCCGCCATTCCCTTGCCAAGCGCCAGCCTCGTTCCGCCTGCCTCGACGATGAGGGGCCCCCTCGGGTAGTTCTCAAGAACCCTGACAATCGCCCCTGGAGCCAGCCCCATCGCGTAGAGCCTGCTCCTGAAGTTGGGCCCCCCACGCAGGTCAACAACAACCCCCCTCTCGCCGGGAGCCAGTGATAGTAAAGGCACAATCATGTTCATCACCGTTAGGTTTTCCTAATTCTATTTGAACTCATTCAGACCCTTAATAAATCTTTGGTGAGCCTAACAAAACTCAGAGGTTCGAATTCAGACCGGGGAAGTTGGAAAACCGCCCTGATTTTTCATTCACCGTAGCAAAGGTATTTATAGGGGCGCCGATAGAGAAGAATGGAGGTGTATCACCATGGGTGAGGAGATTGGAAGGACATCCCTCGGGATGGATGAGAACTTGGAGGGGTTGCTTGCCTACCTGCTCTGGTGGCTAACCGGAATAATTCTACTGTTGCTGGAGAAAGAAAGCTATTTTGTCCGCTTCCATGCGATGCAGTCAACTGTGATGTTCCTGTTCTTCACGGTGGCGATTAAAGTTTTCGAGTTCATACCGATTATTGGCTGGCTCATCGCGTACTTGCTGTCCCTCGTTGCCATTATAGCCTGGATTGTGGGCATGGTCAAGGCCTATCAGGGCGAGCTCTACAAGTTCCCGGTTTTCGGCGACCTCGCCGAGCAGTGGGTTGAGAAGGTCAACCTCTAAGGCTCAGGTTTTTAAGCCCCGTCCTTTACGTTTTTCCATGCTTGAGAATGTCGTTGAGGAAATCCGGGAGTTCTCCAGGAAGTCCGGCGTTCACCGCAAGAAGGTTCTCGTCCTCTTCTCCGGTGGAAAGGACAGCTCGCTCGTTCTCTACCTGCTCAAGAAAGCGGGTCTCGACGTTTCCGCTTTGACGTTCTTCCACCGCTGGAGCTGGCGCGAGACCCTCAACTGGGCGATGCGCTTCACGAAGAACCTCGGCGTTGAACATTATCTGGTTGACATCACGGACGGCCTTCTCCGTGAGGCTACCGGCAGGAAGGGGCCGGTGTGCATAAACTGCAAGAAGGTCATGCTCTGGAACGCTAAGTGGTTCGCCCTCAACAACGGCTTTGACGTCTTAGCGAAGGGCGACAACGCCAACGATAAGATAATCGGTGCACTACTCGACCAGTGTAAGACTGACATAAGGCTCTGCGAGATTCCAAGGATAGGCGTTCCCTTCTTCCGCCCCCTGATTAAATACCCCGCCGAGGTTGTTGAACGGCTCGCCGAGGAGGCAGGTATAAGGCCCTATCGCATGTACGAGCACGCGAGGAGGAGACAGTGGCGCGAGGGCTGTCCGTTGCAGTATATAGACCGCGAGGAAATCGTCACGAAGGAGCTGATGGACTTGGCCTACCGGGTGAACTACGAGGTCAGCAGAATCGCGAGGAGGCGGAAGGTCAGGGTAAGCGTCCGCGTGCCGAGCTTCGAGATAATGGCCTGGGGCCCGGACGAGGAGACCCTTGGAGAGGTGAGGGAAGTTATAAAGAAGTTCCGAGGTGATTCCAATGCTCCCGTTCGGAAAGCTGAGGAACGACGTTCTTCGTGAGGTAGTCTTTCCAAACCTCGGCGTTGAGGACGCCAAGGTAATCTACGGGCCGAGGGAGGGCTTTGACTCGGCGGTTCTCGAGTACGACGATGAGAACTACCTCGTAATCGCAACCGACCCGACGCTCGGCGTCCCCGCTGAGACCTTCGGCTTCTTCACATACCATTTTGCCTCAAGCGACGTGGCTGTTTTTGGAGCGAGACCGAGGTGGCTCGTGGTTGATTTGCTCCTCCCGCCGGGAACAACGAAGGAGTTTCTCCGAAAAGCGATGGAAGACCTCAACCGGGAGTGCGAGCGGTATAAAACGGCGGTAATCGGCGGGCACACCGGAGTTTATCCCCCGATTTCCGAGCCGACCGCAACCACAACGGCGATGGGGCTCGTGAGGAAGGAGGAGCTCAAGCTTCCCCTCGCGAGGCCGGGAGACAGGATAATCGTTACCGACAAAGTTGCCCTTGAGTTCGCGGTCTCCTCAGCTTACTTCCGCGCCGAAGAGCTGAGAAAGGTTCTGACTCCCGAGGAGATGGAGGAGCTCCGCTCGCTTTACAGGCTTGAAACTGTCCTTCCAGATGCTCTGATAGCGAAGCCCTTCGTCAGGGGAATGCACGACGCTACCGAGGGCGGACTAACGGCGCTCCACGAGATTGCAGACAACTCGGGAGTCGGCTTCAGGGTCTACGCCGAGAGGCTCGAGCTGAACCCCCTTGTAAAGAGGGTTCTCGATTTCTATAAGCTGGAACCCTGGGGCGTCTCCTCGACGGGAACGCTGATAGCGATAACGCCTCTAGAAAAGGTTAATTCATTAATTGCAGAATTGCATAAAAATGGAATTAAGGCCTTTGAGCTCGGCGAGTTCACGGAGGAGAAAGAGAGGGTCCTCGTGGAGGGTAGCGAGGAAAGACCATTCCCGGAGTTCGAGGGCGACCCCTACGCGGAGCTTTATGGCAAACGATAAATAGAGGGAAGGTGTAGCATCAACCATGAGCTCGGAGCTTATCCGCGACGTGATTTTGAGGGTATCCTGCGAACTGGGCCTTGAAGTTGACGAGATAATCCTCTTTGGCTCCCGTGCGAGGGGTGATTTCAGAGCCGAAAGCGACTGGGACGTCTTAGTTGTTCTGCAGGAGCCAATAGGAAGGAAAATGGAACTCGAGGCCTACAAACGAATGCACAGGGAGCTTCTGTTGAAGGGAATCAAGGCGGATATCCTCTTCATCTCAAGGGACGAGCTGGAGAAGGTCAAAGATGACACGGGCTTCCTTTACTACTACGCCCTCAGGGAGGGTGTGAAAATTTGAGCTTCAGGGAGTGGCTCCAGAAGGCCGAGAAAGACCTCGTGCTGGCCAAGAACAGCCTTTCTCTCAAATTCTACGACTACGCGACTTTTCACGCCCAGCAGTGTGCAGAGAAAGCTCTAAAAGCGTTTTTAGTATCGAGAGGAAGGCCCATCAAGCGAACCCACGATATTGGAGAGCTCATACTCCTGTGCGCTGAAGTGGATTCGGAATTCCTAAAGCTCTTCGATGATGATGTTGACGTTCTAACCGCCTACGCCGTTGAGGCGAGGTATCCAACCCTCCACGAGCCGGATAAAGAAGAGGCGGAGAACGCGATAAAGCTCGCCGAACTCACCCTCTCCTTCGTGCGCTCCAGGCTCACTTCACCCTGAACCTCAGCAACGCCGCGAGGCCGCCAAGGGCCTTCAGCTTTTCTCCCCCTTCGTGCTCCGAGCTGACGATGACCACTTCGCCCCGTGAATACCTTACGGCGTCCATGAGCTCTTCAACCTTCTCCCTGTGCTCGCCCTTCAAAAGCTCGTCGAGAACCAAAAGCGTCTCAACGGCCCCGTAGTTCACCGCTTCCTCCACTTCCCTGAGGCCGTAGGTGGCTAACCCAGTGTTCCTCGCGATGTTCTCAAGGACCTTCTCAACGAGCTGGACTTCCTTGGCAACCCTGTTCTCATGGTAGACCCTGTCAACGGTTCCGCGCTTGATGACCTCGTAGATGCCCGTCCTTCCGGTTACGCTGGTGTCTTCGATGACGACCTTCTTCGCCAGCTCGGGGTAGTTTTCACGCAGGAACTTGTGGAAGTCCTCCTTGACGAAGCCCGGACCCGCTACAATCGCCTTCTCAATCTTCTCCCTCTCCATGAGCTCGGCCATCGTCTTAGCCAAGTCGTGGAAAAAGCGCTTCTCCTCGCTTTCGCGGTCGGTGTTGTAGCGCTTCCCGCCGAGGTTCCGCCTTATGCTCGCCACCATCTCGACGCCGTACTCGCGGACGAGCGCTATATCGGCTTCTCCCTCGTCTATCACCACAATCATGACCTTGGCCCTCTTCGAGGCCTCAATCGCCTCCTTAAGGCGCTCTATGTGGTGCTCCTTCCAGCGGGGCTTCTGGATTGTTACGACGGTTCCCTCCTCAATCGTTATCGTGTGGTACTTGCCGAGGGGGACATCTTCTCTGCTCGCGTAGACTATCGGCCCGGTAACGCGGACCTGGTTCGCGAACTTGTGAAAGTTTATCTTCTCAGCTTTGACGCCAAGGTAGACGGGAATGACCTCGACCTTCTCGGCCCTCAGCGAGTCCGTTCTCTGGGCCTGCTTCCTAAGGGTCTTCGCGTAAACGACGTCGCCGGGGTCTATGACGTGGTAGAGGTGCCAAAGGTCGTCCAGCGTTTCGGCCTTTACCTTCACTATGCCCTCCTTGGGCTTCTCTTCGAGTATCTGCACCCTCTCACCCCTAACGAACTTGGAGGGAAGGATTTAAAGGTTACCAGCCCTCCTCGAAGCGGATTCCCTTCGACTCCATGAAGGCCTTCGCGCGCTCTATTTCCTCTCCACTCTCGCCGAAGAGGATTATCCCGATGTACTTCCCGAAGCCCTTCGGCGAGGAGTGAATTCTAACGTTAAAGCGCTCCAGCGTCTCGTTGAGTATCGGCGCGAGCTTGCTCTCGTCCGTTATCTCTGCCAGAAGCTTCCTCTGGACGAACTTCTTCTTCCCGAGCCTCGGGAGGACCTCCTTCTCGAGCATCGCCTTCATCTCGCGGGGCATTCCGGGAAGGACGAATATCTTAACACCCCCGTGCTCGATGTAAGCCCCCGGCGCGGCGCCTTCGGTGTTCTCAAGCGGTTCCGCGCCCTCCGGCAGGTAGGCCATCTTTCTTCTCGCCTCGTTTAACTCGGGGTCGTCTATGAGACCCTTCTCGTAAAGCTCGCGGTAAAACGCTTTAATCCTCTCAAGGCACTCCTCGCAGAGGACGAGCTTCCTGTTGAGGGCCTCCGCAACCGCTAATATCGTAACGTCGTCGTGAGTCGGCCCAAGACCGCCGGAGATAACGAGAACCTCAGGTTTTCTGCCGAGGATTTCTCTGAGGACGGTCTTTATCTCCTCCACGTCGTCCCCCACAGTCGTCTTCCTACGCACCCAGTAGCCCCTTTCGGTGAGCCTCTGGGCTATGAAGGCGGAGTTGCTGTCAACGGTGTTCCCTGTGAGAAGCTCGTCGCCTACCGTCAGTATCTCCGCGAACATTCCCACCACCGGAGATGTTTCAACTCCTGGACTTATAACGCCAGCGGAGGGATTTTGCAGGAGAATGTCAAAACGGCCACTTCTTGAAGTGCTTTTCACCACGAGTGAAAACAAGGTTTAAGTATTTTATCGCTGTAAAACCCGCCGGTGGTTGCCATGGCCAGGGTTAAGGTCGGAATCAACGGCTACGGCACGATAGGAAAGCGCGTCGCCTACGCCGTCACGAAGCAGGACGATATGAAGCTCATCGGCGTAACCAAGACCAAGCCGGACTTCGAGGCCTACCGCGCGAGGGAACTTGGAATCCCGGTCTACGCCGCGAGCGAGGAGTTCCTGCCGAGGTTTGAGAAGGCCGGCTTCGAGGTCGCCGGAACGCTGGAGGACCTTCTCAACGAGGTTGACGTAATCGTTGACGCCACCCCCGGAGGAATGGGGGCGAAGAACAAAGCAATTTATGAGAAGGCCGGCGTTAAAGCCGTATTCCAGGGCGGTGAGAAGGCAAGCGTTGCCGATGTTTCCTTCGTGGCCCAGGCCAACTACGAGAAGGCCCTCGGCAAGGACTACGTCCGCGTCGTCTCCTGCAACACGACGGGCCTAACAAGGACGCTGAGCGCGATTCAGGAGTACATAGACTACGTTTACGCGGTCATGATTAGAAGAGCGGCCGACCCCAACGACACCAAGCGTGGGCCGATAAACGCGATAACGCCGAGCGTCACCGTCCCGTCCCACCACGGCCCGGACGTCCAGACGGTTATTCCGATTAACATCGAGACCTCGGCTTTCGTCGTTCCGACGACGCTCATGCACGTTCACAGCGTAATGGTCGAGCTGAAGAAGCCGGTCGAGGCGAAAGACGTCGTCAATATCTTCGAGAACACCACGCGCGTTCTGCTCTTCGAGAAGGAGAAGGGCTTCGAAAGCACCGCCCAGCTCATAGAGTTCGCCCGCGACCTGCACCGCGAGTGGAACAACCTCTACGAGATTGCCGTCTGGAAGGAGAGCATCAGCGTCCGCGGAAACAGGCTCTTTTACATTCAGGCCGTTCACCAGGAGAGCGATGTCGTTCCGGAGAACATTGACGCGATAAGGGCGATGTTTGAGCTCGCAGACAAGTGGGAGAGCATAAAGAAGACGAACAGGAGTTTGGGGATTTTGAAGTGATTGGCCTTTTATCGGAAGGGGCTTTTCTCTTTTTCTGTGATTCTCAGCGGATGGTATTTTTAAAGTCCTCCAAGTCCCAGACGAGCCAGCCACCTTCTCTCATCTCTCCTTTTCCTTCAGCCCGCTTTGCCACGAGACCATAAAACGATTCCCAGCCATCAAGCCCCACTAACTCTGCCTTTCTTTTCAAATCTTTCAAAATTCCTCTCGTTTCCCGCTCACTTAGCTCTTTCCACTTCACCTCAACGAAGAGCACCTTCTTCTCCCGCTCGTTCAAGGCAACGAGGTCAATTTCCTCTCCCTTTCGCCACCATCTGCCGATTTTCGTGAAGCGGAACGGGAACTTCCCGGCCCTACTCAGCTCGACGAGAAACTCTTTGGCGAGTTCCTCAAACCGCACGGAGTAGACCCTCTGGAGGTTCTCAAAAACGCTTTCGAAATCGGCCAGACCGAGCTCTATGGCGGTTCTGTTCGGATAAACCAGCGAGAACCACGTGAGCAGAAACGGGTCGTTTATCCGGTAGATGCCCCTCTTTTCCTTTCCTACCACGGGAACCTCTCTCCTCACGAAGCCCAGCCTGATTAGGGTTTCGAGGTAGGGGTATATCCTCCTCCCCTCGATGCCGAGGCTGTTTGCTATCTCTGTCGGCCGGTGTTTCCCACCCGCTATTGTCGCGAGAATCGAAAAGTAAACCTTTAGCTCCCTCAACTCTCCCGCGAGGACTATGTATGGCTCATCATAGAAATAGCCGAGGGGGGAGAAGAACTCCTCTTTCACGAGCTCCTCAATGCTCCGTTTCCTCGATGCTATGGCGAGGTAAGCCGGAACACCGCCGAGGAGGAGGTAGGCCCTGAGTCCGTAATCCCAATCGCCGAAGAACTCAACGGAGTGCCTGAAGCCCAGCGGTTTCAGCATGAAGCCCGCGGTTCTTCTGCCGTAGAGGGGCGAAGAATAGCTTAAAACCTCATCTCGCATCATTCCGAGGAGCGAGCCGGAGAGAACAAGCATTACTTGTCTCCGCGAGAGCTCATGGTCCCACGCCCTCTGGAGGGCGCTCAGGATTTCTCTGTCAGATTTAACCGCATACGTAAATTCATCAAGGATTACCGCCGTTCGTCCGCGTATCTTGGAGGCCAGGTACTTGAAGAGCGGGAACCAGTCCGAGAAGCTGAGGAACAGTTCATCCCCGAAAAACTCCGCGAGTTCCCTTCTGAGGGCTTCTATCTGTCCCTCTTTAGTGCCCTCAGTAAACGTATGGAAAAATACCTTCTTCCCCTTTGCAAACTCACTCAGAAGCCTTGTTTTCCCAACTCTCCTTCTGCCGTACACCACGACAAAGGACGGCGTGTTTTCCCATTCCCTCTCCAGCAGGTCCAGTTCGTCTTTCCTGTCAATGAATTTACCAATCATGATTAGTACTAATCATGATTAGTATTTAAGACTTCTGGTTAAATCCCAGCCTCTTCTTTACCTCTTCAGCACTCAACCTGACCAGCAAGTCCTTCTCCCTGCTCGTCTCTCCGCGAACCAGTTCAACTTCGGCTCCTAAAACCTTCGAGAGGAACTTAACCAGCTCCCTGTTTGCCTTTCCCCCAACAGGCGGGGCTTTCACCCTGACCTTCAATCTCCCACGCCACTCGTCGATTCCCTCAATCTCGTTCTTCTTCGCCTTTGGCTGGACGTAAACGAGAAGGAGCGTTCCATCGTTGGCCTCCTTCAGGAACTTCATTCTCTCACCTCTTGGTGCCTGTGGGTTAAGGCCTTTAAACCCCTTTCCCAACTTGCCTCCATGAGGACGTTCATAATCAAAGCCAGCGAGGCCCGCACGAGGGCGGACTTCAAGCTGAGCGATTTGCCTGGCACGAGCGGAAGGGTGGACGTTCTCTGCAGGTCCCTCAACTCCGCCTTCCTGCTCTCGCACGGCTTCCGGAAGAACGTGCGCGTCTGGCTCCTCCTCTACGGCCCGCCTGAGCCGCCGAAGGCGATACGCTTTGAGGGACCGGGGCTGAAGGTCCGTCTCAACCCCGACGAGAGGAGCACGGCAAAGCTCATTATGAAAGCCCTCAGGGCCGGTGAAGGGCTGAGGGAGCCGGGGAAGGAGGTCGAGGTTTATCCAGGTCTATACGTCAGCAACAGGACCTTTGAAGACGTTATCAGGCTGACGCTCAAGAACTCAAAGCTCTACTACCTCCACGAGGAGGGAAAGCCGGCGGGGGAGGTCAAATTTTTCGGGAACGTGGCCTTCGTCCTCGGCGACCACAAGGGACTGAGCGGGGAGGATGAGGCCTTCCTCGATGGGGTAGCGGAGAGGGTGAGCGTGGGGAGGAAGAGCTATCTGGCTTCCCACGTCGTCGCCTACATCAACATACTCCTCGACTCCCTTCCGAACCCGCCCTAGTACTCCCACACGATTTCGGGCGGAAACTCGCCGCGCCCGGCTTTCTCCAGTATCTCCCTCGCGACGGAGTAGGCGAAGTCGAAGGTTTCCCTGTCAATCAGCCCGTAGCTGAGGGCCATCTCGAGCTCTTCCTCGTCGAGGAGGAACGCTCCCCCGTCCGGGAAGATGAAGACGTCGAGGAAGAGGTCAAGCATCTCTAAGGTGTCCCCATCGCGCTTCGTGTAGGCTAAGACATCAACGTAGAGTCCCCTGAAGTTTCCCTCCCCGTCGTAAACCTTCAGAATATCGTAGTTCTTTCCGACGAAGGCGAAGTAGAGCATGGTGTAGCCGTTTTTGATGACTTCCACGCCGTTCACCCTCAGCGGGGCAAGCATCCCCTCAAACCTGGCTTTGGCGACGATTACGTCGCCCAAATCAGCAACAACCTCGTCGTCCCGCTCCAGAACCCGGTTCGGAATCCTCCGGTAGATAAGGTGGATTTTCATGTCTTCCACCAGAAAGAGTGTAGGAAACGGGGACTCACTCCCCGAAAATCAGCTCCCTGAGCTTTGAAGGTAGCTCCTCGATGCTAACTCTCGTTTGCTCCCTCGTGTCGCGGTCGCGAATCGTCACCGTGTTGTCCTCGGGCGTCTGGTTGTCGATGGTCACGCAGTAGGGGGTTCCAATCTCGTCGTAGCGGAGGTAGCGCTTTCCGATTGTATCTTTCTCGTCGTAAACGACTATAAAGCCCGCCTTCTGGAGCTTCCTGAAAACGTTGTATGCTATGCCCTTGAGCGGTTCCTTGGCGACGAGCGGGAGAACGGCAACCTCAATCGGCGCCATGTCCTTCTTGAGCTTTAGATAAGTCCTGTCCTCCTCGATGACGAGGCTGTTCTCAAGGAGCAGGTAGAAGGGCCTATCTATGCCGAAACTCGGCTCGAGGACGTGCGGGACTATTTTCTCGCCGGTAATCTTCTCCTCGACTTCCCTGATTATGAAGTCGTCCTTCTCAAGCTCGTAGCCCTCTATCGTGATTTTGCCCCCTTTCTCAAGGAGCTCAACCAGCTCGCGCTTTTTCTCCTCGTTCCAGCCCTTGATAAGCTCGTTTATCCTCTTGGCGTCTTTCCTCAGCTTCGGACCGACGCGCTTGAGGTTGAGGGAAACCTCCAGCTTCCTCACGATTTTCGGCTCGTCGTAGTGGATTAGCACCGTAAGGTCGGCCCCGCTCTCGCGCATGTGCCGGCTCAGGTCATAGTCTCCCCTGTTCGCTATTCCAACGCACTCGACCCAGCCGAAGCGCTCGCTGTGGATTTCCGCGTCCCAGGTGTCGCGCGAGTAGTGGGCGCGCTCCTCGGGCAACTGCTGGCGGAAGCGTATCTTGTCCTCGGGGATGCCGATGTCGAGGAGGACGCGCTTCACCATGACCATGTAGTAGGCGAAGAAGGTGTTCATCACGTAGCCCCGCTTTACGGCTTCCTCTGCGGTGAGCTCAATCTCGCCAAGGCCCTTGAGCTGGTGCTCTATCGGGTAGAGCCTCAAAACCTCGTCCTTGACCTCGTCGAAGTGCGGGTGCTCGGTTTCCTTCGGGTTGAAGAATATCTCCGCCTCTGCCTGCGTGAACTCCCTCAGGCGGAGCATGCCCTGCCTCGGCGAAATCTCGTTTCTGTAAGCCTTTCCAATCTGGAAGACGCCGAAGGGGAGCTTGTTCCTCGCGAAGGCGTTCAAGCGCTTGAAGTTCACGAAGATGCCCTGGGCCGTCTCGGGCCTCAGGTAGCCTTTCTGGTCGCCGTAGGGGCCGATTTTCGTCTCGAACATGAGGTTGAAGTACCACACATCGGACAGCTCGCCGCCGCACTCGGGACAGCGGATGTCGTGTTCTCTAATAAGCTTCGTGAGTTCCTCAGCCGATAACCCCTCGACGTCCATGCCAAGGGCTTCCTCGACGAGGTGGTCGGCTCTAAACCTGGCGCCGCACTTCTTACACTCGACGAGCGGATCGACGAACTTCTCGACGTGTCCGCTCGCTATGAAGACCTTCTCGGGCGTTATGTCAGGAGTTTCAAGCTCGAAAAAGCCCTCCCTCTGGAAGGCCTCCCTTATCTTCTGCTCTATCTTCCTCTTTATCGTCGCGCCGAGCGGGCCGTAGTCGTAGAATCCGCGTGAACCTCCGTAGATTTCAAAGCTGCCCCACGCGAAGCCTCGCCTCCTCATCAAATCCTGAAGAATCTCGTACTTGTCGGGCTTCTCTCCCATGCTCTATCACCTGAGAGTTGAGCGGGCGAATTTCATAAAAAGGTTTTGGGGCCCAATTTGGAACTCTGACGAAGCCCAAAAACGGAAAGAGTTATAAACCGTTCCCGTCGTTTAGGCTATGAGCTTTGATTGTTTGGAGGTGCGTGAAAATGGCGGAAAGACCACTCGATGTTATTCACAGGTCCCTTGACAAGGACGTCCTCGTGCTCCTCAAGAGGGGTGGCGAGTTCAGGGGAAGGCTCATCGGTTACGACATCCACCTGAACGTTGTCCTCGCCGACGCCTCGCTCATGCAGGACGGCGAGGAGGTTAAGAAGTACGGTAAAATCGTCATCAGGGGAGACAACGTCTTGGCCATCTCCCCGGTCGAGATAGAGTGAGCTTAGCGGGGTGATACCATGGGAGCCGGAACCGCGCCGAAGGGCAAGCGCAACAGGACTCCTACCCACATCAGGTGCAGGCGCTGTGGTAGGAGGGCCTTCAACGTTAAGAAGGGCTACTGCGCCGCCTGTGGCTTCGGCAGGAGCAGGAGAATGAGGAAGTACAGCTGGAGCCACAAGTGGAAGAAGAAGAGGAACCTCCTCTGAACCTTTTTCTTTTGTTTCCTCGTGTTCTATTCTGTTCATTCGTTCCCGAGACCGCAACCCTTATTAACTAAAACGCTCCTTTGTTCGTTTAGAGGGGCGTCTTAATGATACTCCGCAACGAGACCCAGCGCAGGATATGGCAGCTCGCGTGGCCCGCTATCATCGCCAACATCTCCCAGACCCTTCTCAACTTAGTGGACACCTTGATGGTCGGCCACGTGAGTTCCCTGGCAATAGCCGCGGTGGGTCTCGGCGGACAGGTCAGCTGGTTCATGTTCCCGATAATGATGTCGGTCTCCGTCGGAACCCTCGCCCTCGTCGCGCGTGCGGTAGGTGCGAAGGACTTCAGACGGGCGGAGCTCGTTCTCGAGCAGAGCCTCTACCTCTCTTTCCTCCTCGGAATCCCCGTCCTGCTCTTCGGCTGGTTCTTCGGCGACGACGTGCTGAGGATTATGGGTGCGAAGGGGGAGCTTTTGAGCCTCGCCTACGCCTACCTCAAGGTCGTTTTCCTGTTCTATCCCGTCCGCTTCGTGGTCTTCACAATTAATTCCGCTCTCAGGGGTGCGGGCGATACGAAGACCCCGATGAAGGTAGGAATCCTGATGAACGTCCTCAACGCCCTCTTTGACTACCTCCTAATTTACGGGAAGCTCGGCTTTCCGAGGCTCGGGGCTGTGGGAGCCGCATGGGCCTCTGGAATAGGCATAAGTTCTGCTTTCCTTGTACTCCTGGCTCTCCTTCTCTCTAACAGGCTCATCCTTAAGTTCGAGCCGAGCTGGCGCTTCGACACCGAGATAGTGGGGAAGATAGTCCGCATTGGAATTCCCGCCCTAATTGAGAGGGGCCTCTTCAGCTTCTACAACTTCCTCTACATGAGCATAGTCACCCGCTTCGGCGACGTGGCTCTGGCGGCGCACCAGATAGGCCTCAGGATTGAGAGCATCGCCTACATGCCGGCCTTCGGCTTCAACGTCGCCACTTCAGCCCTCGTTGGCCAGAACCTTGGGGCGAAGAAACCTGAGGAAGCAGAGAAAACGGTTTACGAGGCAATGAAGATGGCCGGCCTCTTCATGGGCGTCATGGGCGCGGTGCTAATCCTCTTCCCGCGCTACCTCGTCATGCCCTTCCTCAACCCGAACGACCCGAACTACGCAGAGGTTCTCCACCTCGCCCAGATTTACCTTATAATCGTTGGAATCAGCGAGGTCCCGCTCGGCTGGGTCTTCGTCCTCAGCGGAGCCTTAAGGGGAGCCGGAGATACGAAGAGCCCGATGTACGTTACGGCAATAAGCAAGCTCCTCTTCAGGATTATCCCAGCCTACCTTCTCGGCTTCGGCTTTACCCTCGGCCCGCTTCACTTCTCAGGTCTCGGCGTGGTAGCCGCGTGGATTGCGATGAGCCTCGAAACATTCACGAGCGCGGCCATGTACTGGTGGATTTTCAAGAAAGGAAAGTGGAAGCACGTGAAGGTGTGACGGGAACGTTTATATCTCTGTAATGCGTTTTTGTAAACGGTGGTCGTATGGCGGTCATAAGCGTCCGCGTTCCCGACGAGCTTAAGGAAAAGATGAAGAAGTACGACATCAACTGGAGCGAGGAGATACGGCGGTTCATAGCGACGAGGATAAGCGAGGAGGAAAAAAAGCGGACACTCGAGATGATGCACGAGTTGCTCGCGGGTGGAACGCCAGCCAAGGCGGGAACCGCAAAAAGGTACGTGAGGGAGGACCGTGATAGTAATTGACGCCTCCGTTCTGGCGAAGTACGTCTTCATCGAGCCGGGCTGGGAGGAAGTAGAGAAACTCCTGATGGGCGACGCCGTTTCGCTGGACTACGCCCTCGCGGAGGTCTCTAACGCCCTTTGGAAGCACCACGTCCTGTACGGGGAGATATCGCGGGAGGAATTTGAGAGGCGGTCAAAGGTAATAGACTTCCTCCCGAATGTCATTCTCCTCGAGGACGGGACCAACTACTTAACGGAAGCAAGGAAAATAGCGGTCGAGCACCGCATACCCATCTACGACGCCCTCTACATCGCCCAGGCCCTCAAGTACGGAAAGCTCGCGACGGCCGATGAGAAACAGGGAAAAATAGCCGAAAAGCTCGGCGTTGAGGTGGTTTACCTCTAAAGCGCCGAGACGTGGAAGATTGCCTCCATGGCCCTTCCGAAGAGGTAGCTCAGGAACGCTGCACCGAGGCCAGTAGTTACCATCTCCGCGACCTTCTTCTTGACCGATATTCCCGAGAGGAGCGAAATCAGCGTCGCCACTATCGCGAGAGCCGAACCCGCGAAGAGTATCGAGAAGACGAGCGCCGTGAGCGAGTTCGAGGCCAGGAAGTAGGGTGTAACCGGGAAGACGACGCCGAGAAGGTACGATAAGCCCGTATACAATGCGGCGCGAACCTCGTTCTCCTCGGCCTCTGGAAGAAGGAGCTTTTTAACGGCATCGGGGTTGCCCTTGAGCTTCTCCGCTATCTCCTTCGCCATGTCCTCGGGCATTCCACCCTCTATCAGCTTTTCCCTGAGTTCCTCGGCCGTTTTCTCGGGCGAGACCTCGAAGAGGACTTCGGTCCTAGAGCGGATTGATTCCTTGACCTGCCTCTGCGAGCGGACCGAGACGAAGGTGCCTATCGCCATCGAGAGCGCTCCCGCTACACCAACGATGAGACCGCTTATCCCGACGAGCTGGGGGTTGTTCGGGTAAACCGCCGAGAGGCCCGTAACCGCTCCGAGTATCTCGACGAGGCCGTCGTTCATTCCGAGGACGAGGTCCCTGATGTTCTCCACGTGGAAGGCCTTCTCCTCCTCCCGGAAGAACTTCTCGTGCTCTATCTCGTCGAGGATTACCCTCCTCAGGGTTTCGCGCTCCTCATCGCTCATCTCGCGGGCGTATTCGTTGAGGAAGCGGAAGTACTTCTCTATCGCGCTGTTCTCGCCCATCTCAAGGAGGGAAGCGACGGAACCCGGCCCAAGGAACTTCCGAAGGAGCTTGACGCCCCATACCGTCAGGCGGTTCACCCTCGGCCTCGGCGGTTTCTCGTTCCTCCTCTCGAGGAATGACTTCCAGAACTCGGCGTGCCAGCGCTCAAGCTCGGCCAGACGCTTGAACTCCGCCCGTATCTTCTCGTCCTTTTCCCACTCGGCGAGCCTCTCGTACAGCTCCGCGTCTGCCCACTCGTCAAGGTAGAAGCGCCTTGCGAGCTTAATCGCCTCTGAGGACATCGAGCACCACCTCGAAGGGGGCATCGGTTTTTACCGCGGTCGGCGAGAAGTGCGTCCTGCTCGCCCTGTGGCCGAGTTTCTTGAGCCTCTCGATTACCTCGCTCACCTTCCTCACTTCCAGGCCGTTCCTCCGCGCGAGGGCGTGGGTGTCGTAGTGGAACGGAACGTCGAGCTCGCTCGCGAGTAGCTCCACAAAGGACCTCGTTTTCTTATGAGCCGGTTTAAAGGTCTCAAGCTCCCTTGAGAGCCTCTCCACGAACTCTGAATCCTTCAGCGGGCCGAGCCACATCGGGCCGAAGGCCTTGGGCTTCTCCGGGAGGAAGGCTTTCTCGTAGGTGAACCTTCCGCTCTCATCTTGCCAGAGGTAGCCGAGCTGAGCGAGGCTCTTCTCGGCCTTCTTCGCCCCGCTCTTAAACCGGAGGAACGCCCTGAAGTAGTGGTCGCGGTAGTAGGCGAGAAGAACTTCAACTCCAAGGTCGTATTTGGCAGAGTATCTAACCACAGTCCCGATGAGGATTCTCAAACCGGCCTCGTGGCACAGCTCGCCCCGTATCGGCCTCGCGAGGTAGTTCTTCACGCAGGCCCTCGCGTAGGCCCCGCAGAGAACTCCGGTATCCGTTGCCGTAACGGCCAGAACGCCCTTCCTCTTCACACTCCTTAGAGCGGTGTCAAGGAACTCCATCGGCGAGCCGAAGGGGTCTAAATCAACCAAATCGAAGTAGCGGAAGTTCTCCGCCATCAGCCTGTTGGCGTCGTCCTTGTTTATGACTATTAGCTTCTCGCCCCAGAGGTAGGAGCGGTCGCCCTCTTCGTAGAGCTCCCCCTCGAAGTTGAGGGCGACGTTCTGTTTCATCAGGCTGTAGGCTTCGTCGCTTATGTCGTTGAGCCAGACTTCCTCCGCTGGACTTTCGAGGGCGTAGCGGATTCCCCTTATTCCCGTCGCTGAGAGCGCGTCGAGAACCCTCTTGGGTTCAAGAGCACGGGCGACGAGGACGCTTATATCCCTGTTGAGCGCCATCACGGGGTTGTAGAAGACCGGTGCGTCGTAAATTCGTTCGGCCTTCGGTACGAGGAACCTCGCGGAACCTTCACTGACCTCAATCAGCTCCATTTTCCCACCCGTTAAAGAAAAGGGTTGAGGGGCTTTAAAGGTTTAGAGAATCTCGACGATGTCTCCAAGGGCCTGCCCCGGAAGGCCGGGCTTGAAGACGGCCTTGACCTCACCGCGGTTGCCGTGGGTCTTGATGACCCTGCCGAACATCTTCCTGCCGGTCGGGGTCCTCCAGACGACCTTCCTGCCGATGAGCTGGGCCGCGCTTCCCCTGTCGTCGATTCCGATGGGCTTGAGAATCATTCTGTGGTTGTCCTGGTGCTCGTGAGAACCCGCGTAGGAGAGGACGACAGCCTTCACCCTCGCCATCGCCCTCACCCGGCCTTGATTTAGGGGCTGGATTTTTAAGTTTTATCGCCCAGGAACTCGCTTAGGCCATCGTCTATCTCGAGAACCTCTCGAATGGATTTTATCTTTACGAAGTTCACCCTGTCAAAGAGGAGCGGAACGTCGCTCTTGTAAGGTGAGGCCTTCTGAACGAGGAGTGTGTTCTCGTCGAGGACGTAGGTGAAGCGCGACGGGCTGTCGTCAACCCACACGAAGGGCTCATCCGGATAGAGCTCCCTCAGCGTCTGGAACTTCTTGAGCATGTCCTTCGTCCCCTTGAAAGTTATGACCTCGTCGAACTCGTCGTACCAGTTGGTCTTCTTCATGAAGATGACCTTTCCGCCCGGATAAGTGTGCTCGCCCGAGAAGCTTATTACCTTCCGTCCCCGCTTTCTGAGCTCCCTCACAACCTCACGGGCGAAGGGGAAGTCCTTGATGTACTTGGGCATGAGCTTGTAGTACTCGTGGATTGTCCCCTGAGCCACGAGCTCGTGTATGACGCCGAGGTGGCCGTAGGTGAGCTTGCCCTTGATAAAGAGGAACAGCGCCTTGTAATACTCGTCGTAAAGGTCGCTCTCAATCACCGCTGGAATAGTCTTCTCGATGGCTATCCTCAACGCCTTCTCTACCGCGCCGGTGCTGTCAACGAGCGTTCCGTCGAAGTCGAAGAGGTAAACCGTCACGCTTAACACCTGTTCGGGGTTTCGCCCCGGAGTTTATATTCCTTCCGAAACCGTTTTATCCTGCCCGGCCAACTTCACCCGGTGGTGGTCATGAGAATCGAAAGGCTCAGGGAATACATAGCCGAAAAGGAACTGGACGGCGTAATAATAACCCACAGACCAAACCTCTACTACTTCACGGGCTCTGCCCCCGTTCTCGGCGGCTACCTGCTCGTAACGGCTGACGAGGCGCTCTTCCTCGTTCCCCAGCTTGAGTATGAGGAAGCCAAAGAAACCTCGCGCGTTCCCGTTGAGGCCTTCAAGCGCGGGCCAGAGCTCTTCGAGAGGCTCAAGTCCTTCAAGCTGAGGAAGCTCGGAATCGAGGGAAGAACCGCCTACTCAACCGTCCAGAGCTACCGCGAGAAGCTCGGCGTTGAGGAGTTCGTGACCGTTGATGACGTCATAAAGGAGCTGAGAATGGTTAAAACGAAGGAAGAACTTGAGGTCATCCAGGCCTCGTGCGAGATAGCTGACCAGGCGATGCTCGTTGCCATAGAGGAGATAAGCGAGGGCAAGCGCGAGAGGGAAATAGCTGCCAAGATGGAGTACGTCATGAAGATGAACGGCGCTGAGAAGCCGGCCTTTGATACGATAATCGCGAGTGGCTGGCGTTCCGCCTTACCCCACGGTGTCGCGAGCGACAAGAGAATCGAGCGGGGTGAGTTCGTCGTTATAGACGAGGGCGCCCTCTACAGGCACTACAACTCCGACACGACGAGGACCATCGTGGTCGGCAGTCCCAACGAGAAGCAGAAGGACATCTATCAGGCGGTCCTTGAGGCTCAGATGAAGGGCGTTGAGATGGCGAGGCCGGGAATAACCGCGAAGGAGCTCGACACAATCGTTAGGGACGTCATCAGGGAGTACGGCTACGGCGACTACTTCATCCACTCCACCGGCCACGGCGTCGGCCTTGAGATACACGAGTGGCCCGGCGTGAACCAGAGCGACGAGACCGTCCTCAAGCCCGGTATGGTCGTCACCGTCGAGCCGGGCATCTACATTCCCAAGTTCGGTGGGGTAAGGATAGAGGACACGATAGTCATAACCGAAAACGGGGCCAAGAGGCTGACGAGGACGGAGAGGGAGCTAATCTAAGCCTCCCCTATCATCGCCATTATCTTTCTGTGCAGGGCCTTAATCAGCTCTCTTCTATCTTCCATCAGAACCACGTCGCTCGAGCCAATAGCTTCCAGATTGAAGGCGAAGGGACTTGGAACGGCGTTCCTCTGGAAGACCACCCTTATCTTCCCCTCCCGAACCCAGCTCAGGAACAGTTCCGCGTTTTTCACGTCCATCTTATCCTCCATAATCTCGCGGTAGACCTCCTTCAGGAGCGGGAAGTCGGGGTAGTTCTCCTTGAGCACCTTGAGTAGCGAGACCGCCATGACCTGTTGCCTGCCGAGTCTCTTGCTCCTCCCGACGTAGCGCCTCAAAATTAGCAACCCTCGGTTGGCGACGTGCCTGAAGCGCCTCTTCAACAGTTCGGTGTTGTCCAGGGCCCGCTTTAACGTTTCCCTTAGGTCATCAACCTCGAAAAGCTCCATCACTTCCTCCTCGCTCAGCTCAACCTCCGGCGGAAGGAGAAGGGCGAAGCCGTTGTCGTTTATCGCTATCCCTACGTTGCAGTTCTTTTTCTTGCTCACGAGATACGCAAAGGCCCTGCTCAAAGCGTCGTTGGCGCGTCTCCCAATTAGCGTGTGGAAGAAGTAGCGGTTCCTCTTGTCTCCCGGAACGAATTCCACCAGAAGGGTCTCGTCGTCGGGAACCACCGAATACCTAGCCTGCTCGCGGAAGTAAGCGATTATGGCGCGCGAGGCCTTCTCATCTATCCCGTACTTCCTCATGAGCCTTTTAACGGCGTCCTTCCTGCTGAGGAGGCCCTTAACTTCCCTCCTAAAGTGCTGAATGTCCACCGCTAAATCGAAGCTTAAAGGCAACATCTCCGAGAACCAAGCGGGAATGGTCGGCTTGGCCCCCTCGCGCGGGATGACGTAGAGCTTGTTGCCCCTGCTCTTGACGAACTCGTAGGTTCTTCCCGCTAAGACGAAGATGTCGCCGGGCATCAGCCTCTCGGCGAACTCCTCTTCAACGGTTCCGATTAGCTTTTTGTCCATTGTGTAAACCCTGATTTTGGCCTCATCGGGAATCGTGCCGACGTTCATGTAGTAAATCGCCCTCGTCATCTTTCCGCGCTTTCCGAACTTCCCGTCCTCCAGCCATATCTTGGCGTAGACCTTCCGCTCCTCCAACCCGGCGTATTCTCCGGCCAAGTACCTCAAAACGCTCATGAAGTCCTCGAAGGGCAAATCCCTGAATGGATAAGCCCTTCTGACAACGCGGTAAGCTTCATCAACCTCCCATACTCTGTTCAGGGCCATTCCGAGGAGGTGCTGGACGAGGACGTCGAGCGGGTTCCTTGGAATTCTGACGCGGTCGAGTCGTCTGTTCCTCGCGTTGTGCGCCAAAACGGTAACCTCAACCAGGTCATCTCTATCGAGGGCTAAAATAACCCCTTTGCTGACCTCGTGGAGCCTGTGGCCGGCTCGCCCTATTCTCTGTAAAGCGCGGTTCACGCTCTTCGGCGAGCCGATTAGAACCACTAAATCAATCGTTCCAATGTCTATCCCGAGTTCGAGGCTCGTTGACGTAACAACGGCCTTCAGCTCGCCCCTCTTCAGCTTCTCCTCAACGTCCAGCCTAACCTCACGCGACAGGCTTGAGTGGTGCGCCTCTATGAGGCCCTCGAACTCGGGGTAGCGCTTCTTAAGGTTGAAGGCGACCCTCTCGGCACCGCTCCTCGTGTTGGTGAAGATTAGCGTCGTCCTGTGCTCCCTGATAAGCTCCGCCAGTCTCCTGTAGAGCGCCTCGCTCAGCGCTCCGGCAGGGGTGTAGATTAGGTCCTCGACGACGCTCTCGACCTGAATTTCGGTCTGCTTGGCGAAGCTTACGTCAACGATAAGGCCCGGCCTCGGCTCCCCGTCGTCATCGAAGCCGAAGACGAACTTCGCTATCTCTTCGAGCGGGTGTATCGTCGCACTGAGACCTATTCTCACAAACCTCTCCTCGGCCATCTCTTGAAGTCTCTCAACGCTTAAAGCCAGGTGAGAACCGCGCTTGTTTTCAGCCAAAGCGTGAACCTCGTCTATGATGAGGTATTTAACTGTCTTCAGCCTCTCGCGGAACTTGGGGGCGTTTAGAGCTATCGCGAGGCTCTCTGGGGTGGTTATTAGAATGTGGGGCGGTTTCTTCACCATTTTGCTCTTCTCGTAGCTCGACGTGTCGCTCGTCCTTATGCCGACGCGGATTTCGGGTAAATCGTAGCCGAGCTCCTTAGCCACTTCCTTAATCTCGGCCAAGGGCCCCTCCAGGTTGCGCTTTATGTCGTTGTTGAGAGCCCTCAGCGGTGAGACGTAGAGAACGTAGATTTTATCCTCAAGCTTTCCCTCCTTTCCGAGGAGAATCAGCTCGTTTATGGCCGAGAGGAAAGCGGAGAGCGTTTTTCCAGAGCCGGTCGGAGAGGAGATGAGCACGTTCTCGCCTTTGTGAATCTCCATAACCGCGTAGCGCTGTGGTGGCGTGAAGCTCCCGAACTTCCGCCTGAACCACTCCTTAACCGGCTCGCTGAGGATTGAGAATATCTCCTCATCGCTGTATTCCCGTCTCGCCCACCTTATCCTTTTCCCCGCCATCTGCCACCCGTTGGACTTTCGGTTTTTAAACTATTCGGTTGGTTAAGCAAACTTTTTAAGTGGGCTTGGCGAACTAAATCCGGTGGGAGAATGGAGGTAGAGGAGAAGCTCAGGAAGGTTCTCGAGGAGTTCAACCGCCTTCACGGTAGCGAGGCCAGCGCGAGGATTCTAAAGCTCGAGGGAGACGAGGTCATCATAGAGTTCGAGGGTTCCTTCTGCGCCACCTGCGGGCTGTATGACTACTTCGACGACATCAAGTGGGAGGCTATGGATTTGGGCCTTGAGCTTGAGCCGGTCGAGGTTCTTGAGGCCGAGGAAGACGATTTCGAGCACGGTCGTTACGTAGTGAGGTACAGGCTCGGGAGAAAGCCCGTCCTCACGGTGGACGGTAAGAATTAAAACCTTCGGGCAGATTTTTCACACATGAGCCCACCTCTCCTCGCCGTTGCGCTCGCCCTCATTTTCCTCTGGGACGGCTACTTCTTCTTCAATTACATAATTAGTCTTTTCAAGAACTACAGAACTAAAGAATGGGCGCCAAGAGCTTCAATCATAATCCCGGCTTACAACGAGGGGGAGAGGGTTCTTAGAGCCATACGCTCGGCGCTCGCTCAGGATTATCCGGACTTTGAGGTCATCGTTGTCGATGACGGCAGTGGGGACAGCACGTTTGAGGTTGCTTCATCGGTGAGGGACCCGCGCCTGAAGGTCTACAGGAAGGAGCGCGGGGGCAAAGCCAGAGCCCTGAACTTCGGCCTTTCTAAAGCATCTGGCGAGATAATAGTGACGACCGACGCCGACAGCTACCTCGAACCGACCGCGGTTGGGGAACTCGTGAGGCGCTTCTACTCCGACGAGGTGCTCGGCGTTGGAGGGCAGGTAAGGGTCATGGGGGATTCCTTCCTTGAGAGGGCGCAGGACGCAGAGCACCTTAGGATAGCGATGTTCCGCCGAGCTAAGGAGCTTGACGACCTGAGCCTCGCCCCAGGCCCGGTTTCGGCCTTCCGCAGAAGCGCTCTCGAGAGAATCGGGGGCTTCGTTGAGGACATCGTCGAGGACTACGCCACCACAAAGGCCATCAAGAGGCTCGGGAAGGTGGTCTACGCGCCAAGGGCAAGGGTCTGGACGGAGATGCCGAGGAGCCTCTCAGTTCTCTGGCGCCAGAGGAAGCGCTGGTTCCTCGGTGACCTCAAGAACCTCGGCGGTGGCTTTACCAAGGACTGGGCGTTCCTCCTGCTCGGCGACTTCATAGCCCTCCTCGACGTTGTGGTTCCCGTTCTACTGCTCGCGACCGGCAACTTTGGCCTCTTCGCCCTCTGGTGGGGGTTCGAGGTTGTCACAATGCTTCTCCCAACGTTCGTTGAGGGCGGAAAGCTCTCCAACGCACTTCTCTTCCCCCTAATCGTCTGGTTTTGGGCGCTCTTCTACCTCTCGCTCCACGTCTACGGCTACATCAGGCTTCTTACAGGGCGGTTGTGATTCGTTGCGAATCTCAATCCTGCCTTTGTTCCCCGATTTCCATCCCGCTACCGCAACGCTTTTAAAGCCGAAACCCTTTTAAAGTGCCCAACCCTGTGCTACATAGACTATATAGAATATAGAGAGGTGGGGAGATGATAGCTCTCATCGCAGCGGCGTTCTTCATGGCATGGGCCGTAGGAGCGAACGACAGCGCAAAAGCCGTTGGCACAGCGGTCGGTTCAGGGATAGTGGGCTTTAAACGGGCCGTTCTAATAATAGCGGTTTTCACCACGTTAGGTGCAGTTATCGGCCACTCGGCCGTTTCAGGAACGATAACTGGACTTGCGAGCGGTTTATCGGCTGGAGAAGTCGCTTTGGCGCTCTTCAGCGCGGCATCTGCGGTTACAATCGCGAGCCTGTGGGGGCGGCCAATTTCGACGACCCAGTCCATAATAGGCGCGCTCGTAGGTTCCTCCCTCGCCCTGGGTCTTCCCGTCGACTGGTGGACGATAGGTAAAATCGTCTCGGCGTGGTTCTTCTCGCCGGTCTTCGCTTCCCTCCTGGCCATAGCAATATACAAGCTCTACAAGCCATTCCTCCGGAGGATAAAGTGCCTCAAGAACCTCGAACTCACCCAGAAGTGGCTAGTCTTTCTCGCCTCGGCCTTTTCAGCTTTTAACCTCGGCACGAACGAGGTCTCGAACGTCATCGGCCTCGCAAAGGCCGGCGGAATGTCCGACCCAAACGCTTTCCTCGCCCTTGTGATGGCCTTTGGAACGCTCACCTTCAGCTACGAGGTCATGATGACGATAGGAAAGGACATAGCACCCCTCGGACCGACCTCGGCATTCTCGAGTCAGTTCGGGGCATCAATAGCGGTCAGCACCGCGAACCTCTTCGGCCTGCCCGTCAGCTCGGGCCAGGCGATAGTCGGGGCGATAAGCGGGCTGAGCGCCTACAAAGGGGAGCACGTGAACAAAAAGCTCCTCGTGGACATCGTGAAGAGCTGGGTTCGCGCGCCGCTCTTCGCCGGAATCCTCGCCTTCCTGCTCATCAAGCTCTTCTCGGCAGGCTTTTAAGGTCGAAGTGTTAGGGCATTGAGAGGTGAGAGCATGGAGTTCAGGTTCGAGGTTAAGGCGCGCGACGCGGCCGGAAGAATAGGAAAGCTCACCGTCAACGGCAAGAGCATCGAAACTCCCGCCATAATGCCCGTCATCAACCCGAAACAGCTCATCGTGACGCCGAAGGAGCTCAAGGAGATGGGCTTTGGAATGATAATCACCAACTCCTACATCATCTACAAGACGCCGGAGCTGAGGGAAAAGGCCCTTGAGCTGGGCATTCATAGGCTCCTCGACTACGACGGGATAATCGAGGTTGATTCTGGCAGTTTCCAGCTCATGCGCTACGGCGAGGTTGAAGTTACCAACCGCGAGATAATCGAGTTCCAGGAGAAAATCGGCGTTGATATAGGCACTTTCCTCGACATTCCGACTCCTCCAGACGCGCCGAGGGAGAAGGCCCAGGAGGACCTGAGGATAACCCTCGAGCGGGCGAAGGAAGCCGAGAGCATAAAGAACATCGCCATGAACGCGGCGGTTCAGGGGTCCACTTATCCGGACTTAAGAACCTACGCCGCGCGGGAGCTCAGCAGGATGAACTTCGAGATACATCCGATTGGTGCGGTCGTCCCACTAATGGAGAGCTACCGCTACCGCGATTTGGTGGACGTTGTTATAGCTTCCAAGCTCGGTCTAAGGCCGGACAGGCCCGTTCACCTCTTCGGTGCAGGCCATCCGATGATTTTCGCTTTGGCAGTCGCTATGGGCGTTGACCTATTCGACTCGGCGAGCTACGCTTTGTACGCTAAAGACGACCGCTATCTGACACCCGAGGGAACGAAAAGGCTCGAAGAGCTTGAGTACTTCCCCTGCTCCTGCCCCGTCTGCTCCCGCTACACCCCGCAGGAATTGCGTGAGATGCCGAAGGAGGAGCGGACGAGGCTTTTAGCCATCCACAACCTCTGGGTGATACGCGAGGAGCTGAACAGGGTCAAGCAGGCGATAAAGGAAGGGGAACTCTGGCGCCTCGTTGACGAGAGGGCAAGGAGTCACCCGAAGCTTTACTCCGCCTACAAGAGACTGCTTGAGTATAAGGACTACCTTGAGAAGAACGAGCCAGTTACAAAGTCCAGCGCCTTCTTCAAGGTGAGCGAGGAAGCGATGAGATGGCCCATCGTTTATCGTGCCAAAGAGAGGGCCGAGCGCGTCGCCAAAAAGTTCCCCGAAAAGGTAAAACACCCGATATTTGGCGAGATTCCAAAGTATCTGAGTTTGAGCTACCCCTTCGCCCAGAGCGAGGGCGAGGAGGACTTCACGATAGAGAAGCCGAGGAAAGGGGAAGCGAGGAAGTACGTCATGGCGGTGGCGGAGTATCAGTTCGGCGAAGGTGCAGGAGAGGCCTTCAAAGACGCCTTCGTGGAGCTATCGCGGAAGACTGGCATGCCGAGGCAGATAAAGGCGAAGGGCAAGCACCTCGCGACCTTCAGGGCTGAGGACGGTCTGTTAACGCTCGGCATCGAAGGGGCAAAGAGACTCCACGCGCTCCTGCCGTTCCCGAGGATGCGTGTCGTTGTCAACGAAGATGCCGAACCCTTCGCGAAGCGCGGAAAAAACGTCTTCGCAAAGTTCGTGGTCGATGCCGACCCCTCAATCAGGCCCTACGACGAGGTTCTGGTGGTGAACGAAAAAGACGAGCTTCTCGCGACCGGGCAGACCCTCCTGAACGGCGAGGAGCTGAAGGTCTTCCAGAGTGGCCTGGCCGTGAAGGTCAGGAGGGGCGTTGGTTAAACGTAATTTTTGTACCCTTTCTTCTTTAGCCATTTTCTAACGTCTTCTGCGAGCCACTCTTTGGGTATGGGATTTGTGTGCCCAGGATATCCATACTTTTTGAACGTTTTCTCGCAGTTCTCTTGAAATTCCCTGCACAGGTAGTCGTAGCTAATCACGACCAGAAGAAGGTAGAAGCGCCTCAGGAACCAGGGTCCGTTTTTGCAACCTTCCTTTTCGCTTTTCTCATCCTCATCGCCACATTCTCTGCGGTTTCTGAGGGCTTTGAGGTATGGCTTCATGGCGAGAAATGAGTCAAGTATCAAACCAGCGTACTGCTCCTGGATGAACCAGTCACCCACGAAGTCCCTGTAAACGAAGTATCCTATGCGATTGAGCACCCTGCTGGCGTCGCTTACGGTTTTTACCTTTTCGTTGTCCCGAAAGAACTCTCTGTAGAACTCCTCTTTCACTTCGTCTCCCTTTGAAATCAGCCCTTTTTCACTATCCTCTTGGTGCCACTTTCTAATCTTTGTAATGTCGCCTTTGACCTTCTCGTCCATCATCTCGTAAACCGCACTAACCGCTTCGAAGTTGAGCTCTTTCAGCGCTATGTCCAGCTCGTATATCGTTACGGCCATCATGACGGTTGCCAGGGTCGAGGCAAGCGTGAGAATTACAATGGTAGTGTTGATGTCTCTTGTAATGACCCACGTTGCCCCCGTTGCGATTAGGATGAGAACCGCCGAGAGTCCCGCGAGAAGTTTAATCCTGTCCATGCCAATCCCCAAGGGAATAATGCGAAAACGTTATAAATTTTCCAGCGTCCTCGAAGGTGGGCGGGCCCGTGGTCTAGATGGTCATGACGCCACCCTTACAAGGTGGAGGTCCGGGGTTCGAATCCCCGCGGGCCCACCATTCAGCTCGAAAAGACTTCTCATGGCCCGAACCCTCTCAAGATGTTCTTTGAGGAGCTTATTGGCGAGGGCCGACAAGCTATAACCCTCTTCCTTGAGACCGCCGACCACTTCTTTATCAAGGTACAGATGAACGCGCGTCTTTCGCCTTCTTTTTGCTCCTTGGGCTGTTTGAGAGCCCCGTTTAAACGGCCCACTACGGCCCACTTTGGCCCACCCTTGGCCCACTCGTGGGTGGAGGTAATAAACACTGCGGTCATGGTTCACACCCCCACGAAGTCATAGAACTCTTTCATGGCATCAGGGAGCGTGTACTCGTGCTTGCTCAGCCTTACAGCAACGTAGTGCTTCCCATCGTCGCCCTCGACGATGATAAAGAAGTTCTTGGCCGATTCTGCGAGAGCGTAGTTGTCTTCAATCTCGATGACCTGCGCCGGTTCGCCGTCAATGATAAGGACCTCGGGGAACATGGCTATCACCTCAACCAGTCCCAATAATTCCGGCCCATCTTGACGAGGCGGGAGCCGAATGTTTTTGAGAGAACGAGGTATTCCTTGTTGTCAATGATGACGGCTTCCAGAACGCCCTTTTCTCTGAGGTTCTGAATGATGTTGTGGACTTGGCGCTCTGAAATGCCACTCGCCCTGGCCACTTCTTCCTTGAACTTTTTCAGCTCCCCGATGAAGAGCCTGCCGTTGTACTCTATCTTGAGCTTGTCGAGGAGGTTTTCATATGCTATCCGGTTGCCCCGGAAGATGCCATACTCAAATGCCTTCTCTAACCAGGAAGACATGTTTTCACCCCGGAAGATTTGTTTTCATTTGGTCTAAATTGGTAAGCAAAAGAAGGCCGGAGAGGGCTTTTTTCTTCTCAAGTCCGCGGGCGCTAAAGGGAAGTGTTGATTTCCTATTTTTAAATACCCTACCGAATAACCTTGCTTGCAGGTCAGAGAAAATATTGCAGAAATTAAGGCACAACTGTGCCTTGAACTCACTCACGGCCATCACGCTCCTCTAACAGTAGGGGGACACGCTCACATCCCATACTTCTGGTTCATTGTAGTCGTCGAGAGGCTTTGCAAAGGGTATGGGCTTCAGCTCTCCCTTCCTGTACTCTTCCTCGAACCAGTCAGCTATTTCCTCGCAGTAATACTCTCTCAACTCTTTCCGTGCTGTTTCCAATGCCTCCTCTTCCGTCCTTGCAACTACAATAACCCGCAACTCTCCCTTATCAATGAGGATATCCCAAAACTTGAACTCCTCCACACCCCGTCACCTCCCCTCGTCAAAGAAGTCTTTGAGGAGGTTGTGAATGAACTCCTCGGCCCGTCCCCACTCAGTACTCTCAAACTCCACCCTGCCCTTCGCCCAATCACCCTCAAACTCCACGAGAACATTCTCGTTCTCAATAACCTCAACCTTCATGACCAACCTCATCAGCTCCTCCCTCCAACCGCGTAAGGAATGCGCGCCTGAGCCGGCTTGGGTAACTTCGAGCCAAGAATCAGCTCCAAATCATCCCTCAGCTCCTCAACGCTCCTGCTCACTATAACCTCCTTGAGGTCAATGACGGCGTAATAATCCCGCGCCGAGCCACCACGCCTGTATTCGAAGCTCGGCTCAACCCTGGCAACATTGAACATCACAAACCGCTCTTGGCCGACTTGAATGAAGTAATAAAGCGGAAGCGCGAGAACCTCAGAAAGCGCCCTGAGCCTCTGAAACTGCCAGCCGTTCACAAGAAGCTCTCCCCTTGCCCATGACTCCTTAGCCACGCGCCAGCTGATGAACTTCAGCTCGAAAGCCGCAAGGGGGACATCAGAGCGCTTCCGGAAGATGACTGAGTCAATGTCATAGAGCGAGAACTGGCCCGGCAGGGCCGACTCGATGAGCGTGCTGAAGATGTACCTGTTCTCCGCGTTCTTTATCTCACGCTCCATGTAGTCAAAGAAGGGCTTGTAGACTGAGGGCCCGTAGCGAGCCGCTTGGCGAATCATCTGAGCCCGGGCCGCCACCATCAGCTCTCACCCCCGAGGAGGACGGCAATCACATCCTTCATGATATCCTTGCGGTAAGTTCGCTCGAAGGCCTCAACATGCTTCTTGAGACCCTTCGCCGCCGCGAGAATCCGCTTCCGCTCCCTTCTCTCATTCTCGGAGAAAATTTCGAGAGCCGTTTGAAAGCTCACGAAATCACCTCCAGAAGGCTAACTTGGCGCGTTGGCTTCACCTCGCGCTTGACCGCGAACCTGCTCCTGAGCCACTCAAGCTCCTCCCTCCAGAACTCCTCATTTCCAGAAGTCTTGATAGCATAGCGAATCATGTTCTCGTTCGCCCTTGGGTTTGCCTCGCGAGTGAGGAAATTGACGAGCTCTTCAAACGTCTTGAATTTCTTCACGGGGTCTGAGACGGTGTAACCCGAGAAGTCCCTCGCCACATACCGAGCAGAATATCCGTTCCCGCGCTTGTACTTGCGAATCACCCAATACGCGTTGCCTTCCCTGTGTGTTGTCCCGTAAGAACCCATGAAAATCCAAACCTCATTCTCCCTCATACCCTTACCTCCCTCCGCTGGATTTTCCTCAACAACGTCTCAAGCGAGTCAGCCCAACCAGTCCAGTACTCCGCGCCGTTCTCCTGCCTTAGCGTTAGAGAGAACGCCGTTTCACGAGCCTCCTGAATCTCCCGCTCCAACCACTCAAGTATAGTAGGCGGTTCATCCCTATCCTGAAGGTATTCGTCCAGCTTCGCCTTCTCCTGCGCAACCCAACTCCAGAACTCAGCCTCCGCCTGGCTCATTCCTCCTCCCTCCTAAGCCATACGCGGAACAGCTTGTAACTCGACTCGACAGACCGAACAACGAAACCATCACCCTGCAACGCCTCAACCGCCTTTAGGAAACCCTGAAAGTCCTCCCACGAGGCCGGAGTCGTGAGGCTAAGCACGACAGCCCCTGGAACCTCTGAGGGTTTAGTAATACGAACGCGCTTGCCGAGCCTTTCATTATGCTCTGATTCCGGAAGAAGGGCCTCGGCATAGGTCATTCCAACCACCTCTCGGCGACGTCAGAAAGATACTCGTAAACCTCAGCCTCCTCGGGAGTGAGACGCGCGAAAATCCCCTCAGAATGAGGCCTCAGCATCGCCGCATTCATAATTTTCCTCAAACGGAGCGTCCTCAACGTCCTAACCTTCTTCTTGAGAGTGGCAAGCATTGCCAACTTTGTCGCAATAGCGTCCGTGTTAGGCGCGTTCTCCCTGACGTAATTCTCCGCGTACCAAATCCAGAACTCTACCCGCTCATAGAGGTTCTTAGGAAGCTCCGTGAGAGGCTCTGACTCTTTCTCCTCCATGATTGCCCTGTCCACTTCTCCTATGACTCGGGTCAGCTCGTCAATGACCTCGATGGCCCCGATTTTCCAAAGGACCTTTGCAGTCTCCGGCTCAAGGAGGTACATCATGCCCTCCTTGTAGTCTCCCAACGAAACCCTGAACTTAACCGGAACAAACGCCTCAGACATCGGCCTTCACCTCCAAAACCGGTGCATGCGAGTGAGCTTCCTTCAAAACGCGCAGAGCAACGCGCCGAAGGTTAGAAACGAAAACTTCACGCCTGTCATTACCTTCGGCCCTGGCCTCAAGCTCGTCAAGCACCGCCAGAACGGCCCTCCTCCAGTCCTCGGGGTCAATGTCCTGAAGGACCTTCTCCAGCTTCTCGGGGACCTTCCCCTCCAAGTACCTCTTTGCCTCCTTGCCACCCATCTGGTTGAGCAGGTTCATGTACTGCCTCTCGACAACCTCAAAGAACGTCGCGAGCCAGCGCTCCGCCGCCTTGCCGGTTTTAAGGGGCTTGACTTCCGGAACGGCCTCGCCCTTGTTGATGGCTTTGGCCGCCTTCAGCGTGTCCTCACGGTAGAGTTCGTAGTCAATGATGTCCGCGACCTTTGTCTCTGGCCTCTTGAGAACCCAACCGTGGAACTCCTCCGCGATGTCCTTGGGATAGAACTTGTCCGGGAAACGGTTGCGGTCGTTCTTCTTGACGACAAAAGCCAGCTTGAGGAGCTCCTTGATTTTCTTTTCATCGCGGAGGCCGAGGGCTTCCGCGCAGAGGGCCTTCCAGCTGACGCCTTCTCTCGCGTGCTTGGCGAGTTCCTTAAGCTTGAGGGCGTCCTGGTATGAGCGGACGGAACGGCCCTGCTTGAGGGCTTCATTCTCCAAGCGAAGCTTCTCATTCTCCCGCTGAAGGCGCTCGACGAGACGCTTGAGTTCCTCGTTTTCTTTTCTTAATCCTTCATTTTCGCGTTCCAAATTCTCAATTTTCACGGCGGCGTTGATGACTTCTTTCTGACGGAGATACCAAGTTGTGAAAAACTCACCCCAACTCATGCGGCCGCGTAGCTTGTCCCACTCCTCTTTGATTTCCGCCTCCACATGTGCAACGATGGCCCTTGGATTCTTGAGCTTCGGCGGCCGCGGCATTTTGTCCCCCTCATTCAGGCTCTAATCCCTTAGTCTGGTCCAGAAGCCAACGGATGAAATCTCCACGAGAAAGAGACTTGCGCCTGCGCTCAAACTCCTCAAAGGTTTTCCTGCCCATAGTCACGGTAACGACAACAGTTCCACCCTCATGCTTGCGAGGTCTCCCAATCTTTCTCATGGTCATCACCTATTAAGTCATATTGACTTTTCAAGTCATATTGACTTAATTAACTTAATAAAGTTTTTGTGTCATAGAAAGCTCATTGTTGACCATATCTGTGAAAATGATTCAGAAATCATCAATAGTTACTACGCAGTGTAAAATAGTAACAGAGTTTTTGAATCATTTACAGGTTTATAAAGAACAGAGCTCGTATAAAGCTAAACTAAACTAAAACAAGCTTTTTAGAGAAGATATAGATAAATGATTAATTCATTTTCCGTTCAATAAAAAATATGGGTTCTCGAGTATTTTCTGCTCTTCGTCTTCACCAATGACGAAATATTTTCCACTTTTCACAGCTTGGAAAAGCTGGTATGCTTTATCTCCTACCTTGTTCTTGAGCTTGATGAAGTCAATAAGAAGGACCTCAATCTGGTCTCCTTCTTTTATGTCCAATTCAGCTCTGAGACCATTAGGGATTGTCAACCTCCCATGGATAGTTAATTGAGCCCAAAACTGTCCCCTTCCGATGACTTTACCGCCAACAACTTTTCTAATGACTAGGTTGACAATGTCGTGTTTGTCTAACCCAAAGTATTCTCTTTCATTTCCTGGAATCGCTATCCTGCCATTCTTATACACCTGCACATGAAACTTAGCTAATGGCTCTTTTGCGTTGCCCATTGCCTCACCTCGGAACTGTGCTGATTTTACGAATTATCCATACGGTAAGAATGCTTAAAAGGTTTGAGAAAATTTCCCGTGCGGGGGATTTTTACCCCAACTTATAGAACCCCCTGAAGATGGAGAAAAAGAAAAGAGGATGAGGCTCACTTTACGTATAATGCCATCATCAGGTCATCAAGAGATGGCATGACTTCAATGTAATATTCATGGTAGTTTCCGAGGTCGTTTATAGCTTTGGAGCCTGAGAGGAGCGCTATTAGCATTCCTGTGGCGAACTCCTTGTGGAAGGGTTTGGTGTAGAAGAATCTCCCGAGGGGATATGTGTAGGTGTATCTCTTGGCTTGGTAGTCATATTGGAGTTTTGGATTGTATGTGTAGTTGTAACCTTTGGACTTGACGACCTGGAGGAAGAGGTTGTTCATGTCTTTTTGGAGCTCTTTAAGGTTCTCGCTGTTTAGGAGCATTCCACTATTGGAGAGTGCTATGTCCCATTTTTCGCGTTCTTTAATGGGGACGTACCGTTTTTCTACAGAGATGTCTCCGTTAGGTTGTTTGGTTATTCTGTACAATACCAAGGTATGTATGTCGTATCCTGCGTGCATGGCAGCCATTCTCTCGTATTGAGTGTACGGTAGCGGGAAGGGGTATGGCCAGAGGGTTGTGTAGTTAATACCTGCGTAGTAAAAGCCCGCCTCAACATCAAAGGCCGTCGAGTTCTGAATGGCATAATAGAGGTATGTCGTGTTGTAAATGTTCAGGAAGAATCCTGCATACAGGAGAGCTATGTCCGCTCTGGAGCCTCCTTTGCTATTGAGAGTCTCCAATGGTGTTTTAATGTCGTAGTAATGGCCGATGCTCATGCTCTTGTTTTCTTTTACGTCGTCAACTGCCAGATTGACTGTGCCATAGCTAAGGACGTAGTAAGTCTTCTCTGAGGGAGTAGTTGCTTGAGGGGCAATTTCAGGTATCATTTGTCCAAGTTTCTCGATAGTGGTCGAGGTCAGAGCGCAGTAGATAGCCTTTTCAAAGTCGTCTCTCCAGTTATCGCAGGTTTTGGGCTTTGGAACGGGTTCCCATTTGGTGCTGTGGACAGCTCCAGTAGAGCTCGTGCTTTGAGTTGGTGTTGTGGACGTGCCTGCATGGGTCGTGGTTTCTGAGCTTGGAGTTCCAGAGCTCTGTTTTTGGACGGGTGCTTTTGAGGCGGTCCCTGTTGGTGCTTTGCTTTCGCTTATGCATCCACTAACGAGGGCCACGAGAAGGACCGTCATGAGGCTTAGTGCAAGGGCCTTCCTCCGCATGCCATCACCACTTTCAATGTGAATGGGTAGCTAAAAATTCTTTGGTGGTTGTTGAATTGGTTTGAGTTCCGAAATGCTCTTATAGTCAGTTGTAATACGACTAATGCGTTTTCAAAAAGAGCGGAGGAGGGCCCGAGGGATGAGTCGTGGAAAAGGGTTAGTTGTGCTTGGAATCCTTCTGGTCGCGATTGGTATGTTTGGAGTTGGTTATTATTATGCAGCCCCTCCAAAGCTGATACAGGAATATACTCTGAATAAGGAACTTTATGTCGGCGCTGGATATCCCACTAAATTAATTGCAGAGAAGGATAATTTAATTGTTGTTAAGGGTGAGGGGAGGGGCCCTGGAGGTGAATTAGTGCCTGTGAATATTATGATTGATGGAAAGTCCCACGTCAAATTTAGTAGAGATTCCAAAGACTTCTTCTATAACGTTGGAAGAACTCCTTTGATGTCCCCATTTGAGTATAGTTTTAAGGCACCTTTTACTGGAGAGTTTGAGATTTTGTTGGAATATTGGCCAAAGGACCTTGATAAATGGCCAGGGAAGGCAACAGTTATGGCGACGATTTCAGTTTATGATGACTCTTTCAAGAGGAAGAACTTCCTGATCTTTGGAACAATTGCCATTGCAGGTCTCGTCTTGGTAGTGGTTGGAAAGCTCCTACAACGTAGTTCTTCATGAGGTCCGGCCGGTTGCCGTGAGGTTTTCATTCTTTGAATTCTTTAGAAACCTTTAAAAGTTTACAATGCTTACATGTTAATGAGCCCGTGAGAATGATCGGGCGATGAGCCCGCCTGGCATGAAGTCCCGTTGGGGACGGAGTGAGCGGGCTTAACATCAACCTTTTCTGATAAGGTCATAGTCCCCGTATAAGCGGACATAATTGGCGATGTTGTCTGCCAACAGTGCCATGATTAAAAGCTGTTTCTTGCTCTTGTTTACTTTGCCCTCGGCAATTATGGTGCTGGACGGATACCTTCTTGAAATGACTCGAACGAGTTTATCATCTACTATTATGAGGGAGCTTGAATTAACCAACATGTCCAAGGCATTCCAGAAACTCCTTGGAAATTCCTTTGCCCTTGAGGTTTTCTTGACTCTAAAAGCGTTGGAGTAGTGAGCTAGTTCTTTAATTCTTGGAAACCTCTGCTCGAATGCCTGATAATACTTCGCTTTTCTTTTACCGAGCTTCTTACTGTGTTTAATCCAGCCTCTAACTTCTTGGAATACCATATTCACACGAGATTCCTCTACGGAGAATATTGCAATAACTAAATACTTGCCATTCTCGCTTGCATCAATTACTGTTACCAGGCTCATTCCATCACCAGCCAGCTCGGCCGTTTCTCCTTAGGGATCAACTCGACCAGCTCTCTAAGCTCCTCGGGAGTGAGGATGTAAACTTCCTCTGGAAGCTCTGCTTTTGAGGGGACGTAAATAAGCCTCTGCTCGACGTTATAGACTTTACCCCTCTTCTTCTGCCTCTTGATTTGCTTGCGAACCTGCACCTTGAGCATCGGCCCCACCGTTATACGGTAGATGTTAGCCTTTATAAAGGTTTCTACCGTAGAAGTGTTAGTATGATAACAAAAGAGGAAGAAAAGAGCCCTGTTGTTATCATGCTAACTATTCTCCAATCAGCCCATTCAACAGCACCAGCTTTCTTATTTCCTTTGCAACGTCCTTCAGGAGTTCTCGCCCGTACTCGTTCCCCATCAGCTCGTAGGCCTTTGCAAGCTTCACTGTAATCTCGTCGAGTATCTCCCTGTTCAGCTGTTGCTTCTGTTTCAGTCCCCAATTGGAAGTGCTTGTATCTTTGTCTTCAGACTTCTTTGAGACGTCTGCTGAAGGCTCCTCGGGAATCTCCTCGTCAATGAACTCGCTTCCGATGTTCACTACTCCTGTCTCCACGTCAACCACCCACGAAGGCGCTCAGTTCCTTCTTAATCGGGTTCTCGTCTTCTCTGAACTCCATTTCAGAGCCACCGAACTTCTCAACTTTCTTGCCGGTCCTTGGGTCTTCCTTCTCCTTCCAGTACACTTTGACCCTCGGATTAATCTGCAGGGCAAGTTCGACCTCGCGTTTGGCCTCGTGGAGCAGGCTGAAGTACTTCTCGCGGTACTTGTCCCTCTCGGCCTTGACAGCCTCGTAAGCCTCCCAACCGGCTGGAATCGCGGGGTGTATTGTCATGGGAATAGCTTCTTGGATTCCGGTCCCGTGGTACTCGGTTATGGTCTTGGCGAGAACGGTTATCGTCTCGTTGTTCCACTGGACGATTTTCTTGTGGGCCTTGAGGACCTTGTGTGGTGGTTGCTTGCCGAGGAACCTAGCGAGGCTCCACCAGAGCGAGTCGAGCCAGCTCGGCGGACGCTCCTGATAGTAAATCCAGTACTCGTCGTAGTTCACCATGTAGCTTTCAGGATAGCCGAGGACTATCGCGCCGTCCTCGGGAGTTACCGCGATGAGGAGCTTCTGATAGGCGGGCTTTATCTGGCTCATCTTCTGCGCGAGGATTCTCTGCTGTCTCAGCCTCTCCTCAACGCGCTCCTCAATCTTCTCCTCAAGGCTGAACTCGTCAAGGCGGACGAGCTCGGCAATCTGGTCGTCGCTCATAATAATGCCCGGCTGGCGTTTGGCCTTCTTTTTCTTCTTAAACGGCCACACCATCTTTCATCACCTCAAAAGCTTTGATTGGGGCGGAAATACATTTTAACGGTAAATTCTCGGTCAAACGAAAACCAACCTCTGCCTTTCTTCCTCCGGCGCTTCATGAACTCCTCAAAACTGCCGTGCTCGACTGGAATCCTCAACCGGTCGCCGTCCATGATGGCGACGCGGAGAATATCAAGGTCCTTGGGGCTGGCGAGAGCGCCGATAACGGCAATGTGGGCCGCGCCCATGATGAGACTCATTGGGAGCTTGTAGAGGTACTGCGTTCCGGCCACGACGTTGATGCTGAGGGAACGGCCCTTTCTGTAAATCTCCTCGATGGCCTTCCAGGCGAGGTTGTGCCTGCTGGCTTCTCCCGCCGTGCCTATGAGGTCCTGTATCTCGTCGAAGAATATCCACACGTCAACCCTGTTCCGGCCCGCGATGAGCTTAATCTTCTGCCAAAGGAGGTACATGATGAGCCTCTGTTCCTCAAGGTCGAGCTCGGAGTTATCGCTGAAGTCTATGATGTTGATTCGTTTAGTCGTGAGGTAGTCGGTGAAGGGCTTTGGTTCATCATAAATGCCTGGCAGTTTCTCAGGGGAATTCTCTTCGACTTTCTCAGCCTTGGGCTTGAGGACGGAGCCTTTGAGGTAAAGCGGGTCGGCGCGTATCTCGTCGAGAATGCTTTTGAGGCTCTCGTAGGTCCTGCCGGAGATGTTTTCCTCCTGCTGAACTCTTCTCAGTATCTCATCGGGGTCGTGGATTTTGTAAACCTTCCAGTATTTCCTCAAAATCCTGCCGTAGGCAGTCCCCCTCGGAATGTCGAACTTCCTCGCGAGCATGTCAAAGCTGATGTCCCTCAAAGGTATCCGGCCAACCACTACCTCTACGGGTTTTCCGCCGTTGTCGAGCTTGATTGCCGCGAGGGGTCGGGTTGGCCTGAAGACGATTCTCCTTGTTTTGAATGCCTTTGCCTCAAGCCCGTGCCAGGTGAAGAGAGTAACCGGGTATGGCCGTCTCGAGACGAGGACGTTCTCGAGGAGGTAATTCGGCAGACTCATTGCGAAGTCTCCGGGGTAACCGAGGTGCTGTTTAAGATGCTCCTGCTTCAGCTTCTTCTCAAAGTAATAAGCTAAGTAGGGGTGTTTCTTTGATGCATAGTCCAGGCCGGCCTCGTTCACGAGGTTTGTCCAGTAGGCCTTGAGGCGCTGGAACTTTGAGTAGTCGTACTTCCTCTCAAAGATGACGATGAGGACCTCTCGGCCGTTCTCATGATAGTACTCCCAAAGGGCCTCGGCGAGGGCCTTCATGAATGAGGTCTTGCCGTAGCCCGTCTTTCCGAGTATGAAGATGTGATTAGCCTCGCCGACTTTGAGTGGCAGGTAAACTCTCTCCTTCCGGTTGGTACTCATGAGCCTGCCGAGGTAGGGCCCACTCGTCGGGTTGAAGTGCGGAATTTCCATTCCGACTGTGGTTCCGACTCTTTTTGCCGAGACTGCCATCTATCTCAACCCTCCGTTTTCTTTCACGATTTTTCTTATTTCTAACAAAAAACTACTGTGCCCCGTAAAAGGCAGACTTAGCGAGCTTTATTTTTCCATCAGCCTCCTGTTGTGTCTTTTACAATTGAGGTTATCACAGCCCTGCAAACTCATGCCTCCTCTTGGCGCGATAAAGCCCGTATCCGACCAATCCAACCACGACAAGGCTGGCAGTTAGGCCTTTCAGCAATACAGAACCGACGAGCCTCTCCTTCTTCGCCTTCTCTATGTAGCTCTGCTTACTCTGTGAGCTCTGCTCATTCATCACCTGTTGTATTATCTGCCTGTATTCCTCGTTCTGCTGGCTCAGAAAGTCGGCCTTCGCCTTGAGCTGATTGTACTTGTTTGTTAGATTCGCCAGCTCGGCCTTGAGGGCCCTGTTCTGCTTCGTGAGGTTCACAATTCTCGCGTTGAGCTCGGCGATGTTCGGCCGGCTCTTCAGTTTCTCTTTCAGCTGTGAGTTCTCCTTCTCGAGCGAGTTAACCTGCGCTTTGAGCTTTGCGTTTTCATTCTTCAGCGCGCTGATTTCCCTCGTGAGGTTCTCTACCTGCTCCTTGAGCCTCTCATTCTCGGTCAGAAGGGCCGAATTCGCCGAAGAGAGCTGACCAACCGTGAATAACTCTGGCCCGTTGATAGTGATGTAGCCCTTCCCGTTGAAGGCGATGAATGAGATGCTTAGATTTCCGGCCTTAGTGCTCCCGTTTCCTTGGATTAAGGCCAGTATACTGCTCCCATTCTGGACTATAAGCGCGAGCTGGCCTGTTCTGTTGTTTTGGTCAACGGTGAGTGTGAGATTGTTCACGGTGATGCTCTGTCCGACCTCAAGGGCCCCTGACCATGAGAAGGTAACCGCGAGGGCTGGAGCAATGGATAACATATATATTATTATAGGAAGCCAGAACTTCATACTCCTGAAACTCATTCTTCTCACCCCAAGATTCCCTTCACTTCTACCGCGCCCGTCTTCCGATTCACCCACGCAAAACCCGCGAACATATCATTCGAGCCAGCTTTAAGCTTCAACTCGAAAACCCAATATTTCTGCCCGTTCTTTTCCTTCTCTGTGAGGCTGGCTTTGTCGGGGTAGAGCCTGTAGCCGTACTTCCTCAGCTTCTCGTTGTAGCTGGCCAGATACTGGAGGATGAGATTGTAGGCTTCCTCGGCGGTAATTGGGTAGTTCTCAACGTAAGCGCCCTGCATTATCGTGATATGCCCATCGCTCCAGAGAATAGTTCCATTCTCGACAATGTAGCCTTTCTCCGGATAACCCAACTCATACAGTCTTTGCTTGAGCGGGTCGGTGTGATGGAATGTCGAGTAGCCATAGTAGAGTATGAACAGCGCTGAAACAACCGCGAAAAGGCGGAGTATCACGCGGGAAAATGAAGGAGAGGAGCGGTGGGCGTACATTTCAGCCCACCTCAACCGCTCGCGGTCTTAGTCTCGTTCGCGTAGAGCTGGACGGTGCCGTTCGCCGGCACTCTGACCATGTTACCGCTGATGTCATAGACTTCTGCATAGACATCAAGGTAGTAGTACGTGCTGTCGGTCGTGTTGCTGTCAACGGTGAGCGTGTAGGTGTACGGAGCAGTGGTCAGGGTGACGTTGCTGAATGTTACGTTGGTTAGGTTGCCGTCCGCGGTGACTGCATAGAATAGGATAACCTTGTCTATGGCGTCGTTGTCGCTGGCGTTGACAGTGATGGTCGCGTTGCCTGTCGTGGCGTTGTATTCAATGCTCAGGGTCGCGGTCGGGGCAGTGGTGTCCTTCACAGTTATGCTCTGAACGTCGCTCTCGAGAGTCTTTCCGCTGTCATAAGCCACCTTGACCTTGTAGTACACAGCATCTCCAAACTTTGAGGGAATCTCGGCCTTGTAGGTGCCGTTATCGGCGGTGGCGTTGAGGGCAATATAAGTGGCGTTATTCGGGTCGGCAACATTCAGAGCATAGAGGACCTGGACGCTACTGATGTTGAAGTGCTCTTCATTCGTGAGCTTAAAGCTAACTAAGACATGCCCGGTAGCCTGGTCAACGGCCGCGGAAATGTCGGAGATAGCCAGCTGGTAGGTCTCAGTGCTGTTGGTGGTCTGGTTGTCGAGATTCAGGAGCACTCCAGGGCCGGCACTGTCCGGCTTAGCAACGACAAAGTAGCCGACCACGAAGAGAACGGCCAGAAAGCCCGCTATCAACCAATTCTGATACTTCCTCTTCATTCTTCAAACACCTCCTAATCCACTTGAGAGCTGTTTGAGCAGAGTCGGAACCTGCTTCAGGAAAGAAACGAAAGTGTCGAATAGGCCGAAAGCCTTTATCAGCGCGAGAGCGCCGAGGACGTAAAACACTAAGGCCGCCTTCCCGCGGATTAATGCTCCGATTATGATGAGCAACAGGCCAAGGGCAACATAGGGGTGCTGGCTTGCCAAGCTCTGGAGCTGGCTGACGATTGAGTTAGCGTCCATAGCTCTTCCCTCCCCTCATGCTCAATCCCGCGAGTATTCCCACAGCTACAAATCCAAGCACTGACTTCAGCAGGTCGGCGACGACTGAAATTGGATTCTTGTAGATTGCAATGAGGTAAACGACGACGATGAAGCCTGCAGCGAGGAGGTCAGCAAGGCCCCACACTGGACTGATGAATCTCGCAAAGGCCAGAGTCATGAGCACTGCCAAGCCGACGAGATGATACCACTCGGTTGGGAAGCCAAGGACTGTCAAGGCCGTTTTCAGAGTATCCTGGAGCACTGTGATGTTGAGGAGGTAAAAGATGAAAGACGCTGCCAGCACTTGCCACTCTTTCACTTCCATTCACCCCAACAGGGCCGTAATCATCCTCGTCTTGACGAACTTCATCGCAAACGCGGGAAGGAGCACGAAGTTGTGAGTTACTATGCTGGCTGCGAGCCAGATGTAGAGCAACAGGGGCTCGTCGCCGGTGTTGGGTAGCATCGTGTAGGTTGCAACCATGCCCGCCCAAAGGATAGTAGCCGGGTTGTACTGGCCGAGGCTGAATGCTACAGTCCCGGTTACTGCAACGAGGACGGCGAAGAATATCACCGCCGAAACGACGAGTGCTCCAAGCACAGCTCCAAAAGTCCCGCCGCGCAGTCTTGCACCAACTGACCAGTAGAGGTTCGTGTAGTCTGATTTGTCGGTAAAGTGGTCTATTGCCTCAAAGACCAGTACGACTGCCAGGGAAGTTCCGGAAACAGCCTGGAGGAACGCTGCGACGGTTACGTTCTTGTCCTTGGTGTAGTAGAACAATAGCGCCATCATGGCCACTGCGAACGCTGACTTCATCAGGGCGCGTCCCCACATGAGTTTCTTCATTGGGTCTGGCATTCTCCTCACCCTCCAAACACGAGCTTTGGAATGAGCTGGAAGTACTGGAAGTGGGTAACGACGTTAGCAGCGAGCCACATCCAGAATCCGAGCTCCATTGTGCCGGTTTTTGGCCAGAGGAGGAGTAACGTCAGGAACATTGCAACCACGAGAACTACTGGACTGATGCTGGCAAAGTTCAGGGTAATCGCTCCCGCCATGAGCCAGGTCATGACGAGGAAGAACATTCCCGCGGTTCCCATTGCAGTCATGAGGCCACTGAATCCCTTCTGCCTGCCCCAAACTTTCCTGTAGAGGCTTCCAGTGTCCATCATGTAGTCGAGGATGAGGTAGAATCCGAGGATGATTAGTGGGATTCCCGCGAGGGTCTTGTTGAATTCTGCAAAGGTTATGCTTTCTTTGCCGGCGTACCACTGTATTAGCACGAGGAGCCCCAAAATGAGGGCTCGATATGCCCAAGATATTGAGGAGGGCCCTGAGAAGAGCCCTCTATTCGCGTTTGCATCCGCCATTCTTACATCACCTCACAGAGATATTCCAATTGCTGGCCCGAAGACAAACACAAACGCCAGGCCAGCCGCGATGAGAGCTCCCATAGTGCCAAACAGATTCTTGGCAACGTAAATCCCTGCAATCGCGAGCCCGATGCGGAGAATGAATGCTAAAACGCTCCTCCAATCACTAAGGTCTGGCAGAACACCGTTCATGAACCCGCCCTCGTACTGTTTTGCGTTCTCATCGAGCTTCTTTGCGTTCTCAGCGAGAGCCTTAGCCTGCTCAGTCTGGCCATAATAAGCCGCCTGCGCCGCCTGCAAGTAGTAGTCTCCAGCCATTTCCTCTTCCTTTTCAATCTCCGCGAACCTGAGAAGGTCATTCGTGTCGTCAACAGTACCCATCTTCTCAGCGTACTCAATTGCCTTGTTGTAGTGCTTTATCGCGAGCGAAGCGTAGTTAGAAACGTCTTTCTTGCCCTCCGCGTCGCCCTTTGCCTTCCAAGCCTCCGCGTCTTTTATCTTTGATTTCAGTCCTTCGATAATTGTCTTTGACATCGTCTTGAGCTTTGTAGCTTCTTCAGCAGTGATGACCTTGTCAGAGACTATGTCCCCAATCTCAGTTATGTATTGGTCCAATGTAACGACTCTGTTGGGCGGGATAACCGCGATGTTCGGCTCAACGAGAATCCAAATCGGGATTTTTGTACCCTCATCACGCTCAACATCCGCTTTTAGGGCGAGGAATGCCCTGTACGTTACTACATCAGGCGCGTTGTGGTAGGTGACACTTATGTAGAGCTTCTTTCCTGAAGCGATATCACCAAGCGTTGCGGGGCCGTCAACAGGCTGGCTCTCTGCGAGCTCCCATCTGCCGTCTTTGAGGATTCTATAAACCACAATCCTGGCTTCATCAATTATTGCTGGACTCATAGGGTCAAAGTAGCCAGGGTTGCCCTGGAAGACAAATTTAAAGTTCGTAGTTGCGTCGAGAATGTTTACAGGGTTCCCATAGACGACAGTTAGAAGGTTTGAGGCTGCTCCGGCGAAAAGAATGTTGTACCTTGTAAAACTCATTGCGGCTTGAGTGTCCTTCGCGTCAACTGGAAGTGAGCCCCCAAATCCACCAAGAGGATAAGTTCCGCCACCAACGTGTTTCCACGCGGAGAGGCTCTGCCAGCGGGCGTGAATTGGCTCGTCGTGGTCAAAGTGCCACTCTCCGTCTGCATAGTAATAGATTTTCCTGTAGCCATCCACTTCGACGACGATTTCAAATTTATCGGGCTTTGCCGAGAACAGCTTCGCTATTGTAGCATTGTCCGCGTTGCCATACATGACGCTCATTAAATCGCCAAGATTGTCATCAGGTCCCTTGAGAATTGTCTCAAAGCTCCAAGCACTAGAGGGGTTGTTGTCTTTGTCCTCATCTCCAGGGTCGATACAATTTGAGTCTTTAGCATAGTTCCAAACCCTTGTCCACTTGATATCTCCAGTTACGGTGTCTTTGACGTAGACTTTGACAGTTGTTAAGCAAATAGGGTCTTTCACGTCTTTTGTCCCACGGGGGAGCAGGTCAATTTGGATGGGAAACGCGCTAAAACCGTAGATACTTTCGGGCCCGCGAAGCTCAAATGAGGCAAAGTCTCCCGTTCCGTTTGATTCTTCTATTGAATACTCGATTAGTTTACTCTTTAGTTTTGCTTGAAGAATTTGGAGGTCTTTGATTGCTGCAGCGTCGGCTTCTTTCGTGAGATTTGAGGCGAGGGCGTTTATCACTGCAGTGTTATCCTCTAACTCCTGTTTAGTCACGTTTTTCGGATTTTGAAAGTTGCCGGGTATCTTTGGCTTTGGTGGGTAAAGGAGCTTTTTCAGGGGGTCGAAAAACTTTCCGACGGCGTCTTTAATGGTTTGCTCAATATGGGCTCCCGCGATATAACCAACTATTCCTCCGACTACAGTGCCAATGGCAACACCAATTGGGCCTCCTGCAGCACCGATGCTTGCTCCAATTTTGGCACCAGCTAAAGCCCCTGCCGCACCTCCCCCAATGTTGTTAGTGAGTGTGTGAACTGCAGATTTCACCTTTTTTCCCAAACCATCCCACGGCCATGCTGTCGCGTAACCTGCTGAAAACGTCGAGCTGATGAGTAGTAATAGGATAAAAGCACTCGCAAGGCTCTTTCTCTTGTTCTCTCCGTCGCGCCTGCGAGGCTTTCTCTTATTCTCCCCATCCTCATCTTTCTTCTTCCTGCACTTCAGAAAGTTGAAAAGAGAAAGCATGCTATCACCTCCTCCTCAGTGCCAAAACCAACCCGCCCACGACGAGCAGGCCGGCCAAAACGTAGAGGAGCATCTTTCCTCCAGAACTGGCCCCGCCAAAGAGGCTGAACCCTGAATCGTCAGAGATAGTCACGGCTACCTTGTCAGAGAAGACGGTCGCGTTGCCCTGCATAACGGCAACATTCAACTCGTAGGCATCATAAGTGAGATCTTCCGGCACGGCGAAGGCTATGCTGACGTCTTTCTCTGCGAGTGGAGCAACTGAAATGCTCTGGTTTATTTCGGCCGGCAGGAAGCCTCCACTGACGACAATCGTGTAGTACTGCACGTCGCTTGACGGGTTCTTGAAGTGGAGGACAATCGTTCCCCCGCCGCCCTTCTGCACAGTGAGAGTCTTCGTTTTCAGCGTGATGACCGGGTTCACGGTAACGTCATAGACTGCCGTCTGGCCGTTCCACTGCAATTCAAGCGTGTAATCGCCTTCTTTCGGGATTTTTGGCGTGAACGTGTAGGCTTCATACGGGCTGAAAGCATGGGACGCACTCCAAACTTCATTTCCAATTGAATCCTTCAGGACCGCGGTGACGAGGTAGCTCTGGCCGCTCGACTCTGAAATCCTCAACTGATTCTCGCCAACCTGCCACTCGCTCGGCATCTGGACGGAGAAAGGCAGCGGCTCAACCTTGTAAACGACCTGCTTTGTAGTCGTGTAGGTCTTTGACATGATTGCATCGTTCGAGGTGAGGGTGATAGTGAAGCCATGCTGGCCGACCGCGCCGGCCTTGAATTTGATTGAAATCTGTGTTGGGCCTGAAATGTCGCCGAGGTAGTACTTCCCGTTCTCAGGACTGACGAGAGAGCCGTCTTTTCTGACTTCTATGATGTCAGAGAGGCCGGAAAGGCTCAAGTATGTGTTATAGGTCGCACTCGTCTCAATCGGACTTAGAGTGAAGGTGAGCGTGTAAATTGTGCTCTCATGAATGCTGATGTTCGAGGGGAAGTTCTCAAGCTTGAATGCCGCGCTCGAGGGGTACATTTCAATGCTGACGCTCATGTCAGAAGTGACGTCAATCGTCTTCGTGACGCTCCAATAGCCGGTTTTTGAAAAAGTAAGCGTATGCGTGCCCTTCGCGAGCTCAAGCGAGCCGCCGTTGTCAATCGTGCCGAGAACCGTGTCACCTTCCTTCACCGTAACACCCGTGAGGGGCTGGTTGGTGAGAGCATCATAGAAACTGAATTTGACTGGCGTTCCGGACAGTTCGACACTATAGAGCTTGAACACCTGCACGTGCCACGCCCAATCGCCCGCTCCAACATGCTGACCCGCGATTAGCTTAGTTACGCGCCCGAATGACGCTGGCAATTTCACATTCGAGAAATATGTTATATTGTTTTTCGTGTCAAAAACAGAGATTGTGTTGTTATACACGGAGATTGCAAGCTGATACTCAGTCAGATCCAGCGAATCAACGTTTACCTGCGTGATTTCTTGTCCGTCTTCGTAGAGAACGACTGCCCACGGGGCCTTACCTCCGTCTGTTCCCTGGAACGAAATTGTTACATTTGTCCAGTTTTCATCCTGCAAGATGAAACCAAACGAAATTCTACCATACTGATTAGTGCCTCCTGCGACAAAGTGTATCACTATTCTATCAAAGTTACTGCTGTTTGCAATGTTGAATATCGCGAGTGCGTCTTGTGCTGACAGATCTATGTAGTTACCAACAATCTTCGCGTCGTTCTTTAGAATCGCAGATGAGAGTTCTAATGTTTGTGATGCTGAAACTGCGCCCATTCCCCCCGTCAGCATCCCGAACAAGAGTAGCAGAGTGAGCAAAACGCCGAATCTCTTCACTTAGATCACCTCCTCTGCCAGCTCGCCGTGTCAACCGCAAGCCCGAACATGACGATACCCACCGCCATGAGCCCAATTGCCAGAATCAGCCCAAGAACGCCCATCTCAACCACCCACGCTGTAGTCAATTCCAATCCCGCCCACGAGGGCCAGCAGAAGCGCGAGGTTCTGAACGCTGTTCTTGAGCGCGTCAAGAAAAGTCATTCCTGCATACTGAGCCAGCGCTACCAAGAAAGCCACGAGCATCATGTCGTACATCATGACTCTCCAACCGCTCGTGAAAGGCTCGATGAGGGCCACCGCCTTGCTTCCTTTGTTCGTGAGCCCCCAATGCATCAAGACACCGCCAACCGCGCCGATTGCCAAGGCTTCTTTTGTCATCAAGGGCCAGGCAATCTTAAGCCAGAAGGCAGTGATCATGACGAAAAGAACCAGCTGAGCAAGGCTCTTAGGCTTCATACTGCCATCGCCCCTCGCATCTTCTTCATGCGAGAAAGCTCAGCGAGGAGCTGTTGCTTTCGTCTCGTTACTCTCGCGAGCTCGCGCTGTGCTGAATCAATCTGCCTTCTCAGCGTGCTTGCATACCTGTCAAGAGCTTCAATTTCCCGAGCAATACCCTCAAGCGAGTCCATACTACCGCCTCCGGAAGCGTCGGGCCTCATCGCCGCGGGCGTGCCCGCCCTGCTGGCTCAGCCCTTAACTATGAATCTGATTAGAGAACTGATTTGAGCGGAGGAAGGCCCATTCTACGTTGAAAGTGCAAAAGAAGGGTTTATAAGCTGATAAGAACAAATTAAGCGTAATTTAAGCTTAAATTAAGCGTAAAGAGAAAGGTCATTCCTGCAAAATCTCTTCTGGCCGCACATTCCCAAGTTCCATTCTGTAGAGCTTGATGATTGCCTCCCTGACTACCTGGTTAAAACTGGCCCCTTTCACCTTTGCAAGGGCTTTTGCCCTCATCTCAACGTCCTTATCGATGTAAACACCACGAACAAACCTTTGGGCCATCCTCCGCTCACCTCCTTTCAAGGTTTTCCATCATAATCCTCCACATTGTCGCAAGCGTAGCTACAAACGGGAAGAACACCCACATCACCAGGCTAACGAATTCGTCTGGTTCGGTAATCCTTCTGACCCATTGGGGATCGATTAAGAATTGATACACAATGACACCTGCTATGTAGCCCTTCACAAAATCCCAATGACCCGTTTGCACTAAGTGTATCTGTATAGAGACTCCAGCAAATATAGCCGCAATAAGAAGCAAAAAGCTCCCCAACTTCCTCCAGTTCATTTCTCGCCCTCCAGGACTTTCTTCAGCTCATCCACAACCGCAGAATACCACTCATCGGCCAGGAGAGTCTTGTTAAGGTAATGCGTCGCTCCAACGCGCTGGCTTGCACGTCCTTGGATAAAATCAGCAATGTCGGCAGGAACGCCCTGACGGATGAGGAAAGTGTAATGCCACTTCCTTATCGTGTTGGCAGAAACTTTCCCGTGACTCACCCAATCCTTGGCGCTCACGTAGTTGACATTCATCGGCTCAAGGAGCTCGTAGAACTCCTTTGGAGCATAGGCCCAAAAGCCCCTCTTTTTACCGCGGGAGAATGCAAACAGTGGGTATCTGGCGACCTTCTCGTTCACGATGTAGACGTTCTGCCAGTTGAAGGTGTTCACCAGCTGGACAGCGTGGGTCAGCCTGATTCCTGAGAATACCAAAAGCTTGAAGAGCGTGAGCTTTTCTTCACCGCGCTCTTTGATGGCTTTGTATGCTTCTCTGATTTCCTCGTCAGTCACGAAAACGGCCCGAACTCCAGCCTTCCGCTTGATTTTCATGATTCTCCTCCAGTCGTCTGCGAGGTGGTAGTCGATGATGTGTTTCTCCTCAAGGAATGTGGTGAACTTGCGGAGGCCTTTCACTACTCTGTCGTTGTAGTTCTCCGCTTTGAGGGCCTTTTCTAGGTCCTCGTACGTTTTTAATGAGTGCCGACCAAAGAAGACTTCGAGCGCTTTGAGGTAGTCTTTCTTCACTACTGGCGTTATTTGGTCAGAGAGCCATTCTGCAAACTGCTTTTTGTAAATGGCCCACAAATCGTTGAGTTTTCCTTGTCTTACAAGGTGGAGGTCCGGGGTTCGAATCCCCGCGGGCCCACCATCGAAACTTTTGCCAAGCAAAAGTTTCATCAAAGTTTGTGATTCTCTTTTGAAAAAAGTCTATTCTGTGAATGGATTTCTGCTTGAGTTGCCCTTTAAAGATGAGTGAATTCCTTTAATAGTACCTTTTACAATGGGTTCAGGTCTTTAGCGCTCCTTTGGAGCGCGGTTTAAGTAGAACCCGTGTGAAGGAGTCCTTAAGAAGGTGAATTCAAATTCTCAACGGTTGACTTGATTTTAAAATCCTTTGAAGAGGAGCCATAAAGAGGAATCACGAGCTTTTGGTCAAGCTTTGTTAAAGCTTGCTCTGTACTCTCAAACCCCCGGAGTGGGGCTTCGCCCCCCGTTAGGAAACTTTGCCTGCGCAAAGTTTCATCAAAGTTGGCATGCCTCTTGAATGGCTTGTTCTCATGAGGGTTTACTTCCAAACTCGCCAGTCTTTTTGGTGTGTTCTTTTTGGAAAATGTGATTTACGAGCAAAATCTGCTCTATTTAAGCCTTGAGCAAGAGCTACAAACTTTTGAAAAGCCTCTTCGAAAGTGCTAATTGGGGCTTGCAATATTGTTTCCGCCGCTGGCGTTGAGGATTTTTAATTTTTAAATTAAACTTTTTAATTAACTAACGAAACGTTTTTAAATTGTGCTTATACTATGTACCAACGATTAAAATGAAAAAGCTACAAATCATAATCTTAGCGATAATATTAGCATTCATAATTGTAGGTTCTATATCCCATTCTTATGCTAATGCTGAGACAGTCTGGAGGAGTAACAATCAATTTGCGGTGGTATCCACCAGCAAGTACGTTGTTTTTAATATCAGCAACGTTACAATAATTAACTTTCCAAAAAATGCCCAAGATATCGATATTGCAATTTATGCCACTGTTGGCGTTCTAAACTCCTCACATATTCTCAAAGTTGAGGCAGTTCTGTATGAACCTCACAGCAAAAGAGCTTTTTTTGTTATTTCCCCTCAAGGTTCCAGAGACATTATTTTAAATTCTACCATCAGCTATGGCCACTTAAACCACTGGAACGTAGTTCTCTGCGAAAATGATATGTGTTCTCGCCCCCTTGAAATTGGTTTTATTCTAAAAAATGTAACTTTAACAGGCACTACCGTATACATTGATTACGCATATGCAGTTCTTGTGAGTAATTCAGCCAATATGAGTCTGCTCGTTCCAGAGAAAAATCCCGTTCATCTAGTTGTTGCGTTTACTGAGGATGGCAAAAGAGTAGTAAAGAACTACACATTTATACCAAATGAAAATGGTGAAGAATTTAACGTATCTTCAGGCTCTACGAATTCTACTAACTCGCGAAGCTATGTTGGAGCGGGCCTTCTTCTAACGTGGATTTTACTTTTGATTTTATTACCTACGATAGCGTTTCTGTTCTCGGATAGTTTACTAAATGAAAAGGGGAGAACTGCATTGTTTAGTTTTGGTGGAGTGTTTGTTTATCTATTTGTTCCTCTCTCTTTGGCTAAACTTTTCCATATACGCACTTTAATGGGAATTTGGATTTGGATTATATATCTGGTTTCTGTATCTTTTTTGATTCTCTTAAGTGGATTACAGGAAATTCCCTATGAAGGTGTTGTTTCATTAATTGTCACATTTATTCTTACTAGTAATGTTGCCCTTCTCCTTTGGGTAGGGGTTAATCCGGGAGACTTTGCCATACTCATCTGGGTCTTCTCAATGGTATTTGGGGCGGGTATCACCTTTGTTTTAATCTGGAACCGCTGGGAAACTATTTTGCTGGGGGCGCTAGGTATCCTCCTCATTGTTCTTCTTTCTATGGTAACTTCGCTGTTTTCTATAAATTTCATTACCTATGGCCTTGCTTTACTGGCTCTGGTGGGATATGGACTTGTATTTGTTCAGGCCCTTATTAAAACTACTGTTGGGCGAGGAGAGAGCAATGATATCTTAGATACATTCTACAACCTTATTATAGGGGCTTTCATTGTCCCTAGCTCTCTCATTTTTGCTTATGCTATCACAAATGGAATGGGGCTTCCGGACAACACAGTCAACACACTGGTACAACAGTTTCAGAGTGTAGTCATTCTTTATCTTGGCATAACCCTTACATCTGTTCTCCTTCTCTGGGAAGAGAGTCAGGAAAATTTGATGCTTGCAAGATTCCTTACCTTGCAGAACGTCATTTCAATGCTGTTGATTGTGCTTGGCGGGGGAATGTTTGTCATTTTGGGTGTTAATTTTGGGATGACAAATAATAATACTGACATTGAAAAGTTACTGAATTGGGCCATGTCTACAAGACAAAATATGGTAGTGTTCCTAATATCTATCCTGGAAGGTATTGGAGGACTAATCCTATTAATTTTATCGAATCTAAATAGGAATCAGAGAAGAGAATAGTAAAAGATTAAGCTCACGGGTAAAGCCTGCTCGGCGTCCTCGGGAAGAGTGTGGCCCACCTCACATGGTCGAGCTTGAGAACCCACGCGACGAGTCTCTCAAGGCCGAGGCCGAAACCGCTGTGCGGAACTGAACCGTACTTCCGGAGGTCGAGGTACCACTGGTAGTCCTCGGGGTTCATTCCCTCCTCAAGGATTCTCTGCACGAGCTTGTCGTAGTCGTCCTCACGCTGACTGCCACCGATTATCTCGCCGTAGCCTTCCGGAGCTAGCATGTCCGCCGCGAGAACTTTCCTCGGGTCCTCCGGGTCTTCCTTCATGTAGAAGGCCTTGATGCCCTTTGGATAGCCGTAGACAAAAAACGGGGCCTCGAACTCCTCGGTAAGAACCCTCTCCTCGTCGGCGCCCATGTCCTCGCCCCACTCTATCTCGACGCCCTTGCTCTGGAGTATGTCTATGGCCTCGTCGTAGCTTATCCTCGGGAACGGCGGAACGGCGTTCTTGAGCGTGGTTAAATCCTTCCTGAAGGTCTCAATCTCGCTTCTCCTGAGCTCAAGCGCGCGCTGAACCATGTAGCTCACAAGCTCTTCTTCGACCTTCATGATGTCCCAGAGGTCCATCCATGCGGCCTCAAGTTCGAGGTGCCAGAACTCGGTGAGGTGCCTCCTTGTCCTGCTCTTCTCGGCCCTGAAGCTCGGCGTGAGCGACCAGACCTTTTCGAGGCCAAATATTGCCGCCTCAAGGTAGAGCTGGGCCGACTGGCTCAGGTAAGCATAGCGGTCAAAGTACTTGAGTTTGAAGAGCGTTGAGCCACCCTCCACCGCTCCTGTGACGAGTATCGGCGGAAAGACCTCGTACCAGCCGTCCTGGAGGAGCCACTCCCGCGCCGCCTGAACGAGCGTGGCCTTTACCTTCATTATGCTCGCGACCTTGGGCGAGCGGAGGTGCAGGTGCCTGACGTCGAGCAGGAACTCCGGGCTTGCGTCCTTCGTTATCGGGAAGAAGTCAACGTTCTGGATAACTTCAAGCTTGTCGGCTTGAACCTCCGCCCCTGTGGGAGCGCGCGGGTCAGCTTTAACGGTTCCCTCGACGATAACGCTCGACTCGATGCCGAGCTTCTTGGCCTCCCTGTAGGCCTCTTCGTTGAGTTCCTTGGAGAAAACTACTTGGACGATTCCGCTCGAGTCCCTGAGCACTATGAAGACCTTTTTTCCGACCTCCCTCTTTCTGTAAACCCATCCGGCGAGCTTAACCCTCTTCCCTTCCATTTCGGGCTTAACGTCGGCACAGTAAACTTTATCAATCACCTTTACCACCTCCAAAAGCTTTTCAGCGGGGTTTATAACGCTAACCCAATCAGAAGAGGCTATTCAGCCAGAGCGACAGGACCCTTAGCCTTGACTCAATCCGAACGAGCCGGGGCATGGTAGGGATTTTTCATTTTGGGATTTAAATCCTTTGGGCATTTGAATGTCACAACGTCAAAAGGTTTAAGTTCTTCCCTGCCGTATGTTCAACGGTGGGAGGATGTTCGCGCTGGTCGGAAAGCTCGTCGATTACCGCTCCGTTCGAGATGGGGCCGTCATCGTTGAGGATAACATCATTCGGGCCGTCGTTCCGGCGGGGGAACTGGGGGAGTGGGGCGTTGACGAAGTTTACGGCGGGGAGAACTACCTCGTGATTCCCGGCCTAATCAACGCCCACACCCACGTGGCGATGGCGCGCTTTAGGGGTCTCGACGAGGACCTACCGACGGAGGAATGGCTTGAGAAAATCATCTGGCCAATGGAACTTGAGTGGACGCGGAAGGAAATCCGCGAGTGGGCTGAAATCGGTCTTAAAGAGGCTTTGATGAACGGCTCGACGACGGTAAACGACCACTACTTCTTCGCGGACGAGATAGCGGAGGTCGCCGAGAAGCTCGGCATAAGGGCCTTCATCGGCCAGACGGTTATGGACGAGGTTGATTTCCCTCTCGCAAGTTCTGAGGAAGGTTCCCGATTCTTCAAGCGCTGGAAGAAAAGCGGGCTCGTAACGCCTACCCTTGCACCGCACGCAACGAACACCGTCTCGCTTGAGCTGATGAAAGAACTTGCCGAACTCTCCCGGGAAACCGGCGCGAGGGTTCACATCCATCTCGCCCAGAGCAGGGCGGAGGTTTCCGAGGTTAGAAGGCGCTACGGCCTTTCGCCCGTTGGCCTCCTCGAAAGGGCCGGGCTTTTGAACGAAAGTCTAATCGGCGTCCACGGCGTTTATCTAAGCGATTCTGACTTCGAGAGGTTGGCCAAGGCCGGCTCGACCCTCGTCCACTGCCCAACGAGCAACGTCAAGCTTGAAGCACGAACGGTGAGTCTGAGAAAACTCCTCGACCTCGGCCTCAACGTGGCCCTGGGCAACGACTCGCCCAATCCAACCGGAATCCTCGACTCCTTCATTGAGATGAGAACAGCCGGAATCGTCGCGAACCTGACCGCCGGAAAGGCGCACGCGGTTCCAGCTCGAGAGCTCTTCGGAATGGCGACCGTTGGAGGCGCGAGGGCCCTTGGATTAAAGGCCGGACTCATTGAGCCCGGCTATCTCGCGGATTTGGTTCTCATAAACGCAGATAAACCGTGGTTCAGGCCGTTGGAAAACGTTTACTCGCTCCTCGTTTACTCCGCGAGGGGAAGCGACGTGGAAAAGGTTGTGGTAAATGGAAAAGTGGCTTGGGCTAAGCCCTCATAGCCTTCTCAATCTCTTTGAGCCTCTCTCCGGAGGGCTCTACGTCGAAGAACGCCTCTGCCTCTTTTATCGTTTCTTCGTCAAAGTTTCCGCTCAGGATGCTTTCGCTCGTTACGTCGAGCATGGAACTCAGAGCCTCGTCGAGGGTTTCAACCTTCGCCATCGCCTTTTCGAACTCAACCTGCATCTTGGCAACGTCCTCTGCTCCGGGTCCCTCTGCAATGCTCTCAACGATGTCCCTGCTGAAGCGGAGGAACTCAGCCGAGACCTTAACGAGTTCCCTCTGGATTTCTGCCTCCTCCATGAGGAGGAGAAGGCGCTTCGCCTGCTTTATTCGATTCTCAAGGACAAGGTACTTTACGGCGCTTCTTCTCAGCAGTTCCTCGTCGCCGAGCTTCGCCGCTTCCTTTCCCTGAAGGAAGACCCTGCGCTTTAAGGCTTCGAGGTTGTTTATGTACTGTTTCAGGGCCATCTTTGCCTTTTTGGCCCGTATCCTCCTTTCTATCTCTTTCTCCTCTTTGGATTTCCAGAACTTCATGGTTCACACCCCGTTTTCACGCTCTATCTCGTGAAGGAGCACCTTGAGCCTTTCAACGAAGTCCTCTCTTACGGGCAGGTTTTCTCTAATCATGAGCTCAAGGGCTTCAATTGCCCTCCCGAGCTCCTCTCTGTGCTGGGTTGTATAGAATTTCAGGTCGCTCAGGGTGTTGAGAAGCTCTGCCTTCCTGTTGAGCTCCGCGTAGGCTAAAGCGAGCTTCGAGAGGGTTTGGACTACGAGCCTGCTGTTCTCCCTGATTTCCTCGGCGGTCTTGCTCCTCTTCAGAGCCTCCACGCTTCTTGCGAGGGTTTTCTTCAGCTCCTCAACCTGGAACTCGAGCTCCTGCTTCCGCCTCTCGCTCTCTTCGAGCTTCTCAAGGTCCCTCAGAAATTCTTCAACGCTTTCGTAGCGGTTTTCCTTCCTCTTCGCCAGCAACTTCTCGAAGAGTCCGTCGTACTTCGCCAATGCGGGGTTGAACTCTGAGGGTGGTTTGTGGAGGTAGTTCTCGTCAGTTATCTTGCCGAAGACCTCCTCATAGGTGTAGCCCTCAAACGGAACCCTGCCGGTCAGTAGCTCGTAGAAAATCGTCCCCAACTGCCATACGTCTGTCCTGTGGTCGGTGTTTCCGAACTTGCTCGGCATCAGGTGCTCCGGCGCGGCGTAGAGTGGGGTGTAGCCCATCACGCTCCTTCCCGAGCTCATCGTTCCTATTTTCGCGAGTCCCCAGTCGGTTATTTTCGGTGTTAGGTCTGACTTGAGGAGGATGTTTCCGGGCTTTAAGTCGCGGTGAACGATGCCTTTCGAGTGGGCGTGTTTTAGGCCTTCCGCAATGCCCTTTATGAGTCCCAGTGCGGTTTTCTCATCAACGGGCTTTGGCAGTTCCTCAAGCGTTCTAACGAGCTTCCCATTAACTTCCACGCCCTCAACGAACTCCATCTCAAGGTGGGGAACTGGTAAGATGTCCGCATCGTAGAGCTTGACGACGTTGGGGTGGTTGAGCTGGAACCACGTTGAAACCTCGCGGAGGAAGGTCTTGCTGGTTTTCTCGTCGATTCTGGGGATTTTTAGGGCGACTGTTTTGCCGTCCTTTTTGCGTTTGACCTTGAAGACCTTGGCGAAGCCGCCCTCCCCGAGGAACTCAAGGGGCTCGTATCTGTCTAGGAGCTCGGCCGGGAAGCCCTCAATTGAACCCTTGGAGAGCTCATTTTGGGTCTTTCCTCCAGAGCGCGAGCGCTTGAGAAGGAACACCGCCCCAACAAGGATGAACACGGCCAGAACACCTGCAATGGCCTTCCTTGGAACTGCGTTGGTCGGCGTGGATTCGCTGGTTGTTTTCGGTTGGGTATCCTGAGAGGTCACCACCGAGAGGATTAGCGTTATTTTCTTTTCTTCTCCTGGGGCAATGTCAACCGTTTTTCTGGTCGGTTGATAACCTTCCTTCCGGATTTCTATTGTGTGAGTACCCGGTGGAAGGGTGAGCGTCAGCGGTGTTGTCCCGCGCCACGTGCCGTCAACGTAGACGTCCGCTCCTGGGGGTTCGGAGTTTATCCAGACTGTTCCGGTGGCCAGTTTCTTTTCGAGCTTTGCATACACCCTTGAAGTTGCTCCTGGGAGAATGTTGACCGTTACCAAGTATGGCTTGTAGCCTTCGAGAGTCACGTTTATCGTATGCTGGCCCGGCTGTAGCTCAACGGTCAGGGGGGTAGTCCCGCGGTATGTGCCGTCCACGTAAACGCTGGCTCCCGAAGGTGTTGAGTCAACTACTAGGGTTCCGGATTTGGGTTCCAGGTTTACGTTTAGAACAACGGTTTTCCCAGCATCTACCGTGACCGTCGTCGAGTACTCCTCATAGCCGGGCATCTTCAGCTGAACCCTGTGCGTTCCGGGGGATACACTGACGTTTATTGGCGCTATTCCCTGGTAGCCTCCGTCAACGTAAACCTCAGCGCCTGCAGGTGCGGAGACTACTTCGATTGTTCCCCTATCACTCTGCACCTGTGAGGGTGTTGAAGTCGTTGTTCCTGTTCCCGTTGTTTCCCCTGACACCAATGTTTCAGCGGGTTCAAGTGAACGGACGGCAAGGAAGCTTCCAAGTCCCGTAACTGGGTCGGGGATTCCAACTTTCACTCTCTTGTTGGTGATGTAGAAGTCCCACAACTCGGCCGTGTAGATTCTGGGGGAGTTGTAGAGGTGGAGTGCGTAGGCGAGCTTGTAGAGGTCCCAGAACTGGTCGATGTTCCACATACTTACCGTTAGTCCGTTCTTGGTCCACTTCGAGTAAGCGAGCAGGCTGGCGAGGTCGTAGCCGGTCCAGTCGAGGAGCGGCTTGAGCTTATCCGGAGTGCTGTAGTACTTAAGGTTTAGTTCGCCGATGAACTTGGCAACGTCACCGCTGGCGATAGCGTTGAGAACGTCTCTGACCGTTACCGGGTTGTGGTAGTTGGAACCCCAGTTTGGAGCGACATTTGAGTCAAAGAACCAGAAGTCCCAGGCGAGGTCCGTGATGTCTTGAATTCCATTGACAGGCCATCCCTCCGTGTAAACGTGCCACTGGAGGGTGGTTGGGTCCTGACCGTAAACAACCTTGCTAGCCTGGGTTCTCTGCCACTGGATGAGCTCCACTTTAAAGCCCGCCTTCTGAAGTATCTGAGCAATGTACTTGCCCTCGTCAAGTCTCTTGTCCTCAACGCGGGCGATAACCTTCACAGTAACCGGCTCGCCGTCGAAGTACCAGACGCCATCCTTCTTCTCAAGGGTGTGGCCCTTGGCCTTGAGGGCCTGGGCGGCCTTGTTCATGGCCTCGTCAATCATCTTGATGGCGTAGGCCTCGTCACCCTGCGGGGTTATGCCCATGGCCTTCGCAACGGTTACGTAATTCTCGTGTGCGTTAACTTGGCCTGTAGGGTTTGGACCGTAGAGAGGTGCTCCGCTTCCCTGGAGTATCTGGCTGACGATGTACTGCCTGTTGATGAGCCAGTTAAGGGCGAACCTGACCTCACGGAGCGCGAACGGGTTGAAGCGGGTTCCGTTGGAGGTTTCCACGAGGCCTGTCGTGGGGTCTCCTGCGAGGTTGAGGTTGATGCTCCACCAAGTGGGGATAGCCTTGATTAGGTTGATGTTCTTGCCGTATTCCTGGACCGCACTGGACAAAGTACTATAAGGCCTGGTGAACCAGTACAGGTCGTACTCGCCTTTAGCAACGGAGAGGATAGCTGTGTAGTCGTTGAGAACGCCGTAAACGTCAATCTCTCTCCAGTACGGCTCCCAGGGGAGGGTCTTACCGTTAACGGTGTCCGGGAATCCAACCCTTCTGTTGTTCGCGAGCTTGAGGACGAGCCTCATTGCACCGGGGTTGTAGTCATCAACGTAGTACGGCCCGTTGGTCACGAGGGCATTTTTGTGGTTTGAAATCCAGCTTATCAGGGCTGAGTACCCGCTTTCTGCATCCTGAAGGCCGGAGTGGTAGTAGTCTAGACCCCATTTTCCTAGAACGTTTGAAAGCTCCGACAGGGGGCCCGGAATCGGAGTTTCATCCTTTAACCTTGAGAGCATGCCCGAAATGTACTCCATCTGCTCCCCGTCTATCAGGTTGAGCTGGTACCCGTTGGTGGGCTTTGAGCTCCACGAGAACACCTTGCCTCCGTATCCCTTTGCCACGAGCTCGGAGGCTGCATAATAGAGCTGCCAGGGGAACTCCGGGTATGGAACGTAGTTAACGGCGGTGGTCCACCTGCTGTATGGAACTGCGTAATCCTGGTAGACCGTGAACTCAACGTAATCGGATGTGACGGCTTTCACCTCGAGACCGTAGATTCCTTGGAGCTTGCCGGCCACGCTGGCGCTCCAGCTCTGGTCGTAGTACGCTCCCCCTTCATGACTCCAGTCCCAGTCCATTGCGTAGGCGAAGAGGTAGTCGGCGAGGGTTATCTTCTGGCCGTCAACCCAGGTTCCGAGACCGCACTTCCAAGTAACGGCACTCTTGGCTGTTCTGCCGGCGTATGGGGAGGTCCACTCGCCGAGGGTGTCGTTCCAGATTACAGCATCGTCCGGAACCTGAACGTTGTAATTGACACTGACAAGCTGACAGCGGTAGCTGTGATAGCTTCCGTCGGGCCCCATCACGTAGGGCGGGTCGTTGAGGAAGTACCAGATGCGGTGGGTGTAAACGTCGGTCATTCCGCTCGGGGACGGGTTGAAGACGCCCGTGAAGAGACTGCCCTGGGCAGTTAAGTACACGATTCTAAGCGCAGTCTCCTGAGTGGACTGGGCGAAAGTCGGGCTTAGTGGAACGAGTGATATTAACAGCAACACCGCAACGAATACTGCCCATCTCCTCACCATCTCCACACCACCACCGTGACGTTGTCTTCAGTGGCAGGCAGGGCCCTTTCCACGAGGGTTTTGGCGAGGTCACGTGCCGTTTTCCCCGGGGTGAGCGCCCGCAGGATTTCCTCCTTTGGAACGTAGTCGTGAAGGCCGTCCGTGCTGAGAAGGAGGATGTGATTGGCCCCCACCTCCCAGCGGTAGAGGTCAACCATCAGACGCCGCCCGATTGCAGAACTCACCCTGTTCCTGAGTGGGTGGTACATGGCCTCCTCCTCGCTTACCTGCCCCATGAGGACGAGCTCCTGAAGTGGTGAGTGGTCGAGTGTCCTCGCGACGAGCCTCCCCCTGGAAACCAGGTACGCCCTGCTGTCGCCGGTGTTGGCAACGATAACGGTCCTTCCCCTAACTACGGCCGAGACGAGGGTCGTCCCCATTCCCTCAAGTGGCCCCTTTGCGCGCTCCCTAACAACGGAGTGGGCAATCTCGTGGGCCTTCCTCAGGAGAATCGCGAGAAGGTCTTCTTCAAGGCCTTCAACGTACTCCTCCCCAAAGCCCTCCGCAAGGGTTTCCAGGGCCAGCCTAGAAGCGACTTCTCCGGCGTTGTGGCCGCCCAGTCCATCCGCAACGGCAAGTAGGTAGCCGTCGGGGAGCTTCATGATGAGCAGGCCGTCCTCGTTGTGCTTTCGTCCTCCAATGTGGGTTATCCCGTAAACGAAGTCAGTTCCGGCCCCGCTGAAGTCCACGCATGGATTTTCGGGCAGTATTAGCCTCATCTCTCCACCTCCCGTTTAATCCTATCAACAAGGACTTCCACTCTCTCAACTAGTTCCTGGGAAATCGGCAGACCCTCCCTCAGGAGGAGCTCGACGGTTTCAATCGCCCGCTCAACCTCTCCCCTTTCTTCCCGAGTGAACTCCCTGAGCTCCTCAAGCGCACTAATCAGGCCTGCCTTGTCGTTGAGCCTCGCCGAAAGGACCGCGTTCCTCCCAAGGCCTTCAACGAGTTTCCTGACGAGCCTCTGAACCTCCGACCTGTCCGTCGTTACTTGGATGGTTTTCTTGAGCTCCTCAATCTGCCCTCTGAGGTCGGCCCTTTCTCCTTCAAGCCTCTCCAAGAGCTTAAGGTCCTCCAGAAACTCCTCGACGCTTTCGTAGCGGTCTTCCTTCCTCTTCGCCAGCAACTTCTCGAAGAGCCCATCGTACTTCGCAAGCTCTGGCCTAACGGCACTCGGCGGTTTCGGCTTGATTTCTGGGTTGAGAATCTTTGCGATTACACTTGCGGGACCCTTCTCCCCGTAGGGCAGTTTTCCTGTCAGGAGTTCGTAGAAAATGAGGCCGAGCTGGTAAATGTCAGTCCTGGGGTCGGTGCGCCCGTAGGTTTCGGGGTCAAGCTGCTCCGGCGCGGCGTAGAGAACCGTTACCCCCGAGGTGGTGGTCGTTGAATGTGTTCCGATTTTCGCGAGTCCCCAGTCGGTTATCTTCGGCGTTAAGTCGGCCTTCAGGAGAATGTTTCCGGGTTTTAAGTCCCTGTGGGTTATGCCCTTCGAGTGCGCGTGCTTCAATCCCTCTGCGATGCCTCTGATGAGTTCTAGGGCAGTTTTCTCATCAACGGGCTTTGGCAGTTCCTCAAGCGTTCTAACGAGCTTCCCATCAACCTCGGCACCCTCAACGAACTCCATCTCGAGGTATGGTACCGGCGTCTCCTCCGCACGGTAGAGTTTCACTATGTTCGGATGCTCCAGCATGCTCCAGGCCCGAACTTCTCTGGTGAAGGATTTCCTGGACTTCTCAGTTAGGTGCGGGATTTTTAGGGCGACTGTTTTGCCGTCCTTTTTGCGCTTGACCTTGAAGACCTTGGCGAAGCCGCCCTCCCCGAGGAACTCAAGGGGCTCATACCCCTCCAGAAGCTCCGGCGGAAATCCGGGGACGTTGAGGTTGGCCCTTTTTTCACCCCCGCTCCTGCCCTTCAGAAAGACAAGTCCAATGATGAGGAGTACCAGAATACCTCCGAGTGCGAGAGGAAGGGCCGGTACCGGCGAGCTCTTTTCTACGCCGTCTAAACTCGTTGTTGCGGGCTGGGAACTCGACGGCTGGACAACCTGGTTGTTCGTTGGAGATGCGGCCGTCGTAAACGTTGTTGATGGTGAGCTCCTGTTTTCAGGGGGACGTGAGGCAACGGTAACGCCCCAGTGGATTACATTCGAGACAAAGGTTGGCCCGTCGAGCTTGATACCGTAGTACTGACTGGCCCACATGGGCTCGTAGCCCCCAACGGGCGTCTCGCCGCTGACTATCAGAACACTCCGTTTGTTGCCCGAACTCCACACCCATGCCGCCACTATCGGGAATTCCCCGGTTTCTCCCGCCCTGTAAGCCTTCGCGGGGGGTGCGTTGTTCTCAACGATTTGGGCATCTTTGCTCGTCCGGAGTATGATGTAAACCCCCGAAGGCTTGTTTTCATCCCCCAGGGGCTTCCAGGTGCCGTTCGCGAAGAGCGCCACCGGCCCAGGCCCGTGCGCGAGGATGCCGTAAGCCACTCCCTGAATCAAAAGCACCCTGTAAGGGGTATCGTTGCTCGGCCTGTCGTAGGCTATGGGGCGGTAGGGTCTTCCCGCGTTGCTCACAGGGTCCTCAACGGAGCACAGGTCAAGGCGTAGGGGCGCTCCAAGGGCTTTGAGCAGGTCGTTCACTATCTCTTGAGTCTTGGCGCCGTTTCCGTAGTCCGAATCACCGGCAACCCACAGAACCTTTCCTCCCGAATAGAACCACTCCCTCACGGCCGAGATTTCAGCGCTTGAGAGGTTTGCCGTTGGCTGTCCGATTATGAGGACGTCAACGTTTTCCAGCAGGCCCGGGGTTATTGACCTGCCCAGCCAGCGGATTCCCAGCTCGTCCCGATAGCTCTCGTTTCCAAAGTAGACGAAGGTGTACTGGCTGAGCGTTTCGACCATTCCAGGGGCGAGCGTCTGATTCTTATAGGTCATCGGTGTGAGTCCCTTGGGATTCTCGCCGTGGAAGAGGTCTATTCCGATTGTAACGGCAAAAGCAGGGTTTAACGTGAGAAGGAAGACGAGCAAAATTGCGATTTCAACCTTTCTCATCCCCCGAACTCCTCCGCCCACTTCTCGTACCTCTCGACATCTCTCCTCGTCAGCGGGCTCTTAATTTTCTTGAAGGCCTCCTCGAAGTCCCTCATCTCAAGCGGTCTCGTCCTGAGCGAGCGCTTTTTGAGCTCCTCGTAGGGGAGCTCGGCGAGCTTGTGGAGGTCTCTGTTCTCCTCGCGAATCATGTTCCATACCGCCTCCTGGCAGAGGTTCTTGATGTCCCTTCCCGAGTACAGGCGCCTGACGCTCTCCTCGGCTATTGCGTCCAAGTCAAGCCTGCTTATGTCGAGCCCGCGCGTGTTGATTTTGATTATCTCCTTCGTGGCCTTCTCGTCCGGTAGCGGGACGTAAATCCTCCTCGGAAAGCGCGAGAGAACCGCCTCGTCCAAATCCCAGGGGGTGTTGGTTGCCGCGAGGGTTAGAACGAGCACGTCGCTACCCTTGTCCTGAAAGCCGTCAAGCTCCGCTAGAAACGTCGAGAGCATTCTCCTGCTGGCCTCGCTCGTCTCGCCGGAGCGCCGGGTTGTGAGGGCATCTACCTCATCAACGAAGACTATGCTCGGGGCCTTCTCGCGGGCGACCTCGTAGAGGGCCGAGATTATCTTCGCGGACTCGCCGAAGTACTTGCTCAGGACGTTGCTGGCTTTGACCGAGAAGAAGGTTGCGTTTAAACTTCCGGCGGCAGCAGAAGCGAGCAGGGTCTTCCCGGTTCCCGGCGGGCCGAAGAGGAGAACCCCCTTCCAGGGCTGAACCGCTTCCGGTCTCTGGAGTGCCGAGACGACCACCGTTTCCATGAGGAGCCGTTTGACGTCCTCAAGGCCTCCAATGTCGCTCCATTTGACGTTTGACCTTGCTATGAGTCCCATGACGTAGGTTCTTAGCTCGTCCTCGTCGCTTCCCTCCGAGGTTACCTTGACCTCCCTCTTCGGAATCCTTCCCTCTTCGAGCCCCTTAGCAAGGTCTTCCCACTTTCTTGCCTTTGCCAGGTAAGAGCTCCTACCGTAGGGGTCGTGCTTGGCGAGCTGTTTGAGAATCCTCGCGCACTCAAGGGCCTTTCTCCTGGCGGTCTCGTAATCGCCTTCGGCTAGGGCCTTTTCGTAGGCCTTCTTGGCCCTTCTGAAGGACGCCATAAGCGGACCTGTCAAATCAACGGGCATTTGATACACCTCCTTCAAGAATGAGAGCAATTGGACGGATTGCCGCCAACTCCGTGAACAACAACCTCACCCTTCTCAACGAGCTCCCTTGGAACGGGGAGCCCCTCCTCAACCCTCAGCTCAATCTGTTCGATGAGCTTCTCCAGCTCTTCCCTCTCCCTCCCCCTCGCGTACCTCAGCAGGTCCCTCGCGTACTTCAGGGCCTCCTTCGCGTCCCCGAGCCGCAGGTGGAGGAGGAACAGCTGGCCCGCGTAGTAGGCCGAGCGCGAGGGCCCGACGCTCTTCTTGAGCTCTTCCCGGTACTTCCCGCCGAGGATTCCCGACAAATCCCGCTGGAGCTCTTCAACGCTTCCGTAGCGCCGCTCCTTCTCCTTGCTCAGACAGCGGAGGATTACTCCTTCAAGGGGCTTCGCCTCTGGATTAAGCTCGCTCGGCCTCCGCGGCTCCTCCATGATTATCCTCCCGGCGACCTCGACGAAGTCGCTCCCCTCGAAGGGCCTCCTCCCCGTCGCGAGCTCGTACATGAGAACGCCCAGCTGCCATACGTCGGTTCTCTCGTCAACCCCTCCGAAGCGCGACGGACTTATCTGCTCGGGCGAGGCGTAGTAAGGCGTCATCGCCGTTACCGTCGTGGTTCCGCTCTCGAACAGAACCTTCGCAAGCCCCCAGTCGCTTATCTTCGGCTTGGAGCCCCTGAGGAGGACGTTGCTTGGCTTCAGGTCGCGGTGGATTATACCCTTCGAGTGGGCGTACTTCAGGCCTTCCGCTACCTCAAAAGCTATCTCGGCCACGCGCTCCGCCGGAAGGGGCTTCTCCAGGTCTTCGAGCGACCGGTCGCAGAGCTCCATCTCTATGTAGGGGTAAGGCGTCAGATTTGCGTCGTGGAGCTTCACTATGTTGCCGTGCCTCAGCTCGCGCCATATGGAAACCTCGCGCAGGAAGAGCTTTCCGGTTCTCTCGTTGAGGACGTGGGGAACCTTGAGCGCGACCCACCGGCCGTCCCTCAGGGCGCGGTAGACCTTGCCAAAGCCGCCCTCTCCAATTAGCTCGACCCTCTCGTATCTCGACAGAAGGGCCTCCAACCCGTTGCCCCCGGCTTTTTCTCCGGTAATCTCGATTTCAATGGCCTTCTTCCCCATAAACGGCCCGGAGCGGACGCGGACGGTAAGCGCGTGCTTCCCAACCTTCGAGGGCACGAAGCGCACGTACTCGCTCCTCTCCTCGCCCGGGAGGAGGTACAGGTCGAGGGTCCTCCTCTCCAGCTTTCCGTAGAGGGCCAGCTCCGACAGGTCTATCGAGACGCGAAGGCTTTTCCCTGTCCTGTTCCTGAAACCGACCTTTATCAGCGCCTCAGCTCCCTGGATTAGCTTTTTCGGCGCCTCAAAAATCAGCCCGTCCGTAAGGGAGATTCCACGATTTGGACTCCTACTGTGCGGTTTCCTGGGCATCGGCCTCGGAACCGGTTCGGGCCCGGGATAGGGCTTCCAGGAGCCCGTCTCCCTCAGGAACCTCTCAATCCACGGCAGGAATATGAAGAGCGATATGAGTAACCCGAAGCCCTGGAGAAGGGCAATCAGGAAAATCGAGATGATGAGCCTCCGAACGAAGTCCTCTTCAAGGCTCCTCCTCGGCATTCACTCCGTCTCCTCCTCGACGACCTTCTTCGTGGCCTCTTCTGGTTCAAGCTCGCCCTCTTTGACAGCCCTTATTGTGCTCAGTATCTCCTCAAGCTCCTCGTCGGCCTCAAAGTCCTCAACCCCTATCGTCCTGTCGGTCATGCCGAGCATCTTCTCAAGGCTCTCGTTGAAGTTCCTGGCGTCGAGCTCCATCTCGATTAGCTTCTCCTCAAGCTCCTTCGGAGACATTTTCCTGAGCATCTCCCAGGTTGGCGTTCCCTTCAGGAGCTCCTCGTTCTCCTTGATGATGAGCAGGTTGCTGACGAGCATCAACTGCTTGTTCAGCTGGGCGTGCGTTGCCTGGAGGTTCTTCTTGCGCTTGTTGAGGGTCTTTATCTTCGTCGCTATCGTGAGCTCCTCGCTCCTGCTCTTGGCTTTCTTTGCCCTTTCAAAGAGCTCTGCTATCTCGGCCTCTATCGCCCTGAGCTCGCGCTCGATTTTCTCAATCTGGGCTTCGAGCTTCATCTGGTTCTCAAGCAGGTCCTTGAGGGGAACGTCTAGAGGGTTCTTCGGTCCAAAAAACTTTGAGAGAAGCCCCATGTCACTCCTCCTCCGCCTCAGCCTTCAGAACTTTCTCCACAACCTCGTCCGGCTCCGCTTCACCGCTCTCGACCTGGGCCCAGGCCTCAAAGAGCTCCCTCTCGGTCTCGTCTTCGCCCTCCTCGAACTCGGCTATCTCCATCTCAAAGACCCTGTTGAGGCTCTCCACCATCTCGTTGAACTCCTTGCCGTCGAGGTTTATCCGTATGAGGGCCTTCTCAAGCTCCCCTGGCTCGACCTTCTTGAGCTTGTCCCAGACCCCTACCTCGCGGAGCTCCTTCTCGTACTTCTTGACGACGATTAGGTTCTTTATGAGGGTGTACTGCTTCTGGGCCGTCGTGAACTCCTTGAGCTTGAGCTTCTCCTCCATGTCGAGGCTTTTGATTTCTTGAGCGAGCATCTTCTTCTTGAGCTTGTCCGCGCCTATGCCCTGCTGGAAGAGCTCCTTTTTCTTCTTCTCTATGGCGTTTATGTCCTTCTTCAGCCTCTCAAGCCTGTTCCTGAGCCTAATTTCCTCCTCTTGGAGCTCTCTAAGGGAGAGCCTCTCAACGGTGCTCTTCCTTCCAAAAACGTCGCGTATTCCCATCTCATTCACCTCCAAACTCCTTCGAAACGAGGACGTATCCAACGCCCTCCACGTACTTGGCAACGTAGCCCTCCTTCCCGAGGGACAGGAAAGCCTTCCTCACGATTTCAACCGGCAGGTCGAGTTCGCTGATGGCCTCGTCAAAGCGGACGTAGTGCTTGTAGGCCAGCCTGTTGAGAAGGAACCTCCTGGCCTTCTCAAGCAGTTCCTCGTCGAACTCAAGCCTGAGGAGAGGAGCAAAGGCCTTCGCGTAGGGGTCGTTGGGGTTGTGAATCATCTCACCCGAACCGAGGTCGAGGAGGAGCAGAGAGACCCTATCGGCCACGAAGTTCCTGTGGAAATCATCTGAGGCAACGTAGCTGAGAATCCTCTTCTCGAAACCGGTTGGCGATGCAACGAGCAGGACCGTCCTCTCCTTCGCTTTCCTCGCGTCGTCGAGGAGCGCGTTCAGCTCGGCGAGCTCGACCGGGTCGGTATCGAAGCCGTACTCCGCGTAGCGCTCGGGCCTCGAAAGGTAGACCGCCCTCAGGGTTAGGCTCTCTTTCCTTCCGAGGAGCTTCTTCTCCTTCAGCGTTGCCTCAACAACGACGTTGGTTGGAACGTTCTTGAGCGCGACCTCGTCGAGCTTTCCAGCGTACCTGGAGCGGTCAAAGGTTTCCCTCTCCTCAACGGACTCGACCTTAAAGGTCTTCCCGAGGAGTTTCAGCTCACCGCTCAGCTTGCTCCTAATCCTGCCGGCGAAGTTCATCTCCATTATCCTCGCTTCATCGCTCCTGATAAAGCGTGAGCCCTTCTCCGCCTTCTCAACCATCTTCATGGCTTCCTCTATTCGTTTCCGGACTTCCTCTTCCGCCTTGGACAGCTCAAGCTCTCTCCTCCTGAGCTCCATCTCCCTCTGCCTCAGCTCAAGCTCCCTTCTCCTCAGCTTCTCCTCAAGGGCCCTAACCTCTGCCTTCATCCTTTCCTCTGCCTTCCTGAGCTCCTCTTCGAGTCTGGCCTTCATCTCCTCGTCCTTCATTCTGGCTATTTCCTCGATGAGCTTGGCCTTCTCCTCCTCAAAGCGCCTTCTGAGCTCTTCGTTTTTCCTCCTGAGGGCCTCTATTTCCTCCCTCTTGGCGGACTCGATTTCTGCCTTTGCCTTCTCTATCTCCTCGTACCAGCGCTCTCGGATGAGCTCCATCGCTTTCCTGAGTTTCTCGACTTCCTTCTCCTTCTCGTCGAGCTTCTTCCTGTAAATCCTCTCAACGGCTTCTGTCTCCTTTTTGGCCTCTTCGAGGAAGTCTCTGAACCAGTCGAAACGTGCGGTGGCTTCGGCTATCGCGAGGTTTATCTTCTCCTTGTACGAGTCCCACGTCGATTTCAGGAAGTCCCTGAGGGCAAGGCCGTGCCTTGGGCTCTGAAGGAACTCCTGGAGCCATCTGTCAAAGGAGTAATACTCCCTGAGGAGTGAGAGAACCTCGTTGTCCCTGTGCATTATCAGCTTCATGATGTCGTCCTTGGAGTAAATCTCGAAGACGTTGTAGCGGAAGAGCCTCTCTATTGCGGTCAGCTCCTCGGGGGTGAACCTCTTTTTAGCTGGTTCGAAGTCTTCTCCGTTCCGCTCGAAGGACCAGGCGAGCAACGCGAGTGCTCCCTCAAACTTGGCCCTGAAGCGTCTGTCGAGGTCGCGCAGAAAGTCCCCGCACTCGCCTTCCTGGTAGCGGTTGTAGGCTTCGACGATTCTTCCCCAGAGGTCTGCCCTGGTTCCGTAGCTCTCCCGCCAAACGTCGGTTCCGAGCCTCAGAACGCGCTCAGCGGGGCGGAGGAGTGCCTTAACGCAGTTCGCGTCTCCCTCTTCAAAGAGTCCCATAGGAATCACCCGCCAGAGGTTTTAGCTCCTCATCCACACGCGAGAGGAGGTAGTCAACGACCTCGCCGTAGCCCGAGACCGTGACCCTGACAACGGTTCCCCTCGATGTTCCTCTAAGGGAAAACTGGATTACACCCCTTCCTTTCCTTGTGTAGACTTCGCAGGTTCCTTCTTCTGGGCTGAACGTTCCTCCGAGCTTGGAGCACAGGTACGCTAGAAACCTTCGAACGAAGCCCTCTTCCTCCGCGAGCAGGTATTCCCTCGTCGCGCTCCGCTCCCTGAGTTCGGGCCATTCCTCGGTTACACGGTAAATCCTGACTTTCTCTGAAGGGTTGCCCTCTATCCTGGAGAACAGCTCCTCGAAGAACTCTTTCTCCTGTTCTGTTTCGATGATGAACGTCATCCCCCTGGGCTTCTCAACGTCCGCCCTTTCCGCCCACTTGGAGAGCAGGTAATCAACGCGCTTTCGCTCGGCGTCGTCATCGTACGAAACAACGACGAAGTACTTCATACGTCATCACTACCCTGGTTCTCTCAAACGTTAAGATTTGGCGTCGTTGCCTATTTAAAGTTTTCTCCATTTTGGAGAAAAAGAAGAATGGGCGACTTTGGTGAAACTGAGGCTGAGTAAAAAAGGATTGAGGAATCAAGGCCTCCTCCTGAGAAGAAGAGGCACTATGGCAAGTCCGACTATCAAACCAGGACCGCAGATACTCGAACCTGTACTGCTTGAGCTCTCGGTTTTGTTCGTGTTTGGGGCGGTGGAAGTCGGCGTTGGCGAGATTTCCTCGGGCTTCTTGCCCTCAACCATCAGAGCCCTCCACTCCTTGAGCCACTTGTCTGTGTTCTTAGCGAGCTCTTCGGAGGGAATTGTGATGACCTTCGCCGAGCTGACGTTGAGGGCGTAGCTGAAGCAGGCCGGGAGCTTGACTTCTTTGTTAACCGGGTACATCCACTGGTTGAGCGGGAGCTTCTCCTGAGCGGTTTTGCTTATCAGGAAGTTTATGAACTCCTTCGCTAACTCGAGGTGCTTGGTTCCCTTGACGATTCCCGCCCCCTCAATCTGAACGTAGGCGGTGTCGTTGAGGAAGATTGCCCCTATGCTCGTGTCGTTGTAGTTGCAGGCCGAGTAAGCCGGGTCGGTGGCGTAGCTGACGAAGAGCGGGGCCTGGTTCTTGTCCCACATCTCCCAGCCGGCTCCCCAGCCCTTGACGATTATCACGTCGTTCTGCTTGAGCTTCTCCCAGTAGTAGGGCCACTTGTCGCCGTAAACGCCAATCGTCCAGAGGAAAAAGGCCATTCCAGTTGAACTCGTCAGCGGGTTCTCGACGATGAGCTTGCCCTTCCACTCTGGCTTCGTCAGGTCTTCAAAGGTCTTCGGCGGGTTCTTCACGACGTCCTTCTTGTAGACTATCGCTATAGCGCCATAGTCGTAGGGCGTGAGGTGGAAGGTCGGGTCAAAGTCCTTTATAATCCACTCGGGGATGTACTTCGCGTTCTCAGGCTTGTAGGGGATTAAGATGTCCGCCTGAAGGGCCTTCTGGAGGTAGCTGTTGTCTATTCCAACGACGACATCGGCCTGCGGGTTGTTCTTCTCGATTATCAGCTTGCTGAGCACTTCTCCAGCGTCGCCGAACGTCACGAGACGAATCTTGACGCCGTATTCCTTCTCGAATATCGGAATGATTTCCTTCATCCAACCCTCGATGCTCTCGTAGGAGTAAACGGTCAGAGTTTCCTCGGCCTTAACGGGCCTCGCCCCAAGGAGCGAGGTGACGAACAGAGTCACCACGAGCAATGCCAGAACCTTCCTCATTGAACCACCCCCCGATTAACAGGTTGTTCCGTTTCATAACCCGATAATTGGGAGATTAAAAAAGGTTTGCTTCCCAGTTCTGGTTAGTGGTGAGTTCACTCCTCTACCTTGCTAACCATCTTGATGACGTAGTCAGCAGCGTTCTGAAGGGCCACAGAAAAGCCGGGTTCGGTGCCTATGACTATGGTTTCCTTCCCCTTCCGCTTCGCCTCCTGGATTATGGGCAGAAAATCCGCGTCCCTCGTGGCCAGTGCTATAACATCAACATCGGAGTTGTAGATGAGCTCCATGGCCTCTATCGCTATTCTCACGTCGGTGTCGCCGGCGACTATAACGGGCTCAAGCCCCTGGTTGACGACCGCCTCGATGAGTCCCTGGGGCGCGTACTGGTTCAGAACGACCTTCGCCACCCTTATCCTTCCGAGCCTCTCAAGGGCCTCGACTATGTCTTCGAGCTTTATTCCGAACTCCTTCCTCAGGATGTTCGGTCCGTCTATTATGAGCCCGATGCTCTTACCGCTTATCTCCTCCTCAGGTGATTCCTTCTCGCGCTTGAGAACCTTGATGAGCGTTTCTTTCACTCCTCTTCCCTCCCTTCCCTCTTGGGCTCAAGAACTATGGTGTAATCGGCCGCGTGCTTGAGGGCAACCGAAAAGCCGGGCTCGACGCCGATGACGACCGTTTCTTTCCCCTTCTCCTTGGCCTTGAGGATAACCGGCAGAAACTCCGCGTTCCGCGTCGCGAGGGCGATTACGTCTATGTTGGGGTTGTAAATCTCGCGCATGGCCTCAACGGCAAGCTTTACCCCGGTCTCGCCGGAAACGACAACCGCCTCAAACCCCTGATTCGAGACCGCCTCTATGAGGCCCTGGGGTGCGTACTGGTTGAGGATAACCTTCGCAACGCGGATGTCTCCGATGCTCTCTAAAACATCAACGATGTCTTCGAGCTTTATTCCGAACTCCTTCCTCAGGATGTTCGGTCCGTCAATGAGAAGGGCTATCTTCTTCCCGCGCTTGGACTTTCGCTTAATCATGCCTATACTCTTGATTCCATCCTTCGTCATTGAGATTATCTTTTCCCAGCTTCCGCCTGGCATAGGTGTCACCGTTGAAATCACTGAAACCCAACACGGCCTTTTACGGGCCAATAATATAAAAATGTTCGTCAGAGGAGCCGCTTGTAGTAGTACCAGAGGCCCCTTATGATGTCGCGCACCTCAATCATTGTGAAGGTCTCGGTTCTGTCTATCAGCTTCGCCGTCTCCTCCCAGCTGTGGGCCTGGAGAACGCGGTAGATGAGGAGCCTTATCTGCCTCTCGTCGAGATACGGCTTCATCCAGCCGTCGAGGAAGTAGAGCTTCACTATCGGCTTCACCGCATCGACCACGGTATCGTAGGTCAGGACCTTGCCCGTGAAGGCATCAAGCCTCTTCTTCTGAATCTCCGTGAGGTGAACCGGGTAATCAACGGCCTCGCCGAAGGGCGTCTCAAAGAGCCAGCGCGCTATCTCTGGCTCAAGCTCCCTGTGGGTGTCTCCGAGCCACTCGGTGAGCCTTATCCTGAACTCGTCGTTGGCCTTCTTGATGAGCTTCTTGGCCTTCTCGCTTATCGGCTTGAGTACTATCGCCGTAAACTCACCGCTGACCGGGTTTCTCGCGGGGCTGAGGTGAACCACCGCAAAGCCGTTCCTGACCCAGAAGCGGACGAGTTCCTCACTCGCGCCAAATCCCGAACCAATCCAGTCGAGGCCCTTTTCGCGAGCCTCCTTCTCAAGGAGCTCCAGTGCCTTGCTTCCCAGGCCTCTGTCCATCGCGTCCGGGTGGGTTGCAATCCTCACTATCCTGTAACCCTTCAGCTTCGCGAACTCCTTGAGGTAGTGGTGCTTGACCATCATGTCCGGGATTATGTTTCCGCGAGGCTTGTAGCCCTTGGCCATCTTCTCTATTACCTTCTTCGGGATTCCTCCTTCCTTGGCAATCTGTATGGCGGTAACTATCTTGCCGTTCTTGAGTCTCAAAACCCTGGCCTCGTGGTGTGGGGCATCAGCGAGTAAAGCTACGTCGCTCGGCCTGTTGCGGTAGTGCGCTAAGATATAGATTCCAACGAAGTTTCTGAGGTCCTCCCGGTCGTTCTCGAACCAGTCGTCGAGGTCGGGCTCTTCCAGATAGACCTCCTTCTTCTCAATCAGCTCGAAGTCCTCCTCGGTGAGCTCCACAGGCTCGGCATCGAGCAGGAGAACGTCGAAGAGCCACCGTTCAATCGGGTCGTTTTCCGCATAGCGAATCGGCTCGTCCATGTGGAGCTCCTTAAACTCCCTCTTCTCCCGGGCTCTCTTGAGGAACTTCACCGAGAAGCCCCTTCCCGCTCCCTCGTAGCCGTGAATCGTTGAGGAGTAAACGACGCGCTCCTTGTTGAGGTACTTGTGGAGTATCGGGACGTGGATTCCTGCCGCTTCGTCGAGAATGTAGAGGTCTGCGCTCTTCTTGTAACCTTCTGCCGGCGGATAATAGCGGAGGCCGATTTTCCTTGCGTAGAGCTCCTTTATCAGCCCGCGCTCTTCAACGACGTAGGGCTTGAAGCCGAGCCTCTCAAGGGCACGCTTGGCGAAGCGGAACAGTGCCTGAACGTTCTCAAGCTCGGGGGCGGTAACGACAATCCTCGTCCTCTTCTTTAGAGCTAAGGCCAGACCTATCGCGCCGATTCCAACGGAAACGCTCTTGCCCCTTCCTCTGTCCGCTGTAAGAACGAGCATTCCGCCCTCTACCAGCTCCTCGAAGGCCTTCAAAACCTCAACCTGACCCTCGGTCAGGGCCATCTCGTAGAGCTCCTTCGGGAAGAGGGTTTCCTCCGGAATGGGAACGCCCTTTCTCGCTTTAATCCTCGCCTGGCTCTTGCTCCTCTTCGGCTTCTTCCTGGCCTTTCCGCTCTCGGTGATGATGTAGATGCCCTCGTGCTCCGTGAACTTCCTGATGAGCCTTCTATTGAAGCGCTTCTTGACGTCGTCTATCGTGTAAGGTGGCGTTACGAGGCTCTTGTGGAAGCCCGTCCACATGTTCTTCCACTTCTCGAAGGGGTGAGCCAGTATGAAAATCAGCCCTCCACCGCGAACGGTCTCGATAATCCTTCCAAGGTCGTTCGGCGAGTAGTCGTAGCTCATATCGAGGACGAGCAAATCGTAGGTTCTTCCAAGGATGTCGCGGGTGTGCTTGAAGGTAACGGCTTTTACCTCGACGTTTGGGCCAGCTAAGACGTCGAAGTGCTTCCTGAAGGCCTCGTAGCGCTTCCTTCCAAAGGTCTCCTCGCCGAGCGCGTCGGTGGCGTAGAGAACCTCTATTTTATCCTCGCTCTCATCGCGGAGGCGCTTCTTCATCAGCTCGTCGAGAACCCCGCTCAAAACCCTCGCCGAGGCTCCCGCGAGTATTCCCGCTAACTCGGCCTTTCTCAGTGTGTCGCCCTCGATTACAATCATTCTCCTGTGGAAGTTCTCAAGGGCCTGGGCTAAAGCGGTCTCGGTGAGCTTTAAGATTGAGTCCTTAACCTTCTCGCCCTTCGCGTAGTCTCTCACTTCCTTGTCAAATCTGACCTTCACGGTCATCTCTCCTCCCCCGCTAAAGGGGAGAAGGGGAATTTAAAAACCTTCGGAGCTTTCGAGATGTCTCGATATCCATCGAAACGCTAAGCTTTTATACGAAAAACACCGACTTACCCCGGTGGTTTCTATGAAAGGTCTGGCCGAGAAGGACCTCGGAAAGTTCAAGCTCGTCGGCAACCTCGACGCCTTCAGGCGGAAGGTCGTCTTCCAGGTCACCGAGATAAGCGTCGAGAAGGACGACTACTTCTCAAGGCTCTACCTCTACGATGGCAGGAAGGTTAAACCCTTCACCTCAGGAAAGAAGGACTCAAACCCGAGATTTTCGCCAGACGGGAAGCTGATAGCCTTCACTTCCAAGCGCGATAAGGAGGGCAAAGAGTCCGAGCTCTACGTTATCCCAACCGACGGCGGTGAGGCGAGGCTTTTAGCGAAGTTCAAGTACGGGATTAAAAACCTCCGCTTCACCGAGGACGGTAAGAGCATAGCCGTTATAACGCCGATAGACGTCGAGAAGAAGCCCAAAGATGACGTTCACCTTATCAAGGAGATTCCCTTCTGGTTCAACGGCGTCGGCTGGGTCTACGGGAAGAGGAGCGTTGTTTATCTGGTGGACATCGAAACCGGCAGGAAAAAGCGCGTAACGCCCAAGAACCTCGATGTCTCGCAGGTCCGCTTCCACAACGGGAAGCTCTACTTTATAGCTCAAGAAGACCGCGAGAGAAAGCCGATGGTGAGCGACCTTTACCTGCTCGAAGGCAGGAAGGCGAAGCGCCTGACCCCCGGAGAGTGGGGCGTGAGCGACTTCATTCCGCTCGACGACGGCACTTTCATTCTCAAGGCCAACACGCGCGAGCGCGGGATTCCGACGAACACGCACATCTACCACTACAACCCCGAGACGGGCGAGATGAGAAAGCTCACCGCTGACCTGGACCGCTCGGCCTACAACTCCCTTAACAGTGACGTTCGTGGGGCACAGAGGGCCGAGCTGGTCTTCAGGGACGGCTGGGTCTACTACGTCGCAACCGACGGCCCGAGGGCGAACCTCTTCAGGGTGAACCTCGATGGGAAGGTAGAGCGCGTTATCAGCGGTGATAGGAGCGTCGAGAGCTTTGCAATCGGCGACTACATAGCCTTCACCGCCCAGGATGCGGTCACCCCTCTGGAACTCTACGTCCTCCGCGACGGCAAGGAGAAGAAAATCACGGACTTCAACGGCTGGATTAGGGAATACAAGCTCTCCAGACCGGAGCATTTCACGGTTAAGGCCAGAGACAGCGTTGAGATAGACGCCTGGATTATGAAGCCCGTTGACTTCGAGGCCGGGAAGAAGTACCCTGCCGTTCTCGAAATCCACGGCGGGCCGAAGACGGCCTACGGCTACGCCTTCATGCACGAGTTCCACGTTTTGACGGCTAAAGGCTTCGTGGTGATATTCTCGAACCCGCGCGGTAGCGACGGCTACGGCGAGGAGTTCGCCGATATAAGGGGCCACTATGGGGAGCGCGATTATAAGGACCTCATGGAGGTCGTTGACGAGGCCTTAAGGAGATTCGACTTCATCGACCCTGAACGTATAGGCGTCACGGGCGGTTCCTACGGTGGCTTCATGACCAACTGGATAGTCGGCCACACCAAGCGCTTCAAAGCGGCGGTAACTCAGCGCTCGATTTCGAACTGGGTGAGCTTCTTCGGCACGACTGATATCGGCTACTTCTTTGCTCCAGACCAGATAGGAGGTGACCCCTGGAGCAACACCGACGGCTACTGGGAGAAGAGCCCGCTTAAGTACGCGCCGAACGTGGAAACGCCACTCCTGATAATCCATTCGATGGAGGACTACCGTTGCTGGCTTCCGGAGGCGTTGCAGTTCTACACGGCTCTCAAATACCTCGGCAAGACCGTCGAGCTCGCCCTCTTCCCTGGCGAGAACCACGACCTGAGCAGGAGCGGAAAGCCGAAGCACAGGGTTAAGAGGCTTGAACTCATCGTAGGGTGGATGGAGAGATGGCTGAGGGGGTGAGCTTTTTATATTTTATTTTTAACTTTAACTTACTTAGGTAACTTTTATAAGTAAGTATCTTATCGTTTAGTTTAGGGGTACTAATGAGGCAGTTATTTATTGAAGAATGGATACAGCGAAATATAAAGACCATACCCGACTCCTCTACAATTCTTCTAAGGGAATCTATCTCATCTTACAAGGCAAACGCATATCGTGCTGCTATTGTTATGGCATGGATTGCATTTCTAAACATCATAAAAGAACGATTAATAATAATTAACTCTCCTCCGGAAGCCACAGGCCTAACAAAAGAGAACTGGTTGGGCATTAAAAAAGACCTTGAGAATGAGCGGAAGTGGGATGATACGGTACTTAACCTGCTCCTTAGAAAAAATAAGACGCCCTTCATGATCTCTGAAGAAGATCAAGAAATGATTAGATATTGGAGAGATATACGAAATATATGTGCCCATGGGAAGAGGTACACTATCCATAATTTTCATGTAGAAGCTTTTTGGCAATTCCTAATTGATTTCACAGAACATCGCCTTAAAATATACGGAGAAGTAGAAAGTATACTTCCAGATGTAATTGAAGTATATAAGGCATTTGGCATTAATTCACCAGATTTTAAGAGGTACTTGCAGGAGGTTTTAGATAGACTCGCTCCCAATAATATACATGAGTTTCTTGAAAAGTTTGAGATGTGGTTATCTCAAAATGTTTACTCAGAGGAAATTGCAGAATATAGATTTCTTGAGTTTTTAGCCACTATATATGACATAACTAATAACCCCGAATTCAAAGACCACCATGAAGTGTTACTTAAGTACATCAATGAAAATCCAAAGATAACCCCAGAGATGTTTATAACATACCATCCTCAATCTTTTGAAGAGATAGTCTCCACTAATCAAGAGGGGATAATCCCTAAAATTATAAATAAACTGAAAGAAAATCGGATTGGGGAAAAAGAATTTAGTGTATTTTTATATTTGCTAAAGTACCCATGTTTAGATGAAACAACAAAAGAACGTTTATCCAAGGAGTTCTCAAGACGCGTGTCCGACAATATCCTCTCAGTCCTAGATCAAATCATCTCGGATGACCATTCTATTGAATATAAGCTGCTGATACGGTACCGGTTCTTAGAACATCTTAAAGACACAGTACTTTCAGCAGTATTAGACTATCCAACTGACTTTTGGTATGCTAATAATAGATCAGAGCTTAGTGTATGGATTATTAAAGTGTTTGGACTAGAACAAGATTTCGTTAAAAAAATAGTAGAGCTTTTTTCAAAAGATAATTATCCATATGAGGTTGCAAGAGCTTTGAAAAAATACTTCGCTACTAATCTAGATGACTGGAAAAAATTCAAAGAAATTGCTATTAAAAACCTCGGATACACAGAAAAGGATCTAAAGAATCTAAAGATAAACCCCAAATATTCAAAGAGTAATCTCGAATAACATGTATCAGAGCGTGTAGTCCAGAACCTTCTTGGCCTCCTCGATGTGCTCGGGGTAGACGTTCTTAATCTCCGGGTGGAGAGCCTTGATAACCCTTCCAATGAGCACGAAGAGCGTTCCCGCGATAATCGGGAGCTCGTTGACAACGTCCTCTTCGAGAGGAATGTCGCCGGGTATCTTCTTGAGGACGTACTTCCTGATGGGCTCAATCTCGACCTTCTCGTCCTCGATGACGGCCCTGAAGAGGTTCAGGCTGTTCTTGAAGCCCTTGGTAATCGGTATGTGGCGCATCTTTATCGTGCTCGAGCGCTCGGCCTTGGCGTTCTCGTAGGCAACCTCGAAGAGGTCGGCTAATTTCTTCTCAACGATGTCCATCATCTCCTCGGCCCTCGGCTTGATGACCGCGAGCTCACAGGTCCTCTCCAGAATCTTCTGGAGCTGTGGATAGGGTATTATCATCTCGGCCATTTCCCATCACCTCCGCGTTCTTGCCGGTGAATTTTAGTAACTCTGAGTATATAAAACTTTCGCTCAGAGGAGCAGGAGAGCCACGAGCAGTCCGACCATAATCAGGGGGCCGAAAAGGAGAACCGCCACCGCTGACTCCTCTGTGGGCTTTTCCGGGCCGTACTTCTGGACGAGCCACAGGCCGACGAAGAAACCCGGGACTACGCCGAGGAACCATCCGAGGAGGCTTCCTCTAAAGCGGAGGGAGTTGAAGGCCAGCATCGCTCCGAAAAGCAGAAAAACTCCGAGAAGAGCCTTTACCGTGCTTTTCTGCTTGATAACGAGGGCGTAGGATAGCGCCCAGGCGACCGTGAAGAGGAACCCGAAGAGTGCCTCCGCGAGCATGATTCGTCCCCCTAATATTAAAACCCCGCTGGGACTTTAAGATTTTCTCGGAAAAACTGGAAAAGCGTTGAAATTCGCCAAAAGCTTTTTTAACGCCGTTGTCGTTCCGGGGAACATGCTCGGCGTTATACTGGCGTTTCCGGAGAAGAGATGGGAAAACTACACCCTACCAGTAAACGAAGAGCCCGTCGTCAGGCTCACGGAGAGGAGGCTCTTAACCGCCAAGAGAATCCACGAGGTCATCACAATTGTTAGACGGGACAAGCTGAAGACTTACTCGCTCCACGTTTCAAACCCCGTGCCGGTGACCGCGAGAAACAAGATGGAGGCGCTCCTCAAAGCCCTTCCTGACGAGCCCTTCTTCCTGGTCGAGGGCAATATGCCCCTGATAATGCCCTTCCTCGTGAACTATCTCGTCGGCCTCTTCTACGAGAACGAACCGGAAGCTTTAATCCCCGTCTGGAACGACGGGAGCGCCGAGGTATTTCACGCGGTCTACGAACCGGACGCGCTGAGGGATGCGATAGAATCGGCCCTCGCAGAGGGTTATAAGAGCTTTTCAAGGGTTATCGAGTTCCTCGACTACGAGCCGGTCTCAATAGAAGAGCTGGCGAAGAGAAACCCCAAGGTTACGCTCAGCTTTTTCCGCGTCAGGAACTCCCTTGACGTCGCTTTCGCGGAGAAAACGATTGAAGAGCTCAAAGCCAGGGGAGAGCCCTTTTAACGGCCTTTGCAACCCCAACGGCCAGGACCGCCTTCGCTATGTCGAAGGGAACGAACGGGAGCACTCCAACGGCGAGGGCCTTTCCAAAGTCGCCGTTTAGGTAGAGGCCCAGCCTGAGCCAGCCAAGGAGGTAAATCACGCCAATTCCGAGGATTGACCCGAGGAGCCACACTTCTACCCTCTCCGAGCGCTCCGCGAAGAGTCCGGCCATGAGGGAGGCGATGGGGAAGGCGAGCAGGTAACCTCCGGTTGGGCCGTAGAGGTGCGCGAAACCGCCTGTAAAGCCCGCAAAGACTGGAAGGCCGACGGCGCCGGCCAGGATATAGAGGGCCTGGCTTGTGAAGCCGAGCCTCGAACCGAGTAAGAGGCCTGAGAGGATGACTGCGAAGACCTGAAGCGTGAAGGGAACTGGCCCGAGGGGAACCTGAATCTGGGCGCTTACGGCGGTTAATGCCACGAACAGACCGGTCAGAGCGACTTCCCTCGCGTTCATGTTGACGGGATGGGGCTTATCTTTAAAAGCCTTAGCGCTCCCGTAGGTGTGGGATGATACGGGTAGAGAACCTTCACTTCGCCTACAACGAACGGGAAGTCCTCAGGGGAATAGACCTTGTCTTTGGGGAGGAAATCCTTGCGTTAGTTGGCCCGAACGGTAGCGGGAAGACGACACTGGCCAAGCACCTCAACGGCCTTCTGAAGCCGACCAGAGGAAGGGTTCTCGTGGACGGGATGGACACGAGGGAGCACACAGTGGCGGAGCTGAGCAGAAAAGTCGGCTACGTCTTCCAGAACCCCGAGCACATGTTCTTCGAGGAGACCGTCTTCAAGGAGGTCGCCTTTGGACCGAAGAACCTCGGGCTGGGCGATTCGGAAGTCGAGGAGCGGGTTCGCTGGGCCCTCGGAGCGGTTGGCCTTGAGGGATTCGAGGAGAGAACGCCCTACTCCCTGAGCGGTGGGGAGAAGCAGAGGTTGGCTATAGCCTGTGTGCTCGCGATGAGGCCGAAGTACCTAATCCTCGACGAGCCGACGACGGGGCTCGACTGGAAGGCCGAGAGGAGCGTTGTTGAGACGATTAAATCGCTCCGCGAGGATGGCCACGGGATTCTGCTCATAACCCACGACATGGATTTGGTGCTCGAGCTCGCCGAGCGCGTGGTTCTCCTTGAGAACGGGAAGAAGGCCTTCGATGGCCCGGTTGAGGAGTTCTTCAGCCTCGACCTTGAGCGCCACGGGCTTGAGAGGCCCGAACTGCTCGTCCTTGCGGAAAAACTTGGCGCCGGCTTCGTGAGAAGCGTTGAGGAGCTTGCGGGGAGGGTTAGGAAGTGATTTACCAGTTCTACGTCGAAAGGGACTCGCTCCTGCACTCGCTCGACCCCCGCGTCAAGATAATCGGGATGCTCATCGGGATAACTTCTCTGATGCTTTTCAACGACCCGAAGGTTCTCATCCCCCTGTTCCTGCTCATCCTGCTCTCGGGCAGGCTCCTCGGAAGACTGGGAATCGGGGAGCAGTTGAGGCTCCTAAAGCCCCTCCTCTTCATCGTTGCGTTAACCGTCGTAATCTGGCCGCTCGTCTACAAACCGAGGCTTACCGGCCTTCTGCTCGGCGTCTCGTTCTCGCTCCGCCTGCTCGGTTTTGGACTGATAACCTTCCAGCTCCTGATGACGACGAGGCAGAGGGAGCTGATACTCGGCTTCGTCAGGCTCGGCCTCCCCTACGAGCTTGGCCTAACCCTCACGATAGCGCTCCGCTACATCCCGACGCTCTACGGCATTGCGAGCACGATAATGGACGCCCAGAGGAGCAGAGGGCTTGAGCTCGACAGGGGAAACCTTTTGGAGAGAATCCGGAAGACCGTCCCAATCTTGATTCCCCTCATCGTTGCCTCGCTCAAAACTGCCCACGAGCTCAGCATAGCCCTTGAGAGCAGGGCCTTTGGGGCGAGCAGGAGTAGAACCTTTTATCGGGACATTTCGATGAAGGGAAGGGACTACCTGGCCCTTGGAATCCTGCTGGTTTGCTTCGCGTCCCTCCTGTACCTCCGCTTTGCCCTCGGCTTCGGGCACGTCGTCATCTACCGGTGATGACCTTGACGAGCGAGTCAACGGGAATCGAGTGGTCTCCAAGGTTCGCTATCTGCTCGGGCGGGGCCTTGAGGACGGTGGCGTTCAGCTTGTAGTGCCCGCGGTAGGAGCTGGTTCTCAGGACGAGGAGGGAATCAAAGAGCTCGGGCAGGAGGAAGAGCCGGGCGAACTCTCCCGGAAGGTCGAGCTCGTTGAAGGTAAGGGTTTCGTGGTGGAGGACGAGCGTGAGCGAACCATCGTCAGCTTTTCTCCTCAGCTCAAGAATGGTTTCCCCGGAGACGCCCCTTAGTGCAGAAAACTGGGAAACGAGGACCGTTGAGCCGTCTTCAACGTAATCGAGGGCCTGAAGGAGTTCATCGGCGCTGTAAACGCTGGCCGATAATAGGGCGGACGGCTCGACTTCAAGGGCCCTCAGGATTGAGGGAGAAAATGCCCTCTTGGGCCCGACGTGGTAGGCCTTTCCGGCCTTGAGCGCCTCGCCGAGCAGGGTGTGGATGAACAGCGAGCTGGCTAACTCATCGGTTGATACGAGGGCCGACAGCGAGCCCCGGCTGAATTCGACCGGGAAGCCCTCGAAGGGTTTTATCCCGCTGATTTCTTCAACTGGCTGGAAAAAGCCCGGCATCGTTCATCCTTCGCGGAGGTTCTATTTATCTTTTTCCACTCAGGGGTGAAGCATTCCAAGGGTCGCAACCCCCGCGAGGCCAAGGAATCCGGCTATGATGAGCTCAACCACTATCGCTATCAGCCACGCCAGGAACGCCCTGAGCCAGTCAGTGTGGAACACCACCTTGATGACCCAGACGTAGGTAACCATGAAGGCGAGCCAGCCGAGCGCTATTCCCATTGGGCCGGCTATCGCGAAGACAAGCGCCACGATTCCACCCACTATCGCGCCGAGGATTCCACCGCCGACGATGGCCACCATTGCACCCACTATGGACGCGTCCTTTATGCCGACGAGCTTCGCGCTGAAGGCCAGGATTAGTCCGGCGACGAAGAGCGCAAAGAGAAATCCGAAGAGGGCAAGGGTTCCAAGCCCGGTAAGCGCGGGCTCAACGGGATGACCGTACATGCTATCACCTCGGTTAACCTACGGTGGTTTGCTTTAATAAGTTGTCCCAAAAGGCCTATAAGGTTCGACTCCAACGGGAGCAGGTGGTTAAAATGGGCATCGAGAAGGCTCTGTGGGACTTCTTCTACAACTACTTCTGGGAGCCCATGTTCACGAGGAGTGGCTACAACGCGGTCAACACCTTCGTCTACGCACTGCTCTTCGGTCTCGGCGTCATCTACTCCTACCGCTACATAATCAAGCCCCTGAAAATCAAGGTTGACGAGAGGCTGTTCTGGGCGGTAACGCCGATGGTGGTCTTTGGAGCAACTGTTAGGGCGCTCGTCGACGGGGGCATTCTGCCGAAGAACCCGCTAATCTTAACCCCCGGAATCTTCTTCACGGCGTTCGTCCTCATAGTTCCGGCGATAGTTGCCGATGCAAAGCTCAAAACCTATCCGAAGGTCACCATAGTCTGGGGAACGGTTCTGGCCCTCTGGGCGAACTACGTGCTCGTTACTCACGCCAAGGACTGGCGCCCCTACGAGCTGACTTTAATCCACACCGCCGTTAGCTGGGCCGTCGTTCTCGCCTTCTACCAGTGGAGGCCCTTTGACAGGCTCTACCTCTATCCTGTCCTGGCCCACTACTTCGACATAGCCTCAACTGTGGTTGGAATCCACTTCTACGGCTACCGGGAGGTCCACTGGATTGAGAGCCATCTCGTAAGCTGGTTCGGGGCCTACATCTACTACCCCTGGATAACCCTAATCCTCATCGTGGTCTATTACGCCCTCCAGGAGCTCGTCCAGGACGAGGAGGAGAGGCGCTTCTGGTACCTGGCCGTTTATGTCCTTGGCCTCGGTCCGGCAATCCGCGACCCCGCCCAGATGATTCTTCAGGTGTGAAGGTTCTCCTCTATTTTTCTTGTTGAAGTTTTGTCCCATATAGATTTTAACAACTCAAATTCATCGAGCTGAAGGTTAGTGACTACCCTCCTATTCACCCATGGAAGTATAAACTCAAGCTGAACTCTCTGAATTGGTTCTCCAGTTCCAGAAAGTACCGATGTGGATGTGGCTCTTGCCAATACAGCATCTGCGACCACTATTGGAACTATCTGATTGCTGAAAACTGGTTTCATCACAAGAATTATTTTGTCAGGAGAGAGGGGAAGAACGCTTTCGGAGAATACCAGTTCTTCCCTGCTTGTAAAGAACTCCTGCAGCTGGGAATACACCCTTAGGAGTTCCTTTGCACTGTTATCTCTGAAAATCTTGTGAGGAACTCTCTCAACTAGCGAAAAGACAAATTGTTCTTTCGTCTGAACTTCTGCATCAGCTATGTGCATTAGTTCAGCAACTATGAGGGATACTGCCCCGGTACCTTTTGGCCACACGTGGATTTTTCTAGTATGCAGGCAAAGTTTACCAGTATTGGGCCAAACAAGGCAAGAATTAAACAACTTCACAATATTGAGGTCACGCTTCACCACATCACGGGAGAGTTCTGTTCTCAAGATTTTGAATGCATCCTCTGGAGGGATTTTCAAATCAATTAGAATTTTTCCGTTCTTACCAAACCGTAACTTGCGAGTGCTCATATCCACATGCCTAGTGCCATCTACAATCACATCCCTGAAACGCTCGATATAATTTTCCCCCTCAGACACTTCTACCTCCACAAGTTTCATATTATCTCCAAGTTCTCTGACACGCTTTTCTATTAGAACGTTTCCTTTCTGAATAATTGCAGGGCTATGGGGGCAATGATACAGCACAAACCAGACAACTTTGTCCCTCGTATTCCCCTTAACTATATTCCTGCAGTGTTTGAGATACTCCTTTTCCCTGCTTACAACCAAGACACCCTCGTTTTCTCTCACAGATAGTGCTGGGGGCATAATAATATAACTTCCACTCATGGAATCAAACATGCACAATGGTTCGAACAGTAAGGCTATTTTCTCAATTAACTGGGGCGGGTACTTACTTCCAACAGCATTTTTCACACTTTCAACAAAATCAAATGGATTTATCAGATAATGCGTGATTGGGAGAAGTCTCAAAAGTAGCTTAAACTTGTTGGGATGCGGACGTGTAGGGCGGAGTTCTACAAATCTCCAACTGGGTAGCTGATTACGGCACTTCCCTGAAAACACACTGAAAAAATGCAGTAACTCTTCAACATTCTTTGAACTAATTTTAAATTCTTGATGTACTCCGCTTTCAGGATGCTCCAAGACAATGACCATCTCCTGCCGCATTACACTCACCTAGGATACCTTGATATGAAGTACTAAAATCGTTTCTGCCCTCATCAAGAGGGTGTCACTTTAATTTGCCCTCTTTAACTCCGGATAATTCTCCCCTCCTCTATTTCCCTTCTGAGGAGCTTTGCCTCTTCCTCCGCCCTCTTCACGCGGAAGACCCTAGCGATTCTCTCAACAGCCTCAAGCTTCCTGACGATGCCATCTAACCACGTGAAGACGTCGCCCGGGTAAACGATTAGGCCGTAGACCTTCCTGAAGTGCTCCGCTATCTGGGTCGGGTGCTTCCCGCTCCTGCGAAGCTCGATTATGAGGTTCCCAACGCGCTCCATCGCGTATTCTGTGCAGTCTTCCTCACCGCACATGAAGAACTCCTGATAAATCGTGAACAGCCTCTCGGCCGCGTTCGGGCTAAGCTCCGGGATGACCTTGTCGAGCTCCTCGAGGATGGAGGCGAAGCTCGGCGAGAAGACGTTGGCGCTTATCCTGCCTCTCACGGCCCCCTCAAGCTCCCGCTGGAGCGTTCCGCTTAGATACAGGTTCTCGAAGGGGTGAAGCTTGAGCGCAATCCACCTCGCGGGCTTCTCCCGAAGGTTCCTCCTTATGAACTCAGCCTCCTTCGGAAGCAGAAAGCTCATGCTAACGGCCCTTCCGTAGGGCGTGACCTCGACGAGGGGCTTTTTGAGCCTTACGAGCTCAAACTCCTCCAGCTTCTCCAAGACCTTCTCGGCGCTCTGGTTGGCCCCTAAGCAGCGCTCCTGAACCTCCTCGATAACGTTAAGCCGGTTGAAGACGCAGGAGTGAGCGAGAACGTTGTCCTGCTCAAGCTCGTCGCTCCACTCAACCTGAACCGGTTCTATCGGCGCGGTAAGGAGCTTGAAGGCAACCTCCTCCTCGGTGCCCTCCATCTGGGCAGAATACTTTCGCCCGGGCTCGACTATGAGGTAAACCTTACCCTTCTCGTGGTAGAGGGGCCTTCCAGCTCGCCCGAGCATCTGGTGGAACTCTCTAACAGAGAGCCACTTGTTGCCCATGGCGAGGCTCTCGAAGATGACCTGAGAGGCAGGGAAATCAACGCCCGCTCCCAGCGCGGCGGTTGTGACAACGACGTCGAGCCTTTGAGCTAAGAACTCCATCTCGGTGAGCTTCCTCTGCTTGTAGGGCAGACCGGAGTGGTAGGGCTTCGCGCGGAGGCCCTTGCTCGTGAGGTAGGCGGAAAGCTCGTGCGTGCGCTTCCTTGAGAAGGTGAAGACTATCGTCTGCCCCTTGTAGCCCTGCCTCGACTTCCTCATCGCTTCCGCCCTGCAGAGGTTGGCTATGTGGCGCCACTTCTCGGACTCGTTGCGCGCTATGATGATGTGTCTCTCCAAATCAACCGGCCTCTCGTCGTAGAGCACCAGCTTGAGGCCGAGTTCTTTGGCCAGCTCCTCAGGATTCCCGACGGTTGCGGAAAGGCCTATGAACTGGGCCTTCGGGTAAAGTCTCCTCAGCCTCGCGATTAGTCCGTCGAGCCTTGGTCCGCGCTCCTCGTCGTCGAGCGTGTGTATCTCGTCTATAACAATCGTCCCGACGTTCCCTATCTTCCTCCCCGCCCTGAGAAGGTAGTCTATTCCCTCGTAGGTTCCCACTATGATGTCAGCGTCAATGCCGGTATCCACAACCACCAGCTCGTCCCGGGTCTTTATGCGGCTCATTCCAACGCGAATGGCAACGCGGAGGCCGAGCTTCGAATACCTCCTCTTAAAGTCCTCATATTTTTGATTCGCCAGGGCCACGAGCGGGACCAAGAAGAGGAGTTTTTTGCCCTCCATCGCCTTGGGGACTCCAGCTAATTCGCCGATTAGCGTTTTACCGCTCGCAGTCGCGGAAACGACGAGTAAGTTCTCTCCCTCAAGGAGGCCGTTCTTGACGGCCAGGCTCTGAACGGGGAGGAGCTCCCTTACGCCCTCGGCCTTCAGAACTTCCTTAAACCTCTCCGGAAGCGGGAGCTCGTCAACGCGAATCTTTTCGACCTTGACGTGCTTGGCCTTCAGCTCGTCCCACTTGGTAACTTCCGGGTGCTTCGTCGGGTCGAAGCGCGGGTCGAAGGCATACAAAACCTTATCGAGGTCTCTAAAGCGGTCGAGGAGCTTCTTCGCCTGCTCGAACATCGCTATGCTGTTAAACCTAAACCTGAGCTCCCTCTTCAGCTCGTCCTCCGCACAGCGCTCGCAGATGTACTCGTTGCGGTACTTTATTCTGTTGCCGGGCGTCAGGACTGTTATCCTGCCCTCAAGGAGGCAGAGACGGCACAGCTCGGCCTTTTCCACTCTTTTGTTCTGGAGCCTTCTCTTAAAGTAGTCCTCCCATTCGTCCGCGGTGACGAGAACGATTCTCGCCTGGCGAAGGAGCTTTTCAATCTCCTTTGGGTTGCGGTAGTTGCTCCCCTCCAGGACCTTGAAGAGCCTTCCCTCTCTCATTATGAGGCGGAATATCCTGTCAGCCTTCAGGTTCTTCATCTCGCTCAGCTTTTCTGGCTCATTCTCGATAAAGAAGGCCTCAAGCTCGTTCTTCTTCCTTCCGGACCTGATTACGAAGAGCATCTTAACCGCCTCGGCCAGCCGTCCACTCATCACACATCAGAGTCGGGAGGCGTCCTCATCGGCGAGCCAGCAGTTCTTGAGCTCCTCGACGACGAGGTTCGCCTCGATTGAGAGCGCGTTTACGCCGAAGGTCTTTTTCAGACTCTTCAGGAACTCCCTGAGCTCATCCATGTCCCTGAATTCTCCCTTCAGCAGTACGTTGTGGTCTCCGGTTTTTAGGTAGAGGAACTCGACGTTGTCGAGTGAGGCAAGCTCGCGGAGCATGCTCCTAGTGTAGGGGTCAACGTCCTTGAGCCTGATGAAGATTAGGGCTGTAACGAGATTCCCGAGGAATGCCGGGTCAATCACCGCCGAGTAGCCCTTAACCGCGCCGAGCCTTTCGAGCTTCTCAAGCCTGCTCTTCACGCTCGCTGGGGAGAGGTTGACCCTTTTTCCGAGCTCGGTCAGCGTAATCCTGCCGTTTGAGCGGAGGATTCTCAGAATTTCCCTGTCCTTCTCGTCAATTCCGGGCATTGTATCACCGGCAAATGGAAAGGAAAATCAGCGGGTAATCTTGACCTGCCTCATCAGTTCAAGGGGCTCAGGGTGCTTCTCAAAGTACTCACGAACCGGCTTGAGGAGCTCGATGAGGTATTCCGCTACCGCGTTCTTGAGGTCGAGCGGGTGGAGCTTCCCTTCCGCGAAGTCCTTCTTGAGCTCCTCGAAGGTGGTGTAGGTGACGTCGCCGCCGAACTTGGCCGGGCGGTGTATGGTGAACTCGGTCGGCTCCTCGCGGAAGATTATGTGCTCGGCCCAGTCGAGGACGGGGTTGTACTTAACTTCCCTCGCAGGACAGAAGGCCTTCCTGAGCTTTTGCTTAATCTCCTCGGGGCTGTCGTGAATGAAGACAGCGGAGTAGGGCTTGCTCTTGCTCATCTTCATCTGGGTTTTAAGCTCTTTAAACTGCTCCTCGCTCTCAATGGGCCAGACCGGCGGTTCCTGCAGGCCAAGGAGGAGGTGGTGGTGTAAAGCAACGGGCTTGAGCTTCTCGCCGTTCCATTCGAGGGCGTGGTAGCGGAGCTTCTGGGCAACTTCAATGGCTATGACGTGGGCCTTCCTCTGGTCCATTCCGGCGTGCGCTATGGTGACGCCCTGGTAGAAGATGTCAGCAACCTGCATCGCCGGGTAGATGAGCTTGGCGAAGTCTATTGACTCGCCCATCTGGCGCCCCATTATCGTTATCGAGCGCATCATCCTCGCAAGGGTGACGTTCTTGGAGATGTCTATCACCGTCTGCCAGTAATCACCTTTCTCCAGTATCTCGCTGGCCAGAACGAACTCGACCTTGTCGGGGTCTCCGCCCATGACCTTGATGCTCTGCTTCATTCCCTCCTTGAAGTAGCTCAGCGCAACCTTCTGGATGACCTCAAGGTCTCCGCCGAGCTTGTCGTTTATCCAGCTGTGCCAGTCAGCTAAAAAAATCCTTGTCTTTATCCCCGCCTTCTGGAGGTCGGCTATCTTTGCTCCGGCCATGAGTCCGGTTCCGAGGTGAATGTAACCGCTGATTTCGAAGCCGATGTAGTGCTGCATCGGGATTCCAACCTCGAAGAGGTGCCTAAGATTCTCCTCGGTGAGGAGCTCCTCCGTCGGCTTGCGCTTTATGAGCTGAATCTTTTCCTCAACGTCCATCACTACCACCTGAGCCTGAAACGGCAGAAGGCTTTAAGGGCTTTGCGGAAGTTTTTCCGCCCTGTTAAACTTTCGGGCGATAAGATTTATAACCGCATTATCGCTAAAGGGGACGGTGATACCATGAAGAAGGTTGCAATGTTCCTGGCGGCAGTCGTTCTGCTGTCGGTTTTTGGGGTGGTTGCCAGCCCAGCGGTCAGCGCCGCTGACACCGGCAAGGTGGTTATAGCGGTGGACCTCGCCCACGGCGAGAACCCCAAGGGCCTCGACGACGTTACCTACAAGGGCAAGGTTCTGACGCAGGGAATGCTTAAGACCTTGACGGACTACACCTTCGTTTACTTCGGCGACCCCAAGTACGAAAGCGACCTTGGAATCAAGAGGCTCGGTGACAAAATCACCTACGACGCGCTCAAGAACAACAACGTTACCATCCTCATCCTTGGCCAGCCCAGCAGCCCGCTCCTCCCGGAGGAGATTAAGGCCATAAGGCAGTGGCTTGAGGAAGGCGGCAAGGTTCTTTGGGTCGCCGGCGATTCCGACTACGGAAACGGTGCCAAGACCCAGCAGTTCGTCAACAGCCTCCTCGACCAGCTCAACATAACCAACCTTCGTGTTGACCTCGCCTCTGTTGAGGATGCCCAGAGCAACGCAGGTGGAAAGTCCTACCGTGTCGTTGCCTACGATGACCCCTGGAAGGACACCCCGAAGAGGGAGATACTCGTTCAGAACCTCAAGTACGGAGGTAAGGTTCTCGCTCACGGTCCGGGCGTTGTTGCCTGGGTTGACGGCAAGGATGGAAGCGGTGACTGGCACCCGCTCAAGCCAGACGTCAAGCCCGACAACGCCTACGTTATAATCCACTCCAACTCAAGCTCTGACATCACCGAGAACAACGCTCCAGCTGCAAACGCTTACCAGGCCGGTCAGACCGGCGAGTTCCCAATCGTCGCCGCCCAGATTGTCAAGGTCAACGGCAAGAACGATGTCATCATCGTCAGCGGTGAGACCCCGATTGGCGGCTACGAGCCCATGTGGGCGAGCGAGTACTACGGCGTCAAGCTCGACGGCCCGACCGTCATTACGAACATCCTCCAGTGGAGCCTTGAGATGACCAAGGCCAGCGAGGAGAGCAGCGGAAGCAGCGGAGGAATCTGCGGCCCGGCCTTCATCGTTGGTCTTGCCGTCCTTCCGCTCCTCCTCAGGAGGAGGAAGTGATTTCCCTCTTTTTTATACCTTTGAACCAACACGCTTTTTAAAGGGAGTCCGAAAAAGGGGTGGGGATTGCCATGAGGCGCATGCTTGGAATCCTCCTTATACTCGTTTTGGGTCTCAGCGTCGTGGCCAGCGGCTGTATTAGCGGAGGAAGCAGCGGCAGTAGCGGAACCAGTGGAATCACCCTCGTTATCGTCACCAGACACGATGCCACAATCCAGTACAAGGTCAAGGAGCTCTTCCTCAAGAGCGACATTGCGAAGCAGTACCACATCACCGACCTGAAGTTCATAGGCGTTCCCGAGTCTCTCTGGCCTGAGTACATCAAGAAGGGCGCCGACGTCGGCTGGGGTGGAGGCCCGACCCTCTTCGACGACATGTACAAGATGGGCTACCTCGCGCCGATAACCGACCAGAAGGTTCTCGGTCTCATCGGCAAGCAGATTCCCAAGGAGCTTGCCGGAATGCCCATGATTAGGGAGGAGGACGGTAAGGTCTACTGGATTGCCGCCGCGCTTTCATCGTTCGGTTTCACCGTTAACAAGCAGGTTCTCGAGAAGCAGGGGCTCCCGTTCCCGCACAAGTGGGAGGACATAGCCACCGCCGACTGGGCCCGCGACCCGCCGATGTACGGTATAGCCGACCCGACCAGGAGCACCTCGAACACGAGGATTTACCAGATTATCCTCCAGGCCTTCGGCTGGGACGAGGGATGGAGAATTATGACCCTCATCGCGGCCAACTCCAAGGTTTACGAGGCGAGCGATGCCGTCATCAACGGTGAGATTGCCGCCGGAAACACCATCGACTTCTACGGCTACACCGCCATGAAGCAGAACCCGAACTGTGTTTACGTTATCCCCGAGGGGGAGAGTATCATCAACGGTGACCCGATAGCGCTCCTCAAGTACAGCAAGCACCCCGAGGCGGCCCAGGCCTTCATCTACTGGGTCCTCACCGAGGGCCAGGCAGTCTGGATGAGCCCGGACATCAACAGGCTTCCGATTAACGCCGAGATATTCAACAAGACCATCACCGAGGAGGAGGCGAAGGTTCTCTTCAAGGGCAACTACGCCGGCGAGACCTTTGCCAAGGCCCGCCCGACCCTCCTCAAGGCCTACAAACTCTCCATCTCGAGCAAGGGCATTCCGTTCGACGACAACAGGGCCCTGAAGACCGTTAACGCCCTCCAGTACTACTTCAAGGCCACCCTCATTGACGTCAACGGCCCGCTCCACCAGGCTTGGATTGCCATAGTCAACGCCTACAAGAACGGCAAGATAACCAAGGAGCAGTTTGAGCAGCTCAAGGACGAGCTTACCGCACCGATTCAGTTCAAGGACCCCGAGACCGGCAAGATGGTCACCTTCACCGAGGAGTACGCGGCCAAGATAAACGACAAGATTGCCACTGACGCCGGCTTCCAGAGCCAGCTCACCCAGGAGTGGAGGAACGCCGCCCAGGCCAAATACCAGAAGGTCATGGACGACCTCAAGAAGATGGAAGGAAGCTGACCTTTCTTTTCTTCATTTTGACAGGACAAAGTTAAGAAAAGCCATTCTCTCTCCCCAAACTTTCCAGACTCTTTTCAGAAACCTTTAAAACGAGCCCGCAAATCCTAAGGTAGTTGCGAGTGGTTAAAAACCGCGAGGAGGTAACGCTAATGAAGGTCAGCAAGTGGAGTGAAAAGCTCTTCGGAACCCCGTTGCCGGACCCAGTTGTCATAGTCTCCTTCCTCTTCCCGCTGCTCTACCTGGTGGCGTTTCTCGTGATTCCGGTCATAGTAATGCTCGGAACGGCCTTCAAGTACAACGGACACATCTCCCTCTACTGGTTCAAGAGCATCCTTAGCTCGAGCTACTATGTGAACTTCCACCCGGACGGATACCTCGTCAAGACAACGATTTACGGAGGGCAGGAGGTCTATCACTTCTCGGGCTGGGACTTCGGTGTCATCCTCAACTCAATAATCGTCTCGATAAGCGTCATGATTCTGACCACGCTCCTCGGAACGTTCTTCGCCTTCATAATGGCCCGCTACGACTTCCCGGGCAAGAACATAATGAGAATCCTCCTGTTCATCCCGCTCCTCGTTACCCCCTTCGTCAACGTCGTCGTTGTCAAGAAGATGTTCCTCCCGGATGGAATCATCAACTGGATTTTCTACGAGCACCTGCACCTCTTCCCGAAGCCGATATGGATTGACGGTCTCGTCGGTGTCATCATCGCCCAGACGATAACCTACTATCCGATAGTCTACCTCAACGCCTACGCGAGCTTCATCAACATCGACCCCAGCCTCGAGGAGCAGGCCGAGAACCTCGGCAGCAAGGGCTTCCACCTCTTCAGAACGGTCACGCTTCCCCTCGCAATGCCGGGAATAATGGCCGGTGCGATACTCGTCGGCATCTTCAGCCTTGAGGACCTTGCCGCGCCGATAGTCTTCCAGGGAAGCGCCATAGCCAAGAAGCTCATGTCCTACCAGATTTACAGCTCCTTCGTCTCCGGCTTTGCCGTCGGCAACCCGCAGATGGCAGCTTTGGCCTTGATAATGCTCACCATCGCCCTCATAATGTTCCTCGCCGTCCGCTGGTACGTCGGCCTCAAGCAGTACGCCATGCTCAGCAAGGGCGGCAGGTGGAAGCCGAGGGTTGCCAAGCCCAAGCCGTGGCAGGCCCTCATCATCGCGTTCGTCGCCGTTCCGCTCCTGCTGATAACCATCTTCCCGCAGATTGGTGTCGTCCTGCTCGCTTTCTCGAAGACTTGGTACGGCACCTGGCCGAGCGGGTTCACCCTCGAAAACATGAAGGCCATAATCACCCAGCCCGACATAGAGCGCGTCATCATCAACAGCCTCCTCTACTCGACCGTGGCTATATTCATCATCATCCTGCTCTCGCTTACTGCTTCCTACGCCTCCGGCAGGTTCAAGAAGGCCAAGCTCGCCCCGATACTCGACAGCCTTGCCACCATACCAATAGCGGTTCCTGGAATCGTCATAGCAATGAGCTATTTCTTCTTCTTCTCGACGGTCCCGCCGTTCAAGGGCACAATCCTTGACCCCACCAACCTGCTGTACTTCTTCCCTGGAGCGGCGCTCATACTGGCCTACTCCATCAGGCGTCTGCCATTCGCGGCGCGCTCGATTTCCGCCGGCCTTCAGCAGGTCCACGTTTCGCTTGAAGAGGCCGCCATGAACCTCGGCGCCGGAAGGTGGAAGGCCCTCACCAGCATACTCCTTCCCATGATTTCCCTCAACCTGCTCGGTGGAGCGATGCTGAGCTTCGTCTACTGTATGAGCGAGACCAGCGTCGGCATCACCCTCGGTTCCATCAACTCTACCTGGTACCCGATAACCGCCAAGATGAGGGAGCTCATCATCGGAGCCGTTGGAAGCGCCAACCTCGCGGCGGCGCTGGGTGTCTTCCTCATGCTCGTGCAGATAACGGCCATAGTTATAGCCAACATCATAACCAAGCAGAGGTACTCGTTCATCGGTCTTACCTGAGGTGGTGATTGAGATGGTTGACGTTAAGCTTGAGAACATCGTGAAAACCTTCGATGGAACGACCGCGTTAAAGGGGATAAGCCTTCACATAAAGCACAAGGAGCTCTTCACCCTGCTCGGCCCGAGCGGGTGTGGAAAGTCCACGACCCTGAGGATTATAGCGGGCCTCGACTACCCCGACAGCGGACACATCTACTTCGGCGACGAGGAGGTCACCTATCTCCCCTCCTACCAGCGCGGTGCCGTTCTCGTCTTCCAGAACTACGCCCTCTGGCCCCACATGACGGTCTTCGACAACGTCGCCTACGGTCTCAAGATTAGGAAGGTCCCCAAGGAGGAAATCAAGAGGAAGGTCGAGTGGGCGCTCGAGCTCGTCAAGCTCAAGGGCTTCGAGAACCGCTATCCAACCCAGCTTTCCGGTGGACAGCAGCAGCGTGTTGCCATAGCCAGGGCTCTCGTTGTCGAGCCGAAGGTCCTCCTCCTTGACGAGCCGTTGAGCAACCTCGACGCCAAGTTGAGACTTGAGATGCGTTCGGAAATCAGGAGAATCCAGCGTGAGCTCGGAATCACCGTCATCTACGTCACCCACGACCAGGAGGAGGCGATGGCCATAAGCGACAGGATTGCAGTCATGAATGTCGGAACCGTTGAGCAGGTCGGAACACCAAGGGACATCTACGAGAGGCCGAGGACCGAGTTCGTGGCGAGCTTCATGGGCAAGACCAACGTCATCCCGGCTAAGGTCGTCGAGAGGAATGGCGACAAGGTTACCGTTGAGTTTGAGAGCTTCCACCTCGACGGGCTCCACTACACCGAGAAGAGCGACAACGTCGTCCTCGTCATAAGGCCGGAGCGCATAAAGTTCAGGCCCGGCGAGAACACAGTCTCGCTCGAGGGAACCGTTGACCTCATCGAGTACTACGGCTTCTTCACCGAGGTCGTCGGCCTCTTCGGCGAGACGAGAATCATAGCCAGGGCAATAAGCGACAAGGAGATAGCCAACCTCAGGCCGACCCAGCCGGTTACCTTCTACATCGACAGGGACGACATAATCGTCCTCCCCAAGCAGAACCTCTGATTTTTTCTTCTCCCTTTGGCCCGGTGGTAGGAATGCTCGACGTTTTCGAGGAGGGGAAGGTTTACGAGGTTCTTCTCGTCACGCGCTCGAACGTTACACCCGTTGGCGTCGTCCGGGAGGGCGAAAGGCTGAGGTTCAAGCTCTTCCCCGGGAAAAGCTTTCGCGAGGTTCTTGAAACCGGTAAGGCCTCAATTCAGCTCACCAACGACCCCGAACTGCTCGTCAGAACCGCTCTGAACCTTCCCGTCGAGCTGGAGTTCGTTGAGGTGAAAGGTCACCGCTGGATTAAAGGCCTTCCCGGCCTCTACGGGCGGGTGGAGTGGAAGGTTGAGCGCTGGAAAGATGAACTCGGCGAGACAGAGGTTCTGCTCTGTGAGCTGATTCCAGAAGGCGAAATCGAGGGAACTCTGCCACTCCGACCGTTCAGCAGGGCCGACTGCCTGCTCGTTGAGATGGCAGTGCTCTTCACGCGCTACCTCGTGAAACCGGAGGAGAAGCTAAGGGCCAGAATTCTGGAGATGCACTCCCTCTATAGACACCTCGGTGGTCGTTCCGCAACGGCCGACCACATGGTATCTTTTTTGACAGGGAAGACTCAAAAGGGACATTAAATGGTGTCCCTTTGGACAGGTTTCGAACGGGAAAGGTTTTAAGAGCATTCTCTCCCCTCTCAACGGTGATACCATGGCCAGACGGCTGTTGGCTCTGTTAATAGCTTTTGCGACCGCACTTTCTGCACTTGGAGCGGTTCCAGCGCTGGCTCAGGACTACTCAACGACCTACAGCGACTACGTTTACCTGCCCGCGCCCGTTGTTCCGGCCTTCGCAATTCCTGGAGGCACATTCAAGCTCTACCCCAAGGAAGGCCTTCAGGTTGAGTCAGTGACTGCCGTTTCAATCCTTCACGGCCCGTACGACCTTCAGATAGTCTCGAAGGACGACAAGTCCATCACCCTGCAGACCCCCGACGACATTGCCCCGGATGACTACTTCCTCCTCATAAAGACCGACAAGGGAACCCTCGTCCTCCCGAACGGTCTGAAGGTCTTCAAGGAGTGGCCGAAGACCCTCAAGATTGCCTGGACGAGCGACACCCACGTCACAACCGGCGCAAAAGTCGGTTTCGTCTGCGACCAGTACTTCCAGAGCAACGTCTACAAGCTTGAGGAGATGTGCTCGAACCCGATTCCGCTCCACAGCGTTGTGGCAACTTACAGCGCCTACCAGTACTGGGCCATGAACGGTGCTACCATAATGATAAACACCGGTGACGAGGTTGACACGAGCGGTGACGTTACCGGATACCAGATAATCTACAACATAACCAAGCTCGCCTCCGCTTCCGGCCTTCCGGTCGTTGGAATCAAGGGCAACCACGACGACCCGCCTACCGTTTACACCCAGGTTCTCGGCCCCAAGTACTTCTACGTCACCATCGGCAAGTTCATCATAATCGGCCTTGACACCGGAGGAGACCGCGGTTACCCGACGATGGACGAGATTGAGTGGATGGAGAAGGTCCTCGACGAGCACAAGGGTTACATTCCAATAGTCCTCTACCACCACCCGTACTTCTTCAACCCGCGCTGGAACTACCTTGGCGGTGTTATCAAGGACCTTGACCCGAGCACCGATTGGGACCAGATTAAGGAGTACGTCGGTCGCTACTGGGGTGCCGACCAGGAGGTCGCGAAGCGCTTCCTTGAGGACGTCGTTAAGTACAACATCCCGCTCACGATGAGCGGTCACATCCACCACGACATGTACTGGCTCTACATCGACAAGGAGGGCCACAAGCACTACTTCCTCACCCTCACCTCGACCGGTGCTCCCGACAAGGAGCCCAACCCGCCGGCCAACCCGAGGCACAGCCCGACCTGGTACGGAAGCAACTTGGTCGTCATAGATGAGAACGGCAACGTAGAAATGCCCTACACCCCCGTCAAGATTGAGAACGACAAGGTCAGGAGCGACTTCATCAGCGTCCCCGTTCCGCAGGAGTTCATGATATTCAAGCACCAGACGGGCTTTGGAACCGCCCTCAAGTTCATCAACGAGCTCAACAACAGCGTTACCGGTCCGATTGTCATCCCGGTTCCGGCCAACGCCAAGGTTGACCCGAGCGTCACCAACGTCACCTACAAGGTTATAGCCTCAAGGGAGATAGCCGGCCAGTACTACATGCTCCTCAACGTGACGATTCCACAGGGAGTCTCCCAGCTCGTCGTTGACACCGGAAAGGACACCGAGAAGCCGGTCGTTCAGATTGCCTACCTCCAGCCCAGCCACCCCAAGCCCGACTCACAGTTCACCGTTTACTTCACCGCCCAGGACAACCTTGGCATCAGGGACCTCTACGCGGTTCTCTACGACTCGAACGGCAACATCGTCAAGTACGGTAAGGTTGACAAGTTCCCGGCCGAGCCCTCAAGCGGAAAGCCCGGCGACACCTTCTACATCGTCGAGCTTCCGGGACTCAAGGCAGGCAAGTACAAGCTTGAGATAGTGGCCGAGGACTTCTACGGAAACAAGGCCGTCGTCACCAAGGAGCTCAACATAGCCGAGAGCAAGCCATCCGCGGGCTCGACTACTCCGACGTCAACTGCCAAAGAGAAGGGCGGAATCTGTGGACCGGCCGCGATAGTCGGACTCGCCATAGCCCCGCTCCTCCTCAGGAGGAGGAAGTGATTTCCTTCTTCCCTTTTTCGATATTCATTTAAACCTCGGTGCCCTCTTTTCTACGGTGGTTTAAATGACCCGCAAGCTCTACTACGAGGACGCCTACCTCAAGGAGGCCAAGGCGAAGGTTCTTGAAGTGAAGGATAACGCCCTGCTCCTCGACCAGACGATTTTCTACCCGACCGGCGGCGGCCAGCCCCACGACAGGGGAACGATAAACGGCGTTGAGGTTCTGGACGTCTACAAGGACGATGAAGGCGACGTCTGGCACGTCGTTGCGGAGCCGGAAAAGTTCAAGCCCGGCGACGAGGTTGAGCTCAAGCTCGACTGGGACTACCGCTACAAGCTGATGAGAATCCACAGCGCCATGCACCTCCTCGAGCACGTCCTCAACGTCGTCCTGCCAGAGAAGTGGGAGCCCTACGGAAGCGGAATGAGCGCCGAGAAGGGCAGGCTCGACATCGTTTACCCGGAGAACGTGAACAAGTGGAAGCAAGAAATAATCGAGACCTTCAACAGGCTCGTTGACGAAGGCGGAGAGATGAGAATATGGTGGGAAGGTGACACCCGCTACACCCAGATAAGGGACTTCGAGGTCATTCCCTGCGGGGGAACCCACGTGAGGGACATAAAGGAAATCGGCCACCTGAAGAAATTCAAGCGCTCCAGCCTCGGAAAGGGAAAGCAGAGGCTCGAAATCTGGCTTGAGGACTAATGCTTCCTCGACAGGTAAAGGGCCAGCAACGATATCACCAGTGCACTTCCGCCGAGAATCTCGGCCAATCCGATTTCCATCCTTTTCTTTGGCTTCCAGTAGGAGCTATTCTTTGCGTGAATCTCTACGCTGTATCTGTCGTCTTTTGGTACTCCCCAGAGGAGGTTTATGAGTGCGGCAGCCTCCGTTCCGGTGTATTCGTTGAAGTACACATTTCCCCCGCCAAGAACCCACAGGTATCCGCTTTGAAAGCCCACAGTGAGCTTTAGGGCACCTCGGGGTATTCTGGAACCGCATTTTTTCAGATGGGGCCCTTCGAGGCACACCCTTCCACCTTCCACTTTGAGGCTTAGCTTTTCTTCATCCTGTGTAACGAAGCTGGCCAGCGTGAAGTCTTCGCCCTTCCACAGAAACTCCAGCTTGATTAGAATCTCTCTCCACGGCCTGCCGTCTCCAAAATAATAACCTTCCTTGTAGTTGTAGACAAGCCACCACTGCCTTTTCTCCCTGTGGGGAACGAGGGCATATCCGTACGCGCTGTCTATGTACTTCGCTCTCCTGCCCGATAGCTTAAGGATAACCCTCCCACGGGGCTTCCAATCGCTTACATCCACCCAGTAATACGTTCCCCTCCCTTCAGGTGTTTTTAGAACGCTTTGGTTTTCCCAAGAGACCTCGACCCTGAGGGGTAGGTTGGAAACATAGGTTCCGTTGTCGTAGACAGTGTGGCTCTCCAAGTAAACCGCAACAAGTTTCCAGGGTGTTTCAATCTCAAACCTGCCTTCACCAGTCTTTTTGAAGGGTATCTTAACAAGACGAAACTCCGTTGAGAGCGCTCTAACTTCGGGAGGGTGCATGTAAATCCCGTAGCGTGGATGGACGGTGACGTTAAGCTCACAGTTTGATTCCAGGTAGAGCGTTGAGTTGGAAGGAACCCCCATATTCAGATAGTCCTGGAGGTCAACGCTTCCACTGCCGTTTACGGGAAACGCAAAATCCTGAACAAGACTCCCATCATCAAAGGTTCCGAAAACCCAAGATGAGCACTCCGAGGTGTAGTTGATTAGAATGTCGTCGAGCTCCTGGCCATGTGACGGGTGAAACTGAAAGGTGGCGTTCCATGCCGAAACCCATGGAAGGGACAGCAGGAGTGCCAAGAGCAACACGCCGCGTCTCATAATTTACCCATGTAGTCAAGAACAATAAAAACTTTTTGGATTGGTAATCAGTTCGGGACACCCTTTCACTTCTCGAACACGTAGAAGTACCTCTCGAGGCTCTTGTGAACCCTCTGGTAGTAGCGTCCGAGCGTTTTGAAGCCCAGCTTTTCGGCCTCGCCCTTTCCGTCGAAGCTCGTCGGAAAAGCTACCGCGAGCCTTCCGCTGGGTTTAAGGACGCTGTGGATGCTCTTCAAAACCGCCCTGTAGAGCTCGTCCCGCCTCCTTCCCGCGAGTGTCGCAGCGGTTCCGTAGGGAGGGTCAGTTGCTACCGCCTCGAACTCCTTTCCCGGAAAGAGCTCTTCAAGTCTCGTCGCGTCGCCGAGCTTCAGCTCGAAGTCTCTGACTCCGTAGTGCCGGAGGTTCATCTCGGCCCCTTCAACCATCTCGGGCTTTATGTCAACGCCGTAAACCTTGAGCCCGAGCAGGCCAGCCTCGATGAGTATCCCGCCGGCTCCCATCATGGGGTCGAGGAGCTCTTTAGTGGCCTTCGTCAGGTTCACCAGCGCGCGCGAGACCCTCGGGTGGAGCGAAATCGGCCGGAAAAACGGCCTGTGGTGGGCCTTTCTCCTCTCAAAGTCCTTAGGGTCGAAGAAGCGTAGCCTTATCCCCGCGTAGAGCCTTTCACCGCAGTAAACGCGGACGAGCGTGTCAGGCCTTGAGAGGTTCACGCGGTGACCCTGGGAGTGAATCACCGCCCCGAGCTTCCTCGGCAGGTCGAGGACGTCGTGCCTGCAGTTGGCCATCGTCTCGGTGTCGACCTTAAACGTGCCTTCAATCGGCCAATCCACCTCTCTGGCCTTCCTGAGGAGCTCGTCAACGGACTCTGCCTCAACCAGTAGCTCACCGTATTCGTGAGCCAATCCGAGGCGGTCGAGGAAGGGGAAGGCCCTCTCGGGAGCGTCAACCTTCAGAAAGAGGTAGTCCTGGCCGACTATCTTCCCTCCCCCGAGTTCGAGCATCGCCTTTACCTCGTCCCTCGCCATCTCCGGCAGGTTTCCGAGTATCTCAACGTAGAGCATGTTCCAGCCTCCCATGAGGGGTTTTTAAGGTTGTTCCCACCTGAGCACCACGAACTCCTCGTAGTCCATGACCTTCTCAAAGCCCTTCCTGATGTAGTAGCCGTAGGCCTCAAGCCAGGGAAACGTTACAACGTAGGGCGTCTTTCCGAGCTCAAGGAGCCTCCTCACCGCGAAATCGAGCAGGGCCTTTCCGTACCCCCTTCCCCTGTATTCCGGGTGGGTCATGAAGAACTCAATGAGGCCCGTCCTCTCGTTCTTCAACTCATCGGGAACCCAGTGGATTTCCTTGCCTTGGAGGTTGTAAACGAGCGCCACGGTTCCGGCGATTCTTCCACCCTCCCTCAGCAGGTAGAGCTCGTCGAACTCCTCTCCGAGTCTGAACTCGAGAAACGGCTCGTAAACCTGCCTGAAACCTTCGAAGTCGTCCGGCGAGGGCTTCTCCTCAACCCACTCCAGGGCGGGATAAGCGCCGTTCGTTGAGCGGTAAACATCGAAGACGAACCTCAAAAGCTCTTCCTTCAGGGCGAGCGGGTCTTTGACCATCTCGATACCCATCTTCGTCCCCCAAAGGTTATTAGGGTCGGGGTTAAAATAACTGTGGTGGTTTTATGGACGAGCTTGAGGCTTTAGCTTTGGCCCTGGAGGTTGAGAAGGCCGAGATGCGCTTTTACCTCGACCTCGCGAGGAGGACGAAGGACGAAAGGGCCAGAAAGATGTTCCTTTTCCTGGCCAAGGAGGAGGCCGACCACTGGGCGGAGTTCGAGGAGAAGTTCCTTGAGCGCGTCGCAGAGGAGTGCAAGTTGCCAGCCGTAAGTGAAGAGCTCCTCGAAAAGCTTCTCGTCAAGGCTGGGGAGATTGAAAGCGAAGTCGATGCCGTGAGGATTGGAATGGAGCAGGAAAAGCTCACGTGGGAGTTCTACGAGAAGGCCGCGAAGGAAGCAAGGCACGAGTCGGTTAAAAGGCTCTTCGAGGAGCTGGCGAAGATAGAGAAGGCCCACTACGAGTTGCTCAAAGCGCAGTATGACTCGGTGATGAAGACCGGCATCTGGATGGACTACCAGGACTTCAGCCTTGAGGTGGACTGACGCTTTCCTTTTGTGGATTCTGGGAGTTTGATGGGAGGTGATACCATGCTGGCTAAATACCCGTTTGAGTTGCCGAAGGACCGGCCGTTGAGCAAGAAGGAAATCGCCCAGGCCCTGCGCTGGGCCATCGAGGCCGAGCTCGACGCGATAAGCTTCTACGAGCAGTTGGCGGAGCACATCGAGGACGAGAAGATTAGGCACGTCTTCCTCGACGTCGCCAACGAGGAGAAGGAGCACTTTGGAGAGTTCCTGGCGGTTCTCTTCGCCGTTGACGAGGAGCTCGCGAAGTATATGAAGGAGGGCTTTGAGGAGGTTGAAGAAGAAACGGGGATAAAGGTGGAGCTTTGAGCTCAGATGTTGATGGAAGAAACCATTGGTGGAACTCCTAAATTCGCCACTTCTAAGACCTTGGAGCGCTCTCTTTCTTTTCTACGATGGGAGATGACCAGCGAGAGTTTTAGCTTAACGGTTTTTTCATCGATGGTTATCTCCGCGTGAAGTCTCCTGATGTTCTTCAAAAGGTGTCTGTCAATTCCAAATTTTTCTGAAGCGTTTAACAGCTCAAACCCCACAATGGTCTGTTTTTCACTGGAGGGAATTCTTCCAAAATCGAGGATTAAGTCATCGCCGACCATGATGGAGTACTCATACTTCCGATTAGGAACGCTCACGAACAGAGAATCCACTACCGGGTCGTAGTCAATGGGTTGTACCCCTCTAACACTTCTCTCCATCTTCACTCACCCGGATACGTCTGCTTGCAGGCTGTGGAAATGCGGTAATCACGGTTAGTCTCATCTTGCTCTTCCGTTCCCTCGCTTCAACGACAATGACCAGATAATAAGAGAAGACAGGACATCAGGGCCCCACATGCATCATCTGGTCGTACATTGCCCAGTCTAGGAGGAGCTCATATTCAGCTTTAAGGTTGTAGTAGTGGCCCAACTCCATGTCGCTGAGGTAGCGCATTAGCCTCTTCTTCCTCTCGTCCTCGACCATGTTCTCAAGCTCGGCGTAGAACTTAGCCGCTATCTCCTCGGCCTTCATCGCCCACCGGATTAGGTCTATTATGTCTTCCACTTTATCAAGCTTCCTGGCAACGGGCTGGAGCTCCGGTCCTATGTGCTCCTTCGGAAAGACCACTTCCTTTCCGGGGAAGAAGTCGGTGTAAATCTTCCTCAACAGTTCCTCGTGCTTCTTCTCCTCGCCGGCGAGCCAGCTCACCTTTTCCTTCAGCTCTCCTATCTCGATCCTCTCTGCGAGGCTCTCGTAGAACTCCCTCGCGCCGATTTCGGCCTTTATGGCCATTCCGAGAAGTTCTTCAAGCGAGAAGTCCTTAATCCTTTCGAGGGGAAGCCCCTCGTCGAGTTCGGGCGGAACCATACATCATCCCTCCGCTAAAAGCAGTCCAAGTTCGTTATACGCCTTCACGGTATTAAACCCTTCCGTTTTAAGAATCGAAACTATCTCGTCCAGTATCTTCCTCTGGACGTTTATCGCCAGCATCTGGCAGAAGTGGCATTCAGGCGTTGAGCGCGCCATGAGGAGAAAAACGTCAACTCGCTTACCTTCAACTGTGAGGCCGTAGACGAGGCCCTCCTCGACGATGTTGAGGCCGGTTTCAGGGTCTTTAACCCTCTCAAGCAACTTCACAACGCGCTTGACTTCCCCGGGGATGTCCTTCCTCGGACCCGGCTCCGATCTCTTTCTGGGCCGTAAAAAGTCCAGGAGGGGCATTCAAACCCTCTCTCCCGAGATATCTTCAGGCCTGTAGCCCTTCCTGTTCTCGAACTTTCCAATAACGTTGTTCCCGAGGTCGTAGACGTAGACGTTGTCGAACTTGACGAGGGCAAACCGCTCCATTATGTCGCCGATTATCTTGGAGTACGCTATGGGGCTCTCGCCTATGATGTTGTACTCGGCGTGGCTCTCGAAGCGAAGCCATATTTTGAGCGTGTCGTCGGTGACCTCAAGGCCCGCCACAACGCCAGAATCGAGGATGTCGCCACCGGTAACCGGGTCGGTTATTTTCTTCAGCTCCTCGATGACGGCCCTGTATGGCTCGGGCCACTCCCTATCTGGACTGTAAACCTTCATTTCTCTCACCGATTCCCACTTCGACTGGTCAGTTATAAGCCTTCCTGGGCAGAGTTGAGAACTTTAGCCGAGGGATACGAGAGGAGCAGAGAGGTTATCCACAGCGACACGGAAGCCGTGTAGAGCAGGAGCGCCGGCAGGGAGCGGTAGTAAATCGCGTTCACCACCGTGAAGGCCACGAGGAGCCATGCGGACAGGCGGGCCATTGAGGCAGGTTTTTTCGGCGAGTTCGAGTAGAAAGCCACCGCATCCATGAGCAGGAGAAGGGAGATATCCGAGAACATCAAAAAAACATAGTTCCGAGGGTCTTCGCTCAAACCTATTGAAAGAACCATCAAGGCAATTTGAGCAAGCATCTCAAGCTTTGCTCCAACGAGGCCGCTCATAGAGAGAGCATAAACTATAAGCGCGGGCCCAAATATTACGAGGAAGGAGACGTTGAGGCCAATCATATGGCCCGTAAAGCCGAACGCCGTCATTAAACCTCCGGCGAGTATCAAATGGGATAACTTCTCTTTCCCAAGCCTGTTCCGCTCGACAAGCCTCGTCAGGTGCCAGGTGAGAAAGACGCCGACCAAGACGAGCGGACCGTCAACGGACATTACAAGAGCATACGAATCCATGACTCTCAACCATTGAACCTACGGCGTTAAGCCTTTAAACCTTGCCCAAAAGCTTTAAGTGTTAAAACTCAAAGTTTTATTGGTGATATTAGTGACAGTTAAAGGAAAGTTTGCTCCGGTTGGTGGCAGGGAATACCTGCTGGCCGGGAGTCTGCTGATGGTGCTGTCCAATCTCTTCGGCATTTTCTCACTTATAGCCTTTGGACTCGGGCTCGTGGTTTACCTGATTGGTCTCTACCTCTGGAGCGTGGACGTTGACTCAAGACCTCTGAAGCTGTTCCTGATTGAGACGGCTCTATTCCTAGTTGCCGTCTTCCTCCTCAGCTGGAGCCCGAAGTGGGTCCTCCTCAAACCCTCGTGGGACATTTACAAGCTCATTAACTTACTGGCACCGGCGTATCCTGCCTTTGTTGCCAGCGCACTCGTTTATAGACTCAGGATGGGCCTGTTCGCGGAGTCAACCGGGGAGCTGAACTTCAACCTAGCCGGGAATCTGTATCTCGTCGGTGCCCTGCTGTTCCCCGTCTTGATTGGCGTCGTTTTAATGAGTATCGCCCGCCTCGTGGAGGCCTACTCCTATTGGAATCTGCCCCTAGCTGCCAGGAAGGACGTTCCCTTCAACTTCTCAAAGAGGAAGGTTCTCGCGGTTTTCGTGGCTTCCCTGCTTCTCTCTCCGGTTCTCTTCAACGTTCCCTTCCCGAGCTACGATGGCTCGGCGCGCTCAAATGGCGTTGCCGTTTACTGGAGTACCTCTGACTCTCCTGCGGTCGTGGACGTTCTCATCAAGGTTCCCGAGAACTTCTGCGGGGCGGGGGTTTACGTTGATGGCATTAAAGTTGGGCAAAAGTACGAGTCAATGACATTCTGGGGCCCGTTCCAGTCACTCCTCGCCCTCTCCGGCGACGAGGTTATAAGATACCACGTGGAGCTCTTCAAGAGCCCTGAAAACGTGACGGTTATGGTATGCGTACGAAACGTCAAGTACGTGCACACCCTAGAAGGCTACGCTCAGGAATGGGTTGAGAACTGGACAAACATGACGTTCCAGCTCTCGGGAGAAAAATAACGGGGGTTGGGGCGGAAAAAAGAAAGCTCACTCGAGCGCGACCTCGTTCTCCCAGAGGCCGTGGATGTTGCAGTAGCTGAGCGCGTAGAGCTTGCCCTTCTTCTGAGTTCTGAAGAAGAAGACAGCCCTCGGCTCGGTCAGCGGGTCGCTGTGGTTGGTGAAGGCAACCCTGCCGACGAGAATCGGGAAGTTCTCCCCCTCTGGGTGGAAGTAGAGCTCAATCCACGCTATGTGGTGCTCCGGGGTGTTCGGGTGCGGTATCTCCTTGCCGACGCTGACCTCGACCTTGACGAGGTCGCCCTCCTTCTCGTACTCTATAACGGGGACGTGCTTCTCCCCCTTCCAGTCTCCACTCTTTATGGTTTCGCTCAGCATCTCAGCCACCTCACTCTATCTTTTCAAACTGGTCCTTGGGCGCACCGCAGAGCGGGCAGACCCAGTCCTCGGGAAGGTCTTCAAACCTGGTTCCGGGCTCTATCCCGTCCTCCGGGTCGCCCTCGTCCTCATCGTAGATGTATCCACAGATTATGCATCTCCACTTTGCCACTTCTTTCACCATTCTACTGTTGGCACTTCGGCCTTATAAGGTTTGTGGTTCAAACCTGTGGAACGGAAAAGCGAATGAATTACTCGAAGACCACGAACTTTTCGCCCGGCAGACCGCACACGGGACAGCGCTCCGGGGCCTCGTCCACGGCAGTGTAGCCACAGACCGGGCAGATGTAGACTTTCCCAACCTCTATATCCTCGCCCTTAGCAACGCTCTCTTTGGCCTTCTCGTAAAGCTCGGCGTGAAGCTTCTCGGCCTCAAGGGCGTAGTGTGTGCTCCTGACGGCCTCTTTCTCACCCTGGAACTCGGCGGCGTTCTTGTAAACGGGGTACATTTCCTCGACCTCGAAGGTCTCGCCCGCTATGGCTTCCTTCAGGTTCTCCTCGGTCTTTCCGAGCTTACCCAAAGCTATGAAGTGGTTTTTCGCGTGGACGAACTCCGCGTAGGCTATCGCTCTAAAAAGCTTGGCAACCTTCGGAAAACCCTCCTTCTCGGCCTGCTCGGCAAAAATCAGGTACTTCATGTGGGCCATGCTCTCGCCCGCGAAGGCGTCCTCCAAAAACTTCTTAGTCATAGCTCTCTCAACGGGCATGGAAAACACCGTAGGGAGATGGAAGCGAAAGTATATAACACTTTTCGAACCGGAAGTTCCAAAAGCCGAACAAAGTTTGCAGGGATTCCGAGGAAGGAGAGCGGAGTAAGAGAGATGGGAAAAGGATAGAAGGGACTCAAGAGGTCCACTCGACGAGCTTCCTTACGGCTTCCCTCAGTTTGGCCTCGTCCTCTTCGCTTGGCATTCCCTTGCTCTCTACGGTTGCAACGTGGTCGAACTTGCTCCTCGTTATCAGCGTCTCTATCTTCCTTCCTGCAACTCCGCCCCAGCCGAACGCTCCGACGATAAGGACGGGCTTCTCGTAGTTGGCCTTGTCGAGTATCTCGAAGAGCGTATAGCGTATGCGCGGGTGTATCTCGGCCTCGAAGGTGGATGCACCGATGATTATGGCTTCGGCACTCGGAACCTCGCCGAGGATGTCGCTGACGGCGGGAGCTTCCCTGTCGGTGAAGCGATAAACTACCGGCTTCTTTCCGAGCTTCCTGAGCTCGTCGAGCACTATCTCCATTCTCCGCTCAACGAAGCCGTACATCGAGTCGTAGATGATGAGAACCTTGTCCTTCTCGGGAACGCCGGCCCCGACGCGCTCGTAGAACTCGAAGATTCTCCTCGGATTGTGGCACCACGCTATTCCGTGCCCGGGCAGAATCATCCTGGCATCGTCAACGATTCCGAGGTTTTTGAGTTTCTTGATGTTCTGGACGATGTACTTGTGGTAGTGGCCGATGACGGTAACGATGTACTTGGTGACGTAAGGCAGATAGCGCTGAACGACCTCCTCGTCGCTGTCGTCTATCGTCTCTGGAATCGAGTAGCCACCGCCGGCGTCGCAGCTGAATATCAGCCTGTCCTCGACGACGTAGGTTATCATCGTGTCTGGCCAGTGGAGCCAGGGAACAGTAATGAAGCGGAAGGTCTTTCCGCCGATGCTCATCTCTTCTCCGTCCTTGACGACCCTGAAGTTCCTAACGACGTCTTTTCCGTAGAAGCCCTCGAGCAGGTTCCTCGCGAAGGCCGTTCCGATGACCTGGGCTTTATAGTTGTTGGCCTTGAGAACCTTTGGCAGTGCCCCGCTGTGGTCCGGCTCGGTGTGGTGGACGATGATGTGCGTTATCTCCTCCGGGTTCACGAGTTCCCTCAGCTTCTCGAGGAACAGGTCGGCGTAGTCCGCCTTGGTCGTGTCGAAGAGCACAACCGCGTCCTTCAGCTTCATCAGGTATGCGTTGTAGGTTATCCCCTCGGGAATGTACCAGGTTGCCTCGAAGTACTTAATTTCATCATCGTCAACCCTGATGATGTAGAGCTCCGGGTTGGTGCAGAGCTTCTCAACTCTGGCCTTCACCATGACTATCACCGGTTTTAGTTCGGTTTTCCGAATAAAAAGGTTTTCACGCGAGAAGGGGGAGCTTTGGTTTTCGGAACTATTCTCGCACCGGCCTCAAAATCACGAGGTAGTAAGGAAACCGCACCCTCGAGAGAACTACCTCAAAGCCATCAAGCTCAATCAGCCCCTCCCGCGGAATCTTCTCCTCCCTCGGCGGACCGCGCTCCGAGTCGGGGCACCACTCGATTACGAGAACGTAGTCCGCCCTCGACGCCCACCTCAAATAGCCCCGCCAGTCGCCGACCTCGTGGAGCGAGAGGGCGAAGGCGACGAGGTTCGGCCTCTCCGGGAGCTCGGGCGGTTTCTCGGAGAGGATTACCTCAACGTTCGCGATGCCCCTGCCCTCGATGTTCTCTTTCAGTAACTCTGCCATCTTCGGGTTCGCTTCGACCGCGTAGACCCTCTCAAAGACCCACGAGAGAGGAATGGTGAGGTAGCCGGTTCCGGCTCCGACGTCAACGGCAACCTTTCTCTTCATCCTTAGAGCCAAGAGATAGCGCAGTATCTCCTTTATTGGAAGCGCCCTCCTGCGCTCGGGGTTGTCGAGAGCGTCCGCGAAGGCGGGATTGAACGGCATGGCCATCACGTCAGGTAGAGTATCGCCAGCGTTAGGAGGTAGAGGAGCATCACGCTCCTGAAGACGCTCCAGCCGAGCTTTTTGATGTCCTCTATCTTGGCCACGTAAGTGGTGTCCTTCAGGTTTCTCACGAGCCTAACCGTTGGCTCGATGAGAGCTATTGCAAGGTAGGGGTTGTAGAGAACCACGATGAAAGCGGGAATCCAGGCTATCAGCGGGTACTTCCGCGGGAACTTCCTGAAGGCGAGCTTCGTCTCGACGTAAGCCGCTCCGATGGCCTCGTAGTAAGCCAGGAGGAACCAGAAGACGAGGACGTCGGTGTTTAAGGGCTTACCTGACACGGCCGGAGCGAAGAGGGCCGGGACAGCAGGTAGTAAGTTTCCGAGCGCATACGTTACCGGGTTCTTCCAGCCCTTTGCCCTGGAGAAGGCGAAATGAAGGGCGAAGATAACTCCAACAATGGCGAGGGGAATGACGAGTTCATCGACCGTTCCCCAGTAGAGCGTGGGAAGGAGATACGCCAGACCGTTGAGCCCCAGCGCGACGGCCATGTCCCTCAGCTTCCACGCGCGGTAGGAGTCGAAGGCGTAGTCGAAGGTGAAGAAAGTAACTAAAGCGACGGCGAGTCCGATTAGCCAGCCCCTCAGGTCGGCACCGCTGAGGAGTAAGCCACCAATCATGGCGAGGATTATCGTTCCTCCAGCCCCGGGCTCCCTCGGAACCCTAAAGATTCTCATCTCAGCTCCCTCCTGACCTCGTTGTCTTCTTTCTTTCGCTCTCCCTGCCCTCTCTCCCCGTTCCGAGGATTATCTTAACCTTCATAGCAACACCGAGAAGAGTACCGTTATGCGTTTAAAGACCTTATGGGGCAAAAATGGGGAGAGAAACCCTTTAAGTTCTCCCGCGATTCTTCAAACGGTGTTCAGATGGAAACAAAATCCCAGCTCGCCGTTGCATTCCTGTTCGTTTTGATGCTCCCGACGGTACGCTTAGTGCATGCCACTCCTATCGGGTCTCTGTGCGGTCCCCACTCGGTTCTCGCCCCCACCGAATACTGCACATTTTACCCCTTCATCAAGGTTGGCCATAACGATGCGATTATAGACCTCTCCTGGGACGCCCTCGGTCCGGGAATGTCAGGCCTGCCGACGCCGAGCATGGTCGGGGATTACTACTTCTACTTCAAGGACGGGAAGCTTTACTACCTCGGAAACACCACCGGGGCGTATGAGCTGTTCTACGAGTTCTACAAAGGGCTCTGGTACCTGAGCGACGGACGGGTGATAAACCCCAAGGATTTGTGCGTAATCAACAACGTCACGATTCCGGAAGAAATTCAGTCGGAACTCTGCCCATGCGCCAACGTTTCAATCCAGTCGAAATCTTATCCGGTCGTTCTAAACGGCTCCACGCTGGAGATTATTGGGGTTGATTCTACCTACCTTATTAAAGTGCCACCTACGGGGAACCTAACGCTCTCTCTGAGACTTCCTGAAAACTTCTCCCTCGAACTTCCGCCGAACGTTACCCTGAGGGCTGTTCTCTTGGGCAGGGGCGTTTTAATCTACACCCGTCCAGGGCGATACGACACTCCCCTGGACTGGGACGAAGTTAGGGTTCTCTACTACGACGGGAACAGGCTGGAAGTCCTGAACTTCACAAGGGGCTTCGAAAACAGACTGCCCGTCTGTAAAAGCCCCACAAAGGGAGAAAATGGGAATAAGTTCCTCCTTATCGGCGTCCTTCTTCTGGGGGTTGGGGCACTGAAAATAAGGGAAATCAGGCGAAGGTAACGCTCCTGTCCTTCAGCGAGCGGTTGAGCAGGTCGGCGTGCTCGAGGGTAACCTGGTACTCGGCGAGCTTCTCGAGCCTGAGCTCCTCGCCGTCGAGGATTATCTTGTTGACGTAGACCTTGCCCTCGTCGAAGCCGACGGTGTAGACGAAGAGGTCCTTCTTGCTAAGGTACTCCTTAATCTTCTCGTCCTTGAGGGCTTCGCTGAGTCCGCCAGCGGCAAAAATCCTGACGTGGACTACGAATGCTCCAGGAACGTCCTTCTCGGCGAACTGCCTGAGGGTCTCGACGAATATCTCCTTAGTTTCCTCTATCGGAGTCTCACCGCCGAACTGGAGGACTGTGACCTGAGGAGCGAACTCCTTGACGCGCTCGGCGAGCTCGGCCTCCTTGCCCTTCTCGGCGAGGAAGTGATAGGTAACGCCCCCGCTGAGGGTTATGAAGGTCGCCTCGGTCGCGGTCGCTATGCTGGAGCAGATGATGTTCTTACTTGCCACGACGGCAACCTTGTTGAGGCCAAGGTCCGCCAGCGCCTTTCCTACGAGCCTTCCTGTCAGGGCCCTAAGGTAAATCTCCTCCTCAAAGGTCGTCTTCGCCATCTTAACTCACCTCCCTACCCATTTATGTGGGTTTGTTCTCGATACTGACCAGTGGTGTTCTGAGATATAACTTTTTCGGTTCCCCTAATGAACTTTTGGTAGACTAACCTAAAACATCTCTGGCGAAACGACGAAATTTCCCATAATTTTCGGGAAGAAATTGACGTTTTGATTACACAAAGATGTGTTTTTGGAGAACTGCCAATGAAACGCCCAAATACATTCACTCTGACGGCCCAGTTTATAGGTTCGATGGATAAACTTATAAGGTTCGAAAACAAGAAAGAGTGAGATGGTATCATGCTGAGCGAAAGGATGCTCAAAGCTTTGAACGAACAGCTCAACAAGGAGCTCTTCTCTGCCTACTTCTACCTCGGAATCGCGGCCTACTTCAAGGAGAAGGGCCTCGACGGTTTTGCCAGCTGGATGGAGGCGCAGGCCGAGGAGGAACTTGGTCACGCGATGAAGTTCTACGACTACATCTTCAACAGGGGAGGAACGGTCGAGCTTGAGAGGATTGAGAAGCCCAAGCAGGACTTCGAGAGCCCGCTCAAGGCCTTCGAGGCGGTTTACCTCCACGAGGTCGGCGTCACGCAGTCCATCTTCAAGCTCGTTGACCTGGCCGAGGAGGAGAAGGACAGGGCAACATATCAGTTCCTCCAGTGGTTCGTCGAGGAGCAGGTCGAGGAGGAAGCGAGCACAAAGGCGATAGTGGACAAGCTGAAGATAATCGGCGACAATCCGCACGGCCTCTTCATGCTCGACAGGGAGCTGGGCGCGAGGAAAGCCCAGCTGAGAACGCTCTTAGCCCAGGGTGGGTGAGTTGATTCTCGTCTTCGGCGGGACGGGCTTCATCGGCTCCTTCGTTTCTTCCCGCCTTTCCGAGGTTGACGAAGTAGTTCTCGCCGTCAGAAGGCCGGTTAAGAGCTTTAAAACCGTCCGCTTTTCCAATCCTGCCGAGATACCGGCCATAATCGAGGAGCTGAACCCTGACATGGTGGTCAACTTCATAGGGGTTCTCAGGAGCGACTACTGGACGGCTCACGTGGAGATTCCAAGGCTTATCGCTGAAGGCGCGAGAAGAACCGGCTCGCGGTTGATTCACACGAGCGCCCTTGGAGCGGACGAGAACTCAAGGATTCCTTACTTCAGGACCAAGGCCCTCGGCGAGAGAGCCGTGAAGGAGGTTAGAAAGCACGCGATAGTGAGACCCTCGCTCGTCCTTGGTCCGGGGCAGAGGCTCTTTCGCGACGCCCTACGATTTAAGGTCTTCCCCAACCTGAAAACAAAGGTTCAGCCAATTGATTTGAGGGACTTGGCTGGGCTTTACCTAAAGCTCGTGGAAGGCAAAAAGGGCGAGTTCAACGCCTGCGGATGGGAAGTCATTTCGCTCGGCGAGCTCGTGGAGAGAGTAACGAAAGAGGCCGGGAAAAGAGTGCTCCTCTTTCCGGCTCCGGAGTCAATCATAAGACTCCTCGGGAGGCTTGACGGTTCTCTCCTCATGGCCTTAACCGAGAACACCTGCGAGAGAAACGACGCCCTTGAGCTTTTGGAAACGCTTAAAGACATTGACGAGTCAATTAGATGGACTGCGGAGGGGTTGAGGTGAAATATGACTTAGCGAGCCACTTTTACGAACCCATTAACGGTCTCCTCGAAAGGCCGGCCGGGATAAGAAAAGCTCGAAAGAAGCTGATTTCTCAGGCCAAAGGTAGAGTCCTTGAGCTTGGCGTTGGAACCGGCCTGAACCTTCCGCTTTACAGGAACGTTGAGGAAGTTATCGGCCTCGACATCAGCGAAAAAATGCTCGAGAAGGCGAGGAGTAAAAGGACCGAGGTCCCGGTTAAGCTGATTCAAGCGGACGCAAGAAGTCTCCCATTTCCGGATAAGAGCTTCGATACTGTGGTTTCTACCTTCTTTCTCTGTGTCGTTCCGGAGAAGGAAAAGGTTATTCAAGAGATAAAGCGGGTTCTAAAGCCGAACAGCTTTCTCCTCGCGATGGAGTGCTCCCCGCCGGAGAACTGGGCTTTCAGGGCGTTGCTCTCAGGGGTAAGTGTTTTAACCTCAAGGCTCACGGGAACGGACTTCAGGGTGGACATAGCTCAACTCCTTCGGGTGGAAGGCTTCAACGTTGAGGAGGAAAAGCTCGTCAACGGTGCCGTGAGGCTCATCAGTGCCTCTCCAGAACGAGAATGAACGCTATCCTCGGGAAGAGCCAGCGGAGGCCTTTCGCCCTAAAGCCCCTCTCTTCGAACTCTCCCCTAAGTTCCTCCGGCGAGGGAAAGGCATCTATCGAGTTGACAAGGTGTTCGTAGGCTTTTCCGTTACCGGTGGTCAGCTTCCCGATGATGGGAACAACCGTTCTCGTGTAGAGCCAGGCCATCTTTCCGAGGAGCGAGGGGTTCTTTGAGAACTCAAGGATTACGAGCCTTCCGCCAGGCTTCAGAACGCGGTGGAGTTCCTCTATAGCTTTTTCCCTGTCGGAAAAGTTCCTGAGGCCGAAGGCGACGCTGACTATATCAAAGCTCCCATCTGGATAGGGCATCTCCTCGGCAGTCCCGACGCTCAGCCTCGCGAAGGGGACCTTCCTCCTCGCTATCCTGAGCATCTCCTCACTGCAGTCGAGGCCGTAGAACTCGCCCGACAAATTCCGCTTTTCAAGCCTCTTCCTCATGCAGAGCATCATGTCCCCCGTTCCGCAGGCCACGTCGAGGATTTTTAACGGCCTTTCGCGGACCTCAAGGGACTTTAAAACCTCCTCGCAGGCCTTTCTCCTCCACAACCTGTCGAGACCGAGGCTTATCAGCCTGTTGGTTAAATCGTAGCGCTTCGCGATGCTGTCAAAGAGCTCCCTTACCAAGCTCCTCCCTCCCGATGACCTTCTTTATCTTCGCGGGGCTTCCGCCTATGAGGTAGACCCTGTCGGCGACCTTGAAAAGCTCCTCGAGCTGGTGCGAGACGACCAGAACACCTTTTCCAGAATTGGCTAATTCCCGAATTATGGAAAGAAGTTCTTCTTTGGAGCGCGCGTCGAGGCCGGTAAAGGGCTCGTCCAGGATCAGGACGTCGAAGTCCATGAGCAGGGCGCGCAGGAGAGAAGTTTTTCTCCTCGTCCCCCCGCTCACTTCCTTTGGATAGAGGTCGAGGTAGTTCTCCAAGCCGAGTCTCTCCACGTATTCGAGCCTGCACTCCCTTCCCCTGAAGCGGGCCGGCAGGCAGACGTTGTCCCTAAGCCTCTTCCAGGGGAGAAGGTAGTCCTCCTGATAGAGGACGGAGGGGTTCTTTACGAAGACCTCGCCCGAGTCAGGCATCTCAACTCCGGCCAAAATCTTCACGAGGGTGCTCTTTCCTGTCCCGTTCGGCCCGATGAGGCCGACCACCTCGCCGGCCCGAACCTCAAGGCTAACCCCGTCGAGTATGGGCTCGGTGAAGGACTTTCTAAGGTTCCTCACCAGTACCAGCCTTTCACCCATTCCTCGAGCCTCCTCAGGAGTAGCTGGTCGAGGGCTATCATGAGCGCTATGAGGAGTAGTGCCCACGCGAAGACCCCAGCTTTAATTCCCAAATCGTAGGAGTAGACGAGCTGGTAGCCGATTCCTCCCGCTGAACCAAAGGCCTCGGCAACGACGCTTATCCTGAGCGCTATTCCCAGGGCGACTCTGCCTGCCGAGACCATCTCAGGGAGCGTTCCCGGGACGATGAAGTGCCGGTAGAGCTGAAGCTTTGAGGGTTTGAGGAGAACTATCAGCGGGCGGTATTTTTCTACCACCTTTTCGCTCGAGCTCACTCCAGCCGAAAGCAGTGCTGGAAAGGACGCCATCGCGGTAACGAGTATCGTCGCGATTGAACTCGTAACGCCGAAGAGCATTATGAAGACTATCGTCCAGACGAGGACCGAGACGCTCTGGAGGAAGACGTTTAAAGCGTTCAGAAAGTCCCTGAAGGCCCTTGAGTAGAGCGCCAGAAGCATTGCGAGGCCCGTCAGAAGGGAAGCGACCAGAAAGCCGGAGAAGCTGTGGTAGAGCGTCAGCAGGAGCGAGGAGAGGATTAGGGAAAGCCCGACCTCGCGGTAGAACGCTAAAGTCTCAGCTGGGGTTGGGATTAGGGCCGGATACAGGTGGGACAGGACGAGCCACGAGGCCAGTGCAAAGAGGAAAAGGTAGAGCCAGCCCCTCATGCTCAACCCCTGTAGAAGATGTCGAGGTTCTCGGAGTTCTCCTTGAGGTAGCCCCCGAGGTAGGTCAGCTTCCACTCGCTCTTGATGCCGGTTATCAGCTCATCGCTGAGCCTTTCGTCGTTGACCTCCGTTCTGCTGTAGAGAATGTCCAGCGTTTTTTCATCGAGGTGGTAGAGCTTTCCGAGGATTTCCTTCGTCTCGGCGGGGTGAGTTTTCCAGAACTCGGCGCTCTCAATCTGGGCCTTTATGAAGGCATCAACCAAATCCCCGTGCTCTTTGAGGAAGTCCTCCCTGACGACCCAGACGAGCATTACCGGCGGTCCCTGAACTATGCCGCGCTCTTTCGCCTCGTTCCAGAGCTCTGAAAACGTCGCTATTACCGTGTAGTTCTTGGCCATAAGCTGGCTCACAATCGGCTCCCAGATTACGACGGCGTCAACGCTTTTGAGCGAGTCCTCAACCGAGCCGGGCGGGACGTTCACGACTGTGTAATCATCGGGAGTGAGGTTGTAGAGGACCTTCATGTAAGCTTGAAAGAGCTTGAAGGTTCCCGAGGCGATGACGGCACCGATTTTCTTGCCCTTCAGCTCTTCAGGCTTCATCTTCTCCTTTCCGATTATCGCCTGGTTCTGGAACATGTCAACGCCGATGATTTTAATCTTTACACCGCTCTGCGCCAGCTTCGCCGCCATCTCGGCGGGAATGACCGCGAAGTCTGTCTCGCCCTTTTCGAGAGCCGCTATTATGTCGGGGGTCTTGCCGAGCCTGAGAACCTCGACCTTGAAGCCGTTCTTTCTGTCAAAACCCTTGGCCCCCATTATGTCGAGCGTGCTGATTCCTCCAAGTAATGTCGCGGCTTTAACGGTGGGAAGCTCGTTGGTGTTCGTTGGTTTCGTCGAGTTCGAGCTTATGCAACCCGAAACCATCACAACCAGCCCGATTAGGAGCAATGCCAGAGCTTTTCTCATTCAAACCCCTCCTAAAAGCTTGTCCGCTATGGCCGAAAGCGTGAGGATTAGGCCGATTGGAATGTTGAGGTTAAACGCTTTTGGAACGTTGTCAATGCTCTTCCAGACGATTGCGTTCTCGTAGAGGATTAGGGCGCTCGAGACGAGCCAGCCGGTTAAATAAACCCGGCCGAGGCCGTAGAGGAATCCAGCCAGGCCAAAGAGGGCTATAGCGAGAAGATGGAAGGCGAGGGCAATCTTGAGGGCCTTCTCTATGCCAAACCTCGCGGGAATGCTTCCGACGCCATGCTCCACGTCGAACTCGTAGTCCATGATTGTGTATATCGTGTCGAAGCCGGCCACCCAGAAGAGGACGCCGAAGAAGAACGCCCAGGGAATCCGCGCGAGAACTTCTATGAGAGGAGCGTTTCCTCCTACAGCTATAGTTCCGCCCGCAACGGCCAGGGCGAGGGTCAGGCCGAGGTGGAGATGGGGGAAGCTGTGCTTTCTTTTAGCCCCAGAGTAGCTCATCGCTGTTAACCAGGGAATCGGACTGAGCAGGGCTGTCCAGCGGTTGAGAAGGACCGCCGAGACGAAGTAGATTACCGAGCCAACGACGACGAGCCACCAGGCGTCGCTCACCTTCACCGTCCCCTTAATCAGCGGTCTGTTCCACGTCCTCGGGTTCTGGCTGTCTATGTCGAGGTCGGCTATGTTGTTGTAGGCCAAAGCAGAGGTCCTGAGTCCGAGCAGGGCAAGGCTCATCAGGATTAGCTCCCTCAGGGTTACGGGGAAACCGCTGAGGAAAGCGCCGACGTAGGCGTAGGGCAGGCTGAAGAGGGTGTGCTCTATCCTGACGAGCCTCATGAGGGCGTGAAACCTGTTGGCTTCCCTCACCTCTCCAGGGTCAAAGGCCATCGCCACCACCGAGGTATTTCACGAATAGGTCTTCAAGCCTTCCAAGGACTTCGGGGTCTTCTTTAACCTCCTCAACGACCCTGCCGTCCATCTCCTCAGGAAGCTTTCTGGTGGCGTCTATGCCGAGTTTGCTCCCAAGCGGAGGCCTCGGAACGGCCGGATCAAGCGCGTCTGTGTGCGCCTTTGGGATTATTAAAACGTCCCGCTCGGGGTTCACGAAGGAAGCTATCGCCCATATCACCTGGTTTATGTTGTGGGGGTTGATATCGTCGCTGACAACCACTATGACCTTTGTCAGCGCCATCTGCCCCGTTCCCCAGAGCGCGTTGAGAACCTTCTTCCCCTGCCCGGGGTAGCGCTTCTTTATCGAGACTATCGCGACGCCCTGAAAGACGCCGTATTCGGGGAAGTTCACATCGACGACCTCGGGCAAAACGACCCTCATCAACGGGAGGAAAATCCTCTCGATAGCCTTTCCAATTACGGCATCTTCCAACGGCGGTTTCCCGACGACGGAGCCGTAGTAAATCGGGTTGTCGCGGTAGTAAACCCTCTCTGCGTGGAAAACGGGGTAGAGCTCGTTCCTCTCGCTCGGCTTATCGTAGAAGCCGAAGTGGTCGCCGAAGGGACCCTCCTCGCTCAGCTCGTCAACCTGAACGTAGCCCTCTATGACCGCTTCAGCGTTTGCCGGAACGAGGACGCCGTTGGGCAGGCGGTAAAGTTCTAAACCTGAACCGCGGACGAAGCCCGCGAAGAGGAGCTTGTCCATAGGATAGGGAACGGGAGAAACTGCCGTCAGGAGAGTGCCTATATCGGAGCCAATCGCCATCGCGACCGGCATTCTGCCGTCGTTCCTCTCGAGGTAGTCCCTCCAGGCCTGACTCCCGCGCTTATGAACCTGCCAGTGGATTACGCCCCTTTCACCGTCGAGGAGCATGACGCGGTAGACGCTGATTGAATTCACGCCTCTCGGGTCCGAGAAGCAGACGAGCGGGTAGGTGAGATAGCGTGAACCGTCCTTCGGCCAGGTTTTGAAGGCCGGAACGAAGTTCAAGGGTTCGTCTTCCACCACGTTCCTCATGAACTCGGCTTTCCTCACGAGCTTCGGCAGGTAGTTGCTCAGCTCCCTGAGCTTCCCCAGCGAGGAGAGCTTGTCAGCAAAACCCAGGGGCAGGCTTTCCATGAGCTTGAGCGGTCTCTCGCCGATTTCCTCGAGCCTTTCAACGCCGAGGGCTTCCCTAACGGTCTCAACGCTCGTGAAGAGGTTTCCAGCAACTCTCCACTCCGGATAACCCTTAACGCGCTCGAAGAGGACCGCGCCTGCCTTTTCATACATCGCCCTCCTCAGAAACACGGGAATCTCAAGCTCGGGCGAAAGCTCCTCACCAACTCTAATCAGCTCGCCTCTCCTCTCAAGCCACTCGAGGTAGTCGCGCACGTCCCTCATGGGAGCACCTCCGGGAGAACCCTCAAAACCCTTTCCCCGTTGCACTCCATCACCTTAAGCTTAACCCCGTAAAGCCCGCTCAAAAGCTCCTCGGACAGAACCTCGGAGGGCTTTCCTTCAGCCACTATCCTTCCGTTCCTCATGAGGACGATCCTGTCGGCGAAGAGGTAAGCTAAGTTGGGGTCGTGGAGAACCGCCAGGACACCCACCCCATCTCTCGCGAGCCTCTTAACGGTTCCGAGGACGAGGAGGGCGTTCTTGAGGTCGAGCTCGCTCGTCGGCTCGTCGAGGAGGAGATATTTGGGCGACGTCATCATCGCCCTCGCGAGGAGGAGAAGCCTTTTCTGCCCCCCGCTCAGAGAAGTGTAGGGCTTTTGCCGATAGGCATCGAGGCCGAAGTGTTTGAGCAACCTTTCAGCCCTTTCCCTGTGCTCCTTCCCTGGCGAGCCGAAGGCCCCGAGTTCGGGGGTTGCCCCGAGGAGGACGAAGTCGAGAACCCTGAAGGAGAAGGTCGGGACGTGGTTCTGGGGAACGTAGCCGAGCAGTTTCGCCCTCTCCTTAGAGGAGAGTCTCAGAACGTCCCTTCCGTCGGCGAGGACGCGCCCCTTCTCGGGCTTCAACAGACCGTAGATTAACCTCAGGAGCGTGCTCTTTCCCGCGCCGTTCGGTCCGATTAGGGCGACGAACTCACCCGTCTCAACCTCCAGGCTAACCCCGATTCCGAAGTCCCCGTAGGAGTACGAGAGGTTATCAGCCCTCAGCATCGAGCCTTGCCTCCATCTCCCTTACCTTCTCCATGAAGTCGAAGTCCTTAGCTTTATCGACCTCGCCCCGCCTAAAGTGCTTCCCGAACCAGTCGTAATACAATAGAGTCCTCCTCACGAACGCTTTAACGTCCTCCTCCCTGTAAAGGCTCTTGCTTTCGAGCCTCTCCCCGAGGACGGCGTAAAACCTCCTCATCTTCCTCCTGTCCTCGTCGCTGAGCTTTTCAACGTCAATCTCGCCCCCGATGAGCGTTCCGTAGAAGGGCGGAACCTCAAAGGCCTCTATCAGTGGCTGGGAGTAGGCTATTCCCCCGTGGAGCTTCCCCATGAAGACCGAGCCGGCCAAATGCATTGCCACCAGAAAGAACGCCTTTGGAACGTCCTCAAGCTCCTCTCGGTGCTCGCTTATCCAGTCCGTCAAATCCCAGTGCGGGCCGTCGCGGTAAACGGGTGCGCTCATAACGACCAGGTCGTAGCCTCTTGGCGAGGGGTTCTCCTTAACCTCCCTGATTTCAACTTCGTGGCCTTCCTCCTCGAAGAGCTTCTTGGCCAATTTTACGGCCCTTTCGGTCGTTCCGTAGCGGGTCGTGTAAACGATGAGAATCCTCAACTCCAACCACCCCCGGTTTTTCTGAGGAGATACGCGAAGAATGGAACTCCCACGAGGGTCGTTATTATCCCGACGGGAACGTCCCCCGGGAGAAGGCGGACTATCACATCCGCCAAGACCATGACGGTTATTCCAATCGAGATTGTTGCGGGGATTAGCTTCGAGTGCTCGGGCCCGACGAGCATTCTCGCCGTGTGCGGGACTATCAGCCCGACCCATCCGATTATACCCGTGAAGGAAATCACGAGAACCGTTAGGAGGGCCGACAGGAACACGAAAATCCCTCTCCAGAGGGAGACGTTCAGACCGAGGAGCTCGGCCTCATCGCCGAGGCTCATGGCGTTCAGGTTCCAGCGGAGGAGGTAGAGGAGCACGGTTATGAGGACGACGCCGGGGAGGGAGTAGACTACCTCCTTCCACGTTGAACTCGCCAAGCTTCCCATCAGCCAAACGACCAAACCGGATAAGCTCTCGCTCGGAAGGAGCAGTTCGAGGAGGGAAAGAAGGGCGGAGAAAAGGGCAGTGACAATTATTCCGCCGAGGATTAGCGAGACCGTTGAGACCCTGCCGTTGACGCGCGCGAGGTAATACGCTAAGAAAACCGCCAAGAGGCCAAAGAGGAGCGCGAGCGGTGCGAGGCCAATAAAGGGGAGAAAAGCGACGGCCAGGGCCGCGCCGAAGGCCACTCCAGACGCCACGCCCAGAATGTAGGTGTCAACGAGAGGGTTTCTGAAAACCGCCTGAAGGGTCATTCCGCCCAGGCTCAGGGCCATTCCGGCCGAGACCCCCATAAGCGTCCTCGGAAGTCTGAATTTCCAGATTATGGCCTTGGCTAAGCCATCAAGGTGGAGCGGGTTGGTCGGGTAGCTACCCACGAAGACCCCGAGGAGCACCGCCACCACCGGAAGGATTACCAGAGTTAGTCCTCTTTTCATTTTCAAACACCGCAGAGCGAGTAGAGTTCCCCCGCGACCCTTTCCCACTTCGGAAATGCCTTTCCGTGAACAAACCTTCCGAGCTGGTAGATTCCCGGGATTATGCGGGGACTCCAGCGCATGAAGCTCTCAAGGTCGAGGGCCGAGCCAACTATGTGCACGTTTCCGAGCTGAACGGCTTCGATTGCCCTCCACTCGGCCGAGTCAAGGATTTCGTCCCTTATCTCTTCCATCTTCTCCCTGTCCGTCATTATGCTCGTGAGCAGGAAGAGGTGCTCCGCATCGCCGAAGGCCCTGAAGAAGCGCTCCTTCTTTACCGGATAGACCTTCCGCCTTGTCCGTATCCTCTCGCCGAGGTTCATCGCCCCGGCTTTTCTAACCGCGTCGCTCAGAACGTTGGTCCTCGTCACGACGTTGAAGTTCCGGTAGGTGAGCATGACCTTGGGCCTCTCCTCAATGCCTTCAGTTATCTCGCCCAGCCTCGTCAGGTGCTTCTCATAGAATTCACCGAGCCTTGAAAAATCACCGTTCGTCAGTTCGGCTATCCTCCTGCTCGCCTCGACGAGGCCTTCAACGGTCTCGAAGTCAATCAGCTCGACCCTCGCGCCTATACGTTCCCCAAAGGCCCTCAACTCGTCCCCGGAATGCAGGTTCTCAACCTCGAAGTCGAGGATAAGGTTCGGCCTAAGCTCCCCCAGAACGTCCCAGTAGGTCTTCTTGCTCCGCTTGAGGTACTTTCCGATGACAGGCTTATCCTTCAGCTCCGGCAGGCAGGGGTCGAGCCTGATTTCCTCGTTCACCCCAGCTATCTCCCCGGCTTTCCCGACGAGTTTGACGATTTCCGCGAGACTCGCTGGAAAGACCGCTATCATCGTCCCACCCCAAAAAGGGAATCAGGAGAGGCCGTAGAACCTCTTCAGGAATTCCTTGGCCTTGTCGTTCCAGTCGGGGTAGTAGTTGGGATAGATTGCCTTGCCGATGACCCAGATTCCAACTGCCAAGCGCGGGCTCCAGCGGAGGAAGGAGTCCTTGCCCATGTCCGCCCTGAGGATTACGACGTTGCCCTCTTTTACAGCTTTTATGCCCCTCCAGGCCTCGTCGCTGAGCATCTCCTCCCGGAGCTTCTCGACCTGGTCGTAAGACGTTACGGCGCTCGTCAGGAGGATTACGACGTCGGCGTCGCGGTAGCTCGCTATTATCTTCTCCCCGTCCATCGGGACCCTAACCGGTGTGTAGCCGTTGAAGGTCAGGTTCACGAGGTAGTCCGCCCCAACGAGCCTGACGGCCTGAGCAAGGACGTCGTTGCCGTTGACGATGTAGAGCTTGCCCATTATCGGCTGTATCATTACCACCTTCTTCCTCTTCTCCGCTGGAATCTTTGAGGCTATGGCCTGAACTCCCTTCACCTGCTCGTTGAAGTAGTCGTCGAAGGCTCTGGCCTCTTTCTCCCTTCCGAAGAGCTCGCCGAGGAGTGAAACGGCTCTGGGTATGTCCTCAAGTTTGTCCTCTCTCAGCAGGACGACGGGTATTCCGTAGCTGGCGGAGCGGTTGAGGAGCTCGTCAACGTTGTAGAACTTCTTCAGGTCGAGGTCGATGATTAGGTCGGGCTTTAGGGCTAAAACCTTCTCCCAGTCGTCAATCTTGAGCCTCGCGCCAACGACGGTCTTGTTCTTCAGGCTTTCGCTCAGTAAAGCGTCGTACTGGGCTTCCTTTGGAATACCGACGACCTGGTCGCTCGCGTTGAGGAGCTGGATTATTTCGAGGGCGGAAGTCGAGAGAACGACCGCCCGCTGAACCGGAACTTTGACAGTAACGTTCCTTCCCGAGAAGTCCTTCACGGTTACCTCCTTTGCCGTTGCCTTGCTTGAGGTTCCGGTTGAGTTGCCCACGCAACCGGCCGAAACGACCGCGAGGAGAAGAACGACCGACAGGATTAGACCGCTCCACCTCATTTCCATCACCTCAAATCGGCTTTTGGGCTCCAAAAATCTCAATCGGAAGGTGAAGGTTGAACTTTTTGGCGAGCCTGAGGTATGAGCCGGGCTCGTACGGACAGGCCGGGTCTTCGGCGAGAGGGTTTAAGCTATAGGCGTAGGCCCTTGCCCTGCTTCCCCCACAGATTTCCCTGAACTCGCATTTCCCACAGCGTCCCTCAAACTCGGCAGAGCGGAGCTTTTTCATCAGCTCGCCCTCCCTGTAAATCTCGACGAGGCTCTTCTCTCGGACGTTGCCGACGCTGAAGGGCAGGAAACCGCTCGGATAGACGTTGCCGTTGTAAGCGATGAAAACGATTCCCTTCCCGTCGCGCGTTCCCATCGTCTGTGCCCTTGCCTCTCCACCTTTACCGAGGAGCTCAACGAGCCTCTTCTTCAGCCTGAAGTAGAGTTCCCCGGGCTTGAGAACCTCGTCTGGGTCGAGTCCCTTCTCCTCAAGGGCTTTCCTCATTATCGCTACCCTTCTGAACATCGGGCCCTCGGTGGTCCTCACGAGGAGGTGCTTCGAGGCCTCGTAGAGGAAGTGTGTGACGTCCTCCCACTCCTCAGGCCTTAGGTCGCTCTCGAAGTTGCCTCTCCCCGTCGGAACGAGGTAGAAGACCTCCCAGATTTCGACGCCGAGGTCTTTGAGGAGTCTCACCATCTCGGGCAGTCCTTCAACGGTCTCGCGCATCACAACCGTGTTCACCTGAACGCTTAGGCCGTGTTTCAGGAACTCCTTGATGGCCCAGACGGTTTTCTCCCACGTCCCTTCTATCCCCCTGATTGCGTCGTGGACATCTGGAAACGGGCTGTCGAGGCTTATGCTTACCGCCCTAACCCCGCTCTCCGCGATTCTCTCGATTGTTTCCTCGGTCAGGAGGGGCGTTACAGCGGGGGCGAGACCAACGCGAATGCCCTTCTCAACAGCGTACTCGATGAGTTCGAAGACGTCCTTCCTCATGAGCGGGTCGCCGCCTGTGAGAATGAGTATCGGGTAAGGTCTTCCGAAGTCGGTGAGGGAATCGATGAGGGCCTTTCCTTCCTCGGTGCTCAGCTCGCCCGGCAGTGCCTGGAGTATCGCCTCCGCTCTGCAGTGCTTGCACTTGAGCTGGCAGGCCTTCGTCGTCTCCCAGAAGACGAGGACCGGCTTCCTGTCGTAGGGCCAGCCGGTAGATTTGCCTCTGTGCATTTCGACCACCGTCTTTAGTTTCCAAAAAGAACTTTGCTGTAACGAATTATAAACTTTTCCCTAAAAAGTTCGAATATCGAAAGAAGGAAAGGGAACTAATAGTAGCCCTCTGCCTCGGTGACCTTTCCGCCGAACATCTTGTAGACGTAGAGGGTGTAGGTCATGATGATTACCGCCAGGATTACTGAGACTCCAAGGACCGCCTGGAGCGTCAGTGGCGATGCCGCAAGGTCGTGTATGCTGAGCTTGAAGTTCGGGTCGGTGGTCGAGATGACCCAGTACGGGTACATTGTGTAGTAGATTAACCCGACGACCAGCGGGAAGGCCAGCCAGCTGATGTAGAATGCCAGCTTGTCGACGCCCTTCTTGATGAGATAACCGTCGAGCAGTCCCGCGACGAGGATTACGACCGTCAGGAAGAGTCCGAGTGGTGTCATGAGCCTCTCGAACCTCAGCGGGGCCCAGATTTTCATGCCGATTACCGTCAGGAGCAGGAAGACCACTGTAAGCACCCAGAATGTGAAGGCGTACTTCCTCATGGTCTCCTGGAGCTTTCCTGTGGTCTTGTAGGCGCCCCAGTTGGCCCCGTGCCAGGTCACGGCGAAGAGCACGAAGAGGCCGACGATGAGCGGGTAGGGCCTGAAGAGCGTCAGCAGTGAGCCGTGGAAGCCCTTGGCGTCGATTGGGATTCCCATGACGAGGTTGCCGACTATGACGCCGATGACGAGCGGGATTAACGCGCTGACGAGGGCGAAGAGCTTGTCCCAGAGGTCCTTGTTCTTGTTCCTGAACTCAAAGCCGACGGCGCGGAATATGAACAGGAACGCGAGCAACCAGACCGCGAGGTAGAACGTGCTGAAGAGCGTCGCGTAGAGCGCCGGCCACATCGCGAAGATTCCCGCACCCCAGGTGATGAACCAGACCTCGTTGCCGTCCCAGACCGGCGCGATGGTGTTGACGAGGACGTCCCTGTCCCTCTGGTTCTTAATGAAGGCGAGGAGCGTTCCTATTCCAAGGTCGAAGCCGTCAAACGCTAAGTACATTCCAAGGAGGAAGGCGGAAAAGTAAAACCAGGCAGTCGCGTAGTCCATCACTGACCACCTCCCGCGGTGCTAACAGCGGGAACCGGCTTCGCGGTGACGTCGCCCTCAACGGGCTCGGGACCTTCTCTGATGAGCTTCCTGACGAAGTGGAGCCAGATGTAGAACAGTATGCTGTACACGACGACGAACGCTATCAGCGTAATCAGCACGCTTGTTGCTGAAACGTTTGGCGAGATTCCAGTGTTAGTTGTTACCATTCCCCAGACCATCCACGGCATTCTGCCGACCTCGTGGGTGAACCAGCCGGCCTCGCCCGCGAGCCACGGAAGCGGAATGGTAACGACAAGCACTTTGAGGAACCAGCGGGCGTCGTAGAGCTTGCCGAGCAGGAGGAGGAGCACTCCAATACCTCCGATGGCTATGAAGAGCGTTCCAAGGCCGACCATGACGCGGTAGGCGTAGAACATGAACGCCACCGGCAGGGCGTCCTCAAGGACCTTGACCATCTTCTCGTTGGCCTGCGGGTCGTTGGGGTCGATTCCATATGCCTGCATGAGGCTGTCTATGACCTGCTTCTTGACCTGCTCGTTCTCGTAGTTGGGGTTGTTGAGAACCTGCTCGTACCAGACGTACTTGGCCGCGTCGTGAAGGCCGAGCACCTGCGCGTTCCAGTCACCGAAGGCAAGCCAGCTCAGCAGTTTGGGAATCTCGATGGCGTACTTGACCTGCTGGTTCTTCTCGTCAACGATTCCGAAGACCACCATCGGCGCACCCTTCTCTGTGTGGAAGAGGCCCTCGTCGGCGGCGAGCTTCGTCGGCTGGTACTTGGCTATAACCATACCCTCCTCGTGGCCGGTCGGGTAGAGCTGGATTACCGAGCTTATCGCGAGAACGACTATACCGAGGGCGAGCGCGCTCCTTGCGACCTGAACGTGCCTCTTCTTGAGCAGGTAATAGGCGCTGACCGCGACGACTATGTAGGCACCGGTGAGGATTGCGGAGTTTATTGTGTGGGTGTACTGGCTGACCAAGAGCGGGTTGAAGACGGCCTTCATGAAGTCGGTCAGCTCGGCCCTCGGGCCGAGGGGCGTGTCCTTGATGATGTAGGCTGTCGGTGTCTGTTGCCAGCTGTTGGCGATAAGAATCCACAGGCCGGAGAGGCTCGAACCGATGAACACGAAGAACGACGAAATCCAAGTTATTGCCCTCGGGAGCCTGTCCATACCGAAGAGAAGCACACCGAGGAACGTCGACTCGAGGGCGAAGGCGAAGAGACCCTCAAGCATCAGTGGTGGACCGAATATTGAGCCGACGAAGACCGAGTAGTTGGCCCAGTTTGCTCCGAACTCGAACTCCATGACGATTCCCGTTGGGACACCGAGGACGAAGAAAACCCCAAGCCACTTGCTGAAGAACTTCGCCGCCTTGTGCCACTGCTCCTCGTTGGTTATAGCCGCCATGGTCCAGAGCAGGAAGACCATGAAGGCCATTCCTATGCTCGCGGGCACGAAAATCCAGTGGTAACCCGCGGTCAGGGCGAACTGTATTCTCGACAGCAGTACCGGGTCCATAGCGAACCACCCCTTAGTTCATCCTTCAAACTGAACTTACCGGGAAACAAACTTATAATGTTTTCGGAGCATCTAATTAAAGTAATGTTTTCCTTTAAGCGAGAACATAAAAGAAAGAATTAAACTTTTGCTTTCGGACTGTTGACTGAAGGCATGCCGTGTCGGTGGAAAACCCAAATCATATAGGCTATTCCAAAGACCATACCTGGCACTACCCAGACAACGTTGTGCATCAAGAACGCAATCAGTACAAAGACAAATGCGAGCACTATTGTCACCAATCCGGCAAGGACCTCCTTACCAGTCTCCGCCTGTACTGCCATGACACCACCTCCTTTCGAATTCGGAACTTCGGTCTTATATCTCTTTCGGACGAGTCTTTTTCCGAACCAGATAGGTGCGATAATCAAAAGGGTTATATACCCCAAAACCTCACTCCAATTGGTAGAAGACCTGGAGGTGCACGCATGGCGAAGGTTCTGGTCCTCGGAGGAGGTACCGCCGGTCTCGTGGCGGCGCGCTATCTGAAGGCGGAAGCGGACAGACTCAAGCTTGACGTTGACGTGACGATGGTGACCGCGAGCGAGAGGCACTACATGCCACCGCTCTTCATGGAAGTCGCGCTCGGCTCGGCGGAGGCCCACGAGACATGGGCGCCGATAAAGAACGCCGAGAAGGTCTACGGCTTCAAGGTCAACATCGATAAGGTTACCGAGATTGACCTCGATAACAGACAGGTAAAGACCGAGGGCGGAAAGGTTTACGACTACGATTATCTCGTCCTTGGCCTCGGCGTCAAGTACGTCTGGGACAAGTACAAGGGACTGGCCGAGTACGGCTACCACAACTACACTCTTGAAGGCGCACTCGAGCTGAGAAAGGCCCTCTATGAGTTCAAGGGGAAGAGAATAGTCATCTACACCCCCGAGGCACCGCACCGCTGTGGCATCTATCCATACGAGATGGGCCTCAACCTCAGGATGTACTTCGAGCACCGCGGAATTGATGACGTCGAGATTACCGTCGTTCACCCGGACAAGGAGCCGGCCATCGGACTCGGCCCGGACCTCGTCAGGTTCTTCAAGAGGGAGATGGAGAAGGCCAGGGTGAACTTCATCAGGAACGAGGGGCACGTTGAGATAACGCCGAACAAGGTCATCACCAAGAACGCCGAGGTTGAGTACGACCTCCTCATTAAAGTGCCACCCATAGCGATTCCCGACGTCATGGCATTCATGGCCGACGAGAAGGACCCGCGCTGGGCCAAGGTTAAGGGACCGGACTTCCGCTACCCCGGCTACGATGAGGTCTACGTCGTCAGCGAAGCAAGCATGCCACCGCTTGGACTCTTAACGGCCGGCGTTCCGCTCCACAACGCCTCGATAGTTTCCGCGACGAGCATACTCCACCAGATACACGGCGGGTTCCCGGTTGCAGAGTACGCCCCGACGATGTGCGTCGGCCACGGCTACAACACCGGTTTCATCGGCAACTGTGAGTACGAGTGGACCGGAAGCAAGTACAGGCGCGAGTGCTACCTTCTCTTCAAGAGCCCGCTGGTCAGGATGATGAAGGACTCCTTCTACAGGGGCTGGCTCGACAGTTTGAGGCTGTGAGGTGAGGAAGATGAGCGAGCTCAATTTCACCCCCGAAGAGATTTCCGCCGTTAAGGAGCTGGTTGAGGTTGCCGTGGCTTTGAAGAAGAGCGGAACCCTCGGAATCCTCAAGGCCATGACCGAGAACGGGGACAAGCTCCTTGAGACCATCGCCGAGGAAAAGGCAGTACTGAGGCTCGCCGCGATAGGCAACGCCGCCCTCGAACCCGTTAGGGAAATTGAAGCTGGGAAAGTAAACGACATCAGTATGAACGTTGAGGAGCTCGTTGGAGCCCTACTGAAGGCTTTAGCCGAAACAAACCCCAAGGAGGTCCCGAAGGTCGGAATGACGGGAGCGATTGGCTACCTCCGCGACGAGGACGTTCAGAAGGGACTTGGATTCCTCCTGACCCTCGCAAAGAACCTCGGGGCGGCGTTGAACGAGAAGTGATTCTTTCCTTTCTTTTTGGGGGTGAAACCTTGAGGGTTCTCTTCACATACATGGGGGCACCGACAACGCCCGATGAAGTCGAGGACTTCATATTCCGCTTTCTCTACGACGTGAGGAAAGATATAGGCCTCGACGTGCCAGGGGCAAGGGCGATAATCCGGGGCATAGCCAAGGCCCGCGCCCGGGCAGTTAGGGGCCACTACGCGGTTATGGGTGGGAAAAGTCCCCTCGTGGATTACATGCGCGAGATTGCAGGGCTGGTGAGCGAGAGAACGGGCTATGAGGTAACCCTTGGCATGTGCTATTCCAGACCTCTCCTCGAGGAGCTGAGCGACGGCTTCGACCTCGTCTTTCCGCTCTACCACGTTTACTCCAGCTCGACAACCGAAAGGTGCCTTCTCAAGGTCAGGGAGCTCTTCGGCGAGAAGCCCTACGTCAGGGAGTGGTGGGGCAACGAGAGGTTCATCGCCTGGGTCAGGCACAACATCGAGAAAGGCTTAGCTGAGAGCGGTTTTGAGAACCCCTACGTTGTTCTAAGCGTCCACAGCCTGCCAAGGAAGGTCATCGAGAGGGGCGACCCCTACCTGAAAAGTCACACCGAGCTGGCGAAGAGGGTCATGAAGGCCTTTGACCTCGAGTGGGAGATGGCCTTCCAGAGCAGGTTCGGCAAAGGCGACTGGCTCGGGCCGGAGGTTCCGGAGGTCCTGGAAAGGCTCAGGGAGGAGGGCGTTGAGGAGGTTCTGGTTTACCCGCTCAGCTTCTTCGTTGAGAACGTCGAGACGCTTTACGAGCTCGACGTTGAATACCGGGAATTTGCTGAAAAGCTCGGGCTTAGGTTTTACCGGGCGAAGCTCGACCACAGGCACGATTACCTCATCTCGGCAATAGCCCAGGAGCTTAGGAGGTGGGAAGATGGGAAGGCTTAGCGACGCTTTCATAGCCTACGTCTTTGGCTTTGTCGGGGGAATTCCCCTGCTCCTCATGAAAGATACGGACGAGCTGACGAAGACCCACGCGGCTTACTCCAGCGTGGTGGGGTTTTTCTTCTGGATTGCCTTCATGGGTGCCTGGCACATGTACCCCGGCTACCCCGAGTTCGGCTGGTCGCTCTACGTCTTGGCCCTCTGGTACGTCTACGCCCTCTTCGGGGCCTGGAAGATGCTGAGGGGAGAAACCTACAGGATTCCCGGCATCGAGGGACTGGCCAAAAAGCTCATTAGGGCCCTTGCCCCAGCTGTGTGAGGGATGAAGATGAGAAAGGCACTGCCCCTCGCTTTAACTTTAACCCTGCTTCTGCTCCTCAGTGCCCCCGTCACAGCCGACGAGTTCACCGAGAAGGGAAACGCTTTCATGGAGAGCTTCATAAAGGCAATGAACACCGGCAACTACTCCCTAATAGAGCCCTACATGAGCGAGAGGCTCAAGAAGGAACTCGGGGAAAGGGAGTTCGCCCAGCTCAGGGAGTTCACCCTGACCAACTACGGAAAGTTGCTGTCCTTCAGCTTCGTCAACGAGAGTCGTGAAGGGGACATGGTGAAGCTGGAATACGAGGTCAAGGCGGAGAAGGGAAGCTTTCCGGTCGCTCTGACGTATGAGAACGGCGAGCTCGTTGGAATCGGCCTCGGGGTGAGGGCAAAGCCGAACCCGGCCGGAATGGTCGCGATGATTATCGGCTCTCTGCTCGTTCTGGGGGCGTTTTACTTCATCAGGAAGCCCTCAATTCCAGACCTCGTCCTCGGCGCTGGAATTGCGCTCGGCCTGTCGGTTATAATCCCCTTCTACGGGATAATCTCCCTCATCGTGGCATACTCAACGGTTGCGCGCGCCCTGTTCACGGCCTTTACAACCGCGATAACTGTCGAGGCAGTCAAGTTCTACTTCTCCCGGAACAGAGACGGCCTTTCCCTCGGTCTCGGCCTCGGAATCGGGCAGTACGTCCTCCTCTCCATCGGCACCTTTGTGGCGACGAACTTCATAATGCAACTGCCGGTTTCCTTCACGGGGCCGACCTACTGGGCCTTTCTCTTCGCGCTGGCCTTCACCGCTTTCCACGCGCTTTCGGCCGGGACGTACTCAAAGCTCCGCGACGTTAAGTTCCTCCTTCTCTTTGCCCTGATTGAGGGCCTCGCGCTCGTGATGGAGTCGCTTTCGCATCTTGGCCTTTCGCTGTTGCTCGTTCTTCTGGGAATAGTGGCGGGACTCGGGCTCGGGGGTGTCATCGATGGAATCGCTGGACGAGAGGCTCATTGAAGCCCTTGAGGGGAGCGTTGAGCTCGCCAAGAAAATCGGGGAGTACATAATCCGGAGCGGGGGAAAGAGGATAAGGCCGAGGATAACCCTGGCAGTTGCAGAGGGTCTCGAACTCGACGAAAGCGATGCCCTCGACCTCGCCTCCGCGATAGAACTAATCCACACCGCGAGTCTGGTTCACGACGACGTCATTGATTTGGCGGAAAAGAGGAGGAACAACCTCACCGTCGTCATGCGCTGGGGACCGGAGTTAGCTGTTCTCAGCGGTGATTTCCTCTTCGTCCGCGCGCTGAGGATTATAGCGGGGAAGAGGGTCGAGATGGTGGACTACGTTGCGAAGGTCGTCGAGGACATGGTGAAGGCTGAAATCCTCCAGGAGGCCGTGCGGGGGAGCGTCCACCTTGACCTCGACACCTACTACAGGATAATAGACGGAAAAACCGGACGGCTCTTCGGCGCCTCCTTTGCGCTTCCCGCTTACTACGCCGGAAAGCCCTACTGGGGGGAGCTCGATAGGGCCGGAACGCTCGTGGGAAGGGCGTTTCAGATAGTTGATGATGTTCTCGACTACTTCCCGGGAACGGGAAAGGACCGCTTCAAGGATTTGCTCAACGGAAAGACGACCCTCCCGCTAATCCTCTACACGGAGCGCTACGGCTCCTCCCTCGTCGAGAGAATCCTCAAGAACCCGAGGGAGGAGGACCTGCTCGAGCTCTTTGAGAAGATGGTTAAGGCCGGTGTCTTCGAGGAGTCCCTTGCGAGAGCGAGGGGTTACGTGAAAGAGGCGCTCGGGCTCGTCGGGAACTTGCCCTTCAACGGAAGCAATGTCGTAAACCTCGTTTCGGAATATTTTGAGGGGGTCTTTAAGAGGGTCAGCGCCGTCGTGCCATGACCTATCGGATTTCACGAAAATGAGCATTTGACTAAATGTCTTTCGGGAAAGAACGAAAAACTTTAAAAAGGTTCGTTAGACAAACCTAATGGATTTTGGCCGGCGTGGAGGGGGAACCATGATAGGCCTTCTCGCAACGTTAACCTTCACAGTCCCGCTCATCGGTGGACTAATCCTCTTCAGGCTCGACGAGAGAAAAGCAGACGCGATAATGCTCGCATCCTTCATCTCGGCGATGATTACCCAGCTCGGCGTTGCCGTTCTTTATCTCCTCGGCCACGAGGAGCTGATTCACATCACCTACCTTAAAAGCGCCCAGTTCGGCGAGGTTTATGGCCTTATAATCGACCCCATGAGCGTTTTGATAGGCACTGTTGTTGCCGTTGCCGGTTTCGTATTCATGTTCTACGGAGTCGAGTACATGAGCGAGAGGAACGTCGGCCACCCGGGAGGAAAGGGCAGGGGACTCTTCTACGCCTGGATGACGCTCTTTGAAGGCGCCACCCTCGGATTCATTTACTCCTCCACGTTCCTCGGCCTGCTCATCTTCTTCGAGCTGATGGGGCTTGCCTGTTGGGGCGTCGTGAGCTATTACAACACCAGGGAAGCGAGGAGGGCCGGCTTCAAGGCCTTCATAATCCCGAACGTTGGAGCGATGATAGGCTTCTACACGGCCATCTACGTCGGCCTCACCCAGCTCCACGACCTCAGCCTGTTCTCGCTCTCGAAGGTTTCCCCCGAGGTAAAGCCCTGGCTGTTCCTTGCTTTACTCATAGCGGGCTACACCAAGAGCGCCCAGTTCCCGACCTACTCCTGGATTCCGGACGCGATGGAGGCTCCAACTCCCGCGAGCGCTTTCCTCCACGGCGCGGCGATGGTCGAGATGGGCGTTTACCTCGTCGCGAGGGTTATCCAGTTCATCGGCCCCCTCCCCGTCTGGGTCTTCTACTTCATGGCCGTCATGGTCTCCCTCACGCTCCTCATTCCGATACTCAACTACCCGGTTCAGAAGGACGCAAAGAGACTGCTCGCTTACTCAACGGTTGCCGAGGCCGGAATAATGTTCTCCGGCCTGACCTACGCCGTCCTCGGCCTCACGGGCAAGGCACCGGGCTTTGACATCGGCCTCAAAGCGGCGATGTTCCAGCTGACTACTCACGCCTTCGTGAAGGGCCTGGCCTTTCTCACCGCCGGAACCTTCACGTACTCCCTTGGAACTCTCGACCTGAGGAGGATAAGCGGTCTCAGGGAAATCCTGCCGGTGAACGGCCTCGCGTGGACGGTGGCGCTCCTCGGTTTAGCGGGCCTTCCCCCCATGGGAATAGCCTTCAGCAAGGCCGAGCTGATAACCAACCTGAGCCTCGTCAAGGTTTCCGCCCTGGCCTGGCTCCCGATTATCATGGTTCTAACCGATTCAGCCGTCTTCCTCTGGGTCGGCCTCAAGTGGATAACGAAGAACGTCTTCGGCAGGCCTAACGTCGAAAAGGTCAGCACCCACCCGATAATAACCGCGTCGCTCGTGACCCTCATCGTCCTGACGCTGGTCTCGGCTTACCTCGCCTATCCGCTCGTGGAGGAGATAACCTTCTACGGGGTGATACCATGAGCCTCTACGTCCTGGAGCTGGCCCTCGGACTGCTCTTCACAGCTTCACTCGTCGGCCTCGCCTCAGGAAAGCGGGCCTACTACGTTACCCTTGTCTCTTCCGTCTTCCTATTCGCGAGCGCCGTTGAGGGGTTGAACGGTCTCTCAGGTGAGATAATCCCCTTCCTTCCCACGACCGTCAGGATAGATTCCCTTTCGGCCCTCTTCCTGCTTGTCACTGCCTTCATCACGTTCACGCTCTCGCTCTACCTGCTCTCCTATGAGGTGAAGGGGGACGAGAGGTTCTTAGCGATGGCCACCAACATGGCACTCCTTTCGGCAGTGGCCTTTTTGTCAACGAACAACATCGAGAGGCTCACGCTCTTTTACGAGCTCTTCGCGGTCTTTACGGCAGTGATGGTGCTCGCCTCTGAGACGAGGGGCTCAAGAAAGGCCACCTGGCGCTATCTCGTCCTCACACAGGCCTTCGGCATAATCCCCCTCCTCATAGCGACCGGCTTGGCCTACGGCGCCGTTGGGAGCCTGCACCACCTGACCTTCCACGGCCTCCGCGAGAACCTCGGAAACCTCGCGGTCAGTCCTGCGTTTCTCCTCGTCCTCTTCCTCTCGGCTTCCCTCGTCAGGAGCGGGGCGTTTCCCTTCCACGTCTGGGTTCCGAGGGTTTACCGCTCGCTTCCGAGCCCCTTCATTCCGGTTTTCCTCCTCGGCGAGGCCCTTGGGGTTTACATGCTCCTCAGGGTTGCCCACTTCGTTCTCCCGTCTGGAGAGGCGCTCGGTTACGCTGTGGCATTCATCGGCACGGTTACGGCCTTTGCAACGCTATACTCCTTCAAGGAAATCAGGCTCAAGCGCAAGTTCGCCTACCACAGCGTTATGGACGTTGGGATAGCCTACTTCGCCCTTGGAAGCTCCCTCGTGCTCCAGGGAACCTTCCTCGGAACGGTTGCACTCCTCGGAGCTTTGCTTCACGTCCTGTATCAGGTGCTCTACAAGAGCTCTCTCTTCTTCGGCCTCGGCGCGATAGAGCATTACGGAGAGGAGCCGAACATATGCTCGATGAGAAAGCTCCTCAAGGGGCACGTCATCGCGCTCCTGATGTCGCTCTCCGTCTTTTCGATGGCTGGAATTCCGCCCCTCTCAGCCTTCGTGAGCAAGTGGCTCATTTACACGGCTTCAATGGGCACGACCAACGTCCTCCTCTGGCTGATGGTCGTCACGATAGCGTTCCTGGGAATATTCCCGCTGGCCTCGATAATCCAGGTCAGGAGGATAAACAGGCTCATCTGCAAGAGGGAAGTTGAAAGGGATGAAGTTCCCTTCGCGATAAGAACCGTCACGGGAATAGTCTCGCTCGCGAGCTTCCTCGTGGCGGTGTTCCCGTTCATCCTGCTCCCCTGGCTGACGGGTTCACTCGAAGAACTCGGCTACCCCCTGCCAGAGACTCCGTCACAGCTCTTCCTGGGAAGTCCCGGTTCGCTCATTGCACTCGTCACGCTCGTGGCTATGGCGGTCATCGGCTGGAGAATCGGGAAGATGCCAACAGAACGCGTCAGCGAGCTCCTGCTCATCTTCTACAACATGGGCGACATACTGCGCTTCACGGCGGACTACTTCCTCTCGCTGGGCAAGGGCTTTTACCTCCAGCGGGTTCTTCCAATCATAAAGGTCGTTCCGAAGCATGAGCTCCCGCTCATCAAGGATTACGACGACGCGCTCGACTACCCTGTGAGGCACCTTGACGAGGCGATGTTCATGCCACTCATAAGGGCCGTTGAAAGGCTCGCGCGCTGGGGAAGGTCAAGGAACCTCGACATGAACGCGCTCATAAGCGGCTTCGCGATTGCGATGGCAGTCCTCATAGTCCTCCTGGGGGTGTTCGCATGAACGTTGAAAGTGTTTTCCTGAACGTCCTCTACTTCGCGGCTGTCATCTACACCCTGGCCTTCGTGCTCTACGGAATCCGCGCGATTAAGGGCCCGACAACGGCAGACATAATCCTCGCCGTTGACTGCCTGTCCTTCGACATGGCGGCGTTCATGGTAATATTAGGAATCTACTTCAAGTCCATCATGCTCGCGAGCGGTGCGATAATCCTGGCCCTGTGGGCCTTCATGCTGGACATCTACTACACCAAGTACGTCCTCTACGGGGAGGTGGAGGTATGATTATCGAGGACGTCATCTTCGTCATCGGCTCGGTCGCTATACTCCTTGGGGCGGTCTACGACCTCATAGCGGCGATAGGCCTGCTCAGGTTTAGTGACTTCTACATGAGAACCCACGCCGCGACCGTTGGAACCGTCGGAGGCGCCGCGTTGCCGGTCTTCGGTGCCGGTCTGGTGGCGCTCGTCTACCACCCCCTCGGCGCCCAGAGGTTCTTTATGGCCGGAATAGCCTTCACCGTCGGCGTCTTAATCCTCCTCATAGCGCCCACCGGAACTCACTCTCTCGTCTCGGCCGTCTACTTCGGAAGGGTCGGAAAGAAACCGCCCCTCGTCGTCGACCAGCTCGAGGAGGACTTACCAACGAGAGAGGACGTTGCAGAGCTCGTCCGTGAGCATGAAGAATTACCAGGCGAGGAGGAAGAGCCCAAGTTCACCTTCAGGAGGCTGGCGAGATGATTGAGATTCACCTGATAATCCTTGCGATAGTCGTTTCCTTCGGCTTCGCCTTCAGCTACCTGGCCATGAAGGAGCACGACCTGCTCAAGGCCCTCGCTTTGAGCTCCGTCCAGTCAACGTTCTTCGCCCTCGGTTTCTACATCTTGGCAGCCCCGGACATAGTCCTTGCCTACCTCGCCATAGCGGTTGGTGCCTACACCGCCCTCGTAATCCTCGCCATAAGCAAAACGGAGCGCTACGAGGTGGGAGAATGAAGAGAGACGTTATCGTCGCGGTTTCCTTCCTCGGGGCCTTCGCGTTCATCGCCTACGCCTTAGTCTACGCCAACGTCCTGGGCCTAGGCGGGGCCGAGCTGAGACCCCTCGGCGAGTTCTACCTGGGCCACGCCTTCGCCCACGAGGGCCTCACGAGCCACAGCCCGGAAGTCGTTACTGCCATAGTCTGGAACTACCGTGGTTTCGATACGCTCTTCGAGACCTTCGTCTTCTTCCTCGCGATAATGGGAGCCTTCAGTGTGCTCAGGCTCACCGACGAGCAGGAGAAGATTGTAAGGGAGCTCGAGGCGAAGGAACCGCACAGGCAGATGGATTTAATCACGAGGTCAACTACCAAGCTCGTCGTGATAATGATAATCGCCATCTCTGCCTCGATAGCGCTCCACGGCCACCTGACGCCGGGCGGTGGCTTCCAGGGCGGTTCGGCGATGGCAGTTGCTTCCCTCCTGCTATTCGCGGTGTTTTCGAAGTTCACCCTTGAGAGAAAGGGCCTCAACCTAAGGCACACGATTTCAGCTTATGCCCTCGGCTTAGCTTTAATCCTCGCCACGGTGCTCGCTCCAGTTTTCCTCTATGGCGGTAAGGTGCTCGAGATAAACCTCCTGCCCGGAGAAACCGGCCTCTTCAACCTCGACGTCGGCGAATACACTGCGGTAACCTTCGGCTTCCTGACGGTGTTCCTCGTGCTCGGTGTCTCGGAGTGGATATTCAAGACCGTCCTCAGGGGTGAGGTCGATGATTAGCTTCCTCCTCGCCTACATCACGCTGACGCTCTTCGGCATGATACTCCTTGGAATCTACGGAGTTGCCACGCGCTCCAACCTGATTAAGAAAATCATCATGCTCAACGTCATGGGCGACGCGATAAACATGCTCTTCATCTTAATCGGCTACCGCCTCGTCTTCCCCGTCTTCCCGCCGATTTACGAGAAGCACCTGAGCTTCGAGGAGTTCCTGAGCAGGGCCGTCGACCCGGTTCCTCAAGCTTTGGTTCTCACCGCCATAGTCATCGGAATGGCCATGAACATACTGCTGGCTACCTATGCGATACAGTTCTACCGCCTCCACGGGACGGTTGATGCGAGGGACATGGCCGAGATAATGGGGGGTGAGGGCGAATGAGGCTCAGGTTTTCACCGGCGACGTTCTTTATAGTCCTGGCAACGTACCTGTTCTACACTGGCTCGGCCACGGAGTACGACATAATAACGGGCTCGATAGTCGCGCTCATAGTTTCCTTCATCGTCGGCCACTGGCTGGTTGAGAACGAGCTCAAGTTCTTCTCGCCAAGGAGGTGGTTCTATGCCATCATCTACGCCCTCCGATACTTCTTCATCGAGGAAACCAAGACGCACATCGACGTGGCAAAGAGGGTATTCACGCTCAAGGCCAACCCCGGCATAGTGCGAATTCCCCTCGACGTCAAGAGCGACTACGGAAAGGTCCTCGTTGCAAACTCGATAACTAACACGCCCGGAACGGTTGTGGTGGACATAAGCGACGACGGAAAGTGGCTCTACGTCCACTGGATTGACGTTTCCACGCTCGACGAGAAGGAAGTGAAGGAGAGCATAGTTGCCTACTTCGAGGACTACGCGAGGAAAATCTTCGACTGAGGTGATAGCATGCAGGTCGGACTCGTTCCGGTAATTCCGCTCGGCTTCGCCTTCTTCCTGCCCTTCATGGCCTTCATGACCGGCAGGAAAAGGGGAATTGTAATAGCCTACTCGCTCATCGCCCTCACCGTTACGTTCCTCGCTGGAATCTGGCTGTTCGATAGGGCCTATTCGAGCAACGAACCCCTCGTCTACGCCTTCGGTAACTGGATAGCTCCGATAGGCATAGTTTTCGAGGTGGACAAGCTCTCGGCGACGCTCGTTTTAACGGCCACATTCGGCTTCCTCCTCGCGGGAATCTATTCAGCGAAATTCATAAGAACGCACGGCCTCGAGTTCTACTACACCTTCCTCCTCGGGCTTGAGGCAGGAACGCTCGGGGCCTTCATGACGGGTGATGCCTTCAACACCTTCGTCATGCTCGAGGTCATCGGCGCGAGCGCCTACGCGATAGTCGGCTTCTACCGCAACAGGAGCGAGGCCGTTGAGGGGGCCTTCAAGTACGGCATCAGCGGGGCCGTCGCGACGAGCCTCTACTTCCTTGCCCTCGGCTTCATCTACGCATCTTTCGGAACCCTCAACATGGCCGACCTGAGCGCCAAGTTCCACGGGGTTTCATTCCCGGTAACGACGAAGCTCTTTGGCGACCCGACGCTCGCTTTGGCCATCTTCTTCGCGCTGACTTTGGCGATGGTAATAGTCAAGAGCGCAATCTTCCCCGGCCACTACTGGCTCCCGAGCGCCTACTCCGGTGCACCGATTCCCGTCGGAGCGATACTCAGCAGTTTCGTCGAGGTCGTCGGAATCTACCTGCTCGCACGCTACACCTACACGCTCTTCCACGGGCTTCCCTTCTGGAGGACCCTCTCGCTCGTCTTCCTCGTCCTCGGAACTGCAACGGCATTCCTCGGCTCGATTATGATGCTCGTCCAGAAGAACGTCAAGAGGCTGATTGCCTATTCCACGATACTCCACATGGGCTACCTCTTCATGACCCTCGGCGTTGGAACCCAGCTCGCGCTGATGGCAATCGACTTCCACATCGTCAACCACGCGATAGCGAAGACGCTCCTGTTCTTCACGGTTGGAGCTTTCATCTACCGCAGGGGGGCGGTGAAGGTCGAGGACTTAGCTGGAGTCGGCAGGGAGATGCCCCTCAATACCTTCCTCTTCGGCCTGGCGACGCTCAGCCTCGTCGGCGTTCCGCCTCTCAACGTCTTCTTCAGCAAGATGCTGATTTTCAACGCCCTCCTCCAGGTGAGCCCGCTCGTGGCTTCCGTCGTGATAATCACGAGCGCGATAGCCGCATGGGCCTACTTCCAGCTCTTCATAACCCTCTGGCGCGGAAAGCCGGTCGAGGGACACCACCACGAGCACGGAGGACATGAAGAACCGGAGAGGCACGAGGTTCCGCTCTTCGTGGCAATTAACTTAGTCCTCGGAATCCTCGTGGTCGCTTTCGGGCTCTTCGCCCCGGTGATAATCGACAGGTTCTTCCATCCAGCTTCCGTTCAGGCGATGGACTGGCAGGGTTACGTTGAGGCTGTGAAGAGGCTGGCGGAGGCTACTTTCTCGACCCTCGGCTAACATTTTTACGCCCTTTTCCCAACCCCTTATCGGTGCCGTTCAATGGACATCGGAAAGCTTAAGTGGTCAGGTTTTGCGGGCGGTCTTGTCTACTGGCTCTTTGTCGCCTGGGCCATAAAGGAAAACCCCTGGTTCTCCTTTTGGAGGAACGCGCTGAGCGACCTTGGCGGAGCCAGAGCGAACTCGCCCTGGATTTACAACGCCGGCCTAGTTATTACCTCGTTCTTCGTGCTGGCCTTTGCGGTCTATCTAATCTTAACGGCAGTCAACAAGGCCCAGACCGTTGGAGGAGCCTACATAAGCGTCTCGGCCATCTTCCTGGCCCTGATAGGGATATTCCACGAGGGAACGAGGGCCCACGTCTTCGTCTCGACGTACTTCTTCGTCCAGTTCTTCATGGGAGCTTTGATTTACGGCCTCGGTTCGGAGAGAAACGTTAGGGTCGTCTCGCTCGTTATCTTTGTCCTCGCCGTAATCGGAACCCTCTTCAAGTGGCCCTCAACAGCCCTCTTGGAGACCTATGAAATTATCCTCGTCATGGCCTTCACCCTCGTCGTCGCGCTTTCTGGAGGTGGTGAAAGGTGAGCGCACCGTTTCCCCCGATAAGGCGAACGCCCGAGAGGAAAAGCCGAATCCTTAAGCCGGAAGACGCTGAGAAGGCAATAGAGCTCGTCAGGCAGGCACTGCCCTTCTTCAGGGCGGGAGAACCGATAGTTCACCCAGACCACGTGGACGTTCCGGTTCTCTACCTCGACTTCGCGATAGACAGGGTTCACTACGACCCGCGAACCGGCAACCCAAGTCCGAAGGGCGCACCTCCCCACGCGGAGCCCTGCGCCGAGGGAGCCCGCGAGAGGATAGACGAGGTTCTAAGAGAGGCCCGCGTCCTTGAGGGAGCGGAGTTCAGGGAGCCTGAGGACTGTTGGGTCGTGCCGGTTGCATGGAAAAGCTTTATAATCCTGCACGTCCGCGTCTCGGCGGACGGAAGCGAGCTGATTCCGGATTACCATCTAACCGAAGAGGTGAGGCGACACGGCATGTAGGCTGAAAGAGTTCATGACAAGGGAGTGGTTCCTGAGCCTTCTGCTCCTCCTCTACGTTGGGTTAGTCCTGGTAGACCGCTCCCTCCCCGGAAGGACGCCAGGCCTCGTTGACTGGGGAAGCCTGAGCCTCATCACCGCTTTAATCATAACCTCGAAGGGCCTCGAGCTTTCGGGAGTCTTCAACAGGCTCGCGCCGAGGCTCGTTGAACGGACAAATGGTTCGAGCAGAAGACTGCTTTTCCTCCTACTTCCAACGATAGCCCTTTCCTCGGCACTGATAATGAACGATACAGCAATGCTTGTCTTCATTCCCCTTGTCGTGGCCCTCTCAGAGCTTTCGGGAATGGACAAGGCGAGGGCGGTAACACTCTCGGCAATATCGGCGAACGTCGGTTCCGCCCTGACGCCGATAGGGAACCCGCAGAATATCATAATCTGGCGCGAATACGGCTTGGGTTTCTTTGCGTTCATCGGGGGTATGCTCCCCTTCGTTCTCCTCTGGCTAGGCCTGCTGTTGGCAATCGTCTTCCTCACTCCAGATGAACCGCTCTCCGTCCGCTCCCTTCCCCCGGTTGCCTTCAGAAAGGACCTGTTTCTTGTCTCGGCCCTTCTCCTCGGTCTCAACGTATACCTCGGCGAAACTGGGAGGCACGAGCTCTCGATTGCGCTCACTCTGCTGGTCTTCCTTCTCCTTGAGCGGGACGTGCTTCTAAGCTTCGACTGGGCGCTCGTGCTCACCTTCGCGTTCATTTTCATAGACTTCAACGAGCTCTCGGCGTTGCTCATCAAGGCGGGTCTCTCGCTCCCGACCGGAGGGGTCGGCCTCGTTCTGGCATCTGCAGGATTAAGTCAGCTGATAAGCAACGTCCCGGCGACGGTTGTCTTCCTCGGCTCCAAACCCGCGTGGCTTCCCTTAGCTGTGGGTGTGAACGCGGGAGGAACTGGCACGGTCGTAGGCTCCCTAGCCAACCTAATAGCGGTTAGAATAGCCCGGGTTTCGCTGAGAGACTTCCACAGGTATTCCGTGCCGTACTTCATCGTCGTCCTCGTAATCTCCGCGGGCCTCATCCTTGCGTTTAATTTTTAAGGCCCGCCTCTTTTCTCCAACCATGCTCCTCCACATCGGAATCGACGACACTGATTCGCCTAACGGCATGTGCACGACCTACCTCGGCGCGCTCCTCTACCGCGAGCTGTCGCGCTTAGCCGAACCCATCGACCTGCCGAGGCTGATAAGGCTGAACCCGAACATCCCCTACAAGACGCGCGGGAACGGAGCGGTTGCGATGACGTTCGAGGTTGATGAGGAGATTGTCCCCGAGGTTAAGGACCTCGTGCTGTTCTACGTCAACCAGCTGGCAGATTTCACCCACGAGAACACGAACCCCGGCGTTGCCTTTTTCGAAGGTGAAATCCCCGAAAAACTGAGGGAGTTCTCGCTCAAAGCTTTGAGGGAGCACGTTACCATCGAGGAAGCTGAGAGGGTTGCGAAGGAGGTGGGGGCTGAAATCTTTAAGTTCAAGCTCGGCAGGGGCATAATCGGCGCGCTTGCCTCAATCGGCTACCCTTTAAAGACCTTCACCTACGAGCTTTTAGCTTACCGCGAGCCCGAGAACTGGGGGAAGGAGAGAAAAGTCGACGCCGAAAGCGTGTTTTTGGCCGATAGGTGGAGCTATCCCTTCACCTACGACAACGTTGACCCCTACAAGAGAACCGTCCTCATAGCCCCCCACGGCAAGGACCCCGTTCTCGTCGGAATCCGGGGAATTGACAGGGGAAAGGTTCTCCAGACCTTTGAGATGGTTCGCTTTGAGGAGCCCGTTGCCTTCTACCAGCTCTACAAGACGAACCAGAACACCGACGACCATCTGACTCCCAAAAAAATCGGCGAGCTGAAGCTATACGACAGCGCGGTTGTCAGGGGAAGGGTTTCCGGGCCATACTGGGAGCGCGGGAGGCACGTTTTCTTCGAGCTGGAGGACGAGACCGGAAAAATCAGGGTGGCGGCCTTCGAGCCGACGAAGAAGTTCAGGAACTACGTTCGGAAGCTTCTGCCCGGCGATGAAATCATAGCCGCTGGAGGAGTTAAGGAGCACGAGGGGGTCTTGACCCTCAACCTTGAGAAGTTCTACCCTGTGAAGCTCGTCCCGAAAATCGAATACAGAAAGCCCAAGTGCCCGCGCTGTGGGGGAACGATGAAGAGCAAGGGCGACTACCTGAAGTGCAAGCGCTGTGGCTACAAAATGCCGAAGAAGCTGATTCCGGTTGAAGTCCCCCGCGAGTTGGAGAGGAAGATTTACGAGGTTCCTCCAGACGCGAGGAAGCACCTGTCGAGGCCGCTGGTGCTGCCGGGAGGGGAGGAGAAAATACTGGAGTATCCCTAGCAAAAAGGATAATTTTAAATAAAAAAAATTCTATAAAGATACCCTAAAGGTGTTGAGAGGTTGACCATTAAAGAATATGGACATGAACAACAGGCACTTCTTGATAAAATTCAAGTAGAGATAGAGAAGCTTCAGATTCAACGGGAATTAATAGGGGTGGGCTGGGTCGAGCTTTTTGTTGCAGTTGTTCTTTCTGTTATGTTTATGACAACTCCTATACTGCTTAATATTGGTGTCAGTACGGGAGTTGCTAAAATATCAGATGTCAATTTAACATTTTCAGAAAATCAACATCTAAAAACTCTTTCAAACAAAACCATATCAGTAAATACTGTAATACTTCATTATACAGTTCCCAATGTTAACAAAGTGAATTTGTTGCTAACGTATTTTTCAGGAGTTCTTATTTTCATGCTAGTATTATTTGCTCTATCATTTTATATAGATGCCAAACAGAAAAACACTACATATTGGCCAATGATTATCGCCTTTAGAAACGCTCTTATAACTATTATTTTTATATTTATCCTGTCATTACTCGTAGCATTGATAATGCTCGAGACTGAGACACAAACAGTTAATGACGAGACAGTCCGAATAATAAGAAAGTTGCTGGCACTTACGTTTACGTTTTATCTATTCGGGTTTCTTTTCTTATTCTCTGTAACTTGGACAATAAATCCGAGAAAACAAATGAAGCATACAGCAAATTCACAGGCCAAGTTGAGTAAAGGAAATGTTATCATAGTACTTCTCTTTTCGTCGGCACTTGTAGCTTTTGCTATTAGCCCTCATATGATAGCAGTTGGAGATAAAATGTCTCAGAACATCCAATTGCTGTTTCGGATATCGGTAGGTTTGTTTGGAATGTTAACTTTTATCTCGGCCATCACTTTATCTGATATCAGTGTTTATGGTTGTAATATTAGCAGAAAGCTACAGAAAATTGTAATTAGAGAGGAGATACTCAGCCATATTTTAATTAAATGTCTTATGATTATATTTATCATTATGATTATTATAACAATTTACTATGCTATGTCAATCACAGGGATAATCTCTGGGTTTTTGGTGGTGTTGCTTTATAGTGCTATCCTGGGGGTATTAGCTAGGTTTTATAATACGGACGAAATTGCAAGAGACTTATCCCGACGCATTTTAGAACTTAATAGGCTCAAGAAACTTCTTATTTACAGTGAGCACTCTTTTGATAAAATTCAAAAAGAATTCGAGGAAATACGGATAAAACCTCTACCTAAAAAATTGAAACTTGGAGAATGGGAGATAGGTTTTTATGTTTTTGACAATTCCTAACCTTTTAGCTTGTTTTTATAAACCTTCATCACCTTCCACACCAGCAACGGGAAGACCAGCGTCGCGTCGGCCCATATCTCGACGTAGTCGGCCTTCGCCCGTATCTTGCCCCAGCTCACTCCCTCGCTCGGCGGTGCACCGCTCAGCGAGCCGTCCCACGGGATTGCCGTCGTCACGTAAATCGCGTAGTCGGTTCCGCCCCTGAAGAGGTTGGCGTTGATTATCGCGTGCTTCGGCAATGACCCGCCGAGGATTATCGAGGCGGTCTCCTTGGCGGTAACGGCTAGGTTGTTGAGCTTCACTATGTCGTTGGCGATGTCTATGATGAGCTCCCTGTCCCCGCGCTCCTCCTTGAAGAAGTAGAGCATGTCCCCTATCGAGCCGTCGGTTATGGCAGGACAGAAAATCGGGACGTTCCGCTTGTATGCCCAGTAGATAACGCTCTTCTCCTTCTCCTTTCCGAGCTTCTCATCCATGTAGCGACCCATCTCGTAGATGAACTCGCTCGCCGTCAGGGGCTTTCCGCGCTCCTTCTCCATCTCGAGAATCCGCTCGAAGAAGGGAATCATGTACTTCTCGAACTCAATGTAGCGGTCGTTGGGCACGAAGATGTTGCCTATCCTGTTGATGCCCTTCTCGCGCATCAGGGCATCGTTAACGTTCCAGTCGCCGAGAATGAAGGGCTTGAGCGCCTTTATGAAGTCCTCCTCGATTCCGCCGGCGGTGGTGACGATGACGTCAACCTTGCCCTCTTTCACGAGCCACGCGATTATCTCGCGCAGGCCCGAGGAGATGATGTTCGAGGTGTATCCGAGGAAAACGCGGACTTCTTCTCCCTTTGCCCTCTTCTCCTCGACCTTCCGCCAGATTTCTATTGCTTTGCCAAGGTGCGTCGCCTGAAAGCCTATGCGCTCGTAATAATCCAAAACCTCCTCAAGGCTTGAAACGTCGTCGAGCCACGGCCCTTCAACGGGAACTCCCTCTACCTCTTCGCTCTCCTTAAGCACGATGTCCTTCGGCTCCGTCATGGAAGGGGGTTGGGAAGGGGGCGTTTAAAGCTTTCGTCAGCACTTCCCGCTCAGGACGGAGCCTATCAGCCTGGCGGTAACGGGGACGGGGAAGACCTTTTTCGGCGCCTTCTTTGTGAGCCACTCCTCTATCTCCTTCGCCCTCGCTCTCCCTTCACGCATCGCCGTTCCGATGTTCCTCGGCGCGACGACGTCTCCAGCGAAGAAAATACCTGCCTCCTTGAGGATTTCCTCGTTCGCACAAACAACTTCGCGAATCGGACTCGTCGGCAGCTGACCGATGGCATAAGCCACAACATCGGCGTCAACGATGAACCTCTCGTCCGTTAGCTCGACGCTTCCCTCAACGATTTTCGTCCTCGCGAACTCAACCCCTTCCGCCCTGTTTTCGCCGATGATTCTTACGGGAGAGGCCATCTCGATGAACTCAAGCCCCTCCTCGATGAGCTTCCTTATTTCTGCCTTCGCGTAGCTCTGCTCAAGGGTTCTCCTGTAAACCATCGTGACCTTCTCGGCTCCCAAAAGTCTCGATTCAATTGCCACGTCAACCGCGGTGTAGCCCGCTCCAATTATGACGACGTGCTTGCCCTTCAAGTCGGGAACGCGGTCCCAGGGGTAGTAACCTATCCTCGCCATCTTTATGTGGTGGAGCAGCTTAAGCGCGTCGTAAACGCCCGGCAAATCAACGCCTGGGACCTTCAGCTTCCTCGGACGCCAAGCGCCCGTTGCAATGAGAAGGGCGTCGAACTCACCAAGCAGTCTCTCAAGCGATATGAAGTGCTCAGCCCACTCGTCTCCAAGCTCCCGCGGGGAGTCGTAGATGACCTTCGTCCTGAAGTGGAAGTTCACGCCGAGCTCTTCGAGGTCCTTAACACCTTCTCTAACTGTCTTTATCGGTATTCTAACCTCAGGAATCGCGAAGGCTACCATTCCCCCGCCCTCTGGCATTTTGTCATACACGTGAACCTCGTAGCCCCTGCACGCGAGGTAGCCGGCGGCCGTTAGTCCCGCGGGACCCGCGCCGATGATTGCAACCTTGAAGGGCTTTGGCTCGCTCTTCTCCCTGCAGATGTAGAACCTCACTTTATCACCCCCAAAGTTTTTCGAAAAACCTGTTGAAAACCGAAGGTTTTGCAATTTAAGTTTCTTTCTTCAAAAACTTTGCCATAGTGACGGAGATTTCCCAAATTCGGGAAGCCTAATTCGTCAGGGGGACAAAGGTTATTAGCCCACCCCCGTATGCGCTACCATGATTGAGGTTGACCTCGGGGGAATGGGCGTAATAGTGACGGCTTCCTCACGGGGAATAGGCTTCAACGTCGCGCGGGAGCTTTTGAGGAGGAACGCGAGGGTTGTTATAAGCTCCAGAAACCGGGAAAACCTGAGAAAGGCCCTCGACGAGCTCTCGGGCTACGGCGAGGTTTACGCCGTTGAGGCCAATCTTTTTGACCAGCGCGACCTTGAGAACCTCGTAAAAGAAAGCTGGGAGCTTCTTGGGGGAGTTGACGCCCTCGTCTGGAATGCCGGCAACGTCCGCTGTGAGCCGTGCCTCCTCCACGAAGCGGGTTATATCGACTGGATTGAAGCTTCAGCCCTTCACACGGTCGCGCCGGGCTATCTAACGACCCTCCTGGTTCAAACGTGGCTCGAAAGGAAGCGGAAGGGTGTTCTCGTCTACCTGAACTCGGTCTCGATAAAGGAGCCCATGCCGCCGCTCGTTCTTGCCGATGTAACGCGCGCCGGACTTGTTCAGCTGGCGAAGAGCGTTTCGAGGACATACGGGTGTAAGGGAATCCGGGCCTATTCCGTTCTGCTCGGCAGTTTTGACACGCCCGGTGCGCGGGAGAACCTCAGGGCGGTTGCCGAGGCGAGGGGAGAGCCCTTCGAAGAGACGTGGGAACGCGAGGTGCTCGGCAGAACGCCCCTTCACAGAACCGGAAGGTGGAGCGAACTCGGCTCGCTCGTGGCCTTTCTGCTCAGTGATGATGCCGAATACATGCTCGGCTCCACCGTCGTCATAGACGGCGCGATGACGAGAAGTGTTGACCTCTGAAGAAACAGAATAACAAAAAGGAAGGTAAAAGGCTTAACTCACCAGTCCGCCTCGTGAATAAGCTCGCCCTCAGCGAAGACGTGCGTCGGGTAGTTCTCGAGGCTGAACGGGTCTCCGTTCCAGACTACCAGAGAAGCCCACTTGCCCTTCTCTACGCTTCCGAGCCTGTCGTCGACGCCGAGTATCTTCGCGTTGTTGTGGGTGATGACGCTTATGGCTTCCGCCTTGCTCATGCCGAGCCTTATGAAGTGCCTGAGCTGGAGGTAGAGGTTCGCCTGGAGCGTGACCGGGTGGTCGCTCATCAGGCCGAAGAGGGGCCTGACCTCGAGCAAATACCTGGCGTTCTTCCAGTCCTCGTGCTTGAGTTCCACCTTGTAGGGGTGGCTGTCAAATGGGCCGTAGATTACGGGAACGCCCTCGGCCTTAATCTTCTCAAAGGTCTCCCTGCTGTGGACGTCGCCAGCGTGTTCAATGGTAATCTTCAGCCCGAACTTTCTCTTAATCATCAGCAGAGCAGCTATGTCGTCCTCTTTGTGCACGTGGACACGGAGCGGGAGTTCGCCCTTCAGGACAGGAATCAGCGCTTCAACGGTCGGCTCGACTTCCTCAGGCTCCTTCTTACCCTTTTCGAGGAGCGCTATCGTCTTCTGGGTCTTGATGAGCCAGTTGAGAAGGATTCCTATCGCGCCCATTTTCGTGCTCGGCCTCGTTCCCTTCCAGCTCGTGGTCGAGCGCGGGTTGTAACCGAAGGCCGCCTTAACGCCCGCGTACTGGACGAAGGCTTCCTCGATGTCTCGCCCGTAGTTCTTTATGAAGACCGCCTTTCCGCCGATGATGTTACCGCTTCCCGGCAGGACGGAGGAGTAGAGCACTCCGAACTCGATGGAGTGTTTGAAGGCCTTGTCATCCATATAGATGGAGTAGAGCGCATCGACGAGCGGAAGAACCGAATCCATCTGCTCGTTGGCCTCACCCTCCTGGTAGGGCTCTCCGTAGCGGTCCATTCCAATGTGGCTGTGGCCGTCTATGAAGGCTGGGTTACAACACCCTCAGCGATTACTTCTGCATCCTTTGGTTTCTCTCTGGTTACGTCCACGATGTTCCTGTCGAAAACGACGTAGACGTCCCTCTGGACGTTGCCGAGGCCGTCGTAGAGAAGGGTTGCCCTTACGGCTTTCACGTTCATCACCGTTAAGAGTTGGGCGCTAACGTTTAAATGCATATCGTTGAGAAGCGCAACCGACAGTTTTCAGCAGAATTACATAAATAAAGAATTGGGGGATTAAATTATTATGCAAAAATTGAATTCAGAAGTTGGGGACGTAGCCCATCTCCTCGGCGAGCTTCCTGAGCCTCTCGATTCTCTTCTCTGTCGGCGGATGCGTTGAGAACAGTTCGGCGATGCTCATTCCCCTGAAGGGGTTGATGATGAACATGTGGGCGGTTGCCGGATTGCCCTCGCGCATCGGCCTGTAGCGGACGGCCTGCTCAATCTTGAGGAGTGCGCTCGCGAGAGCCCAGGGCTTTCCGCTGAGCTTCGCACCGCCTTCGTCAGCAAGGAACTCCCTCGAACGGCTTATAGCGGCTTGAATCAGCATCGCCGCGATTGGTGCGAGTATGGCCACGAGGATTGCGGCGATGATGTTGTCGCCGTCGCGGTCGTCGTAGGAGCCGAATATCGCTATCCAGCGCGCCCAGTAGGCGAGCTGCATTATCGCCCCAGCCATGGCCGCGGCGATGGTTCCAATGAGGATGTCCCTGTTCTTGATGTGGGTTAGCTCATGACCGAGGACGGCTTCAAGCTCGTCCCTGTCGAGAATTCTGAGGAGTCCCTGGGTTACGGCGACGACCGCGTGCTTCGGGTCCCTTCCCGTGGCGAAGGCGTTCGGAGTTTCGGTCGGGATTATCGCTATCCTGGGCATCGGAAGCCCGGCCCTCTCGGCAAGGTTCCTGACTATCGCGTAGAGCTCTGGGGCCTCGGTTTCGTCAACTATCCTCGCGTTGTACCAGCTCAGGACGATTTTGTCGCTGTACCAGTAGGTTATGAAATTGAAGAGCATGGCGAAGAGGAACATTATGAACGCTAAGCTGGGCCCTCCGAAGAGGTAGCCGATTCCCATAAGCAGTCCGGTGAGGATTGCCATCAACAGCCCCGTTCGGAGCCACATTTCGAGCCCCATGGTCTCACCCCGGAGAAGAATACAATGGCGAAAAATAAATCTTTTTGGTCAAAATTGGGTAGAAAAGGGGGCATCACATGCCCATACCCATGTCCATTCCACCCATACCGCCCATTCCGCCGTTGCCCTCGCCGCCCTTGCTGGGCTTGGCGGCGATGACGTCGTCGATGCGGAGTATCATTATTGCCGCCTCACTGGCGCTCTTGATGGCCTGCTTCGGAACGCGGAGCGGAGCGATGATACCCTTTTCAAGCATGTCCGCCGGCTTGCCCTTGAAGACGTCGATGCCTATTCCAAGGCCCTTGTTCTTGTGCTCGCTGATGACCTTGACCATTATGTCAACCGGGTCGAGTCCGGCGTTCTCGGCGAGGGTCTTCGGGATTATCTTGAGGGCCTCTGCAAAGGCCTCAATGGCCAGAGCCTCCTTACCTCCGACCTGCTTGGCGAACTCGTCGAGCCTGATGCTGAGCTCGATTTCAGGAGCACCGCCGGCCGGAAGGACTGCGCCGTCCTCCATGACGTCCTTAACGACCTTGATGGCATCCTCCAAAGCTCTCTCGACTTCATCAACGACGTGCTCGGTACCACCCCTGATGAGTATGGTTACCGCCTTCGGGTTCTTGCAGCCCTCGACGAATATCATGTTCTCGCCGGCAACCTTCCTCTGCTCGACAAGCTCAGCCTCACCGAGGTCTTCTGGAGTCAAGTCCTTAACGTTGGTGACTATCTTGGCGCCAGTAGCTTTCGCAAGCTTCTCCATGTCGCTCTTCTTGACCCTGCGAACGGCCATTATGCCGTGCTTCGCGAGGTAGTGCTGAGCGAGGTCGTCAATGCCCTTCTGGACGAAGAGAACGTTGGCCCCGGTTTTGGCTATCGCCTCAACCATATCCTTGAGCATCTTCTCCTCCTGCTCTATGAATTCGAAGAGCTGGTCCGGGCTGGTGATGTTTATCTTCGCATCGGTCTCGGTCTTCTTGACCTCGAGGGCGTCGCCAATGAGGGCAATCTTGGCGTTCTCGACGCGCCTCGGCATCCTCGGGTGGACTACTTCCTTGTCGATGACGACACCGCGAATGAGCTCGCTCTCGTCAACGCTCTCGCCGGGCTTCTTCTCTATCTTGATGTTGTCGATGTCAACCTTGTACTTTCCGTTCTCCTTCTCGGCGACCTGCATAACCGCCTGAACGGCAAGCTTAGCTAAGAGCTCGCGGTGGGCCTCGGCGCTCTTTCCAGTGATTGATGTCCCCGCTATCTTGAGGAGGGTCTCCTCGTCGTCGGGGTTGACCTTGATGGCTATCTCATCAAGTATCTCCTGGGCCTTCTCGGCCGCCATGGTGTATCCCTTGACGATTATGCTCGGGTGAATGTTCTGGTCGAGAAGCTCTTCAGCCTTCTTGAGGAGCTCGCCAGCAATGACGACAGCAGTGGTAGTTCCATCACCAGCCTCCTTGTCCTGGGTCTTCGCGACCTCAACCATCATCTTCGCGGCCGGGTGCTGAAGGTCAATCTTGTCGAGAATGGTCGCGCCGTCGTTGGTGATGACGATGTCCCCGAGGCTGTCAACCAGCATCTTGTCCATACCCTTCGGGCCAAGGGTGGTTCTAACCGTCTCGGCGACAATCCTCGCGGCGAGGATGTTAAGCCTCTGGGCGTCCTTTCCAACGTACCTCTGGGTTCCCTCCGGGAGTATTATAACGGGCTGTCCGCTCATGCTCATTTTGACATTCCTCCAAACGTTTTGCCTTTTTGCGGAATCAGTTCGTCAGCGCTCTATATAAACTTTTGGTTCAAATTGTTCAAATTTTCGGTCTAATTTTGGTCAATCGACAGAAAAATTCGAGAATGGTTATGGAAAGGGCTAAAACCTTGGGGGACAATGACGGGTGGTGGGCAGTCCATGGAAGTAAAGGTCTACAACCTTTCCCCGGACTTCGCGAGAAAGGTCTTAGATGACATTGAACGCTACGGAGTGGCCGGAGTGTATGTCGAGAACAGGGTTTCCCTCCTCGACGACATGCTAAAATCGGACGAGGAGAAGCTCAAATACGCGCGGGAGAAAGTGAATGAGGGCAACGTTGATAAGGCCGTGCTGGTCGTTCGAGATGGAACTGGAACGCTCGTGATAAACGTCGAGAACGTTGTTGAGATTCGGGTTGAGCTCGAGAAGTATGAAAAGTTGCTTCGGGAAGCAGGGGTGATGGAATGAAGCTCATAGCCCAGGGGGCCGAGGCGAAAATCTACGAGGGCACCTTTGAGGAAGTATTTGGCGTTGACCTGCTGAAGGAGAAGGTAATCGTGAAGCACAGGGTTCCGAAGAGGTACAGGATTCCGGAGATAGACGTTAAACTGAGAAAGGAGCGGACCGTTAGAGAAGCCCGAATCCTCCACAGGGCGAAGGAGTTCGGCGTGAACTGCCCTTACGTCTACGAGGTCAACCTGCGCGATATGGTAATAGTGATGGAGTTCATAGAGGGAAAACGCCTGAAGGAGCACCTTGAGGAAGTCCCGATGGACGAACGCTTAAACCTCTGCCGGGAAGTCGGAAGGCAGATAGGCAGGCTCCACAAAGCCGGCATCGTTCACGGCGACTTAACAACGAGCAATATGATTCTCCGCGGGGGGAAGGTCTACCTCATAGACTTCGGTTTGGCCGATTTTGATTCGACGCTCGAGGCGAGGGGCGTTGATTTGCACCTTCTAAGGAGGGCAATGGAGAGCACGCACTACACCTGGTTCGAGGAGGGCTTTAAGGCAGTTCTCGAGGGCTACGGCGAGGTTCTCGGCGAGAAAGCTAGGAAGGAAATCGAGGGGAAGATAGAGGAGATAGAGAGCAGGGGAAGGTACAGGGAGCGGAGCTGGCTCAAAGCTTGAACCTGTTGACCTCTTCCATGAGCCTCTGGACGACCTCTTCGAAGTCCGCAAGCGTTGCGCGGACCTCCTCCAGCGCCGAGGTCTGCTCCTCCGCCGCGGCGCTGACCTCCTCTGCCGCCGCCGTGGTTTCCTCCGCGGATGCCGCGAGGTTCTCGAGGAAGCGCAGGCCCTCGTCTATCTTCTCGCCCTCCTCAAGGACCTTGTTCTTGAGCTCGTTGGCCTTGACCTCCATCTCCTCCATGAGCTCGGCTATGTGGGTGAGGTACGAGACGCTCTCCTTGAGGACTTCGGTTGACTGGGCAACGGTCTCGACGCTCTTTCCGGTGACCTCAACGCTCTCGTCAATCTTGGCCATAATCTGCTCCACGATGTTCCTGATATCGTCGGCGGCCTGCTTGCTCTCCTCCGCGAGGTTTCTAATCTCCTCGGCAACGACCGCGAAGCCTTTTCCTGCCTCACCGGCCCTCGCCGCCTCGATAGCCGCGTTCAACGCGAGCAAATTCGTCTGCTCCGCGATGCCCGTAATCACGTTGGTTATGTTGGCTATGTTCTTGCCCATCTCGGCAACGCCCTTGACGGTCTCCTCAATCATCAGCATCATGTTCCTTATCTCTTCAATCTGCCCGACGGCCTCTTCGCCCTTCTGGCCGCCCTCCCTGGCAAGTCCGACAACCTCGCTCATGGACCTTTCAAAGTCCTCCATCGTGTTTATGGTCTCCTTTCCTATCTCGTCAATGTAGCGCATGGTTTCCGTCATGTGGTTGATGTTCTCCTGCTCCCTCTGCGCCTCAATGCTGACCTGGTTGATTGCCTCGGCGACCTGCTGTATGGCCTCGCTAATCTGGTCTATGTTCTCCTTTATGAGGGCACTCCTCTCGTTTACAATCTCCGCCGCGTCCTTGATTGATGAGACCATTCTGTGGAGATTTTGACGCATTTTTTCAATCGCCTTTCTAATTTCCTGAAGGTGTCCGTTGAGTTCGGTGTCTTCAACGGTTAGGTCTCCCTCTGCTATTCTGTCGAGGATTCTGATGATGACGTTCATCTGCTCCTCTATCTCCCTGCGGTACTGCTCGACCTCGGGAGGAATCTTCGCCTTTCCTGCTATGTTCTTCGTCAGCATTATCCCTGCTCCAACGCCAATGATGCCGCCAATCAGGCCCGCTATGGGGCCCGCCAGAAACGCTGGCACTATCGTCAGGCCAAAGGCCAGAACCGGTGACGCTATGAGCGCGCTCTTCTCATCCATGACTCATCCCCCAGGGGAGTACGCGTTAAAAATACTTAAAGCTTTCTAATTCAACAAAGTAAGAACATAACGCCAAAAAGGTGTAGTAACTACCTACACAGGGACCTACACATTCCGTCCGAAAGAGGCCAGAATCCGCTCGTATATTTCCCTATCCCTTCCTCTCGCCTTTCTCGCGAGCCTCTCGACTATTAACTCAGGCGTGCTCCTGCCGAGCTTTCCGAAGACTGGCTGTCTGTCAACGATGAGGTTCAGGTTCTCGTCGAGGCCCTTCGCCTCTATTCCATCAACCCTCGCGAAGGGGAGCTCCTTTTTGAGGTCCTCGCCGAGGTGAGAGACGATAACGACCCTAAAGCCCCTCTCGTGGGCCACCTTGAGGAGCTCGCCGATTATCTTCACAGCCGCACCGGGCTCAGTTATGGCCTCAAACTCGTCTATCAGGATTAGCTTCCTTCCCTTGCCGCGCAGAGCCCTCACGAAGGACTTAAGGGCGGTCTCAAAAGCTCCGGCCCCGTAAACGCTCCTCTTACGCCGGAAGAAGAACAGCTCGTCGAGGGGCTCGAGCCAGGCCCTCTCCGCTGGAACCGGGAAGCCCATGTGGAAGAGTATCTCAACCTGCGTTATCAGCTCGAGCAAACTTGTCTTTCCACCGCTGTTCGCGCCGGTGAGGATTACAACGTCTTCATCGATAATCCTCTCCGCGCCGGGGACATTGAACCCCTCCGGCCTCTTCCCGACGACGTAGCTCACCGGCTGTGGGTTCTCGATGAAGAGGTGCCTCCCGCGCAGGAACGCGATTCCACCGCTCCATATTTCCGGGAACGAAAAGCCTCCGGTGAATTCCCTCACAGCTAAGAGAAAGTCGAGCTCGTGAACCCTCTCAAGTTCCTCCTTGAGCTTGGGAATGAGTTCCCTTATCTCTTCAAGGATTTCCCTCGCCTTCAGGTAGCGCTCAAGGGCCAGCTCGCGCTCGAGAAGGTTTCTGAGTTCTTCGACCCTCTCTGCAGGAACGCGAATTGGATAAAGCTCCTCCCGTGAGAAGAGCTCCACCGTAACGCCGAGCCTCTCAGAGAGGTCGCGCTCGGCCTCGTTTATCAGCCCAAGGATTTCCTCCTCGACGTCGCTGAAGTGCCGGAATATGGCATCGTAGTTCCCCTCGCGGAGCTGGGCGAGGAAGCTTAAAAGCTCCTTTCCGCTGAGGGTTAAGCTGAAGTTCTCAAGCCTCTCGCCGATTCTCTCGTTGAGCTCGCGCTCCTTCTCCGCTATCAGTTCGTCGAGGGATTCGAGAACCTTTTGGCGCCCCATTACCTCCTCGAACTCCTTCAAGGCCTCAAGCATTCTCGGAGCAACGCTACCCTCGCCGGTCAGCTCACCGATTCTGGCGAGGGCCTCAAGCGTCTCCCTGTTCCTCCAGAGGGGTAGAATGTAAAGCTCAGGAGCGATTTCCTGAGGTTTTAGCTCAACGTCAACCCCGTAGCCGAGTGTGCTCAGGACAATTGGATACTCGCGGGCTTCCTCTACGTCGGTCGTGACGTGGCACAGGTTCAAAGACTCGGCCTCTTCAACCTCGGACTCGTCGACAAGGAGAACCCTGTCGTTCAGGAACTCCCTCTGGAACCGTATCGGTTTAACCTTCGAGATTAGGCCCCTCATCTCGGGCTTTACCTTCGAGAGCCCCTCTCTGAGGAATTCCTGCCGTCTCATTATCTCGTCCGGGTCGTTGGTAAGGGAAAAGCGCTCAAGATGGGCCTCGCTACCCGGAAGGCTCAGCCTCCTCCGAATCTCCGACAGGATTGCCCTGTGAACAGCCCTCGCCTCTGGGTTCAGCTTCGGCCTCATCCCCGGAAGCTACGCCCGGGAGTTTATAAGGTTGACCGGCATCGAAAGGTTTTTGTTTTCGGCTGGGCGAATCAACTCAAGGTGGTAATATGGAGGGTCGCGACGCTTCGGTTGGAATAGTGTTCGGTGAATCGAGCACCGACCACTTCACGTTCATAGTCAACCCCAAGAACGAGCTCCCGCGCTTCGGGGAGTTCCTCGTCGTCAAAAACCGCGAGGGAGACGAGGTTTTGGCTCTCCTCAAGTCCATCAGAAACCTCAACTGGCTTATGGAAGCCGGAAGGGGAAGCTACGACTACGTTGAAAAAACCGTCAACGTTTTCTCGCGCGGAATCCTCGACAAGAGCGAGGAGATACTGGCTACCGCCAAGGTTCTCGGAGTGTTGAGAACGAGGGACGGCGAGTTTCTGGTGAAACCGGCACCGAACCGCGTTCCCATAAAGCCGGGAGAGAGGGTTTATTTAGCTAAAGACGAGGATTTGGAGAGAATCTTCGCCAATGGCCACCTCAGGATTGGAAAGCTCATCGCGAGGGGCAACATAGAGGTTCGCCTCGACGCCAACAGGCTCGTTTCGAGGCACTTCGCGGTTCTGGCCGTTACCGGAGCGGGCAAGTCCAATACCATAGCGGTTCTCACCAAGGAGCTCGTGGACAACGTGAACGCTACCGTCGTAATCCTCGACCCCCACGGCGAGTATCAGAGGTTGAGCTGGCCAGGGGCACGCGTGAACCCGATAAAGGCCACGATAGACCCCGGGAGAATAAGGCTGAGCGAGCTGGCAACGCTTTTGGGAATAGCCGAAAACGCGAGCCTCCAGAGACGCTTCCTCGGGCTGATTTATAGGACGGTCAAGGAGGAGATGAGAAGGGACGGAAAGGTCGTCGGAGGCTTGCCATTCCTCGAGGCGATGGAGGACAAGATAGAGGAGTGGATTAGGGTTTACGAGAACACCGACGACAAGGTAATCTACTACTACAACGAGAAGGGCATAGAGACGCCGAGGAAGATTCAGGCGAGGGATTTGGACTCCCTGATAAGGCTGAAGGACTACATAGGCGAGCTGAAGGCCAACTTCGGCGAGTTCATAAGCCCGGTAGATGTCCTCGGCGAGATAAGACCCGGCATGGTGAACGTCATAGACCTCAGCGGAATGGAAGAGGAGCAGATGATAACGCTCGCGAGCTTCGTTCTGAGGGGCATACTCAAGAACCGCATCGAGTACATCAAAGCCGTCAGAACCAACGACAGGCTCACCGCGAGGGAGATACTGGAAGCTTACCCGGCCGTGAAGAAGCCAATCCTCGTCATAGTTGAGGAGGCCCATATATTCGCGCCGAGGGGCGAGAAGAACCCCGCAACCCTGTGGCTCGGCAAGATAGCGCGAGAGGGCAGGAAGTTCGGCGTCGGCCTTGGAATAGTGTCCCAGAGGCCGAAGAAGCTGGACGACGACATACTCAGCCAGACCAACACCAAGATAATCCTCAAGCTGGTTGAGCCCAACGACCAGCGCTACGTCCAGCAGGCGAGTGAGCAGATAAGCGAGGACCTGCTGAGCGATATAGCCTCCCTCGGCGTTGGTGAAGCGGTTATAGTCGGCTACGCCATCACGATTCCGGCGATGGTGAAGATTTATAACTTCGAGAAGGACTTCAACGGCCACTATGGAGGAAGAGACATAGACATCGTTGAGGAGTGGCTTGAAGGGAAGGAGGAAGAGGTGAGCGAGGAAGAGGCCATAAGCGCCCTCCCGCTGTGAGGTGTTAGGATGAGGTTCGCACACATAGCCGATGCCCATCTCGGCAGGGAGCAGTTCAACCAGCCCTTCCGCTACGAGGACTACGTTAGGGCCTTCCGCGAGGCGGTTGAGAAGGCCGTTAAAGCTAACGTGGACTTCATACTCATCGCCGGAGACCTCTTCCACGTGAGCAGGCCGTCGCCGAAGGCCCTGCGCGATGCCGTCGAGATACTCGAAATCCCGAGGAGAAGGGAAATCCCGGTCTTCGCCATCGAGGGCAACCACGACAAGACGATTCGGGAAGCTTCCGTCTTCGACCTGCTCGAACACCTGGGCCTTCTAAGGACCCTCGGCCTCAGGAGGGAGGAAAAGAGGGACGAGTTCCTGCGGAGCAAGAAAATAGCGGACCGCTACCTCGTCTGGGCCGAGGTTGGAGACCTCAAAATCTATGGCCTGAGACACCACACGCGCTGGCAGCTCATAAGGGGCAACACCAACGTCCTGAAGGCCCTCTTCAAGAAAGGCGATATCTTGATGCTCCATCAGGCCGTTGACTACCTCGCGAAGGACACCCCTTATCAGGACGCCTTTGACCTGAGGCTGAGCGAACTCCCCGAGAATTTCTCCTACTACGCCCTCGGGCACATCCACGTGAGGAAGGTTGCGGAGCCGGAGCAGACCGGGTTGAACGGGCCAATCGTTTATCCCGGTTCACTCGAGAGAACAGACGTGAGGGAGGCGAGCCACGTAATAGTTTACGGCGAGAAGGACAAGAAGCCGAAGGTCAGGGAAAACAACCAGCCAAAGGGCTTCTACATCGTCGAGGACTTCAAGCCGGAGTTCGTTGAGGTCGAAACGAGGCCCTTCTACCGCGTTACGGTTTCGGGAAACTCAAAGGCCGAGCTCAGGCGGAAGGTCGAGGAGGTAGCGGGACTGATTCCGAAAGATGCCGTTGCAATCATCTATCTCGAGGGGACGGTGAAGGGTGGCGTTAGTTTGGCGGAGTTCAACGACCTGCTGAAGGATTCGGGCATAGCCTACTACGCCTTCAGGAGCAGGGTCACGGGCGAGGCGGTAATCTCGAAGGAGCGCGTGGGCGAGGAGATACTGACCGAGTGGGAGAGGGAGCTCTTCTTCCACATGAGGAGCGAACCGAAGGAGTTCCCGCTCGACGAGTTCATGGACTGGCTCCTTGAGAAGTACCGCCTCGGCGTTCCGGCGGAGATGAGTGCAAGGGCCCGCAAACCAGCGGAAGAGCCGAAGAAAGAGGTTGTCGAAAAGAAACCGCCGAAGGAGGAAAAGCACGTGAAAGCAACTCCGAAGATGGAGAAACAGGAAAAGCCAAAACCCGAAAAGAAGACCGGAAAGAAACCGAAGCCGGCAAAGCCGTCGAGCCTCGACGCGTGGCTCAGGGGTGGTAAGTCATGAGGGTCAGGAAAATCGAAATTCGGAACTTCAGGGCCCACAGGAAAAGCGTTGTCGAGTTCAGCGACGGCATAAACCTGATAATCGGCCAGAATGGAGCGGGAAAGAGCTCAATCCTTGAGGCCATCTTCGCCTCGCTTTACCTCGGACACCCGAGCTTCCCGAAGGGTTACCTGAAGGCAAACGCCCGCGTCGGAACCGGGGAGCTTTCCCTGAGCCTGGAGTTCGAGCACAACGGCAAAACCTACCGCATAACCAGAACAACGAAGAAGAGCGAGCTCCTCGAGAACGGAAGGCTCATCGCGGAGAAGAGCTCAGATATAGCGCGCTGGGTCGAGCGGAACGTTTACCCCATGCAGGTCTACACGAACGCGCTCTACATTCGACAGGGCGAGATTGAGGGCATAATCACCAACCGCGAGGTCATGGAGAAGGTTCTGCGCAAGGTCCTCGGCATAGAGGACTACGAGAACGCCGAGAGGAACTCGGGGGAGGTAATCCGCGAGCTGAAGAGGAGGAAGGAGAACCTCAAGAGACTCATCGAGAGGAAAGCTGAAATCGAAGAGAACCTCCGCGATGCCGAGAAGAGGTTCGCCGAGACGCTGAGGAAGATTAGTGAGCTGAGGAAGAGGGAGAGGGAGCTTTTGGCCGAGGTTGAGAAGCTTTCCAAGCTCTATCAAGAGATGAAGGAGAGGAAAGAGCTGATAGCCGGCCTCGAGAAGAGGATAGCTCTCCTCGAAAAATCGCTGGCGAGCGAGGAGAAACTTTTGAGGGAGAGGGAGAAGAGGATTGAGGAGCTGAAGCTCGAGCTCGAGGAGCTGGAGGAGAGGAAGGCGAGACTCGAGGAGCTGAGGCCCCTCGCAGAGGAGTACACCGAGCTCGGTAAACTGCTGAAGCTGAAGGACGAGCTCTCGAAGGTCGAGGTCCGGCTTTCCTCACTGAGGGAAAAGCTCCGCTCCCTCGAAAGGGAAACCACAAAGCGTGCTGAGCTGGAGAAAAAGCTTGAGGAGCTGAAGAAGAAAGAGGCCGAGACGAGGAGGGAATACGAGAGGCTCAAGGAGAGGCACAGGCTCTACCAGCGCACCCTGTCAATCCTCGGCGAGGTCGAGAAGCACAGGAAGGAACTCGAGAGAGCCGGCTACACTGTCGAGAAGCTTGAAAAGGAACTCAAAGAAATCGAGAAAGCCAAGGAGGAGCTTGAAAAACTGAGCGAAGAGATTTCAAAGGTCAGGGAGAAGATAGCCTCGCTGAAGGGGAAAAAGGCGGAGCTTAGGGCCAACATGGAGAGGCTGGAAGGGGCCAAAATCTGCCCCCTCTGCAGAAGGCCCATAGAGGAGCACGAGGAAGGCGAAATTCTGGCCGAATATAGAACGGAAATATCGAGGATTGAGAAAGAAATCAAAACCCTTGAGGGGGAACTTGAAAGGCTGAGAAAGCGCGAGGTTGAGCTTAAGAAGCTCCTCGCGAGAGAGCCAAAGCTAATCCGCCTCAAGAAGACGGCTGATTTGCTCAGGGAGGCGGAGGAAAAGCTTGAGGAGCTCGGTGTTGAGGAGCTTGAAAAGGACTCCCACCTCTTCGAGGAAACGAAAGAGAAGCTCATCGGCCTCAAGAAGGAAATTCGGAGCGTGAGGGAGAGGCTTGATGAGCTCGAGGGCCTTGAGAAGGAAACGGAAGAAGTAAAGAAGGAACTCCAGGCCCTCAAAGAGAGGAAGGTAGACATTCTAAAGAGGCTCTCCGAGAGGGGATTTGATTCTTTTGAGGAGGTCGAGGAAAGGATTGGGGAGCTCGAGAAGCCCTACCGGGAGTTCCTCTCGCTGAAGGACGTCCCGAGAAGGATTGAGGCCCTCGAGAAGAAGCTTGACATCGAGCGGAGGAAGGAGCAGGAGTCGAGGGAGAACATGAAGCGCCTGAAGGCCGAGCTTGAAAAAGTGAGAGAAGAGCTGGAGAAAGCCAGAAAGGACTTCTTGGAGGAGGAATTTGAGAGGGCCGAGAAGGAATACCTTGAGAAATCGAGAGCCCTCGAGAGGGCGAGGGCCGAGCTTGAGGGGGCGGAAAACCTGAGGGACGAGATAGCTCGCCTGATAGACGAGCTGAAGGCAAACCTCGGGGAGATTGAAAGGGCCGAGAGGGAGCTCGAGCTCATCGAGAAGGCCCTCGCGGATATAACGGCCTTTAGGGAGAAGATAGCCCGGCTGAAGGCGGAGGAGGAGCTGAGGGGTCTTGAAGAGGTGCAGAAGCTGGCCGGAGAGCTGTTCTCGGAGATGACCGAGGGCAAGTATCAGGGGATAAGGCTGAGGCGCGAGAAGAAGTACGGAAAGGAGAGGATTGAGCTCAAAGTCCTCTACGCGGGCAACGAGGTGGGAATAGACTTCCTCAGCGGTGGGGAGAGGATAGCGCTCGGTCTGGCCTTTCGCCTTGCCCTCTCGCTCTACAAGGTGGGCAACCTTGAGCTCCTCATACTGGACGAGCCGACACCGTTTCTCGACGAGGAGAGGAGGAAGAAGCTCGTGGAGATTATATCGAGCCAGCTGAGGAAGATACCGCAGGTAATCATCGTTTCGCACGACGAGGAGCTAAAGGACGCGGCCGACTACGTGATAAGGGTTACCAACGCCGGTGAAGCGAGGGTGGAGGTGGAGAGCCTTGGAGCGTATTGACGACCGACACCTCGAGGAAATCAGACACTTCCTCCGGGAGAGCAGGAAAGAGCTTGGAAAGCTCGTTCCCCTCGTGAGGAAGCACTACCGCTGGGAGAGCCTGCCCGAGCCGAAGAAAGCTAAGGTTTACGCCGTTGACGGCAGCAGAATGGCCAGGAGGCTCAGCGGGGCGATAATCTACGCCGTTTCAGCTTCGGCTGTCGGCGACGACCTCTACTACTGGAACGACATCGGGGCGCTCTTCCCCTACAGCAACGCCGATGATAGAATAAGGGTCCACATGGACACCTTAGAGAAGAGAATGGGCGCCCTCGTTGGGGAAATGTCCGACCTCGTGCTCATGGACGGCACGATAAGCGGGGCCCTCATAAGACCGCCGAGCTACGCGAACTCGACCACGAACCAGCTCTACGAGAGGCACGGGAGGACGCTCTTGGAGGCCTCGCTGGACTTCCTAGATGCCCTGAACCTCAAGTGGAGGGAGTGGAGGCGGGAGCTCAAAAAGGGCGTCATCTCGGGTCCCTCCCTGCTCGCCCGCGGGAGGGAAGGGAAGTCAATCTTCAAGATACTGGAGGAAAAGGGCTCAAGGAGCATTCGCGGGAAAATATGGTGGGTTGTGGATGCCGAAAACCTGATAGTCCTCTTCGAATACCTTGAGTACCTCCACGCCCTCGACAGGCTTTTGGGAAACGAGATAGCCTCGATAGCCAAGACCTTCTACCGCTCCGACGTCATAGGGACGGTAGCCGAGAGGGAGAATCTGAAGAAGGTCCCGATAATGGTGGACACGCCTGTCGTGGCCTCGCTGACAGATAAGAGCGGTTACCTGCGCTTCTCGTCGAAGGTCGGCAAGAAAGAAGCCCTCGCTCAACTAATCCTCGACCTCATGGAGCACGGCTTTTTCGAGAACCTTCGCGAGATTCTCGTCCTCGACGGAAGGAAGATAGAGGGCGCGAGAATTAACCCGGCCTACGTCCGCTTCGCCGATGGCGGGCTGATTTACCTCCTCGAGGTTCCGGAGAGGCAGGACTTCGAGGAGACGCTGGCAAAAATTCTCTCGGTGGCAGAAGATGAGTACGTGATTCCGCTCGAGTACGCGCACCACTCGGTCGTAATCAAGAAGAGGGAGTTCGACGCCTACGTTGATGCAATCCTGAGCGCGATAGTTGGCGAGGACGAGGCTTACCTGAACTTCCTGCGCTACGGAAGGGAACCGCTGGAGTGATGGAGATGATTAGGGTCGGAACGTGCGGCTTCTGCGAGGGGAGAGCGAAGTATTTCCGGGACTTCAACGCCGTCGAGGTCCAGCAGACCTTTTACAGAATCCTTGGGGAGAAAACCCTCGAGCGCTGGAGAAAGGAAGCTCCGAAAGGTTTTACCTTCGCGATGAAAGCCTTTCAGGGCGTAACGCACCCTCCAAACAGCCCGACGTGGCGGAGGAGCAACGTGAAGCCAAGTAAAAACGTCGGCCTTCTCAGGCCAACGAGCGACGTCATTCACTTCTGGCGCCTGACGCTGAAGGAGGCCGAGCTTCTCGGCGCGCGCTTCATTCTCATTCAGTTGCCGAAGAGCTTCAGGGAGAGCGAGGAGAGCTTCACCAACGCGGAAAGGTTCTTCGAGATGATTGACAGGGGAAACTTCGAGATAGCAGTTGAGCTGAGGGGCTGGAGCGAGAAGGGCGTGAAAAGATTCGTTAGGGCCTTCGACGTCATAGACGTGACTGACCCGCTCGTGAGGATTCCGCTCCACAACGGCGAGACGAACTACTACCGCCTTCACGGGCGCTACGAGAACGGGAGGATAATTTACCGGCACTCCTACAGCGACGAGGAACTGCAAAAAGTTCGAGAGCGCGTCCTCGGCTGGAACAGGGACGAGAGCTTCGTTTTCTTCAACAACACCGACATGTGCCGGGACGCGAAGCGGTTCAAGGCGATTATAGAAGAAGGGTGAAACTTCGATAGGAATTTATACAACTCCATTGAATTCCCATTAGGTGGGAGCATGGAGGAGATAACGATAAAGGTTCCGGCGGGAGTTAACATTGAACGGCTCAAAAAATTCCTTGAAGCTGACGCAGAGTTCCTCGCGAGGGCAATGAAAAAGAAAGTCCGCCCCGGAATGCTTGGAAGGGCAAGCGCCGAGGAGCTTGAGGAGTACGCCGGGGAAGTTTAGTATCTCGGCAATGCTTTTCTAAGCCTTGGGCTCAGGCACGGGTCCAGCTCATCACCGTCAGCCGAGGGTGTCGTCATCATCGCCCAAAAAGGAAGGGGTTCAGGGGTTCAGCCGAACCCCGGCTTCCTGACCTTCACCACTTCTCTGTTCACGAGCGTCGGCGGAATCTGGCCGTTCTTGAAGGCTATCAGATTCCTCGCCACGAGCTCGGCCATTCCCTCCCTCGCCCCAAAGGTCGCGCTACCGATGTGGGGCGCCAAGACCACGTTCCTCAGGCTGAAGAGCTCTTCGTTGTAGTACGGCTCCTCCTCGTAGACGTCGAGACCGGCCCCGGCAATCCAGCCCTCTTTTAGGGCCTTGATGAGCGCTTCCGTGTCAACGACCTTTCCGCGCGCTATGTTCACGAGAATTGCCGTTTCCTTCATGAGTTTGAGCTCCCGCTCGCCTATCATGTGGTAGGTCTCCCTCGTTAGAGGAACCGCCAGAACCACGAAGTCGCTCTCGCTCAGGAGCTCATCAAGGGCTTTGAACTCCGCGTTGAGTTCCTTCTCCGCTTCTGGCTTTCTCCTCCTCGAGTAGTAGAGGATTCTCATGCCGAAGCCCTTGGCCCTTCTCGCTACCGCCTGACCTATTCTGCCGAAACCGACGATTCCTATTGTTTTGCCGTAAACGTCGTAGCCCAAAAACCAGCGCGGGTGCCAGGCAATACCGCGCTTCTTCCACTCGCCGGAGCGCGTGAAGTTATCGGCCTCGATTAGCCTCCTCGCCGTCGCTAAGAGAAGCGTCCACGCGAAGTCCGCCGTCGCGTCGGTGAGGACATCTGGGGTGTTCGTTACGTAGATTCCTCTCCGCGTCGCCTCTTCAACGTCTATGTTGTCGTAGCCGACCGCGTAGTTCGCGACGATTCTGAGCTTCGGGGCGTTGTCGAAGACCTCTTTATCAATCCTCTCGCTGAGCATTGTGACGAGTGCATCAGCGTCGCGAACCTTCTCGAGGAGAACCTCTCGGGGAATTTCCCTCTCCTCCTGCCAGACCTCGACCTCAAAGTGCTTCTTCAGCATCTCGATGCCGTTCTCGGGAATCGCGCGCGTGATGAAGACCTTCGGCATGACCACCACCGGATAAAGAAAAGAGGGGACGCTTTTAGCGTTTTCTCAGCTTGTCAACGAGCCAGATGAGTATCGGCAGGACTATGAAGGCCATCATGTCTCCAGTATCGCCGGCGAAGGCCAAGACGTCAGCGAAGTTCTTGACGCCGGCGAAGTACACGATTGCAGGTGGAATGACCGTTAGGCCCCACGCTATCGGCCTCTTGAGCCTGACGAACTCCTCGTTGTTGCTCTGCTGTGCAAGGGCAATTCCGATGTAGCTCGTGGTTATTGCCAGGAGGGGAATGAGGTTACCGATGATTTTTCCGATGTGTCCGTAGAGGAGCTCAAGGCCCTGTGTGGCTATCTGGGGGGTGTTCCTGCCGAAGGCAAGGAGGAAGGCGACCATGAATATCGCGTAGATGGCCGTGGGAATGATGAAGGCCCAGACGAGGACCTTCTTGGTCTCCTCGTAGCTTCCGAGGCCCTTGTAGACGTCCGGAATCACCGTGTGGCAACCGAGGGCGAAGATTGCCACACCGGTTATGCTGAGGATTCCCGAGAGGTCGGTGTAGAGGCCGTTGCTCAGCTTTGCGTGGGGAACGAGCATAAGGGTGACCGCTATGAAGAGGGCAAGCATTACGTAGCTCATCGCCAGCTCGGTCTTTCCGCTCGCCTCAAGACCGCGGTAAACGACTATCGAGGCGAGAACCCAGAATATGAACGCTCCGGCCGTTTCGCTTATCCCGAAGAGGCTCGCGAAGACGCTTCCCATTCCCGCTATGTAGGCGAGGATTGCTCCGAAGCTCATGATGAAGATGCTGACGTACATCAGCCAGCCGCCGGCCTTTCCGAGGACGCGCTGGGCTATGGTGCTCATCTGCGCCCCGCCCATTCCGGCTGAGAACTTGAGGACGATGAAGCCTGTCCAGAGCATCAGGAACATCACGCCGATGAGCACTGCTAGGGCAGGTATGAGGCCGACCTTGCTCGCCGCGTAAGGCAGTCCCAGCACTCCCGCACCTATCTGCGTCCCCACGAGGATGGCCAGCGCTTCCCCTTTGGTTATGCGCTTCTTCTCAACGCGAATCGTGCTTATCCTAAGGCCCCTAACGCACTTCCTCTTCCTGAGATTCTGAATCAGGATGAGCTTTTTCCTCCTCTGCGCCGCTATACGGGCCGAGTAATAACGACCGTGTGAGGTGGTAACCTTTCTTCTCTCAACTCCTTCCGAAACGGGCATTCTCTCACCCCCGCTCAATGTCCCGATGAACACAATTTAAACCCTCGCTCGGAAGGTTGAAGGAGGTTTCTAATATCCTTCGACCGCCCGGTGGGTTGGATAGAATTTTTAAGTTTCCGGTCGAGATACCACCATGCTGAGCCATGCCGCTAAAATCCTGGCAAGGTCGCGCTTTGCGATAGCCTTTACCGGCGCGGGAATCAGTGCGGAGAGCGGTGTCCCAACGTTCAGGGGCTTCAACGGCCTGTGGAAGCGCTACCGACCGGAAGAGCTTGCAACACCCGAGGCTTTCAAGCGGGACCCCCACCTCGTCTGGGAGTTCTACCGGTGGAGGATGCGCAAGATTCTGGATGCGAAGCCGAACCCAGCCCACTATGCTCTGGCGGAGCTTGAACGGATGGGGCTTCTAAGGGCGGTGATAACCCAGAACGTTGACGATTTGCATAGAGAAGCTGGAACCAGAAACCTCATAGAACTCCACGGAAACATCTTCCGGGTTCGCTGTACTTCCTGCGATTACAGGGAGAACCTGAAGGAAAGCGGTCGGGTTTATGAGTTCGTGGACTCAAAGGACCTCCCGAGGTGCCCCCGTTGCGGTTCCCTCCTCAGGCCCGACGTGGTCTGGTTCGGAGAGGCCCTGCCGAGGGATGCTCTGGAAGAGGCCTTTCGGCTGGCGGAGAAGGCAGATACGGTCATCGTCGTCGGGACGAGCGGAGTTGTTTATCCCGCCGCATACATCCCCTACATCGTTAAGGAGCACGGCGGTAGGGTCATAGAGGTAAACGTTGAGAGGAGCGGAATAACGCCGATTGCGGACGTTTTCCTGCGCGGGAAGGCGGGCGAAGTGCTTCCAAAGCTCGTTGAGCTCGTGAGGGGGTTGAAATGAAGTTGCTCCTGATAGGTTTTACCGAAGATGAAATCGAGAGGATTGCAGAGCTCGGTTACCCGGTTCTGCCGGTTCCCGAGCACTTCAGAAAGCTCACCCTGGCGGAGATACTGGAGAGGACAACGGAGGGCGGGAACCTTGACTGGGCCGGTGAAAGGTTCGTCATAATGCACGGCCTCGACAACGAGGGCATCAAGAGGGTTATAAATGAGGTCAGGAAGCTGGCCGAGGGAAGGGTAATCTTTGCGACGACGACCGAGACGAACCTCAAGTGGACACTGGAGGAGCTCCTTGAGGAGCTGAGACAGGAGGATGAGTACTTCAGGGCCATGAGAGAGGCGAAAAAACAGGCCAAAGGGAAGAGAGGCCTCTTTCTCGACATCGGCAACGTTAAATAGTCCGCCGAGAATAAACCTAAGGGGTCGGGGTATGATTAGGGCCGTCCTGTTTGACCTTGACGACACCATAGTTGATACGACCAAACTCGCCGAGATGGCGCGTCGAAACGCGATAGAGAACATGATACGCCACGGTCTTCCCGTTGACTTCGAGACGGCTTACAACGAGCTCCTTGAGCTAATAAACGAGTACGGTAGCAACTTCAACAGGCATTTTGACTACCTCCTCAGGCGCCTTGAACTTCCCAACAACCCCAAGTGGGTTGCTTCAGGCGTTATAGCCTACCACAACACGAAGTTCGCCTATCTGAAGAGCGTCCGGGGCGCGAGGAAGGTTCTCCTCGAGCTCAAGAAGGACGGCTACATCCTCGCGATAATCACCGACGGAGACCCGATAAAGCAGTGGGAGAAGATACTCCGCCTCGAGCTGGACGAGTTCTTCGACGACGTCTTCATCTCCGATTACCTCGGCGTCAAGAAGCCCCATCCGAAGATTTTTAAGCGGGCCCTCAAGAAGCTCGGTGTTAAACCGGAAGAGGCCATAATGGTCGGCGACAGGCTCTACTCCGACATCTACGGGGCCAAGCAAGTGGGAATGAGAACCGTCTGGTTCAGGTATGGAAAATACCGCGACCGGGAGCTCGACTACCTCGACTACGCCGACTTCACGATTGAGAGCCTTGAAGAGGTTCCAAAGATTGTGAGGGGACTCAACAATGAGGAAAAAGAGCGTTCAGATTAGGAAGTTCATGCTGATTGATTCCGCCTACAAGTCGAGAATCCTGAGGGGAGACAAGGTCACGACGATACGCTACGGTAGCTACGAGGCGAAGCCGGGAAGCGAGGTTTATCTCGTGGTAACGCCGAGCGACACTGCCATAGCGAAGGTCAGAATCACGAAGGTCGAGCGGAAGAAGGTTAGAGAGCTCACCAACGAAGATGCCAAACTCGACGGCTTCTCGGACGTTAAGGAACTCCTCCGCGAGCTGAACAAAATCTATGGAGACCTCTACGGGGACGACGAGGTCACGGTGATAGGCTTCGAGGTCGTCAAGACCTTCAAGGACGGAATCCCCCTCAAGTGGCTCAAGGGGCTCAACTACCGCGAGCCTGAGGAGATAGCGCGCCTCTACCTCGAAAACCAGGAAAAGTTAAACTTCAACCGCGAAACGGACTTCATAATGCGCCGTATCTACAACGAGGGCCTCGGAAAGGCCGTCAGAACCTTCGGACCGAAGAGGGTTCAGCAGGCCCTTCTCAAGGTTTACCACGGCCTCTACAACGAGGGGCTGATTTAGAAAAGCTTTTTAGGAGGGCGTCTTTTCCTCAACCATGCTCAAATTAAAGGGAAAGTTCCTGCTGAACACGGCGCTGCTGGCGCTCGTTCTTATTCTCCAGCTCGCGGGGCTAATGAAAGGCATCAACACCAAAGTTGATTCTCTCCTTCCATCCCCAAGTCCAAGTTTGCTGAGCGTCCTAACGGCATTAGGGGGTGACGTCTTTCTAATCGCCTTTTCTCTCCTCGCAGTACTCCTCGACATCAGGAACTCCGGAAAGCTATCGCGAGAGACGCTCGTTTTCCTCGTCTCGGCAGTCATCGGCCTTGTCATAGTCGGGGTTCTCAAGGTCGCAATCAACGAGCCGAGACCCCGCAACCACGGGGGCTTCTCCTTTCCATCGGGCCACACTTACAGAGGAGCAATAATCGCGGTCTACGCCTCGAACCGCTGGAAGCGGGCAACTCCCCTGGCGGTTCTCCTCGCGGTCGGCGTTGCGATTACGCGGCTGCTCCTCCACGTCCACTGGTTCGGCGACGTCCTCTTCAGCCTGCTCCTCGCTCCCTGGGTCTATAGTATCGTCAAGGCCACCCAGGACTCGTGGCTTCCGCTCTACAGGCGGGTAATCTCAAGGCTCGGGCTGGGGGTGTTCGACGTTGAGTAGCTTCCTCGAGGTCTTCTTGCTCTCCCTCGTGCCGACCTTTGAGGGGCGCTACGCGATAGTTTACGGCATCGGTAGAGATTATCCCCTCTGGGAAACCCTCTTGAGTGCTTCCCTCGGCGTTCTGCTCCTCTCGCTCCTCCTGCCGGCACTGCTCCCCTACATAGACCGAATCATGCTCTGGCTCGAAAAAACGCCCCTCAGAAAGGTGGCTCACTTCTACATCTACTACGTTGAGAGGGTTAGGAAAAAGGCGCACCCCTACGTGGAGAAGTGGGGCTTCATCGGCCTCACAATCTTCGTTGCCATACCACTGCCGGGAACCGGGATATGGACCGGGGCTTTGGCCGCTTACCTCCTCGGAATCGAGAAAAAGCAGACGGTTCCTGCCTTAATCCTCGGCGGGCTTTTGAGCATGGCGGTAACTGTTTTGCCGGCACTGGGGCTGTTCGGGTGAGAGAATGTGGCTCAAGCGCTTTAAGCTCCTTTTCGCCCTCACTTATGCGGGATTCCTCGGAAACATGGCGGTAATCTACTACCTCTCCCGGGGGCTGAGCTACGGTGAGATAGGCCTGGCCACAGCCCTGGGTGGGCTGGGCTTCTTCCTCTTCGAGGTTCCCACCGGTGTTGTCGGCGACAAGGTGAGCCGAAAGGCGGGCGTTCTCGTCGGGCTTTCGATAATACCTCTTGCGACGCTTCTACTGCTCTTCCTCAGGAATTTCTGGGTTCTCCTCGCCTCGGAGCTCCTCGGAACCCTTGGGGCGTCCTTCGTGAGCGGGAGCTTTCAGGCGTGGTTGTTTGACAACCTCAAGGCCGAGGGCCTGGAAGGCCAGTTCAAAGAAATCTGGAGGTCTGCCCAGAAAATTTCACTTATCGTGAGCTCCACAACAACAATCCTTGGAGGTTTCATTGCTCAGTTTTTGGGCTTTAAAGTTGCGATACTTCTCACAGCCCTCCTTCAGGTCCTGGCGATTCCAGTTGCCTTCAGCATACCCGAGATGGGGTTCTCACGGCCGGAGACATCTTACACGCTCCACGTTCTCGGCGCGTGGCGCGAGCTAAAGAAACCTGAAATAGCGTGGCTTATCGCTTACCTCCTCTCCGTCACCCTCGCCCTCAGCCAGTTCAGGAAGTTCTTCGAGCCCTACCTTGGAAACGTCCTGGCCCTCTACCTCGGCACGACGATTATGGGAACCCTCGGAATCCTTGGGGTCGTTGAGGTGCTCGTGAAGGTCCTTCCGAGATACCTCGGCGTGGCGCTCAGGGGAAGGGTTGGCAGAGCCCTGCACGAGTCTGCGCCCGTTGGAGTGCCCCTTGCAACGGTTATCTCCGTTCTGTATCCAAACCCCTTCCTCATAGTGCTCCTTGGAATAACCGCGACGCTCCTCGCCTCCGCCTTCACCTTCAACTTCTCGGTGGAGTTCCAGAGAAGGGTTTCAAGCGAGAAGAGGGCAACGGTCATATCTCTCAGGAACATGGTTCTGGCCCTCGCAACATCACTCTTTTACACCGCCTACGGCTTTGCAACGGACTTTCTCGGACTTTCGAGGGCGAGATTATTGTTTGCACTGTTTTTCCTCTCCACTGGGGCTTTCTTTAAGCTCCTTCAGGGAAAAATTGAGCATCTGAGGTATAGCTAGAAAAAGGATAAAGAGAATCACTTCGTCGCCCTCGTTATTCCAACGTCCTTGACGAGAACGTAGGGCGTAATGACAGGCCTCGAAACCTCCCACCAGTGCACCTGGAACGGCTCGTTGCCTATGGCAACTACGTTGCTCAGAATCCTCTGAAGGTTGTCGCTGACGCGGATGTTCCTTATCGGCTTGAACTCGCCGTTCTCGACCAGGAAGATTCCGTCGCGCGGTATCGTCGAGAAATCGCCGGTCACGTAGTTCTGGAATCTGGTGTACCAGACGTTGGTGATGTAGATGCCCCGCTTAACCTCGCTGAACAGCTCGGCCTTGGAGTAGTCGCCCGGTTCGAGGACGAGGTTCCAGGGCCTCGGCATTATCAAGCCGGCGTTGGCGGTTGTCTCCGTTCCGTACTTCTTGGCGAGGCTCGTGTTGAGGAGGAACGTCTTGAATGTCCCGTTCTCTATGACGGTGGTCTCCCTCGTCGGAACGCCCTCGTCGTCGAACTTCCTGCTTCCATAGCCGTTGGGCAGGTTGCCTATATCCTTGAGCGTTACCAGCTCGCTCGCGACCTTCTGGCCCAGCTTTCCGGCCAGGAACGAGAAGCCCGCCTCGGCCGCGTAGGCTGAGAGCATGAAGCCCATGTAGCTGAGCAGGTTCGCGAAGGCGAGCGGGTCGAAGATGACGTCGAACCTCCCCTCCGGCCCCTGAACCGGGTCTTTCGCCATGTGGGCAATCTCACCGGCCTTCCTTCCGGCAAGCTCGGGGTCGAACTTCTTCAAAACCCTCGCGGAGCAGGTTCCATGTCCGCTCTCAAGGTCGCCCACGAAGGCCCTAACGCTTATCTCTATTCCGGTTCCCTCGTCAAAGGCCTCCACCCCGTTGCTCGTGGTCAGGTAAAGCCTGTTGTGGTCGGTGTAGAGAACCCCTGCCACGCGCTTCGCTCCCTCGCTCAGGGCGGTGTTTATGGCAATCTCGACGTAGTCGTTCGGCTCGTCGAGCTCAACTATCGCCTTATCGAAGGTCTCGGGGATGTCTTTATACTGGAACGGCCCCTCGGCGATGCCGTAGTAGTCCTCCTTGGGCGAGAGGTTCTCGATGTTCTTCTTGAGGGTCTTCAAAACCCGCTCGACGTTCTCCTCGCTCAGCTCCGTTATAGTGGTGCTCGCTATCCTCTTATCTTTCTCGACAAACAGCTCAACCTTCCTCTCGTGCCAGTGTTTGGCAACGGTAATCTCGTTGTTGGCAAAGCGCACCTGCCTCCTGTTCGTTTCGTAGCTCAGAACGACGACGTCGCCGAAGCCAAGCTCTTCAGCTTTTTTGAGTATGAACTCGTTAAGCTCGAACATCGCCACCACCTCACGGCCTCCTCAGCGGTATGTCGCGAAGCCTCGCGTGCGCTCCACCCATCCAGACGGGGACGCCCTGTCCCGGCTCGCCCTTGCCACAGGTTCCGGGGTAGAACTCAACGTCTTTGCCTACGGCGTCAACACTGCTCCAAAGGGCTCTCGTGGTTATCTCAAGGATTGGCCTCCTGACCGGGTGCTTTATCTCGCCGTTCTCGATGAGGTAGGCTTCCCTGCCGATGTACCTCTGCTGGTAGCGTCTGTCGTCGATGTTCCACTCGTTGAAGGACACCATGTAGACGCCGAGCTTTATGTCCTCAATCAGCTCCTCGAAGGAGTGGTCACCGGGCGCGAGGTAGGTGTTGGCCATCCTCACTATCGGCTCGCGGTTGTAGTTTATCGCCCTCGCGGCCGCGTTCGAGCGCTGGCCGAGCTTTGCCGCGTACTCCCTGTTGGTTAGGAACTCGGTTATGATTCCGTTCCTAATCAGATACCTCGGGCGAGCCTTCACGCCCTCGTCGTCGTAGAGGTAGAAACCCCAGCTGTTCGGAATCGTCGGGTCGTCTATGACGGTGACTACTTCGCTCCCGATTCTCTCGCCGAGCATGTCGGGCTTGACGAAGCTCTCACCTGCCTGAGCGGCCTCCCTGCCGAAAATCCTGTCGGACTCGTAGGGATGCCCAACACTCTCGTGAACCGCTATACCAGCAACTTCTGGGCTTATGACGAGGTCAACCCTTCCCTCGGGCGGTTTCTTGCCCTCGGTTATGAGCCTTTTCAGGGCTTTGACGTCCTTCACCGCCCAGTTCCAAGGCTCGTCCCTCTCGATTAGCTCGAAACCGCCGGAAAAGGCTCTCTCCACGAACGGAGCCTGCTCCATCTGGCCGTTCTCGAAGACGACGAGGTTGTAAACCACAGAAACGCGCGGGATTTTGCTCTTCACGTAGGCGCCTTCGCTGTTGACGAAGACCTTCTTCCAGAGCTGGTCGGAGTACATTAAATAGCGCATCGGCACGTTGACGCCTGTGGCCTTAACCTCCTCCTCGATTTTCCTGAGGATTTCGAGCTTCTCTTCAGGGGAAATGTCCCTGAAGTCTTTCTTCATCTTGACCTTGTAGGAAACGCGGTGGAAGTCCTCCTCGCTGAACTCAATCGGCTCGTTTCTAACCTGGGAAGCCGCTTTCGCCAGCTTGACGGCCCTCTTAACGGCCTCGGCAACGCTTTCCCTTGTCAGAACGTTCGTGCTCGCGAATCCCATTCCGCCGTCGGCGAGAACCCTTATCCCGATTCCCCTGTCGGCCTCAATGTCCATTCCCTCGGGAGAACCGTTCTTCATGGCCAGGTGAGTCCCGCTCTTCTCCTCGTAGCGGGCCTCGGCGTAGGAAGCGCCAAGCTCAAGGGCCTTTTCGACCGCGAACTCCAAAAGCTCCATGCACATCACCTCGGATTACTGCATAGAATAGTTCACGGAGGAGTATAAAAGTCTTTTCGTTCAGATGGCGGTCGAAAAGGGAGGAAGATTCAAGCACCCATGACGATAGGAGCATGGGGGTGGAAATGAGCAAGAGACCCTTGAAAACTGGATTCTTTGGGAAGAAGCTAGGAAAGAGCTGGGACTGGAGTGTCAGAACTTCTCCTCGCATTCACACGGCTTCTTCCCGCAGTAGGGGCAGACGCCTGGGTACTTCTTCTTAGCCGCTTCCTCCAAATCAACGCCGAGTAGATTGGCTAAGCTCGCGAGCCACGCCAAAACGTCGGCAAATTCTTCCTCCATAGCCTCGCGGTCGTTTTTCCTTATCGCCTCGCTCAGCTCCCCAACTTCCTCGACGAACCAGAGAAAGGTTTTCTCCACTCCCCTCTTTGAATCCTTGTGGAAGTAAATCTCCCGAATCATATTCTGGAATTCCCTGAGCTCCATGGTCACCACCGAAAAGAGTTCTGGCGGGCCCGGCGGGATTCGAACCCGCGACCTCCGGCTTAGAAGGCCGGCGCCCTATCCTGCTAGGCTACGGGCCCTCGCTCCTAAGGTGCCGGGGCAGTTTTATAAAAGTTGCGGTGGGAATGAGAAGAAAAGAAAGCTCAGCGCCTCCTCCTGAGGAGGAGCGGGGCTATGGCGAGTCCGACTATCGCGGCCGGTCCGCAGATTCCGCCCTTCTCCTTAGCGGTTGAGGTTGGAGTGCTGGTCTGCTCCCCTGGGGTCTCCGATTCACCGGTTGAAGTCTGCTTTTCTTCAGATGCTGGCTTGACTGACCTGGCTGAGACAAAGCTACCAACACCGCTTATTGGGTCGGGCATCTCGACGGTTATCCTGCTGTTGGTGAGGAAGAACCTCCAGGTCTCTACTGTGTAGATTCTGGGGGCGTTGTAGAGGTGGAGTGCGTAGGCGAGCTTGTAGAGGTCCCAGAACTGGTCGAGGCTCTCAATGCTGACGGTTTTACCGCCCTTCGTCCAGCTGTTCTGGAATAGGAGCATGTCAAAGTCGTAGCCGGTCCAGTCGAGGAGCGGCTTGAGCTTATCCGGAGTGTTGTAGTAGGTCAGTCCAAGGGAAGTTATGAACTTACCGACGTCGCCGTTTGAGACGACATCAACGACCTGACGCAGGGTGTACGGGTTCTTGCTTCCTGCTCCAAAGTTCGGGGCAACGTAGTAGTCGAGGAACCAGAAGTCGGTGGCAGTGCTGGTCACCGGGTGAATTCCCCTAACAACCCATCCCTCGGTGTAGATGTTCCACTGGAGGGTGGCTGGGTCACTGCTGTAAACTGCTTTGTTGGCCTGGGTTCTCTGCCACTGGAGGAGGTCAACCTTGAAGCCGGCCTTCTGAAGTATCTGAGCAATGTACTTACCCTCATCAAGCCTCTTGTCCTCAACACGGGCGATAATCTTGACTGTGACAGGCTTTCCATCAAAGTACCAGACGCCATCCTTCTTCTCAAGCTTGTGGCCCTCAACCTTGAGCTTCTCCGCGGCGGCGTTCATCGCACGGTCTATGAGTTCAATTGCATAGTTCTCGTCACCCTGCGGGGTTATGCTCATGGCCTTGGCGACGGTTGAAATTCTGGCGTAGGCATCTATCTGTCCGCTGACTTCGGGGCCATAAAGGGGTGCTCCGCTTCCCTGGAGTATCTGGCTGACGATGTACTGCCTGTTGATGAGCCAGTTAAGGGCGAACCTGACCTCACGAAGTGCAAACGGGTTGAACTGCACTCCGCTGGGGGTATCCACGAGCCCAGTGCTCTGGTTGCCCGCGAAGTTGACGTTAAGGCTCCACCAGACGGCGATGCTCTTGATTGGGTTAAGGCTCTTGCCGTACTGCTCAAGAATGTTCTGGAACTCGTTGTAGGTCACCGCGTACCAGTAGAGGTCGTACTCGCCCTTAGCAACTGCAAGGACGGCGGTCTGAGCGCTGAGGGTTCCGTAGATGTCAATTTCCTTCCAGTACGGGTCCCACGGAAGCTTCTTTCCATCAACCTCTCCCGGATAGCCAATCCTCTTGTTGTTGGCGAGCTTAAGAACGAGCGTCATTGCCTTGGGGTCGTACTTCTCAACGTAGTACGGACCGTCGCTGATGAGTGCGTTGTTGTACTTGTCAACCCAGCTGATAACGCTCTCGTAGCCCTCCTTGGCGAGGTCGGTGGTTATTCCTGCCTTAGCAGCGTCAACGCCCCACATCTGAAGGTATGCATCTATGCCGCTCTTCTCGCCGAGCCATAGAGGTATCGGATTCTCCAGAAGGGCCTGGGCTTCGGCTTTGAAGTACTTCATCTGGTCGGGGTCAATCATGTCAATCTGGAATCCGTTCTGGGGCTGCTCGCTCCAGGAGAATGCCTTACCGTTAACGCCGTGGGCAACCATCTCACTCATAACGTTGTAAAGCTCCCACGGAAGGGCCGGCTTGACGTAGTAATTTCCAACGGCAGTTCCCCATTTGCTGTAGGGGACAACGTAGTCCTGATAGATAGTGTACTCGATGTAGTCATCGGTGACTTCGTCAATTTTGAGACCAAGAACCTTCGAGAGAACGCTCTGAAGTGCGTTTGCCCAGTCTTCACTGTAGTACTTGTCGTCCTTATCGTCCTGATATGCCCACTCCCAGTCCATTGCGTAGGCGAATAAGTAGTCGGCGAGCGTTATCTTCTGGCCGTCAACCCAGGTTCCAAGGCCGCACTTCCAAGTAACGGCACTCTTGGCTATTTTTCCGGTGTTGGGTGAAACCCATTTCTTCTGGGTTCCGTTCCAAACTACGGCACCGCTTGGAACCTGAACGTTGTACTTAACGTCAACGAGCTGGCACCTGTAGCTGTGATACTGAACGTCCGAACCGGTAACAACGGCAGGGTCGTTGAGGAAGTACCAGACCCTGCTCGTGTACGTGTCAGTCATTCCGCTCGGGGACGGGTTGAAGACGCCCATGAAGAGACTGCCCTGGGCGGCGAGCTGTACTATTCTGAGCTTATCTCCCTGAACACTCTGTGCCCCAACGGGATTTGACACCGCAAGTGCGCTCGCGAGAACCAACAACACGAGCGCTACCCCAATGCTCCTTTTCATGTGCTCACCTCCATGCCTGCTATTCCTCGTAATTATGGACCTTCTTAAATCTTGCTGTCACATTTTTAGTCTTAAAATGTCCCTAATAGACACAATTTGGCGTTAATGTCTTGGCAGTTAAAGCGTGGGATTAATAAGTCTTTGAATGCTCCTTCATTGAAAGTGTAGACTTTATTTTCCCACCACAGTCCGTAGTTTTACAAAGATGTAAAACTTAGGACGCCACCGGGTTTATAAACCCCCTCACCCTCTCAGGCTCAGGTGAGAGCATGGGGAGACCGGTTTTCCTTGGAAAGGCGTACATAAACTGGTGCGAGAAATGCAACGTCCCGCTCATAGGCGATAGCTGTGCCGTTCACGGAAAGGAAAGCACCTTCAGGCTGAACATAACCCCTCCAGGCGATTTGAGGTTCGCCTTTGAGAAGGACCTGGAGTTCATAAAGTCGGTCTTCGCGGAGCACTTTGGCGTTGACATCGGTGAAGTCCTTGACGGAAAGGTCGTCCTCCTCAACAAGCTCCCGAGCGAGGACGAGGCCTATGAAATCATTGTGGACGGCTACGTCTTTGGTTACGTCAAGTTCGACCCGATTGAGCTCCGCTGGAGGGCAGGCCTGAAGGTTGAAGGCGCCATAGCGCTCTGGAAGCGCTTTGGAAAGAAGATGAAGAAGTGGGTTATAGTCGATAAAGGCGCCGTCGAGCCGATAAAGAACGGTGCGAACCTCCTGGCTGTCGGCGTCCTTGAAGCAGACCCGAGCATAAGGGTGAACGACGACGTAATTCTCGTCTCAGAGGACGGCAAGGTCTTCGCGACGGGAATAGCGAAGAAGGACTACGAGGCCCTAATACAGGGCGAGCGCGGAACGGGGGTCAAGCCCAAGAGGCAGAAAAGCGTCAACTACCGCGAGGGCAGGAAGGCGACGATGGAGGACGTTCTAAGGGCGAACGCGATAGCGCTCGAGGAGAAGGTCATGAAAAGCCGGGAGTTCATGCGGAGAGTTGCCAGCAAATACTCAGACCTACCGGTGGCCGTTGCCTTCTCCGGCGGAAAGGACAGTTTAGCGGTTCTCGGGCTGGCCCTGGAGGAGTTTGGTGGGGACTTCACCGTCTTCTTCAACAACACCGGAATCGAGTTCCCCGAAACTGTGGAGTACGTGGAGAAGCTGAGGAAAGAGCTTGAGCCGAAGGGTATAAAGTTCGTCGTTGCGGACGCTGGAGACGCCTTCTGGAGGGCACTCTACGTTTTCTCACCGCCCGGTCGCGACTACCGCTGGTGCTGTAAGGTCACGAAGCTCGGCCCGATAACTCTGGCGATAAAGGAGAACTATCCGAAAGGAGTGCTCATGTTCGTCGGTCAGAGGAAATACGAGAGCATAAAGCGCTTTAAGCAGCCGCGCGTGTGGAGGAACGAGTGGGTGCCAAACGAGATAGGTGCGTCGCCGATATTCCACTGGCGCGCGATTGAGGTGTGGCTCTACATCTTCAGTAGGAAACTGCCCTACAACCCGCTCTACGAGAGGGGCTTCGACAGGATAGGCTGTTTCCTCTGCCCGAGCGCTTCGCTGGCAGAATTCGAGAGGCTCAAGAAGGAAAAGCCCGAGCTCTGGGAGAAGTGGAGGAATGCCCTGGAGCACTGGAGGAAGCGCCTCGGCCTTCCAGAGGAGTGGATTACCTACGGCTTCTGGCGCTGGAAGAAGCTTAGCAAGGGCGAAAAGGCCATAGCGAGGAAGCTTGGCGTTGATATTCCCGAGGAGCGCTCGTGGGAGCCGGTTAAGGTTAAAATTGAGGAGACAGGCGAGGGTTACGAGCTGGAATTCAACACGGTTCTCAACAAGAAGCGCCTCCTCCAGGTCGCGCCGATACTTGGCGAGGTGAGCGTTGAGGGGGACGTCGTAAGGGCTGGAAACGTCGAGTTCTTCACGGGGACGAGGAAAGCTAAGGCGCCGGACGAGGGGGAAGCGATTAGCGCCTACCACCTCGTCAAGAGGGCCTACGAGTGCGTTGGCTGTGGCGTCTGCGTCGGCAAGTGCCCGGAGGAAGCTTTGAGCATAGACCCGAGGAGTAAAAAGATAGTGGTAACCTACGAGCTCTGCACGCACTGCAGGGAGTGCATGGAGGTCTGCCCGCTGTTGAAGATTAAGAACCCCGAGGAAGGGAGCCAGCTCTGAGCTGGCCTGTTCTCGCTTCTCTTTTGGGTTTTTGGCAAACTTGACTTTACAATTTTTGCAGAATTTGGTAAAGTTGGGTTGACCATTTAAAGAACCTTTATAAGTCCCCCGCCACTCTTCCCCTCTGGTGAGAGACATGGAGGAGTACTTCATCTGTCCCGAGTGCGGTAGCGATGACGTTGAGGTCATCAAGGAGCGCGGAAGGGAGCTTACCCTTCGCTGTAACGAATGTGGCAACGTATGGCACGTGACGCTTCCAAAGCTCGTTAAGGTTCCGCTCATCGTCAGCAAGCACGAGAGGAGCTTCAAGAGCGAGGCAGAGCTTCCGGAGGGCGAGGAGATTAGGGTCGGCGACATCGTCGAGACCGAGGAAGACGAGGTAAGGATTACCGGAATCGAGCTTGAAGGTGGAAAGAGGGTGAACCGGGCGAAGGTCGGCGAGATAGTGACTCTCTGGGGCGAGAGCCTGACGTATCCAAAGGTCATCAAGGTGTCCATCTACATGCCGAAGGGACTCACGCAGTCCTTCCGCGTCAAGGTGCCGAGGGATGAGGAGTTCGCGGTCGGAGAGGTCGTGGAGGTTGGGGGCTACACCTTCAGGATTGAGAAGATTAAGACAGAGAGGAAGATGCTCCACCACGGAAAGGCCAAAGCCGATAGAATAGTCGCCCTCATGGGACACCACATTCCCCGCGCGAGGGCGAGGAGGAGTCTTGAGATTTACAGGGGCTACGATAGGGAGAACAGTTAACCGCGTGATGCCGTGATGAGTTTTCTTTATTTTCTGACCCCAGGGATGATGAGCTTGGCCGCTACTGATATCGTCCCGTCTGCTTCCTCTTTGGGTTTATTCTGAACCTTTATGCACCTTTTCTAATGCGCATCGTACTACACGCAAAGGTTATAAGAAGGCCTGCAGAGGCTCCAGAGGTGATAAAATGCTATCACTGGGAGTGAGACAGCTTGACGACATCCTGGGGGGTGGTGTTGAGGAGGGCTCAAGCGTTGCCTTCGTAGGCTCAATAGAGTACGATAACGTCATCCTAATGCATCAGGCGGTCCTTGAGGCCCTCAAAGCCGGCAAGCGGGTTCTAGTGGTCGACTTCAGACAGCCGCCGTCCACGCTTCTCAAGGAGCTTAGAAATCACGGTATAGACTACGAGCCGTTTCTCGACGACTCTCTGACGATACTGGACGGCTACTCGAACCTCTACGGCCAGGGTATTCAGGGCGGGCGGAACGTCCTTCCAAACCCGCTGGATTTGGGCATAACGACGGCAATCATAAGGGAGGCCCTTCAGGGGGACGAGTACGATATTCTGGTCATAGACGATGTTACCTCCCAGTACACCCTTCAGTCCAGTCCGAAGATTTACATAAAAGCCGTTGTGAGGCTCGTTAATTCTGTCAAGTCCCTCGGAAAGACGACTTTTGTCGCGGTCTGTTCTGATGTGTTCGAAAAATCAGACCTAGCCGCAATATTAATCCCCTTTGACTACGTTGTTGAGGTTTCCAAGGGAGTAGTGGAAGTCAAGCGCTCCCTCCAGCCCCTTCGTGTCGTTGAGCCAAAGTTCGCCTACATGAGAACCCGGAATGGTATTAGTCCAATGAAAGAGCACTACCAGAGCCTTGAGGGGTTGAAGGCTCAGCTCAGGGCTGGTGAGAACGGAACTATCTGGCTGAAGGATTTAAGGGTTCAAATACTGGAGGAAGTGACCGAGAGGAGCCTTATAGAAACTGTTTACGACTTCCTCGGACCCGAAAAGGGGAAAGAACTCCTCTACACTTGGGGCAAGAAGCAGTTTATTGGTTATGGCGAGTACTCGAAGAGGCATAACACTAGCATAGAAGAAGCCCTTGAGGATATTTTCAAGTTCACGATTGCCAGTGGGGGCGGAAAACTTGAGCTCGTTGAGCTCTCGGATTCAGTGATAATAATTAGGGGCACAAACCTGTTCCCGAGCGGAAAAGGTTATCCTTATCCGTTCCACCCCAACTACGCCGGCTCGCTTGCCCAGTTCCTCACAGAATTCACGGGAGAGCGCTGGGAGGGAGAAGAGACCAAGTGCGAGGCGATGGGGGCAGAACACTGCGAGTTCGTTTTGAGGAAGGTGAGATAGCGAAACCCTTTTAAATTCTCGCCCAAACTCCCCTCGCAAAACTGGATGAACGATGAGGTTTCGGAGGGATGAAAGATGGCGAAGCCGAGCTACGTGAAGTTTGAGGTTCCCCAGGAGCTTGCCGAGAAGGCCCTTGAGGCCGTTGAGATTGCTCGCGACACCGGAAGGATAAGGAAGGGTACCAACGAGACCACCAAGGCCGTCGAGAGGGGCCAGGCCAAGCTCGTTATAATTGCCGAGGACGTTGACCCCGAGGAGATAGTTGCCCACCTTCCGCCGCTCTGTGAGGAGAAGGAGATTCCGTACATCTACGTTCCGAGCAAGAAGGAACTCGGCGCCGCCGCTGGAATCGAGGTTCCGGCCGCGAGCGTCGCCATCATCGAGCCCGGCAAGGCCCGCGAGCTCGTTGAGGAGATTGCCACGAAGGTTAGGGAGCTCATGAAGTGAGCTCCTTTTCCTTCCTTATCACGAAAGGTTTAAGGTTCATCCCGCGAGTCTTTCAGAGGTGTGAGGTATGAGCGACGAAGGCTACCCCGCCGAGGTTATCGAAATCGTTGGAAGAACCGGCGTCACCGGTGGCGTTACCCAGGTCAAGGTCAGAATCCTCGAGGGGCGCGACAAGGGTCGCGTCATCAGGAGGAACGTTAAGGGTCCCGTTCGCGTCGGCGACATAGTCATCCTCAGGGAGACCGAGCGTGAGGCGAGAGAAATCAGGAGGAGGCGTTGAAAATGGCCCGCTGGAACGTCTGCTCCTACTGCGGAAGGGAGTTCGAGCCGGGAACGGGCAAGATGTTCGTCAGGAACGACGGCAGAGTGCTCTTCTTCTGCTCCAGCAAGTGCGAGAAGTACTACTTCATGGGCAGGAACCCGAGGAAGCTCAAGTGGACCAAGGCCTTCCAGGAGGCTCGCCTTCAGAGGGCCAAGAGGAAGTGATTTCTTTCTTTTCTAATCCTTTCCAACTGTTTCTGCCGTGACTCCAAAAAACCTATTAACCGCGCGCCCCATTCTATAAGCGGTGTTGCCTATGGCCGACAAGCAGATAGAGAGAACACTCGTTATTCTGAAGCCGGACGCCGTTGTCAGAGGCCTCATGGGCGAAATCATAAGCCGTTTTGAGAAGAGGGGCCTCAAGATAGTGGGAATGAAGATGATATGGATTGACCGTGAGCTCGCCGAAAAGCACTACGAGGAGCACAGGGGTAAGCCCTTCTTCGAGGCTCTGATAGACTACATCACCAAGGCCCCGAGCGTCGTGATGGTCGTGGAGGGCAGATACGCCATAAGCGTCGTCAGGAAGATGGCCGGCGCCACCGACCCGAAGGATGCTGAGCCCGGAAGCATAAGGGGTGACTACGGCCTCGACGTCGGCGATGCGATATACAACGTTATCCACGCCTCCGACAGCCCAGAGAGCGCCGAAAGGGAGATAAGCCTCTACTTCAAGCCGGAGGAGCTCTACAGCTACTGTAAAGCGGCGGACTGGTTCTACCACACACACGCGAGGGCAAGGAAGGAGTACCTCGACACGATGGACTGCCTTGAGAGGTAAATGAGAAAAGAAAGATTAGCCGATAACGAACTCTCTCTTTCCCTTCTTTCTCTCCCGGACAAACTTGGCATATTCATCAATGACCTCCTCGCATTCCCGTTCCATCGCCGACCTCGTCTTCCTGACAGAGATTATCAGCAAGCCGAAGTAAAGCGGAACTACGAGCACCGCAAGAACCAGTGCAGTAATGTCTCCCGGACCCATTAAAAACCCGATGAAAGGAATTGCCAGCGGGACGAGGTAAGATATGACACGGAGCGTCCGGTCAGTTCTAAGGTCAGCCATACACTCCACCACGTCCTTCCACCGGGAAAACTCCCGCGGGAGTCTTCCGCCGACGACCAAGGTGTTCTCAACCCGATATATAGTGAGACCGTCTTCATCAGTTAGACACGAGAGACCGCGGGAACCGGCGATGTCGGTAAGTTCTCCCTGACATGGGGTTGCCCTGAGCCACCCGAGGGGGTTTCTCCGGGATAGTGCCCCGAGTAGGACATAGAGCGTAAGGCCCAGGATGAGCAGTACTTGGTTTTCACTGGCGGCCAACCCAATTCCAAAGGCGATTAGTATCCACGTCAAAAGTGAGACGCTCGAGAACTCATCAACGGTGAGGGCTCTTTTTCCTCGAAAGCCAGTGTAGATAATAGCCAGAATGAGCGCAAGAAACGTTTGGACTCCCGCAAGCTCTCCGGGCCGATAGTCGCCGAGCGGCGTGCTCACGAAGAAGTTTCCGCTCACGTGCATTGAAAGGCCGTTGGCGATTATGTAGACGAACAGAGGAGTGTAGAGGGCCATCGTCAGCTCGTAGCTTCTGCCCTTCACCTTTCCAAGCAGGAACGCAAGCCCAAGACCAACAATCAGGCCGAGTGCGAGCGCTATCATCTCACCACCGTCGAGAGTTACCACCAGCCTTTTTAATCCTTGCCCCGAACCCTTTAAAAGGCCAGCCATGAGTTATGCTCAGGTGATGAAGATGGCAAAGAGGATTAGACAGCCCATCATAGCGGTTCTCGGGCATGTTGACCACGGCAAGTGCCTGCTCCCGAGCGAGACTGTCGTCGTCCCAGGCCTTGGAAGGGTAACGCTCGAAGAGCTCTTCAGGATGGGAAAGAGGGTTGTTGAGCGCGACGGTGAAAAGGAAATCAGGGAGCTTTCACTCCCAATAACGTCTGCAGGTGGGGATGCAAGAGTTTCTCTCCGCACGGGAACCCACGTGTGGCGCATCAGGCACAGGGGCAAGATGGTGAGAGTCAGACTGAAGAACTGGCACAGCGTTTCTGTGACTCCGGAGCATCCGTTCCTCACGACGATGGGATGGAAACGGGCGGACCAGCTCAGGCCCGGCGACTACGTCGCGGTTCCGAGGTTCATCCATGCCAACGAGAAGAGGGACGTCTTTGAGCGCTTTGTGAGAAGAAAGCTCTCGACTCCAGAACTTATAGTGAAGCTTGAGGAAGACGTTCTCAATGAGATTAGGGACAGGTTCAAAGGAGAAAAGGAGTACAAGGTCCGCTCCAACGTTTTCCGCGCCGAGGACCTTGAAGGCCTCTGGGAGAGAGTTGAGAGGATAGCGTTCACACCGAGAATTCACCGCTCAGGCAAGCCGGTCCACTACATCAGACTCCCGAAAACGGACGATGAATGGAAGGCCCTCTTCTACTTCGCCGGCGTCATGTTTGGCGACGGGAGCCAGGAGAAGATAGCCAACAACGACGTTGAGGTATTTGAGAGGCTCAAGGCAGTGGAGGCCCTTGGCGTCGAGCTCGTCAGAGTGAGGAGAAAAACCTCATGGGAGATTGAAATCAGGAATGGAAAGAACGCCCTGATAAGGCTCATCCGCGCCCTCTTTGACTATCCAGAGAGGCAGAAGGCGAGGAGCATAAGGGTTCCGAACGTTCTCTTCGTCGCACCGAGGGAATACGTTGCCGAGTTCCTCAGGGGATACTTCGACGCCGACGGACACGTAAGCCTCAAGGACGTCAGAATCGAAGTGACGAGTGCATCTCGGGAGTTCCTTGAGGGGCTTTCACTCGTCCTTCTCAGGTTCGGCATAGTTTCAAAGCTCTACCGTTCGGAATACACAACCCTCGTGATTTCAGGCAGGAGGAACCTTGAGGCGTTCAGGCGGTTCATCGGGTTTACCGTGAAGGAGAAAGCCGAGCGCCTTGAAAGGGTGATAGCGAGGAGCAAGAAGAGCGAAACCTACCCGATATTCGAGGAGCTCAAGCGCCTCAGGCTCCTCTTCGGGTTCACGAGGACGGAGCTCAACTCCTTCGTTCCGTTCTACTCAAAGTACGAGTCCAGCGAGGCGCCGAGCTACGAGACCCTGATGAGGATTCTCGATGCAATCGAGAGGGGCTCCCCAACGCTCGCGAGGAAGCTCGCGGTGCTTGAGGGCAAGTCTGGGGACCACAACTACCTCAAAGCCCTCGAAAAGGACGGCCTGATAAAGGACGGAAAGCTTACGGAACTCGGAAGGGAGCTCCTTGAGGTCTGGCGCAACAGGGAGTTCGATTCAAGCGATGTCGCCTACGTCCGCAACCTCGCCGAGAACTTCGTTTTCATCCCCGTTGAGGAAGTCGAGGAGTTCGACTACGACGGCTACGTCTACGACCTAACCACCGAGACCCACAACTTCGTCGCCAACGGGATACTCGTCCACAACACGACGCTCCTCGACAGGATTAGGCGCACCAACGTAGCGGGCAAGGAAGCGGGCGGAATAACCCAGCACATCGGAGCGACGGAGGTTCCGATTGACGTCGTCAAACAGCTCGCCGGACCGCTCATAAAGCTCTGGAAGGGCGAGATAAAGCTCCCTGGGCTTCTCTTTATCGACACGCCTGGCCACGAGGCGTTTACAAGCCTGCGCGCGAGGGGAGGAAGCTTAGCCGATTTGGCCGTCCTCGTCGTTGACATAAACGAGGGCTTTCAGCCCCAGACCATAGAGAGCATCGAGATACTCAGGAGGTACAGGACGCCCTTCATAGTCGCCGCCAACAAGATAGACAGGATAAAAGGCTGGGTGGTCGAGGAGGACGAGCCGTTTTTGGTCAACATTAAGAAGCAGGACCAGAGGGCCGTTCAGGAGCTCGAAACCAAGCTCTGGGAGCTCATCGGCAAGTTCTACGAGCTCGGCTTCCAGGCAAACCGCTTCGACCGCGTTCAGGACTTCACGCGCGAGCTGGCGATAGTCCCGATTTCGGCCAAATACGGCATCGGCGTTCCCGAGCTTCTCGTTCTCATCGCGGGTCTCAGCCAGAAGTACCTCGAGCAGAAGCTCAAGATAGAGGTCGAGGGACCGGCGCGCGGAACGATTCTCGAGGTCAGGGAGGAGATGGGCCTCGGAACAACGATAGACGTCATAATCTACGATGGAACGCTGAGGAAGGACGATACAATCGTCGTTGGCGGAAAGGACAAGGCGATAGTGACCAAAATCCGCGCCCTGCTCAAGCCCAAGCCCCTCGACGAGATTCGCGACCCGCGCTTCCGCTTTGACCAGGTTGACGAGGTCACCGCCGCTGCCGGTGTGAAGATAGCCGCACCGGGTCTCGAAGAGGCCCTGGCCGGTTCACCGGTAATAGCCGCGAGGAGCGAGGAGGAAGTGGAGAAGGCCAAGCAGGAAATCCTGAACCAGATACAGAGCGTCGTCATAAGCACTGGTAAAATCGGCGTCATCGTCAAGGCCGACACCCTCGGAAGCCTCGAAGCTTTGAGCAAGGAGCTCCAGGAGAAGGGCATTCCGATAAGGAAGGCCGACGTTGGAAACATCAGCAAGACCGACGTTATGGAGGCTTTGAGCGTCCGCGAGGAGGAGCCGAAGTACGGAGTGGTTCTCGGCTTCAACGTCAAGGTGAACGAAGATGCAGAAGAGGTCGCGAAGGCCAAGGGCGTGCCGATTTTCGTCGGGAACATTATCTACAAGCTCATAGAGGACTACGAGGCCTGGGTGAAAGCGGAAGAGGAGAAGAAGAAGCGCAAGCTACTCAAGAACGTCACCTTCCCGGGCGTCATCAAGCTCTACCCTGACGAGCGCTACGTCTTCAGGAGGAGCAAGCCGGCAATAGTCGGTGTCGAGGTTCTTGAGGGCAGGATAAGGCCGGGAGTGACCCTCATCAAGGAAACGGGCGAGAAAGTCGGCGTCATCAAGTCCATCAAGAACAAGAACGACTTCGTTCAGGAGGCCAAGAAGGGGGACGCTGTTGCCATAGCGATTGAGGGGGCGATAGTTGGCAGGCACATCCATCCCGGCGAGACCCTCTACGTTGACCTCACCAAGAACGACGTCATAATACTTCTCAAACAGCTCAAGAACGAGCTCGATGAGAGCGACCTGAGGGCCCTCAAGATGACCGCCAAGGTCAAGGCCAAGGAGGACCCCTTCTGGAGGGCCGTCTGATTCCGACAGACTTTTATATTCTTCTTTCCTATCATCCGTGGTGAACACTATGGAGGGCAGACGGCTTAAGTGCCCGCTCTGTGGGGGAACTGATTTCCAGGTTGAGGAGGGAAAGCTCGACAGCAAGTGGGGCTTCACTGCCCATAAGGTCAAGATTGTGATATGCAAAAACTGCGGCTACGTGATGCTGTTCTACGAAGGAAGGACTATATGGGACTTCGATTGAAAAGCAAAGTCAAAGTCCGCCCTGAAGCCATCCGGCGAGCTTCAGGCTCGCGCCTTTCTCGATTTCTCCCTCCAGGTTCTCCTTCAGCGCGAAGGCCCTGACCTTTCCGACGGGCTCGTTGCTGAGGAGCATCATGTAGCCGGCCCCGCAGGGCGTTTCGACTTCCTCAAGCTCAAGGACATGAGTGGTCATGACGTAGTCGTCTATAAAAGCCCCCTGAACGCTCACCGCCGCTGGAAGAAGTATCTCGGCCTCGTTGAGGTCAATGACGACCTCTTTACCGTCGGGCAGTTTCGTGGTTTCCCTCTTGAGCTCCTCCGCCGTTCCCGTGTACACAAAGAAAGCCAGCTTAACGTTGAGCTTCTCGGAGTTTAGATAGGCTTTCTTCCTTTCGATGTAGTCGGTTGCGTAGAAGGTAACCGCGGGGGAATATTCGTTCAAAACCGCCCCCGAGACGTTAGCTTCGGGCCACTTCTTCCACTCAAGGACTTCTTTAACCTCGAACTCAACCGTTACCCCCTCAAGAACAGGAAAAGCTGTGACCGGTTCCATGTCACGCTTTACGACTCTGAGAACCAGGCCGCGGGCTAGGGGGACGTCCACAACTTCATAGGAGAGCTTTTCCTTTCCGAGGAGCTTTTTCTTTTCGAACTCAACGCTCCTGGCCGGGTACTTCCCGAGAACGGCATCCTCGATAAGATTCAACCCTGCCCTCTGGGAGGTGCAGACGGTGTCGAGGTGACTCCCGTGATGTATTCCGTTTATGAATTTTAACTTCTTCCTCCCACCCAAAACCATAGAATCCCACCGTTGTTAGTACAAAAGGGGATTTAAAAACCTAACGTCTCCGGGTGAGTTCAACAATCGCCTCGACGTGGGGCGTGTGCGGGAACATGTCCACGAGAACCGCTTCATCCACGCGGTAAGCTTTTTTCAGGTGGTTCTCGTAGTCGAGCCTGAACGCCTTTGGATTGCAGGAGACGTAAACGACCCTTTCAGCTCCACTTTTCACCAGCAGTTCCCCGGCTTCCTTCAGTCCCCTTCGAGGTGGGTCCACTATCACGGTGTCGTAGTCGCCTATCGGGGTCTCCTCAGCCCTCCCAACGCGGAATAGGGCGTTTACCCCGTTCAGCTCGGCGTTTCTGTTGGCCATTTCAACCGCGAAGGGGTTAACCTCGACCCCTTCAACGGCAAAGCCCCTCTTCGCCAGCCAGACACCGAAGGTGCCGACACTGGAGTAAAGGTCGAGAACCCTTTCGCCGTCGGTGAAGTTCCCAACTGCCCTGAGGAGAAGCTCAAGGGCGTGGCTGTTGGTCTGGAAGAAGCTGTTGGGGTGGATGAGATACACCACGTCATCAATCCGCTCCCTTATGAAGTGGCTCCCCGCAACGTGCAGGGGTTCTCCGCGCGGGTCGTCCCGGTCGTCGGCCTTGAGGCTCCAGTAAAGGGAATCCGCGAAGGAGAAGTAGTCCCTGAAGGCCTCGGCTGTTTCTTCAGCGGGCCTGCGATGGGCTATGAGGTTTACCATGACCTCTCCAGTGAACTTGCCCTCCCTGACCTGGAGGTAGTGAACGTCGCCGGCTTTTCTCCTCAAATCCCACGGCCCAAGCCCCGTTTCCGCCAGAAAGTCGCGGAGGGCGCGCAGGTATTCGGGGGTTCTCTTCGAGAAGACAGGGCACTCCGAAAGGTCCACAACGCCAAGGGGGTTTCCGTATTCCTTGAGGCCAACGCCGTTGGTCGTCACGATGAAGTTGCTGACGTTGCGGAAGCCCCAAATTTTGGGCGAGCCCTTAATTTCGGCCCTTATTCCGGTGATTCGCTCGAAGAGTTCGGCCTTGAGTTTGAGCTGGGCCTTGTACTTCAGCCCCTGCCAGAGACAGCCGCCGCACTTCCCGAAGTGCCGGCACCTCGGAAGAACCCTCAGCGGGGAAGGCTCAAGAAGCTCGAAGTCCCTCGCGATTAGTCTGCCGAAGCGCCTTCTCGTTGATTTGACCCTAACCATGTCGCCGGGGTAAGCGAAGGGGATGTAAACGGTCTTGCTCCCCGCACAAAGAACCCCGAGGCCGTCGTCGCTGAGTTTGCGGATTCTTCCAGAGGGCATGTTCTTCGCTTGAGTGTCCCGCTTAAGAACCCTTCGAGGCCGATAATGCACAACTCTGCACGTGTGCACAGGTGTGGTAAGGTTTATATCCCCGTCGTTCGAAGCACAACCGAGGTGTCCGCGATGAGCTACCGTGAATACCGCGACAAGGTTTTGGGGTTTATTGAGGACCACGAGCACTGGAGGGCCCACACGATAAACCTCATAGCGAGCGAAAACGTGACTTCTCCGACGGTTACCAGGGCCGTCGCGAGCGGTTTCATGCACAAGTACGCCGAGGGCTGGCCGAAGCAGAGGTACTATCAGGGTTGTAAGTACGTTGACGAGGTCGAGCTCATCGGCGTCGAGCTCTTCACCAAGCTCTTCCAGAGTGATTTTGCCGACCTCAGGCCGATTTCCGGAACCAACGCTAACCAGGCAGTCTTCTTCGGCCTCACCCAGCCGGGAGACAAGGCGATAGTTCTCCACACCAGCCACGGTGGCCACATAAGCCACATGCCCTTCGGTGCCGCCGGAATGCGCGGCCTTGACGTCCACACCTGGCCCTTCGACAACGAGGAGTTCAACATCGACGTTGACAAGGCCGAGAAGCTCATACGCGAGCTCGAGCCCAAGATAGTCGTCTTCGGTGGCTCGCTCTTCCCGTTCCCGCACCCGGTCAAGGAGCTCGCGCCCGTAGCTAAAGAGGTCGGCGCCTACGTCATGTACGACGGCGCCCACGTCCTTGGACTCATCGCCGGAAAGCAGTTCCAGGACCCGCTCCGCGAGGGTGCCGACATAATCACCGCCTCGACCCACAAGACCTTCCCCGGACCCCAGGGAGGTGTCATAATCTACAAGCGCTTCGGCGAGACCGAGGAGATAGCCAAGCTCCAGTGGGCCATCTTCCCAGGAGTCCTTAGCAACCACCACCTCCACCACATGGCCGGAAAGACCCTCACCGCGGCCGAGATGCTCGAGTACGGTGAGAAGTACGCGAAGCAGATAGTCAAGAACGCGAAAGCGCTGGCCGAGGCCCTTGCAGAGGAGGGCTTCAAGGTCATCGGTGAGGACAAGGGCTACACCGAGAGCCACCAGGTCATCGTTGACGTCAGCGACCTCCACCCCGCTGCCGGAGGCTGGGCGGCACCGCTCCTTGAAGAGGCCGGCATAATCCTCAACAAGAACCTTCTGCCCTGGGACCCGCTTGAGAAGGTCAACGAGCCGAGCGGTCTGCGCATAGGCGTCCAGGAGATGACCCGCGTTGGAATGTTCGAGGACGACATGAAGGAGATTGCCAGGTTCATCCGCCGCGTCCTCATCGACAAGGAGGACCCGGTCAAGGTCAGGCGCGACGTCTACGGCTTCCGCGCCGAGTTCCAGAAGGTCTACTACTCCTTCGACCACGGCCTGCCGCTCAGGGAGTGATTGGGCTCCCTCCAGCTTTTCCATTCTTACCTTGGTTTACTTCCAAGGATTCTCCAACGGTCTCGGATTTTCTTGAAGAAAAAGTTATAAGCTTCCTTCTCAAGGCGTTTCCAGCGGTGCCTGGCCTTCATTCACCGCGCACCCCCGCCAGGCACCGTAACCGTGCGCGTAAAATCAGGGGGTCAAATAAGGGGCTTAAATCACGGCTAAAATCAAACCCCTTCAAATCATTTTGAAACGAACGAAAGCGTTAATTACTCTTGTGGTGAGTTTATCTTGGTGGTGTCCGTGAAGAGGGCAGTCCTTGCGGTTTTAATAATCGTCGGATTGGTGGCGGGTTACTTCCTCATTGGTTCCAACAGCTCGGCCGAAGCGTCACAGGGAAAGAAGGCCCCGATTAATCTTTCCCTCGATAGGGAGCGCTACTCACCGACGGACACGATGGTCCTGACAGTTACCAACAACGGCAACGAGACCGTTACCGTTGGCTATCCCTTCGAGCTCTATCGCGAGGAGAACGGAAAATGGGTCAAGGTAAACGTTGACCTAATGTTCATTCAGTCGGTTGTTCAGCTTGAACCCGGGAAGAGCTGGACCCAGAAGGTCAGCCTCTCCCAGCTGAAGCTCTCATCTGGCCATTATAAGATAGTGAAGAAAGTTTCAACTCAACAAATGACCCTCACCGTGAGCGCCGAGTTCTACATCGAGGGCTGATGTTTCATTTATCTCCTACCGCCTCTTCTGGCAAAACTTTTTATTCTCCACCCACATACCCAACCCCCGGCTAGAGGGGTGATGCTCATGAAGTTCTGTCCGAAGTGCGGTAACCTCATGCTCCCTGACCGGAAGAAGAAGGTCTGGGTCTGTCGCGTCTGTGGCTACGAGGAGCCCTTTGACGAGGAGAAGGACAGGGCTAAAACCAGAATAACGCAGAAGGTCGAGCACAAGCCGGACGAGGAGATAGTCGTCATTGAGCAAGACGTCAAGACCCTGCCGACCACCAAGGTCACCTGTCCCAAGTGCGGCAACGACACGGCCTACTGGTGGGAGATGCAGACGAGGGCCGGCGACGAGCCGAGCACGATATTCTACAAGTGCACCAAGTGCGGCTACGTATGGAGGGCCTACGAGTGAACGAGCTCGAGCGCGAAACCCTCATCAGGCTCGCGAGAAAGGCCCTGAAGGAGCTTGAGGAAGCCTACCGCAGGGTTCCTGATACCGACAACGGAAAAGCTTATTTATTCCGCGGAAAAGAAAGGGTTAGGCTCATGCTTAAAATACTGGAGGGATGAAGATGCCGTTCGAGGTCGTTTTTGACGGTGCCAAGGAGTTTGCAGACCTTATCGCGACAGCGAGCAACCTGATAGACGAGGCCGCCTTCAAGTTCACCGAGGAAGGTATAAGCATGCGCGCGATGGACCCGAGCAGGGTCGTTCTCATAGACCTCAACCTCCCGGAGAGCATATTCTCCAAGTACGAGGTCGAGGAACCGGAAACCGTTGGAATCAACATGGACCAGTTCAAGAAGATACTCAAGCGCGGAAAGGCCAAGGACACGCTCATCCTCAGGAAGGGCGACGAGAACTTTCTTGAGATAACCTTCGAGGGAACGGCAAAGAGAACGTTCCGCCTTCCGCTCATAGACGTTGAGGAGCTTGAGCTCGACCTTCCGGAGCTCCCGTTCACGGCCAAGGTTGTCGTCCTCGGCGAGGTTCTCAAGGAGGCCGTTAAAGATGCCTCCCTCGTCAGCGACGCCATAAAGTTCATCGCCACCGAGAGCGAGTTCGTCATGAAGGCCGAGGGCGAGACCAACGAGGTTGAGATTAAGCTCACCCTTGAGGACGAAGGCTTGCTTGACCTCGAGGTCGAGGAGGAAACCAAGAGCGCCTACGGAATCAGCTACCTCAGCGACATGATAAAGGGCATCGGCAAGGCCGATGAGGTAATCCTCCGCTTCGGCAACGAGATGCCCCTCCAGATGGAGTACATGATTAGGGACGAAGGAAGGCTCGTGTTCCTCCTCGCCCCGCGCGTCGAGGAGTGATTCCCTTTTCCTTTTCTCTGAGGTGGTGGCATGGACATCGTCAAGCTCAGGGAACTGCTTGAGCAGGAGCTTTCCAGCGTCGAACTGACGGAGTTAGACGACGACTTTTACAGGGAGTTCGACAGCCTAATCAAGGCCCTCAAGCTGAGCGCCGAGAGCTCCCGCGAGAGGGGCGAAAGCGTCGAGGAGAGACTTTACTTAGCCCAGCTCAAGATAGCGGAGGAGCTGATGAAGGAGATAATCAAGCTCCGCCTCCACAAGATTGTTGACCTCGCCGTCGAGGGGACCATAGCGGAGATGACCGACGAGGAGAGGAGGATTTTCAGGATTCTCAGGGCCTTCGTCGAGCGCGAGGAGCTTCCAGATGTCGGGGAAGAGCTTCCGGAGGTCGAACCCGAGCCGGGCGAAGCTGAAACACCAACTAAAAGACCACTGCGGGAAGCCTACATCGTCACCGCCGAGCTTCCAGCGATTCTCGGGCCAGACCTGAGGGAGTACGGACCCTTCAAGGCCTGGGACATGGCGGTTCTGCCCGAGGAGATAGGAAAGGTTCTCGTCGAGAGGGACGTTGCCTTCAAGGTTAAGATTTCCCCGTGATTGCCATGCCCTTCTCCGTCTGCATGCGGGACTGCTACGACACCTGCTCGATGGTGAGCGAGCTCAGAGACGGAAGGCTCAGGGTTAGGGGCAATCCGGAGCACCCGATAACGGCCGGCTTTCTCTGTCCCAAAGGCGCTCTGCTCCCGAAGTGGTTCCACTCGGAGGACAGGCTAAAGAACCCTCTAATCCGAACCGGCGGGAGGGGGAGCGGTTCCTTCAGAGAAGCGAGCTGGGAAGAGGCGATAAGGCTCGTAGCGAAGAAGCTTAAGGAGACCATCAAGGAGCACGGGAGTGAGAGCGTCTTAGTTTACCAGTACGCCGGCGACAGGGGAGTTGTGAACTACGCGTTCCCGTTAAGGCTCTTCCACTACCTCAACACCGCCGTGCTCGACTACGGAATCTGCGACAGGGCCGGGCAGGAGGCGTTAAAGGACGTCTACGGAACCGCCGTCGGTCTCGACCCCGAGGAGCTTAAAAACCAGCGGTTAATCGTCTACTGGGGGATAAACGCCTTCTGGACGAACCTTCACGGCTTCGCCCTCGCCAAAAGGCACGGCCTTGAAATCTGGACGGTTGACGTCGTCAGAACCGAAACTGCCAGGAAAAGCGACAGGTTCTTCCAGGTGAAGCCTGACACGGACGTTCTTTTGGCTTTGGGCGTTGCGAAGGTCATCATCGCGGAGGGACTTTACGATAAGGCCTTCGTCCGCGAGAACGTTTACGGCTTTGAAGAATTCAGGAATTATGTAAAAACACTATCGCTTGATTATGTAAGCAAAGAAACGGGGCTGAGCGTCGAGGAGATAGAGACCTTCGCGCGGGAGTTCGCGGAGAAGAGGGGAGTGGTTCACATCGGCTACGGATTCCAGCGCTCCCTTGCTGGAGGCGAGGCAGTGAGGGCGATAGCGATTCTTCCCGCCCTCGTCGGCCACCGCTTCGGCTTCATTTACGACATGAAAATGATAGACAAGTCCTACGCAGAAGGCGCGTTCCTGAGAACGAAGCCGGCTAAAAGAATTCCCCAGATAAAGCTGGCAGAATACATCGAGCGGGGTGAGATTAAGTTCCTCTACGTCTACAACTCCAACCCCCTCGCGAGCCTTCCGAACCAGAACCGGCTGAGAAAAGCCTTAAGCGAGAGCGACGTCTTCGTCGTTATGCACGACATCTTTCTCACAGACACGGCCCTCTACTCGGACGTCGTTTTGCCGGCAAACACATTCTTCGAGAGGCTTGACATAGCGGATTCCTACTACCACCGCTACGTTGCTCTGAACGAGCCGGTCGCGAGGCTGTACGGCAAGAGCAACAGCGAGGTAACGAGACTGCTTGCAAAGGCCCTCGGGATAGATAATCCCTACCTCTACGAGAGCGACGAGGAAGTAATTCGAAAGGTCCTTGAGCTCAACGGGCTTAGCGTTGAGGAGCTGAAGGCGAAGGGCTTCGTTAAAATCCCTGAAAAGCCGAGAATGTGGGAAACTCAGAGCGGAAAAATCGAGTTCTTCTCGCGGAGGGCCGTTGAGAGGGGATTAGGCCCGTTTCCCCAATACCAGAAGTTTGAAGGAAAGTACCCGCTCCGCCTGCTCACGCCAACCTACAGAATGACGATAACGAGCCAGTATCACAACACCTACGGAATGGTTGACCCCAACCTTTACATCAACCCTGTTGACGCGGAGGAGAGGGGCATTGAAGACGGCGAGACGGTTGAGGTCTTCAACGACCGCGGGAGGATAAGAACAAAAGCGAAGCTCAGCGACGACGTTCCGAGGGGAGTTGTCCTGCTCTACAAGGCCTTCTGGGTCAGGCTCCTCGGCTGGAACGCCAACTTCCTGACGACAGACGGGACAGTTGAGGATTACGGGAACGGCTCGGCGTACCATTCAACGTGGGTCGAGGTTAGGAAGATTAAAGGCGAATAAACATTCCTGTTCACTGAGTTTTGACAACGGAAATTTGTGTCAGTTTACACAATGACAACCATTTTTAAGCGAGTCTGGACTTCTCCTCACTGGGTTTAAAAGGCCTTTGTTTATCCGCCAAGTTTTTGCCCAAAAACGAACCGAAAGACTTATATATTCGAACCTATGAGGTTTATAGTGAAGACGACACACAAAAAGAAGAGGTGATGAAAAATGGTCGTCATAGGAGAAAAGTTCCCAGAGGTTGAGGTCAAGACCACCCACGGAGTGATAAAGCTCCCCGACTACTTCGCCGAGAAGGGCAAGTGGTTCATACTCTTCAGCCACCCAGCAGATTTCACCCCGGTCTGTACGACCGAGTTCTACGCCATGCAGAAGAGGCTCGACAAGTTCAGGGAGCTCGGCGTCGAGCCGATTGGACTGAGCGTTGACCAGGTCTTCAGCCACATCAAGTGGATGGAGTGGATTAAGGAGAACCTTGGCGTTGAGATTGAGTTCCCGGTCATAGCCGACGACCGCGGTGAGCTCGCCGAGAAGCTCGGCATGATTCCGAGCGGAGCAACGATAACCGCCAGGGCTGTCTTCATCGTTGACGACAAGGGCGTCATAAGGGCCATCGTCTACTACCCGGCCGAGGTCGGCAGGGACTGGGACGAGATACTCAGGCTCGTCAAGGCCCTCAAGGTCAGCGACGAGAAGGGAGTTGCCCTTCCGCACAAGTGGCCCGAGAACGAGCTCATCGGCGACAAGGCCATCATCCCGCCGGCCAGCACCATCGAGGAGAAAAAGCAGAGAGAAGAGGCCAAGGCCAAGGGCGAAATCGAGTGCTACGACTGGTGGTTCTGCTACAAGAAGCTCGAGTGAGCTTCTTTCCCTATTCTTCTCTAAACCTTTCGAAAATCAGCTCGTCCACGAAGCCATAACCGGGGACGTGATGGTGTTTTCTCAGTCTCCCGACGAGTTCAAAGCCGTTCTTCTCAAGGACCTTTATCGAGGCAACGTTCGGCTCGTAGACCCTCGCGTAGACCTTCCTGAGGTTGAGCCAGTTGAAGGCGTAATCGAGGGCCAACTTCACCGCCTCGCTTCCATAGCCCCTCCCCCAGTGCTCCCTTCCGAGGAAGTAACCGAGCTCTGCCCTTCCGTCGCGGTGGTCTATCCTGTGGAGTCCTATGAAACCGACGAGGGAAGAGGTTGAGTTCTCCACTATCGAAAAGACCTTCTCGCGCTCCTTTGCCTTTCTAATCCTCTCATACCATTCCATCTCGTCCTCAAAGAAGAAGACTTCCTCCGGGGCCGTTAAGAAGAGTCTCACGCTCCTGTCGTTGAACCAGAGCCACGCTTTCCTTACGTCGTCCCTCAGCGGAACGGCGAGCGAAACGAGGTTGCCTTTGAGAACGACCGGCCTCATCGGGCGCACCTTAACTTTATTAAGCCCTTACGAGTATTTAAACCCGATGGAAAGGGAGAAGCTCATCAAAACCGTTGAGGCGATACTCAGGAGCGCGGGCTACAAAACGGCCCGCCTTGAGTTTAGAGGTTCCTGCTTCGACATAGTCGCGAGCCGGTTAGTGGTTCTTCTCTTCCTCAAGGTCGTCGCGAACATAGACACCGTTACCGAGGAGCAGGCCGAGGATTTGAAGAGGCTCGCGAAGTTCTTCAACGCCTCCCCCCTCATAGTGGGCCTTCGCTCGAAGAACGCGGAACTTGAGGAGGGAGTTGTTTACGAGCGCTTCGGAATCTACGCTTTGAGACCGGAAACGCTCTACGACGTCCTCACCAACAACGAGCTACCGGCTATCTTCGCGGAGCGCGGTGGGCTCTACGTTCGGATAAACGGCGAACTCCTCAGGGAGCTTCGCGAGAGGCACGGTTATTCGGTCAACGAGCTGGCACAGCTCCTCGGGGTTTCGAGGAAGACCCTCCTCAACTACGAGCGCGGTGAGCAGGCCGTTTCACTTGAGGTGGCGATTAGGCTCGAAGAGCTCTTCGACGAGGCTTTAGCCGAGCCGATTGACGTTCTGAACGCGAGGGTCGAGGCGAAGCTCGACGTTAAGCCCGAGAGCCCCCTCGAAAAGGAAGTCTTTGAGAGATTGAAGCGCCTAGGTCTCGGCCTCGTGAAGGTTAAGAAGGCCCCGTTCAACGCGGTTTCAAAGGGCGACGAGTTCAGAATCCTGACGGGGATAGACGAGAGGAAGACCCGCTCGACGGTGAAGAGGGCCGAGATGGTGGCCGAGGTTGGCAGGATAATCAACTCCGACGGCGTGTTCATCCTTGAGAAGACCAAGACCGAAGTCGTCAAGGAGGTCCCCATAATCCCGAAGGAGAGCCTCAGGGAAGTTAAGGACGCCGACGAGCTCATTGAGATGATTGAGGAGCTCAAAAAGGAGATAAAGGCGAAGCTCTTCAGCTGAAGAGCACCTTTCTCCAGCTCTCGCGGAGCTTTCCGACGTACTTCTCCGGCGAGGCTATGAGAACGGCCCACCTGGGGGTCTGCCTCCTCTTGAGGGCGTTCGCAAGGGGCGTTACCTTCGAGAGGGGCTGAACCTCGCCGTTTTCGAGGAGCACCTTTATGCCGGTCTCCTTCAGCCTCGGCTCGCTGAGCATCAGGTCGGCTATGCTGAACTCAAGGATTACCTCGCCCTCGCTTGCGCCGACCGCTTCCGCCAGGGCCCGCTCAAGCTCCTGCCTCCTCTTGACGTTTCTGTAAGCAGACAGCAACTCTCTCTTCTCCTCCTGGCTGAGCTCCTCTGCGCTCGCGAGAACCGCGGCCTTGTAGAGCTTCCTGTAAAGGACGCGCCTCGTGAGCTCCGCAGGCAGGCCTTCCAAGTCCTCCAGCTCGACCAGAACCCGGCAGTCGGTCATCTTCCAGAAGTCCCAGAGGTGGTCCTCCTCGAGGGCGAACTCCAGAGCTCTGGTCAGCATGCCCTCGGCAATCTTCACCGTGTGGTGGAAGTAAACGCGCGAGTACATCAGCGAGCGCGCCACCATCATTCCCTCGACGGCTTCAACACCCTTCTCGTCGACAACGAGCTCGTCATCGTGGATTTCGAGCACCTTGAGGAGCCTCTCAAGGTCTATTATTCCGTGCGCGACGCCGGTGTAGTGGGCGTCTCTGATGAGGTAGTCGAGCTGGTCAACGTCAACTCCCCCGTGGAGCATCTGGCCAAGGTAGGGCTTCTTCGCCCTGCCAAGGATTAGGTCCGCCACTTCCTTCGGCTCAATTCCGTGGCTTTCCAGTATCTCCGGAATCTTCCCCCCGTCCTCATCGCCGGTGATGTTTATCCTTCCGGTTATGATGTCCTGGCCGAGGCGCATGTGGTCGCGCTCCTTCACGTAGTGCCTGTAGATTCCCTCGAAGGTGTGGCTTAGGGGCCCGTGCCCGATGTCGTGAAGCAGAGCGCCGACCTGAAGGAGCAGGCTTTCGTCTTCATCGAGCCCGACCTCGTCGGAGAGGCGCTTTGCTATGTGCCACGTTCCGAGGGAGTGCTCGAAGCGCGAGTGATTGGCGCCGGGGTAGACGAGGTACGCCAGACCGAGTTGTCTTATGTGCCTGAGCCTCTGGAACTCGGGCGTTTTGACGAGTTCGAGGATTACCCCAGTGACCTTCATGCTACCGTGAATTCCGTCGTGGATAATCTTCGCTTTCGCCATTCCCACCACCGGCTGGAAATCTGAGAAGGGCCTTAAATAACTTTTCGGCATTATGACAAGGTGGTTAAAGGGAAGAAAATCAGAAGTCCTTTCCGGCGACGTATATTCTCTTGGTCTTCCCAGGCCTGACTGGAAGGCCCTCGCGGAGCTTTTCCAGCGGAACTGCCTCGATTATGAGCTCAGAGCTCTTCGCTTCCTCGACCTCGTAGCGAACCGGATTGTTGGCCTCGTAGATGAGCTCCCTCACCTCATCCTCGATTCCAGCCGGTTTTTCGCCCTCGTAGGCAACCCTTATGACCACCTTGGGCCTCGGGTTGTCCGGCGAGAGCGGGTGGTAGAGCATCACGAAGTCCTTGAGCTCGGGATGGCCGTAGACTATCTCCATGACCTGGTCTATGTGGAGCTTTGCCCCGGAGAGGACGACGACGTCTTTAACGCGGATTATGCTGACGACTTCTCCGTTTTCGAGCCTCGCCAAATCGCCGATGTCGTAGTTGAAGAGAGGTAATCCAGTTAGCTCGCCCTCGCGCATGACCTTGGTAATGTAGAGCCTCTTGTATTCCAGATAATCCTCGTCGCCGGTGTCCTCAAGGACTATTACGGACTCCCCGAAGTGGAAGGGCGTTGCTCCCTTTCTCATAACTATCCTGAAGCCGGTAACGTCGTCCTCCGTCGAGCCGAAGTTGTCTATGACGACGGCGTTAGGGAACAGCTCAAGGGTGGCCTTGGCCAGCTCTGGAGTGAGTGTCTCACCGCCGACGACTATCGTTTTAACGTCCTCCCTGAGCTTCTCCGGCAGGATGAGGCCGAGGTTGTAGGCGGTGGCAGTTAGGGCCCATATCGAGGTTGGCTTTATGTCCTCAAGCTCCTTGAGAAGGAGTTCCCTGTTCTGGAGGTAAGTAATCGGCACCTGGAAGTACGCAACTCCAGCGTTGTTGTTCTCAAGCCCGCTCAGTGCGAAGGTGCCCGATGAAGACGGCAGCGGCGGGAAGAAGGAAGCAACTCTCTCGCCCTTCTCGAAGTACTCGTTGACCCACGGCGCCATCTGGCGTGCGGTTCGTCTCTTGTCGTCCGGGGTGAAGGGCACCCTCTTCGGCCGGCCGGTCGTCCCGCTGGTTCGCATAACCGCGTGGAAGAGACGGCCCTCCCGTATGTAGTCCGGCCAAACGCGGGACCTCTCGTAAAGGTCGTGGGGCTTGATTGTTACCCTGGCCGTTAGTTCGCCGAGGGTTTCTGGAGAAATCCCGTCCAGGTCAAGACCCTCGAATTTCTCTTTCCAGAACGGAGTCGTTTCCACGGCCTTGCTCAGGGTGTATTTAAACCCATCCAGCAGGGTTTTGCGATATATAACGGTGGGCATGGCGTCACCCATCAACATTGGGCGTTGGTTTATTTAACCCTATGGGTTCAAAATGCAACTTTCGTTTAGAAAGACGTTTAAGAAAGGCTTATATTCTCCTGTGAACAATTACATGCCATGACGTACGAAGATGTTCCGAAAGGTCTAATCGAGGAACCCCTTAAAGTCGAAGAAGACGAAGTTCTAAGCCACCTCGAAAGGGTCATTGAATTCCATCTTGAGAAATCCCCATACTGGAGGAAGTTCTCCTTCGGGGTTGAGGAGCTACTCGGGGACACGGTGGTAGAGACCGTCGAGAACCTGCTCAGCAGGGGCTTTTTCGTCAAAGAAGACTACCTGCGTGCCAACTGGCTCGATTTTCTGCCTGAGGGCTACCGGGGCATGGTTCGCTTTTACCAGTCCTCAGGAACTACGCGCGAGAGGGCCATCGGGCACTGGGACAGGGCATACGTGAGATACCTCGTCTCGTACCTTAAATCTGCCCTCGACGAACTTTACGGCCTGAACGAAACGTTTCCCCCGGGCAGGATGCGTGCCCTTGCACACGGCCCCTACGGCTGGTATCAGGACGAGATAAGCGAGCTCGTGTGGGGCTACGGTGGCTACCTGTACTTCATAGGAATGGAAACCGACGGGCTGAAGAGAGTTTTGGAGGAGAAAGGGGTTGAGGAGGTCCTGAGAATTCTCAACCCTCTCGTCCGCTACACCGAGCGCGTGCTTAGGAGGGACAGGATAAACCTTGCGAGAACCGCACCACCTTTAATCGGGCTCTTTGAAAGCGCGTCTGAGGACATAGAGGCCGTTATTCTAAGCGGTGTTGGAACAGACGTCGCTTTTCTCAAGGAAGTTGAGGAGAGGTTCCCAAACGCCAGGGCAGTCCCGCTCTACGGCTACTACCTCTTCGGTGACCTCGTTGGGGTTCCCGGGAGAAGGGGGATATCCTACTACCCCAACTGGCCATTCACCCTGATTTTCCCGGTCAGGAAAACCGAGGATGGGTACCGCGTGGTGGACTACGGAGAAAGGGGTTTGCTGGCCGTGGTTATAGCCAGACCGGAGGTGCTCGTTGTGAAGATTGAAGAGGAAACCGCCGTCCGGGCTCCGCCGGCCGGACCGTTTAGATGGGACGGCTTTACCGACCCAAGGAGGGTTGTCCATGGCGGTAAATGACATAATGCCCTTTGTCAGCGGGCTTCTCGTCATGATAGCTGACCTCACGGCCTTCGCACTGATAATGAGGGTGTACCTAAAGCGCAGGCGCAGGTCGGCTCTGTTTTTCTCTGTGGCATGGATTGCGGATTTCATAATGGTTGCCCTTTCTGCATCTACGAATCGCGTTCTACAGACAATAGCCGAACTTTCTCTGACAATTTTTGCAATGCTCATGTTCGTTGGTGCAGTTAGGCTTCTTGAGGAGGAATCGATACCGCTGTCCCACTCAACCCTCAAAAAAATGGGCCTGATGGCGCCGATATTCTACGGATTCGTCGTTGCCGTGTATAGGTTTACGGGTAACGCCGACTGGGCCCTAACTGCTGGGGTTTCTCTCGGTGTAAGCGGTGCCTTTGTTTTTGCGAGTGGTGTTCTGCTGAAACCCATAGAGGCTATTTACAAGAAACCCGCAAAGGTGCTCTATCTCAGCGTTCTTCTTTTTGGCCTCCATCTCGTTCCAGCAGCGCTTTTTGGCCTCTACGAGTGGTACCTTCCCATAGGGTTTACCCTCTCAACGGCCCTAACGGTTATGATGGCGTACTCAATGTATCGTCTTACATCCACGAGGGAATTCCTTGAGGGAAGCATTGATGTGAAGGCCCCGGAGATACACAGCGGCACGATTATAGTCCAGCCAAAAGAGTTTGAGACCCTGCTACCAAAGCTTGAAAATGCACCGGTATTGGCGTTTTTAAGGGACTTGGAGTACTCCCGCGAAGGATGGAGAACATACTTTGTAACGGCGGTTCCCTTTAGAAGGGAGAACATAGCAGGAACGCTTAATCCAACAGAGCTCGCAAAAATGACTGAAATAACCTTCCAATATCTGGAGGAAACCGCTAGAATGGGAATTCCTGGTGTTGTCGTTCTTGACTGCATTGAATACCTGAGCATGTATAACTCATGGGATTCCCTCATGAAGTTTCTATCCAAGCTTAGGGACCTAGTTATGGTCAAAGGAGGCACTTTAATTCTCGTAATAGACAGGAACAGCGTTGAAGAGCGCCTCTTCAACCAGTTAAGAAAACTCCTCGAGTGAGGGTTTATAAACCGCGCCCCCTACCTAACAATGCCCCCGCGCGAGGACCCCGGGGAGAATGAACCGGGGGGCGATGCGGGGGCTACAGCCCGGCCTCAGCGAGGTCCCCGCGGGAGGGCCTTCCGCGTCCCGGAGCACAATGACCGCGGGAAACCCAGGCCGGGCACAGTTCTCGCCCGCCTGGGTTAACCCGCCTGAGTGTGGCGTTGCCTTCGATGAGGGCGGGCGTTACGGGCGGGCGACATTTCGCTGCTTGTTCCGGTTATCAAGTCTGTTCCTAATTGGTTTGTTTTCTATTTTTGCTTACCACTAAAATTAATGTGCAAAAAGTGAACAGAAAATGTTATTAATACGAAACGCATAATAGATAATGCCATGACTGAGAGTGGTCTTATGAAACCTCCCGAGCAAAATGTTAAAGAAATTATACCTTGGCTTAGGGATAATCCAGTCTATGACATATTGGAACAGAGAAAGCGCGAGGTCATGGAGATAATTCAGGATATTACCCAAAAAGAATTGGAGATTATTGAAGAACTTCCAGAGGATGTTAGAGAAATTATAAAGGTCCCGGACAGCGGGATGTTGGTGGGGGACCTTTAGTACAACGTTACCCAAACCTCTTCTCCCTCGAGATACCCCTCACTGTCCTCCGGGATTTCCACGTAACCATTGCTCTCAACGAGCGAGCTTATTATCCCGCTACCTTTCTTCCTGATAGGCCTTGCCTTCCCGTCCTCGTACCAGACCTTGACGAACTCGTGCCTTCCAAGCTGGCTGGGAATCCTGTCGGTTAGCGTTGCCTTAACGCGAACCTCATAGTTCCTCGCCCCAACGAGCTTCGCCAGGGCGTGCTTGACGTAAAGGTGGAACTGCGCGAAGACAGCCACGGGGTAGCCGCTCATTATGAAGACCCTCTCGCCGTAGCCTATCGGCCGGCCCGGCTTTATCGTCGTCCCGTGGAAGAGCAGGTTAACGAACCTGTGGGCGAAGTCCCTGTCTCCAAAGGCCGAACCGCCGGTGACGAGCACGAGGTCGTTCTCGGCCTTCGCCCTCTCGATTGCATTCCTTATCGCGTCTTCGTTGTCGGGAACGACGCCGTAAAAAACCGGCTCGCCGAAGTACTGCCTCACAAGACCCTTCAGCATGACCGAGTTGCTCTCGAGGATTTTACCGGATTTCAACGCCTCCTCGTCGAACTCCTCAATCAGCTCGTCGCCCGTAACGATTATCCCAACCCGGGGCTTCCTCTTGACCTTAACCGTCCTGAAACCCACGCTCTTGAGGAGTGCCAAGTCTTGAGGCCTGAGAACTTGCCCCTTTCTCAGGATTACCTCCCCCTTCTTCACGTCCTCGCCGGCGAAGGCAACGTTCTGGCCCGGAGCAACGGGGCGGAGAACCCTTATCACGTCCCCCTCGCGCTCTGCCATCTCCTGCATCAGAACCGCGTTCGCCCCCTCTGGCATCTTCGAGCCTGTCATGAGCTTTACTGCCGTCCCGGGTTCCACTTTCGCTTTACTTTCCTCGCCGGCGACAATCTCGTCAACGACCCTCAGCTCGACGGGGCTGTATTCCCTCGCGGGGAAGGTGTCCTCTGCGCGGAGGGCATAGCCGTCAACTGCCGAACGGTCAAAGGGCGGGCTGTCTATCGGCGAAACTATATCCTCAGCTAAAACCCTGCCGAGGGCATCTTCCAGCGGAACTTCCTCGGTTTCCCCAATCTCACCCAGGTCGTCAAGGAGTAACTTTAATGCCTCCCGGTAGGGAGTGAGGCGCTTGAATTCTCTCATTTTCACACCCCCAAAACTTTGAGAAAATCAACTCTCATAAAGTCGGAATCAAAGGTTGCAATCTTATCAACCCCGTAGCTCTTGCAGGTGAGAACTATCTGGGCATCGGAGGGCATTAGGTGATATTTCTCCATGAAGACAACGTCCTTCAAATTTCCTCAGCCTCCCGAATGGCCCACTGAATCGTCTCCTCGTCGAACGTTCCAAGTGCCCCCCGCAACTTTCGAAGGGCCTTTACTCTCTCGTCCTTCGGGGGAACGTGTTTCTTAACGTCATCAACGCTCTCCATCGGCTTCACCCTTCGAGGATACGGAGTAACAGGCTATAAGGTTACTCCCTCCCGTGCTTGAGGGCGTGGCCGGCCTCCTTGAGGATAATCTTTATTCCGGTCTTCGCGGCTCCAAGGCTCCCCGGCAGGCAGAAGACCGCCATCGCCCTTCCCGAGCTCCTGATGACGCCCGCAGTTGCCCTCGTCATGACTGCGGCCGTGCCTATCTCCTCGTAGCTCATCAGCCTGAAGATTTCACCAAAGCCCGTTAGCTCCTTATCGAAAAGATGCCTCAGGCTCTCTATCGTCACGTCCCTGCTCGCTATCCCCGTTCCGCCGGAGGTAACGACGACTTCTGCTCCCCTCTCGAAGGCCTCAACGACCGCCCCGATTATCGCCATCTTCTCGTCCGGCACGACCCTGTAGAGAACCCGCTCGTGTCCCGCCTTCTCCAGCTCCTCGATGAGGAACTTCCCGCTCTTATCTTCCTTCTCGCCCCTGCTCGCGGTATCGCTGACCGTTATGACAGCAAAGCGAAACTTCTTTGGTGCCTTTCTCTTGTGCTCCTCAACGCCCATATTACCACCGGGGTAAAATATTTCTCGGCCTTAATAACCTTTCAGCAAACGGAAGCGTTTAACATCACCGGGGGAAGGGTTATATCTCCTCCTAAAGAGGTGTATGCATGGAGTTCAACCACTTCATCCTGCCCTTCAATGAACCGATGCTCTCGCTCAGCAACGCGCCCCACAGGGGAGGTCTAACCCGAGCAAACGGCTTCTTCTTCATGAAGGTTCCAAAGAACTACTCCGGCGACTACAAAGCCGACTGCCTCGCCTTCGAACGCGAAAACGGTTTGAAAAACTTCGTCGGCTTCATGACGGCCGCGGACATCGGCAAAGTGCTTGCAATTTCGAGGAGCGGGAGCGTTAAGGCCTACGTTACCGCAGGAATAACCAACCCTGCAATAGCAGGCGAAGAGCCACCACCGTGGGAGCCTGGGACGATAAACGTCGCCCTCGTTATCGAGGAGGGCCTTACGGTCGGTGCGATGGCCAACGCGATAATGACGGCAACGGAGGCAAAAACCTACACCCTCCTGAGGCTCGGATACAATGCCACCGGGACGACGAGCGACGGCATCGGGGTTTTCGCATTCGAGGGCGAAACGGAGTGGGCTGGAACGGCGACGAAACTCGGCATAAGCATCGGCAGGGCGGTCAGGGAGGCGCTTGAGGAGAGTTTAAGAAAGTGGGAGGGGGACGAGATGTTGGGCTACCGCCAGGCATACTAACCGGAAAAAGATTTAAATACTTCTTTTTGTAGTGCTTTACCGGTGGGACATTGCGGCGGTTACTGGTGAACGTCGCGAGAGCAATCGCCATCGGAGCAATCTTCTACTACCTCGTGGGCTCAAGCAGAGGCATTGCCCTGCTTCCCCTTTACGCCGGCACGATACTTGCGTTAGGATACATCCTCATCAACATCGGCACACTCGTTGGGCGGAAGCTACGCCTGAAGAAGGCACTCCTCGACGTTGCCCTTCTCTACGCCTTTGCCATTCCCGCGGCCCTCCTCGCGAAGCGCTCCCAGCCGGCCGTCGGTGTGGCCGTCGTCTCTGCCCTTGCCTTTGTACTACTCCACGCAATTGATGCTCTAAAGAAGGAGCGCGCGGGAGAATCGGGAGTTTGAAGTGCCGTGCTTCCGTGATGCGGGAAGGGTTAAATAGTTTCGGTTCCTATTAGGACCGGTGAGAGAATGGAGGATGTTGAGAGGCAGGTCGAGAAGCTGTTCCTCGATGCACAGAACCTCCTGTTGAAAATACGGTTAAAGGAAATTCGAAAGGGCAGGGTAACCCCTGAGGACCTAATTCGACTCGCGGAGGATGAAACGGAGTACACAGAAGACGTGGAGGACATAACCGAGATGATACGGAAGATGAGGGAGAGGGACTATGAGTTCGAGTACTGACGTTTCTAACCTTACAAAAGTCGGAAAAGCTGGATAAATAAAAGCTGAACTCCTGCGGGAACTCACTTCATCTCCATGAGCCTTCTGTACAGCTCCTCGACCTTCGCGCTGACTTCTTCCGGCGAGAAGCCGGCCTTAACGGCCAGCCACGTCGCGCCTCCCGCTCCAACGCCCTCCTTGACGTAGCCCCTCTCGTAGTCTCTCAATCCCTTGAATTCGCTCTTCGAGAAGTCAAGGTCGGCCGAATATGTCACTATCCCGATTTCCTTCGCGGTCTCGATGAAGGTTGCGCTCTTGTCATTCACGACCCACCTGGTCGTGGCAATCATGAACCTGCTTAAATCCTCGCCGAGGGCCTTAAGGAGAGCCGAAACTGCCAGCATCTGCGTCCCGCCCGCTAAAACGATATCCTTCCTAAAGCCGAGCGCAATGCCGATTACCGTTGCCATCATCGGGTCGCCGAACTGCCTGAGGGCCTCGAGGGGGTTGTCCCTCAGCTGACCTTTCTCAACTCCTGCCCTTTCGAATGCCTCTGCGATGACTTTCTCCTTGAGGCTCTGGGGATTATCCGGGGAGGCTGAAGAGGTTCTCGCTTCGTAGCCGAGCGCCCAGAGGACGGCCTGAGCGGTTGTCGTTCCTCCCGGCGTCGATTCGCCGATTATGAGCTCCTTCACCGGCGTCTTGTTAAGCTCCTCGCCGAAGAGCTTGGCGCGTTTGATTATATCGCCGAACTCGGGAAGTGCAGGCTCCTTCCTGAAGTCCCTTCCAATCGCGTCGCTGATGTGGACGTGCGGGACGAGAGGGGCTAAATACGTTCCTCCCCTGACGACGAGAATCGGAAAGTTGGCAAGCTCCCTCGCGGCCTTGGTGATTATGGCCGGCGTTGGGTGGCCTTCGGGCGTTACGGGAATCACGTCAATCGTCAGGGGCTTCTCGTGGAATAGGTACTCCGCGTCGGCCACTGGCGTCAGCTTCGTCAGTTCAGGCGTCGCTCCGGCAACGCTTATCCCCAGCACGGTGCTTATCTCGGTGTTGCCCAGGACGAGAAGGAAGAGGCTCTCCATTCCAACCACCGTGGAGTTTTTATCCAGTCCCGCTTATAGGCTTTGGGGTTGGAGATGGGAAAAGCCTTGATGGTCCTCGGAACGTCCTCGGGAGCAGGCAAGTCGCTCCTCGCTACTGCCTTGTGCAGGGTTTTCTCGAACCTCGGCTACGACGTCGTTCCCTTCAAGAGCCAGAACATGAGCCTGAACTCGGCCCCGAGCATCGAAGGCGGTGAGATAAGCAGGGCGCAGTATTTGCAGGCGATAGCGTGCAGGAAAAAGCCGAGCGTTAGGTTCAACCCGATTCTGCTCAAGCCCGAAGGAAATATGAGGAGCCAGGTCGTTTTCATGGGGAGGCCGATTGGGAGCGTCTCAGCTCGCGAATACATGCTCTCGCGGAAGGAGGAACTCTTCAGGAAGGCGATGGTAGTCTTAGATGAGCTGAAGGAGAGGCACGACCTCGTCATAATTGAAGGGGCCGGCAGTCCTGTCGAGATTAACCTCAAGGACTACGACATAGCCAACACGCGCGTCATGCTCCACGCAAAGGCGAAGGGAATCCTCGTTACCGACATAGACCGGGGAGGAAGCTTTGCCTCAATAGTCGGCACGATGGAGCTTTTAAGGCCAGAGGAAAGGGACGCAATAATCGGCTTTGTCTTTAACAAGTTCCGCGGGGACGCTTCCCTCCTAAAGCCGGGCTTTGATTACCTTGAGAAGCGCTACGGGAAGCCGACCCTCGGTGTTATTCCTTACATCGAGCACCGCCTTCCCGAAGAAGATTCCTTAGCGGAGTTCCCCAAGGTGAAGGGCGAGCTTCACATACAGATAATCAAGCTCCCCCACATAAGCAACTTTACCGACTTCGAGCCCCTGCACTGGGCGAACGGCGTTGACTACGTGACGAGGTCTGAGGAAATTAAGGGCGACGTGATAATAATCCCGGGAAGCAAGAACACGGTCGAGGATTTGCTCTGGCTGAGGAGGGAGGGCTTTGAGGACGCGATAATAGAGGCCCACCGCGAGGGTTCCTTTGTAGTCGGAATCTGCGGCGGCTTCCAGATGCTCGGGGATAAGATTATCGACACTGTCGAGTCCAAGCGCGGAACGGTTAGGGGAATCGGCCTTCTGCCGGCCAAGACGGTCTTCGAGAAAACCAAGAGGACAAACCACCTGAGTGCGGAGGTTCTCTGGGAACCCGCTAAAGGAATGGCCGTCGAGGGCTACGAGATACGCTTCGGAAGGAGCGTCTCAAAAAGGCCGTTCTCAGTGATTAAGGCAATCAACGGCGTCAGAGCCTTCGAGCCGGAGGGGGCGATAGGCGAGAGGGCCTTTGGAACTTACCTTCACGGAATATTCCACAACTTCGCCTTCACGGAGCGCTTCCTCAACTTCCTGAGGGCGGAGAAGGGCCTTGAGCCAATTTCAGTTGAGCGGTGAGGCATCGAGGGGGAAATCGAGAGGTTCGCGAGGGTCGTGGGGGAGAACCTTGACGTTGAGAGGATTTTAGGGGAGCTGGGACTTCAAAAATAATCCTCCGGCCTCTCAAGCTCCTTCGGCGGGTGTCTCCTCGCCCACCAGAGCTTCAGGCGAATGTATATGTAGAACCCGATGAAGACCAGCAGGCCAACCGCGATTAAAACCACCGCAAAGAGCAGGAAACCAAGGAGGAACAGCACGGCGAGCGCCAGGAAGATGACGAACGCCACCGCCCCTTTAACCTCGCTCCCCCTCATCTTCCCACCAGCCCCGCTATCCTCTCCGCGAGCTTTAACTCTTCCGGCGTGTTGACGTTCAAAGCGAGCAATGGGTTTCTCAGCTCGAAGAACCGCTCGCCCTCAGTTCCGACGGCGTTTAAGCCAACTATCACGTAGCCCCTGTAAACGACGGGCTTCAAATCCTTCGGAACCAGCTTTAGCGGTAGAACCCCCGTCAGGCTCGTTTTCCCGTCAAAGGCCCCTGAAATCCGCGCTATGTCGTTCGCCTTGACGAAGGGCAAATCCGCGGAGACGCTGATGAACGGCTCGAACTCGCGGAGGAGCCACTTAACGTCCTCAACGTAGCCGTTTCCAGGCGTCTCAACGAAAGGAATCCCCTCGCGGAGACATAACTCCCTCGTTTTCGGCGTGCTCTTGGAGATGGCAACGACTGTCTCACCGACCTTTTCGGCCTCGCGGTGAACGCGGAGGAGCATCGGCACTCCACCGACCTTCAGAACTGGCTTTTCCCTCCCCATCCTGCTCGAGCGCCCGCCGGCCATGATGACTATCATCGGCAATCCCCTGAATCAGAGAAAAATTACTTTAACTTCGCAGGGAGCCTTTCTGAAGTCTTCGTCCATGGTTACGATTGTTAGACCATGAGTCGTTGCGACTGCGCACTGGTAAGCATCATCGAAGTCGAGTCCGTACTTTTCGTGAAATTCAACAACACGGGGATAGTCGGGAGTTGGAAGCGTTACAACTTCGATATTGGGCAGTGTGTCGTTGATGAACTCCAAAAATAACTCTGGCCTCTTGAGCCTGAAAAGAATCACTCCGATGGAATGAAGCGTGAAATCGCTCATTGCAAGGTCTCCAACGTGCGAACTCAAAAACCGCTTTGCAACCTCGGATTTTTCCTGACCCAACAGGATTTCAAGGAAAACGTTGGTGTCAATCAGATACATCGCTCCGCCACTCCAAGGCCCTGTGCTGAAGCTCCACTGAGGTCATTTTAACGTCCTTCAGCTTCCCCGCCCAGGTAAAGCTGAACCCCTTTCTTTTCCTTGCCCCGTACTTTGCGAGCAGGAACTCGGCGTAATCCAACAGCTCTTTTCTCGCCTCTGGGGGGAGTTTTGTGAATATCTTCTCTATGTCCTCCATTCTCCCACCGTTCAACCTTTAGTGTCTTTCCTTTAAATCACTTGCCAAACCACCGCCATTCCCAGGAGCGCCCCGGCCCTCGTTATCTCTGCCACAGCCCCGATGCAGTCACCGTTCAGCCCGCTGAAGTTCTCCAGCGAGAGGTGAACGACGTAGGCTCCCGCAAGGAGGCCTAAGAGAGACGCGAGCGAGAGGGGTTCGATATAGACTATTGGCAGGAGCAGGAGGAGGTAGAGGACCGTTCCGATGGCCAGCTGCCTTCCGTTCATGCCCTCCATGAAGTACGCCCCAAGGCCCCGACCGAGGGGCTTTTTAGTTGCGAGGGCGAAGAGCATGGCGAACTTGGAGTTCAGCTCGGCCAGGTAGAGCGCGTAGAACGGGAGGAATGGGAGAGAATAAACCTGCAGGAGGAGAACCATGACGACGGCAAAAACCCCGGCTATGCCCGTGTTTAAGTCCTTCATCGCCTTAACCTTCCTCTCGCGGTCGCCCTTGACCATGACTCCGTCGGCCCAGTCAGCCAAACCGTCAAGGTGGAGGAGGCCTATCGTGAGGTAGAGGGATAGGAGGGCTAAGACGTTGCTCAGTGGGAGTTTCAGGTAAAGAACGAGCGTCGCCAGGGCCGACGTTAGGGGCGCCAACAGCGGGAGAGCCCAGAGCTCATTTTTAACCCTCTCGAAGTCACCTTTGACCGGAATCCGCGTGAAGAAGGGTAGAAGATTACGCACCGCTACACCTCCTCGAACAGCCTCGTCATACAGCCCGCTATAAAGCCACCTATCGCATCGTCGAGGAAAGGCGGAAGCTCGGCTAAAATTCCGGGCTTTCTGGTGTCGTAGTAGAAGAAGTTGAAGAGCGCCATCTTCCCGCCTATGAGCTCGGCGATGTTCATGCCGATGAGCTCATCAGCCACAAGGTTCACGGGATCGCCCTCAACTTTGAAGTTCTCTTCGAGCAGTAGAGCCGAAAGGAGCAGAGCCTGGACGTTGATGTCGCCCAGATACCTCAGCATCAGCTCCCTCAGCCTTTTCCTGACTTTCTCGCGCTCGTCGCCGATGTAGAGCTCTAACGCGGTGTCGAGCATCTTTTCGAGGGTTACTCCTTTGGATTCAAGCTTAAAGAGGAGTTCTTCGGGGGTCATGCTCTCACCAGCCTGAACCTAACCCAGTGATACCTCTCACTCTCCTCGGTCGAGATGATTTCAGGGACAAAGCGCCCCTCAAAGAGCGGAGACGCTAAAACAACGGTGTGAAACTCCGCGAACTCGCCGACCGGGTCAACACCGGGATTCTTTTCGAGGAAGAGCTCTAGGTCGGCGACCGAGCGGAAGGTGTAGCCGAGCCACTCTTTGCCGAGCTTTTCGCGGTTCACGGCTATTATCGCGTACTCAAAGCCCGCATTCAAAATTTCCTCGGCGAGTTTCCTTGTATCACACCCCCAGAGCGGTTCGAGGGGCTTGACTCTGGCTTCTTCCGCGAGGAGCTCAATCCACTTCAGGTGGTCCTCCAGCAGGACGTCGCCGGCAATGATGTAGTCAACGTCCAGCGAAGCTATGAATTCCGCTAGTGCCTTGCTCCCTCTGCTCATGTCGAAGGTTAGCAGTTCCTTCCCCATCGCGTCGGCGAGCGTTTTTAAAGCGTTGAAGTTCTCCCAGTGGGGCGAGAGGCCTATAGTCGTTTTGAGCGCGAGAAGGTAGGGAACCTCGATTCCGTTTCTCTCAGCAAGGTGAACCGCGTAGAGGCCGTCCTTGCCACCTGAGAAAAAGGCGACTCCCTTCATCCAACCACCAAGCCTATAAAGGGTTTGGAGCTTTTATCCATTATGCTGATTCGGATTGATGAACTCCAGAGGGTTGGCGACGTCTATGTTAACCCGCGAAACCTGCTGACCGGGCAAATCTCGCTGAAAACCTGGCGCGATTTCCTGAGTCTGGATGAGAAAACCTACGGAACCTACTCTCGGACGATTTACAACCCGAAGGAAAGGTTTTTGGTGACCGATGAGTCCTCAGAGGCCCGGGCGATAGAGCTTTCTGCCCTCTACTGCTCCCTTCTAACGGACCCCGAGTACTTCTGTGGTGAGGAGAACCTGCGCTACCAGCTCCAGGTCGGCGAGTTCGAGGGACTGCCCTTTGCCAACGGCTGGACGGGTTCCAGGGTCGTCCTCGTGGGCGAAGCGCCGGGAAGGAGAGGTTGCGGAAAAACCGGCGTGTGCTTCTACCGCGACGCCTCCGGAAGCTTACTCAGGAAGGTTCTCTTTCACCTCGGCATCAACCCGGACTTCGTGTACATAACCAACGTCGTGAAGTGCAACCCTCCGAGCAACAGGCTGTCCCGCGTTCCGGAAGGCGCTTACGAACTCCTCGCGAGGGAACTCGAAATCCTTAAGCCGGAAGCCGTCTTTGCCCTCGGCAGAACCGCCGAAAGGGCCCTGAGGGAGCTCGGCTTTGAAGTGGAGTACCTGAGACATCCGGCCTGGTACGTGCGTCGCGGAGTCCGCGAGCCGAATGATGAGATGCTCGCCGAGTACGCTAAAATCAGGGAGGCCTTCGGGGAATGGACGCCCTAATCGTTTTTCTCCTCGCGCTCCTCTGGGACCTCCTCCTTGGGGAACCACCTGTTAAGCTCCATCCCGTAGTCTGGTTCGGGAGGATAGCAGGCTTTCTCGACAGGAAGTGGAAAAGAAGAGGCCCCCTCTCCGATTTCCTCGCAGGAGCTTTAACGGCCCTGCTCGTTATTGCCTTCGCTTTGGTCCTCTCGCTCCTTCCCTGCTACCTCCCCTCCCCGCTGAACTACGTTCTGGCAGTTTACCTCCTGAAAAGCTCCTTCGCGGTAAGGAGCCTCCACGAGCACATAGAGAGGACTGTAACTGAGGACATCGAGGAGAAGCGGAAGGCCGTCTCGATGATAGTGAGCAGGAACGTTGAAACCCTCGATGAAGCTCACCTCAACTCCGCCTCGATAGAGAGCCTGGCTGAAAACCTCAACGACTCCGTAATCGCTCCGCTGTTCTACTTCCTCCTCTTCGGCCTCCCTGGAGCCCTGCTCTATCGCGCGGTGAACACGCTCGATGCCATGCTCGGCTACCGGAGCGAGCGCTACGAGTTCTTCGGCAAGTTTTCAGCGAGGCTGGACGACGTCCTTAACTTCATTCCGGCGAGGCTAACGGTTCTCCTCTACCTCCCCCTCGGCGGTGGGAAGGTTCTCAGGCACTACCGCCTTGCAAAGTTCAAGATTAACTCTGACAAGCCGATGTCAGCTATGAGCGCCGTTCTTGGAGTCTGGCTTGAGAAGCCCGGCGTCTATCACTTCCCGGGCAGGGAGCCGAAAAACGAGGACATAAAACGAGCCCTGAAGGTTTACTGGTTCGTCGTTGCCGAATGGATTGGAATCGTCCTTTTACTCCTCACAACGGGGGTGTGTCCATGCTCGAGCCGGTGAAGTTCTCGACCTACCACGGAGGCGCGAGGGAGGAAGGTTTGCTCGACTTCTCGGCGTCGCTCAATCCTTACCCGCCGGAGTGGCTCGACGAGATGTTCAAACGCGCGAGAGAAATCAGTAACCGCTACCCCTACTACGAGAGGCTTGAGGAAGAGCTGGAAGGGCTTGTTGGCGAGCCTCTAACTGTAACGGCCGGCATCACCGAGGCGCTCTATTTGCTTGGAATCCTCGCGCTCCGCGGGAAGAAGGCGATAATACCGGAGCACACCTACGGCGAGTACGAGAGAACAGCGAAAATTTTTGGGGCGAAGGTCGTCAAAGGTCCGAACGAGCCGGGAAAGCTGGCAGAACTCGTCGAGAGAGGCTCGGTCGTTTTCTTCTGCAACCCCAACAACCCTGATGGCAGGTTCTACCATGTTAGGGAGCTCAAGCCACTCCTCGATGCGGTGGAAGACAGAGGGGCGCTCCTCGTCCTCGACGAGGCCTTCATAGACTTCGTGAAAAAACCGGAGAGTCCTGAGGGAGAGAACATCGTGAAGCTCAGAACCTTTACCAAGAGCTACGGTTTGCCGGGAATAAGGGTCGGCTACGTTCTCGGCTTTGAAGAGGCCTTCAGGAGCGTTAGGATGCCATGGAGCATAGGCTCAACGGGAGTTGCCTTTCTCGAATTCCTAATTGAAGATGGCTTCGAGCACCTCAGGAAGACGATGCCCATAATCTGGCGCGAAAAGGAGAGGCTTGAAAAAACCTTAAACGTTAAAAGCGACGCAAACTTCTTCATCAAGCGCGTCGGGAACGCTGGGAAGTTCGTTGAAGCCATGAAGAAGCGCGGAATCCTCGTGAGAAGCTGTGCGAGCTTCGGACTGCCGGAATACGTGCGCTTCTCGGTGAGGAAGCCAGAAGAGAACGACAGGCTTATTGGAGCGTTCAGGGAGCTGGGAGAAGGATTTTAAGATTGAACTCGACTTCACTTAGGTGGTACCATGCACGAGCTCTACACCGTTCTGGCCGAGTACTACGACGCGATTTACAGGCGAAGGGCCGAGCGGGTTAAGGATGAGATTGACTTCGTGGAGGAGCTGTTCCGGAAAGAGGCCGAAAGGGGAGTAAAGAAAATCCTCGACCTCGCCTGCGGAACCGGGATTCCAACGCTCGAACTCGCGAGGCGCGGTTACGAGGTTACGGGCCTCGACCTCCACGAGGAGATGCTGGCAGTTGCGAGAAGAAAGGCCGAAAGGGAAGGGCTCAGCATCGAGTTTCTGCAGGGAAACGCGCTTAAACTTGAGTTCGAGGAAGAGTTTGATGCAGTAACTATGTTCTTCTCATCAATCATGTATTTCGATGATTCTGCAATTCAGCGATTATTTAATTCTGTAAAACAGGCGCTGAAACCGGGCGGGGTCTTCATAGCGGACTTCCCATGCTGGTACTATGGGGGAAGGGACGGTCCAATAGTATGGGACGAGAGGAAGGGCGATGAGAGGCTGGTCATAACAGACTGGCGCGAGGTGGAGCCGGCTTTTCAGAAGCTCCGCTTCAAGAGGCTCGTGCAGATAGTGAAGCCCGATGGGAGCGTTAGGGCCTTCATGGTGGACGATGAACTGAACATTTACACGCCGAGGGAGATGAGGCTCTTGGCCGAGAAGCACTTCAGGAAGGTTAAAATCTACGGAAACCTTCACGAGCTGAGGCCCAACGACAGGAGGTACTGGCTGGTGGCGGTTAAGTAGCAAACTTTTTAAGCCCCGGTTCATTTCAGCGCACTGGTGGTGCCTATCGTCCACCGTAACGCAGATTTCAACGCCTGAATTCGTCGGTTTTCCCTCTTGGTTAGTCTTCAAAAGGGCACCGCCAAGATTTTTAAAGCCCCCTTCTGAGGGTAGAACATCGTTTGAAAACCTAAAGGGTGATGTCCATGCTCCCGAAGAACTACGACCCGAATGAGATTGAGCCCAAGTGGCAGAAGTTCTGGCTCGATGAGAAAATCTACAAGTACGAGCTCGACGAGAAGAGGCCGAGCTACGCGATTGACACCCCGCCCCCGTTCACGAGCGGAACGCTCCACCTCGGTCACGTGCTCAGCCACACCTGGATTGACATCATCGCGCGCTATAAGAGAATGACCGGCTACAACGTGCTCTTCCCGCAGGGCTTCGACAACCACGGGCTTCCTACCGAGCTTAAGGTCGAGAAGGAGTTCGGAATAAGCAAGGACCAGCCAGAGAAGTTCCTCCAGAAGTGCGTTGAGTGGACCTGGCAGGCCATCGAGGCCATGCGCAACCAGTTCATCAGGATAGGCTACTCGGCCGACTGGGACCTGGAATACCACACGATGGACGACTGGTACAAGGCAGCAGTCCAAAAGTCCCTCATCGAGTTCTACAAGAAGGGCCTCCTCTACCAGGCCGAGCACCCGGTTTACTGGTGCCCGCGCTGTAGGACGAGCCTTGCCAAGGCCGAGGTCGGCTACGTCGAGGAGGAAGGTTACCTTTACTACATCAAGCTCCCGCTTTCCGATGGTTCCGGTTACGTTCCGATAGCCACCACGAGGCCCGAGCTCATGCCCGCCTGTGTTGCCGTCTTCGTCCACCCGGAGGACGAGCGCTACAAAGACGTCGTCGGCAAGAAGGTCAAGCTCCCGATATTCGAGCGCGAGGTGCCGGTTCTGGCTGACGAGGACGTTGACCCGAGCTTTGGAACCGGAGCGGTCTACAACTGTACCTACGGTGACGAGCAGGACGTCGTCTGGCAGAAGCGCTACAACCTGCCGGTCATCATAGCCATCAATGAGGATGGAACGATGAACGAGAACGCCGGACCCTATGCCGGCCTCAAGACAGAGGAAGCGAGGAAGAAGATTGCCGAAGACCTCGAGAAGATGGGCCTCCTCTACAAGAAGGAGAAGATAAGGCACCGCGTTCTCAGACACACCGAGAGGAGCTCCTGTATGGCCCCGATTGAGCTGTTGCCCAAGAAGCAGTGGTTCATCAAGGTCAAGGACTTCACGGACGAGATAGTGAAGGTCGCGAAGGAAATCAACTGGTATCCCGAGGACATGTTCCTCCGCCTCAAGGACTGGGCCGAGTCAATGGACTGGGACTGGGTCATAAGCAGGCAGAGGGTTTTCGGAACGCCGATTCCCTTCTGGGTCTGCGATAACGGCGAGATAATACTGCCCGACGAGGATAAGCTTCCGGTTGACCCGCGCTTTGACAAGCCTCCTAGGAAGTGCTCCGACGGAAGCGAACCGAAGCCCGTCACCGACGTCCTCGACTGCTGGGTTGACTCAAGCATAACCCCGCTGATAATAACCAAGTGGCACGAGGCTATCAAGGGCGACGAAAAAGCCAAGCGCTGGTTCGAGCACAACTTCCCGACCGCGCTCAGGCCCCAGGGAACCGACATCATAAGGACGTGGGCATTCTACACGATATTCAGGACCTACATGCTCACCGGCCAGAAGCCCTGGCGCGACGTCCTCATCAACGGAATGGTCGCCGGGCCCGATGGAAGGAAGATGAGCAAGAGCTACGGCAACGTCGTTGCCCCTGATGAGGTCATTCCGAAGTACGGCGCCGACGCTCTGAGGCTCTGGACGGCCCTCGCCCCGCCCGGAGAGGACCACCCGTTCAAGTGGGAGACCGTTGACTACAACTTCCGCTTCCTGCAGAAGGTCTGGAACATCTACCGCTTCGCCGAGAGACATCTCGCTGATTTCGACCCGGACAAAGCGCCAGAGGAGCTCGAACCTCTCGACCGCTGGATTCTCAGCAGGCTCCACAGGCTCATCAAGTTCGCCACCGAGGAGATGGAGCGCTACCGCTTCAACCTGCTCACGCGCGAGCTGATAACCTTCGTCTGGCACGAGGTGGCAGATGATTACATCGAGATGATTAAGTACCGCCTCTACGGCGACGACGAGGAGAGCAAGCTCAAGGCAAAAGCGGCGCTCTACGAGCTCCTCTACAACCTGATGCTCCTGATGGCGCCCTTCGTCCCGCACATCACCGAGGAGCTCTACCAGAACCTCTTCCGCGAGAGGGTTGGCGCTAAAAGCGTTCACCTCCTCGACTGGCCGAAGTTCAGGGAGGACAGAATTGACGAAGAGGCCGAGAAGCTCGGCGAGCTGGCGAGAGAAATAGTCGGCGTGATAAGGCGCTACAAGAACTCTCACGGCCTCGCCCTCAACGCCAAGCTCAAGCACGTGGCCATCTATGCAACCGATTCTTACGAGAAGCTCAAGACCATCGAGAGGGACATAGCCGGAACGATGAACATCGAGAGACTCGAGGTCATCAAAGGTGAGCCTGAGCTCGAGGAGCGCATAACCGAGATAAAGCCCAACTTCAGGACAGTCGGGCCGCGCTACGGCAAGCTCGTGCCGAAGATTACCGCCTACCTCAAGGAACACGCGGAAGAAGTGGCAAAGGCCCTCAAGGAGACCGGAAAGGTTGAGTTCGAGGTCGATGGAGAAAAGGTCGAGCTGAGCAAAGACGACGTCGTCATCAGGAAGGCGGTGTTCAGCGAAGGGGAAGAGGTCGAGACTGCGGTCGTTGGGGACGCGGTTATAGTGTTCTTCTGAGTTCTTTCTTTCTCCCCTTCCGGGTCCTCTTTGTAATACATAATGTCGTAATTCTTTTAAGGCATGACTTTTTAATCCCTCCGGTGGTGCAATGGCAAAGTGGGTAGTGTATTACATTTTTCTTTTGAAAGTCTCGCCCTTTAGGGCGGGGATGCAGTAAACTGCTCAACGGCCCTTCAATTAGGAAAGCGATACTCTTTTAAAGCTTAAAATTCATACCATACTTTAAAATGAAGCGAACAGTAATGGTTAAACTCCAACCTTCAAAAGAGCAAGCGAAAATCCTCTTCGAATTAGCCGATACTGGAACCAAAGTCTGGAACCGCGTAAACTACCTGCGAAGACAACAGTTCTTCGAGGGCAAAATCGTGGACTTCAATTCGACCGAAAAAACCGTTTATGAAGAGTTTAAACGGGAAATTGGCTCTGCAACCGTTCAACAAATAGCGAGGAAGAACGCTGAAAGCTGGAGGAGTTTCTTCTCACTCCTCCGGAAGAAGAGAAATGGAGAACTTCCCAACTGGCTTAAGCCTAAACCACCAAACTACCTCAAAGAAAACGGGAGGAGAAAACCCTTAATCGTCCTCAGAAACGACCAATACAAAATTGAGGGTAATAAACTCATTCTAAAAGGCATTGGCAAATTCAAACGCTTAGAAATTCAGTTCAAAGGCAGAATTCACCTGAAGGGCAAGCAGGGACGCTTAGAAATCACTTATGACCCGGTTAGGAGGAAGTGGTATGCCCACTTGAGCTTTACCGTCGAGGAAAAGCTTGAGGGTGGTGAGTGGGTTAAACTCCCGAGAACTCCAAAGGGAAGCCTTTCAGCAGGAATTGACTTGGGAGTGAACAATCTCATGGCCGTTTACGTGGAAAACGGGGAAAGCTTCCTCGTGAATGGAAGGCCTTTGAAGAGTATTGATTTTTATTGGAGGAGAAAAATTGCCGATTACCAGTCTAAACTCAATAAGAGTGGAGCCAAAACGAGTAGAAAACTCAGGAGAATGCATAGGAGGTCCAAACTTCAGGCGAAACACTACCTTAACACGGCGGTAAGGCAAACCATGAGGAAACTTTACGAGTTGGGCGTTTCTAAGATTGTCGTTGGTTATCCAAAGGGAATTGCGAGGAACTCTGACCGGAGCAAAAAGCAGAATTTTATCCTCTCTCACGTCTGGCGGTTTAATTACGTTATCAAACGCTTGACTGAGGTTGCAGAGGAGTATGGTATTCAGGTTGAGCTTGTTAATGAGGCTTTCACTTCTAAGCTTTGTCCCGTTTGCGGGAGGCCTCATGAGGAGGCTCGTTTCGTTCGTGGTTTGTTTAAGTGTCCCGCAACGGGGCTTGTTTTTAATGCGGACTTGGTTGGTGCCTTTAACATTTTGAAAAAGGCCGTGAACACCATAACCCCTAATCCGAGCGGTCTTTACGCTCAGAGGAGGGGTAACGGGGGGAAGGCCCTCCCCGAGGGGTTCGAAGAACTCGTTCCAACGGGTTCCTTAATGAGAACCCCTCAAACCTTCCTGTCCATGCGAGGGGTTAATTCGCTGGAACCCTCGCCCTTCAGGGCGGGGAGGAGGTCAGTTCGGAATCGACCTCCCTGAGACGCCCCCCGAGACAAAGTTCGCGATACGCGTTGGCCTATTCGGGTTGCTCCTGATGGCGGGTATACTGAGGGGATACATAAGATAGCGGATTATCTGAGCTGAATCTCAAAGAGCGTCGCGTCTCTCTCCTTTATTACCTCAACCTTTACCTCTCCGAACTCCTTCCTCAGTTCATCAAGGACTTCCTGAATCATATCATCCTCAAGCAGGTCTTCGTTCTCGATGAAGAGCGTCTTTCCCGTGTACCACACCTTGTAGACAAAGTCATAGCCGGTAAACATCTTGTTGTCCCCTTCGCCGAAGACAACGTTGCCGTTCTCCTTTATTATGTTCAGAATCGCCTGCTCCGGGCAGTGAGCCTTTCTGAACTTGGAGTAAATTCTTGGTATGACCTCACACGGAGAGCCGCCCATAACCTGCTGGGTTCCAATGTTGTAATTCCGGAAGAGAATCAGCGCGCTTACTCCCATGTCAACCCCCGAAGAAAGTTGAAGACAGGGTTTAAATGCCATCTGGTTCATTCATCTAACGATTTCAGCAGTTGTAGCAGAGCATCGCGGCCTTTTTGAGCAGAATCACGCGGTAGAGCTTTCCGCGAATGAGCCTCGCGTTCGAAATCTTGTTAAGGTGGTGAATCCTCTTTCTATCGAGCGCGACCAAGTCAAGCTCCCTGAGAACTTTAACAAAGTCCTCCCAGCGGATTTTGAGCCACTTCGAGTACTCGTTGAAGAGTTCCTTCTCGACAACGCGATAGGTCTTCCCGTCCACCATGTAGCGGGTTGCCCTCTTCGGAAGCTCCTTTCTGAGTCTCCAGCGCGCGTGAAGCGGTTCCTGGAACTCGTAAACGGCCTCGTCCATTGGCTTTCCTTCCACCATCATCTTGAGGATTATGCCGAGGATTCTGTTTATTCTATCAGGAACGCCGGTAACGTCGCCCCTGAGGACTATTTTCCTTCGTCTGACCTGGATTCCAGCATTTTCGAGCTCCTCACCTATTTTCGGCGTCAGCTTTTTGTCGTGACCGGTATCTACGATTCCGCCGATTACAAAGGCCTTAACGCCGAAGTCTTTTTTGCTTAAAACCTCATCCGCCCAGGGGTCAAGGAGAACGACCTCGTCTACTCCCTTCTCCTTCAAAAACTCGGCAGTCGGACCCTCGTAGGCGGTAATCCTGTCGAGGGGGCCGTGGAACATCTCTTGAAACTCCTCGTTGGCCCACGTTACAGCCAGCTCTCTCCCGGTGAAGTAGTCGCGCAGAAGGCCGTAGCTCTGGTTAACCTGGAGGCAGACCTTGCCCTTTTCCTTTTGAGTGTGTTTGTCCCAGAGCTGGAGGTCGATTATGAAATAGGGCCACTCCGGAAGTTTTGAGCGGAGCTCCTCCGGGGAGAGAACCATTTCAAACTTGTCCGCCATGCAGAGGGGGGCGTAGGCGTAGTAAGAGCCTTCAACGCGGTTCCCGTTCAGGTCCCATGCAACTGCCGTCTTCTCGGGGACGCGGAAGATTGCGCCCTTGCCGTGGACTATCTCAACCGCGATGTCCTGGAGTTTGTTTTTGGATTTCCTAAAGCGCTTTGAGAGCGTTCCGATGCTCTCTATGCCCTTCTCCCTCAGTGCCTCCCTGAGAACGTCCGCGAGGGTCTTCATGGCCATCGCTTGAGGCTCGGGGGGAGGTTTAAAAAGGTTTGCCGAGACCTGACGAAAGATTTTTAAACGCTCACCCTTCCCTAATATCGAGCCCCGGTGGTGTAGCCCGGTCAAACATGCGGGCCTTTCGAGCCCGCGCCCCGGGTTCAAATCCCGGCCGGGGCACCATAACAGCCCTTGCTTCGCAAGCGCTGGCGGAAGAGAGGGTGCTTTTTTGGAAGTATTCATTTCCGGGTGGGTTTCTGTCAAACTCGCCCAACCGTTGAGGGTTTCCTCCGGAAAGGCGTCCTTCGGACGCCAAAAATAAGCTGAAACTACTCGGGAGGCTTTATTTTATTTAGTGTTCAAACTCTTATCAATGTTGCACTTGGTTGGTGCACAACTGACGTTTTGCTCTTTGGTTATAAGGGCATTCCTTTCGCCAGCCTTTGTTAAAGGCTGTGGGCAAAGTTTCATCAAAATTCGTGATTCCCTTTTGAAGAGCAGTTTTTGAGTGAATTTCTCTTCGAGTTGCTCGTTTGGGGCGAATTCCTTTAAAAGCGCCTTTTAAGTGGGTTCACGTCTTTAGCGCTCCTTTGGAGCGCGGGTAAATATAACCCGCTTGGAAAAGCCTTAGTCCTGTGAATTCAAACTTTCAACGGCGGGCTTGATTTTGAAATTCTATTGTAGAGGAGCCCTATAAGAATCACAAACTTTGAGAACCAGCGGAAAGTTTTTTGAAGCTAAGACTGTGTTCGTGTTGAACTCCATCATGGTGAACCGTCATGCTCGCCGTCAAAGTCCCCAAGAGAGAGGCCGAAAAAGTGCGGAGGAAGCTCATCGAGCTCGGCGTTCTGGCGAAAGGATACGCCGTCAGGCGGGAGGGTGAGTTCGTTCTGTTTCCCGTCACGAGAGAAGTTGAGGGCTTCGAGCTGGTCGAGGCCGAGTTTGAAAGGCTTGAGAAGCGACCCCACAGCTATCGCGAGGTAGTTGACGTCCCCGATGATGTTAGACCGCTCCTTCCAAGCTCCTTCGACATAATCGGCGACATCGCGGTAATCGAGCTCCCCGAGGAGCTGATGCCCTACAGAAGGGCAATCGGCGAGGCAATTCTCAAAGTCCACAGGCACATAAGGGCAGTCTTCGCCAAGGGGAGTAAAGTCGAGGGCGAATACCGCGTTAGGGAGCTGATACACCTCGCAGGGGAGAAGAGAACTGAAACCCTCCACCGCGAGAACGGGATAAGGCTCAGGCTCGACGTTGCTAAAGTCTACTTCTCACCCCGCCTCGCCACCGAGAGAATGAGAATTTTTAAGAAAGCGAAGTCTGGGGAAGTCGTCTTCGACATGTTCACCGGTGTCGGGCCCTACTCAATCCTCCTCGCGAGGAAGGCGAAGCTCGTCTTTGCCTGTGACCTGAACCCATGGGCGGTTCGCTACCTCGAGGAGAACATCAGGCTGAACAAAGCCAGCAACGTCGTTCCCATCCTCGGAGACGTGAGAAAAGTTGCCGGAAAGCTCAGAGCCGACCGCGTTGTAATGAACCTGCCCAAGTTCGCTGACCGCTTTTTGAAGGAGGCCATGCTGAGCGTTAGGAACGGGGGTGTTGTTCACTACTACGGATTCGGTCCGGAGGAGGACCTCTACTCGGAGCACGAGGCGAGGATTAAGGCCGTCGCGCGGGAGCTGGGCTTCTCGGTCGAGTTCCTTGAGCGGAGGAAAGTCCGCCCCTACGCTCCGAGGCAGTTCAACATCGCGATTGACTTCAGGGTTCTGAAGTGATGTTCTGCGCGGAGAACGGGACTTTAAAAGCGGGGGTTTTCCCGATAAAACACCCTTAAGGTTAGAAAAACGGAAAGATTGAAAATGACAGAAGGGCCGGTTCACTTCCCCGCTATCTTCACGTTCTCGAACCTTATGAAGGGCGTCGTTATGGTGTTCATGAAGGGCATCACGGTCTGCTCCCTGCTTACCTCGCTCGCCTGCCTGAGGAGCTCGTAGACGTTGCCGGCGATGAGGAAGACGCTCGAGCCGACGACCTCGCCGTCCTCGATGAGGAAGGCGGGGTTGGCAGTTACGGCAAAGTTTCCGTTATCTGGGTTGCTGGAGTGTGCGCCCTGGAAGCCGTCCACGAAGTAGCCGCGCTCGATTTCCGAAATCATGTCCTCAAGGGAGCGCTTGCCACTCTCAATCACGACGTTGTGGAAGCCGATGTTGATTCCGCCGCTCCTTAAATCCCTCTTCCCGTTTCCGGTGCTCTCGGTTCCGTAAACCTTCGCCCAGTAGTTGTCCCAGACGAAGCCCTTGAAGGTTCCGTCCTCGATTAGGACGTTCTTCCTCGTCGGAACGCCCTCGCCGTCCGCTATGACGGGCTCAAGCGACAGCTCGTAGAAGGGGTCGTCGCAGAGCGTTATCACGTCGCTCGCAATCTTCTCGCCCACCTTGCCGGCCAGGGGTGTGGTTTCCTTGACGAGGCGCTCGCCGCTGAAGGCCGGAAGGAGCGCGTAGCTGAAGAGACCTGCAATCGCCCATGGACCGAGGATTATCGGAACCTCCTCGTTCCTGCTCGGCTTGACGCTGTAGGCCCACTTGACCTTCCGGACGGCCCTCTCAACAACCCCTTCAACGTCGAGGTTCAAATTCCTCTTCGCGTCGAAGTCGAAGATGCCCGGCGTTACAACGTCACCCTTCCTGCCCACCAGCTCAACGAAGAAGAACGCCGCGCCGCCCTCTTGGAAGACGTCTATTCCGTGGGAGTTCACTATCTGTCTCTCCTCCCAGCTGACGCCGCCTTCCCCGCCGGCGACGACCACGTGCTTGTCCTTCTCGCGGGCGAGCTTTATGGCCCTGACGAGCATCTCAACGAGAACGTCGGGAGAAGCTTCTTTTAGCTCGTAGTTGGGCTTGGGTTTCTCCCTGTATTTCCCCGGCTCCGGCAGGGAGACCCACTTCTCGTCCCTGCTGTTGAGCCTCGCCATCTTCGCGGCCTGCTCTATCGCTTCCTTAACGCGCTTCTCCTCGTCGCTGTCCACTATGGCCAGACCGAGGCGCTTGTCCTTTATACCGCGGATTATCGTTACCGCCCCACTCCTCGTCGAGGCCATCGAAATCTCGTTGAGCTCGACGTTCGCGCTCACATCCCTTGAGCGGTAAACTGCAATCTCAACCTCGTCGAAAAACTTCTCGGCGTAGCGTATGAGGTTCTCCATCGTCACCACCTCACCCGATGAGAATTCCCCCGTCAAACCTCATGTGCGGGCCACCGGAGCTGACGAAGGCAGTCTGCCCCTTTCCGCAGAAGCCGACCTCAAGGCCGAAGTCCTTGCCGACGGCGCTTATCTTCTTGAGGGCCTCTATCGCGACGCCGGTAATCGAGGTGTCCCGTATCGGCTCCGCTATTTCTCCGTTTCTAATCACGTAGCCCTCCTGGATTCCGACCTGGAAGGCGCTGTTGAGCTGGGCCTGTCCACCGCGGAAGTCAACGACGTAGTAGCCGAACTTGATGTCCTCGATGAGCTCCTCGAAAGAGTGGTCGCCGGGCTCGAAGACGGTGTTGCGCATCCTGATTATCGGCGGATAGCGGTAGCTCTCAGCCCTGGCGTGGCCGTTGGGTTCCATGCCCCACTTGTGGGCGTACTCGCGGTTGAGCATTATCTCCTTCAGGATTCCGTTCTCGATGATGTGAATGTCCTTAACCGGAACGCCCTCGTCGTCGTACTTGTCGTTTCCGAAGCCACCTTCAACGTAGCGCTCGCTCATCGTGACGTACTCCGGTGCAATCTGCTTGCCGATGAGGTCCTTGAAGGGCGAATTTATGGTAAGGTCTGCCTCGGCGAGGTGGCCAAGGGCCTCGTGGGCGATGATTCCGACGACTATCGGGCCGGCCACAATCGGCCACTCACCGCGCTTCGGGGCAACACCCTTGAGCTGGCTGTGCATCTTCCTGAGGAGCCTCTCCTTCACCTTCTCGTTCGGCTCTATCTCGGTCATGAGCTCCCAGCCGTAGTCAACGGCTCCAATGCTGTCCCTCGCCATCGCGAGCTTTCCGTCGGCCTTTCCGGTAACGTAGGCCCCCTGGTAGAGGTAGTTGTAGTCCCACTCTATCCTCGTTCCCTCGTTGGTGAGGAGGATTTTCCTTCCACCGCCGTCCTCGTAGCGAATCTGAACGCTCTTTACGGCCTTGTCCTCCTTGAGGAGCTTCTCAAGCTCCCTGAGGTGGGAAACTTTCTCCTCGATGTCAACTTCCCTTGGCTTGACGCGCATTTTGCTCTCCACGAAGTCCTCGACCGGCTTTATCTCGGCCAGCTGGATTTTCTCCTTCTTCGTCTGCGCGGCCGCCTTAGCGAGCTTGTAGGCCTCTTCAATCTTCTTCTCAAGGTTCTCAAGCTCGCTCGTCGAGGCGAAGCCCCAGGCACCGTCCGCCAGAACCCTTATGGCAACGCCCCTGTGGAGCTTCCCCGTGAAGCTCGTGAAGACGCCGTCCTTGAGGCCGAGCGTGGTCTTCCTGAGGTCCTCGTAGCGCAGCTCGATGTACTCAGCCTTCAGGTTTTCTTCAGCCCACTTAAGGGCCCTTTCAAGTGCCTCCATGTCCACCACCGTTGACGTTTGTCCAATCCATTGTGGGATGGACAACTATAAAAGTCTTTTGAGCCTTTCGATGAGGGTCGAAAGGAAAACCTTTTTCAGACCCCTGAGCGAATTTTAGTGGGGTGAGAGGGTGAAGGCCGAAATCAAAAACCTCATAGACAGGGGCACCTACAGGAAACTACCTCTCTTCGAGGGCGAACTCCCTGAAGGTTCATACGCCCAGATAGTCGAGGTCAAACCGGGACAGACGGTTAAGAAGCACTACCACCTCCACCAGTACGAGCTGTTCTACATAATGAGCGGTGAAGCCCGGCTGGGCATCGGCGAGACCGAGTACCTCGCGAGGCCTGGGGACATCTTCCTCGTCAAGCCGAAGACCGTTCACTGGGTAATCAACGAGAAGGACGAGCCCTTCAGGCTCTTCGTAGTGAAGCTCAACTACAAAGGCGACGACTCGGTGTGGCTGGAGGAGTGAAGATGGCCGAGAGGGTCATCGGAATCCTCGGCGGAATGGGCCCGCTCGCGACGGCAGAGCTCTTCCGGAGGATAGTTGAGAAAACCCCGGCTAAAAAGGACCAGGAGCACCCGCGAATCATCATCTACAACAACCCGAAAATCCCGGACAGAACCGCCTACATCCTCGGCAGGGGCGAGGACCCGAGGCCCGAGCTCATAAATAGCGCCAGAAAGCTCGAGAGCTGGGGGGCGGACTTCATAATAATGCCCTGCAACACGGCTCACTTTTTCGCCGAGGACATTCAGAAGGCCATACGGATTCCGCTCGTCAGCATGGTCGAAGAAACTGCAGAACGCGTGAAGGAGATGGGCCTCAGGAAGGTGGGCCTTCTCGCAACTGACGGAACGATAAAGGGCCTCGTCTACCACCGCGCGCTCCTTAAAAGGGGAATAGCCATCGTGACGCCGGACAGGACGGGGCAGGAGCTTGTGATGGAGGGGATATACAGGGGAGTCAAAGCCGGAAACGTTGCCTACGGGCGGGAGCTCCTCCTGCGGGTCGCGAAGAAGCTCGAAAAGAGGGTTGACGGAATAATAGCCGGCTGTACTGAGGTCAGCGTCGCGCTCAAGCCGGACGACCTGAGCGTCCCCCTGATTGACCCTATGGACGTCATAGCCGAGAAATCAGTAAAGCTTGCCCTCGGCCTTGAGGAGCTCAGAGCTCGATGACCATCCCCGAGTGGAGCTTGTGGAAGCGCCCCCCGTAGGCCTTCAGGAACTCTGCCTCCGCCCTCAGACCGGTGCAGTGCCCGGTGTAGACCTCCTCAACGCCGAGCCTCTGAAACTCTTGTACGGTCTTCCTTATCCTCTCATCGCTCGCTTCAATCAGGTGAAAGCCCCCGATGACGGCCCTAACCCGCTCCTCTCCCGTCAGCCGTATCGCGTGCTTCACTATGCTCACAATTCCCGCGTGACTGCAACCGCTTATAACAACGAGTCCTTCTGGAGTCTTAGCGACGAGGCTCATGTCGTCCTTCAGTTCGTCCCTCACGACCTTTCCGTTCTCGATGGTGTAAACTTCAAGCTCGGCCCTTTCAAAGTCCTCCCTCGCGGTTATTTCGCCGGTTGAGAGGACGTTCTCCGTTATTGGAAGCGGGTCGGCGGTGAGGTAGAGGTCTGCCAGCTCTTCAACTTCCTTCCGCCTAAAGGGAATGCCAACATCGCGGAGGTATGGCCTCGTGATGAAGTGCCTTCTGAAAATCGAGGGGTGCGCTACAACCGGAACGCGCCTTCCGATGGCCTGTAAAATCCCCAAGAGCCCGCCGGTGTGGTCGTAGTGGCAGTGGCTCAGGAAGACGTGGTCTATCGAGTCTGGCCCGATTCCGAGGAGCTTCATGTTGTGGAGCACTGGCTCGGCGCTCTGACCTGCATCGAAGAGAATTCTCCTGCCGTCCGCCTCGATGAGGAAGCTGACGCCGTGCTGTGCAAAGAACGGGCTTTCATAGCCCGAGTAGTCCTCGACGAGAACAACCACGCGCATTGTTTCCACCGAAGGGATTAGGAAAAAGAAAAGTTATAGTTTTCGAGTGAACTCTGCTTGGGAAACTGAAAGTCATGGGCCCCTGCTCCTCCTCCAGAGAACTATCAGACCAGCGGCAAGCATTGTCAGCGTAACGCCGAGAACAGCTCCCATAGGAGGGCTTTCCCGAGGAGCTGTCTCCGGCGAAGTCGTTCTGAGTGGCTTCAGTCTCAGCGGCAGGAGTTTCATCTCTTCCGCGGTTATGGTGATGTTGGCGGAATAAGGTTCATAGCCCTCCTTCAGAACCCTTACTCCGTGTCTTCCCTGGAGCAGGCTTATAACGAGGGGAGTCGTTCCTAGCTCCCTCCCATCCACGATAACCCTTGCACCTGGAGGCTCGGTCGTAACGTTAAGAAGGCCGTAGGCTGACCTAAGCCAAATTTTCAAAGGAACCACCGATGGAGCGGTGAGGACAAGCTCCTCCGTGTAATTCAGGTAGCCCTCACGCGTCGCCGTGAGGACGTATTTCCCCGGCGGAAGCTCAATCCTGAGTTCATCGTTCGGGTATTTTATCTCACCGTAGAAGGTTCCGTTGATGTAAACTTTCGTATTTGACACCTGCGATGTTAGGCAGAGGACGGCGGCTGGGTCAAGAGTCACGTTGAGGTAAACCGTTTTGAAGGCGGGGACAGTTACGTTCCTGATGAGGGTTCTGTACCCATTCGATTTTATCGTGATTGTATGGTTGCCGGCATCAACGGTTATGTTGTCCCCGATTCTGCCTTCATATTCACCGTCCACGTACACTTCAGCGTCCCTGGGTGTACCGTTGACGATTATCCACCCGCGGTACCACGTGAGGGGAAGGTTGAGAACCATCTTCTTCCCTGGAATCACAGTGAGATTGCCCTCGTATTTGTAAGCCGTCCAGTTGTGGGCGTAGATTGCCAGGTTGTACCTGCCACCGGGCAGTACGAGTTTCGTCGCACCGCTCCCAGCGGGCTTTCCATCAATGTACACATCGGCATTCAACGGGTTGGGCCATACCTCCACGTATCCCAGAGGATTCAAAAGTTTGATATCCATTATCAGGCCCATATACCCAACTCCGCCCCTCACAGGTTTGAAGGGCTCTATATCCGGGTCTACCCACTTGGGGATGACGTGGAAGGTTGTCCCTTCCCTCAGAAAGTTCTCCAGCGTGGCAACGTAAAATCTCCCGTTTCCACCGCCCCCGATGAATTCACCCGAGATGACCGTAAAGAGATAGTCAGGGTTTAATGTCAGCGTGAAAACGTCGTTGTGGACTTTCAAAACGGCGCCCTCTTCATCGTACACTCCCACGATAAAGGTCGTTCCATTAATGTACTCGGCATCAAAGGGACAGAAACCCCTAACGGAAAAGGCTTTGCCCCTTTCGGGGTAGATAACGTTGCCTGTTCCAGAACTGCACATGAGGAGCACGGGTTCACCTTCCAATAACTTCACCCTCACTGGAGTGACTCCGGTGGGCCTGAAGTGGAACTTAAGGGACTTCACAACCTTCCCGGAGGGTGAAAGTTTGAGGAACACGGGAAGACCGTCATCGGCGAGGCCCGCGGTGTATATGAACCGCCCATCTGTGGTTATATCCGTGAGGGTTAAGTTGAGAAAGGCCGCCAAATCCCTTCCAAAGGTGTTGAAAATAGAGATATGGGAAGCGCGGCCGGGATAGGTTATCAGAACGTAGGGGGTTCCGTTCAACACCGTGAGCCCAGAGGCGATACCGGAGAAGGATACCTCTTTGTAATCGCCGTGCTCGTTCCACTGAAAATACCACGACTGGAGGCCATACTTGTTTTCCCATGGATTCTCGACGCACTCAACGCCACTTACCATCAGCCATCCTTTGTCCGAGACCATCTCAAAGTAAGGCCAGAACTCCACATCAGTGTCAATTCCCTCAAACCTTTCCCTAGCTAAGACCTTCCACCACTCAAGGGTGCCGTTGGGAGAGATTGCCAGCAGTACCGCGTACCCATCGCAGGAGCCCCCACCACTCGACGCAATGCCGAGAGCATAGACTGTGCCGTTCACCTCTTCCACTCCCACTACGACAGCCTCTTTCATCAGGCCGTCCATATTGAACTCAAAGGGCATCACCCGGGCCGGGACAAGGGATAGCAACAATATAAGGACGATGACAAGGAAAAGGGACCTTTTCATCTCACTCCACCTCTTTGAATACCACGGGCCAAAATTAAATAAATTTTTGTAGCTCGATACTTCCCCTCACCGCAACCTCTTAAAACCCTCCCCCCAATTTAGGCCGGTGGGAGGAATGGAGATAGGCGTTGTGGGAAAGCCAAACGTCGGAAAGTCAACGTTCTTCTCAGCGGCGACGCTCGTTGACGTTGATATAGCGAACTACCCCTTCACCACCATCGATGCCAACGTCGGCGTGAGCTATGCCATAGCGGAGCACCCCTGCAAAGAGCTCGGCTGTGAGCCGAACCCCCAGAACTACGAGTACCGCGATGGGAAGGCCCTGATTCCGATAAAGATGATTGACGTCGCCGGTCTCGTGCCAGGAGCTCATGAGGGGCGCGGTCTGGGCAACAAGTTCCTCGACGACCTGAGAATGGCCTCCGCCTTAATCCACGTCATAGACGCCACCGGAAAGACCGACGCCGAGGGTCAGCCGACGGATTACCACGACCCAGTTGAGGACATCGAGTTCCTTGAGAGGGAGATAGACTACTGGATTTACGGAATCCTCAAGAAGGGCTGGGAGAAGTTCGCGAAGAGGATTAAACTCCAGCACATGAAATTAGAGCAGGCAATAGCCGACCACCTCTCCGGAATTGGAGTAACCGAGGAGGACGTGTGGGAAGCGATTCACAAGGTGGGCCTTCCGGGCGACCCCACCAAGTGGAGCGACGAGGATTTGCTCGCCTTCGTCCGCGAGCTGAGAAAAATCAACAAGCCGATAATAATAGCCGCAAACAAGGCAGATGCCGCCACAGACGAGCAAATCAAGAGGCTCATCGAGGAGGGAAAGAAGAGGGGCTACCTCGTCGTTCCAACTTCGGCCGCCGCGGAGCTGACCCTCAGGAAGGCGGCAAAGGCGGGCTTCATTGAATACATTCCGGGCTCGGGCGACTTCAAAATCGTCAAGAAGATGAACCCCAAGCAGGAGAAGGCCCTTCAGCTGATTAAGGAGAAAGTCCTCGACCGCTTTGGCTCGACCGGCGTTCAGGAGGTCATAAACAGAGCGGTCTTCGAGTTGCTTAACCTCATTCCGGTTTACCCGGTTCAGGACGAGAACAAGCTCACCGACCAGTTCGGCAACGTCCTACCGCACGTCTACCTGCTCCCGAAGGGCTCGACGCCGAAGGATTTGGCCTATAAGGTTCACACCGACCTTGGAAGGACTTTCCTCTACGCGGTAAACGCCAGAACGAAGAGGCGCGTCGGAGAGGACTACGAGCTGGAGTTCAACGACATAATCAAGATAGTCGCCACGGCCAAGTGAGGAACGGGCCCTAGGTCAGCTTTTTTCATCCTTCTTCTCGTTTCTCATAGCTTCTCTTATGAGCTCCTGGTAAAGCCTCGGCTCCACATCGTCTTCGCTCAGGCCGAGGAGCTTTGCAACTTCCCAGATTTTCTTCTTCGCTTTCTCAACGTCATCTGAGATGACCTCTATGTCGAGGAAACCGCCGAGGCCTTCAACGTCGTTGAGCTCGAAGGTGACATCGCCCAGGCGGTACACAAGCCTCCTCTTCCTAACCACAACGTCTTCCTCAAAGCCAAGGCGCTTGAGAATCTCGACGGTTGCCTCAAAGTCCGAGACCTCAACTTCAAACTCGTCGAACTCCTCGTTCCTGCCCAAATCCTTGATTTCCTTGTAGGTCAGAAAAGCTTTCCCGAGGTTGTCGAGCTTCCTCACGCGGAGGAGCTTTGGGAGGGGTAGGGAGAAATAAACGTCCTCCTGGAGCTCCTCCCTGACGAAGAGGGCCCCAAGGGACTCGATTTTCCGCCTCGTTTCCTCAAAATCAACCCTGAACTTCACTTCAACCTCCATGTCAGACCCTCACGAGGAAGCCCACGAGGTCCTCGCCCTTGACGAAGTCCTGGAGGGGAATCACTTCCACGCGCTTCAGCGTTGGTAATACCTTTATCGTCTCGTCAATGAACTTGTTGAGCTTGTCCTCGCTCTCCTCGCCGACGAGGGCAACGACGCTGTCCTTACCGCTTCTCGCGACCGCGAGAACGTTGGGGAGAATAGAGAGGGTCTTCATGATGTAGCTGATGTACTTCTCAAGGAAGTCCTCGATGATTGGTGTCTCGGCCTGAATGTAAATCAGCGCAACCGCCTTGGGACGAAGTGAATCACCCAGAATAATCGTGTACCGCTCGATTACACCCCGTTCCAGGAGCTTCTTGATTCTAAAGTGTATCGTTGACTCGGGTCGATTTAACCTCTCCGCTATCTCGGAGATGGTCAGGCGAGCGTCCTCCTTGAGGAGTCTGAGTATAGCCCTATCAAGGTCATCCAACTGTACCATGGGGAATCCCCCAGCGCTGGTAAATATCGTTGTTAATTTCCAGAATATCTAAGATTTTGCCGATTATAAAGTTTATTATATCATCCACAGTTTTCGGCTTTGTGTAAAATCCAGGCGAGGCGGGCATTACAATCGCTCCCGCGCGAGTCACACGAAGCATGTTCTCGATATGGATGGCGTTGAGAGGAGTTTCCCGTATAAGGAGCACGAGCTTTCGTCTTTCCTTCAGAGCGACGTCCGCAGTTCTGGTTATCAGGTTGTCGGCGTAACCGTTGGCTATCGCAGAGAGGGTCTTCATCGAGCAGGGAGCGATTACCATCGCGTCAAACGGGTAAGAACCCGAGGCGGTTGGGGCGAAGAGATTGTCTTCCGGGTAATCCGGCTTGAGTTCAACGTCGAGCTCGTGGCGGGCAACCTTTATCCCGGTCTCCGTCGCAAGAAGAATGACTTCATGGCCGAGTTCGCGAAGAACGTCGACGAGCCTTATTCCATACACTGCCCCACTCGCACCGGTTATTGCAACCACTACCCTCATGACATCACCGCTATCGCTTCCCCGCTATCTTTTTATACCTTTTTGGCCGAAAAACATCGAAGTGCCATGAAGATACATCCCGTTCTCATAGAGAGCGCCCTTGAGATAGCCAAGAGACTCGGTGCCAAAGCCCTCGTGATAATGGAGGAAGTAGAAGAAGAGAAGATACCCGACACCGACCTGCCCGTTGTCCTCGTCGGTTCATCTTTTGACGTTGAGGATGAGAAGGTCAAGAAGGTATCCATCCCCCAGAACCTCGACCTCAACAACGTGCTCAACCTTCTCTCTGCGTTTCTCATGGAGCACAACATCGTCAGCGAGGGTGATTCCTTCGTCTACGTTACCGAGGACGCGATAGGCATCAAGACCGTCAAGAAGGGAATCTCAGCGATGAAGAGCTTCTTCGCCCAGAACCAGAGCGTCCTTCAGAGAATGCTTGAGATTGCCATAGAGCTCAGCATAGAGGGCAGGGAAGGAACGCCGGTCGGAACGATATTCGTCATCGGCGACACGAGGAGGGTTCTAAAGCACTCCCACCAGCTTATTCCCAACCCATTCAAGGGACACCGGATAAACGTTCTTGACAGGGACAGCAAGGAGATAATAAAGGAGTTCGCCCAGCTCGACGGTGCGTTCGTCATAAGGGAGGATGGGCGGATAGTGTCAGCAGGGAGGTACCTCGAGGTCGAGCCAAAGGTCATCGATTTGATGCTACCCCCTGGCCTGGGGAGCAGGCACATCGCGGCCGCTGGAATAACCAAGCTGACGAAGGCGATGGCCATTAGCCTCTCGGAGAGCGGGACGATAAGGATTTTCAAGAACGGGCTCATGCTCCTCGAGTACAACCCGAGGCTGAGGTACTGAAGGCAAAAAAGAAAGGGTCAGACGTTGAAAATCCTTATGGTGTTCGTTCCCGCGGTCCTTCCTATCGGCGTTCCCTTGGTCAGCAGAACGGTGTCGCCCTCGCTCACGAGCCCGAGGCCCGTTATGAGGCGGATTATCTCCCTTTCGCTCGTTTCTTCCACCTTGAACGGGTAGACTCCGTAGGAGAACATCAGCGTGTTGGCGACCCACTCGTTGGTGACGAAGGCCAGAACCCACTGCTTCGGCTTGAACCTCGCTATGAGCCTCGCGGTCTGGCCGGTTCTGGTGGGCGTCAGTATGTACTTGATGTCAATTGAGTTGAGGGCCTCTATGATGCTCCTCGCTATCGCGTCCTTTATCGTTCCCTTCGTCGGTCCGCGTCCCTTCCACTCGTTCATCTTCCACTCGACCGTTCTGCTCGTCCAGAGGCTGTCGCGGTAAGCCTCGGTGGTCTTGGCAATCCTCGCCATCATCTTGACGGCTTCAACCGGGTATTTTCCAACCGCAGTTTCCTCGGAGAGCATAACGGCGTCGGTTCCGTCGAGGATTGCGTTGGCAACGTCGGTGACCTCTGCTCTGGTAGGAAGCTTCTCGTGCGTCATGCTTTCGAGCATCTGGGTGGCCGTCACAACGGGCTTGCCGGCGCAGTTGGCCTTCTTAATGAGCTTCTTCTGGAGTATCGGGAGCTTTTCAATGGGCATCTCGACTCCAAGGTCTCCCCTCGCTATCATCACGCCGTCGGAGGCGTTGAGAATCTCGTCGAAGTTCCTGACCGCGTCGGGGCGCTCTATCTTCGCGATGAGGAACAGCTTTCCGTGGTGGGAGTCAACGAAGCGCCTGACCTTGAGGACGTCGTAGGCCGAGCCCACGAAGCTTATTCCTACGGCGTCGATGCCGACCTCAAGGGAGAACTCCACGAACTCCAAGTCCTTCTCGGTCACCGCATCTATCGCCAGCCTCGCCTTCGGGACGTTTATGCCCTTGTGGGAGAACAGCGTACCTCCAACGAGAACCTTACAGATAACGTCCTGACCGCGGACTTCCTCAACGCGGAGCGCTATGAAGCCGTCGCTGAGGTAAATCACGTCGCCCTTGGAGACCATCCTCGGGAAGTCCTTGAACTCGACGGGGATTACCGCTTCGTTCCCAACGACGTCCCTCGTGGTCAGCGTTATCGTCTGCCAGCGCCTCAGGTTGACGGAACCGCCTTCTATCTCCCCAACGCGAATCTTGACGCCGGGCAGGTCGCCGAGTATCGCGACGGGTCTGTCGAGCTTCTCTGAAACCTTCCTGACGAGCTTTACCGCCCTCTCATGCTGTTTGAGGTCGCCGTGGGCGAAGTTGAGCCTCGCGACGCTCATCCCCGCGCGAACCATCGCAGAAACCGTTTTCTCCTTGAGTGAAGCCGGGCCGAGGGTCGCTATAATCTTCGTCTTCTGCCCCGGAAGTCTCATGCTACCACCTAAGAAGGGACTACGCGCTCCCGCTAAAAAACGTTTCCCGCGGAAGGTTTATTAATTAGGGCGCCCTAAAAGCCCCGGTGGTTTCATGGGGTTCCTTGAGGTTGAGGTTTACGACGAAGGGGGTCGGAAGGTCAGGCTCGGGGACATCGTAAAGGGCAGGTGGACGGTTCTCTACGTTTACCCAAAGGACAACACGCCGGGCTGTACGACCGAGGCAAAGGAGTTCACCGAGTTGCTTTCTGAGTTCGAGAAGCTCGGCTTCCAGGTGATTGGGGTCTCCAAGGACTCGGTGGAGAGCCACAGACGCTTCAAGGAGAAGCACGGGCTAAAGGTTAAGCTCCTGAGCGACCCCGAGGTTCGGCTCATCAAGGCCCTCGGCGCGTGGGGAAAGAAGAAGCGCTACGGAAAGGAGTACGAGGGCGTCATAAGGAGCACGTTCATCATAAACCCCGAGGGCAAAATCGTGTGGGAGAAGCGCAACGTCCGGGCAAAGGGACACGCAGGAAGGGTTCTCAAGGTTGTCAGGGAACTCAAAGGGTGAAGCTCCCCAAGCTCTCGTTCAGTTTTTCCATGCAGGAATCACAGAAGACCGCCGGCCGGGAGTCCCACTCCTCCATCGTTGCCGGAGGATTCATGACGCAGGGGTTGGAGCAGTGTTCAAGGCCGAAGGCGTGGCCGACCTCGTGAAGGATGCCCTTGAGGAGGCGCCCCTTGAAGGTTTCAAGCTCGCGCGAGAGAATTCTCCTTGCGAGACGCTTAACTTCCTCCTCCACGTGGGGGTTCTCAAGGGTTCTGAGGGCCATCCGCAGAACGTCCGACTCAAAGGGCCTCATGGAGAGCACCATTATCCTCCTGCCGAGTCTCTCTGCCTGGAATCCCAAGAAGCTCTCGTAGAAGTCGAAGTAGCGGTTCCTCGACGCGAGCGGGAAGCTTATCAGGCCGAGGATTTTGTTCATGGCGATTTCATCATCCTTCTCAAGTTCAACCTTGAGGCGGTAGTCGAGGAAATCAACGAGGACTTCGAGCGGGTAAAGCCTTACCGTGCCCTCCGGGGTTTTGACGTTGATTAGATAGCCCGGCTCGAGGGTCAGGCTGTCGAGGTAGATGAACCTCACCCGCAGGCCCCAGTCCGCAAAGAGCCTGTTGGCCTCGTCAACGACCTCGAACATCGCGTCCTTCAGGGTGTTTTCAAGGAAGTTGGTGACGTAGGTGAAGCCTATGAACTCCATATTCTACCCTCGCTCAGACCTAGGGAGGGTTGGATTTATAAGCGTTCTTTAGAGCGTTGAACCACGACGCTTTTAAGGCACCACTCCGAGTGAATACGGGCGATGGCGTCCGCCCGGGGCTTCGAGCCCGAACCGCCCGAAAGGGGCTGATGACGCCTGTTCTCCACGGGAGGTGAGAGAATGGGCTCGAAGCTTTACGAAATCGGACGTTATGTTGACGTTGATGCCGTCCTGCGATACGTCACGGACAGGCGACACGAAGATGGAGGTTACTGCTTCGTTAGCGTTCTCGACGATACCAACGTGAACGATACCTACTACGCGATTAAAATCTACAACCTCCTCGGCATCGAGTTCCCGGAACCTGAGAAAACCATTGAGTTCCTGAGCAACGCCATCCAGCCCCAGACTGCAGTCGTGGCAATAGCGATGGCGCTCGAAGGTCTCGCCCTGCTCGGAGCCAAGGACGTCGCGAGGGAGAAGAGCGACATCGTTTTCACCAAGTACAACCCCGCGGAAGGCAAGTTCGCGGTCGGACTCGGAGGAAGCGAGGAGTTCGGAACGGCGACACCACTCGAAGCCACCTACTGGGTCACCAAGGCCTTCAACCAGATTGGTCTGAAGTTCGATTCCACCGAAAAGGACGCGATTAGGGCCTTTGTGATGAAGTTCCGCAACGGAAACGGCTACGGCGTCAAGCAACCAACCACGACCATGACCTACCAGGCCCTCTTCACGCTCTACACCCTCGGCTACCGCCCGCCCAAGAGCCCGCACTTCAGGAACTGTGAGCTCTGCGGTGACTGGGGTGGGTTCACCGAGGTGCCTTACAGCCTTCCGCCATACCTTGAGCCGACGTTCTACGCAACGAGGGGCCTTGAGCTTCAGAACGAGACCCCCACCTGTCCGAGGAGGCACGTGTGGTTCATCCGCCAGCTCCAGAACCCCAACGGCGGCTTCAGGAGGAGCCTTGAACTGGGAATATCCAACTTCCAGAACACCTACCGCGCGCTGGCGGTCGTTGACTCGATGATGCGTTACCTTTAGTGGAGCCTATGGACGTTATTGAGGCAGAACTCCGAAGGGCAATGGAAGAACCGGGCTGTCCGGTCTGCAGGTTAGTCGAGAAGTTCGAGGATGAAGAGATTGAGACCATACTCTACGAGCATCCCAATGACCCGGCCGTCAGGAGGGCCTTTCGAAGGAGCGGGGGTCTCTGCAGGAGACACGCCTGGAAGGTCCTCCGGCTGGCCCTCTCCAATCCCCTTCTTGGCCCCCACGGAGTATCTGTCATTTACGAGGACGTTCTTGAGAGCTACCTGCGCGGGGAGAATGAAACCGAGGAGTGTCTCCTCTGCAGGCTTACCGCCGAGAAGGAGCGAATCCTAATCGAATCCCTCGCCGACAGGCTTCCAAACCTCATCGAGACATATGAGAACTCGCCCGCAATCCTCTGCAGGAGACATTACGAGGAAGTTCTAAGGGAGATTACCGACGAAAGCCTGAGGAAAAGGTTCTCAGAGGTTCAGAGGAGAAAGCTCGAAGGGCTGAGAAAGAGGCTTAAAGGACTCATAGAGAGCTTTGACTACCGGGCCGGGAGAAAACCCACGGAGGCAGAGAGGAGGGCGATACTTGAAGCAGTGGAATTCCTTGCCGGTAGGGAAGTCGGCCCAGAACGCGGGCGGAAGGAGAGGAGGGAGAAACGTTGGCTGTTGAGATTGAGGTGAGTGGTGAAGAACTTGATAGAATCAGGCGAAACCGGAAGGAGATTGAAAACAGGTTTAGGGACGCGGAGGGCCTTGAAAGAACACTGAAGGCCCTAAAACTCAGGCTCCTCCTCGAGAGGAGGGAAAGACTGCTCAGGAAGCTTGAAGAAATGGAAACCAACTACAGGGAACTCGTTGAGTTCGAGAAGAAGGCGAAAGAGGACCGGAGTTACATGCTTGAGCTGAGAAGCGAGCTGAGCAGGGAAAACGCGGAGCTCAGAAAGCGCCTGGGGGATATGCGATGAAGGTCACGGTATGGGCCAAGGGCAGGTGGAGGAAGGTTCATTTCAACGTCCCTGACGAGCTCTGGAAGAGAATCGAGGAGACCTGCAGGAGGAACGGTTTCCGAGCGGAGGAGGCCCTTAGGATAATACTCCTTGACGGCTACCTTGATGAGGAAGTTGACGAGGAAGAACTTGCGAGACTGGAGGAGGAGATAAAGGGGCTCGAAGAGAGGCTTTACGAACTTGAAGGGCACTGGTCCCCCCTGAAGTTCAGGACGTACTACTCCGCCCTGGACAACCAGAACCTTGCCATAACCCTTTCAGGGCTGATAGCCGAGAACAGGCGCCTCAGGAAGATGCTGGGCCTTGGGGAGAGGGACTTCTCGAAGGTGGAGGAGCTGATACACTACTACCTCTCCTATGCCTTTGGGAACAAGAATGGCCCTGGACGAAAACCAAAAGATTTTAAAGGTTCCTAATCGCCTGGGGATGAACGTTTTTCTCGCTGAAGAAGACATTTAACAGGCAAAGGGCAGGGGTGATGGAATGAACGCGAGATTGATGGGGCTGATAGCACTCGGCGGCGCCTTGGGAGCTCTCGCAAGGTTCTACCTCTCAGGACTGCTCCCCACTTACCGGGATTTCCCAGTTGGAACGCTCCTCGTGAACAGTGTGGCCAGCTTTATTCTCGGCTACCTCTACGGCCTGCTCTTCTGGGGCGTTGACGTTACGCCGGAGTGGAGGCTCTTCCTTGGAACGGGCTTCTGCGGTGCTCTGAGCACGTTCTCAACCTTCTCTTATGAGACGTTTTCGCTCCTCCGCGAGAGGGAGTACCTCATAGCGGGCCTCAACGTGCTGGCAAACGTTTTTGTAACCATAAGCCTAGTGTTTCTTGGGTTTATAATGGCGAGGAGGTGAGGGTATGGTTGAAGTTGAACACTGGAACACGCTCAGGCTTAGAATCTACATCGGCGAGAACGACCGCTGGAACGGAAAGCCACTGTATAAGGCGATAGTTGAGAAGCTCCGCGAGATGGACATAGCCGGTGCAACCGTTTACCGGGGAATCTACGGCTTTGGAAAGAAGAGCAGGATTCACTCAAGTGACATCATGAGGCTTTCAACGGATTTGCCAATCGTGATTGAGGTAGTTGACAGGGGCTTCAAGATAGAGAAAGCGATATGCGAAATCAAGCCCATGATTAAGGACGGGATGATAACCGTTGAACCAACGCTCGTCGTATGGGTTGGAACCGAGGAAGAGGTCAAAAAATTTGAGGAAGATGCCGTCCGTGAGGAATAGTCAGGCCGACATCCAATAACTTAATAAGGGCTCAAAACGACTCACCCACAAACTAAAGTTACACTTACCCCTGCGAGGGGATTAACTATGATGTCGCTGGAGTTCGAGGTCCCCGTGAAGAGGCTCAACAACGTTATGGGCGTCATACTTAGGGAGGACTCCAAGCTCCAGTGGGTCTACTACCGCGAGGATACGCAGAGCGTCGTCGTCCGAACGACGGTATCAAAGAACGCCCTTCAAACGTTCCTGCTGAGGTTAGCCTCCGCTGTGGACGTGCCAGTGGAAGTCACAATAGTGGATGAGCGGGAAACGGGCAGGGCAATCCATGAGGCATTTCTCCTCAGGGTGGACGTTTCAGAGGGCTCTTATCCCGTGGTCATACTGCTCCTCTACAACGTCAGCAAGTTTTACCCGGATACGATAATAGTCGGCACCTCCGCCGACGCCCCTCAGGAACTCGTTGACACCGTGCTTAAATTGACAATCGGTAAGGTCAACCTCCTTGAAACCGAGAAGGTTAGGAGCTCAATCGTTGATGGTGGGCTCTTCATCCAGCTCAGGGCAAACGTGCCCAGCACTTCCGACAAAGAGATAGTCCTTGTCTGAGCCATTGGTTAAGTCAGAAGCTTCTTAACCCCTCTCTCCAACTATTCTCGGTGGTCTCGATGCTTCACCACGTTAAGCTGATTTACGCCACGAAGAGCCGGAAGCTCGTCGGCAAGAAAATCGTTCTCGCGATTCCCGGGAGCATAGCCGCTGTCGAGTGCGTCAAGCTGGCAAGGGAGCTCATAAGGCACGGCGCGGAAGTGCACGCGGTGATGAGCGAGAACGCTCAAAAAATAATTCACCCCTACGCGATGGAGTTCGCCACAGGGAATCCAGTCGTGACCGAGATTACGGGATTCATAGAGCACGTCGAGCTGGCCGGAGACCACGAGAACAAGGCCGACCTGATTCTCGTCTGCCCCGCGACGGCGAACACCATAGGCAAGATAGCCTGCGGCATAGACGACACACCCGTCACGACCGTTGTTACCACAGCCTTCGCCCACACCCCGATTATGATAGCCCCCGCAATGCACTCCAGCATGTACGAGCACCCAATAGTCGTTGAGAACATCGAGAAGCTCAAAAAGCTGGGCGTCGAGTTCATAGGGCCGAGGTTCGAGGAGGGCAAAGCTAAAGTGGCGACGACCGACGAGATAGTTTACCGCGTCATCAGGAAGCTCCATCCAAAGAGCCTCGAGGGGAAACGCGTCCTGGTCACGGCAGGCGCGACGAGGGAGTATATAGACCCGATTCGCTACATCACCAACGCGAGCAGTGGCAGAATGGGAGTTGCAATAGCCGAAGAGGCGGACTTCAGGGGGGCGGAGGTTACGCTCATCAGGACGAAGGGAAGCGTCCCGAGCTTCGTCGAGAACCAGATTGAGGTGGAAACGGTAGAGGAGATGCTTGAGGCGATAGAAAACGAGCTGAAGGCGAAGAAATACGACGTCGTCGTTTTGGCCGCCGCCGTAAGCGACTTCCGCGTCAAGAACAGGGCGGACGAAAAAATCAAGAGCGGTAGGAGTTTAACCCTCGAACTCGAGCCGACGCCTAAGATAATAGACCGCGTTAAAGAGCTTCAGCCTGAGGTCTTCCTCGTGGGCTTCAAGGCCGAGACGAGCGAGGATAAGCTCATCGAAGAAGCCAGAAAGCAGATTGAGCGCGCGGGAAGTGATTTAGTCGTTGCCAACACCCTCAAAGCGTTCGGAAGCGAGGAGAATGAGGTATTTCTCGTCACCCGCGATGGTGTTAAGAAGCTCCCGAGAATGGACAAGCGCGAGCTTGCTGAGCGGCTCTGGGACGAGGTTGAGCGCCTTATCTAACCCGAACCTTTTTAAGTCCTTTTTCCCACCTTTCTTGATAAAACTTCGTATGGAGGTTGTTGGTATGGTGAACCTAAACCAGGCGCTCCCCTACGTTGGGGTGACGCCGTTTCAGCTGATTTCTGCCCTCGCAATTCTCATCGTGGGTTACGTCATTGCGAGAGCCGTCGTTGGGGCCTTCAAACGGGCCCTCAGAAAGACCAAGCTTCCGCCGCTGGTCGTCGAGTTCCTCGGCAGGTTTCTGGCTATTGGCCTCTACCTGATAGTCCTCATCGTGGCCCTTGGGGCCGTTGGAATCTCGGTGTCGCCGGTAATCCTCGGCCTGTCGGCGGTGGTAGGCCTAATCCTCGGCTTCGGCCTGCAGGACACGCTTACGAACCTCGCGGCCGGCGTCTGGCTCGCCGCGCTGAGGCCCGTTGATATAGGAGAGGTAGTGGAGGTCGCGGGCAAAACGGGCAAAGTAAACAACATCGGTCTAATGGGAACCGAACTTCTGACGCCGGACAACAAACTGATAACGATTCCCAACAAGCTCGTCTGGGGGAGCGTCATAACCAACTATACACGAATGCCCACGAGGAGGGTGGACGTTGACATAGGCGTCGCCTACGGAACCGACCTTGACAGGGCTATAAAGCTCGCGATGGACCTCATGAAGGGCCACCCGAAGGTTCTCAATGAGCCGGAACCGAGCGTCGTCATAACGGCCCTCGCGGACTCCTCTATAAACCTCCAGCTCAGAGCATGGGCGAAGACCGAGGACTACTGGGCCGTCAAGGGCGACCTCACGAGGGGAATCTACGAGCTTTACACCAGGGAGGGCATAGAGATTCCGTTCCCGCAGCTCGACGTCCACCTGAAGAACGAATGATTTTCGGGTTCTCACCCGTTTTTCACGTTTTTGTAAACTTTTTCTTTCACTAACCTTTCGTTTTTAACCAAAAGGTTGATAGCGGGGCCGACCTACTACACCCGGTGATTGCCATGAGGAGGATAGGCCTCGTCGGCGGAACGAGCCCGGAATCAACGCTCTACTACTACAAGAAATACCTTGAGATAAGCCGCGAAAAGTTCGAACCCTATGTTTACCCGGAGCTGATAATCTACTCGATAAACTTCAAGGAGTTCATCCACAACCCGAACGGCTGGGAGGGGAGAAAGGAGATACTCATAAACGCGGCGAAGGCCCTTGAGCGGGCCGGGGCGGAGATAATAGCCCTGACGGCAAACACTCCCCACATAGTCTTTCCCGACGTCCAGAAAGCGGTAAACGTCCCAATGGTCAGCATAATAGACGCCCTCATCGAGGAGATGAGGAAGAGGGGAGTTAAGAAGGTTCTCCTCCTCGGAACGAAGACAACCATGACCGCGGACTTCTACAAGAACGCCCTCCGCGAGGCGGGCTTCGAGGTCGTCACGCCGAGCGAGGACGAGATGAACGAGCTCGACAGGATTATCAAGGAGGAGCTCATGTTCGAGAACTTCGCCAGCAGGGACTGGGTGGTCGAGCTAATCAACCGCTACATAGAAAGGGAAGGAATTGAGGGCGTAATCCTCGGCTGCACCGAGCTTCCCCTCATAATAAAGCCTGGCGACGTTAAGGCGGAAGTCTTTGACACCGTTGAAATCCACATGCGGAAGCTGATAGAGGTAGCGAGCGGGTGATTTCATTCTTTTTTCCACACTGCGAACCCCTCAACTACCAGAACGTCCAGTCCGGCCTTTCTAAATGTCCTCAGCGCGTCCTCCGGTGAGCAGACTATCGGTTCGCCGTGCATGTTGAAGCTCGTGTTCAGAACGGCCCCGATGCCGGTTCTCCTCTCGAAGGCCTTAATGACTTCGTAGTAGCTCGGATTCACCTCTTTCCTCACTGCTTGAGGCCTCGTCGTGCCATCCACGTGGACGACCGCCGGAGCGGCTTCTCTGAACTCCTCGCTCGCGGTGTAGCTCATCGTCATGAACTCGTTCGGCCTTCCTTCGAGGTCTTCGAGGTATTCTTTAGCTTTTTCCCAGAGCAGGGAGGGCGCGAAGGGCTGGAAGACGTCCCTTTTAAGCGCCAGATTGAGCCTCTCCTTAACCTTTTCGTCGGAGGGGTTGGCCAGAATCGAGCGGTTGCCCAACGCGCGAGGCCCGAACTCCATCGCCCCCTGGAAGAAGCCGACGAGTTTCCCCTCGCTAAGAATATCGGCAACGAACTTTTCGTTGACTTCCTCAAACTCAAGCCCCTCTTTTCTCAGGAACTCCTCAACGTAAGCCCTCCCGTAGGACGGGCCGAGGTAGACGTGTTTGAGCTTGAACGGCCTCCATTTTCCGTCGAGCCTCTCGAGCTGGGCCTTTACAAAGATTGCCGCACCAAAGGCCAGCCCCCCGTCGTCCATCGCGGGAAAGACCCAGAGATTGTCGTCCCCGAAGATTTTTCTCAAAACCGCGTTGGCCTTGACGTTCTGAGCTACACCACCGGCGTAGGCCAAGGGAATGCCCTTTGAACTCAGCTTAACGCCGAGCTCCTCAAGGAGCTTCTCAAGGTGTCTCTGCGCGCTAGCAGCTATCTCGATGGCCTTCCTCTGGAGCTCGCCGTCGAGCTTCCCGCGTTTCATCTGGTTCGCTATCTCCTTCGCCCTTGAGAGGGGATAGCCGAAGAACTCGGCCAGCTTTTTAGTCGCTTCAACGCCGATGACCTTGAGGTGGTTGTCAAAGGTCAGCCCGTTTAGCTCGATTATAGCGCTCAAATCGTAGGTCGGCCGTCCGTAGGCCGCTAAACTCATCACCTTTCCTTCGTGGCGCATCGGCTTAAATCCTAAAAGCTCCGTAACCGAGGCGTAGAAGTCGCCGAGGGAGTCAATGTAGGTGCTCTGCGCTATCCTAATCATTTCGCCGTCCCTCGCCACGTAAATCGAGGAGCTCAGGCTGTCTCCAGCCGCATCTATGCTAACAGCTAAAGCCTCGCGCCAGCCCGAGGTGTAGTAGGCGCTCGCCGAGTGCGCTAAGTGGTGCTCGACGAAGAGGACCTTCCTCTTGAACTCCGGGCCGAAGATGGCCTTCAACCTTCTTTCAAGCTCGATGAGGCGCTTCTGCTTTCTGAAAATCCCGGCGACGGCTATCACCTCAACGTCCTCCGGGTCAGCGTTTGCCATCTCGAGAACGGCCGTGATGCTCAGCTCGGGGAAGCCCCTGTACTTCTTGACCCGGTTCAAGCGCTCCTCGTTCACCGCGAAAATCCTCTCGCCGTCTATCAGAACAGCCCCGGCGTCGTGGCCGTCGTGGACTCCGAGAATCATGGAAACCACCAAAAGGGAAAAGGAATCAGTAGGTCCTCGCGAACCTCGCCACGAACTTCGCCTCCCTGCCGCAGACCGGGCACTTCTTGCCTTCGATGCCCTCTCTGGCCTTCTCCTCCGGGTAGGGCGTTCCGAGCATCTTCGCGTCAAGCTCCTCTTCCATTTTAAGCCCGCACTCCTCGTCACCGCACCAGGGAATCTCGACTATGCCACGTCTGTCCTCGAAGACGGCCTTGGCTTCCTCAATCGTGTCAACGCGCTTGATGTGGCTCTCAAGGAACTCCTTGGCGCGGTTGTAGAGGTTTTCGTGAATCGCGTCGAGGGTCTTCTTCACCTCCTCGACGATGGCATCGCGCTCGACGGTTACCTTCTCGAAGGTGTCGCGCCTCGCGAGGACGGCTTTCCTTCCCTCTACATCTCTCGGGCCGACCTCTATGCGGAGGGGAACGCCCTTCAGCTCCCAGTCGTAGTACTTCCTTCCCGGCCTTATGTCGCGCTCGTCAACGTGGACGCGGAAGCCGGCTTCTCTAAGCTCCTCGGTTATCTCCCTCGCGTAGGCGAAGACGTCAACGTTTGCGTCTTTCTTCGGAATGGGCACGATAACGACCTGAATCGGCGCTATCGTCGGCGGGAGAACCATTCCGCTGTCGTCGCCGTGAACCGCTATGACCGCCGCTAAAAGGCGCTCGCTCATTCCAAAGGTCGTCTGGTGAACGAACTCGTGGTCGCCCGTCTCGGTCTCGTACTGGATGTTGTAGGCCTTGGCGAAGTTCTGCTTGTAGTTGTGCATCGTGCCTATCTGGAGCGTCCTCCCGTCGGGCATCATTATCTCGGCGCCGAGCGAGTAAAAGGCGCCGGGGAACTTGTCCCAATCGGGTCTCTTTGAAATTATGTAAGGTAAAGCGAGGAACTTCGCGAGGCGGTCGAATATCTCAAGGTCCTCCTTTATCTGCCTCTCGGCATCTTCGAAGTCGGCATGAGCCGTGTGGGCCTCAAAGAACCTGCTGATTTCCCTAACGCGAATGAGGGGCCTCGTGTGCTTGGTTTCATAGCGGTAGACGTTGACTATCTGGTAGACCTTGAAGGGCAAATCCGCGTGGGAGCGAATCCAGAGGGAGAACATTGAGTACATGGCAGTTTCGCTCGTCGGGCGAAGGATGAGCCTGACGTCGAGGGGGTCGAGACCGGCGTGAGTAACCCAGTAAACCTCGTCCTCGAAGCCCTTTATGTGCTCAGCCTCCTTCTGGAACTCGGTTTCAGGAATGAGCGCCGGAAACAGAACTTCCTCGTGGCCGGTCCTGTCCATCTCGGCCCTTATGAAGGCCTCGATGTTGCGCATGATTTTCAGCCCGTACGGAAGCCAGACGTTCATCCCCTTGACCGGGTAGCGCTTGTCGATAATTCCAGCCGTTTCGAGGAGCTCGTTGTACCACTCGCTGAACTCGTTGCTCCACTTCTCACGCTTTACCTTCCCCATCTGCACCACCTAAAGGGAGAACTGGAAGGAGTTTTTAAGCTTTCTCAGGTGAGATTCGCCACTTCGTCGGGAGAAACCTTATTAGGTTCGTTTCGATAGGGGTCTTAAGGTGGTAGCATGAGACCGAAGGTGGCCGTCCTCTTCAAGATGAAGAGCAAACCCCTTGAGGAACTCAAGAAATGGGCGGACGTTGACGTTATCCTCTATCCGAGCGTTGAGGAGCTTAAAGAGGTCATCGGGAAGTACGACGGGCTGATAGTTTCCCCGCTCAACCCGGTTCCCGGCGAAGTCCTTGAGAAAGCTGAAAGGCTGAAGGTTATAAGCTGTCATTCAGCAGGCTACGACCACGTTGACATCGAGACCGCAACCAAGAAGGGAATCTACGTCACCAAAGTGGCAGGCGTTCTCAGCGAGGCGGTGGCGGAGTTCGCCGTCGGCTTAACGATAGCTCTTCTGAGAAAAATCGCCTACGCCGACAGGTTCATTCGCTCTGGAAAGTGGGACTCCCACAGGACGGTCTGGAGCGGTTTCAAGGGCATCGAGACGGTTTACGGCAAAAAGGTTGGAATCCTCGGCATGGGGGCGATAGGGAAGGCAATAGCGCGGAGAATGAAGGCGATGGGGACGGAGATACTCTACTGGTCTCGCTCGCGGAAGCCCGATATCGAGGAGGAAGTTGGCGCGAGGTACCTTCCCCTCGACGACGTGCTGAGGGAGAGCGACATCGTAATCCTCGCCCTCCCGGCGACGAGGGAAACCTATCACATCATCAACGAGGATAGGCTGAAGCTCCTTGAGGGCAAATATTTAGTCAACATCGGACGCGGAACCCTCGTCGATGAAAAGGCCCTCGTTAAAGCCCTCAAAGAGGGTAAGCTAAAGGGATACGCGAGCGACGTCTTTGAGAACGAGCCGGTTCAGGAGCACGAGCTTTTCGACTACGAGTGGGAGACTGTTCTAACGCCCCACTACGCCGGCCTCTCAAAGGAGGCTATGGAGGACATGGGCTTTCAGGCGGTTAGAAACCTCTTAGCAGTTCTGCGCGGTGAGGTTCCGGAGACGCTTGTGAACCGCGAAGTCCTTAAGGTTCGTCCGCCCGAGGAGGTAAAGATGCTCTGAGGTGGTTTGAATGGAGTGGAGGGAAAGGCTGAAGGGCCTTCTCGAACCTTACGGCGAAGTTATTGAGACTGAGAAGGGGTTAATCTTCGAGTTCGGCGACGACGAGGGGGACTTCTCTGACAGGCTCGCCTTCGTCATCGAGGAGCCCGAGGAGTGGCCGCTGGTGGAAGTTGCGGTAAAAGCGATAGCCGATTTAACCGACCACGACGTCCCGGGGAGAAACGTCTTTGCCTTCGGCTTCGAGCCGGACTTTGAGGGAACGCTCATCAGGCTCCGCCTCTTCGACGGAAGACCTGGAGAGGGGCCGGTAATCGGGGACGTTCCCGAAAAGGTCGTGAAGATAGCGGAGCGCAACGGACTCAGGTATCATCGGGGAGAGGGGGAAGGGCTTGGCCTTCCGAAGGACTTCACGGAGGAGGACTTTGAGGCCCTGGTAAAGCTCGTGGAGGCCGTTGCCTTTGAATGGTAAGGCTTTAAAACACCAATGACCAAAAGTGGGAATGGTGGGAAAAGTGGGAGTAACGAAGATAGACTCCAAAGGCAGGGTCGTAATCCCAAAGGACGTCCGGAGAAAGCTTAACATCAAGCCCGGCGAGGAGTTCCTCGTTACGGAGATAGACGGCGATACGATAGTCCTGAGGCGCTTCAACGTCAAGAAAATGCTCGAAAAACTCGTCAGGAACTCAAGAGAAGTGAATTTAGAGGAGCTTGAGGCTGAAACCAGGGAAGAGGGGAACAGAGTTGCGAAGGAGCTCTACAGACTGTAAATTTCTGCTCGACACGAACGTCTTCATAGCGGCGGTTAAACGGGGCTGGACTGACACTACCGAGCTTTTACTCCATTTTTTAACCAGCAAACGCTACGTTCTGGTGGCAAACGACGTCTTGATGGCCGAATACCGAAAATACGCCGAAAAGCTCAACGCGCTGGACTTCTATGAGTTCATTAAAAGGCGTGTCACGATTGTGAACCCAAGCAGGGAGGAAGTGCTCCGCGTTCTTCCGTATTTCCCTGAAACCCAGCTTGCGGATGCCGTCCACGCGGCGACGTGCCTGAAAAGCGGGGCAATCCTCGTGACCAACGACAGGCACTTTGAGAATGTTTCCCGTGCGGGTATTATTGAAGTATGGGGCATAAGCGACGCCATACGACGCATTTTGAGGGATGATTAATGCTGAAATACCTCGGCTACTTCGCGGTCGGTGTCTTCATCGGAGTCCTCGCGGCACTGTTTGGCCTCGGAGGGGGCTTCCTGATAGTGCCAACCCTCAACCTGCTCGGCGTCGAGATGCACCACGCGGTCGGAACTTCCAGCGCGGCAGTTGTTTTCACATCGCTCAGCTCGGCTATTGCCTACTCAAGGCAGAGGAGGATACACTACAAAGTGGGCCTTTTGCTGGCCTCAACTGCCGTTATAGGCGCCTACATAGGGGCATGGCTCACGTCCTTCATCAGCGCCTCCGGGCTGAAGGTCATCTTCGGGCTGGCGCTAATCGTCGTTGCAGTGAGGATATACAGAAAGAAAACGGCAGAGCCGGGCGAGGTCAGGCTTGAGGACGTTAAGGTGAACTACAAGCTCGTCCCGGTCGGTGGCTTCTTCGCGGGAATCGCGAGCGGTCTTCTCGGCGTCGGCGGAGGAATCATTAACGTGCCCTTCCTGACCTACCTTGGACTGCCGATTCACTACGCCGTCGCGACCTCAAGCTTTGCCATAGTGTTCACCGCAGCTTCCGGGGCGATAAAGCACTACATGATGGGCAACGTAGAACTCCACTGGCTCGTCCTCCTCGTGCCCGGGCTGATATTAGGGGCCCAGCTCGGGGCAGGAATAGCCAAGAGAACTAAGGCTTCCTCCCTGAAAAAGGCATTCGCCGTTGTGATGTTCCTCCTGGCGTTAAGAATGATTCTCAAGGGGCTCGGCTTCGCGGTTCCGTGAGGTTTTTAAGAGACCCTTCCAATGGCCTTCATGCTTCAGTATCTCCTCGACTTCATCATCGGCCTCGGCATTGGGTTTATAGCGGGTCTCCTCGGTGTCGGCGGCGGTTTTCTGATAGTGCCGACCCTTGTCCTCCTCGGAGAGCCGATACACCTCGCCATCGGCACGAGTCTGGCCTGCATAGTCCTCAGCTCGCTCTCCGCCTCGCTGACCCACATTCGAAGGGGTGCGGTCCTTTACCGCGTCGTTCTCCTGAAAGAGGTCTTTTCCGTCCCATTCGCAGTTATCGGCGCCTACTTATCTTCTAAATTCCCTGGAAAGGAACTCAAACTGGCCTTTGCGCTGCTCCTCTTTTACCTTGCCTACACGATGGCGAGCGGAAAGGGCAACCCGCACGACGAAGACGGCACCGTCCACTACTCCCGCGTTCCCCTTGTGGGCATCCTCTCGGGCCTCGTAAGCGGGCTTTTGGGCATAAGCGGCGGCGTTCTCAACGTCCCGCTCTTTCACACCTTCGTGGGCATACCTATGAGGTACGCCGTTGGAACCTCGAGCTTTGCCCTCTTTTTCACGGCCTTGGCTGGAGCCTTCGAGCACTACCGCCTTGGGCAGGTTGATTTACACATGGCCCTCCTCCTTGCTCCGGGGCTCATAATCGGCGGCAGGCTCGGCGCTTTAGCGGCCCACAGGGCCCATCCAGAGACCCTTAGAAGGGCATTTGCTGGGGTTTTAATCCTCGTCGCGCTCAAGATGCTCCTGTGAAGGTTTATTAATCACAATGCAAAGCTCAATCGGTGGAGACTATGGAGGAGCTCACCGGGAAGGTCCGCGAGAAGTTTGGCCTTGAGGTCAAAGACATGGCCGACGCTTGGAAGCTCGTTGAGTGGCTCGAGGAGAGGGAGTGGGTTGTCTACATCATAACCGCCAAAAACAGGAAGCAGGTCGATGCGTGGCACCCGCGCTACGGAACTCTCTTTGCCCAGTTCGGGGAGGTCCCGAACTTTGGGAGCATCTTTGAGGGCATCTTGACAGTTGCGCTCCTGGCTAAGGAGCTTGAGGAAAAAGGAACGATTTGAAACGCGCGTTCCACCGCGACCCTAAAATATTTGGGCCCCCAAGAGGGGAACGGTGATGGCCGTGAGGAAGTTGCTCGTGGTAATATTGACGGCCCTGCTCGTGGGGAGCGTGGTGCCCTTTGCCCTCGCGAGCGGGTCAGAGAACTCCACAGGGACAAACGAGGTTCCGCAGGAGAAGGTAGTTGCTGAAAAGCTGATAAACAACCTCAAGAGGCTCGCCGAGTTCACCGAGGCGAAGGTTCCCGAGAACATGACGAACTCGACGTACCTCGCCTTAGCTGAGGAGCACTACAACAAAGCCCTGAGCGAGTTCCAGGCGGGGAACTACAACGCCTCCATGGTGGACGCGCTGATGGCGATGCACTACTACCGGCTCGTGCTGTCGGAGATTAGGGCACCGATGAAGGGAGCCGGCGCCAACGTGGAGGCCCAGTTCAGGGCACAGGTTGAGAGAACCAGGGCCTACCTGCGCTACGCTGAGAGGCTCATCAACGTTGCCGGTGAGAAGGGACTAAACGTCACCGAGGCGAGGGAACTCTACAACGAGACCATTGAGGCGTTCAAGCTCGTGATGGAGGACGTGCGCTCTGGAAACCTGACAAAGGCAAGGGAGGACTACGAGGTTGCCCTCCAGAAGAAGGCCGAGCTCGACTCCGCGTTGAAGGAACTGAGGCTCCAGATGCTCCATCAGAATGCGGAGCAAGTGGTTGAGCGCTTCCTTGCAAAGGGCGAGAGGGCAATCCAGCTCGCCAACAGGACCCTGAGCGAGAACCCGAATCCGGAGCTGAACGAGACCTACACCGCGTTCCTTGAGCTCTACACGAGCGTCAAGACCCTCGCGGACGAGGGCAGGTGGGACGAAGCCCTTAACCTCATAATCGAGAAGAGGGACGTGGTCAAGGAGTTCCAGATGGAACTCGGCAGGGGAAAGGCCATGGCAAGGGGCCACTTCAAGTGGGACGGAAACTTCGAGAAGCTCAAGGAGCTCCGCGAGAGAATAGTCCGCGACGGCAGGGAGCTCATGAAGCTCAAGCGCGAGGGCGTTGACGTCTCGAAGGCGGAAGTCCAGCTTAAGAGCGCCATGAACGAATACAAGCTCGGAATCCGCCTGCTCCGCACCGGACAGCCTGAGAAGGCGAAAGAACACTTCGAGGCCGCCGTCACCCTCCTGAGGGAGGTGGAGGCCTTCATCAACGCGCACTCCTGACCCCTTTCATTTTGGAGGTGGAGGAATGAGAAGGCTCCGATGCACGGCGCTCGTCTTTGCACTGCTTCTGCTGGCTTCCCCGGTCCTCGCCCAGGAGACCGTAAAGCTCTTCGTTTACGAGGACGGTTACGTCAAGGTGGAAATCTCGATAGTGCCAGATAACTACACCGAACCGCTAATCGTGCCGGTTACCGAACACGCCCAAGACATCATCGTTGAGGACTCCCGGGGAAACCCCATCGATTTCCAGGAAACCAACGAGTCTCTCTTGATTTACCCCCGGAAGCGCCGAGCTCGTTAGGATTTCCTACTACACCCCCGACCTCACCTCCAAGAGGGGAATAGTCTGGACGGTTAACTTCTCCTCCGAGGTCCCCTTTGAGGTCCTCCTGCCCGATGGTGCCGTCATCGTTGATTTGAGCGATATCCCCCTTCGAATAAACGGAACCTCCATAACGATGCCTCCGGGCAACCAGAGCGTCTCATACATCATTGAAAACCCCCCAACGGGCAAGAACCAGAAAAGCGGTGCCCTTGAAGTTCTCCTGGCCTTTGGCGGGGCTGTTCTCGTCGGAGGAGTGTTTTTCATATGGTGGAGGAAACGGTCCGGAAACGATGGCGGTGAGACCAAAGCTGACCCCATTGAAGATGCCCTTAAAAGCGACGAGCTGAGGGAGGAGGAAAAGCTTGCGCTGAAATACCTGCTGGAGCACGGCGGACGGGCCAGTCAGGCCGAGATAAGGGACGCGCTCGAGATTCCGAAGACGACCGCGTGGAGGATGTTCAAACGCCTCGAGGAGAGGGGACTCGTGAGAATCATCCGGGGAAGGAAAGAGAACTGGGTGGAGTTGAAGCGTTAGAGAAAACGTTATATCCCCCTCGCCCCTAATTCTATCCGCCTGAAATCGAAAGGAACTTGCGGAAACGTTTTAAGTCCTTTGTTCCACCGCTTCCCTAATTAGGGATGAGCCGTAACTTAAAGCGGTGATAACCGTGAGGGAAATCGCGTTCATGATTATCGGGATACTCCTCGTCTCACTCGTTCCGGCAGTCGGCGGGGTTAGTTCCGAGACCGTCTCTGCGTCAACGAGAGCAAACGGACTGCTCCTTGCACTGGACCGGCTTGCCAACTACACCCATTCAGTCAACTGCACCTCTGAACAGGCTGACGCCCTTCGCGAAAAGGCCTGGGAGCTGTACAGGGACGGAAAATACAACGAGAGCGTTGAGGAGGCCCTAAAGGCGATGAACCTTTATCACTCGGCCATAACGTTCTGCCGGTTTGGAGGGGAAGAATTGACGGAGAAAACCGACTGGATTTCAATCGCCGAAACAGAAGTGGCCATCGCTGGGAACGTTCTGGAATACGCTAGGAAGCTAATTGAATCGGGCGAGCTGAGCGGAGAGGAGCTGAGGGAGCTCGAAGCCGAGTACAACCAAACGCTATGGGTCTACGAGGGACTGAAAGAATCCCTTGAGGAGAACGATACCCAGGACATAGTTCACAAGGTGGCGTTCCTCCAGACATCTAGGCTGAAGCTTGAGGAGGCCCTGAACTTGGCGGTTCGTAACTCGGTTACGATGAAGGCTAGACTTATGGGGCAGGCCCAGCTCCGCAGAATTGATGCGCTCATCAAAGGCGGGGCCAACGCAACCGAACTCCTTACCATAAGGGCAGAACTTGAGAACGCCATCAAGAGCGGAAACAGCGAGGAGGTTCTTAGACTGCTCAAAGAAATTCCCAGGATTCTGGTGGAACTGGAAAGAAGGGGCAAGATACGGGGAATCACCCACACAACCCCCGGACATCCCTCGTTCCCCGGAAGTTCCACTGAAGGCTCTCCAAGTACACCCCCAAAGAAGACTCCAGGAGAGGGCTCAGGGGATAAAAGATAAACTCCGGAGGGAGAGCCGTGAAAAAAGCCCTGGCAGTAGTACTCCTGCTACTCACCCTGCCGGTGGTTTTGTCCCAAGCTACGGTCGAGAGCGTCTCGGTCGAAGTTTACGGCAGCGGATACGTTAAGGTGACTGAGGTAGTGGTTCCCTCGAACTACTCAGTGGCAGTTGAAATTCCCCTTTTGAGCGAAGACATCACCGGCCTCGCTGTGCTTGACGAGAACGGAAACCCTCTCCTCTTCGAGAAGAACGGGAGCGTTCTAACTGTTTACGTCCTCAATTCGACGACTAAAATCACTGTCACGTACTTTACGGCTTCGTTGACATCAAAGGAAGGGAAAGTCTGGAACCTAACCTACAGCTTCCCATACCCCGTGACGATAAAGCTCCCCCCAGGAGCGGTGGTCGTTGATTTGAGCGACGTTCCCCTCAAAATAACCTCCGACACGATAACCATGCCGCCGGGAAACCAGAGCGTTTCCTACATCCTCCCCCTCCCAACCACCACTACTTCGCCCCCCTCAACCACCACAACTTCCACTACGACAACCCCAATCTCAAACACGCAGTCCACAACATCCAGCACGGTTTCAACCGCATCAACGTCAACTTCCCCGGCAACAATCCCTGAAAGCACCTCACCCCAGGAACCGGGCACCTCAGCAGCGTCCGGCGGGAGAGACTTGTTCCCCATACTCGGCATTCTGGCGGTCATTGGCATACCAGCAGTCGCATACTGGGCCAAGAAGAGAGGAAACCCAGGGAACCTGCCCCTCTCAAGGGAGGAATTCAAGGAAAAGCTTGAAGCGATGGGTCTCACCGACGAGGAAATCAACGCACTCCTCTACGTCTACGACCAGGGCGGAAGGGCCAAGCAGGCCGACGTCAGGAAAGCCCTCGGGATTCCGAAGACGACCGCCTGGAGGATGTTCAAGCGCCTTGAGGAGAAGGGACTCGTGCGTGTCTATAAGAGGGGAAAGGAGAACTGGGTGGAGCTGGTGTTTTAGAGGCCCTTAGTTGGGATATTGAAGTCTCTCAAGTCCCAGACGAGGCAACCCTCGTTTCTCAGCCCTTCTTTTCCATTAACACTCTTGGCGATGAGGCCGTAACTCTTTCCCCGGCTGTCAAGACCCACAAGCTCGGCTTTCCTCAGCGAGGCTTCTTTCTCAAGCTTTTCCGATGTTTTCAGGTATCTTGCCGAGAAGGGAGTCGTTGTTATGATAGACGAGTTTCCCTGCCTCATTCAGTCGGATAAAAGGTTCTCAGAGAGTTCCAGTACATAGTGGACGAGATAGTGAGAACTTCTCCTTAATTGACATTCACTCTCAACGGCGCTTGAGCCGACTTTCTGACAAATCTGACCCCGCAAACGGGACAACCCATCGAAACCCTTAAATAGTTGCAACGTGATTAGTCTAATCATGATACAACAATTTGTGAACAGGGAGCACGAGATTGAGGCGTTGAAGGGGGCCTTTGAGAGTGAGAAAGCGGAGTTGATAGTAGTTTATGGGAGGAGAAGAGTTGGGAAAACAGCACTCGTTCTTAAGGCATTCCAAAACGTTCCCCTGATTTACTTCCTCGCCGACGAGAGGAGCGAGCGGGAGAACCTCGCGGAGTTCAGACGAAAGGTCGGGGAGTTCTTCGATGACTTCCCCCTCGCCCGCTCCGACCTCGGCTGGGTCGAGCTCTTTGAGTACATAGCCAGGAGGGAAGAAAAAGTCGTCGTAACGATTGACGAGCTTCCCTATCTTGTCTCCTCGAACCCAGCATTTCCCTCGCTCCTGCAGAAGGCCTGGGATTTACACATTCAGAACTCAAAGGTCAAGCTCGTGCTCGTGGGTTCATCGATAGGCATGATGGAAAGACTCCTTGGTCATAAGAGCCCCCTCTACGGGAGAAGAACTATGCAGCTCGACGTGAAGCCGCTGATGTATTGGCACGTTAGGGAGTTCCTTCCGGGCTACTCTCCGGAGGACTGGCTGAAGGCCTATGGAGTGGCCGACGGGATTCCGGCATATCTGAGGCAGTTTGATGGAAAGTTATCATTCTGGGAGAACGTTGAAAGGCTCTTCCTTCGGAAGGAGAGCCCCCTCTACACCGAGGCGGAGTTCCTCCTCAGGCAGGAATTCCGGGAGCCGGCGCGCTACTTCGCGATACTAAAGGCGATAGCCTTCGGGAAGACGAGCTTCGGGGAGATAGTGAACTTCACTGGCTTTGACAGGGGAACCGTCTCGCGCTACCTCGACAACCTCGCGAGGATAAGGGTGATAGCCAAGGTTCACCCGGCCTTTGAGCCAGAGAAGAGGAGAAACACCCGCTACGAGTTCGCCGATAACTACTTCCGCTTCTGGTTCCGCTTCGTCTATCCGAACAGGGAGAGGATTGAGCGGGAGCTCTACTGCGAGGTTCTTGAGGAGGTCAAAGCAAACTTCGACCACCACATGGGGCGGGTCTTTGAGAGGGTCGTTGCCGATTTCCTCTGGAGGGAGTTTGCCTTCGAGAGGGGTGGGAGGTGGTGGAGTAAGAGCGAAGAGATAGACTTCGTGGGGCTGAAAAGGGGCAGGACATACTTCTTCGAGGTCAAGTGGAGCGATTTGAGGAAACGCGACGCCGAGAGGATACTGGCCGAGCTGGAGCGGAAGAGCGGCCTCGTTAAGCTCAAGGCGGAAGAGATTAAGCTGGGTCTCGTTGGTAAAAGAGTGGAAAACGCGGAAAAGCTCAGGGAGGATGGTTTCTTAGTCTTTGAGCTCGATGACCTGTTCGCCCTATAGCTCCCTCAGTCTCTCGACCGAGTCTGGAGAGAAACCTCTTTGGCTTTTCTTCCCTTGGGGAACACCACGCCCCACGTACAGGAACGGAGGAAGAGAAAGGGATTTCAAAAAAGGCCTCACCTAATCCTCGCGCCGAGCTTTACCTCCTTGTCGGGCATGAGCAGGGCGACGTTCTCTCCGTCATCAGCGGCCAGAAGCATTCCCTGGCTCTCGACACCGCGGAGCTTCTTGGGCTCGAGGTTCGCTATGATGACGACGGTCTTGTTGAGGAGCTCTTCCGGCTTGTAGTACTTCTTAAGGCCAGCCACCAGCTGTCTGACCTCGTCGCCCAAATCAACCTTGACCACGTAGAGCCTGTCGGCGTTCGGGTGGTCCTTGACCTCGATTATCTTTCCAACGCGGAGGTCGAGCTTCGCGAAGTCGTCAAAGCTGACGTAGTCCATCTTTCCACCCTCCTTTTTCTTCACCTTCTCCTTCTTCGAGGCCTTTCCGGGCTTTTCGGACTTAACCTCGAGTTCCTCGCCGTAGACGCTCTTAAGTATTGCCCTCGCCTCCTCTTTGTTCTTGAAGCGCTCCAGGGCGACCTTCACAACGTCGTCCCGCTTGTAGTACTTGTCGAGGAGCAGTTTAGCACTCTCCGGGTTTCCTCTGGCGATGTAGTTGAGGATGAAGTAGATGATGTCCTCGTCGGTGACCTTCCTGAACATCGGAGTTGCCTTCCTGACGCGATGACCGGCCGGAATCTCGGTGAACTCCCAGCGCTTGAGCTCCTCAAGGTTGAGCAGGTGCCATATCTTCTCGCTGGCATCCGGTAAGAACGGCTCAAGGAGGATTCCGAGGGCTTTAACTATCTGGAGCGAGACGTTCACGGTGGTGGCCGTCCTCTCGCGGTCGGTCTTTGCCGTCTTCCAGGGCCTCTGGTGGTCGAAGTAGCGGTTGCCGAAGATGGCCAGCTCCATAACCCTTCTGAGCGCGTCCTTGAAGCGGTACTGGCTTATGAGCTCACCAACCTCCTCGAAGGCCTTCTGGATTTCCTCAAAGGCCTCCTTGTCCAGTTCGTTGAGCTCGCCCCTTTCCGGAACGACTCCATCGAAGTAGCGGTTCACGAAGGTGAGCGCGCGGTGAACGAAGTTGCCGAGGTTGTTCACCAGCTCCTCGTTTATCTTGACCTTGAAGTCGGCGAAGCTGAAGTCGCTGTCGCGAGTTTCGGGCATTATCGCGGTGAGGTAATAGCGCAGGTAATCCGCTGGAAACGCGTCGAGGAACTCGTGCACCCAGATGGCCCAGTTCCTGCTCGTCGAGAACTTCTTGCCCTCAAGATTGAGGTACTCGTTGGCGGGAATGTCGTAGGGCAGATTCCACTCGGCCTCGACTTCCTCGTCTTTGTATTTACCGTAGGCCATCAGGAACGCCGGCCAGAATATCGCGTGGAAGGGTATGTTGTCCTTGCCGATGAAGTGTATAACTTTGGTCTCGCCGTCGAGATTGAGCCAGAACTTCTTCCACTCCTTTTCCTTTCCAGCGCGCTTGAGGGCCTCGATGGTTATGGAGATGTAGCCTATCGGTGCCTCGAACCAGACGTAGAGGACTTTCCCTTTAACGTCCTCGTCGTCGAGGGGAACCGGGATTCCCCAGTCGAGGTCGCGCGTTATGGCCCTCTCTTCCAGCCCCTCGTTAATCCAGCCGAGGACGGTGTTCTTGACGTTGGGCTTCCAGTGCTGGCTCTCAATCCACTTCTTGAGCCTCTCCTCGAAGTCCTGCATTTTGATGTAGTAATGAGCAGAGTCCTTGAAGGTTATCGGGTTTCCGCAGATGTTACAGCGCGGGTTGATGAGGATTTCCGGCGTTAAGGGCCTCCCGCAGACCTCACACTGGTCGCCACGCTGGTTTTCTGCCCCACAGTAGGGGCAGGTTCCGATGACGTAGCGGTCCGGGAGGAACATCTTGTCGTGCTCGCAGTAGGCCTGCTTGGTGACCTTCTTGACGAGGTGGCCGTTTTCAAGGGCCTTGAGGAAGAACTCCTGGCTTATCCGGTAGTGGACGGGAAGCTCGGTCCTGCCGAAGTAGTCGAAGCTGATTTTAGCCCTCTCGAAGGTCGTCTTTATGTGCTCGTGGAACTCGTCAACGATTTCCCTCGGGCTTCTGCCTTCCTTGAGCGCGCGGAAGGTTATCGGTGTTCCGTGCTCGTCGGTTCCGCAGATGAAGAGCACTTCTTCGCCCTTCAGTCTCAGATAGCGAACGAATATATCTGCCGGGAGATACGCTCCCGCTAGGTGGCCCGCGTGAATCGGCCCGTTCGCGTAAGGGAGTGCCGAGGTTACCATGTAGCGCACCATTTCAACCACCGTTGGCCGTTGTTTCTGGCGCTTATAAGACCTGCGGGTTTTAAACATTACGGTGGGTTATTAAGTTGTCCGCTAAATATGCATGGTTTGATATAAAATCAGCCGGCACTTTTCTCAGGGGAGTATCACGGTGAGAAAGGGCCGAGACCAGAAGGGCCCCGGTAGAGAGGAAAATTCAAAACAAGCGGGCGGAAGAGGCGGTTGGAAATCGGATTTTACAAATCCTTAAATGCGACATAGTGTTCCAGATTCCAGGTGGAATGTTACGAAGTTTTTTCGAAGCGAACAGATTGGATACGAGCGGGGAGCTTTCCACTGGAACCCTGATGAGGTTCAATTATTCCGCCAGACAAAACCAAAACTGCCTCAAAACCAACATTAAAACGCTCTCGTGAGTCTAGAAATCCCACCGGTGCCCCGGGCCAGGCATGAGAACGATACCCAATCCCCGCGAGAGACAACGTGACGGTCAGCACGACCGACCCCGGGTAAACGCAGGTTTCCAGAAAGGCTTAAATATTCCGGTGTTCTCTTCTCTTCGTTGGGCGGAAGGACGAGTTTTGCGCCCTGTTGCAATAAGACTCGAAGAGAATTGAAAGTGAAGTAGTCATAAACGCTTGATATCTTGTCGAATAGTTGCAATAAGACTCGAAGAGAATTGAAAGAGCTCTTGATGTATCGTGCCGTAATCGACTTTCTTTGTTGCAATAAGACTCGAAGAGAATTGAAAGAAACCATATCCTGGTCCTCTCGCCGAAGTAGTTCACGTGTTGCAATAAGACTCGAAGAGAATTGAAAGGAAGTGGCGAGCATGATGTTCGAGGCCGCGGTGGCGTGTTGCAATAAGACTCGAAGAGAATTGAAAGCGTAAAGGTCCCTCGCAAGGCCCTCCTTCAGCCTGGCAGTTGCAATAAGACTCGAAGAGAATTGAAAGCAGGAGAGGAGGTAGGGCGTCAAGGTCGAACTTCTCGTTGCAATAAGACTCGAAGAGAATTGAAAGGAGGGACAAAATCGTAGAAATCTATCTCAAAGGTATGGTTGCAATAAGACTCGAAGAGAATTGAAAGTCATCAACGCCCGAAGCCTCATCAATGATATAAAGTAAGTTGCAATAAGACTCGAAGAGAATTGAAAGTAGGATTTTCCTTAACTGCCGTCCGGTTGGCGCGGTGGTTGCAATAAGACTCGAAGAGAATTGAAAGGTTACTCTGTGAACCACGCTATATCGCCCTTATTGGTTGCAATAAGACTCGAAGAGAATTGAAAGGAATCATGCCAAGGAAGCCCACAATAGCCCCAGTCAGGTTGCAATAAGACTCGAAGAGAATTGAAAGCAGGAGAGGAGGTAGGGCGTCAAGGTCGAACTTCTCGTTGCAATAAGACTCGAAGAGAATTGAAAGGAGGGACAAAATCGTAGAAATCTATCTCAAAGGTATGGTTGCAATAAGACTCGAAGAGAATTGAAAGTCATCAACGCCCGAAGCCTCATCAATGATATAAAGTAAGTTGCAATAAGACTCGAAGAGAATTGAAAGTAGGATTTTCCTTAACTGCCGTCCGGTTGGCGCGGTGGTTGCAATAAGACTCGAAGAGAATTGAAAGGTTACTCTGTGAACCACGCTATATCGCCCTTATTGGTTGCAATAAGACTCGAAGAGAATTGAAAGATGTTGGCGAAATAGCGGAGGTCAAAAATGGGTTTGGAAAAGGTTGCAATAAGACTCGAAGAGAATTGAAAGCTATGAGGGGGATATAAGCGAGCGTACCAGGCAGCGTGTTGCAATAAGACTCGAGGAGAATTGAAAGCAAGAATACGCTTTTCAGCCTCCAGAGAATCCTCATAGGTTGCAATAAGACTCGAAGAGAATTGAAAGTGGCCATCATCGTTGACCAGGACGGGCAGGTTGTCGAGGTTGCAATAAGACTCGAAGAGAATTGAAAGCTATGAGGGGGATATAAGCGAGCGTACCAGGCAGCGTGTTGCAATAAGACTCGAGGAGAATTGAAAGCAAGAATACGCTTTTCAGCCTCCAGAGAATCCTCATAGGTTGCAATAAGACTCGAAGAGAATTGAAAGTGGCCATCATCGTTGACCAGGACGGGCAGGTTGTCGAGGTTGCAATAAGACTCGAGGAGAATTGAAAGAAGCCGGCTCAGGCGCGTGTTCCTGCTTACGCGGTTGTTGCAATAAGAACCCCAGAAGAACCAAAAGTAGTCCCGCAGGAAAGAAGCGAAAGAGCTCAAACCTTAATCCTCTTCCAGACCGTTCCCTGCGGTGTGTCCTCCAGCTGGATTCCAAGCTTTCTCAGCTCGTCCCTGATTTTGTCAGCCAAATCGAACTTCCTCTCCTTCCTGAGTTGGGCGCGGACCTCAACGAGGAGCTTTATGAGTTCCTCCTCGTTTCCGGCCTTCTGCTCCTTGAAGTAGTCCTCAAACAGGCCGAAGACCTCGCCGACGTCCTTGAAGAACTCCCACGCCTTCCTGAGGATGCTCTCCTTCGGCTTTTCCACCTCGGTGAGGTATCTATTGATAGCGTTGCTGACCTCGAAGACCGCCTTCAAGGCCTCGGCCGTGTTGAAGTCGTCGTCCATGGCCTCGTAGAACTTCTTCCTGGCGTCCCTTATGGCTTCGTAGGCCCTGAACTCGGGCTCGTCCCAGCGGAAGGAAATCTCCGCCTTCTCCATTGCCACGCGGATGTTTTCGAGCGTGTTGTAGAGCCTTTCAAGGTTGTTCTTGGCGTGCTCTATGCCCTCTTCGCTGTAGTCGAGGGGCGAGCGGTAGTGCCTCTGGAGGACGAAGAGCCTTATAACCTCCGGGTCGTAGCGCTTGAGGAGCTCTCTAACGGTTACGAAGTTGCCGAGGCTCTTGCTCATCTTCTCGCCGTTCACCATCAGAAAACCCGTGTGCATCCAGTAGTGAACCCACTCGTGGCCGAAGCAGGCCTCGCTCTGGGCTATCTCGTTCTCGTGGTGCGGGAAGATGAGGTCGTTTCCTCCGCCGTGGATGTCGAAGCTCTCTCCGAGGTACTTACTGCTCATCGTGGAGCACTCTATGTGCCAGCCGGGCCTTCCCTCGCCCCAGGGACTTTCCCACTTCGGTTCGCCGGGTTTCGCCTTCTTCCAGAGCGCGAAGTCCTCGGGGTTCCTCTTGCCTTCACCGGGCTCGACGCGCGCGCCCTTCACGAGGTCCTCGAGCTTTATCTTGCTCAGCTTTCCGTATTCCTTGAACTTTCTGACCTCAAAGTAAACGCCGTCGCTACCTTCGTAGGCGTAGCCCTTCTCCTGGAGCTTCTTCACGAAGTTGATGATGTCCTCCATGTGCTCGGTGACGCGCGGGTAGACGTCGGCCGGCTTGACCTTCAGGGCTTTCATGTCCTCGAGGAAAATCCTCAAAAAGCGCTCCGCCAGTTCCTTCGGGTCCTCGCCGGTCTCGTTGGCGCGTTTGATGATTTTATCGTCTATGTCCGTGAAGTTCATGACCATGAGAACCGTGTAGCCCTTGTGCTCAAGGTAGCGCCTTATGACGTCGAAGGCAATATAAGTCCTCGCGTGGCCGAGGTGGGGGTAATCGTAAACCGTCGGGCCGCAGACGTACATTCTAACCTCGCCTTCGCGAAGGGGCTTGAACTCCTCCTTCTGCCTCGTGAGGGTGTTGTATATCCTAATCGCCATTCCCACCACCGGGGCCTTTTGGGAGGGCCTTTTTATTAGCTTATCGTTGCGGGAAAGCTTAAAAACCAACTCCACAACTCCGGTTAGAGCCCGAAAAAGGGGGTTGTAAAGATGGTCAAGGTTGAGAAGGGAGACGTCATAAAGCTCCGCTACACCGGAAAGATTAAGGAAACCGGCGAGATTTTCGACACTACCGATGAGGAGATAGCCAAGCAGGCTGGCATTTACAAGGAGAACGGCGTTTACGGTCCGGTCCCGATAGCGGTCGGTGCCGGCCACGTCCTTCAGGGTCTCGACGAAGCCCTGGAGGGCCTTGAGGTCGGTAAGAAGTACGAGATAGAGATTCCGCCCGAGAAGGGCTTTGGAAGGCGCGACAGGAAGCTTATCAAGACCTTCACCCTCGGCCAGTTCAGGAGGCAGGGCATAATCCCGTTCCCAGGAATGCCGGTCGAGATTGAGACCGAGAGCGGAAGGAAGCTCAAGGGAAGGGTCCTCACCGTCAGCGGGGGCCGTGTTAGGGTCGACTTCAACCACCCGTATGCGGGCAAGCACCTTATCTATGAGGTCGAGATAGTCGAGAAGGTCGAGGACCCGATAGAGAAGGTCAAGGGCATGATTGAGCTCCGCCTCCAGAGGGTCGACGCCAACAAGGTCATCATCGAGGTTGGAGAGAAGGACGTCGTAGTTGACTTCACCCCGGTTCTCGACGAGGTTGACAGGGGAACCCTTGCCCTCGGTGAGATACTCCTTGAGAGCGACCTCAAGTTCCTTGGCTACGAGGAGATAACCTTCAAGCCGAACGTGGAGGAGCTTCTCAAGCCTCCAGAGGAGGCCGAAGCCGAGGAAGAGGTCATTGAGGAAAAGGTTGAAGAGGCCGAGCCTGCTGAGACTACCGAAGCCACCGAGGAGACCACCGAGACCACTCAGGAGGAGAAGCCTGCCAAGGAGAAGGCAGAGGACGAGGAAACCAAGGAGACTGAGGAGCCAAAGGAAGAAGCCGAGAAGGCCGAGGAGGAAGAGAAGCCCAAGAAGAGAACCAGGAAGAGCACCAAGGGCAGGAAGACCAGGAGGACGACCACCAAGAAGACCACCAGCAAGAAGAAGACCAAGGCCGCTGAGGAGAAGGGCTCTGAGTGAAGTTTTTAACCCCCACTTTCAATCTTCTTTCTTAGGGGGTGCGCATGGCGAGTCGCTTTGAAATTCTCCTCCAGGACTTGGGAAGCAGGTTCACTCAGGATGACATACCCAAGATTAAGGATGCCCTTTTAGCCCTCAGGCGCGTTATGGAGATTCCAGTATCGTACCTCAACCCCTCGAGCGGTTATCATCCCGTCGTCATCTTCAAGAAGCGCTTTGGCAGGGTTCAGAAGGAGGTTCCCGTTTCGATACTCGACCTCAGAATCCTGAACCGCTACAACATGCCGGGCTGGAGGAGGGAAGTGGAGTTCTGGCTCGACAACGACGTGGTCATCCAGGAGAACCTCTACGGAATGGAGGCCCTCCTAATCGGGGACCCGCGCGGGCTTAACAGGCTCTCGGACGTCATACGGAGGCTTGCCCAGTACATGACGGTTCGCCCGTCGAGGCTCGTGCTGTTCTACAACACTATTTACATGGATTACGGAGGTGGGCGCTACATCCAGCTCCTCCTCAGGGGCAACGACCTTGACGTGAGGCTCATAAGGATGAAGCTCAGCGAGGCCGCGAACTACCTCGGCAAGGCCATTGAGTACATGGACTCGGCCTTTGGCAACAAGAACATAGACTTTTACAAGCTCCTCTTCGCCCACGCCTCCGAGACCTACAGCTCCTTCGACTGGTTCTTCCACCGCTACCTATACCCCAGGCTAAACCCGGAGCAGAGAGAATTCTTAGAGGAGATGCAGGATTACCGGAACTTCCTCAGACTGCTCTACGACCACATCAACAGGCTCAACAAAGACAGAATCGGCGACGAGGTCGGAATCCGCGTCATCAGGAGGGCGAACCCCAAGAGGCCCCTTGAGATAGGCATAGCCTTCACAAACCGCGGAATCGAGGTCAGGCGCTATGCCAACACCGTCCAGATAAGCTTTATGGTGTGAAGAATGGACAGAGCTTCGCTTCTTTACGTCCTTCTCTTTCCCCTGAGCTTCGTCCCCTGGCTAATCCCTGCCTCTTTCTGGGGGCACGTTCTGATTGTTCTCGTTGCCTACCTGCTCGTTCCCCTGGCAATCTCGATGGCCCTCGGCTTCAGGCCGGAAGAGCTGGGGCTCAAACCACCGAACCGCAGAGGCGTCAAGCTATTCCTCCTGCTCTTCGCCCTCTCAATTCCGCTCAGCCTCTACGGGGCTACGATTCCCTCAATGCGAAACTACTACCCTGTCTTTCCCTACTCGGGCCCGGGAAGCTTCCTCCTCGGGGAGCTCGGCATGGGGCTGATAATGCTCGCCCACGAGGCCTTTTACAGGGGCTTCCTCCTCTTCCCGCTCGCCAGAAAGAACGAGTGGCTGGCGATAGTCCTCCAGGACATCCCCTACACGCTCGTTCATATAGGGAAGCCCGGAGTAGAGGTGCCCTACGCTTTGGTGGCCGGAATAATCTTCGCAAAAATGGATTTGGAAGGGGAGAGCTTTGCCCCAAGCTTCCTCCTTCACTGGCTCGGCTCAGCGTTTTTCGACATCCTTTGCGTTCTTTAGCCTCGCCGTCCCGTAGCCCACGAAGAGCACCTTGTCGGGGTCAAGGGCCTTCAGCACTTCGGGCCTGTGGGTGATTATCAGGGCCGTTATTCCGGCCTCTCGGATTATCTCCCCTACTTTCTTGGCGACGCGCATCGCCGTCAGCGTGTCGAGGTGAGCCGCGAACTCGTCAATGAGGAGCAGGTTGGGCTTCTCTGCCAAAAGGGACGCTATCCTCGCCCGCTCCTTCTGGCCCGTGCTCAGCTCGCCGTACTTCGCCCTGTAAAGGACGGCGTCACTCAAACCCGCCCTGTTGAGTATCTCCACAGCGGCGTTGAGGTCGCCTATCTTCCTGTAAACGTGCTCCAATATGCTCTCCGTCCCGAAGGTCGGCTCGAACTCACCGGGAATCATAACCGAGACCTTGGCGTTGTCGGGAACCTCAATCTCACCTTCCGTCGGCCTGAAGCGCTCCTCCCACCAGCCGTTGGCCGCTCCAAGGATAAGCCTCAGCAACGTCGTCTTCCCCACCCCGCTCGCGCCGACAACAGCTATGAGCTCGCCCGGCTGGATTTCGAAGTTCAAATTCCGTAAAACGGGCCTCTGGATAACGCGGTGTCTCACTCCAAAGGCCTTGAGCAGTTCCTGAATCTCCTCGGGCAGGCCCTTGATGTCGAGCTCGCTCTCGAAGACCTTGCTGACGTTGAGGAACTTTATCGGCCCGGCTAAGGGCTCAACCTTTCCGTAGCTCGGCTTCCAGAGCCTGCCCTCAGGAGGCGCGTAGGGGTCCTCCTTCAAAAAGCGCTCGATGTACTCTTTTGCCTCCTCGGTCAGAGGGTAGAAGAGGACCGGCCTTCCGCTCGCGGTCTCCCAGAGGAACTTGAAGCCGACCTTCTCGAAGAACGGGTTGTAGCGGGCCATCTGCGCTATGGTCTCGACGATGTGCTTCCTCTTCCGCATCTCGGGAATCCTGCGCTCGGCTATCCACTCGAGGGCCGACTTGACGCTCAACTGACCCAGCCCGTCGGAGCGGTAGTCGGGGTGAACCACAACCCTCGCAATCCTCGCGCCCGCTGTGTTGGTCTCTGCCAAGGCTTTCCACTTGGCCTGCTCCCAGAGGTAGGAGCGGGCTATTCTCCTCTTCCCGTACTTCCTCTTCAGCTCCTCGTAGAGCTCCCTCATTATGCGCTCCGGCCAGAAGGCCGGATGGAACCAGTCCTCGGGAAAGACCTTCTCGCGGATGTTCTTCTCCACCTCGCCGTTCGGCAAGCGACGGTGCATGAGCGGTATCGGCGGGTCAACGCGGACGTAGCTGAGAATCCTCGGCTCGTATTCTTCCCTCTCGACGAGCTCGAAGATGAGAAAGCGCGACGCTGGGGTTGAGCCCTTTATCTCGAGTATGTGGCTTTCAGCCCCGCAGATTGGGCACTTCTGCTTGGTGTTGGCCTCGAAGATGTGGCCGTTCTCACAGCGCCATAACGCCACTTTCTCCTTCTGGCTCGCGTAGTGGTACTGCTCCAGCTCGGCTATCGCCTCGAAGTCGGACTCGTATTTCGCCTCGCGGGCGCGGATTTTGTAGGTGTAGAGGAGCTCGCCGGTCAAAGGCGAGTAGCGCTTGGCCTCGACTTCCTTCTCGAAGAGGGGCCACACCGGAATTCTATCGCCCTCGTAGAACTTCCACAGCCTATAATCGTCGAAGTCGAGAACCTTAACGCCGTCCTTCTCCTTTGGCTTGTGGAGGATTTCAACCTCAACCTCATCGCCGTTCAGAAACCACTGGGCAACGTTGCCCGTCATGTAGAGGCGATACTTTTCGCCATCAGCTTCAACTTCGAGGATTCCGAACCAGCGGTGCTTGAAGCGCGGGATTTCGCTACCTGCAACTTTCCCCCTTATGAGCATGGAATCACCGGGATAAATAGGGAAGAGGGAGTTAAAACGTTAGCCCAAGAGCTTCCGCACCCTCTCCACGACCTCCCCTGCGTCCCGTCCAAAGACCAGAACCATCGGCTCCTTTCCCCAGTCGCCGAGATGGTAAACCACGTCGGGCCTTTTTCCGGCCCTTTTCACTGCCCTCTCGATGCCCCACTCCATAGTCCCCCTCTCTGCCCTCTTCACCTCTTCAGGCTCTTCCCTGCGGTCGTAGAACGAAACGACGAGACCGAGTTCTTCTGTCTTCTCTATCAGCTCCTCCGAGTAGCGGAGGTTCAGAACCGCTTTAAGCTCCGGGTAGAACTCGCGCATCCTGAGGAGGGCCCTCCTCAGGTGGTCGCTGGCGTTGAGCTCGACGGGGCCGACGGGCTTTACGGTCTTTCCATAGCGGACGATTCTTCCCTTGACGGCGAAGACTTCTCCAAAGGGCGTCGCGAGGGCGAAGTTAGTTCCCACCTCCGGAACATACTGTTTGAGACTCTCTCCAAAGGCCACCAGCTCCTCAACGGCCCCTTCAAGCTCTTTCTCAGCTTTCCAGCGGTAAGAGTCCCTCTCCAGCTCCCAGAGGGGGTTTACGGCTCTGGCTTCCGCCTTTGAAAACCTGATGGAGTTCTCAACGAAGCGCTTCGCCATCTCGACGGCTTTAGGGAGCTCAAGTCCTTTGGCGAGGAACGTCGCCAGAGCCGAGGAGAAGGCACAGCCGGTTCCGTGGGTGAAGCCCTCGGCCTTTTCTCCCGGGAACCTGTAGAGTTTTCCCTGCCAGTAGAGGACGTCGGTGAGGTCAAGGTGTCCCCCCGTTACGACAGCACCCTCGGCGCCGAGGTTCTCCACGAGGGCCTTCGCGGCTTTTCCCATATCTTCAACCGAGCGGATTTTGAGGCCGGTCAGCGCTTCGGCCTCCGGGACGTTGGGCGTGACTATCGAGCCGGGAACGAGGGTCTTGAGCGATTCAGCGTTGTCAATGAGCTTCGCACCAGTGCTTGAGGCCATCACAGGGTCGAAAACCCTGGTAAAGCCTTCCGTTTCTTCCCTCACGGCCTGGGCAATCTCACCGCTCCCCAGCATCCCGATTTTGACCGCTTTGACCTCAAAGCCGTCCTTAACGGCCCGTATCTGCTCCCTCACGACTTCCGGAGGGAGGGGATGATAGCCCCTCACCTCCGAGGGGTTCTGGTAGGTGACAGCAGTCAGAACCGGGAGCGGGTGCTCGCCTAAGGCGGAGACCGTCTCGATGTCGGCCTTTAAACCGGCCCCGCCCCCGGTGTCGAGGCCCGCTACAATCAGGACGGCCATCCCATCACCTCAGCTTCTCAAGGATTTCAAGGGCCGCTTTCCTTCCGCTCAGGAACATTCCCCCGAATATCGGCCCCATCCTCGGCGCTCCAGCGATGGCATTGGCGGCCATCCCCGTGACGTAGAGGCCCGGAAAGACCTCCCTCGTGTGCTTTACGGTGAGCTCCTCGCCCCTCTCGGCCCACATCGGCCCCTCCCCTGGAACCTGGAGGAGACCGCGCCTGACGAGGTGTTGCGTAACCTGCGCTCCGTGGCCGGTGGCGTCAATCACAAAGCGCGCCTCGACCGTGAGCGGGTCAACGTGAAGACCCGTCATCATCACCGGCGTCCAGTTGATTACGATTCCCGCGACGCGGTTCTCCTTGAGAACCAAATCCTCAACCTCAACCATGTTGAAGAACCTCACGCCGGCCTTTACGGCTTTGCTCGCTATCGTCGTTGCCGTCTCGATGGCGTCAGCGACGTAGAGGCCGTTTCCGGATGGTCTGTAGTCTATCCCGAACTCATCGAGTATTTCTCTCGCTTCCTCCTGAACGACGATTTTGTTGAAGCCCATCGCGCCGCCCCAGATTCCGCCCCCGGTTGAGAGCTTCTTCTCGAAGATGGCCACCTTCGCACCGTTCTTGGCGAGGTAGTAGCCCGCTACCATCCCCGAGGGGCCGGCACCCACAATAGCGACGTCGAGGCTCAGGCTTTCGAGGAGCTCGGAAGTGTAGGCCTCTATTATCGCCCTGCTTATCTCTATCTCCCTCAGCATCGCGACCACCCAAAACCTTTTAAGTCCCGCTCAAAACTGAGTTTTGAAATTTAAAAACTTTGTTATAAACAGGTTTTAAAACCGGGTGATTGGAATGACCCAGCTTGAGGATGCCAAGCGGGGAGTAATCACGGAGGAGATGAAGTTTATCGCCGAGCGGGAGGGGATAAGCGCCGAAAAGCTCAGGAGGAGCGTGGCGAAGGGGCACACTGTGATATTCAGGAACGTCCGCCACGACTGGGTTAAGCCGGTCGCGGTGGGCAACGTCGTCCGCGTTAAGGTCAACGCCAACATTGGAACGTCGCGCGACATAGTGGACGTTAAGGCGGAGATAGAGAAGGCTAAGGTCGCCGTCAAGTACGGCGCCGACACGATAATGGACCTCTCCACAGGGGGTGACCTCGATTCAATAAGGAAGGCCATCATGCATGCCGTTGACGCGCCCATTGGCACAGTTCCAATCTACCAGGCCGCCGAGGAGATGCTGGCTAAGGGAAAGGCCATCATCGAGATGACCGAGGACGACATGTGGAAGGCCGTTGAGAAGCACTTCAGGGACGGCGTTGACTACACGACGATTCACGTCGGAGTTACTAAAGAAGTCGTCGAGAAGATGAAGAGGGTGAAAAGAGTCGTTGGCATGGTCTCGCGCGGAGGAACCTTCCTCGCGGCGTGGATACTCCACTGGGGCGAGGAGAACCCGTTCTACAGGGACTACGACTACCTGCTTGAGCTCGCCAAGGAGTACGACGTTGTTCTGAGCCTCGGCGATGGACTTAGACCCGGCGGTCTTCCAGATGCGGGCGACGAGCTTCAGATTGCCGAGCTCTACACCCTCGGAAGGCTCGTAAGGCGCGCGAGGGAAGCCGGGGTCCAGACGATGGTCGAGGGTCCCGGCCACGTGCCGATTGACCAGATTCCGGCCCAGATAAAGCTCGCGAAGGTTGCAACTGACAACGCGCCCTTCTACGTCCTCGGCCCAATCGTTACCGACATCTTTCCGGGCTACGACCACATCACGTCCGCCATAGGGGGAGCGATAGCGGCGTTGAACGGCGCTGACTTCCTGTGCTACGTTACCCCTGCTGAACACCTCGGACTGCCTACTGTTGAGCACGTCCGCGAGGGAGTTATAGCGGCGAAGATAGCCGCCCACGCGGTCAATTTGACCCGCTTCGAGGCCGACTTTAAAAAGGACTACCTCATGAGCCTCGCGCGCGGTAAACTCGACTGGGCGAAGCAGTACGAGCTGAGCCAGGACAGGGAGAAGTTCATCGAGATAAGGAAGGAGAGGCCGACGAAAACTGAGGCCTGCTCGATGTGCGGTGATTTATGCGCGATAAAGCTCATCAACGACATGCTGAGGAAGGGGTGAGAGCTTGAGGCTCGTCTATTCCGGCAAGACGAAGGACGTCTACGAGGACGGGCCCTTTCTCATCTTCCACTTCAAGGACACGGTTCTCGGAAGGGAAGGCAGGGAGGACAGCGGGGGCAACGAGGTAATCGGCGAGAAAACCGGGAAGGGAAGCCTCGTTTTGAAGCAGACCGAGTTCTTCTTCAGGTTGCTTGAGGGGAACGGCGTAAAGACGCACTTCGTGGAGAGAATTGACGATAGAAAAGCCCGCTTTCTGAAGGCCGAGAGGATTCCGCTGGAGGTCATCTACCGCGAGCTGGCCTACGGAAGCTTCCTTCGGCGCTACAAAGGCTGGGTGAGGCCGTTCCAGAGGCTCGGGATAGTGGAATTCACCCTGAAGGACGACTCGCTCGACGACCCACTCATAGCGGAGGAAGCAGTAACTGCCCTCGGAATCGCGGGGGAAGAAGAGGTTGAGGCGATGAAGGAAACCACCAGAAAGGTCGCGGAAATCCTGCGGGAGTTCTTTTCCTCGAAGAGCCTCCAGCTCGTTGATTTTAAGCTCGAGTTTGGCAGGCTTGACGGCGAGCTAATCGTCATAGATGAGCTGAGCGGAGATACCATGCGCATCGCGAGGGACGGGAAGATTCTGACGCTCGAGGAACTCTCGGAGGTGGTTGGATGATAATCTCGACGATAGCGTCTCATTCCTCCCTTCAGATTCTCCTCGGGGCCAAAGACGAGGTGTTCAGGACGAGACTCTACGTGAAGCCCGAAAGAAAAGCTTTCTACGCCTCCACGAGGCTCGCGGACGAGCTTGTAGTCACTGAAGACATGGGCGTGATTCTCGAAGACGACGGAATAGTAATCCCTCACGGCTCTTTCGTGGCCTACCTCGGCCTTGAGAGGATAGAGAGAGCCAAAGCAAAGTTCTTCGGCAACAGGCGCTTCCTCAAGTGGGAAACCAACTTTGAACTCCAGGATAAAGCCCTCGACGAGGCGGGAATTCCGAGGATTCGGGTCATCGAGCCCGATGAGGTTGAGCCGGAGAAACTCTACTTCGTCCGCCTTGAGGGGCCGAGGGGAGGGAGCGGGCACTTCATAGCGCGCGGGGAGGAGCTTGATGAGAAGTTAGGGGAGCTTAAGGAACCCCACAGGATAGAGGAGTTCGTCCCGGGCGTTTACCTCTACGTCCACTTCTTCTACTCGCCGATTCTGGAAAGGCTCGAACTCCTCGGCGTCGACGAGAGGGTAGTTATCGCCGACGGAAACGCCCGTTGGCCGGTGAAACCGCTCCCCTACACGATAGCGGGAAACGTTGGCGTCGCTTTGAGGGAGTCGCTCCTTCCGGGGCTCTACGACTACGGTCTGGCATTCGTGGAAGCCATGAAGAAGCTCGAACCGCCCGGAATCATCGGGCCCTTCGCGCTCCACTTCGCCTACAACGGTAGCTTTAGGGCGATAGGCTTCGCCTCGCGCATCGACGGCGGTTCGAACGCCCTCCACTGGTACGGAAGGCTCTACTGGAACGAGCCCATGAGCGTCGGAAGGAGGATAGCGCGGGAAATCAAGCTGGCCATCGAGGAAGACCGGCTCGGGGAGGTGGTAACGTGACCTACACTGGCAGAACCCTCGGGGTCGGGCTTATGAAGGGGAAGCCCTTCGCCTTCTACCTCCTCTGCTCCCGCTCCTTTCCGAGGAGGAGGGCAATCGTAAGGGGAAACGCCGTCTACATCGAGAACCTAACGGAGACGGACAACCCCTACGTGAGCTACCCGGTGGTGAGGCTCCTTAGCGAATACGCCGTAATCACGAACGGCCTCCAGACGGACTTCATAGCTCAGGCCCTCGAGTGGGAAAGCCCGAAGAAGGCCCTAATCCACGTTCTTGATGCCCTCGACTACGAGAGAGATGAATACAGCACGCCGAGGATAGCCGGGATAATCGGAACCGGCGGTAAGGGCTGGCTCGGCTTCGCCGGAAAAGATGAGTTCTGGGTGAGAGAGCTGGAGCTGAGGGAAGGAAAGGCCTTCGTCACGGCAACGTACAACCTTGGCTTCACCGAGCTTGAGTTCCCGGCTTTCGAGAGTGCTGAAGAACTCGCGAGAAAGGCTTTGGAGCTTCCCTTCGAAAAGAAGGTGCTCGCCATTGGGATAGTGAAAGACAATGTGTGGAGCGTCGGGACGGCAAACCTTTTTATCCCCTCCGCCGAACGTTAAGACGGTGATTTTCATGGACGAATATATATGGGCCGAGAACCTGAAGGACGAGCGCGTTCTAAAGCTCGTCGAGGATGAGAACAGGAGGTTTAGAGAGTTCATAGGAGAGCTGAGCGACGAACTCTTTCCCGAGGTCTGGGAGTACTACTCGATTCCAGTCTTAACAGGTGCGAAGCTGACGGAGAAGGGCGTTATAGCGATGTACCGCGAGAGGGACAGGCAAATTATCATGTGGCTCGGCGGAGAGGATATAGTTGACTCGAAGGAGCTTGAGAAGGAGCTCAACGATGAAGTTCTCCTTCAGGGGTTCACCGCGGACGGAAGGGGCAGGTTCTTGGCCTACAGCTTCTCGATAGGCGGTGCCGACGAGGGAATAACGAGAATCGTCGACCTCGAAACCGGCGAGCTAATCGAGGAGCTCAGGCCGTCGGTGTGGAACGTCACCTTCCTTGAAGACGGCTACTACTTCGCCCGCTTCTACAGGAGTGGAGAGACCCCCGACGGAGTTAAAGCCCCCGCTGAGAGGTTCTTCCGGAAGGACGCAAGCGGAGAAAAACTCGTCTTCGGCGAGGGCCTCGGGTCTGGCTACTTCATCTCGCTGAGGAAGAGCAGTGACAAGAGAACGGCGATGGTTACGGTAACGTTTGGCTGGAACAGCGCGGAAATCTACGCCGGCCCGATAGACGAGCCCGAGAAGTGGGAGAAGGTTTACTCCGCTGAGGTTCCGGTCGAGCCGGTTGACGTAATCAACGGAAAGCTCTACCTCCTGACCAGAGAGGGGAAGGGCTTAGGAAAGCTCATCGCGGTCAAGGACGGAAAAGTCGAGGAGGTAATCCCCGAGGGCGAGTTCCCCCTTGAGTGGGCCGTTCTGGTCGGGGACAAAATCCTCGCGGGCAGGCTCGTGCACGCGAGCCACAGGCTTGAGGTTTACTCGCTCGACGGAGAAAAGCTCGACGAGATGACCTTCGACCTCCCTGGGAGCGTTTACCCGCTCGACGCCGACGGAAAGAAGGTTTTGCTCCGCTACGAGAGCTTCACCGTTCCCTACAGGCTCTACGAGTTCGACGGAGAGCTCAAGCTCGTCGAGGGACAAGAAATCGAGGGGAACTTCAGGGTCGAAGAGGACTTCGCGGTCTCAAAGGACGGGACAAAGGTTCACTACTTCCTCGTGAAGGGCGAGAGGGACGAGAAGAAAGCCTGGGTCTTCGGATACGGTGGCTTCAACATCTCGCTGACGCCACGCTTTTTCCCGCAGGCGATTCCCTTCATAAAGCGCGGGGGAACCTTCGGAATGGCCAACCTGCGCGGCGGAAGCGAGTACGGTGAGGAGTGGCACAGGGCAGGAATGAGGGAGAACAAGCAGAACGTCTTCGACGACTTCATAGCCGTCCTTGAGAAGCTGAAGGGCGAAGGATACAGGGTAGCGGCGTGGGGCAGGAGCAACGGCGGCCTCTTGGTCTCGGCAACCCTCGTCCAGAGGCCGGACGTAATGGACTCGGCGCTGATAGGCTACCCCGTCATAGACATGATGCGCTTCCACAAACTCTACATCGGTAGCGTCTGGATTCCGGAGTACGGCAACCCCGACGACCCGAAGGACAGGGAGTTCCTGCTGAGATACTCTCCATACCACAACGTCAGGCCTGCAGAATACCCGCCGACGCTCATCTACACCGGCCTCCACGACGACCGCGTGCACCCGGCCCATGCAATAAAGTTCTTCCTGAAGCTGAAAGAGGTAGGAGCACCGGTTTATCTCCGCGTCGAGACAAAGAGCGGGCACATGGGTGCTTCACCTGAGACGAGGGCGAGGGAGCTTGCCGATTTGCTCGCCTTCGTCCTAAAGACGCTCTCGTGATTCCCACCGAGGTTAGTTGGGACTTTCCCGTCCCTTCCCTTTTTCAAAGTTCTTTCGAAGGGTATTCGGTGTCCACGGGAAGAGATAAGCTTATATTGGGAACGTCGTTAAAAGTTATGGCTGAGAGGCGATGGTCGCAGGAAGGATTTCAACCGGGGTCCCTGGGCTTGACGTAATGCTTCACGGTGGATTGATTCCCGGAAGGGTTTACCTCGTCAAGGGTTCGCCCGGAACCGGAAAGACGACCCTGGCCATGCACTTTGCGATGGCGGGGGTTGCAAACGGGGAGAGTGTACTGTATATAACCCTTGAAGAGCCCGCCGAGAACATAAGAGAGGACTTCGGGAGGATGGGCTTCGACGTTTACCACGAGGATTTCACCCTAATTGACGCTACCCCAACAACCGAGCACTACGTTTTGGTTGAAGACTTCTTCGAGACCTTCGCCAAGAACCTCAACAAGCTCACCGAATCAATAAAGGAGCAGTTCAGGGTCAGGCGCTACTCGAGGGTGGTCGTTGACCCGATAACGATGCTCAAGCTGGCCACAAAGGACGAGATTGACTACCGCAGGGCGTTTCTGACGTTCGTCAAGAGCATGATGCGTCTCAAGGTGACGGTTCTCATAACGTCTGAACTCGAGAGGACCGACATCGAGGAGTACCTTGTGAGCGGTGTCATCGAGATGAAACTCCTCGAGCGCGATGGAAAGCTGATGAGGGCCATCAAGGTCACCAAGTTCCGCGGAAGCGGCTTCGACAACGTCATAAGACCCTACGAGATAACCGAGACCGGCATGGTGGTTCACCCCGACAGAACCGTGCCGTGAGGGTTCGAAATGCTTCCCCCCGAGGTCAAATCCGTTCTTGAAGAACTCCGCGCCGAGAGGATACGCGGTGCAAGCTGGATGGCCAGACGGGGAGCGGAAGCTTACCTGATTCTGGCAGACCTTCTTGAGGGCGACGAGCTGAGGAAGGCCCTCATTGAGCTCAGGCACGAGCTTCCAAGGATAAACCCAACGATGGCTTCGCTCTACAACCTCTCGCGCTTCATTCCCGTAACGGACAACCCCATCCTCGTCAGGTCCCGGGCGGAAGAGTTCCTCCGCCTGATTGACGAGGCGAAGAAGACAATCGGCAACATCGGAAGCGAGCTCATAGAGGACGGCGACACGGTTATAACACACTCCTTCTCGTCGGCGGTCTTTGAGATACTCAGGACGGCAAAGGCCAAGGGGGTGAACTTCAAGGTAATCCTCACCGAGAGCGCCCCCGACTATGAGGGAATAGCGCTGGCGAGCGCCCTCGAACGGGAAGGAATCCGCTTCGAGGTCATAACCGATGCTCAGCTCGGCCTCTTCGCCCGGAACGCCACGATAGCCCTTGTGGGAGCGGACAACGTAACGCGCGATGGGGCGGTTGTGAACAAAGCCGGCACCTACCTCCTCGCTCTTGCGTGCCACGACAACGGCGTTCCTTTCTACGTCGCAACCGAGAGCTTCAAGCTCCATCCAGAACTCAAGAGCGACGAGGTTGAGATACTCGAGAGACCTTACGCGAGGCAGGGCTACCGCGTGAGAAACTTCCTCTTCGACGTCACGCCCTGGAAATACGTCCGGGGCATAATAACGGAACTCGGAATTCTCGTCCCGCCGAGGGAAATTTAAGAAAAGGAAGGAAATCAGCTCTCCTCTCCGACGAGCCAGAGGAGAGCACCCTTGATGAAGGGCCAGTTGCTCTTGATGTACTTGCCATAGTAGGCATCGCTGAGGGCCTTGCTTGAACCGTAGACCACTATCCTGCCCTTTCCAAAGGTTACCGCCGCGGCAACGACGGGCTCGCTTCCCTTCTCGTAGACGGTGTTGCCCTCGGCGTCAACTGCGTAGGCGCTCTCGTAGCCCCTGATTATCCACTTCGCGTCGCCGGTAATCTTGAGGGTGTCGCCGTTGTAGTACATCGTCCAGTTCTCGGGGATGTACTTGGTGATGGCGCAGTCCCTGTTGTAGATTCCGACGAACGGGTAGTAGAGCTTTCCACTGTTCCTGTCGTCGTCCATGAGTTCGGTCTTCTCGAACTGGACGCCGGTGCCTTCGAGGAGTACGTTGAGGCCCTCGCTGAGGTACTTGTACCAGTCGCCGGCCACGAAGAGTGCTCCTCCCTCCTCAACGTACTTTCTGAGGGCGCTTATCTCCTCGTCGCTCAGCTTCGTCTTGGGGTTGGTGAGTATGACGACGTCGTACTTCTTCAGCTCGTCGTAGGTGAGCGGGGCGTAGGTGACGTTAACCTCCCAGCCGAGCTCCTCTATGTTCTCCTGGAGGCCGGTGAAGCCGTATTTGGTGAAGTAGTACTGGCCGTGCGAGAGGTCTATGAGGGCCTTGGTGATGTGAATCGTGTAGTTGGCCATCGTCTGGTTTGTCACGGTTCCGTTCGAGGGCGCGGTCACGTTTCCGGCCGTCTGGTTCGTCTGGGTCTGGTTGGTCTCGTTCACCGGCGGGTGGCAGAGGGGCTCGACCTTGACGAGCGTCTCTTGGAGTATTGGGAGAACCTTTTCGATTCTCTCAACAACGTCCTGCGCAAGGAAGCGGGCCTTCCTTATGTGAACCATGACGGAGTAAGTGTAAAGCCTGTTCCCCGAAAGGAAGAGCGCCGTTCTGTTCTTCATCTCAAGGAACTTGGCGTACTCGGCCTTGGTGAGGTTGTAGTTGGTCTCAATCCACTTGACGTCGTCGGAGAGGTCGCCGAGGTTCACACCGCACTTCTGGAGCTCCTGAACGGTGGCGGTCAGGTTCTCGTAGAGCTCATCGAGCTGGGGTGCAATCCTGTTGTAGCCGTTCTCGTAGAGGTATGTGAGGCCGTAGAACAGCCTGTAGGGGTTAACGTAAACCTGAACCTGCTTGGTGATGAAGTCGTTGATTCCATCGCCGACGACCTCTGCGGTGACGTTGTATTCCCCTTTAGCCATCGGAATCCAGGTCTTCTCAAGGGTCTCGGTGCTCTTTGGTCCGAGGGTAAGGTTCTCAGTGTAGAGCGGAACGCCGTTTATCTTAAGGTAGAAGGTGACGTTGGTCTCCGCGTCTCCGCTGTTGGTAATGCTGACATAAACCTTGCTCGGGATTCCAGAGTAGAGGGGCTCGTTTATTTCGAGAGACTTAACGGCGACGGGAACGTAGTACTCGATTATAAGCTTGGGGTGCTCGTCAATGTACTTGCTGTCCTTGGAGGTGAAGTATATGTAGTCCTTGACGTCCACGTGGCTGAGGTTCGAGTGGAGGTAGAAGCTGACGACGCCATCGGTCTCAAACTGCTCCCTGACGAACTCGGTAACGTTCCAGGTGAAATCGGCGTTGACGTTTCCGTCCGGAAGCGAGATGACTCTCCAGTCGAGGGGACCGACGGCATCGGTGGGCTGATTGTACCACCTAAGGGTATCCTCGCTCCAGTTGTCATCGAGGACGCCGTAGACAGAGATGTTATGAGTGCGGTAACCGTAGTGGTTATAAGCGTGCAACCAGAGGGTTGCGCTGACTATAACGGCGCCCTTGGGGATGACCCCGTTGAGGTTGAACTTAAGGTAGGCCCTCTCCTCCTTGCCATAATAGGTACCGACGGCGAGTCTGTAAGTTTTGTAGTCCACGTAACCGCTTTCCGCTATCCACGTATCATCGGTCGGTTCTATTGAAACGGTCTTTGTAACGTGGGTAGTGCTTGCCCCGACAGAAAACGACGTCGGAATCAGCCCTACCAAGAATAGTAATACGATTGCAACCGCCAGGCGCTTCATAGCATCACCCGCAGTTCTTTCACGGTCACCCTAAAAAGCTTTCCGGAAGCCTAATAAACATGGAGATGTTAAAAACGCTGGTGATGCGAATGCCGATAACCACCAAGACTGGCGATAAAGGTTTAACCGGCCTCTTCACGGGCGAAAGAGTCGCCAAAAACTCCCCGATAATGGAAGCCAACGGAACGATTGACGAACTCGACAGCTTCATCGGCGAGGCAAAGCACTACGTGCCGGACGAAATGGCCGGAATTCTTGAGAGGGTTCAAGTCCAGCTCTACGACCTAATGGCAGAACTCGCGAGCAAGGGAAAGTACGCGAAGGTCGGGGATAACGAGATTCGCTGGCTTGAGGAGCTCACTAAGAAGTACGAAGACGAGCTCCAGCTCAGGGCCTTCGTCCTGCCGGGCTCAACGATTGCAAGTGCGAAGCTCGACGTCTGCAGGGCGATAGCGCGAAGGGCCGAGCGGAGGGTCGCGAAGCTCTACCTTGAGGTCGGCATAGGGGAGAAGGTGCTCGTCTACCTCAACAGGCTCAGCGACCTGCTCTTCGTGATGGCGAGGCTCATAGAAAAGCGCGAGGGGAAGCTGAAGGAGGTCAAATAGAGCGCCGGTACTCCTCCATTGCCTCCTCGTAGCGGTCGCTGAGGAGTTCGTTTGCCCTGCTTTCCACGTCTTTCAATGCCTTCTCGGCCTCTTCAAGGCTCGGGCTGACGACGGCAACTCCGAGCCCGCCGATTCGCTTTATCGCTATCACCTTCTTCCCGTTGCGGATGAAGACCTCTACGCTCCCCTCAAGGCCCAGCTCTCCAGCCTTCTTCTCGATGTAGTGGAGAACGTCCTCTATGTGCGCCCCGAGCCTCTCGTTGCCCTCAAGGCTGAGGCCGTCCTGGGTGATGACCATCTCATAGATTTCCGGTTTCTCCCTCCACAAAAAGGAAAGGAGACGGATGGGCATGGCGACCACCTCAGTAGAGCATCTCCTCGAGCTTCGGGAGGACCTTCCTGAGCTCAAGCTTCATCCTGCCGAGGTTGAGGTCGGCGTCGCCGATGACTATCAGGTAGTAGTCGCTTCCTATCGGGTTGGTGAACATCCTGGCGTTCTTGAACTCAAGAATGGCCTCCTTGAGTTCTCCTGCCCCGAACTGGTCGCCCATCAGCTTTATGGCAGAAACGAGCTCGTGGAGGACCCCGGCGATGGCCTCGCGGTCGAGGTTCTTCTTCATCGCCGACTCGATGACGAGGCCGTCCTTGTCGACCACTATCGTCCCTATGACCCCGTCTATTTCCAGCATGTCCGTGAGTATTTTACCCATCACGAGGTCCACCGCACTCATTTTACCACCCCCACGAGCTCGTCAACAAAAGTTACAAAAAGTATTTAAAAGTTTTACGGCCTCGGATTCTCCACTTCTGCCGCTGGTGGCCCGTCAACGTCTTTTAGAAGGACATCCCGGTATTTCACCCAGTAGTAGACCACCACGACTGCCATGCCAAACCACATCCCAAACGCCACGAGCCACGCGGGGTAGATGTTCAGGAGGGGACCGACGAGGACGAGACCGAGGGGCGTGGCAATCCTCGTGAGGATTCCGAGGGCAGAGAAGACCCTGCCGCGAACCTCGCTCGGGACGGCACGCTGAATCTTCGACTGTATCGGAATGTCTATGAATGCCTCGGCCACTCCCATGATGATTGAAACTGCCATCAAAAGGGCGAAGGCTTCGTTCCTTCCCAGGCCAGAAGCAGGGGATATGAGCCAAATGAAGACCACCATGACGAAGCCGTTTATGAACATCGCCCTGAACAGGAACCTTCCGGCGTTCTTACCGAACTTAACCGCTATGAGGATGTTTCCGAGCAGGGCCCCGCCCATGAAGAAGCTCTCCATGAGGCCGAACTGGACGCTCGTGAACTTGAGCACTTCCCTCATCGCGTAGGGAAGCAGGACGGCACCGAAGGGCGCACCGAAGATTCCCATGAATATCGCGAACGTCATCAGGGTCTTAAGGTAGCTGTGTCTGAAAATGAAGCGGACGCCTTCCTTTATGTCGCTCAATACCTGGCCGAGCCCTTCAATCGGCCTCGCCTTCCACTCGTAGCGAATGAGAATCTCGAAGAGGCCCGAGCCGAAGAAGCTGACCGCGTTTATCAGCATGGCGAGCTTAATCCCGCCGATTCCGTAGATTAAACCGCCAAGGGCCGGCCCAAGGAGGCGCGCTATTATGGTCAGCGAGGCGACCGTCGAGTTGGCCTTTTCAAGGAGCTCCTTATCAACCAAATCCGGGAACATTGCCCCCGTCCCAGCGGAGAAGAACGAACCGAGGATTGCCATCACGATTTGAACCGCCAGGAGCTGGTAGATTCCGAGGAAGTTGAAGGCTATGACGCCGAAGAGAAGAACTCCCCTGAGCAGGTCGAAGCCGACCATGAGCCACTTTCTGTTATACCTGTCGCCGACGACGCCGGCGAAGGGCATGACGAGGATTGAGGGGATTATCTCCGCCAAGATGAAGAGCGTCATCATTGAGCCGCTGTGCGTTTTGTCCAGCACGTAGAGCGGCAGAGCGACGTCCTGAACTGCCCAGCCGAGCTGGGAAATAAAGCGGCCGATGGCAAAGAGCCAGAAGTTCCTGCCGAGGCTCACGGTACCACCTCCAGCTTTTCCGAACCGATGCTTATAACAATTCTCCCGAAGCGGAGGTAGTAGTATAACGCTATGAGCACGCTCGGAATCGTGAGCGCGAGGACCACCGGTGTTACTCCCGCGGCGTCGAGCAGGGGACCGACGAGGGCCATGCCGAGCGGCGTCGTCGCCATCATGACAGTCTCAAGGGCCATGAAAAAGCGGGAGCGAAAATCGTCCGGGACCGCCTTCTGGAGCTTTGTGAACAGCGGAACGTTCACGAGGGTGTTGAAGAACCCTATGAGGCAGATAGTCACGAGGAGGGCCGGATACGCAAGTTCACCAAGTATGGAGCGCGTCACGAAGGCGAGGGCTGTGAGACAGGCGAGCTCTGTAAACAGGGCCCTGAAGAGCACACCCTCCGACCGCTGGCCGAGCTTCAAAGCGATTAGCAGGTTCCCGGCGAGGGCGCCGAGCGTTGCAACCGTCTCGACGCTCCCGAACTGGACGGAGGAGAGGCCGAGCTCGACCCTCGCGAGGTAGGGGATGACCACGACGAAGACGGGGTTGAGGAGCGTGTTGAGGAGGACGCCAAAGCTCACGAGGACCATCAGGTTCTTTGAGCCCTTTATGAAGCGGAAGCCGTCGAGCATCTCCGACCAGACCTCGCGCAGGTTTGAAAGCTCCCGCGTCTCCCGGCGGTAGTCAATTAGAACTTCGAAGAGGCCGGAGCCGAAGAAGCTGACCGCGTTTATCAGCATGGCGAGCTTAATCCCACCGAGAGCATAGATTACACCACCAAGAATCGGGCCGAGTATCCTGATGACCTGTCCCCCGCTCTGCAGTATCGAGTTCGCTCTCGCCAGCTGCTCCCTCTCCACCAAATCCGGGAACATTCCCACTATGCCCGCCGAGAAGAAGGCCCCCATGACGCTCATGACCACCTGAACCGCGAGGAGCTGATAGATGCCGAGAAGGTTGAAGGCGATAACGGCGAAGAGCAGAATCCCCCTAGCTATATCGAGACCGTACATGAGCTTCTTCCTGTCGTAGCGGTCGCCCACAACGCCCGCAATCGGGTTGACTACAAGACCCGGAATCAGCTCAGCCATCACGAAGAGGCTCATCATTGCCCCGCTTCCCGTCTTATCGAGCACGTAGAGCGGGACCGCGACGTCCTGAACCACCCATCCGGCCCGCGAAATCCACCTGCCCACCGCGTAGAGCCAGAAGTTCCGGCCCATTCTCGAGTCGAGCATGTCCGCTAACCCCCTTGCCATCAACAATCATTGAATTGCAGGATTAGATAATTAGGGAATTAAAGAATCAAATCAGCTCAACCCGAACGTCGCCGTTCACGGTCTTCACCCGGATTATGAAGTCCCCGGTGCCGATGACCCCGTCCTGGATTCCGATGAGCTTCACGTCCCCGTTCACTTTCCTTGCCTCAACCCTCGCGTCGCAGAACTCGGTGAGGCGGAGCGTTATGTCGCCGTTGACACAGCTCACCGAGACGTCACCGTCGAGCTCTTCGAGGGTCACCTCTATGTCCCCGTTCACAGTGGAAACCTCTAGAGGGCCGGCAACGGGAAGGTGGGCCTCTATCTCGCCGTTCACGCTCTTTATCAGCTCGGCCTCGCAGTTTCTGAGCGTTATCTCACCGTTCACCGTGGTCACGCCGGTGAAGCGGACGCCTTCAGCTATAATCTCCCCGTTCACGTTTTTGGCCTTCACCGGGACGCCCTTTGGCACTTTAAGCTCTATCTCGGCCCAGCCTTCCTCCGCTTTGAGGACGCCCGCGAACCGGAACCTTCTCTTCGGCTCCTCCCTTATGACGAGCTTCCCGTTTTCGTTCTCGATTATCACCTCCACCTCGCCGTGTGTCGTGTAGTTAACCTCAACGTAGTCGTTTTCCCAGCCCTCAATCTCAACCCGGCCGTTCGTGGCCTTCAGGTCAACTTCCCGGACGTTTTCAAACATCATCGAACTCACCCCAAGTATCAACCACAACGACACCTTTCGCGCTTGAGAGCCGAATCCTGTGCTCGCCACTCCCGAGGAGCCGTCCCGAATTCAGGATGACCCCGTCAGCGTTTCCCGCGACCTCCACAGTTGCATCGCAGTCCTCGGGCAGGGACAGTCTGAGGGAGCCCATGACGACCGAGGCGTCGATTGGTGCCTCCAGTTCAAGCACCTTGAGCTCAAGGCTCCCCATGGAGAAAGCTATCTTCGTCTTCTTCCAAACGTAGAGAGAGCCATTAAGCCTTGCAGGACCGACCGCGAGGTCTCTGACGGAACATTCCGAGAGCTCCGCGGTGGCTTCTCCAATCGCGAGGGAGTCGAAGCTCACCGCCTCAGCGTGCAGAGAGGCCCGCTTCATTCCCCCTGCTATTTCTACGCCCTCTGGAACTCTCACGACCAGCCGGGCGCGCTCTTTGTCTTTCCTTGGAAGATTTTTGAGCTTCCATTCCGTGGATGTAAGGATGCTGAGCTTCCCGGAGCGTTCCTTCAGGGAAAACGCCGATTCCGGGGCGGCTTCAACGTGAACCGCTCCGTCGGATGAAGGCAGTACCTCCACATCTGCATCGACGAGCTTCATCCAGACCCTTTCGACGTTCTCAAACCTCACAGCCATCCCTCCAGCGGCCCGGACTGGAAGTCGAAGAGGGCCTCCTCGGCGCCATTGAGACGCTTCTCCGGCTCCATACCCTCACCCCACGTAGTTCATCAGCTCGTCTAGGAGCTCCTTAACGCGCCGCGTGAGCATGGTCCTGTCAACGCCGAAGCCCTCGATGAGGCCGGCGCTCTGCTCGTCCACTATCTCCTTCGCCTTCCTGACCACCAGGCGGTAAGCTTCGTCGTTCTCTATAGTGTGGGTTCTGCCGCCGGCCCTAATCTTGACGACTCCGTTCCTGGCCGAGATTACGACGTCCTCGATGCGTATCTTTGCCCGTCCCTTGCCGACGGTAACTGATATATCCCCGGAGCGGAGCGAGACGGCTTCGCCGAGGCTGAGCGTTTCGTTTCCGCTCCTGTAAACAACCCTGTTCCCGTCGACTTCAATGGAGAACTCGTCGGTCTGGATTTTCAGCCGGTCGCCAACCTTTGTGAGCTGGAAGCCGTTGCGGAGTTCCCTGATGGTGAGCATTTCCTTCGGCTTTCTAGGGTTCCCATCGCGGATTCTGAAGGGTCCTATCTTCACTTCTTCTCCGTGGGGTGTCTCGATGACCTCCACGAAGGGAACCTTGACATACTCAAAGTCCTCGCCCTCGTAGACCTTAATGATTCCGAGGTCCACGGCCGTTGAGCCCTTTTTGTTCTTGTAGAGCCTGTCCGGGTTGATTAGCCTGCTCACTTCAGCGACAAAGCCCTCCTCCGCCTTCGTCTTCTTCCCGACGGTCAGCTCACCCCAGACCACAACAGGGCTTGAGAGGGCCTTTTTTATAGTCCCGAGAGGGGTCTCGGCCTCAACCTCCACCTCGCCCTCTATGGCCCAGCCAACCCTCCTGTTCCCGAACTTGACGGGATATGCCTTCCCGCGTCCCTTCAGCCTCACGTCCCCGAACTCAGCACCGCTGAACTCGTAAGCCTTCTTCTCGACCTTCCAAGTGAACCGCTTTTCTTCGCCCTTTCCGATGAGCAGTCCCGCTATTGAGAGGACGACGGCGTAGGCAAAGGCCCTTCCAGCTAAGTCGTGCAGGTCGCCGGGCATTCCAAGCCAGCCGCCGAAGTAGAGAAAAACGCTCGTCCACAGGAAGCCCTTGGCGAGCGCGAAGACGATTCCCGTAACGGTCACTCCAACCCATTTGCCGACGCTCAGCAGCTCAAAGGCGAATATCAGCGCGATTATCGAGTAAACGAGGTAGCGGTTGTAGGGCTCAAGGCCGAGATAACCTTTGAAGAGCCAGACTATCAGCAGAACGGCCGTTATCTTCTTCAGGTACTCCGCGATTTTGAAGCGCGGGCTTTCCTCAATATAGAAAGGGTAACTCATTCTTCCACCCCCTCCAAAGCAGTTATAATCTCAAGCAGGCGCAAAAACAAACGTCCGTCGGGCGAGATTTCGTACCTGTCCCCTTTTCTGACCATCCTCGTCCTGAGGAGGAGCTTGAGATGGTGCGAAACGGTCGGACTTTCAACGCCGAGGGCTTCTTTAATCTCCTTGAAACCCATCGGCCGTTTGGATAGCATCTTTAGGATTCTAATCCTGTCTGGATTCGCGAGTGCTTTGAGGGTCTTCGCTGCCTTCTCTTCGTCAAGCTCCGGAAGCTGGCCGTCGCTCAGCTTTTTCCTGAGCCTCTCCTTTATGGAGAGCATGACCTCGTCAACGGGGTCAACGCTCTCCTCAAGCAGGGCCAGCTTCCTCCTCAGTTCCTCAAGCTGGGCCTTCAGCTCGTCCATGCTACCACCAGGTACAGACTTTTGTAGTACAATTTTCTGTACTTAACTGGCGCCAAAGGTATATAAAAGTTTATCGGTTTGTCGGCTCAATTATGAATCGAAGAAACTGAAGAGGTACGGAGTAACAAAGTCAGAAAAGGCCAAAAAGCCGAAGATATCTGGATTCATCCGAGCCTGGATTCTATGGCCTTAATTTCGTCGTCAAGAAGGTCCCTAATCTGCCTGAGGAGCTCAAGGTACTCCCTCAACGTTTCCTTGTCAATTTTCCTCTCGCGGCCCATTTCCTCAATCTTTTTCTTGAGCCTCTCATGGTAGCTTATCGCGGTGTAGAGCGAGCGCAAAGCTAAGTCGTTCGACGTCCTCAGGTACTCCCACCCCTTGTCTGTGAGCCTGTACTTTACGCGCCTCACCTTACCGCGGTACTCCTCCCTCGGTTCTAGGAGACCTTCCTCCACCATCTTGTTGAGGAGCGTGTAGAGGTTGCTGTGGCTCGGTTTCCAGATTCCAACCGTGAACTTCTCCAGCTCCTTGAGTATCTCGTAGCCGTGTGTTTCTCCCTTTAATCCGACGATGACGAGGATTATGTTCTTCAAAGGGACCGTGAAGAGGCCCTTTATGATTTTCCTCTCGAACTCCGTCGCAACCACCCCTGACATGTGGATGACCAAAAACCTTTATAAACTATTCCCTGTGACGACATGTCGGAAATAGACATGTTTAAAAGAGAAGTGTTGAAGGGCAACATAGGTGATGAACGATGGCGTGGAACGACTGGATTGTGAAGCACGCAAAGCTCATCGTCGCGGTGTGGATAGTGGTCATAGTGCTCGCAACGCCGCTGGCGATGAAGCTGAGCGATGTCACCAACTACAGCATGAGCCAGTTCATGCCCAAGCACGTGGAGAGCGTTGAGGTTCAGAACAACATGAGCGAGTACTTTCCGGGCTTCTCCCAGAACGACAACATGACGTACATAATCATCACGGGAATCAACGTTAACAGCCCCCAGGCTAAAGAAGCCTATGAGCGCTTTAAAGCAGAAGCGAAACCCTACGGGAGCAACTTTACCTCCTACTACGATGCCGTTGAACTGCTCCACAACAAGTCCTACGAGATAGCCCTCAACCTCACGAAGACAACCGCAAATCTCACGGGTATTCTCTACACCTCGGCCCTCAACGCCAGCATGGCTTACAGAATGACGCTAATCCAGATTGAGAACCTGACTAACCAGGTAAAGGTTCTCAACGAAACCGTTCCAGATTTGGCAAGGGCTTATCTCGCGCTCGAAGCCAACCTGACGACCCTCTACAACCAGAGCCTCGCCCTCAGGGAGGCGCTTAACCAGACGGATTTGGCCTACGTTGAGCTTCACCAGAACCTCACCAATGCAAGCGAGCAGTTGAGAACGCTGAACTCAACGATAGCGAGCCTCAACCTCGGCCTCTACAACCTGAGCGACGGCTACGCCAAGACCTACCTCGGCGTCCTCGGAACCTACGGGGCCCTCGTCCAGGCAGGAGCTTACCAGAGCGGACTCAGCGAAATGACGGCACAGGCGATAGCGACCCAGCTCGGCGTTCCGGTTGAATTCGTCTACGCGGTCTACAACGCGACCTATCCTGCCTACACTGCTTACGGGGCAACGGCCATAACCGACGCTTTCCTGGCCAACGTCACGAAGGCTATAGTTCTGACCCAGATAGCCGACCCGATGCAGAAGAACCTCGCGGAGGCTTACTCGGTTGCGTTCTACCAGGGAGTTCTTGCGTTTGACGAGCAGGCCGGAAGCAACTACGCCCTCATTCAGCTCGGCGAGAACGCGGTCAGGCCCGTTGAGGAGATAGCGAGCAACGCGCTCAAGAACCTGCCAACGGTCATCGAGATGGCCGGTGGTAGCTACACCGTTCCGGGCTTCGGTGAGGTTCCCGCGAAGACTCTCGCCTACATCGTCAACGTCTCGATAAGCCTCGGAAGGGACCCGAGCGCTCTGGCCGTTGAGGACGCCACAATCGAGGTCGCGAAGGCTCTTATGGCCGGCAGTCCGCTCCTCCAGATGCCCAACGCCGACGAGGTACTGAGGACGCTCCTCATCTACGGTCCGACCAGGGAGCTTGAGGAGAACCTCCTCGCAGGGGCGCTGGCCGAGAAGCTTCCGGCAGAACAGAAGCCGTTAGCCAAGCCGATAGCGAAGACGGTCGTTACCTTCGACGCCAACGCAACCGGCGTTCTGGCGAAGAACCCTGAGGCGCTGAAAAAGGCAACGGTTTTCCTGCTCGCCGAGCTCATGAAGGGACAGGGCGTTGAGCTTCCGGAGAGCGTCATAAGCGAGGTCTACGACTCAAACGGAAACGTCGCGCCGATAGCGAAGGAAATCTTAATTCAGAAGACCGCGGAGAAGCTCCGCAACGAGAATGTAGCCACGGTTATGGTCAACGCCGTCGTCAAGAACCCTGAGGAGCTCGCCAGGGGAGTCGGCGTGAAGGAAGCCGTCAAGGAGATTATCACGAGCCTCGCCGGGAACGCGCCGATAGACATTGGAAAGGTCGTTGACGACATTTATGCCGGAAAGGACGCCTACACGATAGCCTACGAGCTCTTTGAGCAGGGCGTCAACGAGAAGCTCGCCAACGTGACGGCCCCCGAGGACGTCAAGGAGACGCTGAAGGAGATAATGCTTGCAGTCGCGAAGAACTATCCGATGAGCGACTCCGATATCGAGGCCCTCGTCAAGGAGAAGACGGCGAAGCTCGTCGAGAAGTTCGTGAAGGAGATAAACCTCGGAGTTGAGCTCAACATAGACGCCAAAGAGCTCGTGGATATTGCCTTCCAGTTCAGGGACGACCCAGAAAAGATAACCAGGGAGGACGTTAAGCCGATAGAGGAGGGGATTTATCCGTCCATCTACAGCCTCGCTGAAAGCTACATCGGCATGCTCAAGAGCCCGGACAACACGACGATGCTGATAACGATGGTTCCGAAGAGCCTCAACACGACCAATCTCGAGGAGCAGAGCAAGTTCCAGTACGAGAACACCCTCAAGGCGAAGGAAGTCCTCCTGAAGGAGATGAAGAAGTACTTCCCAGATGCAAAGGCCTACATCAGCGGAACGCCGGTTCAGACCTACGAGATGATACACTACGGTAAAGAGGACAACAACAAGACGACCAAGTTCAGCTTCATCGGTGCGCTGATAGTGCTCCTCATAATCCTCGGGGTTGCCCTCCTCGCAACGCTCCTGCCTTTCACCGGCGTCGCAACGGCAACGCTAACAGCTCTCGGAATCCTCTACCTGCTCGCCAAGGGGGACATCATCAATGTCGGAAGCTGGGCCCAGATGATTACCGTGACGACCGCGTTAGGTCTCGGTATAGACTACTCGACCTACTACCTGCACCGCTTCAAGGAGTACCTGGCTGAAGGCTACGACCACGACAGGGCCGCGAGCGAGGCTTTGAAGAGGGCCAAGGACGCGGTTTTAGCCAGCGCCTCAACCGACATCATAGCCTTCGCGAGCTTCATACTCGCCTGGGAGTTCCCGATATTCAAGCAGATGGGTATCATAGCGCCCATAGCAGTCATCGTCGTCCTCATCGCGAGCCTCACCTTTATCCCGGCCATAACCGTCCTCATCGGCGACAAGCCGATATTCTGGTGGCCGAGGCACATCAGGCACGTTCAGGAGACCAACGTACATGAGGAGAGCAGAATCGCCAAGTGGTCAATCAAGCACGCCAAGGCGGTCATACTCATATTCCTGCTCCTGCTCGCGCCGGCCGTTTACGCCTTCACCAACTTCAACGGAACCCACGACGTCAAGCTCTTCCTCCCGAAGGACAGCGAGACCTACCACTTCCTTGAGGTGAGCCAGAGCAAGCTTGGTGCTGATGTCATGGGCGCAACCTACGTCCTCATCAAGTTCAACCACCCGGTTACCGATAAGGACCTCGCGACCATCAACCAGATTGTCAGGGACATCGAGAAGATTGACGGTGTCAAGTACGTCTACACCGTTACCCAGCCCTTCGGAAAGCCGGTCAACGCGAGCCTTGAGGAGCTCAAGGCCATCGGCGGGGACAAGTACATCTCGACCACTGGAAACATGGTGCTCATCGAGGTCGTCAGCAAGTACGAGGCCACGACGAAGCCCGCCCACCAGATGGTCGAGGGGATTAGGGACCTCATGAAGGGCTACGAATCCAGCGGAAAGATAGCCAAGGGCATGGTCGGCGGTGGAGCCGCTTTGGACCTCGACCTCAGCAACCTCATCAACAACATATTCTGGCACAGAATCTTCCCGGTGGCGCTCGTGCTGATGTTCCTGTCCCTCATACCGACGCTCAGGGGCATTCCAGCGGTCATCTCGACGATGGCCACCATCGGCACGGGAGTGCTCCTCAGCATAGCGATATCCACGTGGCTCTTCCAGAAGGTCTTCGGGCAGGAGATAATGTGGTTCCTGCCACTGATGGTCTTCGTAGTGCTCATGGGAGTCGGCATAGACTACAACAGTTTCTACCTCGTCAAGGCTCGCGATGAGTTCGAGCGCCGTTCGCCGAAGGAGGCACTCATAGTCGCGGCAGGAAGCATGGACCTCGTCGTCATCGGCCTCGCGGCGGTGCTGGCGACGACCTACGGGGCGCTGATGACAAGTTCGACCTGGGGAACGAGGGAGATAGGATTCGCGCTGGCCGCTGGAGTGCTCATAACGGCAACCCTGGCGGTCTACTTCCTCGGCCCGGCCATGATGAGCCTCTTCGGCGAGAAGGCCTGGTGGCCACTCCACAAGGCCGAGAAGAAGGAAAAGAAGTGACCCCCCACTTCTTTTCTTTTGATTTTGTCCATTCCGTTTCTCGTTTTGTTTCGTGAACAGGCGTTTGGCAAGAATCCACGCGAAAGGTTTATTATCGTCTGGAGATTACTCCCACATATGAGTGAGATAGTTGTGAAAATACCGGACGGAGTAGATGAAAGGCTCGCAAAGCTCGCTATAGAACGGGCACTGAAGAGGCTGAAGGTTGCCAACGAGACCTTTGGAACTCTCAAGCCGAAGAGAAACGCCGACGAGCTTATCGCCGAGGCCGATGAGGCATGGACCGCGTGATGATAGATTCTAACGTTATACTGAAGCATCTTTTGGTGAGTGAAATATCTCAGAGCTTCTCGCCCTCACAGAGCCATATTACAACGACATCGTTTATTCCGAGGTTCTGTACCTAATCATTCGAAATGAGACAGGTGAAAGGCCGTTCACACTCAAAAAGAAGCCGGAGCTTGTTGTTAAATCATCACCTGCTCTAAAGCCAGCTCTCAGGCTGTTTGAGGTTCTCAATTACTCCCCTATAAGCGAACACACTTTGTGGGAGGCGGAGGGACTCATTGAGAGTTATGGTCTCCTTCCCGGAGACGCCATAATACTGGCCAACTGCATTGAAATGGGACTTGATGCTCTTTTAACGTGGGACTCAGACATCCTTAGGCTAAATGGCGAGATTCCCAAATGCAGAATAACCACACCCGCTGAATACCTCCAGTCCCTGTAGAAAATCTCGAAACAGGCTCAGCACAATCCTTGGAGGATTTTAAGTTACTGCTTCGACACCCTTTTAAACGCTGAGCTTTAGTTCTAACCATGAACATCGCCGAGATGCTCGCGCTCATAGCTCTGGGCTACGTTCTCAAAAGGCTGATTAAATCGGAGAAGCCCTTCGACTACCTTCGGATTCTCGTCAACGACGTTCTGCTCGCCCTGTTCATCTTCGGCAACGTCGCGAGCAAGGATTTGGCATATCTCCTCAGCATAAAGACCGTTTTCCTCTACGTCTTCCTCGTCATCGGCATAAGCCTCTCGACTTCCTATCTCTACGGGCGCTTCAAGCTCAAGGACGACCCCTGGGCCGGCGCGCTGATGGTGCTCTCTATCTACCCCAACACCGCCGCGCTGGGCTTTCCAATCGCGAGCCTCTTCCTCAGCGACATAACGCCGGCGATACTCTACTCGACGACCAACTCGATGATAGTAATTCCGATTGTGACTTTCATAGCGGCACACTACTCCAGCGGGGGCGCGAGCGTCAGGGAGAGCTTTCTGAAGGCCCTCAAGTTCCCGCCGACGCTGGCCAATTTAATCGCTTTGGCACTCGTTATCGCAGGGATAAAGCCCCCAGCCGGAATCATTGAGCCGATAAAAACAATAGGCTGGCTCAGCATACCTCTCCTCCTCATATACTTCGGCTCGAGGATAACGCTGAGAGCCTTCGACGTCAGAAAGCTCTTGGAGGTTGGAACCTTCAGGATTGCGATTCCCTTCGCCTTCGTTTTCCTCACCCTCCGCTGGGCCAGACCTGAAGTCTTCTACTCGGTTCTCGTCGAGGCAAGCATGCCCCCGGCAATAGCGGCCAACGCGATTCTGGCTCAATACAGGCTCAAGGCCGAGGAAGCGATAAGCGTAACCTTCGTGCTCACGCTCCTCGTCATCGGGCTTTTCATCGCCCTGCGCTTTCTGATTTGAGAATTAGGGCAACCTAAGGAAAGGATAATATATCCCCTCGGCCAAGTTAGTTTAATACCGGCGCTGGTACCGTTTAGTTCTTTGGAGGGCTTCCCATGAGGAAGGTAGTCGTGGTGGCGGTCGCCCTTTTGATTGTTCTCGGGGCCGTCGCCGGGACGGTCTACGTCGGATATTCGCGGGAACCGGGGCGTGAGGTGGCTCCAAGAAACGACGGGGATAGTCCTGACCCCGAATCCGTTCTTCTGAAGTTCATTGAAAGGCCATCCTCTGACCCGTTGCAGGTTCCACCCGACGAGGGATGGGCGGAAGTGGTTACCGGCTTTCCAGCCGGGCACCCTGCGGTTCTCAATGTCTTTGCGACTTCGGATACCTCCGCATCGCCTCCAGCTTCCCTGAAATGCGCAGGGGATAAACGACATCAACAATCCGAGACCGCCACTTCTGACCTTCCCGTGGGATTACCCTCCGGACCGCGTTTTCTTGGGGTGGTGTCATGAAGAGGGTTTTGATTGCAATCCTTCTCGTTTTTGTGGTTCTATCCGCCGGCTGTATGGGCGGAACCAATACGCCAACCACCGAGAGCCAATCCGCTACCTCAAGCTCGATAGGCAACCAGGGAGAGAGTCCCACGACCAGTTCAACGGCCACGCCAGAGGAAAGCGTAAAGGCGGAGCCCTGGGCATACCAGAGCCTCAACCTTGAGCCGACGGAAGAGCTCGGCTATTCCCTTCACACGGGTTCGCTGTCGGGCACGAACGCCGAGGTGGGGGTCATAGTTATAGAAAAACCCGCGGACTTCGCGAAGACGAGCGCCAACTGGGAGGCATCGCCGGACGAGGTTTCCGCCAACAACGTGGTCTTTCAGGTCGGAAAGAACGTCTACTACTTCGAGCTCAGGAGCGATGGGGTTTACACTGAGGCAGGGAGGGTGGTTGGCGACCTCTTTGACTTCATACGGCTTGACGATGATAAGTACATCGGCTGGGAGAACGGGGTCGTTCGCGTTTACCTGCGCTCCCTCAACAAGTACCGCGAAAAGAAGGGTGTACTTGCCTACGCGACCACGGTGATAGGTGGAAAGCTCGCGATAGTGACGTCCTTCGAGGACAACCTCACCGTCACGACCTTTGAGGGTGGCAACGCCGAGAGTGAGGATTACACCTTTGACTGCACCATCCTCTCGATGCACCCGGCCTTTGGAGATGGAACCATCGCGGGCTTCTACATGGGGACCACCTGCGGGTTCTACTACGTTGACCCGGACCTCAACGTCCACGATTCCGGCCTCGGCGATGACAGCTGGCAGATTGTCTCGAACGACCACGACGAAGTTGGAAGCGTGGTTCTGTACTCAAGCGACTCCAATTCGGTGGTCACGGCCTACTACGACTGGGACGACGACGCGGTTTACGTGAGCGAACCCCTGAAGGTCGAGAAACGGCCGTCATCGGCATCGCTCAGCTGGTTCTACCTCGCGCTCGCGTACGGGAACAAGCTCTACCTCTACGAGCTTGGGGAAGACAGCGCGTATCACTACGTCGGGACCATAACCTTCCCCGACCTCGTTCTCGACGTCAAACTCGTTCAGCCCGACGACAACACGCTTGAAATCGGGGTGGCGTGGAGCAGGGGCTTCGCCCACATCGTCGTTCCCGTTTCAGAGCTCAAAGGTGAGCACACCTTCAGTGTTGGAAAGGAGCTGAGCGAGAGCACGGGAACGGAGACGGCAGGCGAGACGGGCACCTCTACCTCCGCGCCGGGGGAGCTGAACCTTGAGGGCGTTCTCGAATCGTTCACCTTCGAGGAGGTCAACTTCGGAGACCTCAAGGGCGTGAGGATTCACCTGCTGAAGAGCCCAGACTACAGGAACGTCCACGACTGGATGGGCTGGGCCTCGTACGCGGCGGCGGGGCTTCCCGACGTCTACTTCGCCTTCGGGAATTACCTCGTCGAGGTCAGGGGCGGTGAGATAAAGAACCTGTATTACAGCGGTGAGGACATCAACAAGTACCGCCTGAGCGTCGTCTACGTTCTCCCCGCGACGCCAAGGGACATCTCCATCAACATCTACGACTCCGACGAGCCCTTCTTCGCTGGAACCGACGGAAAGCTCTACCTGATTTACGATAACGAACTGAAGAGCGAGGACACGCCGAAGGGCAAACTCCGGTATTATGAGACCACCGGCTACGTGAGCTGGAACATAGACGCCGACGGCGTGACCGCCCTCGCGAGGAGGGGCAACTATTACTACACGGCCTGGAAGGGTAAAACGCTCTACGTGATTACCTACACAAGCGACCAGCTCTACAACGCCCGCCAGAATGGACTGCCCGCGGTCACGCCCAAGTCAATAACGCTCCCCGAGGACATTGTGGCGGTCTACCCGATGAAGTACGGGGAAGGTCTGCTGATAAGAACCGAGACCGGCCTCTACCTCTACGACGTCGCAGGCTACTACAAGTACGGGGCCGGAAAGCTCTACACCCTGCTCACCAACGTCCCAGGAAAGTTCGCCTACCAGCACTACATCGAGGACGCGGTGATATACAACGGCGACCGCTTCACCTGGATTGAGCTGACTGGGAAATACGATTCCAACGACGTCTACGTCCCGGTGGCCAGAGTTTACCCGGCGACAGTTACGATTCCCGGGGCCAAAACGTTCTCGATAATGTTCAACACCTACGACACCCAGCTGGCGGTTGGATTCGACGGGAGGATAGCCCTCTACAACGTAACGACCGGCTACTACTACGACGAGAACGACAACAGGGTGTACTACCTCAACCTGACGCTCGACCAGTCCTTCAGCGTCCCCTTCACGCCCGACTACGTCTACGGCGAGGACGAGTGCTACTGCCACGTCAGCTTTCACGCGAACTACTACTACGCCTGGGCCGGAAACGACTTCTACGTCCTCCTCGGACCGAACCACAGGAGATGGTGAGCTTTCTTTTTTCAAATTTCAAGACCCGGAAGGTGAGCTGAAATGGGGTTTATGGACGCGTTGAAGAACGCAACGTCGAACTTCGTGAAGAGTATACGCCACAAGGAGTTCAAGCTCCGGGCCGGCGAGCTCGCGGAGAAGTGGAACGTCCTGAGCAGGTACCGGCCGGAGATTAAGATACGGACTGGCAACCGGGACTGGTGGTGGGAGATTTCGAGGGTCTACGTGGCGGAGAAGGAGGTCGGCCTCATACGAAGGTCGAAGGTGAAGAGGGTCTTCATCGAGTACATCGAGCGCTACGAGGACTACTACGACGAGGACGAGGAGGAAGAGCGCGGTTGGTTCGACTACCGGCGCGAGAGCGACATCGTGAAGATGGACAAGGACCCCAACGACAAGGTGGAAATACGGCTGACGCTCGCCAACTACGAGAAGATGCTTGAGCGCGAGGGGGAGATTCTGAAGTGAGGGCGGTAAGGCTTCTGCCCGTGCTCCTCGTTGCCGTTGTTCTCATCGCGAACGGTTGCACTGGTCAGAGCCCGACAACCGGAACTCCCGGCGGGGAGCAGGGCGCGACCGGAACGAGCTCGTCGAGCACCTCTTCCATTTCAACCGAGACCGGCGGACAGACGCAGACCGGGGAAACGCCCGCCGGAGTCGAGGAAAAGCCCAGCGGGGTCATGACGGCGGAGGTCTTCAACAGAACACTCGCCGTGAACGCCTCCCTCGTCCCGGATTCGACCTTCGACTGCCTCTCGAAGGGGCCCGGGTTGATAAAGGCTTACTACTCGGCGGTTAAGGACGAGAAGAACGTCAGCGGTTTCTTCGACCTGAGCGTTGTGGACGAAGAGTCTCTCGTCGAGCTCCACGAGGCCCTCTACCGGGCGGTTGACTTCAGGGAGCTGAGCGTAAGCGAGCCCAACTGCTCCGTCGTCAGCACGAACCTCGTGGCCTGCTCCTACCACTACAGTGCGGTTCTCGTCAAAGACGGCCGGGAGAAGACCATAGAGCGGGACTACGTAACGTTCCTCGCCGGGGACTCCTGCAAAATCGTCTGGACGGAGGAAGGGGAATGAAGAGGGTGCTCCTTCTCATCTTCCTCCTACTGGCTCCACTGGCCCGGCCGGTGCCAGCAGTCGCCGATTCTTCGGCCTACCTTGACACCGACGGGGACGGCCTAAGCGACGCATTTGAGCTGGCCTACAACGAGACCCACTACGGAATGATTTACCACCTCAACCCGGCCAACCCGGACACTGACGGCGACGGCCTCTCTGACGGCTTCGAGCTGAAGTTCGGGAGCAGTCCGTTTCTGAGCGACACGGACTTCGACGGCCTTGGAGATGCCATTGAGGCCTTCTACGGGACGAACCCGAGGAGCCCCGATACGGACGGCGACCACCTGAGCGACAAGTTTGAGGTTTACGGCGATTTCGGAGTTAAGTTGCCCCCGTCGGACCCAACGTCCTGGGACACGGACGGCGACGGAATAGACGACTACTTCGAGGTTCGAATGTCCCTGAGCTGGAACGGAGCTGAAGAGAGACCTTTCTACCTAAATCCCGACTGGGACGGCGACGGAATAGTTGACGGCAACGAGATTCTGCCCTACGATGATTCGTACCATCCGGGAATGTATCCCTACTCAGCGGTAGAATGGGACGGGCCCTCTCACCCGAGCCCCCTCCTCAACGGCCAGAAGTTCTACATCTGCTTCACGAGCCCGGACTGCGATGGGGACGGCCTGAACGACAGGGACGAGCTGGAAGCCGGGACGAACCCGGTGGAGATAGACTCCGACGATGACGGCCTCTACGACGGTTGGGAGGTCAGGCTCGGCACGAATCCGCTGGCAGGTGATACCGACGGCGATGGACTGAGCGACCTTGAGGAAGTCCTCCCGGAGCTCGCGTATTACGCCTACCACAACGCAACTCCGGACTGGATCGTTGTAACCGATACACTCGCATATTACTACAACTGGACACTCGATTACAGCATGACATAGGGCACGGTCTGCGTTCAGAACTACGACTACCTGCTCTCATACTATCCTGAACCCATCGTAGACGATTCCTACTTTGAGTACCAAGGTCAGGTCTGCTTTATCCCGCCGGCAACGAACCCGCTCTCCCCCGACACCGACGGGGACGGCTTGAGCGATGGCGAGGAGGTGAACTTTGAATACGCCTATTTCTTCGCGAACATCACGGAGACGCGTATTACTCATCTAAACCCTGCAAACCCGGACACGGACGGTGATGGACTTCTGGACTCGGTTGATGTTGTTCCGGTAGTCCCGGATGGAGTTACCGAGGTTTACAGGTCCTCCACAGGCTCACCGAGCGCGCAGGACCTTGACTCCGACGGAATAATCGAAGGGGACTCCTGCGCCTACTTCCAGGACTGCGACGGGGACGGGATAAGTGATAACGCCGAAATTACGTGGTGGCACACCGACATGAGAAAGCCCGACACCGACGGCGATGGATTAACCGACTTCGAGGAGATTTCGATAAGAACGGACCCAACGAAACCAGACACCGACGGAGACGGGTTCTCGGACTTCGTGGAGTGGAAGGAAGGAACGAACCCGACCGACCCGCTGTCCCACCCGAAGGCCCCGCCCGCGATAGAGGTGCCGAAGTACGGAGAAGTCCAAGAAAAGCTAACTGAGCCCCCTAAGCCCAGGGTGAAGCGTGAAGTGAAGTTTCTGCTGAACGGAAAAGAGATAGAGCCCAATGAGTTCATAACTGTGGTTCTTGACGGCGACACGGCGGAGTTCCGGATTGAGGCTCCCCCGGTCACGGTCATCTACCCGGAAGGGCGGGAAGAGCGGTACAATCTCAGCTACATAGGCATTTACGGCAACGACGATGACCGCGTTGAAGGAGGCAACGGCACGTACACGATAACCTTCACGAACCTTACAGAGATAGGCTTTTCCTTCGTATCCTTCAGCGTTGAGCTGAACTACGGCGACTGGAAAAGATATTTCTACACCTTCAACATCGAGGCGAAGTACCGGACAGAGCCCGTGGTGAAGCTCCTCAACGCGACGTGGGACGAGAACCTCGACGTCGGAAAGCTACGGTTCGAGTGCCGGTTCTGCAAGAACGTGACGATAACCGTCCCCGGGGCCCTCGTCAACGGACAGGAGAAGAGGACAATCAACTTCGGAACCACGGGAAGCCTGCGGTTCTTCTACGCGAGGATAGTGCCCCACCGCTACACCGTTCCGGGTGAGGGAGACGTTGGAACCGTTTACACGAAGTACGAGGACAGCGTGGAGGTAATGAAGACCGGGAAGGATATCGGCGTCCTGACGGCGAAGATGGTCGAGGCGAGGAGCATAGGCTCGAAGATAGTCTACGGCATGGTCGCAACGGCCAAGGGGGTAAAAACAATCGTCGGCGGTGTTGAGGCATTTATCCCCGAGGACGAAGACGCGCCAGCGGAAGAGGGTATTGACGCGCGCGACTCCAAGAAGTTCTCGAAGGAGGCCTTCAAGGAGGGCCTGCTCGACTGGGTCAAGGAGAAGCTCGTCGATGCAACCTTCGACTACGTCACCGAGAAGGCAGTCCAGTACGCGGACGAGAGCGAGCTCGAAGCCAGAAGGCACGAGACGACCTACCACGTGACGGTTAAGGCCTGCAACGACTTCGGCTGTAGGGTTTACAGCTTCTCGGTCAAGGGCTACGCCTACGACGTTGACTGACGCGGTCCTTTCTTTTTTTACGTCGTTCAAACAGAGGTGAAGGGTGAGGAATTATGGACGCACAGCTGATAGTTCCCGTTCAGGAGATAGCGAGGGGAAAGCCCAAGTTTGGAATATGGGCCGTTGTGGGGGATAAGGTCTACTACATCCGGATGAAGGAGGGAACTTGGGGCGATGCCCTCAAGAGGGGTCTCGTGTACGGGGGAGCTTACATCTCACTGTACACCGCCGTCAAGGCGAGGGCCGAGTACGAGGAAGCCGTTGAGAAATACCTCTCGTCCCTTGAGCTTCCGCCCGATTTCGTGGAGCACGTGGACGACTACGCGAAAGAGAGCGCGAGGAGTTTCGTGGCGAGGATTGGGGAGACTTCCATAAAGCGCGGAAAGGGCTTCCTCGGCAACGAGGCCAACGGCCAGACCCCTGTCGAGCTTAAAGCCCCCAACGGCTCGGTGAAGTTCTACGTCCCCACTGAGACGTTTGAGAAGATAAAGCCCACGCTCCAGGCCCTGCCCTTCAGGGAGTACCGCGAGGCGAGGATTTGGATTTTTTAGAGGTTCTTTTTAATTTTTGAACTCCTCTCAATTGTTCTTCAGAATGATTCGGACAGAGCTTTTACGGGCAAAGGTTTTTAAATCCCTCCTCAATTCCCAACGCGAAGGGGCGGCTGGCGGGAGCTGGCCGTCACCGGGAGGTGGTTGTATGGCAAGGATGCACGCGAGAAAGAGGGGTAAGTCAGGCTCAAAGAGGCCTCCGAGGACCGCTCCGCCGACCTGGGTGGAGTACACCGCCGAGGAGGTTGAGGCTCTCGTTGTCAAGCTCAGGAAAGAGGGCTACAGCACCGCCATGATAGGAACGATTCTCCGCGACCAGTACGGCATACCGAGCGTCAAGCTCGTCACCGGCAAGAAGATAACCAAGATTCTCGAGGAGAACGGCCTCGCGCCCGAGATTCCCGAGGACTTGATGTTCCTCATCAGGCGCGCGGTCAACCTCAGGAAGCACCTCGAACAGCACCCGAAGGACAAGCACTCAAGGCGCGGTCTCCAGCTCATCGAGAGCAAGATTAGGCGCCTCGTCAAGTACTACAGGAGAACCGGAAAGCTTCCGGCGAAGTGGCGCTACGACCCGGAGCAGGCAAAGCTCCTCGTTCGCTGACCCTCTCCTTCTTCTTCCTTGGTGATGCCCCGTGGACAGGGAAGCCTTTCTGGAGAGGGTTCGCGAGGGAGCCGAGCTTATTAAGATGCACATCGAGTTAGGTCACACCATAAGGCTAATCTCGCACCGCGACGCGGACGGGATTACCGCCGGCGCTATTCTGGCCAAAGCGGTAGCGAGGGAAGGCGGAAGTTTTCAGCTCAGCATCGTCAAGCAGGTCAGTGAAGAGCTCATCGACGAGCTCGCGCGTGAGAACAGGGAGATATACGTCTTCAGCGACCTCGGAAGCGGTTCCATAGAGCTCATTGAGAAGAAGCTCGACGGAACGGTTGTCGTTGCCGACCATCACCCGCCGGAGGGCGACTTTTCGAGCGAGTCCAAGGTCCTCGTAAACCCGGTTCCCTTCGGGGCCAACAGCGTCCGCGATTTGAGCGGTTCCGGCGTCGCCTACTTTCTGGCCAGGGAGATGAACGAGAAGAACAGGGATTTGGCCTACATAGCGACCGTTGGCGCGGTCGGCGACATGCAGGAGATAGACGGCACCTTCCACGGCCTCAACCTTGAAATCCTCGAGGACGGCAAGAAGCTCGGAATCCTTGAGGTCAGGAAGGAGTTGAGGCTCTTCGGCAGGGAGAGCAGACCGCTCTACCAGATGTTGGCTTACGCAACCAATCCCGAAATACCGGAGATTACCGGCGACGAGAGGAAGGCAATCGAATGGCTCCGCGCGAGGGGCTTCGACCCGGAAGTCCACTACTGGCAGCTCCGCGAGGAGGAAAAACGGAAGCTCCACGAGGCTTTGCTCGTCCACATGATAAAGCACTCCGCGCCGAAAGAGGCCATCGACAGGCTCATCGGCGACGTGGTGATAAGCCCGCTCTATCCCGAGGGCGACGTCAGGCACGAGGCGAGGGAATTCGCGACGCTCCTCAACGCGACCGGCCGTCTGAACGCGGGAACGCTCGGAGTGGCAATATGCCTCGGCGATGAAGACGCCTACAGGAAGGCAAGAAAGATGCTCGAGGACTACAAGAGAGAGCAGATAGAGGCGAGAAAGTTCCTGATTCAGAACTGGAGCATGGCCGAGGAAGGCGAGCACGCCTACGTCTTCTACGCCGGCAAGAACATCCGCGACACGCTCGTGGGCATAGTGGCGAACATGGCCATCAACGCTGGCCTGGCCAACCCCGAGAAGCCCGTCGTTGTGATAGCGGACAGCGAGGAGGACGAGAACCTCGTTAAGGCCTCAGCAAGGACAACCGAGAAAGCGCTCAAAAAGGGCTACCACCTCGGTGAGGCCCTGAAGGAGGTCGCCGAGAAGCTTGGAGGCGAGGGAGGCGGCCACGCCATTGCCGCGGGCATTAGATTCCCAAAGGGCAGGATAGACGAGTTCATAAAGCTGTTCAATGAAGCGCTGGCGAAGCAGGTGAAGAGCAATGAAGATTGAGGCGAACGTTGAGATACGGTGGCACTACGGCGATGAGCTCAGGGCAAGGGCAGTAGCGGAGGCGATAGAGGTCGACAACGAGGCCATGCCGGCGGAGCTAAAGAAAAGTTTAAATGTGCGAACCCGATGGGTTGATGGAGACGTCATAACAAAGGTTAAATACTCGGGTGAGATTGAGACACTCATCAAAGCGCTCGATGATTTGGTGTTTTCGGTCAAGGTCGCCGAGGAAATGACCGAAAAGGTGTGAATTGGAGGTGTTAAGATGGCAAGGGGTAACCCAAGGCGTAGGGCAGCCGCTACCAAGGATAAGTGGAAGATGAAAGAGTGGTTCGTGATTTACGCTCCGGAGTTCTTCGGAAGCAAGGAGATTGGCCTCACCCCGGCCGACGAGCCAGAAAAGGTCGTCGGAAGGGTTATCGAGACCACCCTTAGGGACCTCACCGGCGACTTCACTAAGAGCCACGTCAAGCTCTACTTCCAGGTTTACGACGTTAAGGGCCAGAACGCGTACACCAAGTTCAAGGGCCACACCCTCGCGAGGAGCTACATCCGCTCGCTCGTCAGGAGGAGAACCACCCGCGTTGACGGAATCTTCAACATCACCACCAAGGACGGCTACAAGCTCCGCGTTATGGGCATGGTCATAGCCTACAGGCGCATTCAGACCAGCCAGGAGAGGGCCATAAGGAAGATAATGCAGGACATCATCTACAAGAAGGCCGAGGAGCTCAACTTCGCCGACTTCGTTCTCCAGTCCGTCAACGGCCAGATTGCCCAGGAGATTGCCAAGGAAGCGAGGAAGATATACCCGATTAAGCGCGCCGAGATTAGGAAGATTAAGGTCCTCGCCGAGCCGGAGGCCTGATGGCCTCCTGAAAAATCTCTTTTCTGGTTCCGCTCTGGCAAATTACCCACGCGTTCCAAAAGGCTTATTAACTTGCACCCCTACAAGTAACTTGCGGGGGTGCAAGTTGTGCTGTTCTCACCCTACCCCAAGACCAAACGGGAGGAACTCTTTGACAGGGATGAAGAGTTGAGAGAGATTAAACACGCCGTTGAGCGCGGGGAAAGGCTTATACTGCTGTTGGGCATCAGGAGGCTTGGCAAGAGCTCGCTCCTCAACGTCGCGCTCAACGAGCTTCCTTATCCTTCGGTGAAGGTTGATGTGAGGAAGACGTACTCCGAATATTCTTCCGTGAGCAGGTACGCAATAGGAAGGGCGATTGTCTCGTCTTTGGAAGGCAGACGTCGGCTTCTGGAGGAGCTCAAGGATTTTCTCTCAAGAATTCGCGGTATAGCCGTTTCGGGCTTGAGGATTGAGGTTTCCCCCAAAGGTTTCTCGCTCACGGAACTGCTCGAGGCCCTTAACGAGTATGGGGAGAGAAAAGGCCGGGTGATTATAGCCTTCGACGAGGCTCAGTACCTCAGGTTCGGCGGTGCGACGAGATACGATGGTATAATAGCCTACGCCGTGGACAACCTTGAGAACCTGACCTTCGTACTTACCGGTTCAGAGGTCGGTCTGCTCTTCGACTTTCTGAAGTTTCACGACCCTGAGGCACCTCTCTTCGGCAGGTACCACCACGACATCGAGCTCAAGAGGTTCTCGCCCGAGCTGAGTGAGGAATTCCTCAGAAAGGGCTTTGAGGAAGCAGGTGTCCCCGTGGGAGACGACGAGCTCAGAATGGCCGTGGGGGAACTCGACGGCATACCCGGCTGGCTTGCCCTCTACGGCTACATCAGAACAACCCGCAACCTTGGCCATGACGATGCCATCGCGGAGGTTCTGAAGGAAGCTAAGGCGGTAGTCGGCAGGGAGCTCTCAAGGCTGTTCTCGTACAGCCCGCGCTATCGGGTGATTCTGAAGGCGGTGGCACTCGGCTATTCCCGCTGGAGGGACATCAAGGACTACGTGACGATGAAGCTCGGCTACATAAATGACTCCAACTTCTCGGCGCTCCTAGAGAACCTCGTCAAGTCCGGCTACGTCGAGAAGACGGGGGGAGGGTATAGAATCCCAGACCCGGTTCTTGAGAGGGTTTTCAGGGAGCTTTGAAATCGAGAACCTTTTTAAAAGCCCTTCCAACTCCAGAGGGGGTGAGAGAATGAAGTTCCTCGTCAAGACCCAGCGCGACATGGAGGCCGTTGCCGGCAACTACATCAGAGAGGCAATCCCAGAGGCAGAGGTCTGGGTTGCACCGATGGGCTACACGGGATTGGTTCTGGTCGAGGCTGATGAAAATGCCCTTGAAAAGCTTCTTGAGATTCCCGAGGTCGAGAGGGTAATCCCGGTTCTGGTCGAGACCGAGGCCGACCTCGATAGGATAGCCGAGAGCGCCGAGAAGATTGCACACCTCATCGGCGAGAACGAGACCTACGCCGTCAAAACCAAGAGGCGCGGGAAGCACGACTTCTCAAGCATAGACGTGAACCGGGTTCTCGGGGCCAAAATCAAGGAGCTCACCAACGCCGACGTGAACCTCAGCTGGCCCGACAAGGTCGTTCAGGTCGAGATAATAGGTGACAGAGCTTACATCTCCGTCCTTCCGGGTGAGGAGTACAGGAAGTACACTCCCGATAAGATTGACGCGAGGAAGCTCTTCAGGAAGCTGACGATAGTCCAGATGCCCTACTGGGGCGACTATAAGGCCTGCAGGAAGTTCGGCGAGAAGATTGGCAGAGCGGCACAGGCCTTCGAGGTCAAGGAGCTCATAATAGCGCCCAAGGAGAAGATGGACGCCTTTGAGCTGATGGAGTTCCTGAGGGGCGTCAAGGCCGGCCAGGAGAGCCGCTACAAGATACAGCGCGAGGCGTACCCCTGGAAGGTGGAGAAGGTTCCCGTCTCGCTCTGGGACCTCTACCAGGTGATTCGCGACAAGAGGAGGAACAAGAGACTGCTCATAATCACAGACCCGAAGGGGCCGACCCTGGCTGAGGTCAAAGATAAGCTCGCCAGGGACATGCACCACGCGAGGGAGGTAGTTGTCTTCATCGGCTCGCGCGAGGGAATCCCGCGCGGTCTGTTCCGGTTCGCAGATTACGTCATTGACTTGGCCCCGTACATGACCTTTGCCACCGAGCACGGCATTCCGGCGACGCTCGTTTCCCTCTGGGAGGTTTACGAAGAGTTTCTGAGGGAGAACGAGAAGGGGGAGTGACCCCTTTCCTTTTTTCTGGCGTCAGACCCTAAGGTCGTCCTCACCGCTCGGGAATCCGCCGTAGTCATCATCCGCCGTCTAGGGTTCAGAGAAGAAGTTCTTAAAACTCACGAAAGGATGTAGAATATCCCCGCTCCGGCGAGGCCACCGAGCAGGCTCGCGAGGAAGTTCGTCGAGTTGTTGTCGGTGATTCCCCGGTTCTCAAGCGTCGCCCCGATAAGGCTGTCGAGGTTGACCCCTATGAAGCCCCCTATAAGAACCGCCACGAACATCTGAAGTTTGTGCTGGGTTAAGGGAAGGGCGAAGAGCACTATCACCAGGCAACCGAGGAGGGCGAAGATCTCGCCGGCGAGCGAGATTGCGCCGTTGGTTCCCGGCTTCGCCGGCCTGAGGTTAGTTATCAGCCTCGGCCTTTTTCCAAAGACCTTTCCTAGCTCGCTCGCGAGTGTGTCACCGTTAACGGTCGCTATCGCCGAGAAGGTCGCTGCCCAGAATGTGTCCATCATTGAGAGCTTCTCAAGGACGAGGAAGAGAACCACCGCGAGACCGTTGCCAATCACGTTGCCCCAGCTCCTCACCCCGCCGTTGGACTGGGCAACGCCCTTCTTCCGCTTTTCATCGTAGCGGTATTTGGTCGCCAAAACACCGAGGACGACGAACGTCAGGAGCGCGAGGAACGGGTAGATGCCACCGAGTTCAATGACAGCCAGTCCGAGAAGTGCAGCTGAAAGGGCACCCTTTCCGTCGAGGGCGCCGAGTTTGTAGGAACCAACGCCGAGCACTGCAACGACTGCAACGTCGGTGATGAGCCTTTCGAGCATCCCTGACACCTGGGCTGAATTATGGATGGGGTTTATTACGCTTTCCCCTTACGAAGTGGAAGAAAAATCAGAGGGCTTCAAACTTGACGGTCTCAGTGACGAAGGTTATGTCGAGGTGCTCTATGCCCGGTATCTTCTTGGTGACCTCTGCTATAATCTTCTCAAGCTCCCTCATGTCCTTGGGGCCGATTATGTGCAGAACCAAGTTGTGGGAACCGAGGGCGCGCTGGATTATCTTGACGTTCTCGTCCTCCTTGAGGGTCGCGATGAGCTCACCGACGTCCACGTCAGGTCTAACGGTAACACCAAGGATAACATGAATGTAACCGAGGGCATCGTAGTTCGGTATGACGGTGTACTTGAGTATAACCCCGTTCTGCTCAAGCCTGTTCATTCTCCTCGAAATCCTCTGCCTGGTCGTGCCGAGAAGCTCGGCAAGCTCCTTGTAAGTGAGACGGGCGTTCTTGGCGAGCAACTTCAAAATCCGAAGGTCAACAGCGGTTATTTTATCGCTCATCCGCTCACCTCCGTTTTAGTTACTGGGAAAGTTTGCCAACACCTATAAAAATATTTCGTTCTCAAAAACTTTTTCGGGTCATTCGGTTATTCTAAAGCGCCAAAGCTGGGGTAATCCTAAGGAAAAATGTAGAACAGGATGTTAAAATGAAGGGCGTTTACTCCCTGGTAATTACCGAGTTTTCGAACTCTCTGATTTGGAATCTCTGAACCGGTATTTCTTAACGCTCAGCTTGAGGGCTTCCCCCGCGTCTATCCCGTAGTGGTTGGCTATGCAGAGGATGGCGAACAGAACATCGCCGAGCTCCTCGCGGAGTTTTTCCTCGTCAGCCTTTCCCTTGATTCCCTCGTAGCCAAGCATTGCGTCTGCCAGCTCCCCCAGCTCCTCCATTAGGGCCGCGAGCATCTCAAAGGGGCCCCAGTATCCGCCGAGCTCCTGAATTAGCTCATCAACGAGCTTCTGCCATTCATTCACCCAAGAGCTCCCCCCTGACCTTGGCAAGGTACTCCTCGATAACGTCACGCTTCGCCCTGTAGAAGCGCATCCTTCCCTCTTTCCGCTCCTCAACGAGTCCGAGGGACTTGAGCGTCCTCAGGTGGTGGCTTATGAGGGTCTGGTCCTGCTGAAGCGCCTCGGAGATGAGGCAGACGCAGAGCCACTGGTCGCGAAGGAGCTTCAGAATCGCAAGCCTGAGCGGGTTCGATAGAACCTTGAGGAACTTAACGGCATCCTCGTTAACTTTTGGCTCTATCTCGGCCTCCAGTTCGGGGATTCCACACCTCTCGACGCACCGCATAACGGTCTTCTTCTGCCTTTCGTCGAGCCTCTCAAAGAGCTCCCTGACCTTCACGTGCATCACCGAGAAAGAATAACGCCAGGGGGATTAATAAAACTTTTCATATGAAACTTAATCCACAACCTCGATGGGCAACTCAACGCCGTCGCTCGAGTAGGCCCTTACACTATCTTCCGTGAAGGGCCAGGCTATTATGAGATGAACCCCGCCGAACTTCGAGAAGAATTCCAAATCGCCCTCGGACGGCCAAGGAGCCGGGCTCGGGTGGGAGTGAACCGTTCCTTTAATGCTCTCGTCGTAGGGGAGCATCCACGTGTCGAAGAATATGCTCCTCGGCCCAGCATGCGGGTTCGGGGCTATCAGAACCTCCTCAAAAATTCCGTCCTTCTCCCTCAGGAAACCCGCGAACTCGTTTGGGTAGGCGTTTCTCGCGAGCTGGAGAAGGTACTCGAGGAGCTCGCGTCTAATCCTAACCTTCATGCTTCCACCTCAAAAGGGAAAGAATCAGAGGACGGCAATGCACTCAATCTCGACCTTGACGCCCTTGGGCAGGTTGGCCACTTCAACGACCGCCCTGGCGGGCTTCGCCTTTGAGAAGAACCTCTCGTAGACCTCGTTGAACTTGGGGTAGTCGTTGATGTCGCTGAGGAAGGCGGTAACCTTGACCACGTTCTCAGCGCTTCCCCCTGCTTCTTCAACTATCGCCAGCATGTTCCTTATGGCCCTCTCGGCCTGCTCCTCGATGGTTTCGCCGACTATCTCTCCGGTCTCTGGGTCAATCGGTATCTGGCCGGAAACGAACAGGAACTTTCCGCCCTCGACCAGTATCGCCTGGCTGTAGGGCCCTATCGGCTTGGGGGCCTTCTCCGTGTAGACAACCCTCTTCTCCATCTCAATCACCTCCGTCAGCGAAGCGAAGATTCCTCATCGTTTCCTCGGGTGTCCTCGGCCTCATCATCCTTTCTTTTCGAGGTACTTTTCGAGGGATTTGGCGGGAACGTCAAGGTTGAGGCCGATTTTATCGAGCGCCACCCTGAGGGCGTAAACCCTCGCGTGCTCCTCGAAGGGCTCGTCCGCGTAGAGTGAAGGCTCGAACGCCTCGTAAACCTCTATGACCTTTGGAATGTCCGATTTCTTGACCTTCTTGAAGGCCGAGAACTCCTCCTCGATTCCCCCTACGTCTATGTCCGCGTAAACGGGGAGCTTGAGGGTAACGGTTTCGTTTATGCTCGCGAGCAGTCTCGCCACGTCGAGCATCGGGGTCTTCTCGTCTATGATGAGCCTCTTGACGACTATCCAGCGTCCGTGCTTGGCTGTAAAGTTGACGTGCTCATCCTCGAAGGGGAACTCCACGTCAACGCCTTCGAGGATTCCTTCAGGGCAATCAATGGGGACAAGGGGCCTGAGCGTTTCCCTGACGAGGTAGGCCTTGGCAACATCCACGAGGAGCTTCCTGAGCTTCTTGTCGGTCTCGTTCACAAGGTTGCCGAGCTTCCTCGCGGTTCCGGGGGACTTGAGGGCAACGACGGTATCGGCCAGTGAGCTCTTCCTGAGCTCCTCGGCGAGCTTCCTTATGCCTTCAACGTCTACTGCATCGCTCAGGTAGCCGCCAATCCTCGCGTTGACCGTGTTTGAAACTCCGGCCAAAAAGTGCGCTATCCCCTCGTTCTCCATGTCGGTCAGCTTTTTGGCGACGCTCCAGTCCCCGTGTTTGGCCGTGAACGCAACGTGCTCCTCAACCTTCATACTCTCACCTGAGTTGAGTTCTCGTCCGGGCTTTTATCTTTTTCCACCGCCGTCGAAAAAGGTTATAAATCGCCCGGTTCATTGGGTCTTAGAGATGAGAGAGGGAAAGGAGATGGGCGAGGAGGAGATGGTTAAGGAAAAACCCCTCCCGCGCGAGTACGGGGAAAAACTGGACCTTGGCGTCGAGTTTGAGACGACCGAGGAAATCAAGGTTCCCGAGAAGCTCATAGACCAGGTCATCGGGCAGGACCACGCGGTTGAGGTCATAAAAACCGCCGCAACCCAGAGGAGGCATGTCCTCCTAATCGGCGAACCGGGAACGGGCAAGTCCATGCTCGGCCAGGCGATGGCGGAGCTCCTTCCAACAGAGAACCTCGAAGACATTCTCGTTTTCCCGAATCCAGAAGACGAGAACATGCCCAAAATCAAAACTGTTCCGGCGTGCCAGGGTAGGAGGATAGTCGAGAAGTACCGCGAGAAGGCAAAGAGCCAGGAGAGCATGAAGTCCTACATACTGCTCTTTGTCATGTTCACCGTCATGTTCGCCCTCTTCCTGCAGTTCACGGCAACGACGCTCCTCATGGGAATCTTCGTCATAATCCTCACCATGATGGCGCTCTCGAACATGCGCTTCAGGAACACCGTCCTCGTCCCCAAGCTCCTCGTTGACAACTGCGGAAGAACCAAGGCCCCGTTCATAGACGCAACGGGAGCGCACGCAGGTGCACTACTTGGCGACGTAAGACATGACCCGTTCCAGAGTGGTGGATTAGGTACTCCTGCTCATGAGAGAGTTGAGCCGGGAATGATACACCGCGCCCACAAGGGCGTCCTGTTCATAGACGAGATAGCCACACTAACCCTCAAGATGCAGCAGAGCCTCCTGACGGCGATGCAGGAGAAGAAGTTCCCGATTACGGGTCAGAGCGAGCTCTCAAGCGGAGCTATGGTGAGGACCGAGCCGGTTCCCTGTGACTTCATACTGGTTGCGGCCGGAAACCTCGACACGATAGAGAAGATGCACCCCGCGCTCCGCTCGAGGATTAGGGGCTACGGTTACGAGGTTTACATGAGAACCACGATGCCCGATACGATAGAGAACAGGAGAAAGCTCGTCCAGTTCGTTGCCCAGGAGGTAAAGCGCGACGGCAAGATTCCGCACTTCACCCGCGAGGCCGTCGAGGAAATCGTTCGCGAAGCCCAGAAGAGGGCCGGCAGGAAGGGCCACCTAACGCTACGCCTCCGCGACCTCGGCGGTATAGTGAGGGCCGCCGGAGACATCGCGATAAAGAAGGGCAAGAAGGTTGTCGAGCGGGAAGACGTTCTCGAGGCCCTCAAGCTCGCGAAGCCCCTCGAAAAGCAACTCGCCGACTGGTACATCGAGAGGAAGAAGGAGTACCAGGTCATAAAGAGCGAGGGAAGCGAAATCGGTCGCGTCAACGGCTTAGCTGTTATCGGCGAGGAGAGCGGTATAGTACTGCCGATTGAAGCGGTTGTTGCTCCCGCCGCGAGCAAGGAAGAAGGAAAGATAATCGTCACAGGAAAGCTCGGAGAGATAGCGAAGGAGGCCGTTCAGAACGTCTCGGCCATAATCAAGCGCTACAAGGGCGAGGACATCAGCAGGTACGATATCCACGTCCAGTTCCTCCAGACCTACGAGGGCGTCGAAGGCGATTCGGCGAGCATAAGCGTTGCCACCGCCGTCATCTCGGCCCTTGAGAACATTCCGATAAGGCAGGACGTTGCCATGACCGGCTCGCTCAGCGTCCGCGGTGAGGTCCTGCCGATAGGCGGTGCGACGCCGAAGATTGAAGCTGCCATAGAGGCCGGCATAAAGAAGGTCATAATCCCCAAGGCCAACGAGAAGGACGTCTTCCTGAGCCCGGACAAGGCCGAGAAAATAGAGATTTACCCGGTCGAGCGGATTGACGAGGTGCTTGAGATAGCCCTCGAGGACTCGCCGGCCAAGGACGAGCTCCTCAGGAAGATTCGCGAGACCCTTCCGCTCGCCCACTGAGCGGTCTTTTCTACTTTTCGTTTCTTCCCCTCTTGGAATTCACATCCGTGTCCAGTAATGCTTAAAAAACGTCCCATCTACGTTACCCACGGGGGTGAGCTAATGCTCAAAGTTGAGAACCTTCACGTGAACGTTGAGGACAAGGAGATACTCAAGGGGGTCAACCTCGAGGTCAAACCCGGCGAGTTCCACGTGGTAATGGGGCCCAACGGGAGCGGTAAATCAACTCTCGCCCTGACGATAGCGGGTCACCCAAAGTACGAGGTCAGGGACGGAAGGATTCTCTTCGAGGGCGAGGACATAACCAAACTCGGCCCGGACGAGAGGGCCAAGCGCGGGATTCTGCTGGCCTTTCAGGTTCCGCCCGAGGTGGAGGGGGTTAGGATAATTGACTTCCTCCAGCAGGTTCTGGTCGAGCTCAAGGGGCTCGACCCGGTGGAGGCCTACGACCTTATAGTTGAGAAGGCGAAGGAGCTGTGGTTTAAGGAAGAGGATTTGCACCGCTACGTGAACGTCGGCTTCTCCGGTGGAGAGAGGAAGAGGCTTGAGCTCCTCCAGGCGGTTCTCATTGAGCCGAAGCTCCTGATTCTGGACGAGCCCGACAGCGGTGTTGACGTTGACTCGCTCAGCGTAATCAGCAGGAAGATTGAGGAGCTCCACGAGAGGGGAACCGCGATACTCCTGATAACCCACTACGGCAGAATCCTCGAGCACATCGACAAAAACAGAATCACCGCCCACGTCATGAAGGACGGCAGGATTGTGAGGACCGGCGGGGGAGAGCTCGTTGACAGGATAGACAGAGAAGGCTTCGCCGGAATCTTCGAGGAGGTGGGAGCATGACGGAAACGATAACCATGAGCGATGCCAAGGCCATAATCGAGAACCAGATTGAGGAGCTCGCAAAGAGGAACAGGGAACCGGAGTGGATGACGAGGATAAGGTACAAGGCGTTAGAAGCGTTCGAGAGGGCCCCGCTGAACGACCCGGTCATAAGCGAGGAGGAACTGCTCCACTTCATAGCAAAACCGGAAGTCGAGGGCCTGCCCGAGAACATCGAGAGCCTCGACGACCTACCGCCGGAGATGAAGGCTCTCCTCGACAGGCTTGGAATCAGCGAGGTCGAGCAGAAGTACATAGCCGGCTTAGCGGTTCAGACCGACACCGGGGTCATCTACAACCAGTTCCTCCAGGAGTGGGCCAAGAAGGGCTTGATAGTCCTTCCGACAGAGGAGGCGGTGAGAAAGTATCCCGACCTCGTCAAGGAGCACTTCCTCAAGCTCTTCCGCGTTGACGAGAGCAAGCTTACGGCCTATCACACTGCCGTGTGGAACGGTGGAATCTTCCTCTACGTCAAGGAGGGCCTCAAGGTTCCGTTCCCGCTCCACTTGTTCTTCCTGATTCAGGAGAGCGCACTGGCCCAAGCACCGCACATAATCATAATCGCGGAGAAGAACACGGAGTTCCACCTCATAGAGGGCTGTACCGCTCCAATTCTCGTCAAGCACTCGCTCCACCTTGACATGACGGAGGCGTACTTCCACGAGAACGCCAAAGGCCAGCTGACCGTTCTGCAGAACTGGCCGGAGTACGTCCACACGAGGCCCATGACGAGGGCAAAGATAGGAAAGGGAGCGCGCTTCATCAACACCACCGTCGGCCTCGGAACCGGCAAGAGCAACGTCGCAAATCCGAAGTACTGGGTTGATGAGAACGGCTACGTCGAGCTGAACGGCATTCTGCTCGGTCAGAAAGACTGGTTCGTGGATTTGGGCGGTGAGATGTACCTCCAGGGCAAAGGCGCCGGGGGAATAAACGCGAGCAAAGCTGTGATAATGGACGAGAGCACGGTCATAACACGCGGAATCATAAGGGCAGAAGCACCAAAGACGAAGGGCCACATAAGCTGTGACGCCCTGCTCCTCAGCGACAAGGCCACGATGGAGACCTATCCCGGGCTGGTCAGCAAGGTTGACGACGCCGAGCTGAGCCACGAGGCAGCGATAGGCAAGATACGCGAGGAGGAGCTGTTCTACCTCATGAGCAGGGGACTCGACGAGGAGAAGGCGACACAGCTCATAGTCAAGGGCTTCCTCGAACCGATGCTCAGGGACATCCCGATGGAGTTCCTCGTCGAGATAAGGAAGATAATAGAGCTAGCGGTCAGCGGGGGCATGTGAGCCCCAATTTTTCACCATTTCAACGAGCTCCCACAGGTCTTTTACGTAGTAGTCCGCTCCCGGGACTTTTTCAAAGCGGACGACGTTCACCGTCTTTATACCCGCGTTTTTTCCAGCCAAAACGTCGTTGGAGCTGTCGCCGACGATTAGAACCTCCTCCGGCTTCAGGCTAAGGGCATTCAGGGCCTTTTTGATTAGGTACGGGTTGGGCTTAACGCCGTCGAGATAGCGGTAATCCTTTCCAAAGATTACGTCGAAATACTTATCGAGGCCAAAAGCTTTCAGAACGAGCTCAGTGTTGTCCTGGGAGGCGTTGCTGACCGCCCCCATCTTCAGTCCGAGTTTTCTCAGCTCTTCAAGGGCCCCAACGTCTGGAAACGGCTTGATTTTCCCCTCACGAAGGAGCCTCTCACGGTAAGCCCTGTTGGCCCTGTCCATGGCCTTCCAGAACTCGACGTGGCCTATTCCAAAGCGCTCGACGTAGGTTCGCGAAAGCTCGCCCTTAACAATCCGCCTGAATGTCTCCCAGTCGAGAACCACGCCGAGTTTTTCCATCGCAGGTCTTCCGACCTCCTCATACCAACGTCTCAGGTTGTAACCCTCATAGTAGACGAGAGTCTCGTCAACATCAAAGATTAGACCTCGGAGCATCACGACCCCCAGAGAAGTTGGAAGAGAGGGTTTAAAGGCCTAATCCTCGAGCCTCTTTAGAAGGGCAAACTCCCTCGGGTCCCAGGCGAGCTCGTCGGTGACGAGGTAAACCCTGCCCCCCATGAGAATCGCGTAGTCGCGAACGTCGTTTAGGAACTTTATCAGCGCGTTGAAACCGTTGTGGAGCGCTAGGTACTCGGGACAGGCTATGACAATTGCCTTATCGGGGTCACCTTTAAGGCTTGCCACGATGCCCTCAAGGATTCTGTGGAGCTCCCTTGGGCCAAAGAAGCCCCTCGCGGCGCTCACGGTCACGAGCTCCCATCCCCGAGGAACCCTTGAGCCAGCCCTGCCAACGACGACGGCCCTCTCCTCTGGAACTTCTTTGATGGAGCGGACTATTTTAAAATGGCCGATTCCGGGCCTGTCCACGAGGGCCCCCGCGAGGAGGGGAGCGAGCGCCTTCAGCATTTTCCCACCGTCCAGTTTTGGGAGCTGGAGTTTATATCCCTTTTTTGTAAGTGGTTATGTAGGTGCGCCCTCAGTCAAGGCCGATGTCATCACGCGTCAGCCGGTTAATCCATCGTCATCGGAGCTAATGAATAAAAGATGCAAAATTTAAAAACCTGTTGGAACTCAGAAGAGCTCCTCGAGCTTGACGTCAATCTTGTCCGGGTTGAAGGGGAGCACGTGCCTGGTCGTCTTCGGCGAGAAGACCTCACCGCGTTTGACGAGCTCCATGACGTCCTCTTTCGTCGGGGCCTTCCTGATGAAGACGTAGTCAATCTCGCCCTTGGCCATGTCTTCCCTTGCGTCCTCTTTGAGGCCGTAGTAGATGAGCTCAATTTTGCCCTCAACGCTCATCTCATCGAGGACCTTGCTGACCTTCTTCTGCTCTTCAAGACCTCCGGGAATCGCGAAAACCTTCTCGCCGACGATGGCGAAGGCAATCTCACCGCGCTCGGCCTTTTCCTCGGCCTCGGGGTCCTCAACGACCTCAAGGCCCTCCTTCTTGAGCCTCTCGATGACCTCGTTGAGGTCGCCCTTGAAGGCCGGGTACCAGGTGTAGACCTTAACGTCGTCGCTGAAGTAGTCAAGTATGACTGAAGGAGCCCTCTTCGCGCCGAGCTTCTGAAGGCCGGCCCAGCGGTGGTGGCCGTCAACGATAAGGTACTCGTCCGTTCCCGGAATCTTCGCGAGGAGCATCGGCTTCCAGAAGAGGCCACTTCCCGTGACGCTCTCGATGAAGGCCTCAAGCTCCTTCTGGACGAGCTGCTCGTGGGGCTTCATCTTGTCAAGCTCGATAAAAACGTAGTCCACCTTGACCGTCGGGATGTCATACTTCGGAACCTTTTCAACTCCCATTCTCAAACCCCCCATGACTATGCAGATGAGAATCGAACCGCTCAATAAAAAGGCTTTCCGTTGAAAACTCCAACACTTTTATGGAGATTCGTAGGACTCATCCGAAAAACTCGAAAAATCTATCGGGATAAGGGTTAAAACCCCGAAGGCTTATTCAACTTCAATGCGGAACGTTGCCGAACTGCCCCTCCACGGCGGCCATGTTCCCGCGTGGCTCGCTCAGAGGATGAGGAAGCTGACGAGACTAGTTCTAATACTCGCCGTTGACGAGTATGGCACGAAGGGCCTCCTCGAGAGGCTCTCCGACCCGGTCTGGTTCCAGGCCTTCAACAACCTCATCGGCATGGACTGGGACTCCTCGGGCTCGACGACGGTAACGGTGGGCATGATAAAGGAGGCCCTCTCGCGGGAGGAGCTTGGCGTTAAGGTGGCAGGTGGCAAAGGGAAAGCAAGCAGAAGAACGCCGGAGGAGCTGAAAACCATAGCGGAGCGCTACGAACTCGACCCGGAACCCTACATCCGAACGTCCCGGCTCGTCGCGAAGGTTGACACCGTTGCATTTCAGGCAGGTTACCAGCTCTACCACCACGCCTTCTTTCTCGATGAAGAGGGCAACTGGGCGGTGATACAGCAGGGAATGAACGAGAAAGCCAAACTCGCGAGGCGCTACCACTGGTTTGACGCCGAAACATTCACCCTCGACCCCCACAAGGCGATAGCGGGAATCCGTGGGGAGCTTGCCCTAAACACCGTCTCAAGGGACTCCCGGGAGTTCCAGAAGACGCTCCTCGACCTCGTGAGCGAGGGACCGGAGAAGGTGGCGCGCGAGGTCGAGAGGATAAAGGCCATCGCAAAGGGCTACCGCCCGCTGGTGTACTACCGTCCAAGGGACGTCGATGAGAGGACCATTTTAAAGCGCTACGAGAGCCTCGGGAAGCTGGAGCTCAACGTGAGGGCCCTTGAATTCGCGAGGGAGCTGAGCGTCGGGAACTACGAGGAACTTCTTCTCCTCAAGGGGCTCGGGCCGAGCACGCTGAGGGCCCTCTCGCTCGTGGTCGAGCTGGTCTACGAGACGCCCCCGAGCTGGAAGGACAGGGTGACGCACCCGCCGGACCCCTTCAAGTTCACCTACGCCGTTGGCGGAAAGGACCGCGTTCCGTTCCCGGTCGAGAGGGGAACCTACGACGACCTAATCTCATTCCTCGAGAAGCTCGTCGAGAGAAACCGCGAGGAGAGAGTACTCGTTAGAAACGTCGCAAAGATTACCAAGAACTGGAAGTTTCCCAGCGAGGAGAAAACTCCAACCCCCTAGATATACCTCAACGTCCATATCAGCACTTCGATGTTCATCTTTTCGTCCAGGTAAGGTTATAAACATTGGCGAGAAGGAAGAGCGGTGAGGTTCATGGCGCTGAGCGACAGACTCGAACTCGTCAACCCTTCTGAGATTAGAAAGCTCTTCGACCTTGCCCAGGGCGTTGAGGGTCTCATATCACTTGGAATCGGCGAACCTGACTTCGACACGCCGGAGCATATAAAGGAGTACGCCAAGGAGGCCCTTGACAAGGGCATGACGCACTACGGCCCGAACGCAGGCCTGCCGATGCTCCGCGAGGCTATAGCGAGGAAGCTCAAGGAGCAGAACGGCATCGAGGCCGACCCGAAGAGCGAGATAATGGTGCTCGTTGGGGCGAACCAGGCTTTTATTATGGGCCTTGCAACGTTCCTCAAGGACGGGGAAGAAGTCCTCATCCCGAGTCCCATGTTCGTCAGCTACGCTCCGGCCGTTATTCTCGCCGGAGGAAAACCGGTTGAGGTCCCGACCTACGAGGAGAACGAGTTCCGCCTTTCCGTTGACGACCTTGAGAAGCACGTGAGCGACAAAACCAGGGCGCTCATCATAAACACCCCCAACAACCCGACCGGCGCGGTTCTGACCAAGAAGGACGTTGAGGAGATTGCAGACTTCGCGGTTGAGCACGACCTCATCGTCTTCAGCGATGAAGTTTACGAGCACTTCGTCTACGACGGCGTCAAGAACCACAGCATAGCATCTCTCGACGGCATGTTCGAGCGCACTATAACCATAAACGGATTCTCCAAGACCTTCGCCATGACCGGCTGGCGCCTCGGCTTCGTCGCGGCTCCGGCTTGGATAATCGAGAAGATGACCCGCTTCCAGATGTACAACGCCACCTGTCCGGTTACCTTCGTCCAGTACGCCGCCGCGAAGGCCCTTGAGGATGAACGGAGCTGGAAGGCGGTCGAAGAGATGAGGAAGGAGTACGACAGGAGGAGGAACCTCGTCTGGAAGCGCCTCAACGAGATGGGCCTTCCGACCGTGAAGCCGAAGGGAGCGTTCTACATATTCCCGAGGATTAGGGACACGGGCTTAACCGACAAGGAGTTCAGCGAGCTCATGTTGAAAGAAGCAAGGGTCGCGGTCGTTCCGGGCTCGGCCTTCGGAAAGGCCGGTGAGGGGTACATAAGGATAAGCTACGCAACAGCTTACGAGCAGCTTGAGGAAGCGATGGACAGGATGGAGAAGGTTTTGAGGGAGAAAAAGCTCGTTTAATCTCCAAAAATCCCCCTGCTTCTCTTTATTATTATCTCAACGACTCTGTCAACGTTTCTCGCACCGAGTATGTTCATGACGTCAACGTAGCCAAGCTTGACCTTCTGGAGACCGCCCCCCTCATCGTAATAGTTGAGCAAGGTATCACCGTTCTCAATCGTCACCCAGTAGCCCCCACCGGTCTTAGCAAGACGTTTATTTATTTCATCTAAAAACTTCTTTCTGTGCCTCGAAATCCGCTCCCTGACCTCACGGGGAATTACATCATCACTGAGGTGAATCATCCGCAGGTAGGCACTGAATGTTGCCCAATCGGCGGGACTGGGGCCTTTTTCAAGCCTTTGAAGGAGAGGATAGTTATCAACCACCATCAGGCGCTGAATGTCCCTTCTTAGCTCTCTCAAATCAGCCCTGAGGCGCTTAACCGTCTCCTCGGGCAGCTTCACCCTCATCGCTTCCACAACTACCACCGCGTGGGGGTTGAGGTAATTTGTTATAACCTTTCTTTATGTAGGTGTTGAACGGGCGACAGACTTTATGATTATCAAGTGGTAGTTTCCAAATTACCACTAAACAGAACCCAAAGTAAATGGGAAGAATGACGAACACTTCAGAGGGACTTCAGTTCAACGTTAATGACATTATCGGCCAAGATTATTTCTGCATAGTACCCTCTGAAGAGCGGGCCTGGGTTCACGATTACCGTTTTCCCAACATGGTCAACGCTCCTCGCCTCGTGGATGTGGCCCGTGATGACAAGCGGCGGCTGGTTCTCCTCGATGAACCCTCTGAGGGCCCTGCTTCCGACGTGAAGGCCGGAATGGACGAGGTCAGCCTTCGTGTCCCTCGGCGGAACGTGGGAGAGAATTATATCGCCGGGGCGGTAGTTCCTCAGCAGGATTTCTCGAATTTCATCCTCAGTGAGCTCCCAGATTGTGTTGAAGGGCGTTATGTTTGAACCCCCAACTCCGACGAAGCCAACTCCGTTGAGCTCTCTCCTCCTGTCGTGAACCCAGATTCCGAGTTCGTCGAGCAACTCCGGAACGTCCCTGCCGTCGCAGTTGCCGTGAACCGAGAGTATCGGAACGCCCGTCTCAAGGAGGGGCTGGAGAACCTTCCTGGCAGTTTCGGCTCCCGAAAAGTGAGTTATGTCGCCCGCTACTAGGAGGATATCCGGCTTCTCCTCTGCAATTAGCTCGGCGAGCTTTCGGCTCATCTTCACATTGCCGTGAAGGTCTGTTATCGCGACGAGCCTCATCCCCTTCACCCCCGTAACCGGGAAGACTGAATGCGCTTAAGCTTTACTTCGCTGATTGACGAAATGAACTTTGGCGTTCACCGAAAACCTTATAAGGTTTAGGGCCCCCTAATGGAGTAGGTGATACCATGGAGAGGGTTAAGTCAATCCTCCAGAGGAGGCTTGAGGTCGTTAAGAAGAGGAAGGAGCTCCTCGTCCTTGAGGAGGCAAGGCTCGTCAGGATGGCCAAACAGAAGAAGAACGTTGCCGTTAAGCTCGCGAAAGTTAAGAGCGAGAAGCTCGCCATAATGGAAGAGGAAGCCAGACTTCTCAGAGCCCTGAAGCAGAGCGCTCCCTACTAATTTCTAAACTTTTGGACTCCAGAACAGTAGAAGAAAAGAGGAATTCAGAAAACGTTCAGCTTGTCGTCGAGAATCATCTTCTGTATCTTGGTTATGTTGGCGAGCCACTCGTCGGCAATCTCGTAGGCCGGCTTCTGGAGAACGTCAATTGAGTAGCCCTTCTTCGGGATTATCTGGACGCTGGCGACGAGGGGCTCGTCAATGGGCTTTCCTATCTGGCTCAGAATCCTGACGTAGACCTCCTCGACGCCCTCGACCTGCTCGGCGATGTCGTTGGCTATGAGCATCGAGAGGAGGTTGTAAATCTTTCCAACGTGGCTGACCGGGTTCTTTCCAGCGGCAGCCTCCATGCTCATGTGCCTGTTCGGGGTGATGAGGCCGTTGACGCGGTTTCCTCTACCAACGCTACCGTCGTCGCCTGCCTCGGCGCTCGTTCCGGTGACGGTGATGTAGTAGATTCCGTTCTTCAGGTCGTCGGCAGTGTTGACGTAGATGTTGACCTTCCTCTCGGTGTGGGCCTCAACTATCTCCTTGGCCTTCTGGTAGATGGCCTCCTTAACGGCCATGTACTCGTCGGGGTTCGCGACCTCGCTGTCAACTATTGCCGCCGCTATGGTGAGGTCAATCTCGTCGCCCTTCCTAAGGCCCATGACCTTGATGTCCTCGCCGACGGCCGGCCACTCCTTCTTGAACTCGTCGCTGTTGAGAACCTTCTCGGTCTCGAGGACTATCTTCTCGGTCTCGCTGAGCGGGGCGTAGCCGACACCGAAGCTGGTGTCGTTGGCGAGCGGAATCGGGTTCTCCTTGGCCTTGTTGAAGACTCCAACGAGGTCAACGCTACCCTGTCCTATGCGGGAGTCAATGATGACGTGGTTCTCGACGTCAAGGTGCCTGACGGCCTTCTTGAGGTAGTCCTTCGCGGCCTTTATCGCTATCTCGTGAACCGGGAAGAACTCACGGTCAACCATCTCGACGGCCCTTCCGGAGAGGAGGATGTAAATCGGCTTGATGACCTCACCGCCGCCGAACTGCGGGTAGGCCCTACCTCCAACGACCTCGACCTGGTCGGTGTTGTGGTGGAGGATTATGCCGTATCTCTTGATGTACTCCCTGCTGAGGGCCCTGCTGACGGCCTCGGCTATACCATCGGCTATGCTGTCGGGGTGGCCGATTCCCTTCCTCTCGACGAGCTCAACCTTCTGCATCTCGACCGGAGTCCTGACGAGCTCCTCAACGACGATGTTCCTAACCTTCTCAGCCATGAGCGTCACCACCTTTCCTTTTAGCAAGGCCCGCTTCGGTGGAACGCTTATATAATTTTCGGCATGAATTAGGAAAACTAACATTCCTGAAGGTTATTAACTTCGAAAGCCTTAAAATTTCGACCGAAGAATTTTCTACGACGGTCCCGCCCGGTTGGCCCGCCGGACGGAGTGGGCTGAGCCTTCGATGAAGTCCCGTGGACGATGCCGGGCGGACAGGGCCCGCCTCCTCCGGACCGCCTGAGGATGGCGACGCCTTCGATGATGGTGGGGGATGGGCCGGGCCCACATTTTTAAGTCCCTTCTCCAACTCCCTCCGGTGGGAACATGGAGATAGAAAAGATAATCGAGTCAGTCAGAAAAGTTCTCGATGAGAAGGATTCCCTGAGGGAAGAGGCGCTCAAGGTCACGAGGGAAATAGTGAGGCTCAGCGGGGACGCCGTCAAAGCCGTCCACCGGAACGAGCTAAACCTCGCTGAGGAAAGGCTGAGAGAAGCCGGAAAGCGGGTGAACTTGCTGAGGGAGACGCTGAAAAACCATCCCGACCTCTACTACTCCGGCTACGTTCAGACCGCCCATCAGGAGTTTGTTGAAGCATCCCTTCTTCTCAGCTACGTTCGCGGAAGGCCCTATCCAACTCCCGGTGAGCTCGGTGTTCCCGAGGCGGACTACGTTCTCGGCGTTGGGGACTTCATAGGTGAGCTCAGGAGGTACTTCCTCCACAGGCTCCTTGAGGGAGACCTCGACACCGCTGAGACTGTTTACCGCGAGATGGAGAGGGTTTACAACGCCCTCATAACGCTTGAGTATCCAAAGGGACTTGTTAACGTGAGACAGAAGCAAGACCAAGCACGTTACGCCCTGGAGAGAACCCTTGAGGACCTCACGAGGGCCAAGCTCAACAGGAGCCTTGAGGAGAAACTTGAGAAGGCCCTAAAGAATGACTGAATTAAAGGATTACCTAATTACCGAAAAACTCAAAAAGATAGCCGAGCTCCAGAGGAGGCTCTCAAGAAGGATAGTCGAGAGACCGCTCGACCCCAGCAGGGTGAAGACCGTTGGAGCGGTTGACGTCTCCTACCGGGGAGACGATGCCGTCTCGGCCCTCGTAATATGCACCTTTCCAGAGTGCGAGCCAATCGAGACGAGAACCGCCCAGGTAAAGGTCAGCTTCCCCTACATCCCCACCTATTTCTTCCTCAGGGAGACGATGCCCGTTTTGAAGGTCGTCAAAAACGCGGACTTCGACGTTCTTCTTGTTGAGGGCCACGGGAGGGCGCACCCGAGGGGCTACGGGCTGGCCTCCCACATCGGGCTAATCCTCGGAAGGCCAGTCATCGGCGTGGCGAAGAGACCGCTCCGCGGTGTGCCGGAGAACCTCTACGAAAGGGTAGGAAAAGCTTATGTAAGCGTCGGACATCTGGTCGATTTGAGGTCGGCGGTTGAAGTCGTGAAGGCACTTGGTGAAGGCTATCCAAAACCGCTCAGGATTGCCGATAAGCTCTCGAAGGTGAGAAGATGAAGAACATAAAACTCCTCGTTTCCCTCGCGAGAAGGGGAGCGGTAGGAAAGATGACAAGGGTTACCGTAAGGGAGCTCGCGGACGAGCTTGAGGTCTCACCTCAAACCGTTTTGAGGCTCCTCAGGGAGATGGAGGAAGAGGGATTAATCGAGAGAAACGTGGAGGGTAAGAAGACACTCATAGAGGTAACGCCCGAGGGCGCGAGCTTTCTCCAGAGGCTCTGCGACGAGATTTCAAAGGCCCTCTCGACCGGCGTGATTGTCGGGGAGGTTGTTTCGGGCCTCGGGGAGGGTGCCTACTACGTCAGGCAGTACGCGCCTCTGATTAGGGAGTACCTTGGGTTTGAGCCCTATCCCGGAACACTGAACGTTCGCGTTCTCTTCCCAAAGACGGTCTTCGATGCCCTCTGCAACGCTAGGCCCGTTATAATCCCCGGTTTTACCAAGGAGGGGAGGACCTTCGGCGACGTCAAGGCTTACCGCGTGAGGATTGACGGCATTGAGGGAGCGATTGTGATACCCTCAAGAACGGTTCATCCCCCAAAGATTGCCGAGATAGTGGCACCGGTAAACCTGAGGAAAAAGCTCGGCCTCAACGACGGCGACAGGATTAGGATTGAGGTGGTAGAATGAAGGTCAACGTAGGGGCAACTTTAACGTTTGCAGGGGTTGGTGCGTTCTTCGGTTTTCTCCTGGCGGTCTTCGCCTACGGGCCCTACGAAAACCAGCTCTTCGCATACGGAATTTACGTGGGTCTCATCATTGGAGCCGTTCTCGGCCTGAGGGCCGACGAAGAATGGGACTTCCGGACTTCGGCCGTTTCCTTCGTCCTCGGCGCGGTTGTGACGCTTGCCCTCGCCCTCTGGTGGGCGAACCGGGGAATAAACGCGACCTTCGCCAACGTAATGCTTGGAATCGTCCTCGGGACGAGCCTCTTCATCAAGCCCACGAACTTCACGGACGCCCTTTTAAGCCCCGCGACGTACCTTGGAGGGGCGTCTGCGGTGTTGCTCCTCCTGAAAGACTACGGCCCCCTGCAGTCGGTGGAACACGGAGTTACCGCGATACTCATCGTCACCGGCAGTGCGATGGCGCTCACCTTCTTTGGAGCGCTCGGCAGGTGGGGCTTCGAGAAGTTCAGGAACTTCGGCAGGAAAGGCAAGTAGCAACGCTTAAATATGCTCATTGATAACCTAAGGCGGTGATTGAAATGGTGATGAGGCTCTCAAAGCTTTACGGCAAGCAGATTTACAACACAAAGGGCTACTACGTTGGTTACGTTGATGAGGTTCTAATCGATATTGACCAGGGAAGGGGAAAGGTTCTCGCGCTCGTCCTGCCCGGTGAAAAGGTCGGAGTTCCCTACGACCGCGTCACGGCCATCGGCGACATCGTTCTCGTGAAAGCGAAGGAGGATTAACCCTCTTTCACCTTTAACGCTTCCAAGAACCTTTCTGTGACAGCCTCTTCCACGAGCTTCAGCAGGGAGTTCTTGTCCTTGGCGAGCTTGAAGATTCCGAGGCTTATCCTCGCACCGCCGGCCCTGGCGTGACCGCCACCGCTTCCCATCTCGCCGAAGGCCTCTTTCATCACCGCGCCGATGTTCACCCTGACGTCCCTTGTCCTCGCGGAAATCTCAATCTTGTCGTCCACTATGCCGAAGACGAGAACCGTTGTTATCCCCTCAAGGCGAAGAAGGAAGTCAGCGGCTTCCGCGAGGGCGTCACGGTTCGTTATGAAGCCCACGTTGCTTATTATGACGTTCTTGTAAATCCTCCTGTGCATTATGGCCCTCGCAAGGATTTCGGCAGTTTCCGTGCTGATGTCTGGGTGCTCAATCTTGTCGAGGAGCTCGTAGTCAACTTTACCGGCCAGGAACTCTATCGCCTTGAGGTCAACCGGGCTCAGCTTCGAGAACTTCTTTGTGTCTATGTAGATTCCGTAGAAGAGGGCAGTTGCGAGCGGTGGCGAAACCGAGATGTTGAGTCCCCGAAGGTACTCGACCAGAATTGACGAAGCGGAGTTAACGTCTGGCCTGATGTCAAGGAACGCGTCCTCGGGGATGACGTCCGAGAGATGCTGGAGAACCTGGTGGTGGTCTATGACGATTTTAATCCTGCCGTAATCGGAGCTTTCAAGAATGGTGAGGTTCCCGTTTGGCTGACAGTCAACGAGTGCTATGAATGGATAGCGCTTCAGCTCGTAGGAACCCCTTGAGACGCGTGTAACTTCGATTCCAAGGAGATTTACGAAAGCCCGGTTCTCGTGGTGGGTTATCTCTCCCCCGTGGACTATCTTTGTCTTGAAGCCGAGCGTTTGGGCTATGACGCTCAGTGCGGCGGCGCTCGCAAGGGAATCCGGGTCGGGGTTGTCGTGCATGACTATGAGAAGGGAATCGCTCTCGTTCTTTAACTCGCGGAGCTTCTTCACGAGAAGGTTGACGTTCTTCCGCTCGCCGATGTGCTTCACCATACCGATGAGCGCATCCCTCAGGGCGGTTCTCGGGGAGATGGCGTAATCAACTTTGACGTCGGCTTCAAAGCTCTCCTTTATGCTCTCGGTGAGCTCCTCAAGGCTGATTTCATCAGGGAGAACTGTGAGGATGGGAACCTCCTTGTTGTTGGTCCGGATTACGTAGACAGTTTTCTTGATTGTATCAACGTCCATGGTTGTGATTATTACGAGTTCCGACTTCTCAACTCCAGCTTTCAGGAGGGTAGCGGTGTAGGAGAAATCGCCCTGGACGACGTGGAAACCGCTCTCTTCCAGGGCTCGCGCGCGGATTTCGTCCTTCTCAACGATGACTATGTCAAACTCTCCCTTGAGTGCCTCGGCTATCGAGCGTCCGAGGGCCCCTCCACCGAGGATGAGGATTCTCATCAGCATCACCCGTTTTCTGCACAACAATGTTTAAATAGGGGCTTTGATATACTAAGCCGTGAATTCCTTCCGAGTTCTTTAAGCGGATAGAGATATATATAGCTAATGGTGGTGGAGATGCAGTTACCGGACAAGGCACCGCTCGTCGAGAACGTCGTGGTAACGTCGGCGGGCGAGCTCAATGAACTCATCAAAAAAGCCCTCAGTGAGGGCAAGGGAGCCTTCCTCAAGATATTCGCCAAGGACAAGAACGCGAAGTACTACATAACGGTGCTCTTCGATAGCTCAAAGGTTTTGGCGGTGGAATGCCTTATAGTTGACAATAAGCAAACGCTGATTGGAGAGGATGCAGTCAACCTTCTCAAATCTCTGCTCGGCAGGCCAATGGTCGTTGACGTTTACTCCCTCGACGAAATTGAAATGAAGCTTTCAATCGCTGAGAACCTTGACGTTTACTCTGAGACCCCCAAGATACCTCTGGAGGAGCTCTTCTCCGGTGGGCCAGTTCAGCCACCGAAAATTGAAGTTCCCAGACCACAACCGACACAGATTCCAGAGGAAAAGCCCAAAGAGAAACCCACGATTGAGGAAAAACCTGCTCCAACCGCCACCCCCAAACCGGCCCCCAAACCCGCTCCGAAACCCGCTGGAGGAAAGCCAGAGATAGTGGTTAACTTCACCGGAGGAAGAATCCCAGAGGAAGCCTTCAAGAAGTACGCAGAGAACATCATCAAAGAGGCGAGTAGGATAAGGGGCGTTTCAATAAACAGGATAGAGTTTGACGCAAACGTAGGTGAGGGAGTCGTTTACCTCAACGTTCACGTCTACGGAAGCTCCGAGAGCACGGACAAGAGAAGCCTTGAGATAGCCGAGAAGAGACTGTTCCACATCGTCAGCAAGCACGCCCCGATAATCCTCAGGGAGGCCGAGTACAAGCCCATACTCAGGGACATAAGCGTCGTTCTCAACGGCGAGGAGGCTAGACCCCAGGAGATAGTTGAGAAGGACAAGAAGAAGACCGGAGCCGTAACGAAGGACGGAAGGATTCAGCTTTCGGTTCTCGAAGACGTCTGGCCGTACTTCAGCAACTTCGCGAGAACCGTCGTCAAAGAGCTTGAAACGGCCGGAATGAAGGTCACAAAGGCGTACTTTGACATAAAGGGCAGAAGGGAGCTCGAGATAAACCTTTCCATTGCCGTCGAGGGGCCCTTTGACAAGGCGACTACGGAGAAAACCATCAGAACGATTCTCAGCAGGCACGCCAAGGAGCTCTCAAGCTCAATAAACCGCTACATAACCGTCCACAACGTTGAAGTTGAGCTCGTGGAGAGGTCCCTCAAGAGACCGGCGCCGGCTAAGAAGACGGTAACGAGCGGAAAAGCGGCGGAGATACTTGCCAAGAAGGAACTGCTTGAGAAGGAAGTCGAGAGGCTTCTGAAGGAAGCGGGAATAGAGGAGCTCGCCCCGCTCACCGAGGAAAAGAAGAAAGAAGCCGAGGAGACCCTGCTGAGGAGCAGAATCGAGCCGGCAATAGAAACCCTCAAGAACAGAATCCACGCCGAGCTCAAACTCATACCGAGGGTTACCTTCAAGTGGCTCAAGCTCAACCACGAGATTCAGGGCTCGACGGTTTACGTTGATATCGAAGCCTCTTTCGTCAAGGAGAGCGTTGGCGGTCTCTTCGGTGCGTACTCGGGCGTTTCGGACGAGAGGATAAAGAGGGATATCACGGAAACGATAAACAGAATCATCCGCGACGTCTCAAGCGAGTACAGCGTTGCAATAAGGCCAAAGAAGATAAACGTAATCCTCCGCTGACCTTTCCATTTTCAGCACTCAAGATCGTCATCATCCTGACGTCAGCCCTGCCGAGGTCATCATCGCCGATAGTTGGCGCGTGATTATTAAGGCCTTTTTCATACTTTCATCTAAACGTTAAAGCGCTAATTTTTTAAGGCTTCACCGTGAGCGAGAACCATGCAAACTCTAATCCTTGGTGTCCTCCTCGCACTTGCATCGGCCTTCTCGTGGGCATCCTCAACGATACTCGTCCGGGTGGGACTGAGAAGACTCTCCCCCATCGGCGCCAACATATTCAGGCTCTACGTTGCCTCAACTCTCTTCCTGCTCATCTTCGCGCTCACCGGGAACCTGAGCGTCTTTAAGCTCCCCACGAGGTTGCTCATCTTGGCCTTCATATCCGCCCAGTTCGGCTTCGTCATCGGCGACTACTTCTACTTCAACGCCCTGAAGAGAATGGGCGTGTCAAGAACCGTGCCCATAACCTCAACATATCCGCTGTGGGCAATCCTGTGGGCGATACTCTTCCTCGGCAGAACTGTTAAGCCCCACGTAATCATCGGAGCGGTTCTCGTCGTTCTGGCGATAATAATCGTCAAGAGGGCCGAGGAAGAGGAGCACGCCGACAGACTCGGCTTCATCTTCGCGTTCATAGCACCAATCTCATGGAGCGTCGCCATAACGATAATGGACTACCTGACGAAGAGCATACCATCGCTTCAGCTGGCGGGAGTTAGAATGGTCTTCGCGGCCCTTGGGGTTTCGGTCTTCCTCCCGAGATACGGGGAGGAGGTAAGGAGGATAAGCAGGAGGGAAGCCCTAGTCCTCGTCGGTGCGGCGGTTCTCGGCCTAATCCTCGGCCAGTACCTCTTCGTCTACTCGGTCTCCCTCGTCGGCTCGCCGATAGCCGCTCCCGTCTCGGCAATAAACCCGATAATAGCGTCCCTGCTCGCGGTTCTCCTGCTGAAGGAGAAGCCGAACGCGAGGATATTCGAGGGACTAATCCTGGCCGTCCTCGGCGTGATTCTCATATCCATCGGCTAAAGCTTTTAAGTCCCCTGTCCTATTCTTAACCGCCGACAGCGAGGGGACAACTCGTCTCCTCGCACGGGCTCGGTTTTCCCGCCTCCGCGAGGTAGTCGGGTTCGATGAGCGGAGCGTGCTCACGCCGAGCCCACAGGGCCGGGAGCATCCACCCGCGTGAGCGAATGAGCGCGGGCCTCTGTGCCCGGCCCACAATTCGACGCCCTTCTGAGGAAGGCTTATAACCCCTGGGCGCGTTTAATAACCGGTGGTTATTTATGGTGGTCATCCCCCGGCCGATTGACCCCAGGGAAATCAAGCGAATTCGAAAGGAGCTCGGCATAACGCAGGAAGAGCTCGCCAGAAAAGCCGGCGTAACGCAGGCTTACATAGCGAAGCTTGAGGCCGGCAAAGTTGACCCGAGGCTCTCAACGCTGAATCGAATCCTCCAGGCCCTCCTTGAGTGCAAGAAGGCCCAGCCTCGAGCGAAGGACGTTATGTCCTCACCCGTAATCTTCGTCAAGCCCTACGAGAAGGTTGAGAAGGTCATCAAGCTGATGAACGAGCACAACATCTCCCAGATTCCCGTCGTTTCTGGAAACAAGGTCGTTGGCTCGGTAACGGAGCGGACACTTGTCAGACAGAGCCTCGAATACGAGGACATCTACGACCGCAAGGTCATGGAGGTGATGGAGGAGCCATTCCCGATAGTCAACGAGGACGAGGATTTGGAGGTCGTTAAGTACCTCCTGGAGGACCATCCGGCGGTTCTCGTCCAGAACAGGGAGGGCAAGATAGTCGGAATCATAACGCGGGTTGACCTTTTCAGGGTCGGCAAAACCTGACTTTTCTCCCCCGACCACAACTTTAAAAACCCTTCCCTCTCAACACCCCTGGACATTTAATCCGGACAAAACGTCCAGGTGATAACCATGAAGAGAACCGCACTCCTCGTCGTCCTGCTCCTGCTTGGAGCCGTTGTAGCGACGGGCTGTATCGCCTCAAATGAGAGCACGAGCTCAACCTCATCCCCCTCGACCACAGCTACACCAACCAGCTCAACGACCTCAACGACGAGTCAAGCAACCAGCTCCAGCACGACCCAAGCCGAGAAGGGCTACTACCCGATAACGGTCAAGGACTTCGCGAACAGAACGGTAACAATCAAGGCGGAACCAAAGCGCATTGTCTCGCTCGCCCCGAGCACAACCGAGGATCTCTACTACCTCGGCCTCATTGAGAGGGTCGTCGGCGACACCGGCTACGAGGACTGGCCCCCCGAGGTTAAGGGCATCCCCAGCGTCGGTGGCTACGGCATCTACGCGAACCTCGAGACGATAGCCAGCCTCAAGCCGGATTTAATCATAGCCGATAACGCCGTTCTCTACAAACAGGGCTACCTTGAGAGCCTTGAAAAGATTGCGCCGGTTATAATCGTGGCCCCCAAGAGCCTCGACGAGATACCCCGGGCGATAGAGCTCCTCGGCAAGGTATTCAACAGGGAAGATAAGGCCAAAGAGGTCATCGACGAGTTCAACGCCAAGGTAGATGCAATGAAGGAGCTCATGAAGGACCAGCCGAGGGTTAAGGTCTTCTACGTTACCTGGAACGACCCGCTAACGACGGTCGGCGGCGACACCTTTATAAGCGACGTCATCAGCATCGCCGGCGGCGTGAACATCTTCAACGACACCAAGAACTGGCCTCAGGTCAGCCTTGAAGAGGTTCTCGCAAGGAACCCCGACGTCATAATACTCACCCCTCACTGCGGTATGACCGTCGAGGAAGCCTACAAGCTCTTCGCTGGAACCAGCGCGGTTAAGAACGGCCGCGTTTATATGATTGAGAACGAAAACGACCTCATTCATCCGAGTCCGAGGCTCATCCGCGGAATCGAGACCATGGCAAGAATTCTCCACCCAGAGGCCTTCAAGACAAGCTATCCGCTCACGATTAAGGACATGGCCAACAGGACCGTCACAATCCCGAAGGAGCCCCAGAGGATTGTCTCACTCGCCCCGAGCATCACCGAGACGATATTCTACCTCGGAGCCGGCGACAGGCTCGTTGGCGTCACGAAGTACGCGGACTGGCCTCCAGCCGTTAAGAACATCACCAAGGTCGGTGGCTACGGAGCCTACGCGAACCTTGAGGAGATTGCAAAGCTCAAGCCAGACCTGATTATAGCCGACAGCGCGGTCTTCTACAAGCAGGGCTTCCTTGAGGACCTCGAGAAGATTGCACCTGTGGTAATCGTTGACCCGAAGAGCATCGACGGAATTTACCAGCAGGTTGAGCTCCTCGGAAAGGTTCTCAACAGGGAGGAGCAGGCTTCCCTCGTCGTGGCGGAGATGAAGGCCCAGATAAGCTACATCGAGGGCCTCGTCGCCAACGCGAGCAGGCCGAGCGTGATGTACCTCGTCAGCACATACAACGGCTACTGGATAGCCGGAAAGGGCACCTTTGCCGAGGGCATAATCAGGATTGCCGGCGGTAAGAACGCCTTCGAGGACGTTACCGGCTGGAAAGCGGTCAGTGCCGAGGAGATAGTGGCGAGGAACCCCGATGTGGTGATTATAGCCTCGGCCTACGTTGACCCGAAGATATTCTGCTCGGGCCCGCTCTCGACGATAAAGGCGGCAAAGGACGGAAGGGTCTACACCGTGAGCGACCCCAACGTCTTCCAGAGGCCCAGCCCGAGGATTGTGCTGGCAATCAAAGAGATGGCAGAACTGCTTCACCCAGAGCTCTTCAAGTACCAGCCGCAGCCCCTCGTCTGCTCCACCAACACGACGGCAAACGCGACCGGCTGATTTTTAAGCCCCGTTCCCTTTTCTTTTCCGGTGATGGCATGGAGAGGAAAACGGTCTACAGGGTTCTGCTTGTTATCGTGATAATCCTCGCGGTAATCTTCACGCTTGGCGTTATTGACATCGTCCCCTTCGTCTGGAGCGAGTACATAACCGTCTTCATGGTAATCCTGTTCTTCGTCCTCAGGTTCAGTAAAGGCGCTCAATCCTCGTGACCGAGAGGTAAACGAAGACCATCGCAAGCAGGAGCAGGACGAGGAGAGAGTAGAGTGGATTGACGACGTCGTAGTAGTGGAGCATCGCGAAGCGCAGGCCATCAACGGAGTACGTCATCGGGGTGAGCAGACCTACGGCTATGAACCACCTCGGGAAGAGGAGGAGCGAAACTATCGCCCCGCTCGTGAACATCATGGGCAGTCTTATCAGGTTGAGCCACGTCATCGCGTTTATCGGGTTCTCAACGACGAGGGAAACGTAGAGGCCAAGGGCGGAGAAGGCGACGGCCGAGAGAACCAGATAGACCGCGAGGAGAGGAATGTTCCAGATTGGGTAGGCCATGAAGAACCTCAGGAAGAGCAGACCCACGAGGCCGACGAAGAGCCCGAAGAGGGAACCCGTCAGAACCTTCGCGAGGACAATCTCAAGGTAGCTCACGGGCGCAACGAGGAGCCTTTCAAACGTCCTCAGTCTTCTCTCGAAGATTACCGAAGAGGAGACAAATGACGTCGTGCCAAAGAGGACCGAGATGGAAAGAAGGCCGGGGGCGAGGTGGTCAACGTCGCCGAAGCGCACCGCAAAGGCCAGCGTGAAGACGAGCGGAAAAACGACGCCCCAGCTTATTGAACCGGGCTTCAGCAGGTACTCCCTCAGCTCCTTCTCCGCTATTGTTAGAACCTTCAAAGGGGACACCCCCCACACGGGCACTTGGTCAGCTCGACGAAAACGTCTTCAATTCCGGGAATCTCGGTGCACAGGGAGGTAACCCTAAAGCCGAGCTCAACCCTGAGCGAGCACAGCTCCTCCAGAAAGCCATCAACATCATCAACCTCGAAGACGAGCTTCCCCTCCTCGAAGGAAGGATTGTAGCGTTCAAGGGCCCTCAGAAGGGAAGAGCTCAGGGGTTCGACGGAGAGCCTGACGACGGTTTTTCTCCCCACTAACTTCGCGAGCTCGCCCCTCTTGCCCTCGGCGACTATCCTTCCGTCTCTCATTATCGCTATCCTCTGGGGAATCGTCTCGGCCTCAACCATGTTGTGGGTCGTTATGAAGACCGTCATTCCCCTCCTGTTCAGGGCGCGGATTAAAGACCTCACAGCCCTCGCGGAGTGAACGTCCAGGCCGTTCGTCGGCTCGTCGAGGAAGAGCACTTCCGGCTCGTGGACGAGGGCCGAGGCTATCGTGACCCTTCTCTTGAAGCCCGTGCTCAGCCTGCCGAACTTCTTATCGGCAGGAAGCTCGAACTCCCTTATCAGCTCATCGACCCTCTCACGGGGGGCGTCGTAGAGCTTTGCCATGAAGAGCAGGTTTTCCCTGACGGTCAGCTCGTCGTAGAGGTTTGAAACGTCCGGAACGAGGCCTATCGAGCGCCTCACCGCGAGCCTCTCGGTCTTGACGTTGAAGCCGTTCACGTAGGCCTCGCCGGAGGTTATTGAGGTCAGGGTCGTCAGCATTCTAACGGTGGTTGTCTTTCCCGCCCCGTTGGGGCCGAGTAAGGCAAATGCCTCTCCCCTCCTGACCTTGAAGCTGATTCCCCTTACCGCCTCGAAATCGCCGTAGCGCTTGACGAGGTTGTTGGCTACGACCGCTTCCGCCATAGCAGGACCCCCATGAGAACGACCGCCAGGATAAGGAAGGCGCCAACGTACGGATTGAAGCCGAAGCTTTCACGGGTTGAGGTTTGGGTTGCGGGCGTTGTCGGTGAGACCCCCGCAAGGGCCCACGCCTCTATGACGCTGTAGCAGTTCTGGACGTCGTGGGAGCCGTACTCGGTGAGGAAGTAGCCCCTCGGAGAGAAAGCCACGTGATAGGCCGTCCCATTGAAGCGTTCGAACCAAACAACAGTTCCGTTCGGAGAAATCAGCTCAGCGGTCTTTCCGTAACTGACAACCGTGTAGTTCCCCATCGTTGCGATGTCGTAGGCGTAACCAATCAGCGGGACTGAGTAAATAGCCTCTCCATCGAGGTCGAGCAGGGTAACGTTGCCGAAGTTTCCGGCAACCGCAACGCTCTTTCCGTCGGTTGAAATGGCCCTCGCGTAGCCGTTGAATTTCTTCTCCCAGAGAACCTTTCCATCGAGGGAATAAGCAACGACCTCACTCCACGACTCCGACTGGGGAACAACAAGGGCTAAAACTTCATTTTTGACCGTTAGGACTTTCCTTACTGGACCTGGATTATCGCGCCATAGGAGTTTCCCAGAGACCGAGAAGGAGTAGAGCCCCGAATCGGAGCCGGCAAAAACGGTGCCGTTCCGGAGCAAAACGCTCCATGTGTAGTTCCCAACGCGCTTTTCCCATGCGAGATTTCCGTTTCGGAACAGGTAAACCCACCCCGAAGCGTCGCCTGCGACGGCGAGGCTACCGTTCTGAGAGATTGAAACGCTAACGACGGCGTTTTTCAGTTCCCTCTCCCAGAGGACCTTTCCGTCCTTGAAAGCCTGAAGCCACCTGCCTTCGGTTCCGATTAGGAGGATACCGCCCTCGGAGAGCGCCGAGGAGTACGCTATTCCACGCGTCGGCGCTTTCCAGAGGAGTTTTCCGTCGGGGCTCAAAAGCTCCGCGTAGTAGCCGAAGGCGAGGCCGATTGTCCCGTTCCCGTTGACTGCCATCGAGAACACGGCGCAGGTATCGGAGTAGCTCCAGAGGTGGGATGGCTGAAGGGCGAGAACGTAAGGCTGAACCAGCAGGATGAGTGCGATTGCAGCGAGCGTTCGGGTCTTCATCTCCCACACCGGCATTCGTTCGGGCCACCTAATAAAAAGCTTTCCGGTGTGCGGTCGCTAAAGCACTTTTGTTTTCTTCTCTCGTTAGGCTAAACAAACGATGTAAACCTTTGGTTTAGAATTCTCGGGTTTAAAAACGCTTTTTTAGGCTCCGGGTAAGTCCCTATTGAGGGAACAAAAATGGTCGTGTGTATGTTTATGTTCATCGGAGGTGGTGGGGTTGAGATACGTTAAGTTGCCGAGGGAAAACACCTACGCCTTCCTTGAAAGGCTCAAGGAATGGGGCAAGCTCTACGCCCCGGTCAAGATATCGGAGAAGTTCTACGACTTCCGCGAAGTTGATGACGTCAGGAAGGTGGAGTTCAACTATACGAGAACGATAATGCCCCCGAAGAAGTTCTTCTTCAAGCCCAGGGAGAAGCTCTTCGAGTTCGACCTCAGCAAGCCTGAATACAGAGAGACCATTGAGGATGTCGAGCCATTCGTGCTCTTCGGAGTTCACGCCTGCGACATCTTCGGCCTCAAGATACTCGACACCGTTTACCTCGACGAGCTTCCCGACAAGTACTACAAAGTTCGCAGGGAGAAGGGAATCATAATAGGAATCAGCTGTATGCCCGACGAGTACTGCTTCTGCAACCTCCGCGAGACGGACTTCGCCGATGATGGCTTCGACCTGTTCTTCCACGAGCTCCCCGACGGCTGGCTCGTCCGCGTTGGCTCGCCCAAGGGACACAGGATAGTTGACAAGAACATCAAGCTCTTCGAGGAAGTCACCACCGAGGACATCTGCGCCTTCAGGGAGTTCGAGAGGAAGAGGAGCGAGGCCTTCAAGTACCACGAGGACTGGGGAGACCTGCGCTACCTGCTTGAACTTGAGATGGAGCACCCGATGTGGGAGGAAGAGGCCGAGAAGTGCCTCGCCTGCGGAATCTGCAACACGACCTGCCCGACCTGCCGTTGCTACGAGGTGCAGGACATAGTAAACCTTGACGGCGTAACCGGCTACCGCGAGAGGCGCTGGGATTCCTGCCAGTTCAGGAGCCACGGCCTCGTTGCCGGAGGCCACAACTTCAGGCCCACCAAAAAGGACCGCTTCATGAACCGCTACCTCTGTAAGAACTCCTACAACGAGAAGCTCGGGTTAAGCTTCTGCGTCGGCTGTGGCAGGTGTACCGCGTTCTGTCCCGCCGGTATAAGCTTCGTTCGCAACCTGCGCGTTATCCTCGGCCTTGAGGAGCGCTCCTGTCCGGCCAAGATAGCCGAGGAGATACCGAAGAAGGGCTTCGCCTACGCCGAAAACATAAGGGGTGAGGACGTATGAGCGAGGTCGTTCCCAAGGAGATTATGATGCCCGACGATAACCCCTACGCCCTCCACAGGGCCAAAGTCCTCAGGGTTTACAAGCTCACCGATACGGAGAAGCTCTTCCTCTTCCGCTTCGAGGACCCCGAGATAGCCGAGACCTGGACGTTCAAGCCCGGCCAGTTCGTCCAGCTCACGATTCCGGGAGTTGGAGAGGTCCCGATAAGCATCTGCTCCTCGCCGATGAGGAAGGGCTTCTTCGAGCTGTGCATAAGGAAAGCTGGAAGGGTCACCACAGTCGTCCACAGGCTCCAGCCCGGCGATACAGTTCTCGTCCGCGGTCCCTATGGCAACGGCTTCCCAGTTGACGACTGGGAGGGCATGGACCTGCTCCTTATAGCGGCGGGTCTCGGAACGGCTCCGCTGAGGAGCGTCTTCCTCTACGCGATGGACAACCGCTGGAAGTACGGCAACATAACCTTCATCAACACCGCCCGCTACGGAAAGGACTTGCTCTTCTACAAGGAGCTCGAAGCCATGAAGGACCTCGCCGAGGCTGAGAACGTCAAGATAATCCAGAGCGTGACCAGAGACCCAGACTGGCCAGGAAGGCACGGAAGGCCCCAGAAGTTCATAGTCGAGGCCAACACCAACCCGAAGAAGACGGCAGTGGCTATCTGCGGTCCGCCAAGGATGTACAAGTCGGTCTTCGAGGCCCTCATCAACTATGGCTACCGCCCTGAGAACATCTACGTGACGCTCGAGAGGAAGATGAAGTGCGGAATAGGAAAGTGTGGCCACTGCGTCGCCGGAACGAGCACGAGCTGGAAGTACATCTGCAAAGATGGCCCGGTCTTTGGCTACTTCGACATAATATCAACGCCCGGCCTGCTGGACTGAGGTGGTGACGATGGAGGAGAAGAAAGTCAGGATTGGGTTTTACGCTCTAACGAGCTGTTACGGCTGTCAGCTCCAGCTGGCGATGATGGACGAACTGCTCAAGCTCCTTCCAAGAGCCGAGATAGTCTGCTGGTACATGCTCGACAGGAACAGCGTCGAGGACGAGCCCGTTGATATCGCGTTCATCGAGGGTAGCGTCTCGACTGAGGAAGGGGTTGAGCTCGTCAAGAAAATCCGCGAGAACGCGAAGATTGTGGTGGCTGTAGGTTCCTGTGCCGTTCAGGGGGGAGTTCAGAGCTGGGAGAAGGACAAGCCCCTTGAGGAGCTCTGGAAGACCGTCTACGGCGACGGAAAGGTGAAGTTCCAGCCCAAGATGGCCGAGCCGGTCTCGAAGTACATCAAGGTAGACTACAACATCTACGGCTGTCCGCCGGAGAAGAAGGACTTCCTCTACGCCCTTGGAACGTTCCTCGTCGGCTCGTGGCCGGAGGACATAGACTACCCGGTCTGCCTTGAGTGCAGGCTGAAGGGCAACCCGTGCGTGCTCCTTGAGAAGGGTGAACCCTGCCTCGGTCCGATAACGAGGGCCGGCTGTGACGCGAGGTGTCCAAGCTTTGGAATAGCGTGCATCGGTTGCAGGGGCGCGATAGGCTACGACGTTGCCTGGTTCGACTCCCTCGCGAGGGTCTTCAAGGAGAAGGGCCTGACCAAGGAGGAAATCCTTGAGAGGATGAAGATTTTCAACGCCCACAACGAGAAGCTTGAGGAGATGGTTGAGAAAATCTTTGAGGGTGATGGCTCATGAAGAACGTTTACCTGCCAATCACCGTTGACCACATCGCAAGGGTAGAAGGTAAGGGTGGCGTCGAGATAGTCATCGGCGACGATGGTGTCAGGGAGGTCAAGCTCAACATCATAGAGGGGCCGCGCTTTTTCGAGGCCATAACCATCGGCAAGAAGCTCGACGAGGCCCTCGCGGTTTACCCGAGGATATGCTCCTTCTGTTCAGCGGCGCACAAGCTCACCGCCGTGGAGGCGGCCGAGAAGGCGATAGGCTTCACCCCGCGCGAGGAGATTCAGGCCCTGAGGGAGGTCCTCTACATCGGCGACATGATTGAGAGCCACGCACTCCACCTCTACCTTCTCGTTCTACCAGACTACCTCGGCTACTCCGGACCGCTCCACATGGTCGATAAGTACAAGAAGGAGATAGGCATAGCGCTCGACCTCAAGAACCTCGGAAGCTGGATGATGGACGAGCTGGGAGCGAGGGCCATACACCAGGAGAACGTCGTTCTCGGAGGCTTTGGAAAGCTCCCAAGCAGGGAAATCCTCGAGAAGATGAAGGATAAACTTAAGGAGGCCCTTCCGAAGGCCGAATACACCTTCGAGCTGTTCGCCAAGCTGGAGCAGTACGAGGAGGTTGAGGGGCCGATAACGCACCTCGCCGTGAAGCCGAGGAACGACGTCTACGGAATCTACGGCGACTACATAAAGGCCAGCGACGGAAACGAGTTCCCGAGCGAGAGTTATAGGGAGCACATAAAGGAGTTCGTAGTTGAGCACAGCTTCGCCAAGCACTCCCACTACCACGGAAAGCCCTTCATGGTCGGTGCCATCTCGCGCGTCGTCAACAACTGGAAGCTCCTCTACGGCAGGGCGAAGGAACTCTACGATGCTCATAAGGAGCTTCTCCGTCCAACGAATCCCTTCGCCAACAACCTGGCTCAGGCCCTTGAGCTCGTCTACTTCATCGAGCGCGGAATCGATTTGCTCGACGAGGCCCTCGCGAAGTGGCCGATAAGGCCGAGGGACGAGGTAACTGTGAAAGACGGCTTCGGCGTCAGCACGACCGAGGCACCGCGCGGAATCCTCGTCTACGCGCTCGAAGTGAAGGACGGAAAGGTCGCCTACGCCGACATCATAACGCCAACCGCCTTCAACCTCGCCATGATGGAGGAGCACGTCAGGATGATGGCCGAGAAGCACTACAACGACGACCCAGAGAGGATTAAGTTCCTCACCGAGATGGTGGTAAGGGCTTACGACCCATGCATCTCCTGTTCTGTCCATGTAGCGAAGCTTTGATTTCCTTTTTTACTTCCCAATCGAACCCGCAAAGAAAGAAAAAGTTGAGCTGATTTCCTGAATCACTTTCCCGCCATCTTCTCGCAGGGGAAGTATATCTTCCCGACGAAGCCCTCACCAATGGGGCCAACGACGTAAACGTCGCCAATGGAGTATCTGTAGAGGACGGTAACGCCTCCGCTCGTCGTTTTGCAGACCTCGGGCAGGACGTAGGTGCCGTTTCTGTATTCAACTGAGGGAGCGTTGACGATTTGAATTGGCTTCGGCAGTTCAACAGTTACGTTGAAGGGCTCGTTCCAGAGTGTTACCTCACCTATAGACCAGCTCATGGGCCTGACGACGTAGTGCGTCCCGTTCTTCTCGACCTCGTAGTTGACGACCATGTCAACGACTTTCGCGGGGGTTCCGGAGAACTTTATGTTCGCTATCGCAACGGAGCCGTTCTTGAGCCATACCGTTAGGGAGTAGAACTTCTCCGAGGAGTCTTCGTCGAGGGAGGGAACGACAAGATAAACGTCCTTCGAGAGTCTGAAGGCGGAAATGTTCTTTACATTCGGACCCGCTTTTATCAGTATGGCGGGATAAACATCGTTTATGACAAGGCTCTTGTAGCCGATGAAGTTAGCACTCACGTTAATCGCGACAGCAGTAACGTTGAGGGACACTTTGAAGGGGACGTAAGTCACGTTGAGGACAAAGCCAGGGGATGTCGTCTCGCTTCCCGTCTGGACTAGACAACCCACCGAGAAAACGACGAGCACCAGAAGCAACGGCGCAATCTTCCACGTCATCGGAACATCCTCCTTTTAAACTTTGATATGGTTGTAACTACTGCAAAGAGTATATAAGGGTTTCGATAAGGCTCATAAACCCCCGGGACAACTCCGTGAGGGAGGCAAAATGAGAACGCTAATCCTTGCCTTAGGAAACGAGCTGATGAAGGACGACGGAGTTGGGCTCAAGGTCGGCAGAATCCTCGCCGAGAAGGGCTACAACGTCCTCGAAGTCGGAACCGACATCTTCATGCTCTCAAGCCACTACAACGGGGAGGAGAGGCTGATAATCGTTGACGCGATTCTGAGCGAGAAGTTCAAGCCGGGAGAAGTTATACACCTCGAAGGAGAGGATGTCTTTGAGAAGCTGAAAGCGGAGATAAGAAGCGCGCACTTCATGGGGGCGATAGACGGCCTTAAGCTCCTCATGAAGCTCGACGAGAGGCTCGCCAGGGCGGAGGTTCACTTCGTAGGGATAGTTGCGAAGGAGATTGACCTTGGAACCGAGCTCAGCGATGAGGTTTTGGGTGCGGTGCCGAGGGCGGTAGCTTTAATCGAAGAACTATGTAAAAATCGAAAGAATTAGCCGAAGAGCAGGCCAAGCTCTTTCCGCATTATGCCCCTGTTCATGATTATGTGTATTGTTATCAGGGCCATCATGAAGAGACCGTAGCGAGCGCGCAACTTTAGGAAGTCCAGGTGAGTCATTCCGAGGAACGTTCCGTTCTTGCTCGCCATCATCGTGCCGATTGTTATGAAGACCACCCCGAGGAACCCTACGAGGAGCAGGAGCGAGAGGAAGGCCTTCACTCGCAGTTTCTTCCGGAGTTTGGGATTTTTCATAGCCTCTTCAAACGCCTTCTCCATCGGGTTCATGGAACCACCGGGGATTAGATGACGTACGTCATTTAAAAACACTTTGAAAAATTTTCATTTAAAACCAAAGGTTGAAGAACTCAGTCCCCGTAGAACTCCTCTTCGAAGGCGTCGATTCCAACCTCAAGCGAATCGAGCCAGTCAAGGAACCTGCCAACGTCTTCATCCCTGAATATCGCCCCGTGCTGTGGCGCTATCATCTTGGGCTTCAGCTTCCTTACCGAGCGGACCCATGCTCTAAGGGCCTTCGTTGAGCTCATATACCTCTTGTGGAAGCCCTCCATGTGCTTCGTGTGCTCGTCGAAGTCCTCAACGAAGAGGTACCACTCGTCCTTCGAGAAGGCGGCGGCTCCAATGTCCGAGCTGAACAGGATTCCGCTCTTCTCGTCGTAGAAGGCGAAGTTGCCAGGGCTGTGGAGGTAGTGGGCCGGAACGGCTCTTATCGTCGAGTTTCCAAGCTTGAACTCCGCCCCCCTATCGGGGATTCCAACGGTTCTGCCAGCGCTCATTACTGCCAGATGCGGAATGAAGCGCACCCACAGCTCCGAGATGACGACCTTCGCCAGCGGTGCGTACTCGAACCAGAGGTTTAAGCCCGCAACTACGTCGGGGTCCTGGTGCGAGTACATGAGGTACTTAATCTGCGTTGGGGGAATCAGAGAGGAGACGTTCTTGAGAACGCGGGAGAACACGAAGAACCCGCCGGGCTCTATAAGCGCGCCCTCGTTTCCGTCAATGACAAGGTACTGGTTGGTCAGTATCCCCTTCTCGTCCTCGCTTTCCTCAATTCCAAGCCAGTAAACCTTATGGCTACCGTCGTCGTAGAGCGGGTAGCTGTTCATGTTCCTAATCATCTCAAACACCTCCAGCCGGAACCCATGCGTTTACCATATAGGCCCCGGAAACCTTTGAAAGGAGCTCAACGGCTTCCCTAACACCGTCCTCTCCCTCGACCTTGATGGTCTTAACGTCACTTCCGTTCCTGAGTTCCACAGCCAGAACCTGACTGCCCCTGACGAGCACCTTGAAACCGCTGGTTCCATCGGACGTTATTCCCGAGAGGTAGAGAACCTCACTGCCCGCCTTTTCAAGAATCTCGTTGAGAACGTTGAAGAAGCCTCCCTCCGGGATGACGTGTAGACCGCTGTGAACCATCTTGGCCTTTGCCAGGAAGTTGGCGACGCTCATGGGGTCGGAGAAGTCCACTTCGAGTATGGCCTTTTCGGTCTTCTTGCCGACCTCGATTGGCTTCGAAGCCTCCGCCAGCTCCTTAAGGTTTCTGGCTATCCCCTCGACAAGTATCTCCAGGGTTTTCCCGAGGAAGAACTCGCCCCTGCCCGAGTAGGAGAGCTCCACATTGGCAGAAACGTACTTCTGCCATTCCTTGAGGGTTATCACGACCGTCAGGTTGCCCCTCTTTCCCTTTCCCTCGTAGATGTGGCTGTTGTAGTCCTCGTGGAACTCGAACTCGTAGGTGTCCCCGAACTTGAAGACGAAGCGGGGTAGCATTATCTCGGCCACGACCGGGTTTCTGCCCCTGACCTTGACCACGTAGGGCCAGTTTGTTATGAACTGCACCGGGTCGTGGAGTATGGCCTCAACGGAGCCCATGCCGGACTTTATCTCAACGCTGGCTTCCTTGCGCTTCATGCTACCATCCCCAGCGCCTCTATCAGCTTGACGTAGAGTCCCTCCGGGCCGTCGGCAGGGCTCACCGGAAACAGGAAGTACACCTCGTCACCGTCCTTCACGACGAGCCTCTTCTCCGAGGGGTAGAGAACCACGCTGAGTTCGAGTTCCACCACTGAACCGTGGCTCGTCTTCATTGTGCCTACAGCATGGGGAACCGCGACCCTGGAGCCCTCGACGACGTCTTTCCAGATTGAAGCTATAACCTCAAAGGGGTTGATTCTCCATAGGAACGTGCCCCTTCCAGATGATTTGGTGTCGGTTACCATCATTGTCCATCACCTGAACGCACCTGTTGAGTCATAATCAAAATCATGAAGTTTGCTTCTTAAACCTTATGGTTTTGAATTTTGAAGCCTGTTGCAAGAGAGTTCGATAATAGCAGTTCAAAGGATAAAATGGTTTGAGCCGCGAAACGCAAAGGGGCATGGGCAGTCTTAAATAGGTGTTGGGACATAACTAAGATGAGTGATGCCCATGGAGGCCTTCAAGTGTGAACGATGCGGGGCACCCCTTGAGGTGACCCCGGAAACGATTGTTGCCGTCTGTCCGTACTGCGGTTTCCCTAACCACCTAACCGGGAACCTCAGGACGGAGGACATGTTCCTGGTTCCTTCGCTCAACAAGAACCAAATCGCGGAAGCGTTCTGGCGCATGGTCGAGAAGGACTTTGACCTCAAGCGGATTAAGGACTCGATTCAGGTCGTCGGCGTTGAGGGCCACTACGCGCCGTACTGGGTCGGTGACGTTTACGTTAGCGGCGAAGTGGACTACACCGTCCGAGAGGAGGAGTGCGAAACATACACTGACAGCCAGGGGAACACGGAAACGCGGTGCCACACCGTTGAGAGGCACTACCACGACGTCGTGAGCGAGACCCTGCACCTCATAGGGCCGGCCAGGAGGCAGGTGGCGAGCTTTGGAGTTGACGACATCATAAAGCACTACTCCAAGACGAAGCCGGAAGAAAAGCGCCTGCTCGACCTCGATGAGGAGCAGTGGGAGAAGCTCAAGCTGGAGATACTCAACACGGAGATGGACGAGGAGCAGGCAAAGCTCATGATGCGCGAAGATGCGATAGACGTCATTAGAAACCGCTACTCCGCCAAGGCAGATAGAATAGACCGCTTTGACGTGAAGGCCGAGGAACCGAGCAACACCCGTCTCGTTCTCCTGCCGATGTGGACGGTTTATTACAAGTTCGAGAACTCGATATACCACTCGGTTTTCGCGGGCTGGGACGGGAAGAGGGTCGCCTCGACGGAACCGATGTCAACCCTCCGGCGGGCGGAGTACATGGGTGGCGTCGCTCTCGGGATTCTGATAGGGGCCATAGGCGGGGCCTACGGTGCCGCGGCGAGCGCCTACGCGCTGACGGGGATAGCGATAGGGCTCGGCTCGGTTCTGAGCGGGTACTTCGGCTTCAAAGTCCTCGAGGGCCAGCGCGTTGAGAGGGGTGGTTGAAATGGAGGTTACCTGTCCCACTTGCTCCGCGACCTTCAAGGTTCCCGACACGGTTGAGGTCGCCACCTGCCCCTACTGCGGGACGACCTTCCACGTTCACACGAAGGAAACCGGTGAGCACTTCTTCTTCCCGCCGATGAAGAAGGACGCCGGCGGTGTTCTGCTGAAGTTCCTCTCAAGGCAGTACGGCGCTCCGGCTGATATAACTGGGGCGAAGATAACCAAGAAAGAACTTCACTGGGTTCCTGTTTACTTCTTCTACCTGCACGGAAGGAGCAGGCTCTGGCCGACCGTTGAGGAAGTTCAGTTCATGGGAATTCCAGCGGGTTCGCCCTTCAAGACCCTCCTTGAGGGCTACCCGTTCCCGATTAGGGGCAAGGTCTTCTTCAGCGAGGACGTCGTCAAGAAGGGCCACTACTACGAGCCGGAGGTTCCGAAGGAGAAGGCCGAAGAGCTCGCGAGGGTTGCGCTGATAAACGCCCTAATTGGAGAGGCGAGGCAGGAAGACAAGAGCGTCAGCGAAGACGAGCTCGAACTCGAAGTAAGATACCTCGGTCTCGTCCACTACCCGCTCTGGGAGCTCCGCTACGAGTATGCCGGAAAGGAATACTGGGGCTACGTCGACGGAACCGATGGAAGGGTTATCTCGGCAGAATACCCCCTTGAAAGCGGTGCCAGAAAGAAAGCCAGTGCGATGGCGATGGGCGTAATCGGGGCCGGGGCGGTTCTCGGGTTCATAGCGTCGGCAATCTTCGGAACGCCCTTCGGCCTGCTGGGCGGCCTAATCCCCGGGGCGGTCGGCGCGTGGGGGATAGGCTCTAAAGGCGCCGTGAAGAAGAGAATCGTGAGCGGTGTAATAAAGGGTCGCTCCGGAAACCTCTACTTCCAGCCGATTTGAGGTGATAAGATGGGGAAGGAAACCTCGATTATGGAGAAGCTTGAACTTATCGTGCCCGGATTCCACGGCTACAAGAAGAAAGAACTCCTCAGGGAAGACGACAGGCTGATTAGGGGAAAGGTGGCCGACCTTCTGGGACAGGCAAAGAGAGAACTTGAGAGGGCCCTGCAGAGGTGCGCCATGGTGAACTGCCAGCAGCTGATGGGCATTGAAAACCTGAGGAAGAAGCTCATGATGCTTGAGAGCAGGGTAAAGCACGCCGAGGCCGGCTACCACGGTTACTTCGACCGGGTCAAGTTTAAGGAGAAGGAACTCGAAAGGCTCATCGAGTACGACGCCAAGATGATTGAGCTCGCTGAGGAGATACTTAACGAGGCCAAAGCGTTAAACGCCCAGGTGGCGAACCCTCAGGCCCTTGGCATGGCGGTTCTCAATCTCGACGACAAGCTCGTGAACTTTGAAGAGGTTCTTAACCAGAGGATGAGCTTCGCGGTGGGTGAGTGATATGGTTGAGGTAATCGAATGGGTCAACCCAGGTGAGGACGAGATAATCTGGAGGTACCCGAACGAGGTCATAAAGTGGGGTGCCCAGCTGATAGTCCACGAGTACGAAGTGGCCGTCTTCATGCGCGACGGAAAAATCTACGACGTTCTCGGGCCTGGAAGGCACACGCTGACGACGCAGAATTTGCCACTCCTCTACAAGCTCGTCGGCGGGAGCAACAGCCCCTTCAAGGCAACGATAATCTTCGTCAGCATGAAGCAGTTCCAGGGGCGCTACGGTGGCGAAACGCAGACTAAGGAGCTGGCACCTGTCAAGTACTACGGCGTCTACTGGTTCAAGGTCGCGGACCCGGTTCTCTTCATCACGGAAGTTGTTGGTGGCCAGAGCCTGTACGACGCGAGCGACGTTACCAAGTTCATCAGGGCTTACTTCAACGAGGGCATGATGAAGCACCTCTCTGCCTACTCGATAGTTGACCTCTTCCAGAACCTCGACATGGTCAGCACTCAGGTGAAGATAAAGCTCATGGAGGACTTCCGCAGGTTGGGCCTCGAGCTGGTTGATGTTAAGATTGAAGGCGTTAACACCACAGACGAATGGCGCCAGAGGCTCTTCTGGCTCATGCAGACGGGCAACGCTCAGGCTGTAATGCAGATGGACACGGTGAAGCAGGTCGCGGCAGAACTTGGCAAGAGCCCAGGGGCTGGAATGGGAACCGGAATGGTGCTCGTTCCCCAGCTCTTCCAGCAACCGGCCCAGCCGGCTCAGCCCGTCCAGCAGGCCCCAGCACAGCCCTACGCCGGTGCGCCCCCAGCTCCACAGCAACCCCAGCAAACGGCTCCAGCTCAGCCAGCGCAACAGGAGATATGCCCCTATTGTGGCAAACCGATTCCACCAGGGGCGCGCTTCTGCCCATACTGCGGGCACGAAATCAAGCGCTGTCCCAACGGCCACATAGTTCCAGAGGGGGCGAAGTTCTGCCCGGTCTGCGGTGCGAAGATTGAGTGAAGGTTTTGTTTTGGCTTTCCCTTCCACATTCTTTCCGGATTGAACTCTCAAGAGAATTATTCCCGCGAGAATATATGTGGATGCCCGGACTTCGAGAGTAAGAAGAAAGAGGAACTTAAACCCTGAACTTATCCTCTATGTAGGCCCTTATCAGCTCTTTCGTCGCGAGGAGGCCCTTGACATGCGTCCTCTCCATCCCGTGGCTCGCGTGGACACCGGGCCCGATGAGCGCAACCCTGAAGTCCCAGCCGGCCCTCAATGCCGCAGAACCGTCGGAGCCGTAGTAGGGGAAGACGTCAACGACGTGCGGTATGTCGTTCTTCTCTGCCAGCTCGATGAGTTTTGTCGTCATCTCGTAGTCGTAGGGCCCGCTCGAATCCTTCGCCGCTATTGAAACGGCCGTTTCTTTGCCGTAAACGCCTTCGCCGACAACTCCCATGTCAACGACGAGCAACTCTTTGGTCGTTGATGGGTAGCCTGCAGAACCGCCGTGGCCGACCTCCTCGTAGGGCGAGAAGAAGAACGCCACGGGGAGCTTTTCAAGCTCGCCCGCCAGCTCAAGGAGCAGGTCAATCATCACCGCGACGCTCGCCTTGTCGTCGAGGAAGTGAGCCTTGACGAAGCCGTTCACGTACTCGAACTTCGGGTCGAAGGCTATGAAGTCGCCGGGCCTTATGCCGAGCTTCTCGGTGTCTTCCTTCTTCTCGACCTCCGCATCGAGGCGAATGTACATGTTCTCCTCCTTGCGCTCCTTCTTTCCGGCATCTCTGTTAACGTGGACGCTCGGGTTCTTGAGGAGGAGCGTTCCGCGGTAGCGCTTCCCGGAGCGGGTTATTATCGTGCAGTATTCGCCCTCAAACGTCGGGAGGAGAAGCCCGCCGATTTTCGTGAAGCTCAGGTGTCCATCTGGGAGGATTCCCTTAACCATCGCACCCAGCGTGTCCACGTGGCCCGCAATGACGAGTTCAGGCTCCGGGTGGTTGTAGGCCAGAAGCGCCCCTTTGTTGGTGTACCTCGTCTTTATTCCTGCCCCGTCGAGCATTTTCTCAATGTGCGCCAGAACCTCCTTTGTATATCCAGTTGGGGACGGAATCTCCAGAATCTCCCTCAGAATCTCAACGACGCGCTCCATCGAAATCACCGTTGAGAAATCGCTCGAAGGGTTAAAAAGGACATCGCCTGAATGAATCCCAGAGAAATTGGCATGAGGGCACAAGAAATCTGGTAGCGGGGGGAGGATTTGAACCTCCGACCTCCGGGTTATGAGCCCGGCGGGCACTCCTAGCTGCCCCACCCCGCTGCTCGACCCGTTAGTTAGTCATCAGGAGAGACTTTATAAATCTTTCGGAGCGGGCTTTATATTCTTCAAGGCCGTTCTCAGTTCGGTGGTGTTATGTACCTGACGAAGGAAGAGGAGCTGATTTTGGCCGGTGAGTACGGCTACGCGCTCCAGAAGGCAATGGAAATCCTCGTTGCGCTCGGTGACATCTACGGGGCGGAGCGGTTGATTCCCATAAAGAGCGCTCAGATTGCAGGGGTTTCCTACAAAAACCTCGGCGAGGCCGGCATTGAGTTCCTGAGGGACTTCGTGGAGGCGGGGGCGAAGGTCAGCGTCTACACGACCCTCAACCCGGCGGGAATAGGTGACGACGAGTTCATGGAGAAGCAGAGGGAAGTTTTGGAGCTCTACCGCGCGATGGGGATAGAGGTGACCTCGACCTGCACCCCATACTACGGGGCGAACCTTCCAAAGTTCGGGGACCACTTGGCCTGGAGCGAGAGCTCGGCGGTTAGCTTTGCCAACTCGATAATAGGGGCCAGAACCAACCGCGAGGGCGGGCCGTCGAGCCTGGCATCAGCCATAGTCGGCAAAACGCCGGAGTACGGACTCCACCTCGACGAAAACAGGAAGGCGACCGTGAAGGTGAAGGTAGAAGCCAAAGTCAAAACGTTCGTTGACTACTCAGCCCTCGGCTACCACCTCGGAAAGACTCTCGGAAACGACGTGCCCTACATAACCGGCCTGAAACCGGAGAGCCTGGACTACCTCAAGGAGCTCGGCGCCTCGATGGCGGCGACGGGCTCGATAGCGCTCTACCACGTCGAAGGCGAAACGCCCGAATACAGAAACGCGATTTCTGACGGGATAGAGACGATAACGGTTGAAGACGCCGACCTGAGGGCCGTCAGGGAGAGCTTCTCCGACGATTGGGGTGAAATAGACATGATTCTCATCGGCTGTCCTCACGCTTCCCTCATGGAAATCAAGGAGGTAGCCGAACTTCTGAGAATGCGCGGAAGGCCCCTAAAGATACCGCTATTCATAACCGCGAGCAGGGCCGTTAAGGCTTTATCTGACTCGCTCGGCTACACCGAAACGATAGAGCGCTACAACGGGCGGATTATAGCGGATTCGTGCTTCGTCGTGTCGCCGATTAAGGGCTGGTATAACGGCATCGCCACCAACAGCGGGAAGTCAGCTTTCTACTTCCGCTCATTCGGCTTTAGCGTAAGGCTCGACGACGCCGAGAGGCTCATAAAGGAGGCACCGTGAGGTGGTAAAATGAAGCTGAAGGGAAGGAAGGTCGTCGGCGGGAAGGCCGAGGGCGAGCTGATAGTGTCGAAGAAACCGCTCTCCTTCCTCGGTGGGGTTGACCCCGAGACTGGAATCGTAACCGACGCGGAGAGCGACATAAGGGGCCAGAGCATAGCGGGCAAAATCCTCGCCTTCCCACGCGGAAAGGGCTCAACCGTCGGCTCCTACGTAATCTACGCCCTCAAGAAGAACGGAAAGGTGCCGAAGGCGATAATCGTCGGCGAAGCCGAGACGATAGTGGCGACGGGCGCGATAATAGCCGGCATTCCAATGGTTCAGGGAATCGATGTGTCCAAGCTGAAGAGCGGAATGAAAGTTAGGGTTGACGCCGACTCAGGTGAGGTTGAGGTCGAGGAAGGTTGAGCCGTTTTCATTTTTTCTCGACTTCGCAAACCTTTTGAGGTCTGATTACAACATCCCAATGGTGGTATTGTGAGCGAGAGCGTTCAGGTAATCATCAACCGAATCGAGAAAATCGAGAGGGAACTTGAAGAGCTGAAGCTGGAGCTTCTAAAGCTTCAGGCGGAAAAAGATGATGCTGATGTGATTCCGGAGGAAGAGTACCAAGCGCTCAAAAGACGTGCTGAACACCTAAAAGAGAACCCCGATGAAGGCCTCACTGTAGACGAGGCAATTAAGGAGCTTCTAAGTTAGGTGAGAACTTTGTACAGGGTCATTGTGGACAGGAGCGTTGTTAAAAAGGCCAGAAAATACCTAAAACCAGCTCAACGCCGGAAGCTGGCCGAGTTCCTTGAGGCGTTGAAAACCAACCCCTACCCGAAACCACCCTACGACCTGAAGCCCGTGAAGGGTAGCAAAACAAAAGAGACGAACACCTATCGCTTTAGAATTGGAGATTACAGAGTTTTCTACACGGTTTACTGGGACGAACGGCTCATCATCGTGACAGACATAAAACCAAGGGATGGGGCATACCGGTGAAGAGGACACCGGCAAAGGACTAACTTTTTAACCCTCCCCCCAATTTTAATCAGGAGGTAAAAGATGCCGAGGGGAATCTATGAGTGCCTTAACTGTGGCTACCGCGAGGAGAGGGATTCCACCGAGCCCCTTCTTGAGCGCTCGTGCCCCCGTTGCGGAGGGGACATGATTCTCGTGGGCTACGCGAGGGAAGATGCCGAAAGACCACGTAGCCCATCGCTGGAATCCGTCCCCACCCCCGAGATTCACGTTGCCGAGACTCCGGGCCTTCCGCCGGAGGTCGAGGCCAAACTCAGGACGTTTTACAACCTCCGGTTTGCTGGCTTCGACGGGAGGGTCTTCGTTTTCGAGGTTGAGGATATCCTTGAGCCGAACTTTGAGAGAGTTCTGAGCGAGATGGAGAGGCTCGGTTACTGGGTTGCGCTGAAAAAGCGTGATGACAAAGTCCTCCTGTTCGTGTTTCCCGCGGGGGAGGTCAAGCCAGACAACAAGTGGCTACCCTGGGTTTTCCTGCTCGCGACCATAGCGACGACTTTCTTTGCCGGCTACATGCTGGCCCTCAACTACATCTCAGCCCTTGATTATTACGGACTTCCCGGGATGAGGGACCCATACCTTATAGCGCTCTCCTTCTCGGTCAGCGTCATGGCAATTCTCGGAACCCACGAGCTCGGCCATAAGATAGCGGCCGCATACCACGGCGTTCGAGCCACGATGCCCTACTTCATCCCGTTCCCGTTTAGCTTGATAGGAACCCTCGGCGCTGTGATAAGGGTTAAGTCCCCGCTACCAACAAGGGACGCGGCGATAGACCTTGGAGTTAGCGGGCCGATAGCGGGTTTCCTCGTTTCGATTCCAGTTACGGCAATAGGTCTGAAGCTCTCGATTGTGGTTCCGCAGAGTATGGTGCCCCAGACGGAGGGAGGAGTCTACTTTGGAACAAATCTTATCTTCGAGGCCCTTACAAAAGCAGTGCTTCACATACCGGACAACTACGTGATATTCCTTCACCCCATAGCGATGGCCGGCTGGGTCGGACTGCTCGTCACGTTCCTCAACCTGATTCCGGTTGCCCAGCTCGACGGGGGACACGTGCTGAGGGCGTTCATCGGCGAAAGGACACACAGAATAGTGACTTACGTCACGGCCTTCGTTCTCATCGGGATGAGCTACCTCTGGAGTGGCTGGTTCATTTGGGGACTGCTCGTTCTCCTCATTGGCTCCGCTGGGAATCCCGGAGCACTCGACGAGGTATCGCCAATATCCAAGAAGAGGATAGCCCTTGCGATACTGGTGGCTATCATATTCATCCTCACCGCAACACCGAGGCCGATTTGGACTACTTAGACTTGCCCGCCTCTTTGAGTATCTGCTCGATGTCATAGTAGATGCTGTCCCTGGAAACCCCGAAGACCCTCGCGAGCTCTGAGATGTTGAGAACCTTTGGGTTGTAGTTGAAGGCCTCCAGAACCATCGCTATCAGTTTTCGTCTCTCTTTGAGGGTGTACTCTCCGATGGGCTTCTTCTGTTCGAAAACGTTGTAGACCACTACCCCCACTGCATAGGTTCTCCTCGTTACAGGTGTGGTGTAGGTTTTCACTTCAAAATCAACTATCTTGGCGCGGTCTGGGATTATCGCATTGAGCTTCTCGAGTGTTTTGTTGATGGCATCCTCCTTGTTTTTGCCGGAAGAAAAATCTGCCCGAACAACCTTGTGAGCGGTGAGGGATTTGTCAACTGCCAGCACGACGCCAAGGTTCATGAAGGCTCCAAAGCTCAACAATATCTTTGCAGAATTTACAAAGCCTGGGAGGTCACGTAGGATATTTTCTGACTTTTTGTTGATTTCTTCAACGCAATCTTCAATGCTCGATGATTCGCAGTGAAAGCTCACCAACATGAATGCACACCTCTTGGAGTCCTTGCAATATTGGGTATGCCTCTCCTCAGTATTGGGTAGAAAGATATATAAGCCTTTTTAGTCGAGTTTAGGTTGAAGTAAACCTTTGGAGGTGATTTGCCATGATGAGGAAGGCCCAGGGTGCAATTGAGTACCTCTTCATGATTGCCGCGGCGCTGGTAATTATACTGATAGTTGTTAAGCAGCTCCAAGGAAAGGGCAGCACTGCACAGAAGGTTGCTAACGAGTCAGGTAGCAAAGCTAGTGGCTTGCTGGAAAACATGAGCGAGAATGCTACGAAGTGATAACTAAAGAGACTCGATTCTATTCTCTTTAGTTTAGTATTTTAAGAAAGCATAATGGGTGATATTCTTGATAAGAAAGGCCCAGGGTGCAATTGAATATCTGTTCATGGCTGCGGTTTCTCTCGTGGTATTAGTTTTCATTCTCAAAAAATTTTTAGACCCCCGAGTAGGAACAGTAAAAAAAGTGGGTAATATCTCAAATGTCACAAATCAAGAACTCAATTCGAGTTTGGATGAATTGTTGAATAAAACTAAAAAGTGATTAACATAAAAATTATCCGGTGATTTACATGCCTATCTTCAGCTTCGGCTCCAAAAAGAAGAAAGTTAAGGAGATGCTTGAATCGGGACAGTTCGAGCTCCTTGTTCAGGATGCCATTAAGGACAAAAAGGTCATGAGCGCGATAGTTGAACTTCTCGACGACGAAAACCCCGGAATAGTGGGCGATGCTCTCTTAGCCCTAACCCAGGTATTGGAAACCGACAGGAGCGTTCTCTCAAAGTACCTCGATGAGGGCAACTTCAAGAAACTGATGTCCCTAATCCACCACAGGAATCCCTACATCAGAGAAAACGCCATGGTGCTCGCCTACGACATCATCAAAACCTATCCTGAACTGGCCCGAAAGTACCGCTCCTGGATAGTTGAGGAGATAAAGCGGGGCCTTCGCGAGGGCAAAAGGGACGAGAAGGGCTTTCTGCTGGTCGTCATAGGAGAACTCGGGCTCAGCGAGCTCAAACCCCTCGTGGAGGAACTCACCGGCGTGGAAGACAAAGTCGTTCTCCCATTTGAGGGCAAAAAGTGGGTTCCCCTCGGACAGATAGCTAAGGAGACCTTAGAAAAACTCTGAGGTGTTACCATGCCGGATTTTATCCTCCTTCTGGTTCTCCTTTTCCTTCTCGCAATCGTTGGGTGGGCAATCCTGGCCCTTACCATAGCGATTCTCAAGTGGCTCGCGGTGAACGCGATTACCGGCCTCATCATAATTGGCGTCCTGAACTTCCTTGGGGTCACGCACGTCCCAATAAACTGGCTGACACTGCTAATCCTGGCCATTGGAGGAGTCATCGGCGCGTTTATACTCATAATCCTATCCCTCTTCTAGGCCAACTTTTATAAGTGGCCCCTTTTAACCGGGAACGGGAAGAGAAGGGGTGATGCTCATGTCTCACAAGTCAGCGGAAATGTACGAGCTCAAGAAGAAGGTTGAAGAACTCAAGAGCTATCGAGGTCGAGCGACCGAACTCGTCAGCCTCTACATCCCGGCCGGCTACGACATAAACAAGGTCATGCAACAGCTCCGCGAGGAGTACGGAACGGCCCAGAACATCAAGAGCAAGTCAACTCGAAAGAACGTTTTAGGAGCGCTTGAAAGGGCGATGCAGCACCTCAAGCTCTACCGCAAGACCCCGGAGAACGGCCTCGCCCTCTTCGTGGGAAACGTCAGCGAGCAGGAAGGTGTCAGCGACATAAGGCTCTGGGCCATAGTCCCGCCGGAACCCCTCAAGGTCCGCCTCTACCGCTGTGACCAGACCTTCGTCACCGAGCCCCTCGAAGAAATGCTCCGCGTTAAGGACGCGTACGGCCTCATAACCGTCGAGAAGAACGAGGCAACGATAGGCCTTCTCAGGGGCAAGAGGATTGAGGTTATAGACGAGCTCACCTCGAACGTTCCAGGAAAGACGAGGGCCGGTGGTCAGTCGGCGAGGCGTTACGAGAGGATTCGCGAGCAGGAGACGCACGAGTTCATGAAGCGCATCGGCGAGCACGCCAACAAGGCCTTCCTCCCGCTCCTTGAGAAGGGCGAGCTGAGGGGAATCATCATCGGCGGTCCCGGGCCGACCAAGGAGGAGTTCGTTGAAGGTGATTACCTCCACCACGAGCTGAGGAAGAAGGTCATCGGCGTCGTCGACATAAGCTACCACGGCGAGTACGGCCTAAGGGAGCTCGTTGAGAAGGCCAGCGATATACTCAGGGACCACGAGGCGGTGAAGGAGAGGAAGCTTATACAGGACTTCTTCAGGCACCTCGTCAAGGACACTGGCATGATAACCTACGGTGAGAAGGAAGTCCGCCAGGCCCTTGAGCTCGGCGCCGTTGACACGCTCCTCATCAGCGAGGGCTATGACAAGGTTCGCGTCAAGGCCAAGTGCAACAACTGCGGCTGGAGCGAGGAGAAGACGATGAGCGAGCAGGAGTTCCACGTCTACAAGAAGAAGCTGACCCACTGTCCGAAGTGCGGCAGTCAGAACATAACCTTCGAGAAGTGGGACGTCGCGGAGGAGCTCATCAAGATGGCGGAGGAAGCCGGCTCGAACGTGGAGATAATCTCCCTCGACACCGAGGAGGGCCAGCAGTTCTACAAGGCCTTTGGAGGCCTCGGCGCGTTCCTGAGGTACAAGATTCACTGAGCTACTTGCGGGCTTCTTTTTTACACCTTCATTATATATTGCTGTTGTTTGCCTCAGCAACATTTAAGTATCGGTACCGATACTTAGTATCGGGGGCGATACCTATGCTGTTTGACCCGAGGCCGAAGAGCAGGAGGGAGGAAATTTTCGACAGGGAGAAGGAGCTGAACTCTCTGCTTAAGGGAATGGAAGAGTACCCGATAACGGTTCTCATCGGAATCCGGAGAGTGGGGAAAAGCTCCCTCCTGAGGGTGACTCTTAATGAATTTGATGGTCTCGGCCTTTACCTCGACGCGAGGAGACTCTACGCAGCGGGAGGCGGCACGATAAGCCCCGCCGTTCTTGTGGATGAGATTAGAAAGATACTCCTCGGGAGAGGCAGGTTTGGCTTTCTGAGTGGGATAAAGCTTGGGAGCGTTAATCTGGCCGGGATAAAAATCAAACCAAAGGAGACTACCATAATAGACATCTTCGAACTCCTGAACGGCCTCGGGGAGAAGTTCGGAAGGGTCGTCTTGGCTTTCGATGAGGCCCAGTACCTTCGATTCTACGGACCGAGGGGTGGAAAAGACCTTTTGGCGGGGATAGCCCACGCCTACGACTCCCTGCCGAACCTCGGGTTCGTGTTTACCGGCTCAGAGGTCGGCCTCCTCCATGATTTCATAGGCATCGACGACTACTCAAGTCCACTATTCGGCAGGGTCTATGAGGAGGTGGAGGTCAAACCATTCTCCAGGGAACTCTCAGAGGCTTTCCTGCGGGCGGGATTTGAAGAAGTCGGCTTAAGAGTTCGGGAAGAAGAAATAAAGAGAGCTGTCGATGAGCTCGACGGCATTCCGGGCTGGCTCGTGGAGTTCGGGTTTAATTACTGGAAGAATGGAAGTTTTGAGAGAGCTATGGAGAGAACTGTCGAGAGGGTCCGGGCAATGATACGGGAAGAGCTCCTTGAACTCGAAAAGCGCTCTCCAAGGTACTCCCTAATTCTCAGGGCGATAGCAATGGGCCTCTCACGCTGGAGGGAGGTTAAAGACTACGTGGAAGCGAAGAGCGGACCTATAACGAACGCGAGACTATCTGCGCTCCTGAAGAACCTTGAGAAAATGGGCTGGGTGAGGAAAGAAAACAGGGAGTACCGGATAATAGACCCCCTCGTGGAAAAAATATTGAAGGGCTAAGAAAGGCCAATCACATCTTCTCCGGCGCCTCTATGCCGAGCAGCTCGAGTCCGTTCCTGAGCACTTGCTTGACCGCCAGAACGAGGAGCAGGCGCTCTTCTTTTACGCCTTCCTCAGCTTTAAGCACCGGGTGGTCCATGTAGAACTTGTTGAAGAGTGAAGCCAGCTCGTTGAGATAAGCCGGAATCAGGTGGGGCTTGATGTCCCTGCCTGCGCTCTCTATTACCTCCGGGAACTTGGCGAGGAGCTTGATGAGCTCCTTTTCGCGGAGGGTCAGCTTTGAGAAGTCAGCCTTTTCAAGCAGAGCTTTCCAGTCGGTCTCGACTCCGCTCTCCCCGGCCTTCCTCAGGATTGACGCACAGCGGGCGTGGGCGTACTGTATGTACGGCGCGCTCTCCCCCTCGAAGTTGAGCACGTCGTCCCAGCGGAAGGTTATGACCTTGTCAGGACTGTACTTGACGAGGTTGAAGCGAACCGCGCCGACTCCGACCGCTTCGGCTATCCTGTCCTTCTCCGCCTCGCTCAGGTTCGGGTTCTTCCCCTCAACCAGTTCCCTCGCCCTCTGAACGGCCTCGTTGAGGACCTCGTCAACGGTGAAGCCGACCCAGGTTCCCTTTCTGCCCGAGAACTTACCTTCCGGCCTCACAACGTGCTCGTAAGCTAAGTGGTGGAAGTTCTCCGCGCTTTCATCAAAGCCGAGGAGCTGGAGGGCGTACTTAATCGCCATCTGGGGGTGCCTCTGCTCCGCTCCGATGACGTTTATGACTATATCCCCCCTGCCGAACCTGCCGGGCATCTCCTCTCCGTCCGGAGCCGTCGTCCAGGTCTCGTGGTTCTCAATCTCGTCCCAGAGCTTGTAGAGCATGTCCGCCTTCACCTTGCCGAACTTCCAGAGGTGATAGGCTATGTCCTTGCCTGTGTAGGTTGCCGTTCCGTCGCTCCTCTTGAGGACGAGGAAGGGGTTCTTCATGTCAGGGAAGAGCTTCCGGAGGTCCATTACAAACGCTCCCTTGTACTTGCCATCCTTCCCCCAGAAGAAGTTCTCGTTGGCCTCGATGAGTTCGTAGGCCTCCTCGAAGATTCCGCTCCGCATTATGTCGCTCTCCCAGCTGAGCAGGTCGTAGGCGATGCCCATACGGTAGGTCGTGAGCATCTGAGCTCTAACGACGCGCTCGGCAAGCTTCCTGCCGATTTCGGCTATCTCGTTGTTTCCTTCCTCAAGTTTCTTCATGAGCTCGCGAACCTCTTTATCCACCTCTGGGTTCTCCTCGATGCGTTTGTTGACCTCCACGTAGAGCAGCCCCATGACGTGGTCTATGAAGTCCTCCTTCAGGCCCTTCTCCCTTAACTCGGCCTCAATCCTCTCGAACTCCTCTCTCAGGTTAAGATAGCCCCAGAGGACCTGCGCAAACTGCACTCCAAGGTCGTCGATGTAGTTCTGAACTTCAACCTTGTAGCCGAGCCTGCGCATAATCCGCGCCATCGTGTCGCCCAAAACCGCGTTCCTCGCGTGTCCCATGTGGAGTGGCTTCGTCGGGTTGACCGAGGTGTGCTCGACGATGACCTTTTTGCCCTTTCCGACCTCGCTCTCGCCGTAGGCGCTTCCCTTCTCAAGGATTTCCCTAACCAGCTCGCGCCCGAAGTAGGAGTAGTCAACGTAGAAGTTGATGTAGCCGTTAACCGCCTTAACCTCGACTATGCCCTCGGGCCTCTCGATGCGCTCGACAAGCTCTTCCGCTATGAGCTTCGGGGCCTTCCTGAAAACCCTAGCGAGCTGAAACGCTATGGCCGTTCCGAAGTCGCCGAGCTCGAGGCTTGGCGTATCGTCGAAGGTTATCTCGCCGTCCCACTCATTTCCGGCCTCGGTGAGCATCTCGTCGAGTGCCTTCTTCAGAGAAAGCCTCGCCCTCTCCTGTATCTCCTTATAGACCATCTTCACCACCGCTCCCACTTTAACCCAACCTTTAAAAAGTTCTCCCGCGAGCTTACAACGGGGATGGGTATGAAGCACCACGTCGGTGAGCACAAGGCCAAGAAGGGCCTCATAAGGATTGAGTTCGACGAGAGGGACGGCATAGCTGAGCACGTCAGGATTACGGGAGACTTCTTCATGCACCCTGAGGAGGCAGTCCACGACCTTGAGAGGAAGCTTGAAGGGCATAAAATCGAGGAGCTCGAAAGCCTGATTGACGAGTTCTTCGCTATGCGCCTTGACGTGGAGATGCCCTACGTGAACGTCGAGGACTTCAAGATTGCCCTCAAGAAGGCCCTCGAAGGGTGAAGGGCGTGAACGTTAAGAGGACTTTCTCCCTGCTCCTCGGGACGTTTGGAATTGGAATAGTCCTCGGCGTTGCCTACGCCTACCTTCAGACCGAGAAAGCCGGGGAGTACGTGCTCAAACTCGCGAACGAGCTCGGCGGACTCTCACCGAACCCCTTCGATAACTTCGTCAGGATATTCACCCACAACGCCGGCGTTGCCCTCCTCGTCCTCGTTTCGGGGCTGTTCTTCGGGCTCGGCCCCTGGGTCATGATGCTCTTCAACGGTCTGGTTGTTGGAATCGTTGCGGGGTTTTTCGTGAAGATAGGCGTCCCGGCGAGCAAAATCGTCCTCGGGCTCGTCCCACACGGCCTCGTTGAAATCCCGGCCTTCGTCTTGGCTGGAACCGCGGGAATCCTCTGGTACAGGAGCATACGCGAGGCCGAAGAACCGGCAGGGGGCTTCAAAGAGGGAATGAAAAAGGCGTTGAAGCTCTACGCGGTAACGGTTGGGATGCTCTTAGTTGCGGCCCTCATCGAGGCTTACGTAACCCCGAAGGTTGCCGGCCTCTGAGACCTCGAAGGTCCCGCTCTCCTCGTATGTTTCTATTTCCCTCAGTATCGCGTCCATCGGGTTTTCCAGACCGGCGACAACGCTCCTTATGTAGTTCCTGTACCTCCCGTTGGCCTCTATCATGCGCTCTGCCACCTCCGCGACCTCGACCAGGTCAGTTGAGTGGAACTTGACACCGAGCTCGACGAGCCACCTCGTGACCGCGAGGAGCCTTCCGGGGTAGGTCGAGATTGTCGGCGTTCCGAGAGCTATTGCTTCCCTGTTCATAGTTCCGCCGGCTCCTATCATGAGCCTCGCGTAGTAGAGGAGGCTTAAACTGTCAACGGGCTTCTCGGGCATTATCACGTTGTCAAAGCGCTCAAAGCGCCTCCTCTGCTCCTCAGTCCTCGGGAAGAGCACGATGGGCATCTCGGGTAGGAGGGGGATAACGTCCTCGAGGACGCTCTTCTCGGGCCCGTTGAAGTAGTTGGCCTTGACCGGCTCGGTGCGCATCACTATGTAGCCGTTCCTCCTGAGGCCGAGCTCCTTGAGGACCTTTCTGTCGGGCCTGAAGCCGTAGAGATGCGCCAGTTCCGAGAAGCCGTTTACGGGCTTCATGCCGTTGGGGTCGGCGCCGCACTTGAGGAGCTCGTAGGCGTCTATCGCCTTCGGGAAGAGGAGGAGCTTCGTAAAGGGGAGTATGAGCTTGTTTTGGGCTATGGCGGTCTCGTTATCAACGAAGCCTATACTTGGAATCCCGAGGCCGAAGGCAACGCGCGGTGCCTCGACCGAGTGCTTGTAAACCGCCAAATCCGGCTTTTCCTCGATTATCAGCCGGCTGAGCTTGTAAACCCTCTCGGCGCTCGCGATGAGCTTGCCCTCAAGGGTGGAACCCCCGTGCTTTCCAACCACGTAGTAGTCGAAACCGAACATGTCGAGAATTCCGGTAAGACCGTCGAACTCCCTCGTCGTGATTAGAACCTCGTGGCCAGTCTTCTCAAGTTCCCTGATGAGGCCCTTGAAAAAGTGAACGTGAGGCGCGTTTGTGATGTCAATCCACACCTTCATTCTACCACCCGCCGATGAGTGAACGGCTTTGTCCAATATAAGGCTTTCCAAAAAACGGTTGCAGAAGCGTTTTTTCGGACGTTTCAGATAGCTCCTTTCAATGAAAAACGCTTTCTAACGCTTTCCTTCCATGATGTAGGTTTTCGCCGGGCCACTACTACCGGGCTAAGTGAACAAGAGTGTCCAGGCGAAGGAAGTTCTTGATAGGCGCACCAAAACGGTTCCAACGCTTTCAAAATCGTTACCTCAAAAAGGCTTTTATCCGGCCGTTCCAACCCGCTCCGGTGGAAGTGATGGACGGGATAAGGGAGATAGCGGTCATAGGCCTCGGCTACATAGGCCTCCCAACGGCGATAATGTTCGCGAACGCCGGTTTCAATGTCACCGGTTATGAAATAAGGGAAGAAGTAGTCGAGAAGATAAACTCGGGGAAAGCCCACATCGTCGAGCCCGAGATAGACGAGCTGCTCAGAAAGGCCGTTGAAAGCGGCAACCTCAGGGCAACCTCAGACCCAGAGGAGATACGGGGGAAGGATGCGTACATAATCTGCGTTCAAACCCCCCTGAGGGAGGACAAAACGCCGGACCTGAGCTACCTTGAGAGCGCCGTTAAAACCGTTGCAAAGGCAATGAAAAGGGGCTCGCTGGTGGTCATAGAGAGCACCGTTCCGCCCCTCACGACGGTTAAGATGGCGAAGCTCATCGAGGAGCTGACGGGCTTCAAGGCGGGAAAGGACTTCTACATGGTCCACGCGCCGGAGAGGGTAATGCCGGGCAGGATTTTTAAGGAGCTCGTCTACAACTCCCGCATCTTCGGCGGGATAACGCCCGAGAGCGCCGAGATGGCCGAAAGGCTCTACCGCTCCTTCGTCAAGGGGCAGACGTTCAAGACGAACTCGACCGTCAGTGAGGTCGTCAAGCTGATGGAGAACACCTTCAGGGACGTGAACATAGCTTTGGCGAACGAGTTCGCCTTTCTCGCTCACCAGTACGGGATAGACGTCTTCGAGGCAATAGAGCTTGCCAACACGCACCCGCGCGTTAGAATCCACACCCCCGGGATAGGGGTCGGCGGCCACTGCCTCCCGAAGGACCCGCACCTCCTCCTCTGGCCAGCCAAAGAGGACTTCGGGCTCATAAAGCTCGCGAGGGAGATAAACGACTCCATGCCCCTCTTCACGAAGGATTTGCTCTTCTCGGCGCTTAAGGAGCTGAACGTTCCGCCCGAGGACGCCACCATAGCGGTCCTCGGACTGGCATACAAGGGCGACAGCGACGACACGAGGAATTCGCCGGCGCTGGCTTTCATCGAAGAGATAGAGGGGGACGTGAAGGCCGTTAAAACCTACGACCCCTTCGTCCCGGGCACGAGCGGGAGCGTCGAGGAAGCGGTTGAAAACGCGGACGCGGTTGTCATAGCGACCGACCACACGGCGTTCAAGTCCCTCGACTGGGAAAGCCTTGGGAAGCTCATGCGGACGAGAATTCTCATAGACGGCAGGCACGTGGTTGAGAACCCGCCGAGGGGCTTCCTCTTCAAGGGCATCGGGAGGGGAGAGTTTTGAAGCCCGCTTTCGTCTTTGGAACGAGGCCGGAGATAATAAAGCTCGCGCCGGTCATAAGGGCGTTCCTTGATAGGGGCGTAGAGCCCCTTCTAATCCACACAGGTCAGCACTACGACTACGAGATGAGCAGCGTCTTCCTTGAGGAGCTTGAGCTTCCACCGATAGACTACCACCTCGAGGTCGGCTCTGGAACACAGGCGGAGCAGACCGGAAAGGCGATGATAAAAATAGAGAGGGTTTTGATGGACGAGAGGCCAGATGTTACGCTCGTTCAGGGCGACACCAACACGGTTCTGGCTGGAGCTCTGGCCAGCGTCAAGCTGAAGATTCCGGTAGCTCACGTCGAGGCCGGCTTGAGAAGCTTTGACAGAACGATGCCAGAGGAGATAAACAGGATTCTTGCAGACCACGCGAGCGAGGTTCTCTTTCCCCCAACGGAAGAGGCGAGGAAAAACCTCGAACGCGAGGGGATAACCGAGAACGTCTACGTCGTCGGCAACACGATTGTTGATGCGGTTTTGCAGAACGCCGAGGTGGCGGAGAAGAAGAGCGACGTCCTTGAGAGGTTTAACCTTACACCAAAGGAATACGTCCTCATTACGGCCCACAGGGCAGAGAACACGGACAGCCGAGAGAACCTTGAGAAGCTCGTCCAAATCCTCGAAAGCCTGCCGATGAGGGCGATATACCCAATGCACCCGCGCACGAGGAAGAGGCTCGAGGAGTTCGGGCTACTCGAACGGGTAGAGACTATTGAGAACCTGACCGTCACGAAACCCCTCGGCTACCTCGACTTCCTCAGGCTCGAGAAGAACGCCTTCGCGATAATGACGGACTCGGGAGGAATACAGGAAGAAGCCATAATCCTCGGTGTGCCGTGTTTAACCCTCCGCTACAACACCGAGAGGCCGGAGACGGTTGAGGCCGGCGGAAACGTGCTGGTCGGCCTCGAAAAGGAACGCGCCCTCAACTATCTTGGTCGGCTGATGGATGAGGAAGAGTTCTACGAGAGGATGGCAAACGCCCCGAACCCCTTCGGCGACGGAAGGGCTGGAGAGCGGATAGCAGAAATCCTCCTGGAACTCCACGAAAGGGGAGAGCTGAGGGTGAGGAGCTCAAGGTTTATCTGACGTCCTCAAAATTTTTCCTGTTTTCTCGGAGATGAGTTTTGCCAGCTCGAGATACGGGTCGAACTTTGAAAGGTACCCTGCCCTCATCGTGACTGTGAGATGAGCCCTCGCGGCGAGCTCGGCCGGAACTTTCTGCCCGTTGACGTGCCTGAGAACCACTTCCCTGACGCTGGCATTCTTGTAGTATTCAATTGTTACGTTAGCACGGTACGTCACCGAAAGAAAGCCCGCAAATTCGCCCCAGAATGGTACTGACACGATAAGGACGTTTCCGGTGACGTTGGAAGCGTTCCAGTCAACAAAAATCGGAGTTAGTCCCAGCGGACGGAGGGACCCGTTCAGGTAGACGGGAAGGTATAGGTACGTGTTGCCCCCTCCATCAAAGTAAACGTACACGGTTCCGTTTCCGGGTTCCAGCGAGGGGTTTACCTCCGAACTCCACCAGCAGGAGGTGCTGTGGGACACGAGCTGGTGAACAAGGAGTGCAACAAGAAGTAAGAGGAGGAACACGGTCGCACCGGTTCGCATGGATTCCACCCCAAAAACAGAACTAATGACTCCTCAGGAAGCTATCCAGCTCCAGGGCAATCTGCTCGGCAATCGTCTTGTAGGGGTCTCTATCCGTGAGTATTCCCGCCTTTACCCTTAGTTTCCACCAGTAGGTCACGGAAACCGTCTGGTTGAGAATACGCTCTTCGTTTAGCCTTTCGATGCTCGAAACGCGAAGTTTTATGGCAAGCTTCTCCAGGTTTTCTCCTGAGAGGGTTTTGCCGTTTGTTAGCAAGGTAAAGGTCTCGGCATCACCGGCGTAGGAGTAGTAGAGGATTCCAGAGACCCCGTATTCCCGATAGAGAATCCGGTTCTTGCTGAAGGAGTGGGGAAGGAAAACCACGACAAGCCGTCCCTTGAGGTCGTAGTTCATGGGTTCATCAACGAATTCAGGGGTCAAGTTATGGGAGCGTATAACTGTTGAGAGAGAACTTTTAAGGGCTTCCAAAAGTTGCGGCTCGGAAACTAGCAGGGCCACGTAAACGACGTTGGGATTCTCTGGAGCACTCCTCCAGCCGGTATCGTTGAGAATAAGAGAACCATCAAAATGGGACTCCCCCGACACTTCGGAGAGCACTGAGAATTCCGAAGCTATTCCGAGGCCAATAACTGCGGCGACTACAATGAGGACAATAAGGGCGCGCCCCCTCATAACGCATCAAAAGAAGTTGGGAATTTACTTTAAAAAGTTTTTCAAACCTCGGTCCCGATGTAGATACCGTGCCTCGTCCGCACGATTCTCACCTTTATTCTGTCCCCGACTTCCGCCTTCGTTCCAACGACCTCGATGAGCCGGTTTCTGGCCTTCGCAAGCATTTCACCCTCAATCCTGCCCGGAAGGACGACCTCTGCCTTTACGACCTCCCCAGGCCGGAAGGCGAGGGGAATGAACTCGCGCTTCTCCATGCCGAAGTGGCTCGGCTTCAGGACGAGGGGCTTCATTCCTGTTTTCTCCTCAAGCCCCCTCAGCCAGGCGTAGAACTCCTTGAAGGGGACAGTCTTGGCTATGACCGGGTTCCTGCCGAACTTGTAGGGAATGTAGTTCTGGAAGCCGAGGGCCGGCCAGCGCTTTCCGGCGCCGATTTTCCTCGCGAACTCTATGAATGCTTCCGCCTCGTCGTCGTTGATTCCGAAGATTATGACCGGGGCAATGAGGACGTCTATTCCCGCGTTCACAAGGGCCTCCGCCATCTCCAGAACGTGCTCAAGGTCGTAGCTCTTCATTCCCATGAGCATCTTCGCCTTGTCCGGGTCGAGGGAGTGTATTGAGAGGTTCACCCTGTCGAGGCCGGCCTCCGCCAACTCCTCGACGAGCTTGTCGTTGAGGAGCGTCCCGTTGCTCTGCATCGAGATTACCGAGACGTTCGGGTGCTCCCGCAACGCCTGAACGAGTTCCACTCTGAAGGGATAGATGAGCGGTTCACCCTGACCGTCGAGGTGTGCCTCCAAACCCCTTCCCTTTATCCTCGCGACCTCGTCGAACCACTTCATCAAATAGTCGATATCAACGACGTAGTCAAGCTTTCTCGTCCTCGAATATGGCCCCTCATCAACGGAGCAGAAGATACAGCTCAGGTTGCACCCGCTGACGCCCCTAATTTGAATCAGGTTCGTTCCTCTGTCTATCAAACCGAATGCGTTGTAGCCGAGGAGCGGAACGCCAAGCCCCTCGTGGATGTAGATAACCTTCCTCTTCGTGTAGCGGTTCCTGAGGAGCGCGCCAAGGTTGTTCTGGATGTAGAGCGCTATGAAGCCTTCAACCTTCTCGTAGTCGGTGTCTATGATTAACGCGCCGTTTCGGGCCGTGATTTGAGGTGAGACGCGGTACTTCTTCCGGATGACCCGTTCAAGCTCTCGCTTTGGGAAGTCCGCGTAAAGGGTCTCACGCCAGATTAGCCTTATCGTATCTCCCAAATCCTCAAACGTCACGTGGGGAAGGCGAAGCTCTATCATGGTCGTGAGTTTAACGGTGCGTTTAAAAACCCGTTGATGGACAAAACATCCGTCCGGAAGACTTTTAAATTCCCCCCTTGAAGACATGCGGGCATGGAAACATTTTAATACTATTGGATTAAAGAGTCTACTGGTGAACTGAACTGGGTGGTAGCTCATGTGGGGGAAGATTGAGCATTACTTTGATGAGTATCCCGTCAGAAAGCAAATCGCCAAGACGCTTCTCAAGTACGGCCTCAAGGTCTCAGAGGACATGAAGATAAAGGCTGGAGACATCGAGGTGCCCTACACCAAGATAGCCAAGGCCCTCGACGTTGACAGGCGCGTTGTTAAGGAAACCGTTGCCATGATACTCAAGGTTCCGGAACTCAAGGAAATATACACCAACCTCGAGCCGACCGTCCATATGAAGTACGTCGGCAGGCACGTCGGCTACGGCGTCATCGAGATTGAGCCCGAGCCGAGGGCCATAGGAATCCTTGCCAAGATTGCGCAGAAGATAGCGGAGCGCGACATCAACATAGTTCAGGTCGTCGCGGAAGACCCGGAGCTCTACCCTGAGGCAACCCTGACCATCATAACCGAGAAGCCCATACCCGGCGACCTCATCAACGAGCTCTCAAAGCTCGAAGGCGTCAAGAGGATATCCATCTACTGACCGAATTTTTTTGGCCAGTATCCCCTCTTTCCCCAAAAGATTTTGTTACCTCTTCTCGAAGAATGAACGCTCGTGGACGCTTTTCCGGACTATGGGACAAATTAGAGACCCCTATTTTAACCAAAAGTTCTAAACCTTTCTTCTTCCCAGGTAAGGTTTATAAGTTATGGTTGGCAACCTTCGATAGTCACTCCAAATGAGTGCATCAACCTCCGGAGGGTTGAGTATGGAAGAAGCAAGTCGCGCCAGCAAGTTCGCCTACACTTTTATCGTGCTGTTTATTCTGTGGCTGGTCGTCACGGCCAGCCTTGACAGCCAGGAGTTGATAACCGGAGCCGTTATAGCTTTAATAGTAGCGGCACTGACGCACGACGTCTTCACCAAAGCAGGACTGGCAAACCTCCATCCAAAGAGGGTCGCCTACGCAATAGCTTACATACCGTACTTCCTGTGGGCCATGATAATGGCCAACCTTGACGTTGCTTACAGGGTTCTTCACCCGGCGAGGCCCATAAGGCCCGGAATCGTCAAGTGCAAGACGGTTCTCAACAGCGACACCGGAAAGCTTTCTCTGGCAAACTCGATAACACTCACGCCCGGAACGATAACCCTCGACGTCGACGGGGAGAACTACTTCATCCACTGGATTTGGGTTCCGGACGAGGTTCTCAACGCCAAGGACGATTCTGAGCACGTTGAAAAGGCCTCCGAGGCCATAACGAGGCCCTTTGAAAAGTACCTGAGGGTGATATTCGGATGATAGGGATTAACATTTATCTCGCCCTGATTGCGATAGCAACGCTCCTCAGCACCTACAGGGTCTTCAGGGGACCGACGACAGTTGACAGGCTGGTCGCCGTTGACATTATGACGACCATAACCACCGGGCTGATGGTGCTCTTCGCGCTCTACTACGGCAGGATGATTTACATCAGCGTCGCCCTCGTCTACGCGCTCCTTGCCTTCGGTGGAGTCATAGCCTTTGCCCGCTACCTGGAGGGAGGCCTATGAGCGTTCTGGCGATAATCGGTGAAGTCCTCGTCCTCATAGGGACGTTCTTCTACTTCCTGTCAGCACTCGGTCTGATAAGAATGCCCGACGTTTACAACAGGATGCAGACGTCCACCAAAAGCGCCACCCTCGGTTCGCTGGGCGTCATAGTGGGCGTTGGAATCTGGGCCGTTGGAAAGGGCTATTCTCCAGCGTGGATAGTGCAGACGATAGCTGTCGCGGGATTCCTGTTGCTCACCAACCCGATAAGCGCCCACGCACTCATAAGGGCCGCCTACAAGCGCGGAATTCCTCTCTGGCACGGTAGCGTCGTTGACAAGTATGGAGAACACCTCGCGAGCAAGGCGCAGGCCGAAAAGGCTGAGGGTGAGACTCCCGAGACCTCGGAGGAGGTGAGCGAATGAACTGCGTAACCTGTATCAACTACATCATAATCGGCGTTATGATAATCTCGGCAATACTCGCCGTTGAGTGGAGGGACCTGCTCGCGGCCGCCGTTGGAATGGCCGCGGTAAGCCTGTTCGCCTCAATACTGTTCCTAATCCTTCAGGCGCCAGACGTGGCAATGACCGAAGCGGCCATAGGGGCCGCGCTCAGCGGTGCGATATTCATCTTCGCCATAAAGAGAACCCAGCGCTTTGAGACAGAGGAGGAAGAGAGGCCCGGGTGGTGGGTAAGATGGTGAGCATACTGAAGAGGGGTCTCGCGATAATTACCCTGCTTATCATCGGCTACTGGCTCGCCCAGGGACTCGCTGGAGTTCCCTTCGGCCAGGATAAAATGCTCGTCGGACAGTACTACCTCGACCATGTTAAGGAGCAGACGGGCTCCGTCAACGCCGTTACCGCTGTTGTCGTCAACTACCGTGGCTTCGATACCCTCGGTGAGGTCACAGTCCTCTTCATAGCCTCCACCGGTGTTGGAGCGCTTCTCTGGGAGAGGAAGAAGAGGAGAACCGCGAAGACCGAGGGGTCAATCGTTCTCACCACAGGAACAAGGCTCCTCGTCCCCTTCGTGATACTCTTCGGCGCCTACATCTTCATCCACGGACACCTGACCCCGGGTGGAGGTTTCCCGGGAGGAGCCACCATAGCGACGGCGTTCCTGCTGCTCTACATGGCATTCACCATGTATGAGATTCCGCACAAGGCCTTTGAGAAGACCGAGGGGCTCGTTGGAATGGGCTACGTCATCGTCGGCCTCATAGGCCTCGCGATAGGCGGTTACTTCCTCTTCGACTGGATATGGCAGACCTGGGGCTGGGGACACGACAACATCGGTAGGCTCTTCAGCGGTGGCTTCATACCGATAATATACACCATCATAGGCCTCAAGGTCGGCACCGAGCTCAGCGGAATCATTGACAACATGCTCAAGGAGGAGGTGAGCGAATGAGCGTGCCACACATCAGTGCATTCTACTTCGGCGCGATTGCCCTCGTGCTCATAGGCCTCTACGCGATACTCGTCAAGAAGAACATCCTCAAGATGCTCATTGGGCTCAGCATCATGGAAACCGGCGTTAACCTGCTCCTCGTCAGCATAGGCTACATCTCCGGAAGGAGCGCGCCAATTCTGAGCGAGGGAATAGGGCCCAACCAGGCCGTTGACCCGATTCCGCAGGCGCTCGTTCTGACGGCGATAGTCATAGGCGTTGCCACAACCGCTATGGCCCTCAGCGCGGTTATAGTCCTCTACAAGCGTTACGGAACCCTCAACATTGAGGAGATAAGGAGGTTGAGAGGATGAACGGGCAGTACGCTTCACTCCTCATAGCGTTACCTCTCCTCGGTGCCTTCTTCGTTCCCCTGATTAAGGGGCTCGGGAAGAAGGCGATAAAGACCTACGTGCTGATAATCACCGCGATACAGACGGGAATAGCGGCGTGGGTCTTCCAGCAGGTTTACTCAACTGGAAAGCCGATAATCGTCATGGCAGGCGGCTGGAAGCCTCCGGTCGGAATCAACCTTTACCTCGGCCAATTCGCGGCGCTCTTCGTGCTCATAGTGGCCTTAGCTAGCTTCCTCATGGCGGTATTCAACTTCAAGGCAATCGACGTTGAGCCAATAGACAAGTACGCCATGCTGTTCCTCCTGCTGATGCTCGGAGCCACTGGAATGATAGCGACCGGCGATATCTTCAACCTCTTCGTCTTCATGGAGATAACCGCCATAACGGCCTACGCGCTGACGGCTTACAACAAGACCGGCGAAGCTGCTGAAGCCTCGCTCAAGTACATGATTCTCGGAGGAATCGGTTCGAGCTTCTTCCTAATCGGCGTCGCGCTAATCTACGGCGCCACCGGAACACTCAACATGGCCCAGATAGCCCAGCTCGCCGGCCACATCAACCCGACCGTTGCCCAGGTCGGACTGGCTCTCATAATCTTCGGTCTCGCGGTAGAGGCGGAGCTCTTCCCGCTCAACGCCTGGGCGCCCGATGCATACCAGGCCGCACCGCACCCGGTAACGGCCATGTTCTCGGCCTTCGTCGTCAAGGCCGGCCTCTACGCGATGGCCAGGGTTCTCTACCTCATGAGCTCGGTCGGAACCTGGCACAACGTCCTCAGGCTCCTCGTAGTGATGGCCACCCTCACCGTCGTCGTGGCGGAGTTCTCGGCGTTGAGGCAGAGGAACGTCAAGAGAATGATAGCCTACTCGTCAATCAGCCAGGTCGGACTCATAGCGCTCGCCTTCGCCCTCGGAACCCAGGCGGGCGTTGACGCTGGAGTGTTCCAGATGGTCAACCACGCGATAGTGAAGGTTCTCCTGTTCCTCGGCGTTGGCTACGTTGCCGTACAGCTTGGAGGGGCCGAGATTGAGAACTTCCGCGGACTCGGCAGGAGGATGCCGGTTACCGCCTTCGGAATAACGGTCGGTGCCTTTGCTGCCGTTGGAATACCGCTGTTCAACATCTTCTGGAGCAAGCTCAGGATAATCCTGGCGACCATTGAAGTCGGCTACACCTGGGCAGCCTTCCTCGTCCTCGCGGCCAGCGTCGTGGAGGCCGTCTATTACTTCAGGCTGATTCACGCCATCTGGTTCGAGGGAGAGGGCGAGAGGATTTCAGAGAGCGTGCCTCTGATGGCCATAGTCGTCCTTCTGGTGGTGCTCGTAATAGCAATAGGCGTCTACCCGAACTACCTCTGGAGCGTCTCCCAGAAGGCCGGAAGCGACCTCTTCAACGTCGCCCAGTACATTAAGAACGTCCCGCTGATGGGGGTGGGAGCATGAACGAGCTCATGATAATGCTCTTCGCACCTCTGGTGGCTGGCTTCATAGCCTGGGCCCTTGACATCAGGGGAATACGCGAGATTGTTGGAATCCTTGGTGCAGCGGTTCCCCTGGGGATACTCGCCAAGTACTACTCAACGATAGCGGGTAGCAACCCCGAAACCGTGACCCACACTATAACGATTGGCGGCTTTAAGCTGCTCTTCCAGCTCAACACAATCACCTGGTACTTCGCGGCGGTGGCTTCGCTCGTCGGCGTTGCGATGGCCTTCGGAATGGCCAGCACCTCAAGGAGCTCCTACGAGTGGCTCTTCGCCCTCATGAGCTACACCGGAGTGCTGGGCGTCTTCCTCAGCGGGGACTTCGTGGGCTTCTTCCTGTTCTGGGAGCTCATGACCTTCGCGAGCTTCATGATGGTGCTTAAGAGGAACAGGCACGAGTCCCTCAAGTACTTCGTGCTCAGCGTCATCGGCGCCTACGCGATGCTCATAGCGATTGGAATCCTCTACGCAAAGACCGGCGCTCTCGACTTCGGAACAATCAGACAGGCTCTTTACATGGACGCAATGCTCGGGAGCATAAGCAAGAGCCTCACCGCCCTCGTGTTCCTGCTCTTCCTGACGGCATTTGGCGTCAAGGCAGGCGCCGTTCCGCTCCACGTCTGGGCGCCCGGTGCCTACAGCGAGGTTGACCAGAGCTACACGACCTTCTTCAGCGGAGCCCTCAGCAAGGCTGGAGCCTACGGATTCCTGCTCCTCTACATCCTGATGGGAACCAAACTCTACACCGCCCTCGGCGTCTGGCACAACCACATGGTGTTCTCGTACATCATCGCCTGGCTTGGAGCGATAACCGTCGTCGTCGCGGGCTTCCTCGCGGTGCTCCAGGAGGACATAAGGAAGCTCTTCGCCTACTCCTCCGTCAGCCAGGTAGGCTACATCCTCCTCGGTCTCGGCCTTGGAACGACCCTCGGTTTCGCGGGAGCGCTCTTCCACGTCCTCAGCCACGCGGTCTTCAAGGGCCTCTTCTGGCTCGTCGTCGCGGCGCTTATCCTGAGAACCGGTAAGACCAAGTTCGAGGACTTCGGTGGTCTGGCGGAGAAGATGCCGATAACCTTCGCGATGGCCCTCATAGCGGTTCTCAGCCTCGCAGGAATTCCGCCGATGGCGGGCTTTGCCAGCAAGTGGCTCCTCTATGAGGCCGCCATAAGCGCCCACATGCCGCTGGTCGCGGGCGCGATATTCCTTGGAAGCGGTCTGGCGTTTGCTTACGTGGTCAGGTTCCTCTACGCCGTGTGGTTCGGCCAGAGACCGAGCGACCTCGATGATGTTGAGGAGGCACCGCTCCCGCTCCTCATAGGCATGGCGATACTGGCTATCCCGAACCTCGTCTTCGGTATCGCCCCGGGCCTCGTTACTGAGTACCTAGGAAAGTTCCTCGGAAACCCCGTCGGCGGTGACTACTTCAAGCTCGTAACCCCAACTGGAACCTACAACGCCCTCCTCGTCACCGTAATCCTGACCCTCGGCCTCGCGATAGCGGGACTCATATTCATCTACGGAGCGAAGGCCAGGAAGGTCCCCGTCACCGACACCTACCAGTCAGGTAACCCAGTCACCGAGGACTACAACCTCAGCATGAGGAGGAACTTCTACAGGCCTCTCGCTGAAGCCCTCGACTTCTGGCTCAAGTACAGCTGGGACAGGTTCTACGAGCGCCTCGCCGGCATGTTCGAGGACTTCGCTGACTCCCTGAGGGAAGGGTTCTACAACGGAAACGTCCAGAGCTACGCCTGGTATCTTGCGGTGGTACTCCTAATCCTAGCACTGTGGGGGGTGTTGTGAATGTTCGACTGGAAGTTAGCACTTGAGGCCATCGGCATGATAATCTACGCCACCTTCATGGGTTTCATCTTCATGGGTATCGAGAGGAAGGCCATGGCGAGAATCCAGAGGCGCGTTGGGCCGCCCATCTACCAGCCAATCCTCGATACCCTCAAGCTCCTCGGAAAGAAGGAGAGCATAAGCCACGGCTTCATCTACGACTTCGGACCTGTCTTTGCCCTCGGAGCGAGCATAGCGGCGCTCCTGTTCATACCCATCGCCAACTTCCAGCTCTTCAGCAGCAACGCCGACCTGATAGTTGTCGCCTACCTCCTTGAGGTGCCGATGCTCGGGATAATGCTCGGTGCCATGAGCTCGGGCAACCCCTATTCAGCGGTCGGTGTCCAGCGTGGTCTGCTCACCATGGTTGCCATGCAGTTACCGTATGGTCTCGCGCTGATAGCATTAATCCAGCACTGGGGAACCTTCAAGCTGAGCAACATAGTGGCACTCCAGGGGATTCACGGCTGGAGCATAACGGTTCCAGCACTGCTTTTAGCTTTCATCGTCTTCGACATAGTCTTCCAGGCGATGCTCGGCCTCGAGCCCTTCGACATCATCACCGCCCCCGCGGAAATCTCGATGGGTCCAATGGTCGAGTACGGCGGCAAGCACGCGGCACTGCTCTTCACCCAGCACGCGGTTCAGCTCTTCGCCGAGACCGCGTTCTTCGCCGTGCTCTTCCTTGGCGGAGCGAGTAACCTGCTCGAGCTCCTCGTCAAGCAGATAGCGGTGCTCTTCATCGCGATATTCGTCGCCAGCATCTACCCGCGCTTCACCATCGACCAGGCCGCGAAGTTCTTCTGGAAGTGGCCGACCATACTGGGAATAATAGCCGTAATCCTCACGATGGGGTGGTGAAAGATGGGAGAGGATTTCATAAGCTACGAGCTCAAGGAGTTCAAGCTCTTCGAGCCGCTCTTCAGGTGGGCGAGAAAGAAGAGCATCTGGCTGGTGGCGTTCTGTACCGGGTGCGGCGGCATAGAGATGCCGCCCCTCTTTACAGCTCGCTACGACATTGAGAGATTCGGTATGATGCCGAACCCATCCCCAAGGATGGCAGACCTGTTCCTGATTACGGGTTACGTCACGCCAAAAACGCTGAAGAGAATCATCATAACCTACGAGATGATGCCCGACCCCAAGTACATCCTCGCCCACGGCTCATGCCCAATCAACGGCGGCGTCTACTGGGACTCCTACAACGTTGTCAAACAGCTTGACAAGTACATTCCCATAGATGTCGCAATAGCCGGCTGTATGCCGAGGCCTGAGGCGGTGATGGACGGAATTCAGGAGATAATGAGGAAGATAGAGAGCGGGGAAGCGGACGGCTGGAAGAGGTATAGGGAGAACTACGAGTGGTACAGGAAGAACCAGGACGAGCTCTTTGGAGAGGGATGGCGTGAGAAGGACGCCAAGAGGTGGTTGGCATGGCTGTGAACGATAACAAGGTTGAGAACAAGGTTGAACCCGTTGAGAAGGCCGAGGAGAAAAAGCCCGAGCTCCCGAACACCAAGGAGGGCAGGCTCGTGAAGGAGCTCCTCGAGAAGGCCCCCTACGCGGAGGGAAGCGTCAGGCGCGAGAAGAGGATAGAGTTCAAGGTTCCCGCCGAGAGGATACACGAGTTCCTCGAGCTTGCCAGCGAGAGGTTCGAGATGCTCATGCAGATAAGCGTCGTTGACTGGCTCAAGGAGAACCAGTTCGAGCTCGTCTATCAACTCTGGAGCGTCAGCGAGAGCGTTCATGCATTTGTCAGAACGAGGGTTCCAAGGGAGAACGCAGAGGTGCCGACTGCCATGGACATCTGGCCCGTTGCAGAGACCTACGAGAGAGAGGCACACGAGTTCTTCGGCATAAACTTCAAGGGCAACCCGAGGCTCGGACCGTTCATACTCGAGCCGCGCGAATACGAGAAGCACCCGCTCAGGAAGGACTTCAACACCCTTAGCTACGTCAAGACAATCTACGGTGATGACTTCGACAGGTACGATGAGAGTAAGACGAACTACGTGATATGAGGTGATGCTCATGGCGAATTTGGAGGTTCCAAAGGAGCTTAGGGAGGAAGCGAGAAAGCACGACATGTACCTGACCCCGATAGCCAAGGACACCTACGAGCTGTTCTTCGGTCCACAGCACATGGCGACCGAGAACTTCAGCATAATCCTCAAGATGGATGGCAACAGGATAGAGAAGGCCATAGTTAACCCCGGATTCCTGCACCGCGGTTTCGAGAAGCTCGCCGAGCAGAGGCCCTACTTCACCAACATTGCCCTGCTCCTCCGTATCTGTGTTCCCGAGAGCGACGTTCCGGAAAACATCTACTCGATGGCCGTTGATGAAATAGTCGGCTGGGAGGTTCCTGAGAGGGCGATATGGATTAGGACAGTTGTGCTTGAAATGGCGAGAGTTTCAGCATGGATGTTCTGGATAATGGGATTTGGAAACGAGATAGGCCTCTACACCCCGGGCCAGTGGGCCGCCGCCTACCGTGAGAGGTTCATGCGCCTCTTTGAGGAGCTCACCGGCGGAAGGGTCTACCACATCTACACCGTCCCCGGAGGAGTCAGGAGGGACATCCCAGGAGACAAGTGGCTGAGGCAGTTGAGGGACACCGTTGAGTACATCAAGTCCAAGCTCAAGGACTTCGATGAGATACTCTTTGACAACTACATTATGTTCGAGAGGACTGAAGGCGTTGGCGTGATGGACAAGAAGTTCGCCCTCAAGCACGCGGTCACCGGGCCGAACCTCAGGGCCGTGGGAGTTCCCTACGACGTCAGGAAGGACGACCCCTATTACCTCTACCCAGAGCTCGACTTCGAGGTTCCGGTCCTGAAGGAAGGAGACAGCCTCGCGCGCGTTCTCGTCAGGAGGTACGAGCTGGAGCAGGACCTCTACATACTCGAACAGCTTCTCGACATGGGGCCGCCGAGCGGGCCCTACATGGTGCAGGACCCCAAGCTCAAGAACCTGCCGAGGTTCAAGGTTCCGGCAGGAGACGCCTACGCCCACGTTGAGAGCACCAAGGGCGACTTCGGAGCCTACGTCGTCAGCGATGGAAGCCACAAGCCCTACCGCGTCCACGTCCGCGGACCGAGCCAGAGCCACGGAGTTACGGTGCTTGAGGAGCTCCTCAAGGGAGCCCGCCTCGCCGACGTGCCGGTCATATTGAAGACCCTTGACAACTGTCCGCCCGACATAGACAGGTGATGACGATGCCCGCGAGAGTCGTTGGTGAGGAAAAGGTCAAGCTCAAGAAGTCCTTCGTCAAGCCCTGGATGGGCATCAAGTACCTCTTCAAGAAGCCCGTGACGATAAAGATACCCTTCGAGAAGATAGAGCCCGCTCCAAAGTACAGAGGATTCCACACGCTCGACTGGAAGAAGTGCGTCGGCTGTAACTTCTGCGGTCAGATATGCCCGGCGAGGGCAATAGAGATGACCTGGCTCGAAGTGGACGGCAAGATGGAGAAGAGGCCCCACCCGAAGGTTGACTACGGCCGCTGTACGTTCTGCCAGTTCTGTGTCGACGTCTGCCCAACGGGAGCGCTCGGCTTCAGCGAGGCCTACATCCTGACGACCGACGGAACTGAGGATGCGCTTGAGCTCTTCAACTGGGTGCCGATTCACCCTGACAAGGTCAGGGAGCTCAACGAGAAGTACGGCGACTACCGCTTCCCGGTCGTCAAGATTGAGAAGAAGGAAGATGGAACCTACCGCTACCACCTCCGCGACGGAGAGGTCTTCGAGTTCAAGATACTTGGCTACGGCATAAGGCCGCCCAAGAAGCCCACCCCCGCCAAACCTGCCACCAAGTCCACTGCAAAGAAGGAGACCAGCAAACCCGCCGAAAAGAAGGAATCAAAGCCGGTCGAAAAGAAGGAAGGGGCTTGAGCCCCTCTTTTCTTCCCCTTTAAAGGATTCTTTCCAGGATTATTGCAGTCAGGGCTCCTACCGCCATTCCCGACTCGAGTATGCTCGAAACGAGCCTTGGAAGGGATTCAAGGAGCTGAGGCGGCAGCTGCGGTGCGCCAAGCCCGGCTATCAGCGAGGCCGCGAGAATCAGCGTGTTCCTGTCGTTGAACTCAACCTTTTCTTTTATCAGCCTAAGCCCAGTAACGCTTATCATGCCGTAGAGAGCCAGCGTCAGGCCGCCGAGGACCGGGGCGGGCATTGAGGCCAAGATACCCGCGAACTTCGGGAGGAGCGAGAGGAGAATCAGGATAACCGCCCCCACCTGAACCACGTGCCTGCTACCAACTTTGGTAAGGGCAACGACACCTATGTTCTCTGAATAGCTCGTGGTTCCGCAGGCCCCGAGGAAACCGGCTACCGAGCAGGCGAGGCCTTCAGCGCCTATACCCCTTGCTATCCTTCCCTCAGTTATCTCGGAACCGGTAACCGTTGCTATCGCGTGGTAGTCACCAACGCTCTCGATGATGCTGACCATGAAGGCGAAGAGGAGGAGCACTATCGCTGTTAAATCGAATACCGGCTCTCCCCAGGGGAACGGCTTGGGAACGCTTAGAGCAGGAAGGCTTTCCACGAGGTTTAGGTTGACGAGGCCAAGGGGAAAGCTCACCGCGTAGCCAACGAGGGCACCCACAACGACCGGCATTGCCCTCGTTCTCCTTCCCCTCAGTGCAACGAAGAGGGTTGTGAGAAACGTTATCAGACCCACAAGCACGGCCCTTCCGACGGTCCCGCCGGAGGGGTCGGCGTAGGCGTTGAAGAAGTTATTAACGGCCACGTCGGCGAGGCTGAAGCCAATGAGAGTTATCGTAACCCCAGTAACGAGGGGCGTGAAGAGCTTCCTGACCCTTCCGATTATTCCGAGCCAGCCGATTAGGGCCTCAATCAGCCCGCCAACGATTAGCGCCCCTTGAACCGCGGCCATTCCAATGCTTGAGCCAATTGCTATCAGCCCTGGGATGAAGGCAAAGCTCGAACCTTGGACTATCGGATAGCGCGAGCCTATCGTCGTCTGGAGAAGCGTTGCTATTCCCATCGCCAGCAGGACGGCCTGTATCATCGTCGCTATCTGGGAACCGCTGAGCCCTATCGCCCCGCCTACTACAAGAGGCACCGTCACCGTCGCCCCAAACATCGCCAGAACGTGCTGAAGGCCAAAAACCAAAGCCTTGGAAGGTTCAACCCTATCCTCTATCCCCACTTTGAGAACGGGTTTCCTTGCGTTTTCCAGGCTTTCCATTGAAGCCCGCTCGGGCTGTGTAGGTAGTTGTATAAAAAGTTTTCGGAAAAGTTGAGAATAAGCATGCTTTTGTCAATCACCACCCCTGCACCTTTTCAAGGACTTCATCTGAAACCCTGCCTTCTTCAACGTCCTCAATTGCTTCTTCAAGCCTATCAAGGCCTTCCTCAAGGAGCTCCTCCTCTATAGTCAGCGGGGGCTGAATCCTCAGCACGTTGCCCTGGAGAAAGGCCACTATTAAGCCCAGCTCGTAGGCCCTCCAGACGACCTTCTTGGCCTCGTCGTAGGCCCTCTCCTTGGTTTCCCTGTCCTTTACGAGGTCAACGCCGAGCATCAGGCCAAGCCCGCGGACGTCGCCGATGAGCTCGTGCCTCTTCTTCATTCTTTCAAGCCTTTCTTTTGCTTTCTTCCCGAGCTTTTCGGCCCTCTGAAGGAGGTTCTTCTCCTCGATTTCCTCGATGACGGCTAAAGCCGCGGCGCTCGCGACGGGGTTTCCTGAGAGGGTGAATGCATGGCCGAGAGGGGGCAGGGAATCCATTATCTCCCCCCTTCCGACGATTGCACTTATAGGCAATCCACCGCCAAGGGGCTTTGCGAGGGTTATGATGTCGGGCTCAACGCCGAAGTGCTCGATGGCGAACCACCTGCCCGTCCTCCCGAGACCGCTCTGGACTTCATCAACGCCGAGGAGAATGCCGTGTTCGTCGAGGAGCCTTTTGAGCTTTCTGAAGTAGCCCTCGGGCGGAACCGCCATTCCGGCATCGCCCTGTATCGGCTCAGCTAAGAGAAGAGCTACTCCCTCAGCGTGAACCTCGCCCTCGAACTTCTCCTTGAGGTACTCAAGGCATTCCATACGGCACTTCCCCGGCTCTTTCCCGAAGGGACAGCGGTAGCAGTTGGGGTAGGGGATGAAGTGAACGTCGCTGAGCTGGCCGACCTTTGAGCGAACCTCAAAATCGAGACCGGTAACGCTCATTGCGCCGTAGGTGGAGCCGTAGTAGCTCCTGAGGTAGCCGATTACAGACCTCCTTCCCGTATAGGCCCTCGCGAACTTTATGGCGCCATCGTTCGCATCGCTCCCGCTGAGGCCGAAGGCAACTTTCGCGTTCTCAACGGGGGCAAGTTCGCTCAGCTTTTTGGCCAAAAGGTATGGCTCTACCGGAAAGCCGTAGATAAAGGTGAAGTGAAGCAACCTCTCGGCGGTCTTTTTGACGGCCTCAACGACCCTCGGGTTGTTGTGCCCGACGTTCTGAACGGCCGCATCGCTCAGGAAGTCTATGTACTCCCTCCCTTCAACGTCCCAGACGAGGGCGTTTCGAGCTTTGTAGGGGACGATTGGGGCGTAGGTAACGTGGGATGCGCGCGAGATGTAGCGGGAGTAGCCCTGAATAACCTCATCCTTTGGGGGCAACATGGAACCACCGTTAACCATATGCGTTTGGAATTAATAGGAATTTCGGTTAATTTTTGCGAAATTAGCGGAAAACTTTAAAAATAACATCACAAAAATTCAAAATTGGTGGGTCAAAATGGCTGAGATTGAACGGCTTGACGAACTCGACAGGGCGATACTTCACATCCTCCAGGAGGACGGGAGGGCCAGCTATTCGGAGATAGCGAGAAGGCTTAAGGTGCCGGAATCGACGGTCAGGCTCAGGGTTAAAAAGCTTGTTGAGAGGGGCGTTATAAGGAAGTTCGCGGCGCTGATAAACCCCTTCAAGGCCGGCTACTCAATAGTGGCCTTTATAGCGGTGGACGTTGAGCCGAGCAAGATAAAGGAAGCCGTTGAGAAGCTGAAGGAGCTCCCGGAGGTGGACGTCCTGGGCATAGCGACCGGGGCCCACGACATACTGATGCAGGTGACGGTAAGGGATTTGCAGGAACTTGAGAACTTCCTCGTTGAAAAGCTCGGTAGGATAGAGGGGATAAAGAGCACAGAGACATCAATCCTCACGAGCGTCAGGAAATGGGGATATGCAAGGGTGTTTTAGGTCACCTTCTCCAGCCCATCCTTTTTGACGATGTAAGTGTCCTCGTGCTTTATTGCCCCTTCGGGAATCATTAGAGGCGGGTGTATTATCGTGAGAACCATGTTTTCCTGTACTCGGGTGGCCCTCTGCGGAACCACTATCGTCGCTATGGGAGGTTCCTCCACGAGCAGACCAACGCCGTGTGTGTAGCCAGCTATGTACGCGTCCCCAAAGCCCCTCTCTTTGAAAAGGCTGGCAATCTTCTTTTCAACTGCATTTATCGGGGCCCCAACCCTCGTCTCCTCCAGAGCGAGTTTGTAGGCTTCCATCTTGACTTCCATCGCTTTCTTAACTCTCTCGCCGGGTTCACCAACGATGAAAGTCCTCGCGGTGTTGGCGTAGTAGTGGTTCCAGTCGGTTCCGATGACGACGGTAACGACGCCGTTTTCGGGAACCTTCAGGTCGCGGAAAGGCTCGGCGTGGGCCCTTGGAGTCGTTGAGACGTACACTTTAGGCTCTTCGCTCCCGCTGAGCATGAGTTCCCTCGTTATCTCTGCCACTATCTCCAGCTCGCTGACACCGGGCTTTATGACTTCCCCGGCGACCTTCATTCCCTTCCGCGCTATCTTTCCCGCCTTCCTGATGTTCTCCAGCTCCCACTCGTCCTTTATCATCCTCAGGCTCATCGTGAGGTTGAGCACGTCCACTATCTCCACAGTCGGGTTTAGGCGCTCAAATATCTTCAGGAATATCAGGTAGGCGTCCCTCTCGACCCCGAACTCGAGGCCAACCCTTTCCATACCGTTCCTGTGGACCCAGCTGACAACACCGGCCATGAGGTCTTCAACGCGCTGGTACTCAACAACGTTCTCAATCCAGCTCCTCTTCTTGAACAGCTCCGCCTCACCCTTAACAACAAAAACAAGGGGTTCCCCATCAGCGGGTATGAACAGGCTCGGCCTGAGCCACTTGGTTCCGGTGAAGTATATGAAGCTGGAGAGCGTCCTGATGACGGCACCGTCTATCTCGTTCTCCCTCAAAAGCTCCTGAAAGCGCTCAACTCGTTTTTTAAAGATTCCCTCATCCCCGCGCATCTCAATCCCTCCAGTCGAGCAGTCTCTTCTCGCCCTCTATCCTCTTATACTCTCCGATGTCCATCGTAATCTCAAGGGTTCCCAGGTAGTTCCCGTTCCTGTCAAAGAGGGGCACGTACTTGATGTAGACGTACTTCGGGCCGAGCCTGAGCCAGAACGTTGCCTCCCTTTTTCTGCCCTCCTTGAAGGCCCTCAGGATTTTGTTAACGATGTGAACGCTCTTCGGAGGGTGGCAGAGCTGGACCGGCCGTCCGAGAATCGACGGCGTCCTTGTGAATATCCTCTCGCCCGGGGAAAAGAACCGAACGCGGTCATCCTTGTCTATGAAGGTAACGTCAACGGAGAGGGCCTCAAATATGGCCTTAAGCTCCTCGACGCTCACGAAACCGGTGCCGAGGTCAAGGTCCCCCTCGCGCCTCAGCTGGCCTTTATCAAACTCCAGGGGCTGGCCTTTAAGGGCCTGCTGAACCTCCTTTGGGAGGCTTAGCAGTTCCTCCGCGCTCAGCTCCGGGTTGATTTGCCAGGGCTGGAGCGGTTTAACGTCCTCCCCGGGGTCCCATGCAGGCGGGTTCACCTTGTAGTAGCCAATCTCGTCGTCCTGCATTCTTACTGCCTTCCACTCGCCGTCGCTGAGGAGGGCCTTGAGGGTTGGATAGTAGATGTTGTTCTCCCTGAAGACCATATCGCTCAGCGCAAAGGATGCCTCGCCGGCTTTCGCCTTGAAGCGCTCAACGAACCCCTCCCAGGGCATCTCATCCCTCCGGGCCAGAAGTCCGTAAAGGTGCTTTAGCATGAACCTTATCTCGTCGTGTTTCGTCCAGAGGACAGTTGCTATTGCCGTCAAACCCCTCCTCTCAATGTAGGGAAACGTCAGCATCTCGTCGCGGTTGTAGTGGGTGAAGCCGACCTTCCGGAGGTTTCCAACTATCTCCTCCAGAACTCCGAGGATTTCCTCCCTCATGCGCTCATCTCTCGTCGTTGCGAGGGTTCTCGCGTAGAGGTTCAGCATCTCAGCGTCCTTGAGGATTTCCCTGTTCTCCATATAGCGAACCCAGAGGGGATGCCCCTCGGGAAGTTCCTTCTCCTCCACCTCGTCCGTTCCCTTCACGGCCTCCCTGAAGAGCTCGACGTGAAGGTCGCACATCTTGGCGATGTCCTTGGCGGAAACGCCTTCCTTCACGAGCTCCTGCTCGATGATTGGGATTTCAAGGGGAGATATCGAGCTTAGAACTGCCCGGAATTCCTCCTTAAGTGAATTAACATCCTCACCGTTATGAATCCTGAGGAGAAGGGCCTTCAGGGCTTCCTTCTTCTGCTCACGGTTTGAGAGCAATTCGGTCATGATACCACCTTCATGACAAATGTCATTAGGGACATATTTAAGTCTTTCTGGGCAGAAATGTGTATGAAAGAACACGAAGAAAAGGGAGATATGAAATCAGTCGAGCAGGGGCGAGTCCTCGCTCACAGCGGTGGTGGAGTTGAGCATTCTCTTTAAGTCCTCCTCGGGCTCGCTTATGAGCCTGAGGTCGAACTTCTTCCTGAGGGTCTCGAAGACGTTCGGCGTGAAGAACTCCGGAGCCTTGGGTCCGATGTAGATGCCCTTGATTCCGAGGTATAGCAGGCTGTAGAGGATTCCGATGGCCTTCTGCTCCATCCAGCTGAGGACTATGCTGACCGGGAGCTCGTTGAGGCCGACGTCCAGCTCCTTCGCGAGCGCCCCGGCAATCTGGATTATCGAGTAGACGTTGTTACACTGGCCGAAGTCCATGAAGCGCGGTATTCCCTCGATTTCGCCGTAGTCGCGCCTGTTGTAGCGGAACTTACCGCACGCGGCCGAGAGGATTATGGCATCTTCGGGCACCATCGCGGTGAGCTTCTCGTAGTAGCTCATCTTCGGGTTGGGGACGTCACAGCCACCTATGACGAAGACGTGCCTTATCTTGCCCTCGTTTATCAGCTCGATGAGCTTGTCCATGAGCGGGAGCACGTTGGTGTGGTGGAAACCGGTGACGATGTAGCCGTCGTCCCTCTTTTCCATCTTCGGCGTCTCGAGCGCGCGCTTGATGAGGGGTTCGTAGTCGTTCTCGAGGTGGGGAACGCCCTCAAGGCCCGCTATGTCGGTGGTGAACATCCTGTCGGCGTAACTCTTCGGTGGTTGCTGGACACAGTTGCTGGTTCCGAGGATTGCTCCCGGGAACTCGGTGAACTCCTTCCTCTGGTAGACCCACGAACCGCCCCAGTTGCCGTAGAGGGACTTGAACTTCCTGAACTCCGGGTAGGAATGGGCAGGGAGCATCTCGGAGTGGGTGTAGACCCTAATCTGGTCCTCGAGGCCCATCTCCCTAATCTGCTTGAGGAGTTCGTAGAGCGCCCTGTAGGTGTGGCCGGTGACGAGAATTCCGTGCCCCTCCTCGGTTCCGGTCGGAACCTTGACCGGCTCCGGGTTTCCGTAGGTCTCTGTGTAGGCCTTATCAAGGAGCTCCATAGCCTTGAGGTGTATCCTTCCGTTCTCAAGGATGAGCTCAAGGAAGCGGTTCTTGTCGAAGTTCACGTTGGTGAGAGTCGAGTAGAGGGCCTTTGACAGGAAGAAGCCGATTTCGTCATCCTTGTAGCCGAGCTCGTAGGCGTGGTAATAGTAGGCGGCGGTTCCCTTTATTCCGTAGATGAGGGCCTCCTGAAGGGAGTTCAGGTCGGGGTCCTTGCCACAGATTCCCCTGAAGGTACACCCTCCCGGCAGGCTCATTGAACACTGGTCGCACCTCATCAGAACGCCCGCTTCCTTTCCGCTGTTCGGAACCTTCACGGCCATCTTTCCACCCCCTTATTATGACACTTGTCATATGAATGTTATGGTAAGTGATTTAAATTTTTTATCCAGAACAAGGCCAGCTCTCGGTTTACAAATCAACAAAAATAAGCTGACTAAGTTTTCAAAAGGACCAAAAGCCTTAAGTATTCCGCGGGTCATGTTTTGCATATGAAGGTCAACGCCTTCGAGGTCGCATCTCGCTACGTTTACCCCTCCCTCAGGAGACGCCTCGTGGAGCACCTCCGGGAGAAAGGATTGAAGCAGACCGAGATAGCGGAGCTCCTTCACGTCACCCAGTCGGCGGTTTCGCGCTACCTCAACATGGACCGGGGTGCGCTCATAGACGTTTCAAAGTTCAAAGACGTTGACGAGGACCTCAAGAACCTTGCAGACGAGATAGCAGAGTTCCGGCCGAGCGAGTACGACATCCACATGAGGCTCATCGGCATAGCCCTCAAGATGCTCGGCAAGGGTTACGTCTGCTCCTTCCACGCCAAGATAGACCCAGAGGTTAATCCCTCGGAGTGCAGGGTCTGCATAGAGCTGTTCGGCTGAGCTAAGGCTTCTCGGGCCCTCTAAGAGAAGGTTTATACCTTTCGATGCGTATTTTAGCCCGGTGATTGACGTGAAAAGGGCGCTCGTTACTCTTACGCCACCCGAGAGCAAGAGGCTCATAGCGAAGGCCGTTGTCGCCATGCCGGAAGTTCAGCGCGCGCTGAAAGAGGGCTTCGTTTACATAGCAACGGGAACAACTGCCGCATACATTGCGGAAGAGATACTGGGTAAGGAAATAGAGAAGGAGAAGTGGACGATTGGGACAATAAGCAATGGAAGAACCTGCGTTACGCCGAAGAAAACGTGGCCAAAGCACCTCGTTCTGTACCGGGGAGAGCCCTTCGACGACCCTCAGGAGGCCCTCCGGAGAATGGGCCCGAAGGACGTCTTTATCAAAGGCGCCAACGCCATCGACATAAACTGGAACGTCGCGGTTTTTGCCGCGGCTCCGGACGGGGGAACGATAGGCAAGACCTTCGGATGGACGATAACGAAGGGGGTTTTCACAATCACCCCGGTGAGCCTTGAAAAGTTCGTGCCAACGCCGGTTGAGGAGAGCGCCAAGCTCACGGGCATATACTCCTTCGACTGGGGAACGGGACTCTACGCGGCGCTCGTCCCGATACCTCACTCACACCCTGTGACGGAGGTCGAAGCTTACAAGATACTGGCAGGAGTCGAGGCGGTACCCATAGCCTCCGGTGGCGCTGGAGGGGCTGAGGGAAGCGTCACCCTCGTGCTTCAGGGCGATGATGAAGCCATGGAAAGGGCGAGGGAGATAACGAGGGCCGTAAAGGGTGAACCCCCGCTCAAGCCTTACACAGAGGACTGCTCGGTCTGTCCCTTCGCGGGCATATGCGGACTGGGAAGCGGCACTTTTTGACGACTCAGACCCCACCGGTCAGTAACACCCAAACGCCTATCGCGATGAGCAGAAATCCCGCGACGACTGAGAGTTCCATGCTGTGCCTGACCATCGCCTGGGAGAAGCGCTTGCTCTCGCTCACGCTCCCCATGGCGAGGAGGATTACGACGAGGGGAAGCACGAAGATGACGTTGTAGAGGGCCAGGAGGAAGAACGCGAGGGCCCTGCTCCCGTGGGCTATTATCGTCGCGTAGACGAGGTAACTGCCGGCGGAACAGGGCAGGAGCGTCGTCGAGACCACGACGCCGAGGGCAAAGGAGCCGGCAAAGGTCGCGTCGGCGCTGAATATCTTCTTCCTTATCTTTCCCTTGTCGCCTATCCTCGAGCGCTCCATTATCCCTGTGACTATCGTGTAAACTCCAAATCCTATCGCAAAGATTCCCGCGAGCCACAGGGGAATGTACTGTCCAAGGAAGAGCAGGCCGACGCCGAGGAGATAGTACGAGACGTAAACGGCCAGGATAAAGGCCGAGCCGATGATGTAGAGTCTCTTCCGCGACACTTCCCTTACTGATATTGCGATGAGGAGCATGGTGTAAATCACGAAGGTGCAGGGGTTTATCGAGTCGCTCATCGCCAGGGCGTAGAACTTGGGGATAAAGCCCGGAATGCCCAGGAGGTAGAGAACTACGGCGCTTAACCCGAAGGAAGCCAGCAGGATTATCGCGAGGGCCTTGATTTCGCTCTTCATGGTGGAGAATACCCGAAGGGGCTTTTCACCCTTTCCAAAACGAAAGGTTGAAAACGAAAGGTCAGCCCGTCGAGTTGGCCTTCAGTTCATTGAAAATCTTCTGGACGTCAACGGACTGGTGCTTCACGAATATCGTGTAGAGCGCATCTATGACAAGCTTGGCCTTGGGGTCCTTGTAGGAGAGCAGGTAGGTCTTGCCGGTTAGGAGTAGCACGCCGTCGTTCTTGATTGCCGTCGCGATGATTTGAGGCGTTGCGGTCACGTTGAACTCCCCCTCTATGACTGCGTAGAGTGTTCCGTTGTAGGTAATCGCTATCGCCGGAACGCCGGTTATGCCCGTGAGCTGGGCGAGCTCGTTGAAGAGCATCATGTTCGTCTGGTTGTCCACGAGCTCGTAGTAGGTTAAGGCCTTCTCACCGTACTCCTGGGGAATCCACTCATGCATGTGCCGGCAGTGGGGGCAGGTTTTCATACCGTACATGTAGAAGTGAATCTCGTTCAGGTAAATCCTCGTGCCGTTGACGTCAACGTAGGCCGGTTTTGAGGTTGTCGATGTTGAAGAAGTGCCCGTCGTGCCGTTGCTCCCGATACAGCCGGCGGAGAAACCGAGGAGAACCAGCAACAGTAGGAGCACTCCAGCCTTTTTCATCAGACCACCGGTGTTCTATCTGATGGGGAGGTTATAAAGTTAACACAACCAGAACCCTTAAATCGGGCGGGGTTATAATGATATGGGGGTTTTCATGCAGGCATGGTACCGCTCGCGGGCCCTTTACGATGCAGTCATGAAGCTCGTGAAGGCAGGGAAATTTGACGAGGCCATGAAGCTCGCCGGGGGAATACCTGACGGGAGCGTCCGTTCCAAGGCCGTCAACGGAATAGTCGTGGAGATGGCGAAGGAGGGGGAGGATTACAGGGATGCCCTTGACAGGGCGATAGAGACGGCACTATCAACAAAGAACCCGACGAAGAACCTGATGGGGCTGGCCTTTGAGTTCCTTGAGATGGGGAAGTTCGACGACGCCCTCTACATAGCGGAGCATATAACCGACCTCGCCAACAGGTCGAAGGTGCAGGCGGAGGTCGCGCTCAGACTCGCGAGGAAGGGTGAACTCGATAGAGCGATGAAGCTCATAGAAGACATCCTCGACGAGGACGTCAAAACGTGGGCAACCTCAATGCTCGCGAGCGAGCTTTAGCGCGAGGAAGTTAAAACCAGCCGTTTTATCTGTCGTTTTTGACAGAAATCCCGCCACAACCCTTTTTTAGGGGAGCCCGTTTTTATCCCGGGTGAGACCATGAACGGCGGAGAGATAATCGGACTGCTCGGAATGCTGCTCCTCGTGAGCGCTTGGGTTCCTCAGACCCTGGAAACAATAAGGACGAGAAAGTGTCCCCTGAACATGCAGTTCATAATAATCTACGTGACCGCCTCGACCCTGCTGACGATATACTCCTACATAATCGGGGACTGGATATTCTTCGCCCTGAACTTCCTCGCGGCGTTGCAGAGCGCGATAAACCTCGTGGTGAAGTTGACAGAAAAGAAAAGCACCTAACTCCGCCTGTAGAGCCCCACGAGCTCTCCCCACTGGATAACGTGGCCTTCCATGGCCTTCTCCAGTTCTTTTCTCGTCGCCCCCGGCGGAAGGTTCAGCGTCGTGTCGAGGGCATAGACCTTGAAGTGGTAGTGATGAACACTCCCCCCAGGCGGGCAGGGACCACCGTAGCCTATCCTCCCGAAGTCGTTCCTTCCCTGAACCATCGGAATCGGCTTCTCAACCTCGCCGACCTTCGGAACCGCCTCGGGAATCTCGCCCACCGGCGGGATATCCCAGGCAATCCAGTGAGTGAAGGTTCCCGCGGGAGCATCGGGGTCGTCAACTATGATGACGAGGCTCTTCGCCTTCTCGCTTATGTTCCCTATGAATATCGGCGGGTTTATGTCCTCGCCGTCGCAGGTGAACTTAACGGGGATGTAGCTCCCGTTGTGGAAGACTGAACCGACCTCAAGGGTCTTAGGTGCGGTCGTTTTCTCACCTCCCCCACTTATACAGCCCGACCCGATTAGAAGCGCGATTATTAGCAACGGCACCCAGCTCCTCATGTTCAAACCTACGTCTTCATCCGTAAAAGGGTTGCGCCAACGTTAAATACCCCGCGGGCGTTTAACCTACCATGCGCGTGCTCTGGGAGAAGGAGATACCGGCCGAGAAAATCGTCGTCTCCCCGAGGCCGGTCTGGAAGTGTCGAACCTGCCCGATGTACGGGAAGAGGCCGAGCTGTCCTCCCCACGTTCCGGACTGGAGGGAGGCAAGGGAGTGGGTGAGCCACTTCAGCAGGGCCATTCTCATAAAGTTCGAGGTGGACATGGAGCGCTTTGAGGAGGAGAAACGGGAGGCAATCCTATACCTTCTCAAGCGCGAGGCCGAGCTCTTCAGGGAGGGAAAGCTCTACGCGATGGCTCTCTTCCCCGGCAACTGCAACCTCTGCCCGGACTGCCCCTTCGAGCGCGGTGGGCCCTGCCGGCTTCCAACGAAAGTCCGGCCAAGCCTCGACGCGATTGGGATTGAAATCAGCTCGCTGGTTCAAATAGACTTTTCAGAGAGCGCCCTTTACGGAATGATACTGGTGGAGTGATGAACATGGCACCCATAGCGTACGTTACCCTGCTCGGTCGCTCGCCCTGGGCGGTCGTGAACACCTACTACAAAATCCTGAAGGAGGGCAAGGGAAAGCGGGAAATCCGGCGGGTCTACGTATTCACCGAGGAGCGCTACAGGAACCTCCTTCCGAAGGTGGTGAGGGCCATAGAGACCATATCCAAAGCCTACAACCTCAGGCCGAAGATTGAGGCCGTGGTGATTAAGGACTACGGCTTCTTCGAGGCCGACAGGAAGTTCAAAGAGCTCTTCTCAAAGCTCGAAAGTGAAGGTTACAGGATAGGCCTCGACATAACCTCCGGCAGGAAAGCCCTGGTCGCGGCCGCGATAGTCCAGATTCGCGAGTTCCCTGTGTCGTTCATAGTTTACATGGGCCTGCTCGACATGGACTTCCCGGACAGGCCCTACATGATGATTCCAACCCACATGCAACCCATCAAGAACTTCCTGGGGGATGGAGATGAAGCCCGCTGAGGTCATAGTGAAGCCAGAACTGCAGGTCCTCATGAACGTCCTCGCCGAGAGGGGCGAGCTACGGGTGAGTTACCCGCTCTACGGCCTTCCTCTCCTCCGGGCGGAGCCGAGCGAGAGGGGCTACCGCCTCGAAGTCCTGACGGACAGGAAGGCCTTCAACGCCCGCGTTCCGCCAAGGCTCTCCTCAGAACTCCCGACGTGGAGCGACTTCTACGAGTGCTTCATCTCCGCCGGAATCCTCCGCTACGACAACCTCGACGAGTTTGAAAGGACGCTGGAGCTCTACGAGAGGCTGAAGAAAGGCGTTGCATTCGCGCCCGATACGAACCTCTTCTACCACCGCTTCATATCCTCATACAGACCGCTTGAGGGTTATCAGATAGTCGTCGCCGAGGGCGTCAAGAAGGAAATCGAGGACGCGATGAACTACAAGTACAGGCACAAACAGCTTGAGGAGATTTCACGTGAGGTTCTCAACGCCCACCTCCTGAGGGAGTTCAGCAACAGGCGGACGAAGAGGAGCCGGAAAGCGGCTTACATAGCCCTCAAGGAGTTCGAGAGGCTGAAGCCGAGGATAATCATCGCCGAGAGCGTGAGCGAGCCGGCCCACAACAACGACGAGATTATCGTCAAGTCCCTCAAGAGGTACGACAGAATGACGCCCACCCTGCTCGTCTTCCTGACGGCAGACATAGCGATAACCGACGTGGCGGAGATGGAGGGGCTTGAGTACTTCCTATTCAAATATCCGAGGGAGGAACTTGGAAAACACGAGGTCTCGGCTTACCAGCTCAGGACGCTCCTTTTCAATCTCGCGGCAGTCTTCGGTGTGATAGAGCTCAACGGAATCCTCGTCTTCGGCGAGTTCGGAGGCAAAGCGAACCTCGATGAGCTCAAGCTCGTCTTCGAGCGGGAGGACAGGGTTTACAACGAGTTCATGTTCCACCTCAAGCTGAGCAGGGAACTAGTAGAGATTATGGGCTGACGCAGAGCGCTTTCATGTAGTTTCCGCCGAGGACGAGGAGGAGAGTGAAGACCGCCAGTACCTTTGAAATCGCCGGTGACACAGGGACAACGCGAGGGAAGTTGCGATGCCGATGGCGACGAGCTCTCCTTTTCTACATTCTCCGCTGTAACATGATACTCAGAGAAACCAAAGAAAGGGGAAAATCAGCTCAGCATCCCCTCGAGCTTCTCGACGAACTCGATGCTCCTCCTGAGGTCGGCGAAGTACTCCTTGGCCTTTTCAACGTGCTCCCTTTCGACCCTTCCGCCCTTGGCCAAGACGCTCGCTGGGGCGAGAAGCTGGACGGCGTAGCGGAGGCTGGTCTTCTCGCCGAGCTCCGCGAGGTACTCTATGGCCTCTTCGCTCACCTCAATCTTCTCCTCCCTTGCGCGAATCTTGACTATCTCCCTGATTTCCTCCTTCTTGTATGGCTCGGTGTTGATTATGAGCAACCTATCGAGCATGTCAACGGGTATTCCGTGCGGTGCCTCGATGTCGGTGCCCCTTATCTTCGTCCTTCCCCTGTTGGTGGCTAGGATGAGAATTGGCGCGAGCTCGCTCTCCATCGCCCTCGCAAGGAACGAGAAGGCCTCGATGTCGAGCATGTGAACCTCGTCTATGAAGAGCACTCCAGGAACAAGCGTCGCCCTTCCCTCCTCAATCCAGCTCTTAACCGTCTCGTCAACGCGTCTCCTGACGTCGTCGCTTATCTCCGCCCCTGTGCTGAAGAGCAGGCCGAAGATGTTTCCGCGGGCGTTGGCAACGTCAAGGTCGTGGAGCGTGACGGTGTAGGTGAACTCCTTTATCTTGAGCACGGGCCCGCTCGGAAGGCTGACCTTGCGCTTGAAGAAGAGCCCCTCTTCCTCCTTCGTCGTCCCGACCTTCGAGACCTTGCCCGTTTCGGCGTCAATCTGTATGACGTCGCCTTCCTCAACGCCGAGCTCCATGAGCTGGTAGGCTATCTCCCTGCCGGCCCTTATCGTCTTCTCGTCGTCCCTCGTACGGAGGGTTATGATGACGCTCTCCGGAATCTCGACGTAGGGGTTGAACGGGTGCCTCGTGCGCCTTATCTCAATCTTCTTGACCTCGCCCTCGTAGACCTTCCTCTCCTCGCTGATTCTAACGCCTATCGCCCGCCTCATCGCCTGCTTGAGGAACTCCGTCTTGTTGACCTCGGCCGAGTAAATCTCGCTTCCCGCTATCTGGACGAAGGGAACGTCCTCGCCGAGTTCCCTCGCTATGCCCATCGCTATCGCCGTTTTACCGCTCCCGGTCGGGCCGACGAGGAGAATTCCCTTGCCGGCGAGCTTCCCGCGCTTTATAAGCTCAACCGCTATTCCGGCCGCTTCCCTCGCCTTAACCTGGCCGACCATGCCGTCGGCGATGAACTTGGCCCTTCCGTTCTCGTCAAGGCCGAGGCCCTTTATGTGGGAGTGCATTCCAACCCTCTCGAAGGAAACCTTTGCGACCTCCTCTATGACCGCCGGCAAGGTCTCACCCCCTTAATCTTTCCGAAGGTAACTAAAAGAGGGGATTTAAAAACTTGACGGACGGCGTTATTTTAGGAAGCGCCGTATTGTCTTAAAGACCTCGTCCTCCGGGATGTAATCCCCCGCGACCTCAGACAAAAGCCTGTGCTCACTCGTCCTGCCCTTGACCATAAAGGCCCTCTTCAAAGAGGGATATGAAGCCCATATCGCAGTTGCAACGGAACCAATTGGGGCTGTTACACCATACGAATACAGGAACCTGCCGATTAAAAACCCAGAGGTCAGGAGCAGAAATCCGAGGGAGAGGTTCGTCATTCGTTTAACAGGAGACACAGGAAACTCAGCGTAGGGAACTCTACCGTCAGCCCCATCAACGTAGGCCAGATACGTGAAAAGGCCATATTTATACCTGATTCGCCAGATTGGATAATAGACAAGTCCGTCAAGGTGGACATCAAACGTTGTCATTCCCACCTCAACGTTGCTCCAGTGGAAGTACCGTCGCGCTTCGTTCTTGAGGATGTTTCTGAGTTCATCCCTGAGTCGTTTCACGGCCTCGGAGGCTTCAATCGTCTCTTCAAGAAGTCTGCCGTTGACGTGTCCATCGAAATACCTCCTGCCTCTCACGGGTAAGGGTAGTTAACGAGCTCGTCAAAACCCCCGACTGCAGGCATGGTGACATAGTTAAAGAACTCAACGTAACCTGCCCCTTCTTTAGAAATTATACCTCTTCGGGCAACGCCTTTTGCCTTCACGAAGAAGACATAAAATGGGACATAGAGGAGTTCTCTCTCAATGATACGGGCTTTCCATTCAACATCGGCAGGGGACAGACGCTGAAGGCGTATAAACGAGGCCAGCACGTTCCAGGGATTTTCGACCCGCAGGGGGTAAGTAAACGTTCTGGATTCGCCGAGTTTTATCTGGAATCCACAGTAGGGACACACCACGATGCCCTCTTCCTTGACTTCAAACTCCGCACCGCAGTGGGGACACCTGACCTTCATTTCTCAACCCTCACATCGCGGGCCACTTTCCGTCCATAGCCCCTTGCCAGCTCAAAGCCGATGTACGCTCCCAGCGCCGGAAGCACAAGTATACCCAGTGCACTCTTCCCTGCATCCGAGAGGGCCTTCCAGTAGCCAATGTTCCCGTAGAGGGAAGAGAAAAGCCCCGCGAGGGAGATTCCAAGTAGGGAAACCAATGCATACCAGACCTTTCTCCATATCCTAACGGGCTCAACGGCCAGGACTTCCTTTCCCCTGTGACCATCGTAGGCGACGAAGTACGTCCCACCCTCGACGTCATAATAGACCTTCCATAGGGGATAAAACACGAGGGCCATGTCAAGGGTCTCCCCCTCGAACCTAAAGAACCGGAGTTCAGCATCATCGGGAACACGGCGCTCTTTGGCAACATCGGAGGCCCGGTCCTGAAGGGCAATTCTGGCGTAGTCCTTTCCAAAGTCAGCGTTCAGAAACGCCAGTTTAAGGCCATCCCACTTATCAGGAGTTAAATCCGTTATCGGCTTGATGTCCATCATATACCTCAACGTATCCTCCAGCCTTTTGAAGGATAAATACCCATATCGTTCAAATTTTAGCGCCAAATTTTCAACTGCAATATCATAGACGCTTCTCCGGGCTGGAACGCAGACGAGGGACTCCATGTTGAATTTTCTGGATTTAACAACGGCTCTGGTCTGGCTACCCTTCTTCTCATAGACGACATATCTCATTTGACCCTGCCCCTTAACGATTCCAAACCAGAAGGGAACGTAAACCCCTTCAACCTTGATAACCTTTATCTTTCCCCGTATCCCGCTGTAATCAGGGTCTTTCTTAACCCGCTCCCAGAAAAGGCGAAGGATTTCTTTTTTGGGAAGGCTCTCAACGAAGAAGACGTTCTTCTCCGTGAAAACTTTGTCATAGGCGTTTGGATAACCGCAATAGTGGCAGACCACTATTATATCCTCGGGGGTTACATCGAGCGGTGCTCCACAGTGCTCACACCGGAGAACCTCGATTATTACCACCAAGATAAGGAGAAGATGCAAAGATTTAAGCTTTATGGCTCAGGTGGGTTTTCCGGGCATCGGTCACCCCAAAGGCCAATGTCATCATCGCCAAAGAAGGTTGACCAAACGCTTTTAAACGTTTAGCGAGAAACAACTATGGTGAGTAAGATGGCAAAAATGAAGGGCATCGCCCTAATAATTCTGCTGATAGCTTCTCTAATGTATCAAACTCACGAAGTTTCGGGAAAGGGCACCTGTCCGCCAGAGGTCGAACTGCCGGACCCCGTTCTCTTCGCCACAACGCCCTACCTCGTCAACGAGACCGTCGCCTTTGAGCTGGACGTCTACTACTTCTACCAGTTCTACGAAGGAATGTGTCCGATTTCAAGCCTAACCGACAGGCTTCAGTGTCTGGACGCCAAAGCCCTCGACTTCAGGGTTCACTACACCATCGAGAACGGGAGCGCTGTCGGCAGGCTCGGCGGTGTTAATGGAATTCCGCTGAAAACATACCCCCTAAAGCTCCTGAACGGGTCAGTTGTGAAGCTGAACGGCTCCAACGTCTCGTTTCCGTTCAGCGTTCTCAAAACGTACCTCTCGGTTCTCAACATCACCGGGACGTTCACCCAGAACTACACCTATTCCCCGGACCTCAAACCCCTCCTGGCGAAATTTAACGGCACGCCAGACGTCGTTTCGAGAATGAGGGGATTCGTTTACAAGGGAACAATCTACGTCTACTTTCCCCAGGCCGAGTTCGTGGACTGCGATAAATTCATACCCGAGGAATTTCGCGCGACAGGGGACTACGTCTCCCCGATAATACCCCTAGTCTTTAACGGCTCAACTCCGAGCGCCCCGCCACTGATTCTCGCCTACCGCAACGGGAGCATGGAACCCGTGTTAAAGCTCAAAACGGAGAGAAGGAAGGGGGATGGGGGATGCTACTACTACGCCTGCTCCCTGCCGAACCTTGAACTCCCCAAGCCGGTGAAACCACTCGTTGAGCTCACGGGAGGGAGGAATTACTCCTACGTCTACGTCGCTCCTCATAATGTCAGCATCGACACCAGCGGGTTCACGAACGGCACCTTTGCCCTCTTCCTCCTGGACCTGTCCGCCAGCGGAATTCTCATTCCCGGTGGCCCCAACGTTCCGGCGGACATACACTATGTTCTCCTCTTCGGCTACGACGGCAGGCTTTTCCAGGTAAACCTGAGTTCCATACTGAGAACCTTCGACCCGCCGGAGGAGGACGACTACGGCAACCCCGCCTTCTATTTCGGTGGTGCCAATGAGAGAATCTTCCACCTCGGCGTGGCCTTTGTGAACGGAACTCCCTACCTGGGCGTCTCAATGAACGGCTCGAGAAACATCACGCTGATACGCCTTATTCCCGGGAAAAGGGAGTGGATTAAGGCAGGTTCCGTGCCTTATGAAACCTGGAAGAGAATGATGATGGCTTCAACAAAGGGAACCAGGCTTTCCAACGTCTCCCATTACTCCAAGTACTTCCTCTCGACCCCGGTCTTGGAATACGTTACGGTTAAGGGTGGGGTACTCGTTTATCCCGCGCGATATTCGGTCAGTTTTTACGGGCTCCCCTCTGGATACGCGAAAGTTGGAAAAAGAATACTCCCAACCTGCTCGCTCTGGCCGGTATACGCCTTCCTTACCAACGGCACAGTTTACGGCCTCTTCCGCGCGGGCGAAAAATTCACGATTTATCCTGAACTCGTCGATTACAACGAGGTGTCGAAGGAAAAGATAACACCCACGAACTCAACAACGTCCACAGTTCCACCAGAGAACACAACAGGGTCAACCTCAGAGAGGGGAAAGGAGGAGAAATCAATCTGCAGGCCCGGGCTAATGGTCCTCCTCGCCCTGCTCATCCGCCTCAGAGAACGTTGAGGTACTTGTGAACCTGGAAGCTCAGTCCAACGTTCTTCCGCCCCATGATGAGCGAGGCCTCGCGGTAGAGCTCCATCAGCCTTGCCTGGCTAATCTCAATCGGCTCTCGCGGCTGGATTACCAGGGGAGCAAGGCCCTTCAGAAGCTCGGCGTACCAGCGGACGTTCTCAACCTTTGTCTCCGAAGTGACCACGAGCTTGGCGTAAACTTTAACCCCCGCTTCCTTCAGAATCCTGATGCTCTCAACCTCGCGGAGAACCAGGGAGCGCCAGTCCTCGGTCGCTTTAGCGGTCTCGTCCTTTATGTCAACGCTCGCGTAGTCGGTGAGCGGGGCGACCTCTCTTATGAGCTCCGGGAGTCCGCCGTGTGTTTCGAGGAAGTTGTCGAAGCCGAGGCTTTTCATGCGTTCCATAAGGGCTTTTAACGGCTTCACCTGAAGGGTTGGCTCTCCCCCGGTGTAGCTTATCGAGTGTATATCCCCCGTGTCGAGTCGAGTAATGGCTTCAACGACCTCATCAAGCTCCGCGGGATTCGGCCTGTACTCGAACTTCCCCGTGAAGGGCTCGACCTCGTAGCGCCACCGCGAAACGCGAGATGCGTCAATGAACTCCCTTGAGTCGCACCAGGCACAGTGGAGGTCGCAGCCCGCAAATCTAACAAAAATCTGCCTTCTCCCGAAGGCACTTCCCGGAACGCTCCCCCCTTCACCCTGCCAGCTGTTGAAGACCTCGGCCATTATGAGTTTCATGGTCACACCTCACAGGGTCTCAACGTCTATTCCCTTAACCTTCTCGCTCACGTAGCCCTCAAGGATTTCAACGCGAACCTCCCTCTCCTCGCCCGTCATGTCGGCCATCAGCTTTACTGCCCTCGCGTAGTCCCAGAGGCGCCTTTTTGCCTCGGCCGTAACCGCTTCGGCCATCACTATGAGCTCCTTCTCTTCCGGATGTTTGCTCATCTCCTCGATTACCTTCCGCGCGTCTTCCTCAGTGAAGACGCCTTTCTTCTTGAAGAGCATCGACATCACCCCGCGATTGTTCAATCAATGGATTATGTAATTCTGCGAGTAAACAATTCATTAACCGTTTAGATGTACTTGAGCAGAACCTCAACGGCCTCCTCGAATATTTCTCTGTCCCTTCCGTCAAGAACACTCTCAAGGTAGTTGAGAGCAACCAAATCGAGGATTATGTAGGCGGTGTTCCTGTCGAGGCCGAGCGAGTAGGCGTCGTAGTAAACCCTCTCCTCACCTAAAGCTTCGTTGAGCATCTCGACGAAGTAGTTTATCTCCTCGACGGTGAGCTCGTCCCACCTGCTCTCAAGCTCGTCGAAGTAGCGCTCCATGACACGAAGCGTTTCAAGGTCGAGCCTTAGAGTCCCCTCGAAGTAGGGGAACTCGCCGACGCGGAAGAGCTTTATCCCCTCGTCGTCCCTAACCGCTATGCTGTCCCAGAGGACAATTCCACCAACCGGGTTGTGGCCGTACTTGCTCGCCAGATAGGAAAAGCGCTCAAGGGCGAAGTCTATATCCTCTATGAACTCCTCCTCGTCGCGGAAGCGGATTATCTTGCTCACTGTTCCACCCATGTTTCGCACCGTTCTCGGTTGGGGTGAAGGTTATAAGACCTTTGCCCTACTCCATCTGCCCGACGAGTACGGGGTTGCGATGACGTCGGGACCCCCAGGGGGGCGACAGCCCCTACTGCCCCCCTTTCAGCCCTTGCTTGCGCAAGCGCTGGCGGAAGAGTAGTGCATGTTCTAAAATCTATCAATTGTGAGAGAGTTTCTTTTTGACTTGCTCTTTCAAGAGTGTTTCACCCCTCCAAACGGCGTCCGAAGGACGCCAAAAAGAATTTGAAACTATTTTACAAGGCTTGTTTAATGTTAAACTCGCATCGAACTCTCCAATTCGAGAGTGCACGACTAACTTTTTGCTCGTTGGTGAGAAGGGCGGTCTTTTGGTCAAGCTTTGTTAAAGCTTGTTCGCCTGCGCGAAGTTTGACAAAGGTCTGTGATTCTTTTCCAAAAATGCAACTCTAAGAAGTTTGCACTCTAAAGTGCCAGTACTCTCAAAGAATTCTCTCCAAAGGAGCTATTTAAGGGGGTTTCTCTAAGAAGCGCTCCAAAGGAGCGCGAGAAAAGTAAACCCGCGTGAGAAAGCTTCCAAAATCAGGGAATTCGCATTCTACAAGAGTCCATTAAAAGCGCAAACACTCCCAAGGGAACCCCTACAAAAAGAATCACAAACTTTGATGAAACTTTGCGAAGGCAAAGTTTCAGCGCTGGCGGAAGGTTAGGTGCTTTTTTGAAATTCAACAGTTTGCAAGGAGTTTCTTTTTGACTTGCTCTTTGGAGAGAGTTTCACTCTATAAACGGCGTCCGGAGGACGCCAAAAATACGTTGAAACTGTTTCGCTGAGTCCCTACTAATTTTAAACTCGCGTTGAACTATTCAACTCGATAGTGCACGACTGACTTTTTGCCCCGTTGGTGAGAAGGGAACTTCTTTGGTCAAGCTTTCCTAAAGCTTGCTCGCCTGCGCAACGTCGAGCTTTGCTCGACGCGAGGGACGAAAGTCCCACAGAGTTTGACCAAGGTCGGTGATTGAAGTTTTTAGAAAAAGCTTCACCAAAAGTTAGTAGCTCCTCGCCAAAGGTCCAAATGAATAGATTTTGCCAGTAAATCGTGCTTTCCAAAAGGAGAACCTGCTAAAACAAGCCATACAAAAGGGTTTACCCTTCCCTGATGCCCTTTGGGCGTCAATTTTACAATCTAAACCAAAACAAAGAAGCAACTTGAGAAGTTCTCAAATTCAAAAGGGCCAATTGATAGAGAAATCACTTGAAATTTAGCCTTTCAGAAGGAGCTACTAGCTTTGATGAAACTTTGCGCAGGCAAAGTTTCTGAGGTAAGGTTTATAAGAGGACTTTCAAAGCACGACCGAGGCGAGCGGTGTGGAGCGCGAGGTAACCGATGAGAAGCTCCAGAAGTATTTTAGAATCACCGAAGAGGCCCTCAAGCGACTTGAGGTAGCCGTTCACGAGAAGAGCCTTCTCCACGCGGTTGCGATGGACTTCCTAACGATGGCAAAGAGCTATTTTGAGGACGCAAGGTACTACTACGAGAAGGGCGACTACGTCACGGCCTTTGCCGCGCTGAACTACGCACACGGGTTCATAGATGCCGGCGTGAGGCTCGGCGTATTTAGGGGTGAAGACGACAGGCTTTTCGCATTCGGGTGAGGTGAGCGAGATGGGAGACTATCTGGTGGTTCTCGAGGCGCCTATCATCGTGAGGGACGTTGAGACGAGCGAGGACGCGATAAACGTGGCCGTGAGCAAGGTAACGAAGGCACTCAACAGGGAGAAGCTTGACTTCGTCCGCGTTGAGCTCGGCTACTCCCAGTGTCCCGTCTGCGGGGCGCACTTCGAGAGCGCCTTCGTAATCGGGAACGTAGGCCTCGTCGGCATGTATCTAACGCTCAAGGTCTACAACGCCCAGACGATAGAGCACGCCGAGAGGATAGCCAAGGCGGTTGTTGGCAAGGCCCTCAAGAAGGTTCCCCTCAAGGTCTACGAGATTCGGGAGCTCGAGGAAGACGAGGAAGACGGCATCGAGGCCGAGCTCTGAGTTAAGTTAATTTTTTAAACACCCTTCCATCAAAGCCCCACATAACCTCTGGAGGTTTTGCCATGACGAAGTTCATCTTTGTTACGGGTGGTGTCGTTAGCGGTCTCGGGAAAGGAATCACCAGCGCTTCTCTTGGCATGCTCATGAAGGCAAGGGGCTTTAGAACGACGAACATCAAGATTGACCCCTACCTCAACTACGACGCCGGAACCATGAACCCCTACCAGCACGGCGAGGTCTTCGTCCTCGACGACGGCGGTGAGGTTGACCTCGACCTCGGAAACTACGAGCGCTTTCTCGACACGAGCCTGAGCTTCGACCACAACATAACCACTGGAAAAGTCTACTCAGCCGTCATCGAGAAGGAGCGGAAGGGCGAATACCTCGGCGCGACGGTTCAGGTGATTCCGCACATCACCAACGAGATAAAGGAGCGCATAAGGAGAATCGCGAGGGACTACGACGTCGTTATCGTTGAAATCGGCGGAACGGTTGGAGACATTGAGGGAATGCCCTTCCTCGAAGCCGCGAGACAGATGCAACTCGAGGAAGGAAGAGAGAACGTCGCCTTCGTCCACGTCACCTACGTGCCCAAGCTCAAGGTCGTCGGCGAGCAGAAGACAAAGCCCACCCAGCACAGCGTCAAGGAACTGCGCTCTCTTGGAATTCAGCCCGACGCGATAGTGGCTCGCTCCGAGGAGCCCCTTGAGGAAAGCGCGAGGAGGAAGATAAGCCTCTTCACCAACGTTCCCGAGGAGGCGGTAATCAGTGCCTACGACGTCGAGGACACCTACGAAGTGCCTTTAATGCTCGAGAAGGAGGGACTTGCGAGGTACCTCGTGAGGAGGCTCGGCCTTCCCGAGAGGGAGCCCAGCCTTGATGAGTGGCGCGAGATGGTGGAGAAGTATAAGGCGCTTGATAAGGAAGTCGAGATTGCAATCGTTGGGAAGTACGTCAAGCTGGCGGATTCCTACCTCAGCATTAAGGAAGCCCTGAAGCACTCGAGCGTCGCCAACGACGTCAAGGTCAAAATCAGATGGATTGAGGCCGAGGACGTCGAGAGGGAGGGCGTTAAGCTCCTCGAGGGCGTTGACGGCATAATCGTTCCCGGAGGCTTCGGAGCGCGCGGAAGCGAGGGCAAGATGATGGCGATACGCTACGCGAGGGAGAACGATATTCCTTTCCTCGGAATCTGCTTCGGCTTCCAGCTGACGGTCGTTGAGTTCGCGAGGAACGTCCTCGGGCTCAAGGGGGCGCACTCGACGGAGATTGACCCGCAGACGCCTTATCCGGTCGTTGACCTGATGCCGGAGCAGAGGGACCTCGACAGGCTCGGCGGAACAATGAGGCTCGGCGCTTACCCGGTCCACATAAAGCCAAACACCCTCGCGAAGAGGCTCTACGGCAGGGAGATAGTCTACGAGAGGCACAGGCACCGCTGGGAGGTAAACCCAGATTACATTGAGAAGTTCGAGGAAGCTGGCCTCGTTTTCAGCGGAATCGCGGGCGACGACGAGAGGAGAATGGAGATACTTGAGTTGCCAGAGCACAGCTACTTCATAGCGACCCAGTTCCACCCCGAGTTCAAGTCGAGGCCAATGAACCCGGCGCCGGTCTTCAAGGGGCTAGTCGAGGCCGCGAAAAAGAAGAGGTATCAGTAAAGGAACTCCTCTTTTCTTCCCTTAATCCCCTTGAAGTCCCTGTAGAGGAGAACCCCTCCTACCCAGAGGAAGCACACGAAAAGGGCTTTGAAAGGGGCCTCGACAACAGCAATCACAAGCGGATTAGCGTTGGAGAGCATGAAGGGGATGAGGAGCGGCGCCATCAGGAGGGCGAGTCCAAAGGCGAGAATGAACGAAAGAACACCGTAACCGAAACTGCTGAGAAGGTTCTTAAAGGTAAGCCCAAAAGCCTCAACAAACGCCCCAATGCCCTCGCTCTCAACGTACGCGGGAACAACGAGGACAAAGAACGTCAGAATTACCGGGAGAATTGCAAAGAACAGCAACAGACCAAAGAACGCGATGGGAAGATTCAAAGTGGCCGCACCTACGAGGAGGAGTACAAGGGGTATGGCCGCAACAAGGAGAGCCGTTATGTACGCGAGGATGTTGACCAGTATCACCGCCGGAATCCTTGGAACGGCTTCTGTGAGAAGTTCGAGAAGGGAATAATCTTCGTCCTCAAGCGAGAGGAAGTAAGCCTTAACAACGCTGTACTCAACGAGGGAGAGCACAATTACAGTGATGAACAGCTCCAAGAGGGAAGCTTCAAGCTCATGAATCAGGGCATCGGGAGAGGCAGAGGTCGTTCCATACTCCTCGAAGAGAACGTTTGAGTAGGCTTTCTCTCTAACAATTGCCTCATTCGAGTGAGTGAACTGAGAGAAACTCAGAACTGACAGGAGCAGTAACGCCACGAGGACGAGGAGGTAGGCCCTCTTGTTCTCCGCGACGAGGGAGAAGGCCTTTGAAAAGGCATCCAGCGCTCCCATATACACCACCGATGTTAGTAACGACGGAAGCGTTTAAAAGCGTTGTCCCTAAGAAAAGCTTATAAACGAACCCCCGAAAGTGGCGATGGGTTCATCAGGCTAATCGAGGTGAGATAAATGGCTATCTGGCAGGGAAGGTCACTTAAAAAGCCCTCAGGTGGAAGGATTGTCCTCGCGAGGAAGAAGAGGAAGAGGGAGCTCGGAAGAGAGCCGGCTAACACCAGAGTCGCCGAGGACAGGGAGAGGAGGAAGATAATCAGGACCTACGGCGGTAACAGGAAGGTTCGCCTCGTCGAGGCCCTCTACGCGAACGTCTTTGACGGTGGTAAGGGCAAGAAGGTCAAGATACTCAACGTCATCGAGAACCCGGCCAACAGGCAGTACGCGAGGAGAAACATCATCACCAAGGGCGCCATCATCCAGACCGAGATTGGCAAGGCCGTCGTCACCAGCAGGCCCGGCCAGGACGGAGTTGTTAACGCGGTTCTCCTCAAGGAGGAGGCCTGAACCCTTTTCTAATTTGCCTTTGGTCTTGTTCTGGTCTGTTTGGTTTGAGCTCAAATAACTACTGTACTAACTCCAAGCTTCTCGGCTATCCGCCCCTGCTTCTCGTCGCAGGTAACGAGGGTTGCGTTGAGTTCCTTGGCCTGCGCTATGAAGAGGGCATCGTAGACCGCTATGCAGTGCTCAACACTCAGTTCAAAGGCTTCCCGAAGGTATTTTCGGTTCTCCTCAACTGTTATGACTCCCTTATCAACGAGAAGCCAAAGGGCATCGAGGAGCCTCTCTCCTTCCTCCCTCTGGAGAGTTTTGTGTATCCTAACGTTCTTCCAGATGACGTTGGCGCACTCGGTGATGAGCATCTCAACAGTTCGGGCATCGTTCTCGGGCTGAAGGTGGGGTATGACCTTTTCCCACCCGCTCTCCTTCAGCAGAAACTTGCAGAGGGCCGAGGTATCAATGACCCTCACGGTCCTCCCTCACGAGCCGTTTTGCAGTCCCTTCGGGGACTCCGGGAAGTGACTCGACTAGTTCTATGACCTCCTGAAGGGCCCGTTTTTTCTCTTCCTCCTCAATCCTCTTCCGAATGAACTCCCTTATCTCCTCGCTCCAGTTGATGTCGTACTTCTTCATCTCCCGCCTGAGTTCCTGCGGAATCCTTATGCTCATCACCGTGGAGCCCATGTAGTTCACCAAAAGAGAAATTGGTATTACAAAATATAAAAGTTCCGCACTACCTTATCCTTCCCTGAACTTCGAGAGCTCTTTTTCCATAATCTTCTTCGCCAGCTCCCTCGCCTTCGGCTCGACGACAGCTATTACCCTCTTCTTGAGCTCCTCAAGGCCCTCACCCGTTAGGGCAGAAATCTTAATGGGCTCAAGTCCCCTGGCCCTAACGAACTCCTCGACGGCTTTTGTCTTCTCCTCGTCCGCGATGTCCACCTTGTTTATCGCCACTATGAACGGGAACTCGCCGAACTCGTTCAGTATCTCCTCGAAGAGATGCATCTGCTCTTCGATTGGGAAGCCGCAGTACTCGCTCGGGTCGAAGATGTAGACGATGACGTCTCCGAGGTGCTTCAAAGCGAGTATCGCCTGCTTCTCAACCTCGTTCCTCTCGCTGAGAGGTCTGTCGAGCAGACCGGGCGTGTCTATGACCTGGTAGCGGAGGTAGTGCTCCTCGAACTGGCCGACGTTTATGCCCTTCGTCGTGAACGGATAGCTCGCAACCTCTGGCTTCGCGTTGGTCAGGGCACGAAGGAGAGTGCTCTTGCCGACGTTCGGGTGGCCCGCTATAACCACCGTCGGGAGCTCCAAATCGACGACTGGTAACTCCTTGAGAACGTTTCTGGCCTGATTTAGATAGCGCAAATCGTCGTCAATCTCGTGGAGTATGTCCGCAACTCGGCCGTAGAAGGCCCTCCGGAGCTTGGCTATTTCCTTCGGGTCGCGCTCATAGCGTATCTTCTCGACGTGGCGCTGTTCGAGGTTCCTGATGGTCTTTATCGCCCAGTTGACCCTCGCGAGGGATTTGTGAAACTGGTCCCTATCGACGAGCGTGTCAACCAACTCCTGATAGAACTTCGGGAGCGTCGAGACACCGGGCGTTCTGTCGAGTATCTTCCTGAGGTTGTCGCGAACTACGTTCGAGACGGTTCTAACTCTGAGCTCTTCCCTCTGCCTCGCCTTCGCGACCTTCCCGCCGGGCGGGTTGTAGGCAGATGCAGCTCTCTCGGCCCTCCTGAAGGCCTTGTCGATGAGCTCGTCAGCGGTAAGAACCGTCGGCATCTTCTCAAACGGATTCTTCATTCTCACCCCTCCCTCAATCTCGCGGAGAAAAGGTTGGGGAGGGGCCTTAAAAAGGTATTCAATCGAGCGAGCGGTAGATGATTACCCCAATCAGCGACGCAAGGGCAACGAGGAACAGCAACACGAGGCTCATCAGCTTCCCGACGTGCGACGAATCGGTGAAGCCTGCTATCACCATCAGGAAGAACACCGCGACAAGGAGAAGGCCGAGTTTTTCGAAGAGGCCTTCGTACCTATTAAGTTTGTCAACTATCGCTCCAAGTCCCATATTTCCACCCTCCCTCGGTGTGTTCTAAAAACCAAAATGGTGCGAAAATATAAAAACGTATCGCTAAAGCTCGATGACCTTGCCCACGTGCAGGGGCTCGACCAGCTTTCCAAGCCGACAGCGGAGGTAGGCGAAGCTCTCAAGCCCCGTGCAGTGGCCCGCGTAGAGCTTAGCTTTGACGTTTTTGAGGACGTCTTCAAGCAGTTCCTCCTTCGCGCCAATCAGGTGCAGTCCGCCGATTAGGGCCTTCACTGGCTTTCCGCTGACCTTCTCGGCGTGCCTGACGATGTTGATAACCCCCGAATGCCCGCAACCGGTGATTACGGCCGTTGAATCGCCGAGGTCGAGGATGAGCGCCATATCGTCTTTCACAGGGTCCTTCGTTCCATCTGGGAAGTAGCCGACGGCCCTGTCCCAGGTCAGTCTTTCAATCTCGCCGGAGCTCATGAAGCCCTCGGCGAACTCAAAGGGCTTTTCCTTCAGAACGAACTCGGCGCCGAGCCCCTCAAGCTCCTCCCGCGTGAAGGGAATCCCTATCTCCCTCCTCCTCGGCTTCAGGGCAATCCTCCTCTGGAAGATTCCGGGGTGGGCGATTACCTTCAGCGGCTTCGAGCGTGCCTCCAGGAGGGCCTTCAAGCCCCCGGTGTGGTCGTAGTGGCCGTGGGTGATGAAGAGGTAATCTATCGAGTCCGGCTCGATTTCCAGAGCTTCCATGTTGTTGAGAAGGACTCTACCGTCCGTTCCGGTATCGACGAGTACCCTGACGCCCCCACGCTCCACGAGGGCCGAGAAGCCGTGCCCGCCAAGGAGGCCCTTTCTGAAGCCGGAATGGTTTTCGTAGATGATGGTAACCTTCATTTCCACCACCACGAAAAGTTTATGTTCTCCCCGTTTTAAATCAAGCTGTGGTAGATATGGGCACGCCTATAGAAGCGCTCCTCTCGGGGCTCATCGTTGCGCTGACGTCGTGGCTTCCTCTCAGCCCCGAGGCGAACTGGGTCTCCTCGCTGGTCGAGGGCTATTCCTCCTTCCTCGTTCCGGCCTACCTCGGTGTAACGTTCGCCGTTCTGTTCCGCTTCAGGGAGAGGTTTTCGAGGCTCCTTCTTGAAGCGATGAAGGGCATCTACGAGGCCGAGCTTAAGTACCTCTTCTTTGCGACCCTCTTCACGGTTCTGATAGGGCTCCCAGTCTCGAGCTTTTCATGCAGGGTTTCGGCCGAGGTCTCCACGGTAGCTAACACCCTCGTGGGAGTGACAATAGTTCTCCTCGCGGCCCTCAACCCGGCGAAGAACCCGCTCAAAGAGCTTGACAGAAAGCTCCCGGAACAGCCGAGCATACTCGACTCCATCTCCGCCGGAATCCTTCAGGGTTTTGCCCTGCTCGGCCCCCTCACGAGAACGGGCACAGTCACCCTCGGGCTCCTCCTACCCGGCCACAGCGCCAAGAAAGCCCTTCAGTGGGGTTTCATGGTGGCGCCGGCCTACCTAATCCTTCGTCTCGTCCAGCTCGGGAGCTGGCAGTCGAGCGACCCGGCGTGGGTTCCCTTCACTGCCTTTGCCTCTGCCTTCTTCGGGAGCCTGTTGCTGATGCCCCTCCTTGAGCGCATGGCCGAGAAAAACGGAAGATACTTCCTAATCCTCTTCGGTTTGGTTGCCGTCGTTGTCTACGCTCTGGAGGTGATAATGTGAAGGGTGTAATCCTCGCAGCTGGAAAGGGTGAAAGGCTCCGCCCCCTCACGGACGACAGGCCGAAGGTGGTTCTCAAGGTCGCCAACCGGCCGATAATCGAGTACGTCCTCGAGAACCTGTACCCGTTCGTTGACGAGTTCGTGATTGTGGTTAGGTATCGGAGCGAGTGGATAAAGAAGACCCTTGGAGACGAGTTCGGGGGCAAGCCGATAACCTACGTGGAGCAGTTGCCCGGAGAGGGAACGGCGAAGGCCATAGAGAGCGCCCGGGAGAGCGTGGAGGACGAGTTCATAGTTGCAAACGGCGACATCTACTTCGAGGAGGAGGCGGTTAGAGACCTCGTCTCGGCCTTCAGGAGGGAGAAAGCGGACGTCGCCATCGTCGTCAAGCACTTCGAGGATTTGAGTCACTTCGGCAAGGTCGAGGTTGAAGGCTCAAGGGTAACGCGCATAGCCGAGAAGCCCGGCAAAATAGAGGGTTACGCCAACCTTGGCATCTACGCCTTCCGTTCGAGCGTCTTCGAATTCATAGAGAAGACCGGCCTGAGTGAGCGCGGGGAGTACGAGATAACCGACACGATTAACCTCATGATTGACGCCGGGCTTAAGGTTGTGGCGGTTCCCTACGACGGCTACTGGAACGACGTCGGAAGGCCGTGGAATTTACTCGAGCTCAACGAATACCTGCTCAAGAACAGGCTCAGGCACGAGATTAGAGGAACGGTCGAGGAAGGGGCGGTGATAGTTCCCCCCGTTGAAATCGGCGAGGGAACCATCGTCAGGAGTGGGGCCTACATAATCGGGCCCGTGAAGATTGGCAGGAACTCCCGGATAGGGCCGAACTGCTTCATAAGGCCGTACACGAGCATAGGCGACAACTGCCACATCGGCAACGCGGTTGAAGTCAAGAACTCCATCATAATGGACAACAGCAACGCGCCTCACCTCAACTACGTCGGCGACTCGATAATAGGAGAAAACACGAACCTCGGCGCGGGGACGATAACGGCAAACCTGAGGCACGACAGGGGCAACGTCAAGGTTGAAATCAAGGGGAAGCTCGAGGACAGCGGCAGGCACAAGCTCGGGGCAATAATCGGGCACAACGTAAAGGTTGGTATCAACGTCAGCATCTATCCGGGCAGGAAGATTGGGAGCAACTCTTTTATAGGGCCGGGCGTTATCGTTGACCGCAACGTCCCGCCAAACAGCCTCGTGGTAGTGAGGCAGGAGAAGTTGGTGATGGAGAAATGAGCATCCCTGGAAGCAACCTCATACCCTACCTCAACTTTATTTCAAGGTGGGTACTTTTCGTTGCCGTTGCTTACAAAGCCTATGAAACTAGGGATAAGGGGTGGGTTTTAATTAGCACCGCGTTCTTCATAGACGCAATTGGAATCGAAGATTACATTCTGGCCCCCTTGGGTGTCCACATAAATCCCCAGGCTTACGTTATAGCCGCCAAGATTCCAAACTTCTTCTTTGGAATTCTGATAATCTGGGGGGCGTTCCATCTGAAGTACGGGAAGACCGATTTCAGGCACACGGTTTACATCTCCATTCTAGCTGTTGCCTCGTACATCTGGCTCTTTCTTCTTGCGACAGATGTTTTCAAGAGCCCAACCCAAGAGGCAGTGCTTCCCTCCCTGGTTCTCGGAGGGTCGCTTGTCTACCTCGGCTGGGTTCTGGATAAATACGTTATCTCTCGCGGAACGCCTGAGGCAATGTTCCCCTGGGGTCTCATTCTGCTTGGCGCACTCAACATAACCTACCCCGTCACGAGGTTCATAGATTGGTTTGCACCCATAGGGTTTTTCCTTGGGGGAATGTTCCGCCTGATTGCCGCCATTGGCGCGGTGAAGTTCGTGTTCTATCCCGTAACCCCCGTCAAAGCGGACGGAGAACTTTCCCCCCAGAAAGGAGTCTTCCTCTTCCGCTCAAGAGAAGAGGCCTTCAGAAAGCTCGGCAAGCTGTGGGCCATGCCCGGAACCGTCGTCCTAACAAGGGAAGACCTAAGAACTTTAAAGAACTCGTTGAATCCTGAGACCCTCGTGTTCTGGGTCACGCGCGCGAAGGAGGGCAAGCTGGAGGAGAGACCACAGGTTTACGCCATAAGCCCAACGAAAATTGAAATCCTTACCGATTTAATAGCCCGTGCGCTGGCCCAGGGTTACAGAACGATATACGTCGAGGCCTTCGAGTACTTAATGCTTGAGAACGGCTTCGAGAACGCGGTCAAGTTCCTGCTGAACCTTAAGGACAGGGTTGTTGCAGAGGGAGGAGCACTCGTTCTTGTGATAAACCTGGAGGTTCTCAACGAGAAACAGAGAAGGATAATAGAAAGGGAGTTCGAGGAGCTCAGCTGAGGCCGAGCTTTTCGAGGAACCTCTTGGCGTAGCGCGTGTCCTTTTCCAATTCTGCCTTCTGGAGGAGCTGCCTCTCGATGGCCCTCAAAGCGTCGTGAACCGCCTGTATCGCTCCCCAGGTTTCGCCGGTGGCAACGAAGACGCCCCTGTCGGTGACGACCCTCATCCTGGCCTGGTAGAGGTGAACTCCCCTGAATTTCTCGGGGAAGCGCCTGATGTAGAGGTATATTATGCCCTCCTGGCCGAGTAAATCTTCGTAGCCATCGACGAAGCGCTTGATGTCCTCGATTATCCTTTCCCTCGTGAAGTCGCTGAGTATCGAGGCGTCACCGCCAAGCTGGAGGTAGAACCTTGCCTCCTTCTCCGTCATCTTCGAGATGGGCAGGAGCAGGTCCTTGACGGTGAGTATTCCGACGACCTTGTTGTTCTCGTTGACGACGACGAGGCCGTCTATATCGTTGTCCTTCATCGTGGCGACCGCTTCCCTGACCTTCGCGTCCGGGAGTATGGTTATGACTCCCCTAATCATCACATCGCGGAGGGGCATGCTGAAGGGTGGTATCTTCTCACCGGCCAGCTCACCGGCCTTGGCCCTGAAGCGGGGCTTGATGAACCTAACGATTAGGTCGTGGAGCGTGACGAGGCCTTCGAGTCTTCCCTCCTCGTCAACTATCGGAATCCTCGATATCGCGTGGTCGCGCATTGTCGCGAGGGCCTTGGCGACGGTGTCGTCCGGCTTGAGGGTTATGACGTCTTTTGTCATGAACTCCTCGACGGTCTTCTTACCAAACTCGGTCTCGGCGACCCTATCGAGAACGGCTATATCGTTTATAACACCGATGATTTCAGCTTTGCTCTCCCCAACGGGAAGGGAGCGGAGGTCAACCTCCATCATGAGCTTTGCCGCTTTGCTCAAGTCCTCGTCAGGCTTTATAACCGGAGCAGGTTTGTAAACGTCCCTAACCTTGGCCTTGGTTGGGTCCCACTTGAGGTGGGAGCGGATAATCAAGTCCTGGGTCAGAACGCCTTTGTACAGGTTTCCATCAAACACCAGAATGAGGTCGGGGTCTTCCTTCTCGAAGATTCCTATCGCCTCAGAAAGGGGGGCGTCGATGTTTATCTTCTGGAACCTGTCCGTCATTACCTCCTGCACCTGAATTCCGACCATTTCTGCCACCTCCTGCAATTTATATATTGGTTCTCCTGGGATTTAAACCTTTGCAACCGGCGACATTTTAGTTAACTTAGGTTAATAAAGTTTTCGCGGAAAGATTTATAAAACCGGTTAGCAAACCAAAGACCGCGCCGGGGTAGCCTAGCCTGGGAAGGCGCGGGACTCGAGATCCCGTGGGCGTCCGCCCACCAGGGTTCAAATCCCTGCCCCGGCGCCAAACAAACTGCCGAGCCCGTTTGGGGTTCCTTCCCACACTTCTCTTACATCCCCCTATAGAAGCGCGGGACTCGAGATACCGTGGCTATTTTCAAGCAAACAAAAGAGAAGGGAGCTCACGTCGTTATGTAAGCCCCGTCCTTCTCGACTATGACCGTGTGCTCGAACTGTGCCACCATACCGCCCCTGACCTCGCGCAGTATCGGGTAGCTGTATATCGCACCGGCCTTGTCCAGCTGTGCGAGTGCCATCTTGAGCTGTCCCTCCTGCATAAAGCCCTGGAGCCAGCGGTACGCGAAAGGCAGGGTCTTGTACTCGCGCTTGATGTGCATGAGCAACCTTCTCGCCTGGAGCATCCTGACCGGTCTGTCGCGGACGTACATGAAAATCAGCGCCGGCGGGACCTCTATCACCTGCCCCGCGCCGGTCGTCGCGAAGGGCTCTATCGCGAAGACGTCTCCCTCCTGGAGAACGTAGGTATCGGCCTGCCTGTAAACGTTCGGAATGCTGACTCCAGCGTGAAGCTTGTAGCGCTCGACTTTGTGACCGCTGAGGTTAACTATCGGGTTGAAGCCCTTACCGCGTATCGTCTCCTCGATGGCCTTCGCGACGTCCCTGACCATCACTCCGGCCCTGACTGTTGCTATGGCGTTCTCAAGGGCTTCCCTCGCCGCTTCCATGAGCTCGTCTTCCTCCATTCCAACGCGGAACGTCACCGCGGTGTCCGCTATGTAGCCGTCAACGTGAACGCCGAGGTCGAGCTTGAGGTAGTCACCTTCCTTGAGGACGGTATCATCTCCTTTGTAGGGGGTGTAGTGCGCCGCCACCTCGTTGAGCGAGAGATTGCAGGGAAAAGCTGGTTTCCCGCCGAGTTCGACTATGCGCCTCTCAACGAACTCCGCTATGTCGTAGAGCTTCGTACCCGGTTTGATTAGGTCAACAACCTCTTCCTTAACCTTCCTTGCTATCTCTCCTGCCCTAATCAGCGCTTCCCGTTCATCCACCTCTACCACCGACCCAAGTGGTGTTAGGCTCCCCTTAAACCTTACGAAAAACCTTTTATTCTCGCCACCCTTAGGCGAGACGGTGAGGCGATGCTCGAATTCAGGAAGCGCATCAACGTCTCGACTGACCTCTTCGTCGTCAAGAACCTCATAGGCTCAATCCTTCAGGGAGTCGGTCTCGCCTACCTCTTCCCGGTGCTCCTGGTATGGTTTTACCCAGACCAGATTGAATATGTCCCGTACTTCGCCATTCCAGGAATGGCGTGCGTTCTTTTTGGTGCCTGGCTGAGCAGACACTCAAGCAAGGTCGAGGACGTTAACCTGAGACAGGCCATGATTGCGGCCGCTTTCACGTGGCTCTTCGCGTCCTTCGTGAGCGTCGTTCCCTTCATGAAGATAGCTAACATGAGCTTCGTGGATTCCTACTTCGAGAGCATGAGCGCGTGGACGGGAACGGGACTTACCATGATGAGTAACCTCTCCAGCTACCCGAAGATACTCCTCTTCTGGCGCGCGTGGATGCAGTGGCTCGGTGGAATCGGAATCGTCCTCGTGGCCCTCTCGATTCTGATACGACCGGGCGTCGCGGCGGCGAGGCTCTACAGGGCCGAGGCGAGGAGCGAGAGGATACTCCCCAACCTCGTCAACACCTCAAAGGTCATCTTCGAGATTTACCTTGCCCTCACGCTCGTCGGCGCTTACCTGTACTACATAAACGGAATGAACCCGTTCGATGCCCTCACCCACGCGATGACGGGCCTTGGAACAGGTGGTATGAGCACCCACGACCAGAGCATAGGCTTCTTCCACAGCCCTGCAATCAACGCCGTCACTATCTTTCTCATGATAATGGGCGCCGTCAACTTCACCGTTCACTACAAGCTCTTCAAGAGCAAGTCTCTGAAGCCCTTTTTTGAGGACATCCAGGTCCGCTACATGTTCATATTCCTGATTCCCGCAATCGCGATAATCGCCTACAGCCTCTATCAGGTGGGCGACCCTGTCGGTCAGGCCCTTCAGGGGGCGATATTCCACGCGGTCTCGGCTATAAGCTGTACAGGGTTCCAGATAACGAGCCTCTCGAACTACCCCGAGGTCGCGAAGTTCATAATCGCGATTCTTATGGTCATCGGTGGCGGTGCGGGAAGCACTGCCGGTGGAATCAAGCTCATCCGCGTTACCCTGATGTACGAGAGCCTGAAGTGGACCATAGAGAGCGCAATCCTCCCTAGAGGAGCCGTCATAAAGAGGAAGGTCGGCAACTACGTCTTCAGCGAGGAGGACATACAGGAGGTCATGAGCTTCACGATGACGTACCTCGCGTTCCTGCTCTTCGGCACCGTTTACACGATGCTGCGCGTCAAGGCAAGCCTCGCGAACGCACTATTTGAGGTGGCCTCCGCACAGGGCAACGTCGGGCTGAGCATCGGCATAACCTCACCGACTATGCCGGTTGACCTGAAGATTCTGTACATCCTCCTCATGTGGATTGGCAGGCTGGAGATATTCTCGACCCTGGTGTTCATAATCAGCATAGCGTTCCTGCTCCCAAGGGTGGCGAGGAAATGATTGAACTCAGGGACGTGACGTTCAGGTACCCGCGCTCAAAAAACCCTGCCCTAATGGATGTGAACCTGAAAATAGGGGACGGCGAGTTCGTGGGAATCCTCGGCCCGAGCGGGAGCGGTAAGTCAACCCTCACGCTAACGCTGAACGGGATAATTCCCAACTCGATTGGGGGGGCGTTCTCGGGGGAGGTCATTGTCCGGGACCCGAGAACGGGGAAGACCTTCAAAACGACGGAAACGCCGGTTTCAAAGCTTTCAACGCTCGTCGGTCTCGTCCTCCAGAACCCGGAGAGTCAGCTGTTCAACATGACCGTTGAGGATGAGGTTGCCTTCGCCCTTGAAAACCTCGGCCTTCCAAGGGAGGAGATAGCGGAGAGGGTTGAGTGGGCCCTTAAGGTGGTCGGTCTCGAGGGCCTCGAAAACGAGTTTCCCCCCAACCTCAGCGGAGGCGAGAAGCAGAGGCTGGCCATAGCGTCCGTAATAGCGATGAAGCCGAGCCACCTTGTTCTGGATGAGCCGACGTCCCAGCTCGACCCAAAGGGGAAGCGGGAGGTTCTGAGGGTCGTTGAGGAGCTCAACAGGGCAGGAACAACGGTCGTTATGGTCGAGCACGATTCGCGCTTTCTCTTCAGAAAAGCTGACAGACTCGTGGTTTTAAACGGTGGGAGGGTACTCCTCCAGGGAACCCCCAGAGAGGTTGCAGAACGGGTTGAAGAGCTCGTCGAGATAGGGGTTAAGGTTCCTCACTCCCTCCTCCTGTCGAGGGCCCTTGGTCTTCCGCCCGCTCTGTCTCCTCAGGAGTTTCCCTCGCGAGTAGCTCGGAGAAACTGAGGGGCTCGCCGCTTATCTCGTGCCTCAGGTCGTAGAGCTTGAGCATCAGCTCGAACCTTGCGTCGGGGTCTTCTATCCTCTCGGCGAGCTTTATTGCCCAGTCAACGAACTGAAGGGCCTTCTCCCTGTCCCTGTCCTTCTCAAACTGGGCCAGGTGAAGCAGCGCAACGGCCCGATGGAAGTTGCTCGTTATGTGACCTATCACCGCTAGAGCCTTCTCGGCCTCGCCCCTCTCGTAGAGAACCTCGGCAAGGTGAACGAGAACAACGTCGAGCTTTTCCTTGTCCTTAACGAACTTCATTGCGTAACCGGCCTTTGGGAAGAGGCCGGCGTTAATGAGGCCCATTATTATGTCCCTCAGCACGTCTGGATGATTCAGAGCAAGGTTTATCGAGGCTTTAAGGGCGAAATCACCTTCAAGTTCGGCCCCAATTATGTAGAAACCCATCGCCAGTTCGCCGAGAAGGAGTGCGCGGTAGCGCTCATTTTTCACCCCGTTGATGTAGGGAACGAGCTGCTTGAGGAGCGGAACGAAACGAACCTCCGTCTCTTCGGATTCCTTCATGCGGAGAATCTTTCGGAGAATCATCCTGACAGCTATGACGACGTTCTGCTCCTTCTCGAGCTCTTCTAGGAGAGCTATGGCCCCGGGAACATCATCAACGAGCAGTCTGTCCTCTATCTCGGTTAGCACTTCCGTATCCGGTCGCTTTCCCTTGATTACACCGAACAGTTCATCCAGCTTCCCCATTCAGCCCCCCTTCCCGAGCAGTAGCTCGAGGTAGGAACGCCTCTCGAAGCGCGTAACGCCGAGCTCCATGAGTATTCCCCTCAGCTTCTCAACCAGTTCGGGGACCTTCTCCCTGTCGTCGGTCAGAGCCTCAATCTCCACGAACTTCCCGACGCCTTCAACCTCGTCGAGGGTCAGGGTGATGCCCTTCTCCACGTAGTACTTCTCGCGAACCTTCTCGACGGTCAGAACCTCGCGGAAGCCGAGAGCCTCAAGAATCCTCGCGTGGGCATCGGGGTCCTCGATGGGAACCTCTATCTCCTCCCTCGTCTTCGAGACAGAGTCAAGCTTAGGCCCCTTGTAGGTCAAGAAGGCCTCGAAGTGGCCGTTGAAGCGCCTCACGCGAATCCTCAGGGCCTCGTCCGTCTTTGAAAAGTCCCTGCACGGGTGCTGATAGTAGGTATCCTCGTGGTACTCCTTCCTTATGAGCCGGAAGCTCTCCCTAACGCGCTCAAAGACCTTATCGTCGGCGTAGCCCTTGACCTCAACCTCAATCACGACAACACCCCCAGTTTCCTAAGGTTTTCCTCAAGCTTCTCTTCGCACCTCGGGCAGTAGAGGGGCCCCTTGGCGTCGGTATCGAGGAGGGAATTCGAGAAGTGCATAACGCACCTCGGGTTCGGACAGTGCTTGAGACCGAAAACGTGGCCGAGCTCGTGCATCGCCTCCTTGACGGCCCGCTCAAGGAGGAGCCCGTCATCTGGTTTGAGGCCGTAGAACTCGTTCCTGAGCCTGTGAACCGAGACGATGGCGCTCCTCAAGGAGGGGTTTGCCAGGCCGAATACGAAGTTCAGCCCCTCCTCGTAGAGGTCGAGTTCCGTGATGCCGAGAATAGCTACTGCCCCAAGCTTCTCCCGAAGGGCGGAGAGCGTCGGCAGGAAAATCCTCCCGAGGTACTGGTTTCTCCTGGCGTTGAAGGCAACCGAGAAGGGCTCGGCCGGAACCTCACCAACGAACTCGACACTAATCCCGAAGCGCGAGTAGTAATTCCTTACGAAGTCAACGACGCCCTCAACGAGCGACCGCTCGATGGGGCCAATTGAAACGACCGCTATCATCGGGTCACCGGATATAAGAAGGGAAGAAAAGCCAATAAACCTTTCCATCGCGGAACTCCATCACGGAGTGAGGTCCATCGGCTTAAGTTCCTCGAGGAGGTGCTTGGCGAGCTTTATGGTGAGGTCGATGTCCCTTATGTCCGCGGTCTCGACCTGGCTGTGCATGTAGCGTATCGGTATGCTCAGCACGGCGGTCGCGACGCCCTCGCGGTTAATCTGCATTATGTTGGCATCGGTTCCGGTCGGCCTCGGGCTGGCCTCGGCCTGGAGCGGTATGTCGTACTTCTTGGCGACCTCCTCGGCGAAGGCGCGAACCTTGGGGTGGATGTTCGGGCCAACGGCGTCCATGACCGGTCCGCCACCGAGCTTGGGCACAATCTTGCCCTTGTCGCCGACCTGCTTGGCGAAGGTGACGTCCATCGCTATGCCTATCTCCGGGTCAATCGCGTAGCTCGCAACCCTGGCACCGCGAAGGCCAACCTCCTCCTGAACGCTCGCAACGAAGTAGATGTCCGCCTCGTGGCTTTCGAGGGCCTTGGCGGCCTCTATCATGGCGTAGAGGCAAACTCTGTCATCGAGGTACGGAGTCGCAATCCTGTTCTCGCTGAGCTGGGTGAATGCTGGAGCGAACTCGCCGACGGTTCCAACGCGGAAGCCCATTTCCTCGGCTTCCTCCTTGCCCTCGGCGCCGACGTCAACGACTATCGTATCCCAGTCAGCGGCCTTCTTCCTGTCCTCGGGCTTCTGGAGGTGGGGCGGAATGTGGCCAACGACTCCGTAGCGCTCGCCCTCCTCGGTGAAGAACCTTATCCTCTGGGCAACGAGCGTCCTCGGGTCAACTCCACCGACGGGAACGATGTGAAGGTAGCCCTCCTTGTCTATGTGGTTGACCATGACGCCTATCTTGTCCATGTGAGCCGCAATCATGACCTTTGGACCGCTTCCCTTCTTGTGCGCTATGACGTTTCCGAGCTTGTCAACCTTAATCTCGTCAACGTAGGGCTTGAGCTCCTCTATAACGACGTCCCTGATGCCAAGGAACTCAAATCCAGAAACGCCCGGGGCCTCGACGATTTTCTTCAGCAGTTCGAGGTTCACCATGGCTTTCGCCTCCTTTAGACTGTCATCTGAATGTATTCGGTCGGCTTAATAAGGTTTACTAATGGAAAGAAAATGTCAGCCGAGAACGGCCTGGAGATAGGCCTCTTCACCCGGCTCAAGGTCGAGCTCCCAGACGAGTTTTCCGTTCTCGAGTTTCGCGTTGCCCTTTGTAGTCCTTACCTCAACGGCATTAACTGCACGCTCAACGCGGTAGTTCTTCAGCGGGCGGAGCCTCGGGGCGCGGACCTTGAGGAAGTAGTAGCGGTCGAGGGTTTCCTCGTGGATTACTGGAACGGCAAAAGCGAGGTAGGATGTTCCCGCGAGGATTAACCCGGCGAGGATTAGGATTAGTCCTACGTGAGTTGAGCCACTTGGTGTGGCTTCTGATGTCCCGGGAGGGAACTGGGCGGTGGTGTTCGAGGGTAAGGATGTGCTAGTCGGAGCCTGGGTTTGGCTGGAGCTTGACGTTGTGGGGGAAGGGGGCTTTGAAACCGTCACTACAGCCTCGCCCGGGAGGTAGCGGTCGCTCTCGGCTTTGATGACGATGCTTCCGTAGCCGGTCTTGTTAAGGTTCACAACCGCGATGCCCGAGGAGTTGGTCACCGAATAGTCCGTGCCGAGCGGCCCCGATGCCACAACCGTCACGTTGGGAACGGGAACACCGGTTGAATCCATGACCCTGACCACGATGGAGCCGTTGAGGACGCGCGGGCTGACGATTAGCTTCTTGACGTCCACGAAGGTCGTTACAATCCTCCCGTCGAGGTTGAGGGTTACCCTGTAAACGCCGGGTTCGTTAACGAGGTAGGAAACCTCACCGTCAACGTCTGTCTTGAAGGTAACGTTGTCTATGGAGACCGCTATGCCAGGGACTCCCCCTGTGGAGTTGAAGACACGAACGTAGATAGCACCGTCGCGGAAGTAGACCTCATATTGGAGCTTTCTCTGGTACACCTCAAACGTCTTCACGACCCTCTTGTATTTACCTCCAAAGTTCGCCCAGAGCACCACTGTGTAGTTGCCAACGTCGGGCTTTTTCAGGACGATTACCTTCTCCCAGACCTCGCCCGGGTTCAGGTACGTCGAGTTCTCGTAGCTCTTCAGAATAACGCCTTCTCTGACTATTTTATAGCCGAGGGAACCCAGGAGAACGCCGTTGGACTTGGAGATTGCCTTCAGGGTAATGACAACGTCGTTTCCGTATATGTACTTGCCTCCCACCTCAACGGAGAGGGAATAGTCCGAGAGAACACCAACGGAAACCACGAACTTCGCGGTTGAATAGAAGTTCCCGGCCCTCGCGACGAGGGTCAGGTTGTACTTCCCTGGCGGAACGTTGAGGACGTTGACCGTTATCGTGTCGTTCACGCTCTTTCCGGGCTCGATGGGGGTCCTTATCACCTTAACACTGTACTGAAAGCCCTGAGCAGGCCCGGTAACGTAAACGGTAACGTTGTTTATCGTCTCGTTTCCAAGGTTGGTTATCGAGAACGGAACGACAATGGTGCTCCCCGGAAGTGCGGGAATGGTGTCGTTGAGAACCGTGACGCTCAGAAGGGATGAGCCCTCGGACGAAACGGCTGGTATGTGAACCAGCAGGAGCATGACAATCAGGAGGGCGCACAATTTAAACCTCATCGCCAATCACCCCATCAAGGGTTCTCTGCTTCCCGACGAGCTCTTCGAGGGTGTGGAAAGCGTCACTAACTTCAACGCGGTAGTTCTTACCGCTTTTCCTTAGCTCACCGGGAAAGTAGAAGCGCCAGCCCACGTTTATGAACTTGACGGCCAAGACCGGCTTCCCGCCGAAGCTCTCGGCAAATGAAACGAGCTTCTCAACGTCCTCAGATGATATGTAGAGCCTCTTTGAGTGGGTGCTCTTGACCTCGATGCACAGGTAGTCCCTTCCGTTGCCCGCGACGAGGTCAACCCTGTGGCTCCCCGCCGAGCGGAGGACCGCAAACCCCGCCCCCTCAAGGAGTCGTATCAGCTCCCGTTCGGCGCTGGCACCTCTCCTGTACCTCATGGTCTTTCCCCGGTTAAGTTGGCCGGTTATCTTTATAAGTTCTCCCCGGGACTATAACCCGGTGATGAAAAATGGCGATTTACGAGTTCAACGGAAAGAAGCCTAAGATTCACCCGACCGCTTTTGTTGACGAGAGCGCCTCCGTCATTGGGGACGTTGTTCTGGAGGAGAAGACGAGCGTCTGGCCTTCGGCGGTTCTCAGGGGCGACATCGAGCAGATTTACATCGGCTGTTGCTCAAACGTCCAGGACAACGTGAGCATACACACCTCCCACAACCAGCCAACGATTATCGGAAAGTACGTCACCATAGGCCACAATGCCGTCGTTCACGGAGCGGAAATAGGCGACTACGTCATCATCGGCATGGGCTCCGTAATCCTCGATGGCGCGAAGATAGGGAAGCACGTCGTCATCGGCGCCGGGGCTCTCGTCCCGCCGGGCAAGGAGATTCCCGACTACAGCCTCGTCCTCGGCGTCCCGGGCAAGGTCGTGAGACAGCTCACCGAGGAGGAAATCGAGTGGACGAAGAAGAACGCGGAAATCTACATGGAGCTCGCCGAGAAGCACCTCAAATCAAGGAAGAGGCTTGAGTGAGGGCCATGATTTACAGGCTCCTCTCCCACATCCCCCACATTATTTTCAAGCCCGCCTACGACCTCTACGAGCGCTATCTCCTGGAGAAGGTTAAATCGGGGAACATTCCAAGGCATGTGGCAATCATAATGGACGGGAACCGGCGGTGGGCCCGGAAGCTTGAGAAGCCCCCCTGGTACGGTCACTTCTTCGGCTCGCGAAAGCTTGAAGAAATCCTCGAGTGGTGCCGGGAGCTTGGAATAAGGACGCTGACCGTTTACGCTTTCTCAACAGAGAACTTCAAGCGCTCCCCAGAGGAGGTAAACGCCCTCATGAACCTCTTCGAGGAGAAGTTCAAGGAGCTCGTTGAGGACGAGAGGGTTCACAGGTACGGGATAAGGGTCAACGTCATCGGGAGGAAGGAGATGCTCCCAGAGAACGTCAGGAAGGCGGCGGAGGAAGCCGAGAGGGTTACCAGAAAGTACGGCAACTACACCCTCAACATCGCCCTGGCCTACGGCGGAAGGAGCGAGATTGCAGACGCGGTGAAGGAGATAGTGAGCGACGTTTTGGCTGGAAAGCTCAAACCGGAAGAGATAGACGAGGACCTGATAAAGCGCTACCTCTACTATCCCAACATGCCCGACCCGGACATTGTGATAAGGACAGGCGGTGAGATAAGGATAAGCAACTTCCTCCTCTACCAGATAGCCTACAGCGAGCTGTTCTTCGTGGACGTCTACTTCCCGGAGTTCAGGAAGATTGACTTCCTCAGAATCATCCGCGAGTTCCAGAAGAGGCAGAGGCGCTTTGGGCGGTAGTTTTTAAGCTTTTCCGCTAAAGCTTATTAACACCCGCGAGAACCTTCTCAGGTGGTGAGCATGTACAGCGAACTGAGTCCCGGCGTTAAGAAGGTGTACACGCAGGTCCGCTACCTCGACGACTACCACTGGGAAATTGAGGGAAGCACGATAATAGGAATCCACAAGAAGAGCAACGTCAAGGTCTTCATCGATGTGGCCAAGAACAAGGACGAGGCCGATTCGCTCGCCGGGAAGGACGTTAAGGGAATCCACATAGTGGCCATCCCCGACAAGGGAGTTTTCTACATCAAGAACGGGAGCTTCGTGCTGACCTACCGCTACCTCAAGGCGACCCTCGCTGACATAAACGACCACATAGTCTGGGCCGGCTTCAAGGTCGTTGACGACAACGGCAAGCTCGTTCAGGAGGACGTCTACGAGTACCTCGGCGGTGCGCTGATAAACCACATAAAGGCCAACGTTTTAGCGGGCCAAGACTACATCTTCTGGCAGTTCTATAAGTGCGAGGAGTGCGGCAAGTACGTTGACATCGAGAACCTTGAGAACCACCTGAAGGGTCACGGAATAAAGCTCCACGAGAAGAGCGAGGAGCACTACGAGATATTCGAGCTCAACTTCAGGGACGGAAAGGTCTACGACAAGTTCGGCAAGGAGGTCAAGCTCGACCAGTTCAGCGAAGAGGCTCGGGAGTTCCTGAACGAGGTGTTCTCGGGAACGCCCCCGGGAGGGTGACGAATGGAGACCCTCCTGGAAGTTTTTCCTCCCTCCCGGATGAGGGGCTCTACCGTTGCAGTTATCTACGACGCCTACTCCTCCGCATGGCAGATTCTGTTCCTCTTTCTGAGAAAGGCCATTGAGAGCGGCTACTTTACTGTAATATCAAACTACAGCGTCCCACTCCGCAGTCTGCTCCACAGGTGCGCCAGCGTTGGGCTCGACGCCGACAATGCCCTCAAAGGTTCAAAAATGGCGATAATCGACATATTTGGCTCCCGCTACTCCCCGCTGAGAACCGAGATTGAAAACGTCTTCTACCTCGATAAAGTTGAGCCCGAGACGATAAACCCCAAGGTGGACATGATTTACTGCGGGCCACTCCGGGACAAACTGAAATCTGGAAAGGCCATACGGATGATTTACACCCTCGATGGGGCCTCACTCATGCTCGGCGAGGAGCAGACGCTGAAACTGCTCAACCAGACGATAGCACACAAGAGCATCCGTTTCCCAGAATCAACGCTCCTACTGCCCCTCAACGCCGACATGGTATCAAGGCGCTTTGTGGCGTGGGTCTCCAACGTCAGCGACTACGTTCTCCTTGCCAAGTCCTGGATAATGGAGGACCACGTCAAGGAGCTCCTCTACTTCCTGAAGGCGCCTTACGCGGACTTCGAGCCTGTTGTCTACTCCCTCAAGGTAAGCAGGGGAAGAGAAAAGATAATGTTGAAAAAGCTTTCAGCCCCTGAACTTGGGCCTCCTGCTGAGGAGAAGCGGTAGGGGCCTCGGCTTGTAGGGGAAGCCTTCCGTCTTCTGCCTGATTTCCCTGATGAGGTCCTCCAACTGCATCTCGACCTGCTTGCCGTCCTCCCTCCTCCTGACGGTGACGGTGTTCTGCTCCTTCTCATTCTTGCCGACGACGATGATGTAGGGTATCCACTCCTTCTCGGCCTTCCTTATCTTCTTGTTGAGCCTGTCGCCGGTGTCGTCAACATCAACGCGAATCTTGGCCCCTTCGAGCTTTCCTGCCACGTAGAGCGCGTAGTCCATGACGTCATCGCTGACCGGAATCACTCTAACCTGTATCGGACTGAGCCAGAGTGGGAAGGCCGGCTTCTTGCCCTGGGCCTGGAGTTTCGCCTGCTTCTCGAGGATGGCGTACATAACGCGCTCGATGGCTCCGCTCGGGGAGCAGTGGAGTATGAGCGGGTAGCGCTCCTTGCCTTCTTCGTCGTAGTAGGTTATGCCGAAGCGCTCGGCGTTCTCGACGTCAATCTGGACGGTGCTCAGAGCGGCGGCCTTGTCGAGGTTGTCAACGAAGTTGAACTCGAACTTGAGGATGAAGTAGAAGAACCTCTGGTCCCACATCTCTATCAAGACGGGCTTGCCGATTATCTTGGCCAGCTCGACGATGAAGTCTTTGTTCTCCTCCCAGAAGTCGCGGGTGAACCTTATGGCAACCTCGTAGTCGTCTGGAGTTAGCCCAACGCCCTTAAGAACCTCCATGCTGAGCTTGTACTGCTTCTTGAACTCGTCCATCGCCTGCTTGAGGTCTTTCGCCACGGTGTGCATATCGGGCATCGTGAAGGCCCTGAGGCGTCTGAGGCCGGAAAGCTCGCCGCTCTTCTCGCGCCTGAAGGAGTAGCGGGTGAGCTCGTACATCCTGAGCGGGAGGTTGCGGTAGCTGATTATCGCGTCCTTCTTGATGAGGAACTGGCCGAAGCAGGCCGCGAAGCGGAGGAAGAACTTCTTGTCGCCGCTCTTGACGATGTACTGCCTCGCCGGGAAGCGGTTGAGGTACTTCTCTAAAGCGGGGTGCTCAAAGTCGTACATAATCGGGGTTTCCACTTCCATCGCTCCGTACTCGACGACCTTCTCGGTGACGTACTGCTCGAGGAGGCCCTTTATAAGGCGTCCCTTCGGGTAGTAGCGGAGGTTTCCGCCGTCGCTTCCCGGCTCGTAGTCAACGAGCTCGTGCTCCAGCATGAGCTTGACGTGCGGTGGTTCCCTGTCGGCAATCCTGTTCTTGGCTATCTCGTAGTTGACGAACTTCCTCAGGTTCTCGTGGCCGGTGAAGTCGAACTTGTCAACCTCTATGAGCTCTCCCTCCGGCGTTAGAATGTACCAGTAGCTGACGAGCTCCTTCTCCTCCTTCTCAAGGGCTATGTTGCGCTCCTCCTTTGAAACGCCCTCCTCAGGGACTATCGTCCTGCTGAGCTCGGCCAGCGGGTGTCCCTTACAGCTCAGCTTGAAGGCCTTGTAGTAGCCGAAGGGAGCGCGCTTGACCTCGTAGCCCTTCTCCTTCAGCTTCTCCTCTATCTTCTTGAGTATCTCGAGGGCAACGCTCGGCTTCGCCAGCTCACTGCTGAGGTGGGCGAAGGGGTAAACGAATATCCTCTCGGCCTTGACCTGCTTCGCAACGTCCTCTATCTCGGCTATAGCCTTCTCGACGACCTCGTCGGGGTTTGCCTCGTCAGCCTTCTCAACGCTTATGAAAACCGCCAGAACTTCGTCGAGTCTGCCCTTCTTCTGCTCGTCGCTTATCGGCTCGGGGTTCTTCAAGGCCTTATCCCTGACCTCGTACTCGAGGTAGTCGGCGTGTATCAGAAGCATTCTCATTCCTACCACCACCCTTCCATCGTTTCGAATTACTAAAACTTTTTCCTTCGGCCTATAAACGTTGGGGAACGCTTAAAAAGAAGGCGTAGGAAAATCTTCGGAGGTGAGGGGATGGAAGATAGGAAGGTTAAAAACGGTGACCTTGTCCTCCCAGGAGATTACCTAGGAGTTATAGAGGAGTTCATGCCCGGTGAGGGAGTTAGAGAGGAGAACGGCGAACTTTACGCAACCAGAGCGGGCAAGGTTAGAATCAACCCGGAGAAGATGGAGATAAGCGTCGAACCTGTGACCGATACCCCGCCCCTTCCGCAGGTCGGGGACATAGTCCTCGCGAGGGTCATAGAGGTCAAGCCACAGGCCGTAATCGTCCAGCTCCTCCAGATAGAGGGTCGCGAGAACGACAGGGAGATAGCGACCTCAAAGCTCGCCGGAATCCACATCTCACAGGTCAAGGAAGGGTTTGTTGAGGACATAACCAAGGAGTTCAAAATTGGCGACGTGGTCAGGGCGAAGGTTATAGCCAACGAGAAGAGCCCGATACAGCTCTCGACGAAAGGAAAGGACCTCGGCGTCGTTTACGCCCTCTGCTCCCGTTGCAGAACGCCCCTCATCAGGCGCGGGGACAAGCTAATCTGCCCGCGCTGTGGAAACGTCGAGACGAGAAAGCTCTCCCCCTACTACAGAAAGCTGAAGGTGTCTCTATGAGGGCCAAGAAGGTAATAACGATTCACGTCAAGAGCGACGTGGAAAAGGAGGAGTTCATGAAGGAGCTCCAGAGGCTCCGCCTGCCGGCTTTCATCTACGTCCACGGCAAGCTCGACTCGCTGAAGATAAACGTCCAGGGTACGAAGGACGACATAAGAGAGGCGATAAGGAAGATACGAGAGATTCACAACCGCGTAAGGGCCAAACTTTATCCTGACAGGCGCGGGCTCTACCACTACACCGTTGACGACCTCCTGCGCGAAGCTGGAACGAGCGTCTCAACGGCCATAATCCTGAGAACCCTCGAACTCCTCGGCGAAACGGCGGAGCTGAGAGATAATGAGCTCGTAACTTCCCTCCCCTGGGGCGAGGCGGTTGAATTCATGAGAAAGCTTGGAGAGGTTTTATCCGAAATCGCGCTCCAGACGACGAGGCAGATTAGAGAAGTGGTGGTTCCCGTCAGCGTCGCCTTCAACCTTGAGCCCGAGGAAGTTATTGAAAAGCTTGTCGAGCTCGGCCTGGCGGAGTGGAAGGAGGATAAGTTTAAATACGAACTGGTCAAGAACAAGGAGCAGGCCTTAGAAGAGCTGTTGAAAGCTTTATCAGGTGATGCTGATGAGGATTGAGGTTATAAAGCGCGAGGAGAACCTGCTGGAGTTCTATCTTGAAGGAGAGGACCACACCTTCGCTAACCTGCTCAACGAGGTGCTCCACGAGAACGAGCACGTCAAGTTCGCCGGCTACACCATCGAGCACCCGATTCTTATGGCCAGAAAGCCCCGCTTCAAGGTCGTTACCGACGGCAAGGTCAAGCCGGAGGAAGTCCTTGAGGAGGCCGCGCAGAAGATATTCGACCGCGCGAGGGTTCTTCTCGACGCCTGGAAGAAGGCCCTCGAATGAATACCCTTTTAAGACGTTTTTCTTATTCATCTTGATGGCAGTAAGAGAGCTAACTCCGAGAGAAAAGGGGCTCATAGTCGTCCTCGCCGTCCTCGCGGGAAAGCTCATTCTGCTCCACGCGGTCGGTTTCAGAGTCGAGGAGTTCTCCTTCCGCTGGGACGGCCTGCACTTCATCACCATAGCTGAGAAGGGCTACTTTGACGTTCATGAACTCGCCTTCGGCCCGCTCTTTCCCCTGATGATACGAGCACTCTCTAAGCTCGGGCTTGAGACATGGCTCTCAGCCTTTCTGCTCGCGAACTTCCTGAGCTTCATACCGCCCTTTATAGTCCTCCGGAGGTGGGGCCTGAGACCGGCCCTTTTCTTGGCCCTCAACCCAGCGTACGTCCTCTTTACGACGGCCCCCTACAGTGAAGCCCTCGCGCTGAGCCTCGCTCTCGCGGCCTATGACCTCAGGGATAGGAAGCCCGAAGCAGCGGGCGTTCTCCTCGGGCTCGCAGTCACGGCAAAGTACTCAATGGTCCTCCTCGCCCCGGCTTTCATTCTCTCCAGGGAATGGAAGCGCTTCCTGATTCCCTTCGCGGTGTTCTGTGCCCTTCTCGCGGCGTTCTTCGTTCAAGTCAGTGGAAGTCCTTTCACGTACTTCGAAATCGAAAGAACTTGGGATTCCTCCCTCGACGGACCCATTGCGCAGGCGGAATGGCTCCTCGGGAGCTGGTTCGTAAAGCAGAACTGGCACGTCGGGGACTTCAGGCTGAGGGGAATACACTGGCTCCTCCACCACTGGGCCTTTCTCGTCCCCTACACGGTGGGGCTGTTCCTGCTCGCGAGGCAGAGGCGCTGGGCGGACTTCACGTTCTCGGCGCCGACCGTCGCCCTCCAGTACCTCATAACCGGCGTTCCTGCGGTGAGCGCCTCGAGGCTCCTCCTTCCGGCCGTTCCGGCGTGGTGCGCCCTTGCCGAGACCGAGGACTACGTTTTTATAACCCTCCTCGTAGCGATGCTCGTCGGGATTCACTACGCGGGGCTGTGGCACATGGAGGCGTTCTTCGGGTGATGGGGATGAGGTACGAGAGGGACTTCACGGACAAGGGATTGGCCAAGTTCGGGGATTCGCTCCTCAACTTTGCGTTCTCCCTGGCGTTGAGCGAGTACATCGGAAGGCCGACCGGCGAAAGGGTTCCAAACGCCTCACTGGCCCTGGCCCTTGAGATGTCTGGATTGAGAAAGCTCGCCCCGCCGAGGAGCGACAAGCACGCGAGGGGAGACGTTGCCGAGGCAATATTCGCCTACGCATGGCTCGAAGGGCTGATAACGATTGAGGAAGCAGCCAAGCTAATCCGCGAGAATCTGAGCGAGGACGTCACACACTTCACGAGGAAGAAAGAAGCGATAGGAAAGGCCCTCGCGGTTCTCTATAGGGAAATCGGGAAAAGGCTGGAATTAGAGGCTCGTTAGCAGTTCTATGAGCCCCTGCTTGCTCGGTATCTTGGAGAACTTCTCGGGGTCCTTGACCTTCAGGAGCAACGGGACGTCGCCAAACAGGCGGAGAACCTTGCCGAAGGGTATCTTGCCCTCACCCGGGAGCAGGTGGAGGTCGCCAACGCCGTAGGCGAGGGCATCTTCTGGCTCGACCTGCGGGAAGAGCTTTCCAAAGTTGTCGTGTATCATCAGGATTACCGTCTTGTCGGTGCCGAGCTTCACATCTTCCAAGAGCTTCTCCTCGTTGCCCTGGGCGCTGAGGAAGGCATGAGCCACGTCGAGGGCAAAGCCCACGTTGTCCCTCTCGACGTTCTCGACGACGTAGAGCGTGTCCTTGACGCTGAAGGTGTTCTCGAGGGCTATCTTTATGTCAAAGGGTCCGACCATGTCGGCCAACTGCTGTATGGCCTCGATTTCGAGGTCGAGCCTCCCGGTCCTTCCGCTCTGCATGACTATGACCTTGGCGCCGAGCTTGATTGCAACATCGGCGACGGCCTTGGCAACGCGGAAGTGGCGCGTGTAGTAGATGTGGTCGCGCAGGTTGACCGAAGTCGGCATCCTGACGATGTAGCTTATCCCGACTCCCCTGAGGGTTGTCTCGATGTTCCTGAGCTTCTTCTCGACGACGATGCCGTTCTTGATTAGCCCGAGCGTGTGCGGGAAGATTGAAACGAAGTCGTAGTCCTTAATCTTGACGTCCGCCAGGATTGACGCGAGGCTCTTGTCCTTTGTAACGAAATGGGGATATATTGTCACCCCAATCTCCATGCAATCACCTGCCCCGAATTTCTCGGGGGAATATAAAAAGCTTAGCGAGGGTAGGTTTAAAAGTTGGCCCGACAAGGGGTCTAAGGTGAGAGGATGAAGGAGAACATATGGAAGTACGTCTCGGCCGTCCTCGCTCTTCTGCTCGCGCTCTCAGTTGTGGCAATCGCGGTGCTCTACCAGGCGACTTCCCCGATAGCGGTTTCACCAAACGCAACTGCCCCCGCGGTAGTGGAAACTCCCCTAAACGTTACCTGCAACGGGACATCAAGCTACCAGCTCAGCCAGCTGAAGGACGAAGTTGCCTACCTGCGCTCGCTCATCAACGGGACGGGAGGAAAAACGATAGCCATCGTCCCGATTTTCGGGATAATAAACGAGTACACGGCCCTTGAAGTCGTCCCCCTTCTGAGGAAAATCGCGAGCAACGATTCAATCGGAGGGGTTCTCCTGTGGATTGAGAGCCCCGGCGGTGATGTCGGCCCCGTTATGGACATCCACTCCGCAGTCAAGAAACTCGCCCTCGTCAAACCAGTGGTTGCCTATTCCGGCGGAATAATGGCGTCCGGCGGCTACTACATAGCCAGCGGGGCCGACAAGATAGTCGCGAGTCCGCTCGCAGAGGTGGGGAGCATCGGCGTCCTGTACGTTCACTACGACCTGCAGGAGAACTATCAGAGGAACGGGGTAAAGGTTGAGGTCTTCAAGACCGGTCCTTACAAGGACATGGGTGCCGAGTGGAGGGGACTAACGGATGAGGAGAAGAAAATCATAGCCAACATGGTAAACACCTACTTCCAGGCGTTCCTTCAGGCGGTGAGCGAGGGCAGGAACATGAGCGTCTCTGAGGTCAAGAAGTTCGCCACAGGAAGGACGTGGTTCGCAGAGAACGTCACAGGAACACTCGTGGACGAGACCGGCGGAATGGACACTGCCATGGCGACCCTCGAAAAGTTAATGAACGTTACGAGCGCAAGGGTTGTGATATACAAGAACCTTGAAACTCCAAGCAACTTCGGAATAACCGGAAGTAAGGCGCTCTACCTCGACCCGAGTTACCTTGAACCTTACCTGAGGAGGTGATTGGATGCTCTGCGAGGAGAAGCTTGAGGTGTTCGAGAATGGTTTCGACGACAGGAAGTTCAAGCTCAGGATTGAGTTCTACGGGAAAGACGCCAGGAGGCTTCTCCTCGCGGTGATAAGGGAGCTCTACCTCCCCGACTACGGGGAGGACTACGTATACCCCTTCGAGTGTGCCAAGGAGCACTGGGGCATCTACATTGACCCGGGCGAGATTGTCGCGGAGGAGCCGGACTTCAGCCCGGTCAAGTTCGTCAACAGGAGCGTTCTCAACAGGCTCGAGAAGGCCCTGAAGGAGATAGATGCACCGGAGGAAGTCAAGGAGCGGGTGGACATCGAGAGGGCCGAAATCGTGAAGCTCAAGAAGACTTTACTCGCGCTCGGGAAGGACTTCATCCTCGATGAGAGGGGCTATTTGATAGTCTTCAGCAAGCCGAGCGCGAGGGAGCTAATCCTAAAATACCTGGGGATGCTGGATGGAGCTTGAAACGGCGGTTTGGATTGGCGTCTCACTGGGGGTCCTCTACCTCACGTGGCAGACCGTTAGTCCTGTCCTTTCTCCCCTTATTGTGGCCGTTACCCTCGCTTACATCCTCTATCCCCTTCACGAGAGGCTCAGTGTCAGAATAGGCAACCGCTGGTCTGCACTTCTTCTCACGGGGCTCTTGACTGTATTTTCGTTTCTCTTCATCCTCGGCTTTGCCCTCTGGATAAACGATATCAAGCACTCCCTCACAGACTACGTTGACACGTTCTTCGCCTGGCTTCTCGGCCTCAACCTGCCATCAGGGGTCTACGACCTTCTCAACAAGCTCTCAAGCGCGATAGCGGAGCGCTTCAACTCCTACGTTCTGGGCTACACTTATTCCCTTCCCAAGCTGTCCCTCCAGATTATCGTTGCGGTCTTTGCCTTTTACGGCGTTCTCGTGAACGCGAGAGCGATAAAAGACGAGATATATGCCCTCCTGCCTCCCAGCAGGGAAGAACTAGCAAGAAAGCTCATAAACAGCGCAACGGAAACCCTTCATTACCTCCTACGTGGATGGCTCCTCGTCAGTGTTGGCAAAGGTGCCGTGCTCGCGTTCCTCTTTTACGTTCTCGGAATATCGGACGCGGGGGGCTCAATAGCAGCTGGAATACTGGTTGTCATCCTCGAACTCCTTCCGGTCGTTGGTGGATGGATTGTATGGAGCGCGAGTTCGATTTACCTGTTCACCTCGGGTCTCTATTGGAAGGCCCTCGCGATGGGCATTCTCGGTTTTATCCTAGTTTCCCCAACGCCGGATATAGTCCTCTCCAAGAGGCTCGGCAAGAGGCAGTGGGGCGTTAACGCGCTCGTCAGCCTCGTGGGAATCTTCGGGGGCTACATTGCCTTCGGCTTCGTCGGAATCATCATCGGCCCCGTCTCGCTGTCGCTTCTGATAACGCTCCTCGAAGAATGGAAGAGGGCGAAGAACTCTAAGTGGAAAAGCGCCCGATGAACTCGGCGACCTTAATCGCGTCGAGCGTTTCCCTCACGTCGTGAGTCCTCACTATTCTTGCACCCTTCAGAACCGCTATTGCCGTTGCCGACAGACTGCCGGCGAGCCTTTCAGATGGGTCCTTCCTGCCCGTTATCGCACCTATGAAGGACTTCCGCGAGATGCCGACGAGGATTGGCTTTCCGAGGAGCTTGAGCAGGTTGAGGTTAGCTATGACCTTCGAGTCCCACTCGTACCAGGGTGGCCACTCCGGTCGGAGGAAGCCGATGGCGGGGTCAACGGCAACATCTTCAACCCCGTGCTCCTCCGCTATCGTCAGGCTCTCCTCAAGGAACTCAATAACCGTTCTGACCGGGTCAGAGAAGTTTCTCACATTCCCATGGGCGCAGAGAACGGCCGGAGCGCTGTACTCAGAGGCAACCTTCGCCATTTCCGGGTCGCCCTTGAAGCCGGTTACGTCATTTATGATGTCGGCGCCGGCCTTTAAAGCTTCCTCCGCAACCTTTGCGCTCGTGGTGTCTATGCTCACGGGAACATCAACCGCGTCCTTGACGACCTTGACAGCCCAAACAGCCCTTCTGATTTCCTCTTCAAGTGGAATCTGGGTCTCGAGGTAGGGGGCCGTTGACTTCGCGCCAATGTCTATGAAGCTCGCGCCCTCCCCGACCATTCTAACGGCGGTCTCGGCAAGGGCCTTCTCGTCGTTCCTCACGCTCCCCTTGTAGAAGCTCTCGGGCGAGACGTTTATCACTCCCATTATCCTCGGCTCGTCAAGATTAACTCCCGCAAACTTCATTAGCACCACCGAGGATGATTCTCGGGAGTCAATAAAAGGGTGATGGGCATGATAATTCGGACACCGAAGAGGCTTCACCTCGGCCTGATAGACCCAACGGGCTCGCTCGGAAGGCGCTTCGGGAGCCTTGGGGTGGCGCTCGAAGGTGGCTACGAGGTGAAGGTTCTGCCCGCTGAACGGCTCGAGGTAAAGGCTGAAGGCGAGGACGTGGAGACAATAAAGAAGGCCGTTGAGAGAATGAACTCGGCCTTTGGAACGGGAACCGGGTACCTAATCGAGGTGCGGAAGGCAATTCCAAGGCACGTCGGTCTCGGCTCAACAACACAGCTGAGCTTAGCCGTTGGAACAGCAATAGCGAGGCTCAACAACCTGAACGTTTCGATTGAGAAACTCGCCGAGGTTCTCGGAAGGGGGAAGAACAGCGGGGCCGGGATTTACGCCTTCGCCCATGGCGGCTTCGTCCTCGATGGCGGGGTTAAAGAAGGAATCCCCCCGCTGATACTCCGCGAGGAGTTTCCCGGGGAGTGGGCGTTCCTGCTCGTGATTCCCGAGGTCAAGCCGGGCCTCGATGAAGAGGAAGAGAAGCCGATAATGAGCGGAAACTTTGGGGACGTCAACGTGGCCATGGAGATAAGCCACCGCATTTTGCTCGGCCTACTGCCCGCGCTAAAGGAGAGGAACGTTAGGGCCTTCGGTGAGCACCTCTCGGCGATACAGAGGCTCGTCGGCAGGCACTTCGCGGAGTTTCAGGGAGGAGAGTTCAGGGAGGACGTTAAGCTAATCCTCGACTGGCTGGGCAAGAAAACCTACGGCGCAGGCCAGAGCAGCTGGGGGCCGACGGTTTACGGCCTAATCCTGAAGGCGGAGTTTCAGAGGCTCTCGGCGGAGCTTAACGACCACCTCAGGGAGCACGGGATAAGGGCAAAGGTCGAGCTCGGCCTTCCGAGGAACACCGGGGCCGAGGTTGTGAGCGAGAACGCCTTTCTGGAAAGGTTGATAAGGAGCGTGGCGCAATGACGCTCGACCGCTTCGTGAGGGTAAAATACAGAGAGGACAAGGAGAAAGTCAACAGGCTCGTGGAAATACTGCGGGAGCTCGGCCTCGACTGCGCGAAAACCATTGAGGAGAAGGTTGATTTGCAGTTCGATGCACTGAGAAACCTTCGGGAGAACCTGAAGGACGACGAACTCTTCATCAAGCTGGTCATGGCCAACGCGCTCGTCAGCTACCAGCTGAGCGGGAAAGGCGAGGACTGGTGGTGGGAGTTCTCGAGGCACTTTTCAGAGAACCCACCCAGAGATATAGCGGAGGCCTACGCCCAGTTTCTCCCCAACTCGAAGACCAACAGGCGTCTCGTTGCCGGAAAGCTCAAAAGAATCGAGAGGGTTGAGCCCTTCTTAGAGTCTCTCTCGATGGACGAGCTGAGGGATTACTACTTCAACGGCATGGAAAGGCTTAGAGACGACCTCGCGAAGGTTATGAACGCTAAAAGGAGCGCGAAAACGATAGTCTTCGCCGTGAAGATGTTCGGCTACGCGGGGAGGATTGCCTTTGGAGCTTTCGTTCCCTACCCGATGGCCATCGAAATTCCGGACGACGTGAGGATAAACGCCTACACCAAACACTTCACCACCGAGCCGCCGGTTAGCTTCTGGAAGGGGATTGCGGAGAAAACCGAAATTCCCCCGCTCCACATAGACTCAATCCTTTGGCCCGTCCTCGGGGGTAAGGGTGAGGTTCTAAACAGGCTGAAGAGGCACTGCCCGAGGGCGGAACTCGTTCTTGAACTTAGGGGACTCTAATTTCATTCCTATTCTGAGGACAAAATTTTTATACTCCCGTCTTTAGTTTCCACCGAGAGTGAGGGAGGTGCTCCCAGTGTTTTGGGGATTCCAACTTGAGTTCATGAAGGGAATGCGAACAAAGAAACTGTGGGCTATAATGGCGATAATAATCGCCCTGTACATCCCAGCGTTCTACTACATGAAACAGGAGGGGATAACAAACGAACTCGAAGCAATAGCGGCGATAATAACCTTCTCAAGCAAAACGGCACTCTTCTTCCTGGGAATCCTGGCAATAGTCTTTGGAGCCGGGGCGATAAACAAGGAGATTGAGGATGGAACAATCAGGATAGCCCTCAGCAAGAGCGTGACGAGGCTCGGGTACATCCTTGGGAAGTACGTTGGGCAGCTCGTTGTCTTCGGCGTTGCACTGCTCCTCACGAGCTTCGTCACCCTCGCTGGTCTTCAGTGGGTTGGTGTTTCCATTTCAAAGATAACCTCAGACGTCTTCCTGCTCAACCTGTTGCTCCTCCTAACGATGCTGGAGTTCATTGCCATAGGCTACATAATATCGACCTTCGTCCGCTCGTCTGGAACGTCCCTCGGCGTTGCACTGGGTGTGTTCTTTTTACTGTACATATTCCTCCCCGCCTTCGTCATGTACAAGGCAGGGGAGCATGCCCCCGAGAATTCGAGTATGCAGGAGCTCCTAGATTACAAAGCCGACTACTACACAAAATACCTCTTCTACTCACCCAGCTCCCAGTTCTCCGTTATCCTGGACGCAGTTAACGACTACAAGGAGGTAACGAAAACAGTCGAAATCAATGGGGAAACCCACACTTACACCGATTACAAAGTCGAATACGCCGGAATCGACCAAGCGATGAAGAAGCGGGCGGTAAACGTTGCGTTGCTCGTCGTTATGACCCTGGTCTACCTCGGCATCGCGACCTGGCGCTTCCTCCGTATGGACATGAGGTGATGGTTATGATTACGGTTGAGAATCTGGTCAAGGTCTATAAGGATGTTAGGGCCCTAGATGGGCTCACTCTGAGGGTTCCAAGGGGAGTCGTTTACGGATTCCTCGGGCCGAATGGAGCAGGAAAGAGCACGACAATCCTCAGCTTACTCGGCCTCGTCTTTCCGCAGGAGGGCCGGATTGAGCTCCTCGGCGAGGAAGTCTTCAGAGACGGAAAATTCAACGAGGGCAAGCTCGTAAAGACCAAAGCCAAAATCGGCTACATGCCCGAGCACGCCACTCTTTGGGATTTCTTAACCCCCATGCAGACCCTTGATGTACTCGGCAAGGCCTTCGGAATTCCCAAGGTGGAGAGGGAAAAGAGGGCAGAGGAGATTCTCAAAATGGTTAACCTCTGGGAGGTCAGGAATAAAAAAGTCGGCAAATTCTCGAAGGGAATGCGTCAAAGGCTTCTCCTCGCTCAGGCCCTGATAAACGACCCCGAACTGCTCATCCTCGACGAGCCAATGACCGGCCTCGACCCGACTGGCATCGCCGAGTTCAAGGAAATTATCAGAGAGCAGAGGAAGGCTGGAAAGACTGTCTTCTTTTCGAGCCACATTCTCGCGCATGTTGAAGAAGTCTGCGATACCGTTGGCGTCATCGTCAAGGGCAAGCTTGTGCTGGAGGACAGCATTGAGAACATCAAGCGCGAGTTCCTCAAGAAGGCAGGCTACACAATCATCATCGAGACGAACAGGCCCGTAGACTGGAGTTCTGCTGAATGGAACGTCGCTCCTCTCGGGGAGAACAAGTATCGTGTCGTCTCGCCCGAGGACATTCGCGAGGAGCTTCACGATTACGTGGCTTCCCAGGGAGCAAAGATTCTGACAATGCAGGTGAAAGAACCAAGCCTTGAAGAAATCTTCCTAACCCTCGTGAAGTGACTGCGTTCTGTTTTCAACTTCTCAATTTTGTTCAGAAAACTTTTTAGGTTTTAATTTCGAAGAATTCTGAGGTGTTCGAATGCTACTCCCGATGCACATCTTCGTTGCCTACCTCATAGGGACCTGGAGGGGATGGAACAGGAAGCTCCTCGGGCTATTCGTCATAGCCAACTCCGCACCCGATTACAGCTTCATTCAGATGCTTCTCATCACCGGCGACTTCACGAGGACCTTCTTCAACCACGGCTTCATCTCGTTCATTTACATGCTCCCCTTCGGTCCGCTTGGAGTTCTGGGCAACGGCCTGCACCTGCTCGCGGACTTCTTCACAGGAGGGATTCCCTTCCTCCCGAATGGCGTCTGGTACGGTTTTCCAAGGCTCGGCTGGCACCTCTGGGGCAAGTTCATACTCGTCCCCTGGGAAGTTCCGATAGCGGTTGCCGGCCTCTACGCGACTTACAGGCTCGGAGCGGGTAAGGTTCTCTACTCGCTCTCGGCGTTCCTGCTCGGCTACGCCGTCTTCATCGCCCTCAGTCCGCTCTACTTAATCAACCCGTTCCTCTCGACGGGGCTTAGCTTCCTCGTCCTCTGGTACCTCTACGAGAAGGTGGAGATAATAGACCTGCTGGTGGGTAAGATTGTGAGAAAAGCGGAGGGGGCTAAAGCTTAGCCCTCTCGAACTCTTCTTTTCTATCGAGGGGTTTCGTCGCGTCTATGCCCCACTTGGCGGTTAAGCTCTTCTCCGCCGAGGGGTCAAGGGAGCTACCGCGGGCGTTGGGGACTATCACGAGGTCCCTATCTGCCTGGAAGCGCGTCGCTATCGCCCATTCAACGTCCCTGTCATCGTAGATGTCTATGTCCTCGTCAACGACGACGACGTGTTTAAGGCTCGGGTGGCCGGCGAAGGCCGCTAAAATCGCGTTCTTGCCGTCGCCGTCGTGCTGTTTGGTTATCGAAACGACGGCGTGGAGCCACATGGCTCCTCCTTCCGTCAGCCTTACCCCGTGAACTTTGGGCACAACGCGCTTGACGCTCGCGTATATTTGAGGCTCCTTTGGAAGGCCCATGAGCATGAAGTGCTCGTAGCCACCTGGCAGGAGGGCGTGGAAAATCGGGTCGTCAACGTGGTACATCTTCTCAAAGACTACCAGCGGTTGCTTCCTCACGTAGTCGTAGGTTCCCGTTATGTCCACGAACGGGCCCTCATCGACCAGCTCTGGAGTTATCTTTGCCTCGAAGACGAACTCGCTCTCGACCGGCACGGGAATTCCGCCCAGCTCAACGACCTCAACCGGCTTCCCGAAGGCGAGCTCGCTCAGCTTCGATGCTATCTCAAGCTCGCTGATTCCGTAGGCAGTGCTGGTAGCGCCTGCGAGGAGCAGGTGAATTGGATTTCCCACGACGATTCTAACGTCAAGCTCTTCTCCGTGCTCGGCCTTGTCCTTCCACATCGCGTAGAGGTGCCTAGGGACGAGCCTTATCGCAACGGTCTTCTCGTCCCTGACCATCATCCTGTGGAAGGACACGTTGACAAAGCCGTTATCGTCCTTTGCGATGACCATCGCCGAGGTGAAGTATGGCCCGCCGTCCTTGGGATAGTACTTCGGAACAGGCAGTTCAAGAAGGGAAAAGTCCTCCGTCGAGTTCTTCAGGAACGGGGCGCTTTCAACGGTTTTGTAAGGGGCGGGGTTCTCCATCGCGTCCGCCACGACGTGCATCAGGCGTTCCCTGCTCGTGTTCAGGAAGCGGGCTATCCTCTCACGGGTGCTCCAGATGTTTCCGGCGACCTTCCAGCCGTCAACGTCCTCGAAGAGAACCGGCCTGTCGCGGTACTTCAGCAGATAGCGCGTTATCTCAAGTTCCTTGCTCACGGGTTCCTTTATGACAATCAGGTCGTCGAAGGTTTGAAGAATTTCCCTCAGCATGCCACCACCTTAGGCCGTTGTTCCAAAAGGTCTATAAAGCCTTTTTCCACACTCGCTTTGATTGGCCATGCCCGTGGTTGTCCTCAGGATTCCCGACGGTTCGGCACTGGTTAAGGTCGAGAAGGCGGAGCCGAGCGTCTACTTCAAAATCTACGACCTGCTCACCTACAAGAAGGACTACGGCAAATGGGAGAAGCCCGAGAGCCTCTACGACCCCTACGAGAAGACATTCCCCGTCGGTCTGCTTCCGAGGGTCAAGAAGTTCCTCAACAGCAAGGGCTACCGCGTTAGAATCAAGGACGAACGGCAGGTTCGCGGGGTTAAACTCAACTCAACGTGGAACGAGGACTACTCCCTGAGGCGCTATCAGCAAAGGGCCGTTAGGAAAGCCCTGAAGGAGAAGATGGGCGTTTTAGCTCTGCCGGTCGGGAGCGGAAAGACGGTTGTCGGGTTAAGGATAATCCACGAGCTTGACCTTTCAGCGCTCATCGTCGTCCACACGAAGGAGCTCCTCTACCAGTGGGCCGAGAAGGTTGAAGAGCTCCTCGGCGTTAAAGCAGGAATCGTCGGCGACAACAAGTGGAACGAGGAGAACGTAACGGTGGCCATGATACAGACCCTCCTTTCGAGGGGCGTTGACAAGCTGAAGAACGACTACGCGATAGTCATGTTCGACGAGTGCCACAGGACCTCCGCCGCCGAGAAATTTTACCAGCTTGGAATAAGCCTCCCGCAGGTTTACCGCTTCGGGCTCTCGGCGACGCCGTGGAGGCGCGTCCGCGGTGAGGAGATAAAGATTGAGGCCGTCGTCGGCCCGATAATCTACGAGGTAAAGGCCGAGGACCTGATAAGGGAGGGCTTCCTGGCCAAGCCCCGCTTTGAAGTCATAACCTACGAGTCGAGCATGCCGTCCTTCAGCGAGCGCTACAAGGAGCTCTACGAGGACGTCGTCATGAACAACGACGAGAGGAACAGGGCGATAGTGGCGAAGGCCAAGGAGCTCGTCAGAAAGGGCCACCGCGTTCTCATCGACGTAAAGCGCATAGAGCACGGCAAAATCCTGAAGGAGATGCTTGAAAAAGAAGGAATAAAGGCCGAGTTTCTCAGCTCCAAGAGTCAGAACCGCTGGGAGGTCCTTGAGGCCTTCAAGAACGGCGAGATTCCGGTTTTAATCTCGACCCTCCTAAAGGAGGGAGTTGACATACCTGAGATTTCCGCGATAATCCTCGCAGGAGGAGGGAAGAGCGACATCATGACGATACAGACCATAGGAAGGGCCTTGAGGCCGAAGAAGGGCATGAGGGCGGTTATAGTTGACGTCGCGGACGACGACCCGCTTCTCTATACGCACTTCATCGAGAGGCAGAAAGCTCTGAAACAGTACTACGGGAAGTACTACGACAAGGAATCAAAGCTCAACGAGGCAGTCACCAAAAAGCGCCGCTCTCGTCAGAGCTCTTGAGTAGCGCTCAAAGAGGTCGCGTTTAACTTTGGCAAGGCCCTTCTCGTCGGTTTTGAAGTCGACGCCCGGATATTCTATATGCCACAGAACGAGGTTCTCTGGAGGAGCGGGCGGAACCTTCTTCCTGTAAGTCCCCGCGAGCATGGCCCTAACGTCCTCCTGCTCGAGGAGACCGAGTCCGCAGAAGCGGAGCGCGTTGACGATTCTCCGCACCATCTCCCAGAGGAAGCTTTTGCCCGTGATTTCAACCACGTAGTAGCCGTGTCTTGGAACGATGCTGATGCGCGTTATCTCCCTAATCGGGTCCCTGCCCGGCTCAAGCTTCGCAAAAGCCGAGAAGTCGTGGGTTCCCTCGAAGAGCTTGGCGCATTCACGAATTTTCTCAAGGTCGAAGCCCTCATCGACGAGGTAGTAGCGGTAGGTCTTCGAGGTCGCCCAGAACCTCGGGTGGAAGTCAGCGGGAACCTCGGCAACGCCGAGAACCCAGACATCTCGGAGATGGTTATTCAGCACCTCTGGCCTCGCCAGGTCACTCCTCTCGCCGGGAACGAACGAAACCACGTTGAAGAACGCGGAAACTCCGCGGTCCGTCCGCGAGGCACCTTTAAAGTCGTTCTCTTCCGGGCTTTCGATGATTTTTAGTTTGGTCAAAACGCGGATGAGTTCCCCCTCTACCGTCCTCACTCCGGGCTGTCTTTGAAAGCCGTAGAATGCCGTTCCGTCGTAGGCCACGCGGAGAGCCAGCTTCATGGTTGGCGCTTTAGCGGAGGGTATAAAAAGCCTTCCCCGAAAATCCTCCAAGTTTCTTTACTTTTGTAAATCCAAAATTCGAACGAAATACGAAAAAATTCCAGCAAACTTGATAAAGAGGCACGAGAACCTAAAATTGGGGTGAGAGAATGGAGGAAGTCTTTGACGTTGAGGTGCTCATAAGTGTTACAAACTTCGAGCTCATGTGCGCCCTCCTTGAGAAGAGGAAAAAGAGGGACTAAAGGTAGGGCTCCGTGTAGAGGGGCCTTAGGAACAGCTCGAAGCCCGCAACGGGCATCTCGATTCCCCACTTTTCTAAAACCGCTGGGTGAATTTCGCCGATTACGCCAATGGTCTGGCCGTTTACGATTACCGTTCCAACCCTGCCGGGGATGAAGCTCGGGTGCTCGACCTCTTCAAGCTCGTATTCGAAGCCGAGATGCCTCATCACGCTGTCAAGGATTTCCTTCGCGTCGGTGAAGGTAACCCTCGGCTGGGCCAGCACGACGGCAAGCTTGCTCTCGCTGACGGTCTTCGTTTCCCTGTCCTCGTCTATCAGGGTGGCCTTGCCGACCTCAAAGAGCCTCTGCGGGTACTCCTCGTGGGTGTTCTGGCTCAGGAAGTCGAGCAAACTCGGCAGAAGCCAGTTTCTCAGCGCCGACCACTTCGGGCTTATCGGGTTCTCTATCTCGACGAGTTCAGCCGGCGGGTTGTTGAAGTAGTCCCTTCCGTATTGGAGATTCATCCTGTCATACTGGGCCTCCCTGTTGGTCAGGTTGAAGGTCATGACCTCCTGGAGGCCGAAGCCGACCATGAGTTCCCTAACGGCGTCCTCGAACTCAATGAACTTGTCGCCCCTGCCCTGAACCGCTAACTTCGGCTCCTCGGGCTCAATCTCGTTGTAGCCGTAGGCGATGAGGACATCCTCTAAAACGTCCCTGGCGTGCATTATGTCGTCGCGGAAGGCCGGATAGAGGAGCTTTGCTTTGCCGTCCTCAAGGGTTACGTCGTACATCATCCTCTCGAGGAGGTCTTTGATTTCGCCGTCGCTCAGCTCGAGGCCGGCCAGCTTCCTTATGTAGTCCAGCTCGACCTCAAACTCCTTCGGCGTTAAATCGGGCGTTTCAATCTCAAAGTCGGGATAAACGACTTTAACGCTCTTAATCTTTCCTCCGCGCTCTGCCAGGGCAGTAACGACGACGTTAAGGGCAAGCATGACCTTGTTCAAATCCCAGCCGGTGACGTCGACGAAGACGTTCCTCGTCTCCGTTGTCACCCTTCCTGTCGTTTCGGAGTTGATTATCGGGGGCATCGAGAGAACCTTACCCTCGCTGTCCACGAGGAGAGGGTAGTAGGGCTTGTCCTTAATCAGATGACCGTACTCTTTCCCTTTCTCGTGCTTTTCGAGGATTTCCTCCAGCGTAAGCTCTTCCTCGAAGCCGAGCGGTACGAACCTCTCGGTTTTCTCCCCCGCCCTGTAGTATATCGGGGGCTTCACCTTGTCGAAGTCGAAGATGCCTATTGCTACCTCCCTTCTCCTCCTTCCAAAGGTCAGAGCCACCTTCTCCTGGAGGTTAATCATCTGCTTGAGAGCCTCTTCGTCGAGGCTCAACCCCTCAACGATTGCGTAAACACCGTATGGACGGATATCCTTCAGCTTCTCGTCAACGTAAACGGTAACGTCGCTTTTCTCGACCTCGTATTTCGGCAGTCCCCTCCGGAAACCGAGCGCCCAGCGTATCTGCCTCGCTATCCCCTCGGCGCTCCAGAGGTCGGGCCTGTTGGTGTCCTTTGAGTCAGCCTTGAAGTAGATTTCACCGTTCTCCTCCCACACGTCGTCCAGCTCGCATTTGGCGTAGAGGAAGAGGTCCTCCCACTCCTCGACCGTGAACTCCTTCCCGACAAGCCTCTCCAAATCCCGCTTTGACACGTCGAACTTTGGCATCTTCAACCCTCCACGTGGGCCTTTTCGGCCTTTATCTTCTCGATGAACTTCATGAACTCCGGCAGGATTAGCTCCCTCGCGCGCCAAATCTCGAAGCCAACGACCTCTCCGTTCTCGTCGAGGTCTATGACCACATCTCCTTTCATGTCGGCATCAACAGGCTTTTTCTTCGAGAGCTGAACGTAGAGGATGTCAACATCAGGGTCGTACCTTACGCTCTGTGCCATTTCGCTCACCACACCAGCTTTGCTTCCCTCAGCCAGCGGAGGTCGTAGCTGAAGAGGTAGCGTATGTCGTCTATTCCGAGCTTGAACATGGCCAGCCTGTCGATTCCGATTCCCCACGCGATGACCGGGACGTCGATGCCCAGAGCCTTAGTCATCTCCTCGCGGAAGATTCCGGCACCGCCGAACTCGACCCAGCCAAGTTCGGGGTGGTAGGCGCTCATCTGGACGCTCGGCTCCGTGAACGGGTAGTAGTCGGGTAGGAACTTCACCTTCTTGGCCCCAGCTATCTCCACCGCGAAGCGCTTCAGGATTCCGAGGAGGTGCCTGAAGTTGAGCTCTTCTCCAACCACAAAGCCGTCAATCTGGTTGAACTCGATGAGGTGTGTCCTGTCGAGGACATCTGGCCTGAAAACGCGCTGAATTGTGAAGTACTTCCCAGGAATCTCGACGCCCTTCGCGAGCTGTCTCGCGTCAAGGGCAGTACCATGAGCCCTCGGCATGAGGAGCATCGCCCTCTCCGGAGACCAAACGTAGCCCCAGCCACGCGAGCCTGTGTCCCCACCGTGCTCGTGGGCCGCCTTGACCCTCTCAACGAGCTCCGCCTCGGGTAGGTGCCCGCTCTTCGGGTACTTGAGCTGGTATGTGTCGGTCCACTCCCTCGCCGGGTGGTTCTGGGGCTGGAAAAGGGCGTCGAAGTTCCAGAACTGGGTCTCAATCATGCTCTCAACAGTCATCTCGATGAAGCCCATCTCGATAAGCCTTCTCCTTATCTTGTCGAGGAAAGCGCGGTAGGGTTGCTTCTTGCCCGGGTAAATCCTTCTCACAGGGGCCTTTATGTCAAACTTCCTGAACTCGACCTCGCGCCATTTGCCGGACTTTATGAGTTCAGGGGTTAGAACGGAGACCTCCCGCTTCAGCTCGACTTTTGGCGCAAGCTTTTCGCCCTCCGGTGTAATCTCGACTTCCCTCTCGGTTACGGTTTCCTCCTCGCCGATTTTTCTCCTCTTAAGCTCCTTGACAGGAACGAGCTTCTCGATTTCGTTAACCGGAACGACCTCCTTCTCGGCGAGGAGCTTTAGGGCCCTGTCAATGGGCCTCTCCTCAGCTTTAAGTCCCTTCTCCGTGATTTCAAGAATTAGCTTACCATCCTCCTTCCTGACGTTCGCCCAGCCCTCCTTCCTGAGGAGGCCAACTATCGGCTTCAGCTCGTCGTCGCTGAGGACTTCCCTGAGGTCGTCGAGCGTGACCTTTCCCCTCTCTCGGAGGAGCTTTAGGGCCCTCCACTCTGGAAGGCCAATTTCAGCGTACTTCTTTCCGGTCTCGGTGAGTTTAACGACCCTCTCGCTCCTCTCGTGGAGCTTGGCCAAACCCTTCGCCTGCAGGCCGAGAACGGCCCTCATGACAGCTACCTGCTCGAGACCGGTCTCTTTAACGAGTTCCTCGAATTTCGCTTTTTTCAGTTCGTTGAGCTTGATGAGGGTGAGCTTCTCCTGATAGCTCAGCTCCATTCCAACACCTCCGGGGGAAGTGGGGTAGGGTTTACTTAAGAATTGCGGTGAAAGAAAAGGAGGAAAAATCACTCCTTCGGGAAGAAAACGACCTTGCCGGTCTTTCCGGCGCGCATGAGCTCGAAGGCCTCTTCAAACTTGTCAAAGCCCTTGTACTTGTGGGTGATAATCGGGTCGAGGTTGAGCTTTCCGCTCTGGATGAGGCTTGAGACGGTGTACCAGGTCTCCCAAAGGTGCCTTCCGGTGATGCCGTGAACCTCAAGGGCCTTGAAGATTATGAGGTTGTTGAAGTCGAGCGTGACGTCCCTCGGGAACAACCCGAGCAGGGAGACCCTTCCTCCAGGGGTCGTCGCCTTAAGGCCCTGCTCAAGGGCCTTGGGAGCACCACTGAACTCGAGGAAGACCTCAACCCCCGCTCCGTCGGTTATGCTCATGACAACTTCGACCGGGTCTTCTTCAAAGGGGTTGATGACGTAGTCAGCACCGACCTTCTTGGCGAGCTTTCTCCTGAAGTCGCTCGGCTCGCTCACGATGACCGGGTAAGCACCGCTCGCCTTCGCGACGGTTATGCCGAGCAGTCCGAGCGGGCCGGCTCCGGTTATGAGCGTGCTCCTGCCCGCTATCGGGCCTGCAAGAACGGTATCAACTGCATTGCCAAGGGGCTCCTGGAGTGAGGCGTATTCGGGCTTCATGTCCTTGGGGTTCTTCCAGGCGTTCTGGGCCGGAACGATGGCGTAGGTCGCGAAGACACCGTCCATATCGACGCCGAAAATCTTGGTGTTCTGGCAGACGTGGTAGCGGTTGTGCTTGCAGGCGTAGCACTTTCCACAGACGATATGTGTCTCCGCACTTATGTAGTCGCCCTCCTGAAGGTCCTCAACACCTGGGCCAACCTCGATGACCTCTCCAGCGACCTCGTGGCCCATAATCTGGGGCGGTTTAATCCTGCTCTGCGCCCACTCGTTCCACTCGTAGATGTGGAGGTCGGTTCCGCAGATGCTCGTCGCGAGAACCCTGATAAGAACCTCGCCCGGCCCGGGCTTGGGAACGTCAACCTCAACGAGCTCCGCCCCGTAGGCAGGTTTGGTCTTCATAATAGCGGGCATTTTTTCAGCCATGGCAACCATCTCCTTAACCTTACAATGGGAATCTAAACGGGGACGATATAAACCTTTTGTGTTCATCGAGTCCTTAAGGCCCATCACTGGACAGAATTGTGTAGGTGCATACGCAGAAAGCGACGTACCGACGGAAGTTCAATCGGAAACCTTATATCCTCAACTCCCAACAGAGAAGCTTAGAGGGGTAGCGATGGCACTGATAGTCGTAACGGGGCGTGGCGGAGCCGGCAAAACAACCACAACGGCGAACCTTAGCTCTTACCTTGCCATGAAGGAGTACCGCGTTCTGGCCGTTGATGGCGACCTCTACCTGCCCAACCTCGGTTTTCACTTCGCCCTAGACACGGTTAAATACACAGTCCACACCCTCCTAAAGAACCCGGACGTTGACCCGGAGTGGGCCATATACCGCCACAAGGAAACCGGCGTCTACGTGATGCCGGGGAGCACACAGCTTCAGGACGTCCTTGGAATCTCTCCGAGGAGGCTCGTTGACATCCTTGAGAGGGTGAAGTACAAGTTCGGCGTCGTTTTTGTCGACTCCCCCACGGGTGTTCCCTTTGATACCCTCCCAACGTTTCAGGTCGCCAACTATCAGCTTATAGTCGTTGAAATAGAGCGTTCTCCGATTTACTCGTTCGAGACTATGGTTAAGAACGAGATAGAAAAACTGAAGGCCCTCGGGGAGAAGTACAACCTCAACATCGGCGTCGTCCTGAATAAGGTTCGCGAGAGCGCCGATGTCGTTGATAAGATAATAGAAGCCATAGAAGAGGATTTGGACGTCCCGGTTCTCGGGTGGGTTCCCTTCGACTACAACGTCCCCGAGTCCATAAACGTTGGAGTTCCGATAATCAAGTACCTCCCCAACAGCGACGCCGCCGTCGCGTTCAAGGAAATCGGAGAAGTCCTCGAGGAATGGATTTTCGGCTGATTCTGGGGGTGTTGAAATGGAGTTTGAGGAGCTCGTTGAGAAGGTCGTTAAGGGAGAGGTAAAGCTCCACCAGGTTGAGAAGTACACGGACAAGAGAACCGCGACCGAGGTCAGGAGAAAGGCCCTTGAGAAGAAGCTCGGCGTGAAACTTGAGCACATCGGGCACTACAGCATAGACCCCGAGCAGGTCATCGGCAGGAACATCGAGAACATGATAGGCGTCGTCCAGATACCCATGGGCGTTGCCGGACCGCTCAAAATCAACGGGGAATACGCGAAGGGCGAGTTCTACATACCCCTCGCCACAACAGAGGGGGCGCTCGTTGCCAGCGTGAACCGCGGTTGCTCCGCCCTGACTGAGGCAGGTGGCGTCAAAACGACGCTCATAGACGACAAAATGACGCGCGCTCCTTTACTCAAGTGCCCAGATGCGAGGAGGGCGAGGGAAGTCGCGGAGTGGGTGAAGGAGAACATCGACTACCTCCAGGAGAAGGCCGTCAGCAAGGTCACCAGGCACGGAAAGCTCAGGGACGTTAAGCCCTTCATAGTGGGCAACAACCTATACCTGCGCTTCGAGTTCGAGACCGGCGACGCTATGGGAATGAACATGGTGACGATAGCGAGCGAGGAGATAATGAAGGTCATCGAAGAGAAGTTCCCCGACGTTCGCTATCTCGCTCTCTCTGGCAACCTCTGCGTTGACAAGAAACCCAACGCGATGAACTTCATCAACGGACGCGGTAAGACGGTGATAGCGGAGGCAATAATTCCGCGTGAGATAGTCGAGAGGAAGCTGAAGACCACTCCGGAACTCATTGCAGAGGTAAACTACCGCAAGAATCTCGTCGGCTCAGCCCAGGCTGGCTCTTACGGCTTCAACGCCCACTTTGGCAATATAGTCGGGGCAATATTCCTCGCCACGGGGCAGGACGAGGCACAGATTACCGAAGGTTCACACGGCATAACCCTCGCCGAAGTTACGCCTGAGGGAGACCTCTACATCAGCATAACAATGCCGAGCCTCGAAATCGGAACGGTTGGGGGAGGAACGCGCGTCCCGACCCAGAGGGAGGCTTTAAGCATTATGGGCGTCGCTGGAGGGGGCGACCCACCTGGAACAAACGCCAAGAAGTTCGCGGAGATAGTTGCGGGAGCGGTTTTGGCTGGGGAACTCTCGCTCCTCGCGGCGATAGCGGCGAAGCACCTCGCGAAAGCCCACAAGGAGCTGGGACGCTAAAGGGAGACCTTCACCACCTTTCCCTTCTTCTCCGAAACCTCGTACATTTTCCTGACCGTCTTCTCATCGAGCTCGGTGGCAGGCCCCTTGACCTGCTTGGGGCCGAAGAGGTGCTCAACCTCCGCGAAGATTACGGCCAGGAGAATCGCCGTCCAGAAGCCTATGTGAAGCTCGTTCTCGATATAAATGACCCCCGAAGTTGCGGCGAAGTCTATGAGAAAACGCCACCACTTTCCCTTCCTCTTGGTGCCCTTGAGGCTCTCAAGCTCGTCCTCAGCGAGGGCCCTGAAAAACTCTCCGAGGTTCTTTGGATGGATTACAAAGACTCTCGGTAAGGTTTCGTTGATTAAAACCAGCTCATCTTTAACCGAAAGGACGAAGACGTAGCGGTTCTCTCCTTTAACGTCAATCACGAGCAGTCCCGCGTTCTTTCCAGGTGGCTGCACGATTGAGAAGCTCTCTGGAGTAGGGTTCTTGAACTCTAGTGCCGAGGGAAAGGCCGCCCTAACCCGCTCCGGCGGAACGTTGAGCTCGTAGTAGAGGATTGGAACGGCGTTGACGAACTTCATCGGAGAGAAAACAACTTCACGCTTTAAATGGTTTTCGCCCCGCGTTGGTAAGGCAGGCTTTAAAAGGGCAGAGGGAAAACGGGAAAGGGGATGATGAGCGCTTTTCCCTCACTCTGAGGCGTGATGAGGAGCCGATGCTCTGACCCGCTCCCGCTTTTTGTAGCCCCTTCTGAAGTTCTCAATAACCCCAGAGAGAAGAAAGAGAAGGGCCATGTATGAGGAAACCTCGTTGAGAGCGTCGTTTTTGTAGCCCAAGTAGCCGAGGAGGATTGCCAAACCCCAAAGAGCGGCCTGGACGATGTTCACAACGGTGTCGAGCTTGAGCCTCTTCACACCGAGTATTTCTTCAGCAACCCTTCTTAGCCCGTTTTCTCTACGTATAACGAACTCATAGCTCTCCTTGGCATTTTTAATAACGTGAGCGCCTTCAGCAACGTAATAGATGTCTTCTGGCGTTTTGATAACCGTTGCACTACTCTCCGACATGAGAATCTGATAAAGTGCCCAGTACAGGCTCTCCACGTCAGGGCTAGGCAGGGCTATATAAGTCCCCGCCAGTTTTCTGACATCAACATCCCTAGAGTCGAGCACGAAGTATCTGACAACGAACTTCGCCTTAACCATCAATAAAAGTAAGAAAAAGAACTTAAAAAGTTAGCTCCCGCTCAGCTCCTGAATCTTCCTTCTCACTAAGGTGCTCACGAGCTTGCCGTCGGCCCTTCCGCGGAGCTTTGCCATTGCCCTTCCCATTATCATGCCCATCGCGCCCATTCCCTTGGCCTTGATGACGTCTATGTTTGCCTGGATTACTTCATCAATGATTTTCTCAGCCTCTTCCTCGCTGAGGAGCGTTAACCCCTTCTCCTCTGCCACCTGCTCGGCGGTCTTCTCCGGGTTCTTCGCGAGCTCCTTGAATATCTCCTCAAAGGCCTCCTTCGCTATCCTACCATCGAGGTAAAGCTCAAATGCTTCTCTGATGTGCTCGTCCGTGATGTTCTCAATCGGAACCTCCTTCTTGAGGCCCTTGAGGACGACCACGAGGATTGAAGCGGCCAAAGACGGCTTGATTCCCTTCTTCACGAGCTCCTCGAAGAGCTCGTCGCGCTCGTCGTTTACGAGGGTCTCGGCAAGGCTTTTGTCAATCCTGTACTCCTTCACGTAGCGCTCAACCCTCTCCTGCGGGAGCTCGGGCAGGTTCGCCTTAATCCTCTCCTTCTCCTCAGGCGGAATGAAAATCGAGGGTATGTCAGTCTCGGGGTACATTCTGGCCTTTCCTGGGAGCGGGCGCATGTATTGAGTGTTTCCATCGGGCAGGGCCCTCCTCGTCTCCTCTGGGACGCCCTCAATGGCTTCCCTCGCGCGCTTAATCACCTCGTGGAGGGCCTTCTTTGCGGTCTCCTCGTCCGCCGCGACCAGAACGAAGGCGTCGAGCTCTCCGAGGTTGAGTTTTTCAATAACTGCATTAACCTCTTTTTCTGTAATTCCATAATTCGGCAATTCATCGATGTGGAAGATGCCCTTCACGTACTTCTTCGCCCTGTCGGCCATCTCAGTGCCGAGCCTCCTGCCGGGCTGAATTTCCCTGCCGATTAAACCCCTGAACTTCGGCAGTTTGACTGCCAAAACCTTACCGCCCTTCTTTATCGTTCTTGCGATTATCTTGGACCCGGTGTTCTCGAAGACGTCGGTAACGTCGTAGAACTCCTCCTTGATGTCCTCGGGCTCAACGCCCCTTTCGCGGAGCTCGTCCCTTATCTTGAGCAGGTTGAGCTGTCTCTCAACTTCCCTCTCGATGATGAGCGGAATCATGTCGAGCTCCTGCACTCCCTTAATCTCGACGCGGGCGCCACCTTTAATCGAGACGTTCAAATCTTGCCTTATCGTTCCTAAGCCGCGCTTGACCTTCCGGGTGGCCCTCAGGGCGTCGCCGATGTATTTAGCGACCACCTTGGCCTGCTCCGGGTGGTGTATGTCCGGTGTCGTGCTTATCTCAACGAGCGGGATGCCGAGGCGGTCGAGACGGTAGATTACCTCCTTCTCCTTCCTCTCGACGATTCTGCAGGCGTCTTCCTCAAGGCATATCGTCGGGATTCCAACGCTTCCCCACGGAGTATCAACCCTTCCGTCGAGCGCTATTATCGCCGTCCTCTGGAAGCCCGAAACGTTCGAGCCATCAATGACGATTTTACGCATGAAGTGGACCTCGTCAACGGGCTTGGCGTTCAGCAGGTAGGCAATCTGGAGGGTAACCTCCAAAGCCTCCCTGTCAGGCCCCCTTGGCGGTTCCTCGTCCATGTAAACGAGGTCGCTCAGCTCGTAGTTGCCTTCGTAAATGTACTTCCTCCCCTTCTTGAACTCCTCAAGGGCCGCGGGGTCAATTTCTCCGAGCTCGCTCATCGTGGGCCTGAGGCGTCTTTCAAAGGTGAAGTCAACCTTCTCGGTCAGCTCGCTCGGAACGGGCGAGAACAGCTTCTTGGTATCGAGCTGTCTGTGAATCTCAAGGCCGACCTTAAGGCCGAGCTCCTTGTAATCGAACTTCTCGGTCATCTTAACACCTCCAGACTGGTTCTCAAAAAGTCATCGTCGAAGGTTGCAATCTTACCTATCCCGTAATATTCACAGGCGGACGCAATCAGGGAATCGTTCGGGAGCAGACCAAACTTTTTCCGTATTTCGCGGGAGAGGCGCACGACTTCCCAGGTTTCGTCGAGGAAAACCAAAGCATTCGAGGCCAAGAGCGAGGTTAGGAGTTCATCAAAGGTATCAACTGGCTTGTAGAGGTCGGGGTTTTTGGAAAGCTCTTTCCTGAGCGAGTAGAACTTGTAGCTTCCCTTGAGCTTCGTGTAGTTTCTCGCGAGTAGCTGAAAGACGACCTCCCCGTATATTGTGGGGGTTATTGCGAGGTTGTACTCGCTAACCAAACGCTCCATTAGCTCGACTCCACGCTCTTCGCCAAGCAAATAGTCTATCCAGACGTTTGAGTCAACCATTACTAGCTCTCTTGAGAACGTACTCATGGTACGCCTCCTCCCAATCAACGTCCTGAGTGTCCCTAAGCTCCCTAAGTGCCCCCGCATACTTCCTCACAATCTCCACCGGATTTGCAACAACTACCTCGACCTCGGTTCCCTCGGGCAGGTTGACGTTATCGAGGGGCTTGAAAACGCCGTTCTTGTAAACGGCCCGGATTCCCATCCCAATCACCTCAAGAACGTGTCGTACCTCGTGTAGGGCGTAATCTCACCGGCGTAGTTCGTCAGCATCATCTTCCTTACCTCACTAAGCTCCCTCGTGTGGCCGAGGACCCACATGAGCTTGACGTAGGCCGTCTCTGGCAACATGTCCTCACAGGGTATCGCCCCCGCCTTCAGGAGCTTCCTGCCGTTGGAGTAGACGTTTAGGTTCACCCTGCCGTAGAGGCACTGGCTCGTGACGCAGACTGCCACGCCTTCCTCGACCGCGCGCTGGACGTGGGGGATGAAGTCCTGCGGAACGTGACCGAGACCGGTTCCCTCTATCACAACACCCTTGTAGCCCTTATCAACGAGGAAGTCGAGGAGCTCACCGCTGATTCCTGGGTAGATTTTCAGGATTGCAACCTTTTCCTCAATCTTCGTGTCGGCTATGACTTCTCCCTCACTTCTCCTCCTGTAGTCGCTCCTGAGGAACTCTATCCCACCTTTCGGCCATATCCTTGCTATCGGGACGTCGTTTATACTCCTGAAAGCATCGCGCCTGCTGGTGTGCATCTTCCTGACCTTCGTTCCACGGTGGGCTAAACAGTAGGTGTCGCTCGTCTCGCCGTGCATCACCACCATGACCTCGGCAGCGTCACTCGTCGCCATCTTGACCGCGCAGGTGAGGTTCATAGCAGAATCACTGCTCGGCCTGTCGGAGCTCCTCTGGGCTCCAACGAGGACGACGGGCTTCGTCAGGTTCCTCAGCATGAAGCTCAGGGCCGAGGCGGTGTAGGCCATTGTATCAGTTCCGTGTGCTATCACAACGCCGTCCTCACCGCCGTTGATGGCTTTGGCCACTTCCTCGGCAATCCTAACCCAATAGGCCGGCTTCATGTCCTCGCTTAAAATGTTCATTATGAGTTCAGGCGTAACGTTGGCCATCTCGAATATCTCTGGGACGGCCTTCGCAAGCTCCTCGGCGGTGAAGGCGGGGTGAACAGCTCCAGTCTTGTAGTCAATCCTACTCGCTATCGTTCCACCGGTTCCGAGAATCCTGACGTTCGGGAGGCCCTCCTTCCGCGGGAGAACTTCCTTGAACTCCATCTTCGGCTTCTCGACGGCCTTCTCAAGGATTTCAACGCTTTCAATCGCATCGATGAGAACGCCGACGTTGTAGCCGTTGTCGAGCTTTATCGTCAGCGTTTCGCCGGGCGAAAGCTCGTAGGGTGGCATCACGAGGCCCTCAAAGGTAATTCTCTCGTCCCCTTCCCTCTTGACGACCCTCACGAGGTCGCCTACCTCAAGTCCATGTCTCTTCATGAACTCCTCAACCTTCCTCATAAGCATCGCCTCGCTCACTTCAACCGATGAGAATAGGGGCTCGGCTTATAAGGGCTTTTGCCTCAACGCTCGGCAATCATAAACCTCGGCTCCTCAATCCACTCGCTCTTACAGCGCGGACAGCGGGAGGGAATGTTGATTTCGGGCCTGAAAACGAAACCGCACTTCCTGCACTCGGCGGGCTTGACGAGCAGAACCTTTCCCTCGCGCTTCAGGGTCTTTTGAATCGCCTTGAGGTCCTCCAGAATGAGCTTTTTGCTCCCCTTGCCCCGGATTCCGAGAACCTGGGCTAACTCGCTCACGGAATAATCCCGCTCCTCCAAAAGGCTTATTATCCGTTCCCTCCGAGTGGCCATCGGAGGAACTTGGGCGGAGGAATAAAAAGCTTTAGGGTGGGACGATGATAGTCGAGAAGGCCGAAAGGGTTCTTGAGGAGCACAAACTCTGCGACCACTGCCTCGGCAGGCTCTTCGCCAGGCTCGGTAAGGGGACTAACGAGGAGCGGGGGAAAGCAATAAGGTTCGTCCTCAACATGGAGCGCTCCGCGAGAGGACTGGAGCCAATAGCTGAGCCAGAGGAGTGTGAGCTCTGCCACAACGTCTTTGAGAGGATTCCCGAGCTCGTGGAGGCCATGGAGGAAGCGAGCAAGGATATCGAGTTCGAGACGTTTCTCGTCGGTTCCCGCTTCCCGGAGGAAATCAAGGAGAAAGAGAAGGCTATCTGGGAGGAGTTCAATATTGACACCGCCGAGCCGATAAACCGTGAGTTCAACCGCGAGCTCGGCAAGGCCTTTGGGAGGGCAACGGGAAAGGAAACCTCGAAGAACCCCGACCTTGTTTTCATAGTCGAGCCGTTCTCCGATAAGGTTGAGCTTCAAATCAACCCGGTTTACGTTTACGGGCGTTATAGAAAGCTCGTGCGCGGGATTCCCCAGACGCCCCTGCCCGACTTCGAGGACAGCGTAGCCTCGATAATCTGTCGGGCGTTTTCGAAGGCCTTCGAAGGTAAGTGCGTCTTCAAAGGCGCGGGGAGAGAGGACGTTGATGTCAGAACCCTCGGCAACGGAAGGCCCTTCATAGTTGAAATTAAGAGCCCGAGGAGGAGAAGGGTTGACCTCCGGAAGATAGCGGAGGAGATAAACGCGAGTAGGAAGGTGGAGGTTCTTAATCTTCGCTTCGTCTCGGCGAAGGAAGCCGAGGAGGTTCTAACGAAGAATCACCGAAAGGAATACCTCGCGCTCGTCCTCGTCGAAGAGGGCGTAACGCAGGAGGAAGCCGAGGAAGTTGCGAGAAAGCTTAGGGGACTTGAGATACACCAGAGAACACCCTGGCGCGTCAGGAAGGCGAGGGCCGACAAGGTGAGGGTGAGGAAGGTTCACGAGGCCGAGGCGAGGTGGGTTGACGAGAAGCACTTCGAGCTTCGTCTCGTCACCGACGGGGGGCTCTACATCAAGGAACTTGTTTCCGGCGATAAAGGCCGAACGAAGCCGAGCGTTAGCGATTTGCTCGGGAAGAAAGCCTGGTGCGAGAGGCTCGACGTGCTGAACATCCTGGACGAGTAGAAACGTTTTCCCCAGAAATCTTTTTATATTTCCTCTGTAGAGTTGGATTAGGTGGCAGGTATGTCATGGAGGTTTCTCCCAGCGGTGTTTGTTGCATTGCTCACGATTGGCTTGGTCAGCGGTTCTGCGGTCATACTTGCACCGCCAGAAGGTATGGCAACGTATCCAGAGGTGATAGCGGGTGTAGGGAACGATGGGGCTGGAGGCTTCATCGTCGTTGTTCCGTTCAACTTGACCCCCAATGGAACGCCAGTGGTCTCAGGGGCCTGGATTGGGGACTTCTACCCCAACGGCTCGATTAAGTGGGGCGAGAACGTAAAATGTGCCCCGTTGTACCCCTCACCGAGAATTTTCAGGGCAACCGCCAACGGCTCAATCCTTCTCATCGGGCAGAGCGACGAGGGAAATCACACAGACATCTGGGTGATTAAACTCGACAGGGACGGAAAACTCCTGTGGTCCAAGGATTACCTGCTCAACGTGAGCCCGGGCTGGATAATGACCGTTGACGACGCTGTTCAGGCGGGAAATGAGATACTCATCGCGACCCACGTTGACAGCTTCAGGGGGAACGAGCAGGTCACGGTTCCGGTCGTCCTGGCACTCGACGGAAACGGGAAACTCCTCTGGGCCGGGGAGTACAGGATACCTCACGGCCCCAGGGAACTTTACAGCACGGCGATTGGAAAGGGTGGGGACGGATACTACCTGATACTGCACGATGAGAGGAACTGGTACTACCTGAGGCTCGATAAAGAGGGCAACCCAGTTGGAACGTGGAAGGTGACGAGTTCGCTCAAGGGGTTCTTCATAAAATCGGCGCTCTCGCTGGGGAATACAGTCTACTTTCTCGGAGGTTCCTCAAACGGGACGGTTCTTGGGGCAATCGTCGGGAACTCCACCATCTGGGCCAAGCTGTACACCCTGATTCCTGAGAAAACATGCACTGAAAAAAGTGAAAACGTCACCGTCCTGAGCACGAGAACATCTTCAACGGAACCGGCACCGGCGCTGACCGTTTCGGGGAACTACCTCCTTTTCCAGCCAACTGTCGTTGAGGCCTTCAGGCTGGCCTGCAACGATGGCCTTAACACCACCTACGCGGTCATAAAAACCGACACGATGGGAATAGTGGTTGGTAGCTTTGTCGCGGTCTCCAATGGAATGCCATGGGAAAAAACGACCCTGCCTGAGTTCTTGTCAGAGCCCGTGGGAGTGAGCGCAAACGGGAATTCCTTCATAGCCATCTGGAGGGAAACAACCGCCTCAGGAGCGGTGCTGTACTTCCGGGGCTTTGCAATACTGTCCAACCTGCAATCAAAACCAGAGGGCCCCGTCATTGGAACGTACGGCTTCAGGGTCAACGTAATGCCTGTGGACGTTGAACTAACTCCCGGACCAGTGGCCACAAAGGGAGAACTCGGAGTGAAGACAGTGGACGAACCAGTAACCATCGAGAAAACACAGGGAGTTCCTGTCAAGGTATTCACAACAGAGGAATCCCCCGAAGGGAGCATCTGCGGGCCGGGAATCATCCTTCTACTTTCGCTTCTCGTTGCACTGCGGAGGCGCGGATGACTTTCCTTTTTCCACCTTTTGAGTGAAAGATTTATAAAGGGGCCCTTGTAGGTTTTAGTGATTCCCAGGGGGTTAGTCCTAAGTCTAAACGGAGCGAAAAGCGTTCCCCCTTGAAAAATCCCGTGTCGTAAATCCGAGTTTGCCCGTTGGGGCCCGTAAAAGTTGAGAGGTGGTGGAAATGGTTCAGAAGGCGCACAGCTTTAGGAGGAAGACCAGGGGTAAGCTCAGCAAGAAGCCGAGAAAGAGGGGTCTTCCCCCGCTCACCAGGTTCCTTCAGGAGTTTGAGGTCGGGCAGAGGGTTCACATCGTCATAGAGCCGAGCTACCACAAGGGCATGCCCGACCCGAGGTTCCACGGAAGGACCGGAACCGTCGTCGGCAAGCGCGGCGATGCTTACATCGTCCAGATAAGGGACGGGGGTAAGGTTAAGACCTTCTTCATACACCCGGTTCACCTCAGGCCACAGAAGGGATGAGCATGATAGGCCGTAAAAAGCTCGGGGAGCGCTACCTCACGATAGCCGAGACCAGGGAGCTCCTCGAGCGCAGGAAAGAAGAGGGCATGGAGGAGAATCCCGAGGAGCCGATGTTCTACGAGGCAAGGGTTAGCCTTGAGCATGCCGAGAAGTTCGCCAAGCTCAGCCCAGAGAAGGCGAAGGAGCTCAAAGAGAAGCTCATGGAGCTCTTTGACTGGATTGACGACAGAATAGCCTCGAAGATAGTGGACATCCTCCCCGAGGACTACCTCGACATCAGGGTCATCTTCGCGAAGGAGGACTACATGCCCTCGCCCGAGGAGGCCGAGGAGATAGTCAAGCTCGTTGATGAGTACCGGCCCCTCGACTGATTTTCTCCTTTTCTTAGCGTGAGGAAAGTATAAAAACTCCGGGCCAAAATAAGTTCTGGGGGAGAGAGAATGGACAGGTACAGGAGACATTCTTACCGTGAAAGCCTCGAGAAGAAGAGGCGAAACCTTGAATATGAGGAGTACGCTTACGTGCTCGACTACCTTCCCGAGGGGTACCTCGATATCTCAACCGGCAGGCGAAGCGGGAAGCCAGTTGCCCAGGTGCTCGGTGAGAAGGCCTTCACGCTCCTTGAGGTAACGCCCAAAGAGGACCTAATGCTCTACGAGAGGGTTTTCATCGGCAAGGGGAACCGTGATAAAATCCTCCTCATCAACAAGAAGATAACCTACAACGACCTGACCGACACGGCCAAAGCGGAACTCCCCTACGTCGTAGAGGAGATTGTTAAGAACAATGAAGAACGCTTCATCCAGTTCTTCAACGTTGCCCCCCCGATAACCAACAGGCTCCACAGCCTCGAGCTCCTGCCGGGCATAGGAAAGAAGCACATGTGGGAAATCATTGAAGAGAGGCAGAGGGAGCCCTTCAAGAGCTTTGAGGACCTGAGAAAGCGCGTTAAGGGCCTCCCCGACCCGGTCAAGATGATAGCCAAGAGAATCGTTGATGAGCTCCAGGACAAGGACCGCTACAAGCTCTTCGTCGGCCACAGGAGGATTTTCAGGGGATGAGGGACGAGCTCTTCTCCCTTATTTACAAGTACAACCTCAGACCCAACCGCGACCTCGGCCAGAACTTTCTGATAGTGCCCGACATCATCGAGAGGAACGTCGAGAGGGCAGAGCTGAGCGAACGCGATGTCGTTCTCGAAATCGGGCCGGGACTGGGCGTTCTCACAAAGGAGCTCGCCGAGAGGGCGGGAAAGGTCTACGCCATCGAGAAGGACAGGCGGATAATAGAGATTCTGAGGAAGGAGTATGCCTGGCCAAACGTTGAGCTCATCGAGGGGGATGCAGTTAAGGTCGAGTGGCCGGAATTCAACAAGATGGTTTCCAATCTGCCGTATCAGATTTCCTCGCCGGTGACATTCAAGCTCCTAAAGCACGAGTTCGAGCGGGCGGTTTTGATTTACCAGCTTGAGTTCGCCGAGAGGATGGTCGCGAGGCCGGGGGATAAGAACTACTCGCGCCTCTCGCTGATGGTTCAGGCGAAGGCCAACGTCGAGCTCGTCGAGAGGATTGGCAAGGGCGCCTTCTGGCCGAGACCGAAGGTTGATTCAGCCGTCGTCGTAATCGAGCCAAAACCGGGGGACGAGCGTATAGAGCTCGACGAGAACCTCGTCAAGGCCCTTTTCCAGCACAGAAGGAGCACGGTCGCTTCGGCCCTCAAGAAGTCAGCCCATATGCTTGGGATTGACAAGAGAAAGCTCAAAGAAGTGAGAAACCTGCTGAACTCCGTCCCCCACTCGGGCAAGAGAGTCTTCCAGCTCGGCCCGGCTGAAGTCAAGGAGATTGAAGAGCGCCTGAGGGATGAGGGGATTATAGGGGCTCCTCACCCGTGAGCTCGCGGTAGAGCTCCCTCAACAGTTCTCGGTTCGTGTTTTCAAGCGCCCTTGCCCGGGAAAGGGCCTCCTTAGCGTCCTCCGAGAGGAGTCCCTCAAGCCTCGTCAGGATTCTGTCAGAGAGGTCTTCAAGCTGAATCAGGTACTCTATTATTTCGCCGACGTTGCCGGAGTAGACCAGCCTCCAGAGCCTGTCCTTTAAAATTTTGGGGCCGGGTGTGTCAACCTTGGGCGGTTCCGGAGATTCCCCCGGAAAAAGCTCGCGGAAGAGATTAACGTAGCCCTCTGCTCGTTTGAGGGAGTTCTCATAAAGGTGCTTGAAAAGCCTCGGCACCCTCTGGTCCCAGGTTACCTCGCCGCTCATCTCGTAAAGCTCATAGTAGAGCTCGGCCCTCTTGAGCTCCTGCGCGATTATATGCGAGAGAATTTCCTTTGGACCGAGCCTCGAAAGCTCCTTCAGCACTTCATCAACCCAGTCGGGAACGGCTCCCCCTTCCATGATTACCCCCATCACTGTTGGCCGATTGGTTTTTAAAACCCATCGCGTACGGCGGGACATGCGGATAGTGCTGATAGACGGCTACACCGATGAACCGGCGGGTCTCGGCGTTCCGCCCTACCTTGGAATCTACCCCAGATATGCCTACGGCGCGATAAAGAAGGCCCGAAAGGACGCTCAGGTATTCTACCTGACGATTGACGACCTGCGCGCGACCTTCCTCGGTGAGAGGGGGATAGAGACGAGGAACAAGACCCCCAACTTTCCAAAGACCAGAGAGATTCTGGAGAAGGCCGATTTGGTAGTTTACATTGGTGGTCTGCACACACCCGGAAAATACCTCTCAGCCGTCCCTGGAAGCGTTGAAGAGGTGGCACGGTTCCTGAGGGACGTGAAGGCGATCAAAATCCTTGGTGGGCCAGCTTTTATGGGTTCGGCCTCGATGGGAGGCGTTAAAATCACGAGCAGGGAGCTCCAGCTGGCCGAGAGCGTGTTTGACCACGTCGTCTACGGAGACCTGGAGGCTTTTCTCTTCGATTATCTAACCAATCCGAAGGACGCAGACCCTCTCAGGTTCAGAGACTATAACGAATTACGCGATTATGCAATTATTGGGTCAGAAGTTGTGAAGCAGTTTCCAGATTATCCCGACTTCGTCATCGTGGAGATTGAAACCCAGCGGGGCTGTCCAAAGGCCATGGGAATAGGCGGCTGTTCCTTCTGCACCGAGCCGGTGAGATACAGGAAAGTTGAGGACAGGCCGATTGAGGATGTTGTTGCGGAAGTAAAAGCCCTCTACAACCTCGGTGTGAGGCACTTCAGGGTTGGAAGACAGAGCTGTATATTCTCCTACATGGCGAGGCCGAACGGACGCGTTCCGGTTCCCAATCCCGATGCCATTGAAAAGCTCTTCGCCGGAATCCGGTCGGTCGCACCGGACGTTAAAACGCTCCACGTGGACAACGCGAATCCAGCAGTCATAGCCAACTACCCGGAGGAGAGCGTCAGGATTGCAAAGGCGCTCATAAAGTACGGGACGCCGGGCAACGTTGTTGCCTTCGGCCTTGAGAGCGCCGACCCCAAGGTTGCCAAGCTGAACAATCTGAACGCGACCGCCGAAGAAACCTACGAGGCAGTGAAGATTCTCAACGAGGTAGGCGCGAGGAGGGGCTACAACGGAATGCCCTGGCTCCTGCCTGGGATAAACATCATCTTCGGCCTGCCGGGCGAGACGAAAAAGAGCTACGAGATAACCTTCCAGTTCCTTAAGAGGCTCCTTGACGACGGGCTGATGGTGAGGAGGATAAACATAAGGCAGGTCGTAGTCTTCCCAGGAACGCCCCTGTGGCACATGCGGAACAAGGTCAGGACTGAAAAGCACAAGCGGCTGATTCAGCACTACCGGCACAAGATAAGGCACGAGATTGACCTGCCGATGCTCAAGAGGGTCGTCCCCGTTGGAACTGTGCTGAGGGACGTTCGGGCAGAGGTTTTCGACAATGGCCTGACCTACGGAAGGCAGATAGGGAGCTACCCACTCATCGTAGGGATTCCCAAGGAAGTTTCCCTCAACCGCTTCTACGACGTTCTCATAGTTGACCACGGCTTCAGGAGCATAACGGGAGTTCCCCTTCCGATAAACGTGAACCGCGAGAGTCCGAAGGTTCTGCAGCTCATCCCTGGAATCGGAAAGAAGACCGCAACCAGAATCCTCGCAAAGAGGCCCTTCAAGGACGAGAATGAGTTCTTCAGGGCTGTTGGGGAGGATAAAAGGGAAATCCTGGAGGGAAAAATCAGCCTGTAGCCGAGACTATCTCTGGGTTTTTGCCCTCGGGCCACTGGAACCCTATGATGTTCTCAATGAGAACTATCTCCGCGCGAAGGGTTTCGTCCGTTGTCCCCTCGATAACGAGAAGACCCTTGCGGGGGATGTAAACGCAATTGCACTTCGCGCCTTCAGCTGGCCCGATGAGGAGGACCGTTAGCACTTTTTCGTTTCCGAGGGCTCCCCTACCTATCTCGAACTTTGTCCAGAAGCTTAGATAGGCCACATCGTGTCTCAGCTGGGTCTGTTCGTAGGCGTATTCCTTTGCGCTGGCATTGTCATAGCCCTTGGACTTCGCGAGCAGATAGTAGTTCATTGAAAATATGCTCGACACTAGTGCGGAAATCTCAGTAACAGCGGCCGTCCTGAACTGGCAACTTCCAGGGTAAAGATTGGGATTAGTCTTGCACTCTTGAACATCAGGGCTCCCTAAGACTATCACAAACCTATCATAGAGACCTCTCAGCGTAAGGTTCAGGTCAACCTCTGGACTGCCCGTTATGTAACTTTTGAGTGTTATGTTAAAGGCCTTTGAACCGGGAGGAAGAGACTTCTGAACCTGACTGTACTGAGCTGGATTCATGATGTAGAACTGACCGCCAGAGTACAAAACCACGTAGTGAGATTCGCCCTTGGGATTTCCAGGGTTAATGACATTGGAGAACTTTGAGTAGCTATAGAGAACGTAGGAAACTGGCGCCAGAACAACTAGCAGTACAATGATTAGAGCAACTGTCTTTTTGTTCATTCAGAAGACCTCCCAGGGAATAAGAAGCGAAGATAAAAGAGGGGAAGGAGTTCACTCCTTCGCGAGCTCAGCGATGTGCTTCATGAGCTTCTCGGCGGCAACCCTGGTCTCGTTCCTGGTGGCACCAGCAACGATGACGACGTCGTAGCCACCAAGGGCGTCCTGGAGGTACTCAACGTCGCCAGCGCTGTTGTACCAGTCAACCTTGCTGACGTTGTGCTCGACGAGGTACTTGGTAACGCTGTTGGCAACCGGACCGCCGACGAGGATGAGGTTGCTTCCTGGGTCGTTGACGTTAATCTCGTAGTCCATGTAGACAATCGGCTCGGTGACCGGCTTGAGCTCAACGGTGGTAGCGGTGGCGTAGATGCCCTCGATGGTGTAGTCGCTGTCCGGAATCTTGTCGCCGACCTTGAGCTCCTTCTCGACGACCTTGCCCTCCTTCTCCTTGAGGCAGATGTAGGCGTAGGCAACAAGGTAAGCCTTGCCCTTCGGGGCCTCTACGAACTCCTCAGTGGCCGGGTTGTAGTACTTGTCGTAGGTCTTGCTCTCGAACTTGTACTTGAGGTCGTAGACGCCGAAGACGTCAAGCGGGTTGCCCTCCTTCTTAACGGCGTTGACAATGGTTATGTTAGTGATGTACCACTTGCCGTCCTTGAGGGCGGTGTTGACGGTAGCGTTCCATCCGTCGGCCGGGTGGAAGACCGGACCGAGGGTCTCGATGTCATACTCAGCAGAGATGCTGGCGATGATGTGGTTGTCGATACCGACGAAGGTGTCCTCAAGGGTAAGCACGAGACCAGCCTTGCCTCCGGCCTCGCTGAGGCTGTCGTAGGCCTCAACCTGGCCGTCCTCCTCGACGAAGTACTTCGGAGAGCTCTTGTCAAGGATGACCTGGCCGGTCTGGGCGCCGGTGGCGGCGTCCTTGACTATGACAAGGGCCCTGGTCTCCTGGAGGTTGATGTCGAGGACGGTAACGACCCAGTTGGTTCCCGGAATGGTCTTGCTCTGGCCAACCTCGTACCACATCGGGTTGTCCTCAGGTATCATACCGGCGGTGAAAGTGCCGTTGCCAACCTCAAGGACGTGGTACTCCTTACCGAGAACGGTGAAGTCCATACCAGCACCAACGCCCGGGAAGACCTCCTTGACGATGGTACCGCCGTTGGCGGCAACCTCCTCGGCGTCGCCGATGTAGTACTTGGTAACGCTCTTGCTCTCAGTTGTGGCACCCCACTCGGGCTCTCCAATGGTGACTTTCTTAGTCGTGGTGACGCTGTAGTTGTAGAGGACGTAGTCAACGAGGATGTTGAGCTTACCCGGCTCGACGACGATGTCAGCCTTCTGCGGAGGAGCGGTCTTAGTCCAGTTGCTCGGGTCGATGCTCTTAAGAGCAGGGTTCTCTATGGTAACGTGCCAGTCAATGCTGTACTTGCCGGCCTTGTCCTTACCCTCAAGGGTAACCGGAACGTTAAATGCAGCCTGCCACTCGGTGTAGTTGGCAGTAAAGGCCGCACCGTTGTACCAGTAGTCGCCAGGAAGCTCCTTGTAAGAGGTGGCCCACTCACTTATGTTGCTAACTCCGTGGTCCTCGGTTATAGTGGTGAAGTTGTAAGCGTAGATAGTCCACATGGCCTCGGTCTCAGGCGGGTACTCAGCCTTAACCTTAACGTAAGCGTTCTGGGCCTCAACCTGCTTGGTGGTGTAGAGCAGGCTTCCAAGGGCGACAGCTATGTCAGCGGCGCTCGCAACGTCCATAGCAGCAGCGTTGCTTCCAACCACGATTTTAACGTTCGGGGTACCGTCAGACTTGACGAAGAAGCTCTTCGGTATCTTCTGAACATCGGTAGTGGCGCTGGCGAAGCCGATGGTGGCGCCAATCATTGCGGCACCAACAGCAAGTGCCGCGATTTTCTTCACCTTCATTTCACAACACCTCCCTAAGTTGTTGGGCTAAAGCCCCATCTAAGTGTTGTCACTGTCATTTGGCGCCCAAAGGGTATATATACTTTTCGCTTTCAGACCCTTTCACTGGCCCAAAAAAGCTCGCCGATTGCCGTAAATGATAAAAGAAAGCTTAACTAAATGCCTATGGCAAATTCGCCTTTTGCCGATAATATCATTGGTTTGACATAAGGGCCTTTTTAACTGGTCTGCTCGTGAGCTCGTTAACGAAACCTCCAAGGTCAGTCAAAGTGTTCTGGAGTTCTCCCGCGGTAACGTCTATGATTTCTGGCTCAAGGATTGAGATGGCAACAGGAGCGTACTTGCCAACCAGCTGGAACAGCGTCTCAAAGTTCGACAAGAGCTCAACCGCAAGGAGTCCCTTGAACTCTCCGTCTTCCTCTGAGCCCTCAAGTGCCATGACGTTTATCAAACACCCCTCCAGCGACAGGGCCTTTTTCATGGTTTCCTCAACAGAAGCTCTGTCTTTGCCGGAAACCTCTATTACAAGGCGATATCTGATGTACCTGTCGTCGAGAATTAGGGATTCAATTTCTTCCCTCGAATACCCAATCCTAGGTTCTGGAACCTCGCTCAGGTCCGGATAGGCCGCGAGACTGCCAAATTTGTTCATCAGCTTCCCCATTACGAGGGATACATCCCCGAGAATCTTCATGAGGCTCTTTGAGTCCAGTTCGATTTTACCGGGAGCGAGAACTTCAACGATGGCAGGACCGTACTTTAGGACGGCATTGACAACTCCCTCAAAGGTTCCCCGAACTTTCGCCTCTATTACTGCGGAGTACTTGAGTACCCCTTCCCCCTCCATTATATCCTCGGGGTTAATTTCGAGAACTTCGACCAGGTTCTCCCCCTTTAGCTCTTTCACGATATTTTCTACAGCGCTTTCCAAAGCTTTCTTGTCGTTGGAAAGGCCTTCGATGTAAAAAATCGCCTCAATCTTATCCATTTTCACCACCACATCCCCGGATAGCGCCTTTTCTTGTAGGTGCCAACTATCGGGATTCTCTCACCGCAGTACTTACACCTTCCGTCCTCGGTGATATTGTACTCGGTAATCTCAAAGCCGTAGCGGACTATTAAAGGCTTTCCACACTTGGGGCAGTAAGTGTGCTCACCCGGATGACCCGGCACGTTGCCGATGTAGACGAACTTCAGGCCCTCTTCTTTAGCTACGCGGTAGGCCATCTCTATCGTCTCGAGCGGTGTCGGTGGAAGGTGGAGGAGCTTGTAGTGCGGGAAGAAGCGCGAGAAGTGCACCGGCGTGTCGTCGCCGAGTTCATCGACAACCCATCTGGCGAATGCCCGTATCTCCTCTTCCTTATCGTTGAGCGTCGGGATTATGAGATACGTTAACTCGACGTGGATTCCAAAGTCCTTCTTCGCTATTACCGCCGTCCTCCTGCTCGGCTCACCGCTCGGAACTCCGGCTATCTTCATGTAGAACTCGTCGCTGAAGGCTTTGATGTCGATGTTCATCGCGTCGATGTAGGGCGCGAGTTCTCTAAAAGGCTCCTCGTTGATGTAGCCGTTGGTGATGAGGAGGTTGTAGATTCCTTCCTTCTTCGCGAGCTTCGCCGTGTCGAGAACGAACTCGTACCAGATTACGGGCTCGTTGTAGGTGTAGGCTATGCTCTCGCAGGAGTAGCGCTTCGCTATGGCAACGACCATCTCGGGCGTCATGTCGTGGAGGTATGGAAAGCTTTCATCCGCCTGGCTTATCTCCCAGTTCTGGCAGTGCTTGCAGTGCATGTTACAGCCGACAGAGCTTATCGAGAGCGCGCACGAGCCGGGCCAGAAGTGGAAGAGCGGTTTCTTCTCCACAGGGTCGGCTCCGATGGCTGAAACCTTGCCGTAGTTGAGCGTGTAAAGTTTTCCTCCGACGTTCTTCCTAATCTTACAGGAACCCCTCTTGCCCTCGTTTATGATGCAGTTGAGAGGACAGAGCTTACAGCGAACCTTGCCTCCCTCAAGGGGCTCCCAGTAAAGGGCCTCCTTCATGGCTCTCACCTAAGAAGAACTCCAATTACTCACGTTTAAGCTTTTGGTATTCCTCATAGAACTCCCGGAGCGTTAAAAACCTCGCACCGTTATCGAGATGGAACTCAATCAGCTTTCTGAGCTTTTCCAACGCCCCTTCCCCGGTCCCGAACCAGCAGTCGGGCCTCAAGCGCTTGGGCATCCTCACGAACTCCCAGGGATGGAAGATGTACACGACTGGACTCTCAAACTTTCTGTGAAACCTCTCCTGTATCCCCCACGGGAGGCGCGTGACTATAGAGGTCGTCGTGGCGGGAACTTCGAGAACGCCGTTGATTTCGGTAACCCCTTTGCGCCAGCCCTTGTGGCGGGCCTTGGTTGAGTCAACCCTAAAGCCGAGCTCGGCCAGGATGTGGTAGTAGCTATCCGGAAACTGGAAGTTGGGGGCGCGGAAAGAGACCGGCTCGGAAAAGCGGGAGAGAATCTCTTTAGCCTCTTCAAGCCTGCGCTTTGCCTCCTCAAAGGAAAGCCGGTCAAAGCGTTCGTGCTCAAGACCGTGACAGCCGAGTTCATGCTTTTTTCCAGCGCGCTCCGCCAGCCCCGGGAATTCCTCCGCGATTCTGCCGGTGAAGAGAAAAGTCCCTTTTATCCCAAACTCCTCAAGGAGGTCCATAACGCGAGGGAGGCCCTCCTTCATGCCCCGCCTTGTCTCTGCGAACGGTGGGCAGTCATGCTCAACGTCGAAGGTCAGTATTACCGTCTTAGCCATTCTCCGCCACCTCGTCGAGGACCTCCCGGTAGAGCGCCACTATTCTTCTCACGACGACGTTCCAGTCGTAGACCCTCTCGACCCTCCTCTTCCCGAGACGGCCGAGGCGTTTCTCAACGCTCTGGTTGCCAAGGACGAGGTTTATTGCGTTGGCGAGCTCCCGGGCGTTCCCGGGCGGGACGAGCAGACCGCAGCCGTCTATTATCTCGGGGATTCCACCGACCCTCGTCCCGATGACCGGCGTCCCGCTGGCCATTGCCTCGAGCAGGACTATTCCAAAGGCCTCGCTCAGGCTCGGAAGGACGAAGACGTCGCTCGCGCGGTACAGTACGGGGAGCTTCGAGTACTCGACCATGCCGAGGAACCTGACCCTGTCAGCGACCCCGAGGAGCTTTGCCCTCTCCCTTAGGAGGGGAAGCATGCTCCCCTGGCCTGCTATCAGGAGGGTTCCGTCCACGTGCCTCATTGCGTTGATGAGCGTGCTCACGCCCTTCCTCGGTTCCAGCCTGCCCACGTAGAGGATAACCCTCTCCACGAGGCCCATCTTCTCCTTGGCTTCCTCCTTTGAGAGTGGAATGTCAAAGAACCCGACGTTAACCCCGTTCTGGATTACCTCAACCGGAACCCGGGTAAAACGCCTTATGAACTCTTTCGAGGCCTTGCTGACGGCTATTATCCTGTGGGGGTTGCGGAGGTAGTATTTGAAGTAGGGAAAGGTCATCCTGGCAAGGGCGCGTATTGCGGAGGAATTCTCGTAGTTAATGCTGTGCGTCGTGATTAGGGTTGCTTTTCCCACCTTTCTCCCTGCGGAGACGGCTTTAAGCGCCAAAGGCGTGAAGGCGTGTTGCCCGTGAACGACCTCGTAATCCTTTATGTAAGGAATCATGCTCGTCGCGTTGTGGGAGAATACACTCATGTTTATGCCAACGCTCCCGAGGGTGTACCCGGGAACCTTGATTAAATCTATCCCCTCCCTCTTCAGCTCGGCCTCCTTGCCCGTCTCGCGGTCGTTCGTGATTATAGCGACCTCGTGTCCAAGCCCCCGCAGGTAGAGCGCGAGGTCGTGCATGTGAACCGCGACGCCGCCGAGCTTTGGGTAGTACCAGTCGCTCACTAGCGCGATTTTAAGGCTCTCCATACTTCCCTTCCCCCGGATGTGAGGAGCACCATCAGTCCCGATAGGCTACCCAACACATAGGAGATAAACCTTTCGAGTACCACAACCGAAACGGCCAGTGTTGGGGGAAGGCCAAAGTATGTGAGTGTTCCGACCAAGCCACCCTCGACAACCCCAATCCCGCCGGGAGTGAAGGCGGCGATGCCAAGTATGAGGTTAACCACCGACACGAACACCAAGATGGGGAGGGAGACATTCAACCCAAAGGCCAGTGTGATTAGTTTGAGCCTCAAAACGTCAAGAATCCAGACGAGGGAACTGGCCCCGATTCCAACTAGGTTGACGTTGCTGCATTTTCTAAGGGCAACTATTCTCTCCCGTTCCTCCTTTGAGAGGTCTACCCGAAAGACACGAAGGGTGAGCTCTATGAACCTCTCCCACTTCATCCATATAAGGGCAAGCCCTACCATGAGGGGCATTAACACCAGCGCTTCTGAAGTCGTGAAGTACAGAAAACCAACGGCTACCATAGCCATGACAGGTATTGACTCAAGTATCCTCTCGTAGATTATGGTAACGGCCGAGATTCCCATTGGGACTCCCCGAAGTTTGGAGACCCACAGCATCCTGAGAAGCTCACCCCCACCTCTGCTCATCGGAGTTATGTTGTTCATGAAGAGTCCCGCCAGGTTTGCCTTGAAGAGCTCACCCAGGGGGACGTCAACGCCGGTTCCCTTGAGAACATACTTCCAGCGAAGGGCGAAGAGGAGAACACTCGCATAATACGTGGCGATGGCGAGAAAGAAGTAGTGCCAACTCGCGCATCTCACTTGCTGAATGCCGGTCAGCACTTCCATTTTGATACTACTGAACATACGGAAGTCCTTCCATGTCAGCGGTTATAAACCTTCTGGTGGCTCAGGTGCTCCCAACCAAGCCTAGGAAGGCATTTTTTAGTCCCGTTTGCCACCGAGTAAACGCCCTTTTGATTAGTGACGACACCGATGACCGAAAACTCAAAATCAATGCTATCCACGATGTCCGGTGGAACCGTGAAGGCCAGCTCGAACTCCTCCCCGCTCGCGAGGGCGACCTCCACCGGGTCGAGGCCCAAAATTTCCGCCACCTCCTCAACGCCCTCGCCGATGGGTAGTCTCTCCGGATAAACCTCGAGTCCAACACCGCTCATCTCCGCGAGGAGGTAAAGCTCCTTCGCGAGGCCGTCGCTGATGTCTATCGCCGAGCTGGCCACCTTTGAGAGCGCAATCCCCTCCTCAACCCTCGCCCTTGGCTCAAGGAACTTCTCATAGAGGACCTTCCTGACGGCGTCGCTCACCTCGAGCCCGTTCTTCCAGACGAGGTAGCCGGCCAAAGCCCTCCCCAGGTCGCCGGTGACGCAGAGCAATTCACCCGGCCTCGCTCCAGAGCGCGTGAGGGGTCTCTCGGCAAGCCCCAGAGATATACCGTCTATTATTAGGTCGTCGGCCTCGTTGGTGTCGGCGCTCAGAACCGGGAGGCCGTAGAAGTTGAGGGCCTCACCGATTCCCCTCGCAATCCCCTCAAGGTAGTCCGAATCCAAATCCCCTGGAATCCCGAGCGAGAAGAGAAAACCTATTGGCCTTGCCCCCATCGAAGCTATATCGCTCACGTTCATCGTTACTGCCTTGAAGCCGACCTGCTCGGGAGTCATTATATCGGGCACGTCCGTTTTCCTGACGAGCATATCGTTGGTCGCGACGAGCCACTTCTCACCGAGCTTCAAGGCACCGGCATCGTCCCCGAGTGGCAGGTCACCCTGCCGGTTGAGGTGCCTGAGGAAGAGGTCTATGATTTCGGATTCCCTCATTTGAACTCACCCGGCTTAAGATTTTGAAGCAGTGGTTGTGTCAAGTAGAATCCTCATACCTCACTTCCCTCACGGCCCTGATTACGTCTTCCCTCGTGATTTCAAGGGTCTTTGCGAGTTCCTCACCCTCTTTGAAAACGTCCTCAACACTCAGCTTCTTCATCACGATGTAGCCGTTTTTCTCTATCACGACAAGATAATCCCCGTTCCGTATCCCAAGGGCATCGCGGATTTCCTTGGGTATGACGACCTGCCCCTTGGTGGATACCTTCACCACCTCCACTCCCATCACCGTAGGAATTTCCTACTTTCTTACTTATTACCCTTTCGGGCAAACTTGCCAATCACGTTTAGCAACTTTTCACGAATCCTGCCAATCTCACCTGGCAACCTTGAGGAAGTCCGTTATGCTCCTCTGCCTCGGCCTCTCGGTCTCCTCGGGAATTTCTACCTCAACGCTCTCAAGGTCTTCAACCCTCGCCTTTCTAATCTCCTCTGGGAGCTTTATCTCCCCGTATTTCCCGCCACCGCCGGGGATAACGATGAGCTTCCCGTTGCGGTAGGCCCATACGGCTTTAGCTACCTCCTCGTGGACATTTGCAAGTTCCTTAACGGGAACGTCGACGAGAACCCTAATCTCGCTCCCGAAGTCCCTCAAAAAGCGCTCCCATATCAGCCGAACGGCTTTGGTCTCAACTCCTTTGCCGATGACCATTGAGATAATCTCGGCGAGGGGAGCGAGGCGCAGGTAAGGCGGTCTGTCCTTCGGCCTCTCTTCCGTATCCGCCAGCTCGAGTATTCTGTCGCGAACTCCCTTCTTTATCCGACCACCGCACTTGGGGCACTTCCACTTGAAGGCCTTCGCCTCGCCGAGGGAGTATTGGGCGTAACAGCGGGAGCAGGCCGTCAGGTGGTACTTCCCAAGCCTTGGGTCGAGACCAGCGTTCAGGACGATTCTCCTTCCGCCGCGCCTTAGAATCGCCTTCCGGACTTCCTCAAAGGTAACCTCCTCAACCTCAAAGCGGTTGAACTCCCGCCCAAGGCGGTGGGGCATCGGCGAATGGGCATCGCTGTTGCTGAGATAAGTGAGCCTGTGGTGGGCCTTTATCATATCGGCCATCTCGCTGTCGGCAGAGAGGCCGAGCTCGAGGAAGTGAACCCTCGCGTTTCCATATGCCTCCTTCAAGCTGTCGTACTCCTTGTAGAGGCTCGTCCAAGGGGTGAAGGCGTGGGCCGGGCCGATTAAAATATCGAGGTCGTTGGCTATATCCGCTATTTCAGCCGCGGAGAGGCTCAGGTGGGGCCTGCCCTCGGTCTCGATGTCGTTTGAGTACTTCCCAAGGATTTCCCTCATCTCGCGGACAGTTTCTATGCTCGGGAAAATCAGGACGTGGTGAACCCTCCTGTTGTCCTCGACCTCCGCCGTGAGAAGGAAGCGAATCCCGTTGAGCTCGTAAGTCCCTTCATCGACTTTCTTGGCGTATCTGAGGAGCTCTGCTTCCCAGTGGGGGTTGAGAATGTCACCCGTTCCAACGAGACCGAGACCCTTGAAGCGCGCGTTTTGGGCTAAGTTCGGTATCGTCATCGCCTTCGAGACGGCTTTGGAGTAGCGGGAGTGAAGGTGAAGGTCGGCATCTACTAACATCTCACCACCGCCCAAAGTTTTCGGGGCCTCTAAAAAACCTTCTCCCAAACGCTTATAACCCGGATTTTGGAGTTGGAAACGGTGAAAGACATGAAGGTTGAGGGATTCGTTGCCTCTCTGAGAAACGCCGAGACAATCGGTGAGCTCTTCAAGATACTTCAGGAGAAGGGAGCCCCAATAGTCGAGCTCGACGGTCAGAGGTTCCTCATCGTCGTCGAGGGCGACTTCGAGGGAAGACCCTTCTGGACCGAGATAAACGGTGAGAGGGCCAACCAGGCCTTGGGTGATGCGATGCTCAACTCCTCCAGCTTCCCCTTCAAGTGCAAGAAGCCCTACACCGGCGGAAACGTCATCTTCGTGAACTTCGACGACATTGAGGTCGGGAAGTTCCTCGTGGCCTACCGCGACCCGGACTACGGAATATTCTACCTCGTCGAGAACGGTGAGGCCAGGGAGATAACAGGGGAGGAGTACGAAAAGCTCAAGGCCGAGATGCCCGAGTTCAAAGTGAAGTCCATGAGCGACGAGCAGATGGACATGATGGGAGCCTTCTTCGGTTGAGGACTATGAACGGGGAGTGGGACCTCGGGAAGTACGTCAGAAAATGGTCAATCCTCCTCGGGATAGCCGCAATAGCGGGCTTAGTTGGTGGGCTTGGTGCTTTGGCCTTCCGCCTGCTAATCGAGGCCATCCACTCCCTGTTTTTCACTTCCATGCTTCCAAGGATTTCCTACGAGTTTCACGGGGTCAACCTCGGGTACATTCTCCTCCCTGTGTTCGGCGCGCTCCTGATAGCGCCGATGGTGAAGAAATACCCCGAGTTACGGGGAAACGGTGTCCCCGAGGTCATCGAAGGCATAATCTTCAAGAGCGGTAAGATTGGTGCGAGGCTCGCTTTTCTGAAAACCCTTGCAACTGCGATTTCCATTGGTTCTGGAGCACCGCTCGGCCGTGAAGGCCCGGCCGCGTTCATAGGTGCCGCGCTCGATTCAGCTTTGGCGGAGAAGCTCCCAAAACCGCAGGCGAGGAAGCTCATAACGACCTGCGGCCTGGCAGCTGGAATCGCGGGAACTTTCAACACACCCCTTGCAGGTGCAATGTTCGCCCTTGAGGTCATCTATATGGGAGCGATAACGATAAACCTCGTTCCGATATTCGTATCCGCTATAATAGGCAACGCCATAACCCTCGTGGTTCTCCACAATCCGGCTCGCTTTCCGGTTCTGAATCCCAACATCAGCGTCCTCGCGGGGATTCCCTTCTACTTCCTCCTCGGCGTCGTTCTTGGTCTCATCGGATACGCCTACACGAGGGCCCTTTACATGGCAACCGACGCCTTCGACCGGTTCTCCAAAAAGTATCCCTTCGAGCTCCGCCTGTTAATTGGCGCCCTGGGAATCGGCCTAATCGGAATGCTCCTGCCCCGCGATGGCATCTTTGGAATCGGCTTTGGCGGCATAAAGGACGCCCTCCTTGGAAAGTTCGCCCTTGAGACGCTAATCATTCTCGCGCTGGCGAAGATGACAGCAACGCTTTTGGCGATAAGCTCTGGTTTTTCCGGCGGAATCTTCGCCCCGAGCCTTTTCATAGGTACGATGCTCGGTTCCGCCTTCGGAACCATAGTTTCTCACTTCGTCCCGGCAAACGTCGAGGCCTACGCCTTGGCGGGAATGGCCGGCTTCTTCGCGGCGGCCACGCAGGCCCCTCTGACCCAGATAATAATGATAACCGAGATGTCCGGAACCTACGCCTACTCCCCGGCTGTGGCCCTGACTTCCGTCGTTGCGTTCCTGACGGCAAGGGCCTTCTTCAAGGGCTCCTCCATCTACACAATCAAACTCGAACGCAAGGGAATCAAAGTCAAAACTGGAAGGCCATTAATCCTTGAAACGATAGCGGTTCACGAGATAATGAGCACGAGGGTCGTTAGAATCAACGCAAAGAGACCCCTCATGGAAGTTGAGCGCATAATAGCATCGACCGGCCACGATTTCCTTCCCGTTGTGGACGATGAGGGCAGGGTCATAGGAATAATAGGGGTCCCGGACATACTGGGCAAATCAACGTCCATCAAAAAGCTTCCTGTCGAGAGGTTTATGAGGAGGAACTTCGCGGTTGTAACGCCGAGGGAAACCGCGCAGGACGCTCTGGAGAAGATTCTGATGAACGACCAGAACCTTCTTCCGGTGGTGGATGAGAACGGAAAGCTCCTCGGAGTCGTTACGAAGAAAGACATCTACCGCGCGTATTATCACGCCATCGAGGGCATATACCTCTGGTGAGTGGTTCAACCTTCTATACATAAAAGCCAATTTCCGGGCTCTTTTTCCGAAACTCTATCGTTAGAGCGGCCTAATTCTTAAAAATGCCCGGGGAAAGCTTTAAAATCTGGATGACGACACGATGAACGAAGAAACAAGGAGGCGATACCATGGCAGTGGACGTCATTGCAAGGGTCCTTGTCGCGGTGCTGGGTTCAGGAATAATCGCCATGCTGATAAGCAGGCGCTACAACATCTCATACGTCCCGCTCTTCATAATCGCGGGTATGATACTCGGTCCGATAGCAACTCTGATGCCGAGAAACGTTGCCCACGAGCTTTTTGATTACGTCCGTGTCTTCGGTCTGGTCATGATTCTGTTCACGGAGGGACACAACCTGAGTTGGAAGCTGTTGAAGAGAAACCTGCCAACGATAGCAACCCTCGATACGGTTGGGCTCCTCATCACGGCTCTTCTGTCGGCCTGGTTCTTCTCGTTCGTCTTCCATGCGCCGTTTCTCATCGGCTTCCTCTTCGGTGCCATCATAAGCGCAACCGACCCGGCAACGCTCATCCCTCTGTTCAGGCAGTACAGGGTCAAGCAGGACATCGAAACAACCATAGTTACGGAGTCCATCTTCAACGACCCGCTCGGCATAGTCCTGACAGCGGTTGCGATTGCCATGCTCGTTCCCCAGGCCAGCGGCGGGCTCTTCGCGAGCCTAAGCTCCCACATAAACGTCTACGGTGCCGCCGTGATGTACTTCCTCTATGAGGTTGCAGTTTCGATAGCGGTGGGAATCGCCGTCGGCGCCTTCGGCTACTGGTTCATCAAGAAGACCAGGATATTCGAGTTCCCGGAGATTGAGATTTTCTCACTCTTCCTGGCCTTCAGCGGCTTCATGATTGGCGAGTCGCTTCAGGCTTCCGGCTACCTCGTCGCGACCGTTACGGGAATAATCCTCGGTAACTACAAGGTCTTCAGCAGGAAGGAGAAGCCGCAGGTTCTCAACAGGGTTATGAAGGCCATTGAGAAGGAAGTTCACTTCAACGAGAGCCTCGCGGCGATTGCGACGGTCTTCATCTTCGTGCTCCTCGGTGCCAGCCTCGACCTCAAGCCCCTCGCCGAGAACCTCTGGGGAGGAATCCTTGTGGCATACTTCATAATGCTCGTCGCCAGGCCAATAGCGGCACTGCCAATCCTCAAGTGGTGGGGGCCGAAGGAGTACCTCTTCATAGCCCTTGAGGGTCCGAGGGGCGTGGTTCCATCGGCGCTCGCAGCGTTGCCACTCAGCCTCGCAATGAAGTACCAAAGCAGTACACTGACGGTTTACTGGGGAGAAGTGATTCTCGCGGTGACCGTCATAACGGTTCTCGCGTCGGTGATAACTGAGACAATCTGGGTGCCTTTCCTAAAGAGCAAGCTCCTCCAGCCGGAAACTGTGGAAGACAGGATGAGAAAGTACCAGGAAAAGAAGAGGGCAAGGGCATCATAACTTCCCCATTTTTTCCATTGCCCCGATGAAGTAGAAAAGGAGCTTTGCGGCAGTCAAAGCTGTTGGATTGCCCAGCGTTTCTCCGGCTACCTCCATAATGTCAAAGCCCGCTATTCTCTTGTTTTCCACCAGCCACTCTATTGCCTCCATCACTTCCCAGAAGCCCAGACCGCCGGCTTCGGGCGTTCCCGTCGTCGGGACAATGGCCAAGTCAAAGACGTCTATGTCCACAGAGAGGTAAACCGGTTCCGGGAGGGGCTCAACGAGTTCGACAAAAGAATCGAAGTCGTAGTCCCTCGCGTGAACCCAGCGGATTCCGCCCTTCTCTGCGAATTCCACCTCTTCCCTCGTCCCGCTCCTGATTCCGAACATTGCCTCCCTGACGCCCAGCTCCGCTATCCTCCTGGCGACGCAGGCGTGGTTGTAGGGGTTGTCCTCGTAGGAGTCGCGAAGGTCGAGGTGGGCATCGAAGACGACGTAGCTTTTGGGTCTTAAAGCCTCAACCGCTCCGAGCGTCTGGGAGTGCTCTCCGCCGAGAAGTATCGGTATCGCGTTCGGGTTCACCCGTTTGAGCTCTTCAATCGTCTCCCTGACCCTGTCAGCGGTTTTCCTCGGGTCGCCGGCGACGACCGCTATGTCGCCGATGTCCGCTATCGGGAGTTCGGCTATGTCAAGGTCGTAGTCCAGTACGTAGCTCTCAAGGTTCAGCGTCGCCTGCCGTATCAGCGTCGGCCCGAAGCGCGCTCCAGCCTTGTAGCTCGTTGTTCCGTCAAAGGGAACCCCGAGGATAACGTATCTCGCTTCCTCCGGCTCAGCGAGTGGAAACTCAAGCTTGAGGGTCTCGTAGGTGTAGAGGAACTCCATACCACCACCCGGCCCGAGATGGGGGAAGAGGTTTTAAAGCTACCTCACAATCATCACGGGCGGTTCGATGTGGCCGACGACCTCTTCGAGGAGCGAGCCTATCCTCGTCTTCCCGCTCTTCCCGTAGGCGCCCATGACCACGAGGGAGTAGTTGCCCGAGTTCGCCTCCTCAAGGATTCTGTCCTTTGCGGGGCCTTCAACGATTTTGAAGGCGCAGTTGACCCCTTCACGCTGGCCGAGCTCAAGGAGGGTCGTTAGCAGGTCCTTTATGCTCTTCTTGTTCTCCTCCCACAGGGTCTCCTCAAAGCGCTTTATTTCCTCCAGGCTTCCGCTCCGAACGCTGGCGTGGAACGCTATCGCCCGGGCTTCCCTCCTGTCGAGAACCGAGAACAGAACCACCTTGGCCTTCTTGCTCTTCGCAACGGCAAAGGCATGGAGCGCCGCCTTCTGGCTCCACTTCGAGCCGTCAACGAGTACGAGTATTCTCATGATATCACCTCACAGTCCGTACCTAACCCAGAGCATCAGACTCCCGACCGCGACGGTCGAGAACATTATCACCGCGCCGACCTTCAGGAACTCGCCGAAGGTTATCCTGACACCTTCCCTGTGAGCTATACCGATAACCACGACGTTGGCGCTCGCGCCGATGGCGGTTCCGTTTCCACCGAGACACGCGCCGAGTGAGAGCGCCCACCAGAGGGGGTAGGTGTTCATGCTCGAACCCATCGCCTTTATCAGAGGAATCATCGTGGCAGTGAGGGGAATGTTGTCAACGATTGCACTTGATATCGCCGAGAACCACGAGATTACGAATATTGCCTGTGCCTCGCTGTGTATCATGCCTATAATCTTCTCGGCGAGCGCGTCTATGAAGCCTGTCTCGACGAGGCCACCAACTATGAGGAATAGCCCACCGAAGAAGAACAGCGTAGCCCATTCGACCTTTTCTAGGGCCTCCTCGGGAGAGAAGCCGCTCCAGAGGAGCATCGTTGAGGCGCCGAGGAGCGCTATGACCGCTGGCTCAACCCCCATTGTATCGTGGAGGAAGAAGCCAAGAACTATCGCGAGGATTATTATCACCGACTTCCTGAAGAGCTCCCTGTCACGTATTGCATCGCGCTCGTCCATCCCCATTATCAGCCTCTCAATCTCCGCCCTCTTTGACGGGCTGACCTTAATCGAGTTCCTGTACGCGAAGTAGACGATGGCCACAGTCACGAACAGGTCAACGACCGCTATCGGTCCCATGTTGGTGAGGAACTCGTTGAAGCTGAGCTTCGCGGCGGAGCCAATCATTATGTTCGGGGGGTCGCCGATTAGCGTCGCGGTTCCGCCTATGTTTGACGCGAATATCTCGGCGAGCAGGAAGGGAACCGGGTTGACGTTCATTCTCTTCGTTATGTAGAGGAGCATCGGAGTGAGCAGGAGAACCGTCGTCACGTTGTCAAGGAAAGCGCTCACAACCGCGGTGACGACCGAGAACAGGAGGAGGACCTTCATGGGGTCGCCCTTTGAGAGCTTCGCCGTCTTTATGGCAATGTACTCGAAGAGCCCGCTCTCGCGGGAGACGTTCACGACGACCATCATCCCGGCAAGGAGGAGAATCGTCCCCAGGTCAAGGTACTCGGGAACCTTCTCCCAGGGCACTATGCCGACGAGCAGGATGACGCTCGCTCCGACCATCGCGGCAACTGTTCTGTGAATCCTCTCGGTTATTATGAAGGCATAAACCCCGAGGAACACTGCGAGCGCTATAATCTCCTGGGCGTTCATGCTATCACCTCAGTAAACGACTACGGGCTTCCTAATCCCCTGAACAATTCTGAAGACAACCGGACTAACCTTGTGGGTCTTCACACTCTCGGAGCCAAAGTGTCTCGATATGACGAGCAAATCCCTGCCCTCGCTCTCGGTTTCAATGAACTCAACCTTGTCGGCGAAGGTTATCTCAGCCGAGTAATCGAGGCCAAGCTCGCTCAGGGCCCTTTCCGCGAGGGTTATTATCTCCCTCCCGAGGGACTCCTCCTTTCTGCGGAACTCCTCCGCCTCCCTTTCGCCGAGGGTGTCGCGGATTAGCGCGAACAGCCCCTCGTCTATCAGGTAAACCACGTCGACCCGCGCGCCGGGGTAAGCGGATAGAACGTCGAAAACCTCGTTGGGAATCCTCCCGGAAAACCTGTCCACGACGAGGAGAATCGAAGTTATCACCGGAATCTGAAGCTCTTCCTCCGTCAGGAAGAACTCCTGATAGGCCTTCATTATCTCCTCGTAGCGCGACCCGGCGATGTTCCTGAACTTGCGTAGAATCAGCTCGCTGAAGTTAACCATAGGCCCACCCCAGAGTTTTCGAGAAGAGGAGCTTTAAAAGGTTGTGCAAAGAAAAGGGGCTCACTCGCCCCTGACCTTCTTAATCTGAATCCTGCCGAGGGTCTCCCAGTACTCGACGGTGATGCCCTCTTTGAGCTGGTCCTTGACCTCGTCCTCGACGCCGCCCTCGAAGGGAACGTCGTAGAGCTCGTAGGTCTCCATGTCCATAATCTGAACAGTATCGGGGGTTATCGCTATAACCTGTCCGACGCGCTTGTCGATAATCGGGACGTCAACTTCAGCGCTGGTCGGCTTGACGATGCTCCTGACCTTGCCGTCGAAGATTCCAACGGCCTCAATCCTGGCCTTGGCTGAACCGTGCTTTCCAGGGGAAGAAACGGTTATGTTCACAATCCTGCAGGGCTCTCCGTCGATAATTATGTACCTTCCGGGCTTGAGCTTGCTGACCTGAACCTTGGTCTTGTCTCCCATCTCACATACCTCCCGTAAGCGTTCTGGTTTGAGTTCGGGAAGGCGTTTAAAAAATTTTTGAAAAAGCTCAGCGGCGGCTCTTCAGGAGCACCCCGTTCATCAGGAGGGGCACCAGGAGAACGAGTCCGAGCACCGCGCCGAGCTTAACGGCATCGCTTGAACTCTTGAATGCGTAGTAGAGTGTAGAGATGCCCACAAATGCCAGGAAAGCCATTGAAATCGAAACAATGCCCTTCTTAGAGACCAGGTCCGACTTCAGCACGGGATATGCTTCAATCAGCGCTATTATCGCACCAACGCTGAAGGGAACTGCGAAGAACATGGTCTTGGCAGAGCCCAGTGTCATAACTATTGAAATCAATATGCCCACTATTGAAACGCCAGCGAGTCCCTTTGTTCTGCCGAGCTGCATAACCTCAGAGAGCATCTGGGTTCCCATCTCAAGGAGGACTATTATTGTGGTAAGACCCGCGAAGTAGAACGACAGGACGAGCAAGAGCGTTATGGCGCTTGCACCTGGAACGTTGCCCTTGATAATCTGCGGGATGAAGTAGAACACCTTGATTGACTGCGGAAGTGGGGTCGTGCTGTTGGTGGCGTAGGCCTGAAGGGCTCTGAACTGGGAGTACATCTTGTAGGTCTCTTCGACGCTAAGGTTGGGGTTGTGAACACTCTTCTCAAAGGCCTGGAACGCGGGGCCGAGGGAGTACGCCATTGTGTAAGCGGCGGCGAAGCTGAGGACTATCTGAAGGAAGAACACCCCTATTAGAACGCGCCTGAAATCAAGGTCTTCGGGAGCAAAACTGCCGAGAACGTAGTAGACTCCAGCACCAAGACCGAAGGCTACAATAACCGAAGCAAGGAGCATAATGACGCCCTCAAAGGTGAGTGGCTGGCTGAAGGAGGTTATGCTCGAAACAGCCTGGTTCATGTAATACTTCGCCTGCTCGGATGTGACAACGCTCATGGCCTTGCTCCTGATGAGGAGTGTTGAAACAATGGTGAACAGAATCATGAGGACTGATATTCCAGATATGAACTCAAGGGTTCTGCCCTTAGCGAGCATGAGGAGAAGTGCCGCGAGGAGTATTGTTAGAATGGCCAGGGGAACCGTGTACTCGGTGTTGCCTCCAAAGAGATACACAAGACCCCAGCCCGAGGCGTAAGCGGTGACACCAAGGATTACAAGCAGGAACATCAGTAGCGTGAATATAACAGCCGGAACCCTCGCAACTTTGAAGAGGAGCTCGTAGATGAGGTACCTTGTCTTCTTGGTGCTTTGAGCCTCATTGTATGCCAGGAACAGCGCAACGACAGCCGGAACCAGCGAAATCAGGAATCCCTTGAGACCAAAGACCATGTAGTACTTTGGAACCACTAGAAAGCTCCACACACCGAGGATATAGCCCGTAATAAGCAGGGCCATCATCACGTTTACCTTCCTCATTGCAAGCACCCCCATATTTTAGAACGTTCAAAGCGGGATGTAATAGATTGTATAAAAACATTGTGCATAGGGAACGCGGAGAAGGATGGGAATAAGTTCAAAAGTTCAGGAACGCTTCAAAATTGACCAGCACCTCGTTAACGATAGTCCACGCCATCAGGGGCTCGCGGTAGAGGCTAACCTTTTTCCCCTCGACCCTGCTCCTGAAGTCCCCGTGCGGGAAGCCACCAACGATGACAAGCGGGTTCTCAAGCCCCGCCAGAACCTTTCCGAAGTCCCTCGGCTTCATTAGCTCCCCTTCCTCGTGCATCACGAAGACCCCGTCGGGACCAATTTCTTCCACGAGCTCACCCAGCGTTTTCTTCTCGATGCGGAGTAGAGCTAAATCCTTTGGAACGACCCCGTTCTTGAAGAGGCTCTCCATTAAGCCCAGGAAGCGGTTGTAGTTCCTTGGAAGCCTCGTCTCTGGCTTTATGTATATCACCTCGTCGTTCCTCGTGTGGACGTAAACGCGGAGCTTCCCCTCCTTGTTGGCTATGCTCTCTAAGGCGTTGAGGAGGCAGATGTGCACTATGTCCGGTCTTCCGCGCCTCTCACCGTCTTCGAGCTTCCTGAGCGCCGCGTGGTGGTAACTGCTGTCAAGTATCACTTCCTCCGGCTTCTTGCCCCTCCTCCTCGCGTAGTTCACAACGGCGGGATGCTCCACTATCGATTTTGGCACGAGCTCAAGCTCCGAATCAGCTATCACCAGGTGAAGCATTCTCATCCCTCCTCGGCTTTATTCCCCTCTCCTCAAGGTCGTCGAGAATTCTCCTGAAGGTGTCTATGCGCATGCCGAGAATCTCGGGCGGAATGACGCCGAAGATGCAGCTTCCCTCGGCTACAAGCCTCGCTATGGCGGAGGCGGTGTAACCCGTTACGCGCGCCATCGAGGTGAATTCCCTCTCCTCATCGTAGAGGGTATAGCTTATCGTCCTTCCGGGCTCGCTTCCGATAACCCTCATAATCGAGAAATCGGGACTCTCATAGGTCATCAGCGGGGTTATAACCTCGAGCGTCTTGTCAACGTGTTCCTCCTTGAAGAACCCAAGCTCCCTTAAAACTTTCATCTTCTCAAGGTGTCCCGGCCAGCGGAGCGTCCACTCCTCAAGTTTTTCAACCCTCACGCTCTCAGGCAGGCTCCTCAAACCATCGCTCGGGAAGGCCTCGAAGGTGAAGCCCTCTATTTCAACGGTCTTAACCTCCGAGAGCGGGTCTATCCCCTTAACTTCGCCGTCCCGTATAACCCGCGCTGGCCGGGTATACTCTTCAATTAAATCCTTAGGTGACCATGTAATTCTGTAATAAAGTGGCGGTCTCGGCTCCTTTGGAAGGCCTCCAACGTAGATGTAGCCCTCGCTCATGTCGTCAAGTTCGTTCCAAATTCTGCCCATCAGAATGTGGCTCAGCCCGGGGGCGAAGCCCGCATCGAATATCACCGTAACCTGTGCGTTTTCAGCTTCCTCGCGGAGTTCGAGCGGATTTTCTGGCATAAACGAGACATCTACCATGTCAACGCCGGCCTTTATCGCGGCTTTGATTGATGAATAGCCGAAGCGACCGGGCAGTGCGCCAATAACGAGCTCGAATCCTTTCATTGTCTCAACGAGCCTGTCGAAGCGAGAGGCATCGAGCTTGAGCGGTGTGGCGAACTCAGAGACGGCCCTCAATCTGTCCTCGCTTAAGTCTGCGACGTGGACGTCAAACTCGTCCCTCAAATCCCACGCTATGGCCCTTCCAACGTTTCCGGCGCCGAGAACGAGAACCTTCATTTTGGACACCGATTCGCTTTACTCGGGAACCCTTAATAACCTTCTCGGGGGCGGAAAGCGTATATACACCAAGCCCCAATTAACGTACAGTGCTTCCGATGCTCGGCTTCCTGAGGAGGAGAAAGCTTAGAAAGCTCAGGCAGAAGGCTGACGAAACCCTCGTCATGCACATAGGGGACACACCGGAGAGCGTTTACCGGTTCATCGAGGAGCTCATAGACGAGTACAAGCCCGATGTGATAATCCACACCGGCGACTTGGTGGACAACGTCAAGCTCGAACGGAGGCCCGACCTGAAGCCAGCCTACGAGGCCGGCCTGAGGAAGCTCGCGCGGATTCTCAAGGGTTCCGGCGCCAAGCTCTACATCGTACCCGGCAACGAGGACGACCCGGAACTCTTGAGGCGGTTCTTTGGGGAGAACCTGGTTGAGCCGGGAAGCGTCGTCGAGATTGGCGGGAGGACCTTCGCCCTCGGCCACTGCTGGAGGGACGTTGCCGATAAAGATGCCGACTTCAAGCTCTACGGCCACAACTTCAAGGTCATCTCGAAGGGGTTGAACGCTGTTCTCGGCGTCAACTTCATCTTCCTGCCGAGCGGGAGAGTTGTGAAGGTGGACTACCCCGTGGGAACCGACACCGCTCGCGGTTACAGGCTCAGGAGGGGGTTGTGATGAGATTGCTTCGCTTTGGGCCCTCAATTATCTTCCTGAGGACTCCACACAGAGAAGCCCTCGAATCAGCAATCGGGGAGCTTTTTGGCGTCGAAAAGACTTCAACTGACATCGCGATAAAGGAGAGCAGTGAATTTGAGACCGTGCTTTTCGTCACGGACGAGTGGAAGAAGGAGACCATTCCCCCCGAGAGTGCGTTCCTCATAAGGTGCCACGCTCCGGCGGTTCTGAGCAGAATAATAAACGCTAACCTGCCCGTCGAGAAGGTTCACGTTGAGAGCGCGATAATATTCCTCAGGGTTCCGGAGAGGGTCGAGGAAGGGCTCAGGTTGATAGCCGAGAAGTACGGCGGGGAGGTTATGGACATAAGAACCGCCCTCGACGAGGGGGAGGCGATGGACACCATAATAGGCCTGACGAGGAAAAAGCTGAGCTCACCGATAGGGCCAGAAGACGTGGAAGGGGCAGTCCTCGTGAGAAAGGATTTTCTAAGCGTTTATCGGGAACTGCTCATGGACACTCCCCTGCTTCTCCTCAAGCTCCTGCCCGAGTGGAACGAGATAACGATAAAGCTCTACGACACGGCGAAGCGCTACGAGGAGAACATTGAGAGACTCATGCTCGTCATAGAGAACCTCGACCTCGGTTTCATCGTCGGTGAGGGCTGGGACTGGGACTACCCGAGGCCCTTCATGCGCGTTCCTGTCTACAGGCTCAAGCTCCTGACGTGGGAAGACCCGCTCCGCGTGAAGTTCCTGCTGAAGGGGCTCGAATACAGGGGCTACAAGAGGCTCTGCGACATAGACGTTTTCGTCGAGGGCAAAAAGATAGACTGGGTGAAGCTCGGAAAGTTCAATTCAAAGTTCGAGCTGGCCGAGAAGGCGCGGGAGGAACTGGAAAAGATGCTAAGCGACGATGTCAGGGAAAAGCTCCACGAGATAGAGGAGAGGCTCCTTGGGGAAACGGGCGAAGAAGCGGAGAAGGCTAAAGCTTCCTGAGCTTCGCGACGAAGAAACCGCTCGTCCCGTGTTTATCAGGATAGAAGCGCCTCGCCTTCTTTATTTCCTCGCTCAGCTCGATTCCGAAGGGCTTCGTTAAGGCAGGTTCGCCGTAGCGGAGGGGAAGCAGCTCGACGTCGAAGTTATCGAGAACCCACTGGATTACGAACTCGTTCTCCTCCGGCTCGAGCGAGCAGGTGGAGTAGACCAGAATTCCGCCCTTCTTGAGGACGCTCAAAGCCTTCTCAAGCATCTTCATCTGGAGGTTCTGGCAGAACTTCACATCTTCCATCGTCCTGTTAGCTTTCCGCTCGGGGTTCTTGTGTATCGTTCCCGAGCCGGTGCACGGTGCATCGAGGAGGATTTTATCAAACTCAACGCCAAGCTCGTCTATGTAGAGCGAAGAGCGGTGGAAGAGAACGGTGTTCGTAACGCCGAGGCGCGAGAGGTTTAAGCGGGTCTCCTTCAATCTGTCTTCACCGACGTCGAAGGCGTAGATAATGCCCTCGTTTTCCATTAGCTGGGCCAGATAGCTCGTCTTTCCGCCAGGGGCTGAGGCCATGTCCGCGACTACCTCTCCGGGCTTTGGTTCGAGGGCAACGGGAGGATACATCGAGCTGGCCTCCTGAATGTAGAGGAGACCGCTCAGATACTCGGGCGTGGAGGTAATTGAGAAGGGTTCTCTCGTCAGGCAGAAGCCCTCCCTCGCCCAGGGGACCCTCTTAAACTGAAAGCCCTTCTTGTTGAGGAGCTTGGTGAGCTTAGGAACCTCTATTCGTAGGGTGTTTACGCGGAAGCACCTCGGCAGGGGCCTTTCCATGGCCTCGGCGATAGCTAAGGCCCTCTCACCCCAGAGCTCGTAATAGCGCTCCGCGAAGGTTTTGGAGTAACCGAGGCTGAAGAGCTTTTCGAGCATGTGGGGAGTTGGGGGGAGGGTTTAAAAGGTTCCCCGTTTGTGAAACAAGACTTTCACAAACTGCACATTTTATGAAAGCTCACTTTCATAGATTGCACCATTTACGAAAGCCCGCTTTCACAACGGACAAAAACCGTTCAATAGAGGGACAAAGAGAGAAAAGGGCTTCAAACCTTTATTCCACCCATGACGAGGGCCATAACGGCCTTCTGGGCGTGGAGCCTGTTCTCGGCCTGGTCGAAGACGACGCTGTTCGGGCTGTCTATGACGTCGTCGGTAACTTCTTCGCCCCTGTGGGCGGGGAGGCAGTGCATGAAGATGTAGTCGGGCTTGGCGTGCTTGACGAGCTCCTTGTTGACCTGGAACGGCTGGAATATCTTCCTTCTCTCCTCGGCCTCGGCTTCCTGGCCCATGCTCGCCCAGACGTCGGTGTAGATGACGTCCGCGTCCTTGACGGCCTGAACCGGGTCGTGAAGGAGCTCGAACGAGCCACCGCTCTCGGCCGCGTTCTGCTCGGCCCACTTAATGACCCTCTCGTCGGGCTCGAAGCCTTCAGGAGTGGCAACGACGACGTGGGCTCCGAGCTTGGTTCCGGCTATCATGAGCGAGTGAGCCACGTTGTTTCCGTCACCGACGTAGACTATCTTGAGGCCCTGAATCCTGCCCTTCTTCTCGAGTATGGTCTGGTAGTCGGCTAAGGCCTGGCACGGGTGGGAGAAGTCGGACAGACCGTTGATGACCGGGACGCTCGCGTACTTGGCGAGGTCCTCAACGTCCTTGTGGTCAAAGACCCTCGCCATTATTCCGTCGACGTACCTGCTGAGGACGCGCGCGGTGTCGGCGATGGTCTCACCGCGCCTGAGCTGAAGGTCATTGGCGTTGAGGTAGAGGCCGTAGCCACCGAGCTGGTAGATTCCAACCTCGAAGGAAATCCTTGTTCTGGTCGAGGGCTTCTGGAAAATCATGGCGAGCGTTTTGCCCTCGAGAACGCGGTGGGGCTTTCCAATCTTGTTCCAAATCTTCATCATCTCGGCGGTCTTGAGAATAGTCTCAATCTCCTCCCTCGTGAAGTCCTGGAGGCAGAGAACGTCCCTTCCGGCAAGGCTAACCACCATGTGCATCACCGTTTAAGGCTGTTCCCTGAATTTAATAACCCTTTCGTCGGAAAAACATCGGTTTTCCTGAAATTATTTGAAGTCATCTCGTTCCTTCCTTTCCAAACGTAGACTTAAACTGGCGAGAAGGGACACTAAATAAACCCCTCCTTTAACTCCCCCGCGTCAAAGCAAACCTAATAAGGAGGAGCACCTTTGCCCGTTGGTGATTCTCGGCATGAGTGGAATCAGGGTCAGGCTCGTCAATTATACGAAAAAGCCCCTTGAAACCGTCACATGGTCGGCCCTCATAAGCTACTGGGACGAATGGGAGAGCGAGGCCTTCGAGCGAACCACCGAGAAGGATGTTGAGATGCACCTCCCGAGGGTTCTCGGCTACGGCCACGAGTCAATACTTGAACACGCGGTCCTGACGTTCTCGATTGAGGGCTGTTCTCGTGTTTGTTCGCATCAACTTGTCCGTCATAGAATAGCAAGTTATACCCAACAGTCACAAAGATACATAAAACTAAACCCAAATGATGTTGAAGAGACCTTTGTAATCCCCGAGAGCATCAAGGAGAAACCGGAGCTTTACGAAAAATGGAAAAAGCTGATGCGCGAAGCCATCGAGCTCTACGAGGAGAGCTACAAAGCTGGAATTCATCAGGAGGACGCGCGCTTCATTCTCCCCCAGGCGGTGCGGACGAAGATAGTGGTAACGATGAACCTGCGCGAGCTGAAGCACTTCTTTGGCCTCAGGCTCTGCGAGAGGGCTCAATGGGAGATTCGCGAAGTGGCCTGGAAGATGCTGGAGGAGATTGCGAAGAACGAGGAGCTCAGACCGATTATAAGGTGGGCAAAGCTCGGGCCGAGGTGCATTCAGCTCGGCTACTGCCCGGAGAGGGAACTCATGCCACCGGGTTGCTGGAAGAGGACGAAAGAAAGGTGGGAAAAAGTTGCAAACGGCGAGTGATATTCCGTAGGTTTTAAAAACCCTTCAACTGTCTTTTCTTCGTATTTAAAAAGGGGTGGACAAACGTGAAGTCGAAGAGCTTTGAAGTTGAACTGCCGTACGGGTGGGAGACACTCCAGGTCATACTCAGCGAGCCCGAAAAGACCCTGCCGTTCTTCCCGTACTTCGAGAGCTTCCAGAACGGTCGGGTCAGGTTCAAAGTCCCGCGGTTCATCTTCAACTTCGGCTACGAGTTCGAGCTCGACGTCGGCATGGGGAGGGAGGAGGCAATCTACACCTTCAGAGGGGACAAGGGAATCCTGACGGTCACGTTCAAGATGGAGGGGCGAAAGCTCAAGGTCACGGCAAGCTGGGCGGGCTTTGGGGAGGCTTTTATGGGGAAACCCCTCGAGAACTTCGCAAAGGGCATAGCGGAGGCAATAAAGGAGTTCTGCTCCTCGATGGCATGCCCGGTGGTTAGGTTCAACGGAAGCGAGGGAGAGGTCGAGCACATAACTCCGGAGACCGCACCTGCCCTCGTCAAGAGAATCGCGATGGAGTTCGGTAAGGACTTCCTCTTAGAGGGAGAGGCGGAGGATGGAACGTATCTAGCGGTCAAGGTTCAGGACGGCAAGCTGAGGGAGCTACGGGTCAGGCACGGTATGAAGGAGTCCGTAATCGAGGCCGAGATACCGGTCATAGAGCTCGGGAGCGAGCCCTTCGAGGGCCTTCCCCTCGACAAGAAGTTCAAGATTAGGGCAAGGAAGATATGAGGGAGGTCAGCCAACGACCTCCCCGAAGGCAAAGCGTTCCTTCACACTTTTTATCTCAATCTGAACCTCTTCTCCAACCTCGGTGTTCGGCACAAAAATCACGAAGCCCTTAATCCGGGCGATGCCGTCTCCGCCCTTCCCGAGGCCTTCAATCCGAACCTTGTAGCGCTCGCCCCTCTTTACGGGGGGCTTCCTGGAGGGAAGGCTTTTCCGCTCCAACTCAGACACCACCAAAGGGTTTTCGAGAAATAGGGGGACGAGGAACTATAAAAAGCTTGCCAGAAGAAAGAGAATCCATATGGAAGCTCAAACTTCCCTCTCGACTTCCTCTATGGCCCTCTTGAGCTCGTCGTAGGCTTCTTCAAGCGATTCGGGGATGACCTTGGTGTCCGCTATTACAGGCATGAAGTTCGTGTCGCCGTTCCAGCGCGGGACTATGTGAAGGTGAACGTGGCTGTCTATTCCCGCACCGGCAACCCTGCCGAGGTTCACGCCGAGGTTGAAGCCGTCCGGGTTCATGGCCTTCTTTATCGCCCTAATCATGAGCTGGGTGAGCTTCATTATCTCGAGCAACTCTTCGTCGGTCAGCTCCTCCCAGTTGGCGACGTGCCGGTAGGGAGCGACCATCACGTGGCCGGGGTTGTATGGGTAGTTGTTCATTATGACGAAGGCGTGCTTTCCGCGGTAGAGGATTAGCCTCTCCTTGTCCCGGTTCTCCTTCGGGAAGTCGCAGAAGATACAGCCATCGTGCTTGGGTGAGCGTATGTACTCGATTCTCCACGGTGCCCACAGGACCTTCATTCTCACCACCGAAGGAAGAAAGGGAGAGGACTTAAAAACCTTACAGTTCCACGCCCGAGAAAATCAGGACGAGGTAGACGGCGTAGAGGACGAGGAAATACGCCCCGACGCGCCTGTCTATCCCGCCGGTTCTCTTCAGCGAAACTATCATCGGAATCATTGCGAAGAGCACGAGGAGGATTGTCAGCACGGAAGCCCCGGTCTGAATGGGCCTTATTACGGAGGCTATTCCAAGGACGACGAGGGCGTTCATTATGTTGGCGCCGATGATGTTGCCGACGCTTATGCTCCCGCGCTCCCTTATTGCCCCGTAGAGGGCGTTGGTCATCTCGGGGAGGGACGTTCCGATTGCGACGACGGTCGCTCCTATCACGAAGTCCGAGATTCCAAGGGCCTGGGCGATGTTCTTGCCACCGAAGACCACAGCCTCAGCACCGCCGACGAGGAAGAGGCCGAGGACGATTAGGAGAACGTAGTCGAGGGCAGTAACGTTCCCGCTCGGCTCCCAGTCGACCTCGCTCCTCGCGTGCTTCTTGAGAAGCCAGCGGAGGTAGATAGCGTAGGCAAGGAGGAGCAGAAGTCCGTCGAGCCGGCTGAGGGTGCCGTCGAGGGAGAGGAGGATTAGGAAGACGAGGGAGGCGAGCATAACGAGGGAGTTCTCGTAGGCCGATTTGCCCGCTTTCAGGGGCCTAATCATCGAAGCGAGACCTAGGATTAGGGCGATGTTGGCGAATATGCTCCCGAGGGCGTTTCCAAGGGCTATTCCGTTGACGCCCTGGTAGCTTGCGAGGGCACTCGTCGTTATCTCCGGCAACGTGGTTGAAAGGCTCACGAGGACAATGCTTATGACGAGGGGCGAGATTCCGGCCTTCCTCGCGACCTCGATTATCTTATCGGACAGTTTGTCCCCTGCAAGCACGAGAATCGCTATTCCGATGACTATTGAGAGCGTCCATACTGCGAACTCAAGCATTCTTCTCCCCCTGAACACCTTCCCGGGAGCCGTTTAAAAGGTTGCCCAACAAACTTATTAACCGGCCCGACTAATCACCCCCGGTGATAGGTATGAAGAAGAGGAAGGGACTTCTCATAATCCTCGACGGCCTCGGCGACAGACCGATTAAAGAGTTTGGAGGAAAGACCCCGCTGGAGTACGCGAAAACCCCGAACATGGACAAGCTTGCGAAACTTGGAATCCTCGGCCAGCAGGACCCGATAAAGCCCGGCCAGCCGGCGGGAAGCGACACGGCACATTTGAGCATCTTCGGCTACGACCCCTACAAGGTCTACCGCGGAAGGGGCTTCCTTGAGGCCCTCGGCGTCGGGTTGGATTTGGATGAGGACGATTTGGCCTTTAGGGTTAACTTCGCAACAATCGAGAACGGGATAATCGTTGACAGGAGGGCTGGAAGGATAAGCACCGAGGAAGCCCACGAGCTCGCGAAGGCGATTCAGGAGAAGGTGAAGCTCCCGGTTGACTTCATCTTCGTTGGGGCCACCGGTCACAGGGCGGTCTTGGTTCTCAAGGGTATGGCCAAGGGCTACCGTGTCGGCGAGAACGACCCCCACGAGGCTGGAAAGCCCCCCCACAGGTTCACCTGGGAGGACGAGGAGAGCAAGAAGGTCGCGGAAATCCTTGAGGAGTTCGTCAGGCAGGCCCACGAGGTTCTTGAGAAGCACCCAATCAACGAGAGGCGCAGGAAGGAGGGCAAGCCCCCGGCCAATTACCTCCTGATAAGGGGAGCCGGAACCTACCCGAACATTCCGATGAAGTTCACCGAGCAGTGGAAGGTCAGGGCAGGAGCCGTCATAGCGGTCTCACTCGTCAAGGGCGTTGCGAGGGCGATAGGCTTCGACGTTTACACGCCGGAGGGTGCAACCGGTGAGTACAACACCGACGAGATGGCTAAAGCAAAGAAGACCGTCGAACTGCTCAAGGAGTACGACTTCGTGTTCCTCCACTTCAAGCCGACCGATGCTGCCGGCCACGACAACAACCCGAAGCTCAAGGCTGAGATGATTGAGAAGGCCGACAGGATGATAGGTTACATCATCGAGCACGTTGACCTCGAGGACGTGGTCATAGCAATAACCGGCGACCACAGCACGCCATGCGAGGTCATGAACCACAGCGGGGACCCCGTTCCGGTTCTCATAGCTGGTGGTGGCGTCAGGCCAGACCACACCGAGAGCTTCGGCGAGCGCGAGTGCATGCGTGGCGGGCTCGGCAGGATAAGGGGCCACGACATAGTGCCGATAATGATGGACCTCATGAACCGCTCCGAGAAGTTCGGAGCTTAATCCTTTTCTCCAAATTTCAACTTTTTAGACTGCGTTGCACCATCACTGGGTTTTCCTGACAGATTTCTTGAGTAGAACGTCCCCCTGCTTTTTCAGTGGTTCCCCTTTTGGTCTCCCAGGTACATTTCTCAATAACCGCAAACTTTATAAACCATCCGTGCATATGTAACATTAAAGTTACACATGGAGGAGGTTGAGAACATGAGAAAGATGTGGTTTGGATTGGGGCTGATTGCCCTGTTAATAGGAATGACCCTGGGAGGAGTCGCGGCGTGGCGCGGTCAGCCGGGACCCAACCCCTACGCGAGCCAGAGCACCCAGACGGCGCCCATGCTCAACAGCACGCTAACCACTTACTACGCACCCCTGAGCGAGGACGAGATTAACGGCCTGCTCTACATGGTTGAAGAGGAGAAGCTTGCCAGGGACGTCTACCTGACGCTCTACAACGAGACCGGCCTTCCGATATTCAACAACATAGCCCAGAGCGAGCAGACCCACATGGACATGGTGCTCAGTCTTATAGAGAAGTACAACCTGACCGCCCCGGACACGCTCAACCAGGTAGGAGTCTTCCAGAACGAGGAGCTCCAGAACCTCTACGACCAGCTTGTCCAGATGGGAAGCCAGAGCACCGAGGACGCCCTTAAGGTCGGTGCCCTCATCGAGGAGACCGACATAAAGGACCTCGAGGACTGGATTGCCAAGACCGACAACGAGGACATCAAGACCGTCTACAGCAACCTCATGGCCGGCAGTGAGAACCACCTCAGGGCCTTCGTCGGCCAGCTTGAAGCGATGGGAATCAACTACACCGCCCAGGTGCTTCCGCAGGACCAGGTTGACGAGATACTAAGCTCCGCACCGGCCCACGGAATGGGTGGTATGGGTGGAATGGGCCACGGCCACGGCGCCATGGGTGGTCAGATGAACACTGCCCAGGACGGAGGCATAACCAGCACAATCACCAACGCCTTCGCCCACGCCTGGAAGTGGATGAGGGGATTCCTTGGAAGGTTCGGCATTTGAAGCCTTTCATTTCTTTTCGTCGAGAGTTAAAGCAGACGGCGTGATTTGGTGGTGAAAATGCCAAGGGGATTCGGACCGGTAATGGGTCCAATGCACGGGAGGAGGGGATTCGGCTTCGGCTGGCTGTTCCTCCCCTTCGCACTGCTGATAATATTCGCCAAGCTGGCTTTCCTGCTCCTGCCCTTCATCGTGATAGGGCTCATAATATACGCGTTGATGAGGTGAAAAAGATGCTCTGTATAGGAAAATGCCCACCGGAGGTGGTCCAATGAGGGCCTCCGCACTCCTCAGGGGAGTCGTTGACCTGCTCCTCCTGATAGTCTTCGTGGCGATAGCGATAACGGGAATAGGCCTGTACCTGGCGCCCAGCGGAAGGATAGCGGACAGCATTGGGTGGACGTTCCTTGGGATGGACAAGGACACGCTGACCAACGTTCACACCTACCTTGGCTTCGTCATGATTGGTCTCGTGGCAGTCCACCTGGCCGTTGGCTTCAGGAGCATGTGGGTCATGCTGAAGTCCGCTTTCAAGAGCTCCAAGGTAAAGGTCATCGCGGGACTGATAATACCCCTCCTGCTCCTCGCGGGAGGATACCAGGCCTTTTCGGCCTACGTTGGTAGCGAGGAGGGCGAGACAACGGACGTGCACTACGAGGAGTCAACCAACTCAACGGTCTACATAACGGGAACCATGATGAAGTACTACACCGTCCAGGAGCTCGCCGATGAATTTGGGATTTCAACGGACGCACTGATAGAGAAGCTGAAGGAGAAGGGGATAGAGGCAACCCCCGACGAGAAGCTGGCTGAGATTGAGTACAAGTACGACCTGGACAGGGAGGAGTTCAAGGCCATGCTGGAGGAGATTATAACCGAGCTCCGGGGTGAGAGTGGATGAAAAAGATGAGCTTCCTGCTCGTTGCCCTGCTCCTCCTGGCCACGGTTGGGGCCGGATGCATAACGAGCACGGATACGAGCACAACTCAGGGGCCTCCCGAGACCCGAGGCCCTCCAGAGGATAAGGGGTACGGCGCCGGGGCGAGTCCAGAGGGAACGATGGTAAACGTCTCCGCTTATCCGGCTCAAAACCTGAGCCAGGACGAGATTGAGGCAATCCTCTACATGAGGGAGGAAGAAAAGCTCGCGAGGGACGTCTATCTCACACTCTACAACAAGACAGGCCTTCCGATATTCAGCAACATAGCCCAGAGTGAGCAGACCCACATGGACATGGTGCTTGAACTCATCGAGAAATACAACCTAACCGACCCCGTTGCGGGGATGGGGATTGGCGAATTCAACAGCACGGAGATGCAGGAACTCTATGAAAAGCTCGTTGCACAGGGAAGCGAAAGCGAGGTTGAGGCGCTCAAGGTGGGGGCGCTCATAGAGGAGATTGACATCAAGGACCTGGACGAGTGGCTCAAGAGGACGGACAACGAGGACATAAAAGCGGTGTTCGAGAGCCTGAGGAGCGGAAGTGAAAACCACCTGAGGGCGTTCACCAGGTTGCTTCAGAACAGGTATGGAGTCACCTACACGCCCCAGGTGTTGAGTGAAGAAGAATACAAGAGTATAGTGGGCTGAGCGGAAAGCTTTTATCTCTTCTTTTCCTATCCCCTCCAGGCCCAATCAGCGGTGTTGACCATGGTCCAGAGCGTCGAGGAGCTGGCAAAGGTATGCGATGCACTCTCCAACCCGGTCAGGGTTAAGATACTCAAGCTACTCTGCGAAAAAGAGTGGTACGTTTACGAGCTCGCCAAGACCCTTGGAATATCGAGGCAACTCCTGTATCTCCACCTCAAAAAGCTTGAGAAGGCAGGACTCGTCGAGAGCGAGCTCCGCCTTGAGCCAGATGACCCGAGGGCCAAGAAGTACTACCGGGCCAGGCCCTTCAAGCTCGTCATAGACAACGACGTGGTAAAGAACCTGGAGGGATGAAAATGCCCTGGGGAGGTGAGCATATGTCGACCCCAAGCGGATGGATAAGCATAATCCTCGGTCTGATTATACTCGTCGTGCTCATATTCGCGTTCTACCAGGTAAACAAGACCCTGAACGAGTTCAAGGTCGAGCTGGAGAAGCTGAAGAACGCCCTTGAGGAAACCAGGAGGAACACCGAGGAAGTCAGGAAGAAGCTCGAAGAGGTCTGATTCCACAACTTTGTGACATAGATTTTAGCGTTCAAACGGAAACCTTAAAAGGGGTTAAACGCTTCTATTTTATTAGGTGGTATTGTGGGCGTTTTTAAGGACTTGAAGGCTATCGGTTCGGATAGGGTAACCGCGATAGGACTCGGCACCTGGGGGATAGGTGGCTACGAGAGCCCCGACTACTCGCGGGACGAGGAGAGCGTTGAGGTTCTCCGCTACGGCCTCGAACTCGGCATAAACCTCATAGACACCGCCGAGTTCTACGGTGCCGGCCACTCGGAAGAGCTGGTTGGACGGGCCATCGAGGGCTTTGACAGGGACGAGCTCTTCATCATCAGCAAGGTCTGGCCCACGAACTTCGGCTACGAGAGGGCGAAGAGAGCGGTAAGGGCGAGCGCTAAGAGGCTCGGCACCTACATTGACCTGCACCTTCTCCACTGGCCCGGAACCGAGTGGAAAAGAATAGAGGAGACCCTCCACGCCCTTGAGGAGCTGGTTGATGAAGGCCTCATCCGCTACATCGGCGTCAGCAACTTCGACTTGGAGCTTCTGAAACGGTCTCAGGAGGCGATGAGGAAATACGAAATCGTTGCCAATGAGGTAAAGTACTCCCTCCGCGACCGCTGGCCCGAAACGAGCGGTCTGCTCGACTACATGAAGCGGGAGAGGATTGCGCTGATAGCCTACACCCCGCTGGAGAAGGGGACGCTAGCCAAAAACGAATGCCTGACCGAGATAGGGAGGAAATATGGCAAGACCTCAGCTCAGGTGGCCCTAAACTACCTCATCTGGGAGGAGAACGTTATAGCGATTCCCAAGGCCGGCAGGAAGGAGCACGTGGAAGAGAACGCCGGAGCGATGGGCTGGAGGTTGAGTAGGGAAGATAGGGAGAAAGCCAGGAGGTGTGTCTGATGTACGGATACAAGAACCGGATAGCGAGAGTGAACCTGACCGAGGAAAAGGTCACCTACGAGGAACTTCCCGATGATGTGATAAGGAAGTTCGTCGGCGGAAAGGGCCTCGGCTACTACCTGATTTACCGGGAAGTCCCGCCGGGAACCGACCCGCTCAGCCCGGCCAACAAGTTCGTTTTCGCCACCGGTGGATTGACAGGCCTGATTCCGGGTTCCAGCAAGGTCATAGCCGTTAGCAAGAGCCCCGAGACGAGGCTAATCAGCGATTCAAGCGGTGGAGACGCCTTCGGACCCAAGCTCAAGGGGCACTTCGACGCGATAATCATCGAGGGGAAGGCCGAGGAGCCGGTTTACCTCTACGTCCACGACGGGGAGGTGGAAATCAGAGATGCAAAGCACCTCTGGGGCAGGGGCAACTACGAGGTCGCTAAAGAACTCTGGAAGGAGCACCCGAAGGCGAGCCTAGCTTTAATTGGCCCGGCCGGCGAGAGGCTCAGCAGGATTGCCAACGTGATTTACGACACCGAGCGCGCGAGCGGAAGGGGCGGTCTCGGGGCAGTCCTCGGGAGCAAGAAGGTTAAGGCCGTTGTAGTGGAGCCTGGAGAGAAGCCACCTGTCGCCAGCCCAGAGGAGTTCCAGAGGCTCTGGCAGGAGTTCTACGAGCACTTCGCGACCGACCCGAAGTATGAGCACAGCAGAAACTACGGAACGAGCGATGCGCTGAGAAGCTCGGCCTCCCTCGGAATGAGCCCGGCCTACAACTTCTCAAGGCCCTACATTCCCGATGAGCTGGCCAGCAGACTCGGGGGCGACGAGGTCAAGAAGTACGAGGTAGAGCCCGAGTGGTTCGTCCACGGCAAGAGCTGTCCGATTAAGTGCGCCAGGTATGTAGAGGTCGAGTACAAAGGCAGGAAAATCCGCGTCAAGCCCGAGTACGAGAGCATCGCGATGCTTGGAGCGGCAACGGGCGTCTTCAACTTCCCGGCGGTGGCATACTTCAACTGGCTCGTCAACGACCTCGGCCTCGACAGCATAGCGACGGGCAACACAATAGCCTGGTTCTTTGAGCTGGTCGAGAGGGGCCTCATAAGCGAGGAGGAGATAGGGTTCCCGGTCAAGGGCTTCGGCGACGAGGAGGCCGAGGAGAGGCTCATCAAGCTGATGGCAGAGAGAAAGAGCATCGGAGCGATTCTCGCCGATGGTGTAAAGAGGGCCTGCGAGAGGCTCGGTAGAGGTTGCGAGTTCGCCGTGCACGTGAAGGGCATGGAAAGTCCAGCCTGGGACCCGCGCGGAAGGAGAACCTACGCCCTCAGCTACGCCACAGCTGACGTTGGAGCGTCTCACCTGAGGGGCTGGCCGAGACCGCATCAGCTACCGAACCAGGGGCCGGCGAAGGAGCTCGTGCCTTCGCTCATAGAGGGCAGGGACGAGAGCTACATCACCGACATGCTCGGAACATGCAAGTTCGTGTCCTACAGGATGGAAGACCTTGCCAAGTTTTACTCGCTCGCGACCGGCGAGGAGTGGACGGTCGAGAGGCTCAGGAAAATTGCCCAGGCAGTTGAGAGCATAGCCAGAATTCACGACGCCCTCGACTGGGTGACGCCTCCGCTCGACGACACGATTCCGCCTCGCTGGTGGGAGCCGGAGCCGGACGGGCCGGCCAAGGGGAACGCGGCCTTCATAGACTACAACGACTTCCTTGAGACGAGGAAAGAGTTCTACAGGCTTAGGGGCTGGCACGAGGAGCTTGGCGTCCCGTTGCCGGAGACTATGGAGGAGCTTGGCTATCCGGAGTTCAAGAGCGATGCCGAGAGGGCTTTGGAAGTTGTGAGGAAGAGAATGGGCGTAGAGTGAAGGCCTTTTCTTGTCTCATTTTTATTTCGCACCTAATGACACTTCTAAGGGAGCTCCACTCAACGCTGGCGCCTCAACAACGGATAAGCTTCGGAGGGAGAATGGACGGAAAAAGAACACCCCAGAGAACCGCAAGGACGGCATCTCCGGTCTTTCCTCGATTCACCCCGTCGTGTTGGCTACGTATGTGAACTCCCCGTTGCAGTACCTCCCCTCGCCGTCGTAGAGGCCGAATACAGCACACCCGTTTCTGTCAATCCTGCCCCAGCCGGGAATGACGTAGCAGAGACAGCTCGGGTCGTTCATCTGGAAGAGTCTGCTCCAGACAACCTTAGTTCCGTTTAGAATCATGACGTAGCCGGACATTGGAGAACCATCCGGCTGAGGCCTTTCAAAGCCCATCAGCACGTAGGTACCGTTGGAAATAAGGAACGGGTTCCTGATGGGAACGAAGCCCCGCCCAAGGTCGAACTCTCTAACAGTTCCGTTTCTGCCGAGAACGTAGAAGTAGTCGTTGATTGACACGTAGTTTCTAAATTCAGAATAAGACCTCGGCGTGGTTTGATAAACGAGAACGTAGGGGTAGTCGCTCGTATTCGCCACAAGGAGGGCAGGAGTCTCCGTTCCGTTTGCTTGGATGCCGTATTCCCCGTCATCGTAGGCCCAGGCGTAGCCCGAAAGCGTGAGGTTCCAGAGGAGTTTTCCATCGTAACTACAGGCCATTAAAACCATGACCGGGACTTTTGCCGTCACGTTGCCTGTGCTCACGTTCGTTCTGCCGTACGGGTCAACGCTGAACTTCACGAAGGGAACGTTTCTAACCTCGCTGGCGTTTTCAAGGGCTATGAATCCCCAGTCAAAGGAGGCAACCCTCGCGGTGGGCGTAGATGGACAGAAAGAGGAAAGCCCCTGAGAATCCTCCCCGTCAGACGGCAGGCCTCCCAAGGCCACCAGCGTGCCAGCTATGAGGGCGACAAGGATAACCACGGGAACGAGCCTGCTCCACCCCACGTCCAGTCACCGTTATTATGTTTGGGGATAAACGTTTATAACTTTTCTTCGGGCAACTTAAGGAGAGTTGAAAAGCGACAAAAGGGTATAGTAAGAGGTCATCCTTTCAAAAACGCCTCGACCAAGTTCCTCGTCTCGTTTAAGGCCTCCAGCGGAATGCCCTTGGGCAGGCCACCGATTTCGCCCTTGACATCTTTGAGAACGCCCTCCCCAGCGCCGAGGAACATGCCCTCGCTGACTATTCCCCTGAAGTTGGCCGGCGGGAGCAACGCGACCGCCACGCGGTTTCCTTCCTTAACCGTTAAGTCGTTGGTGACGACGGTAATGGCTCTGTCGCCGATGTTCACGTTGGTGACGAGAAGCCTGTCAGCGTTGGGGTGCTTGGCGACGCTCATAACTTCGCCGACCTTGATGTCGACCGCTATGACCGGGTCGTTTATCTTTCCGAGGGCGAGCCTTTTGTCGAGGCCGAGTATCGTGTTCAGGAAGAAGCGAATCTTCGCAACCTGTTCCTCAACCTTCTCGCGCTCGTCCTTTGAGGCGTTGCTTATGAACTTGTGGTGCCAGTCCTCTCCACCAAGGGCCTCGATTATTCCAAGGGCCTTCTCCTTCAGGGCCTTCATCTGGGGGGTCTCGATTAGCTCGTTCGGCTCTATGTAGCTGTAGCGCATCGCCTGTATTTCAGGGAGCATCTCCTTGCCGAGCTTTATCGCCTTCTTCTTGTCCCAGTGACCCTTGAACTTCGCTCCCTCAACCGTCTTCAGGAAGAGCTCTATCGCCTTCTCCGCCACCAGTAAGCGGTAGTCCTTGCTCGTGTCCCACATCTTCACCACCCTCGAGGGCATTCAAAACCCGTCTCTTAACGCTTTCGTCCCGTATCCCCTCGGCTATCGAGCGCGCCCTCGCCGGGTCCTTCCGGGAGTAGGCGAGTGCAACCTCGCCGAGGAGCTCCGATGACAGCCCCCCGTCCCTGATGACGCCGGCCAGGATTAGGGGCTCCTCGAGACGGCCGATTTTGAGCATCTTCCGGGCTATCGAGAGAATCTCGCCGTCCCTCGGCTGGAACTTTCCGACGAGAATCAGGTCAAGGGCATCGTTGAAGACCTTTCTCGCAAGGTAGGGCCTCTCGTGGAGGAAGAGCCAGTAGCTCAGGTGGAGCATCTCAACGGCCCTGTCCTCCAGCGGGAGGAAGCGCATCACCTCGATAGCCCTCTCGACGTCGCCCTTCTCTATCAGCTCGGTGACGACGGCCCTGCCGTGCTTGAGAACATCTTCGATGAGCGCAATCTTGTCGGAGAGGTGTTTGGCCTGGAGCTTGAAGAAGAGGGAGTCGTAGATGTCGCGGGCGAGCCGGTAAAATGCTAAGGCCTTCTCGTTGGGAATCTCGTCGGCGCTCTTCTCGATGAGCCTCGCGACCCGGCGGAGCGTTTCAAGGGCCCTTGAACTCAACCCCCTCGCGCGCTGGATTTCATCAACGGCCTCGCTGAAGAGGATGTAGGCATCGCCGTATCGGTCCGCTAAAACGAGGTTCCTCGCGATTCCCGCCAAAGCCTCACCCCTGAGCCTCGGCGATGGGAGAGACTTCGCAAGGCTCACCGCCCGCTCGAAGTAGAAGAAACCGCCCTTCTCGCGGTCGAGGATGTAGAACGCCCTGCCGACGAGCGAATACGCTATTGCCCTCTCGTAGGTGCCTGTGACCCTCTCAACCGCTTCGAGCATCTCGGAGAGAACCTCCTCGCGCGGGAACTCGGTCATGACCAGGCTGAGCGCTAAAATCCTCTGCAGAGGGTCGTCTAAGGACCTCGCCCGCTCAAGGGCGCCCTTGAAGTCACCGGCGTTGAGCCTCTCCTTCACCGATTCCACAGAAACCACCGGACGATTGAAATAGTGCCAAAACCTAAAAAGGGTTACCCTTTCATCTTCCTGTCCCAGTTCTCGAGCATCTTGTCGAGAGCTAAAAGGCTGTTCAGCCTGAGGCGGACGCGCTTGTTCTCCCAGTCTATCGAGCCCTTGAACTCGTTGAGGAGCTCGAAGACCTTCTCCGCTTCATCCCTCGGCAGGTACTTGCCGTAGAACTCCTCACCGCAGTGGGGGCACTTGAAGGCAAAGCCCTCGACGGCCTCGATAAACTTTTCGCGGTCCTTCAGCATCTCCTTGGCGTTCTCAAGGCTCAGCATCTGCTCAATCAGCTCCCCCCAGTCAAGGGGCTTTCCGCACAGCGGGCACTTCGCCATGTTTTCAACACCTTTAAGGTTTAATCGGAGTATCATTAAAATGTTTATTGGTTCAGGCCATCTTGAAGATACACGAAACGATATTGGACAAAACTAACTAAATGTTTATAGGTCCTGAACTCCAACAAACATTGGGGTGATTTTATGGCCATTTTAGTTACTGGAGGCACGGGATTTATAGGTAGGGAAGTCGTTAAGGAGTTAGCAAAGAGGGGAGAGGAAGTCATCATTATTGGACGTCATGAGCCCAGAGGAGAGTTAACGGAAATCGCCAGATTTGTGAAGGGAGATATCTCAGTTAGGGAACATGTTGAGAATGTCTTTAAGGAGTATCATCCCGAAGGAGTCATTCATCTCGCAGCAATGCTTAGCCTAATGTGCGAAAGCGACCCCTGGACTTGTCATAAGGTTAACTTCACTGGCACTTATAACATACTTGAAGCTGCAAGGATTTTCAATGTAGAGAAAATCGCCTACGCAAGTTCCTTAGCATCCATGATTCATCCTGATTCGAGTCCCGTAATCACGGATATCGACATCCAAAGACCAAGGCTTCTCTATGGAATATCCAAAGTCTACGGCGAGCTTATGGGTCTTTATTACAATCACAAATTTGGAATAGACTTCCGCGCCGTTAGATATCCCGAGGTCATCGGGCCAGGTGTCAAGCATCCTGGAATCGCTCAGTGCATACCATGGGCAATAGAACACGCACTCAGGGGCGAACCATATTCCCTTTGGCTACCGGAGAATGCCAAAGTCCCCATCATGTATTACAAAGACGCCGCGAGAGCAATTGTTGACTTATACTATGCCCCAGAAGAGCGCATTAGGATAAGGACATACAACGTCGTTGGTCTTGAAGTCATCGTGAAAGACTTTGTGAATGAACTCAAGGAGCTAATACCCGGTGCAAAGATTGATATTCAACCTGACCCCGAGATATTAAGAGCATTAGGTGATGTGAAAATAGAGAGAGTGGATGACTCTGGAGCGAGGAAGGAGTGGGGGTGGAAACCAAAATATAAAACAATAAAGGATATAATAGAAGCGTTCAGAATGGAGCTGGATAAAAAAGGGACAACGGGAACTTATATGGGAAAATTCGAGAAGGAAAGGGCTTCTATATTTCAACCGAACAAAGACTACTCCTCCTTGGAGTTCAAACGAGCCCCTACGGGGGGAATGGACACCGGGACCACAGAACAAATTCCCTCAGCATTTAAAGAGGCACTCAACGACCCGAAGCAGATAGCAACCCTCGTCTGGTACGGCGTCTTTGGCTGGAAGGAGCGCACCGGCGTTAAAGGAAACGCGCTCAAGATGGCGAGGCTACTCTTTGAGCGTGAGAAGGAAGCAGTTAGGCATATGGACCCGCGCAACTTAAAGACCATGATGGCCCAAGTGATTGTCGGAAAGCTTGGCACGAGGTTTGCACAGTTCGGCGTCGAGGCGATACTCCATGACCTCAGCTGGCTCAAGACATGGTTCTACAACGAACCACTCCCGCCGTGCATTAGGACGGCCCTTGAGAACGGGTGCATCTGTCAGAGCCCCTGGTCAAGCGAAATGTGGTATGAACCGGAGCGCAGGAACTGCGATGGCCGAGAGCTCAGTGCCTTCGTGTCGCTTGCATATGACGCTGTAATTGAACTCATCAGACATATGGGTGGCGACACGAATGTAGTTCCCGAGGAGGCCCGCAGGCGCGCAGAGGCTGTTAGAGAAGGTCTCAGGAGAGAATGCTTTGGAGGTGGCCAGGATAGTGGTTAAAAGGCTCAAAAGAAAATGCTTTAAGGAGCAATAAAGAGGTTAAGCTTAGCTAACGGGAACTTTAGAGCCTGTAATTTTCATAACTCTCCACTTTCTCAAGTTTGTCCATCAACACTTTTCAAAAACTTCTCAATCTCCTTTAGGATTAGCTTTATGGCCTTATCAAGGTTGGCCTTTCCGTTCGCTCCTGCGGCCCCGGCGTGGCCACCGCCAGAGCCTTCAATGATGGGCCCCACCTTCTCCATGATTTTTCCAAGATGGAGGCCCTTCTTCACGAGGCTCTCCTTGGCCCTTGCAGAAATCCTGACGCCCTTCTTCTCGCTCCCGACTATCGCTATGTCAGCCCCAAGCTGGAGGAAGACCTTGCAGGCGTAGGATTCGTAGGCCGAGACCTTCGAGACGGCGATGATGTACTTCCTGAACTTCATGATTTCGAGCCTCTGGCAGGCCTTTAGGACGGCCATCCTCCGGGCGTTGTCGGTGTTTTCGTCGCTGGCAGGGGCAACGAGGGAAAATACCTCCCCCATCTGGAGCGGAAACCTCTCCAGTATCTCGCTCACCGCTTTGAAGGTCTTCGCGTTGGCGAAGCGGAAGTTGGCCGTGTCGGTAACGATTCCCGCCAAAAGAGCCCTCACGCTTTCCTCATCGGCAAAGCCGAGGTACTTGAACAGCTCCCACACGATTTCGGCGGTTGATGTCCTTGAGGAGTCAACGACCGCTATGTCGGCCTTAATCGGCCTCTCCTTCTCGACGTGGTGGTCAATCAGGATTACCGTCTTCCCCTTCGGAATCTCAATCGGTTCGAGCTGTTCGAGGGAGGAGGTGTCGAAGATTACGACAACGTCTTCATCAACGGTTGGGTTTTTCTCAACGGGAACGGGCGAGAGCGTCAAAAGCCTCTTCGCGTAGGAGGAAACGCTCTGGGCAACGCCTATTCTAACCCTCTCAACGCCGATAAACCTGAGGTAGCGGGCGAAGGCTATCGCCGAGCCGAGGGAATCGGGGTCGGCGTTGTGGTGGCAGAGGAGGAGGTAGGATTTGTCGCGCGAGCGCTGGAGGAAGCGCTTAAGCTTGAGCTTTCCTTTCATTTCAGCTCCTCCAATGCTTTTTCTACCCGCTCAATAAAGCGTTCTGCGTCCTCTATTATGCTTTCGGCCTCCTCTTCACTTGGGCGGTATGTTGGGTCATAGTCAGCTCGCTCCCTGCTTGTCTCGGCAAGGGAAAGCGCCTTTGCATAGTATTTTTCAACGATACCCGTGTTCACGAACTCAAGCCCGAATTTTGCAATAACTCCTCGGTGGCTTTTTGTGACGACCCCTTTAGCACGAAGAAGGGCACTTGCCGCATAGAACATCGCATAATATGCTCTGCTAATCGCATCTCTGTAAAATCCATTCTCAAGAAGCACTCTTGCCGCTTCAAGAGATTCATGGGCATCGTTAAGGAGTATTTCGACCTCAGTGACCAACCCTAACTCCCTCCCTGCTCACGTTGATGTAAAACGCCGAGTTTATGCCCTTCATGAACTCAAACTCCTCAACGCTCAAGACTTTGGGGGACACGTAAATGCCGTACTTGAGAAGATAATCAACGACGAGGTCGGCAAGCTTCTTTTGGTTATCCCAAGGGTTTTTCTTGACAATCACGAGGATATCAACGTCGCTTTCCTCACTGGCCTCTCCCCTCGCGACGGAGCCGAAGAGTATGATTTCGATGACGTTGTCTCCCAGCAGTCTCCTGACGTCCCTTGCGAAGGCCTCGGCTACTTCCCTGTGCCTCATTCTCCCACCGAGAAGATGTTGTCAAAACTGAATTTAACCCTTACCCGCAATCTCCCTCAGCTTTCTCTCTACCGCTTCGTAGGCCTTCTCGAGGGCCTCGTCAATCAGCCTCTCGACGTCCACCTTGACGAAGACCGGCACTTCGAGGTAGACCTCGATTTCGAGGTTGAGCGTTTCGTCCCGGTTTATCCTCGTGGTTACCTCGATGTCCTTGACGTCGCTCCGATTGAGTGCGTCGAAGACGTGCTTTATTATGACCCTCTGCGCCAGCTCTCCTATTTCTATTATCTCCTCCTCGCTCAGCTCTGGAAGGCCGATGTTAATAACGCCCCTCTGCTCCATGCCCACCACCGGAGGAGAAAAGGGAAATCAGCCCGCCGTCGGGCGGAGCGAGCTCTGTATCTTGGCGGTCAGTTCCTTGAGCTTCTCGTTGAGCTTCTTCTCCTGCCTCTCAAGGGCACTGAGGCGGACTTCGAGAGTTTCTACCTTCTCTTTGAGCTCCTCGACGGCCTTGGCCTTGTCGGTCTTGACGATGAGCGTCCCAACGGTCTTGTAGACGACCGCGTCGTCGGGGAGCTTTTCAATTTCCTCAAGGGCCTTCTTGGCCTCGTTGAGTTCGAGCTGGACCTTCTGCTTCTGCTGGACGAGAAGCTGAAGCTGTTGCTGGTAGCTCTCAAGCTGGGCCAGCATGGACTGAACCTGCGGCGGAATACCCTGCATGACAACACCTCCGTAATCGTGATGCCGGGTTAGAATAAGGGCGGGGCTTTAAATAGTTTAGGCTAAACTTCCAGAGAATCCATCGCGACCTTAATCCATCTCAAATAGGAGTTCAGCGTTCCCCGTAAGGCCGAGTTGTCCCTGGCCAAAAAGCGGATTACGATTTTCCTTCCGTCGAGAAGGAAATCAATCCTGCTCCGCCTGTAGGGGACTGTCTTGTGCTCGTAGAGAACGCTCTCGTAGACAACCCTGGCCGTTTCCTCGTCGGGAAAGGCAAGCTCAATCACTCCCTCGATTGGCCAGACCTCTTCAGACCCAGCGCCTCCTTGTAGTCCCATCTCCGCCCGTCCTCCATAATCCAGATTTTCACGAGGATTAACGGCCCAACGGGCCTGTCTTTTGTAACGTCGAAGCGGTAGAAGTTGACGGCCATTCCCCGTGGGTAGTTCTCGATTACGCCGATTACATCGGTGTTGTTCTTGTCCGCTATCGTCTGGAGGCTCTTGTTGCCCCTCGGCACAAATTTTCCGCCGGTGAGCTCAGCGAAGGCCTGGGCGAAGGCCGTATGGTCTATTCCAACGCGCTTGGCAGTGGTCACGACAAAGGGCATCTCCTCGCGGATTGGCCTCAGGTTTCTGAAACCGATTTCACGCTGAAGTTTGATGCCGTGGAGGTAGAGGTAGCCAAGGTAGCCCCAGTCGTCGGGGTCAACCTTGATGAAGGTCATCTTGAGCGGGTTGCCCTTCCAGACGTTGATTATCAAGAGCCTCTCGTAGTTCCTGTCGTAGGCCTCCATGAGCAGGTCCTGGATGGTCTTCTTTCCCCTTGTCAGGTAGAGCGAGTTGGGGAAGACCTTCTCCAGGTCGTGGCCGAAGCTTCTCGTCCTCCTCGTCGGTCTGTGGGAAGTCGTTATCAGCATCATGGCAACCACTCGTTTGGGTTTGGTTGATAAAAGCCTTTCGAAAGAAAAGGCTCAGATGGCCTTAACCCTTCTCGCGACCCTCGGGCGGGGCTTGTAGAGTATCTTGCTTCCGCAGTAGGGACAGCGGACCTCTCTTGTCGTGGCGAGGTCGAGCTCGACCTCCTTACCGCACTTGGCACAGCGGTAGATGGCAACTACCATAGGAATCACCTCAAAGGAAAAGAATCAGGCCTTGGAAGCGACAACGCGCTTCGCGACCTTTCCTGCCGGAGTGGTCGGCAGGTAGGCACCGCCGGCGAAGGTGGCACCGCACTTCTGGCACTGCCATATGCCGGTGCTAATCCTCCTGACGGCCTTCCTTCCGCAGACGGGACAAACGTGCTTCTGCTTCATCTTGGCCTCAACGGCCGCGACCCTTCTTCTAATCTTGAGACCGTACCTTGGACCGAACCTTCCGGCTGAACCGACCTTAACAGTCCTTCCCATGAGCATCACCCCAAAGTTAAGCATTCTCGAAGACTGGAAAGTGTTTCCGGGGACGTTTTATAAACCTTTGCATAACTACGGACATCGAGCTTTTTCGTTCTTAATAAACCTTGCGCTAAAGCTTTTGTACAGCCTTTAAGAAAGGCTGGCGAAAAGAACGCCATTCTTACCAAAGAGCAAGAAGTCAGTCGTGCACTCTCAAAGTGGGAACTTCAACACAAGTTTAACATTAAAGGGGCCCAGTGAAACAGTTTCAACTTATTTTTGGCGTCCTTTGGACGCCGTTTGGGAAATGAAACACTCTTGAAAGAGCAAGTCAAAAAGAAACTCTCTCACAGTTGCCGAATTTCAAAAAAGCACCTACTTTTCCGCCAGCGCTGAAGCTTTTGGGAAAAGCTTCACCAAAAGTTAGTAGCTCCTCGCTCAAGGGCTCAAGGGAAGGGGGATTTTATTGGGAAAATCGAGCTTTCTAAGAGAGAATCACCCAAAACAACCCTTCAAAGGGTTTATTTTCCTTTGACGCCCTTCGGGCGTCGATTCTAAAAGTAAACCTCTGCAAAAGGAGCAATTGGAAGGTTCTCACACTCAAGACGACAAGTCAATGAGAAAATCATCCGGAATATCGCTTTCCAAAAGGAGCTACGAACCTTGGTCAAACTTCGCGCAGGCGAAGTTTGTAACTGGTGGGCCCGCGGGGATTCGAACCCCGGACCTCCACCTTGTCAGGGTGGCGTCATAACCAGTCTAGACCACGGGCCCAGCCCAAATGTTGGTGGACCGGCCGGGATTTGAACCCGGGGCCTCCGCCTTGCCAAGGCGGCGCTCATACCAGGCTGAGCTACCGGCCCACCTGACGACGCCGTTATCTCCTTTCTAGGGGGGTTTATAAATTTTGCGGTCGGGAATCCTTTTAGATGCCCATCGAAAAGTTAATATGTAGCTCTACCAACGATGAAACGGTGATTGGAATGGACCCCGTCAAGGAAGCCGAGAGAATTAAGGACCAGATAATAGCGTGGAGAAGAGACTTCCACATGTGGCCGGAACTCAAGTACGAGGAGGAGAGAACCTCAAAGATTGTTGAGGAGCACCTTCGCGAGTGGGGATACAGGATAAAACGCGTTGGGACGGGAATCATAGCCGACATCGGTGAGGGCGAGAAGACCATAGCGTTACGCGCCGATATGGACGCACTGCCTGTTCAGGAGGAGAACGATGTTCCCTACAAGTCCCGCGTTCCAGGGAAGATGCACGCCTGCGGTCACGACGCCCACACGGCCATGCTCCTCGGAGCGGGAAAGATAATCGCCGAGCACATTGACGAGTTCAACGGCAGGGTCAGGCTCGTGTTCCAGCCGGCGGAGGAAGGTGGAAACGGGGCTTTAAAGATGATTGAAGGGGGTGCCCTTGAGGGAGTTAACGCCATCTTCGGCTTCCACGTGTGGATGGACCTGCCGAGCGGAGTCATTGGAATCCGCGAGGGGCCGTTCCTGGCGGGAGCAGGATTTTTCGAGGCGAAGATAATCGGCAAGGGCGGACACGGAGCGAGCCCACACGAAACGGTTGACCCCATACCAATAGCTTCCGAAATAGTTCTGGCACTGCAGACGGTTGTGAGCCGGAACGTTGACCCAAAGGAAACGGCCGTTGTCAGCGTTACGGCGATAAACGGTGGCACGACCTTCAACGTCATCCCGGAGGAAGTTTCACTCAAAGGAACGTTCAGGTTCTACAAAAACGAGGTCGGAGACCTTCTCAAGAAACGAATAAAGGAGATTGCAGAGGGAGTATCCTCAGCGCACGGAGCAAAGGCCGAGGTAAGCGTGCAGGACCTTACACCCCCAACCATCAACGACCCCGATATGGCGCAGTTTGCCAGAGAAGTTGCAGAGAAATACGGCCTCAGGCACGGGGAAGTTCCCCCCACTATGGGCGCCGAGGACTTCGCCTACTACCTCCAGCGCGTTCCAGGAGCATTCCTCGCCCTCGGAATAAGGAACGAGGAGAAGGGAATCGTCTATCCGCACCACCATCCAAAGTTCGACGTTGATGAGGACGTCCTTCACCTCGGCACCGCGATGGAAGTGGCGCTCGCCAGGGAGTTCCTCAGGTGAGCTCCTTCGCGAGTATTTTGATTTTTCGTATCTTTTCGGCACCAAAGCTTTCAACTTCTCCCGGAAGGACCGTCAGGGCCCGTTTGAATCCGAGAGCCCTTGCCCTCCCAAGGAGGGATTTGAGGTCCTCGACCCTGCCCCAGAGAAGAACCGCAACCCCTTCCCTGCCCGGAAGGTTCCTGAGCGCGTAATAGGACTCCCCAACCCTTCCGGACTCGACCGTGTAGTGTATCCCCGCAATGCTGTCCTTAAACGCCGAGAAATACATGCTGTACGAGCTCTGAAAACGACCCGCGACGAGCTCAAGCTCTTTAACGTCATCCCAGCTAAATGCGGTTGGCTCTGTCTTGCCCTCACCCTTCAATGGAACCCACACGGTAGTCCCCTCAAAGACCTCAACGTTGAAGCCGAGCTTTTTGTAGAAACCCTCCGCTTCCTCTTCCGGCTGAACAGTCAGCATCTCGACTCCCCTTTCCCTCGCAACGTCCTCAACGAACTCCATCAGTGCCCTGCCCACGCCTTTTCTCCTGTAATCTGGGTGAACCTCTATGACGTCAACGTGCCCTATCCGTCTGATTTCCCCGTTGATTGGCTCCTCTGAGAACAGCACCTCAACCTCGCCGGCAACCTTTCCGTTGAGCTCGGCCACTGCAATAAGCTGGTCATCGAGCAGGAGGTTGTTGAGGTGAATCGAGAAGGTCTCAACGGCCATCCAGGGGCCACCCTGGGTGTAGCGCTCGTAGAGGCTACCGCTCACCTTTTCTCCGACGGTATGGAGCTCAACGATTCCTCCAACGTCGTCAAGTGTCGCCGGGCGGATTCTCATCGTCCTCACCCAAGTAGCCGAACTTCTTGAGGATGTGCATTACCGCCTCCGCCCCGCCGTCCCCGTAGGGCTTCTCGGTAACGTAGTCAGCTCTCTGCTTGAGGCTTTCGGGGGCCTGGGCGATGGCAACGCGGTAGCCGACGACCCTGAAGGCATCGAGGTCGTTCTCACCGTCGCCGACGTGGGCGACTTCGTCGGGTTTTATCCCGAGAAACTCGCAGGCCTTCTCTATTCCCGTCCCCTTGTTAATCCAGGGCTTCTTCACGTGGATTGCAAAGCCGGAATCAACGGCCACCAGGTTAAGCCCCAGCCCCTCTATGATTTCCCTAACGGCCTCAACGGGAACTTTTCTGGTTATCACGAGACCGGCCTTTCGCTCCATCGTCGAGTAACTCAGCTCTGCCTCGGGATGGCGTTTCTTCAGCTCGCTCCAGAGTATCCACTCCTCGTCCATATCTGCCAGAAAAACGCGCTTCCTCATCGTCCCCTCGCCCTTCAGCGAGAGCGCTCCACCGTCTTCAGCTATGACCGGCCCGCTCGTGCCTATGAAAACGGCGGCTGCTTCGGCGAAGGGAACGGAGTTCCCAGTGACCAGCATGACCGGAACGCCGAGCCTCTCGGCGAGCCTTATGGCCTTCAGGGCGTCGATGCTCAGAGTCCTGTCGCGGTAGGTTATCGTGCCGTCTATGTCGAGGGATATAGCCTTAATCCTCATTCTCTCACCCGAAGACGGGAAAGGTTGCGGGAATATAAGGCTTTGCTTTCAGTGGTCCTTCATAATTTCCCTCAAAACGCTCGTTGCATAGACACCTTTCGGGAGGAAGAAGCGGAAGCACATTCCAGTTCCGGGAACGTAGCCGTAAGTCATGCCTATTGGGCGAATGAGGAGTTCCCGCCTTCCACCGGGTTCTGCCATCGGCCTCGGGAGCTTTTTGAAGGCGTCAAGAGTTATTCCTTCCTCTTCAAGGATTCCCCCTTCAAGTTCGCCGGGAATTCCCTTCGCCCTTCTCATCGCGAAACCGAAGAGCGGGCCCGAAACCATGGCCTCGCCCCTCTCCACCTTCTCACGGACGAAGTTGATGTTAGTCTCGGTGACGCGGTATGTCCTGTCGCGGTACGGTATTCCTCCCTTCACCTGGACGACGATATCGCCGACCAGCGGTTCGCTGAGCGGTAGCTCCTCGATTCTTCTCGACAGATAGAGGTTGAAGAGGTAGCTCTGGTAGGAGTGAATGAAGATGCGCATTATCGGGAGCGGGAGCGACAGGAAGGCCTTTTTCCAGCTTCCTGTCTTCTTGTAGGTGTAGAGCAGGATTCTCTCGTAACGGAGGAAGCGTGGGAACTCCTTCAGGGCCCTATCAACGTCGCCCGTCTCCCAGAAGTTCTTTCTGGCTTCATCGCCCTCCATGCTCCCGTCGGCGTAGCCGAGGAAGAGCCTTGCGGCTTCCTCAAACTCCCCCTGCAGAAGGAGCTTTCCAATCAGGTGGTTTACCACCCTCCTCTCGCCGAAGCGCTGGTAGCCGAAGTAGTTTGGAAAGCCCCCCTTCTCGCGGAGCTCCCGGATTATCTCCTTAGCCCTTTCAAAGGCGTCCTCGTCGACGTCTCTGACGATTATCCTAAACCTGTTGCCGAGCAGGTGGCCGAGCTTTATGAACCGGCCGCAGGAGACGAACCTCAGCTCGACGTCCCGGATTTGAACCGATTCAACTTTTTCCTTCGCTTCTGCGGGCACGCTTATGTACTGGTAGGTTATTGCGTGCCTGTCCTTCGTCCCGGCGAAGCCTATCTCGCGGTGGCTTATCCCGGCGCGCTTGGCAATCTCCTTAATAACTGCCATCGTGTCCCAGTTGCGCTTCTTGAGGAGGAAAATTGCGTGCTTCCTCCCCTCAAAAATCTGGGGGAGGGGTTCCTCGATGACAACGAAGTCCTCGGGAAGGGCTTTGATTCTACCCCCTATGCCCGGTTTCTCGCTCAGGTGCCGGAACTGGGAGAAGAACTCGCGGTAATCCATGACTCACACCAGCTTGAGATGGCCAGTAACCTTGTCTACCAGCTCCTCTGGCCCGGGCCCGATGGCTAAGACGGTTATTGTCCCCGGGGGAATCTCTGTTAATCCTGCATCCCTTATCAGTGCCGTAGGGAGACCGAGCTTCTCAGCCTGGGCTTTCAGCTGGAACAGCTCCTCAAGGTTTTCAGCCTTGACGACGACCTTCTTCTGTCCCTCGTTGAACCAGGCCTTGAACCACTCGGGCTTCTCCTTCTGGGCCTTTAGAGCGGCGGTTACTGCGCCGTGAGCCACCTGAACCGCGAACTTGCCCTTGCTGAGCTTTAAGTCCTTCCGCGAGACGATAACCTGCTTGTACTTGAACGCGCTCATGGGAGAAAAGGGATGGAAGGGATTTAAAAAATTGACTAAGGCTAAAGCAGCTCTATCTCATCCTCTTCCTCGTCCTTCTTTGGCAGTCCTCCTGGGCGCCTCTGCTTCTTCCTCAGGACTTTCTCCTTGAGGGCCTCGAGTTCGCGCCAGTAGTTGTAGGTGACTCCGGCGAGGACGAGGGTCGCCAGGATGAAGATTATCGCCAGGAGCTTCCAGGGGTTGCTCTCCTTCTTCGGTGGGACATAAGCTGAGGCAACGCTGAGTATCTGCTCGGCAAGCGGGGTGGCGTTGTCCATCTTCGCGAGGGTCTGGTTGATGTACGCCGGGAGTTCGTCGGGCTTGGGCCAGACCTTGACTTCCTTGACAATGACCTCCGGTGGGATGCTGTTCACGGTTGCAACGGTTCCAAAGTTAACCTCGTGGGCGTTTCCGAGGGGGTCGAGGTACTTGAGGGTTGCCTTTACGAGGGAGAGGTTCTCTCCGAGAACCTGCAGGGGAACCTTGACGGTCTTAACGTCGCCGGCCTTTATCGTGCCAAGGTTCAGCACGGTCTGGCCCTTCAGCGACTTCGGATAGGTAAGCACCAGCGTCGCGTTCTTGATGAACTCGTAGGTCGGGTTGCCCTTCGAGGCCTGAACGGTCAGGGCGAGCGTTACCGTGCTGTTCACCTTGGCGGTGACGTAGTTGCTCCAGGTGCCGTTGTAGGCGAGGGCGTTAAGCGAGAGCTTGGGTATTGCATAGACTTCGATGTCGGTGAGCGGGGCGGAGTAGATGGTCTTCATCTTGCCGGTCTCAAGGCTCTGGTCGTCGTAGTACGTCACGAGAACCTTGCCGATGTCGAACTTGCCGACCTTCGTGGGCCTGAGGACGTAGACGAGCATTGGGAGCTTGGTAAAGGCGGGGAGGTTCTTTATCTGCCAGCTCTTGGTCATGCTGACGAGCTGGAACCCGTTTGGAATCGGAGCCGCGACGTTGAGCTGATATGCATCGCCCCTGCCAAGGTTCTCAACGCCTATCGAGAGCACTATGTCCTGGCCAAGGAGAACCTTCTTCGGGACGGCGGTTATGTTGGCAACGACCTGAGCCGAGCGGAGTATTGGATTAACTTCGGCTTCAATTGGGCCGTAGACCTTGAGTATGGCCCTCTTGTAGTCGGGCTGGGTCTTGGAGATGGCCACGAGGAACGGAGTTCCCGGTATGGCCTTGGGAACGTCACCTGCTTCTAGGGTGTAGGTTGCGTAGGTTTTATTGGCAGTGTAAACTTCTACCCTCGCCAAATCTGGGATTACTGAGAGGAGCTTGAAGTAGTAAGTGGTGCCGTTGTACTTAACCGGAAGCCTCTCACCCACATAAACGAGGTCGTTGTAGAGGATTGTTGTCTCAACAACGGGGGTCGTTGGGTTCTCCTGGGTCTCCTCCCCAGGGACGGTCACCTTGAGCGTTGTGGACGCGACCCTCGGGATGTAGAGGTTGATTACCGCACCGCTGTTCTTGGTGGTGTTGAGCACCTCAATGGAGAGGTAGCTAACGTATGTGTGAAGGTCATCCAGCTTGTATGAAACGGACCTTGACTGACCCTTTGGGATTTCAAGGGTGTATGAGGCTCCGTAGGGCATCCTAACCGTGAAAGTTGCCTCGGTATCGGAAACGGAGAGGAGCTTTATTTTTATCTGGGGGAATCCGGAGGGAAGGCTGAACTCAGTACCAACGGGTATGGCCTTGCCCGAGTAGAGCTTGGTGAGCGGTGAGCTTATCGTCAGGAGCACGGATTTGGAGTCGCTCTTAATCCAGAGCACCGAGACGTTGAGGAGCATCTTATCGGGGTCACTGGAGGGATACGCCAAAGACTTGCCCACCTTAAGAACGGCGCTCATCCTGCCATCAGGACCTTCAACAGTTAGATAAACGCTGTCCCAGCCAAGGCTCGCATCAGTGAACTTAACAGTGTACGGGCCCAGCTGGGCACTGCCTCCAAGGGGCAGACTGATACCTGTGACACTGGCGTACTTAATGTCCGACGCACCGACACTCCCGATGTGAAGTGCGGATAAAGAGACGAGTACCGCCAAGATTAAAGCCACGAGTTTTCTCATTATGCATACCTCCGTACACCAATATGTACACAATTGCCTACACAATGAAAGGGAGGAAGGTATAAAGGCCTTACGGTGTGAGCCTCTTCCTGTCCCTCGGGAACAGGATAACCTCCCTGATGTTCGGGAGGTCAAGCATCTGCTTTATCAGCCTCTCAGCTCCAAGGCCGAAGCCGCCGTGCGGGGGCATTCCGTAGCGGAAGGCCTTGAGGTAGAACTCGAAGCTCTCTGGATTGAGCCCCTTCTCCTTAATCTGCTCGACGAGAACATCAACGCGGTGCTCCCTCTGGCCACCGGAGGTTATCTCAACTCCCCGGTATTCCAAATCGAAGGCCCTGCAGATTTCTGGCTTATCGTCGTACTTCATTATGTAGAAGGGCTTCGCCTCGCTCGGGTACTTGTAGAGGAAGTAAAGCGGAGCGTTTTCGTTCTCCATCATGTACTTCCCGAGTAGCCTCTCGCCCTCGGTGTCTATGTCTTCGCCCCATGGAATCTCCTTGCCGAGGTCCGCCAGAATCTCAAGGGCCTTATCGTAGCTCAGCCTCGGGAAGGGCAGTTTCGGCTCCTCCAGCTCGAAGTTGAGGGTTTCGAGTTCCTTCGCGTTGTGCTCGCGGACGTAGTTGATTGTATGAGCCACGAGCCTCTCAAGGAGCGCCATTACCTCCTCCTCGCTCTCGATGAAGGCCATCTCCGCGTCAATACTCCACGCCTCGTTGAGGTGCCTCGTCGTGTTGTGCTCCTCCGCCCTGAAAATCGGCGCTATCTCATAAACCCTGTCAAGGCCCGAAGCCATCATTATCTGCTTGTAGAGCTGAGGGCTCTGAGCTAAAAAGGCGTCCTTCTCGAAGTACTTCATTGGAAAGAGCTCCGTTCCGCCCTCGGTTGCCGTCGCTATAATCTTGGGCGTGTGAATCTCGATGAAGCCGTTCTCGTGGAAGAAATCCCTGACCGCCTTGAAGACGCTCGAGCGTATCTTGAATATTGCCATTACCTCCGGCCTTCTGACGTCCATGAAGCGGTTGTCCAGGCGAGTGTCGAGCTCGGCCTTGACCTTCCCGGTCGGGTCGAGGGGTAGAGGTGCCTCCGCCCTGCTGAGGACCTCAAGCTTCTCCGGGAGAATCTCAAAGCCGAGCTTCGCCTTGGGCGTGAAGTTTACAATTCCCTCGACCGCGACGACGTCTTCGCTGTTGAGCTTCGGGATGAGCTTGAATATCTCGGGGTCAACCTTCTTCTTCGGGGCGGTAATCTGGACTATTCCCTCCCTGTCCCTGAGCCAGAGGAACTTGATTCCGCCTAAGTCCTTGACTTCCCACACCCAGCCGGCCACTTTAACGCGCTGGCCGTTGAGTTCTTCGGTTATCTCGCTCGAGTAGTGCGTCCTGTACATGGCCAATCCCCAGAAGGAGTAGGGGCGAGCTTTTAAAGGTATTCGATTGCACCAAAACATTAATCTACTCCCAACCGAAGTTTGGAATGGTGAGAAGATGAGCGAGACCGTGAGCACTTCCAGCGAGGTTACAAAGCTCATGGCCGAGAGCATAGCGAAGAAAATAGGTGAAAAGCCGGAAGATGTTCTGTGGTTCTTTGAGCTTAAGAGCCTCATCGAAGCTTCTCGCTCTGGGAAGCTTGACAGACTCGCACCCAAATCGGATAAATCCGTTGGGATAGACCAGTCACTGGAAAAGCTCCTCGATGCTGGAAAGAAAAACTTCAGGAAATACAAGAGGATAGAAGAGAAACTCAGGAAAGCCGGTTTGGTGTGAGCCAATGCCAAAACTCCGAACCGTCATTGACACGTCGATTTTAGTGAGCGCGCTTAAATCCAGAGATGAAACCAGAAGCCCGGCGTGGAAGATTCTGGAAATGCTAAAAACCAAGGAGATTGAAAACTACGTTACTCCTGAAATACTCGATGAGATGGAGATTACTCTGTTCTCGATAGCGATGGAGTTCGCAACTCCCGAAACGTATTGGAACCTCGTGGATAAAGCCAATAGGATACTGGGCATAATCCGCTCTAATTCGAAGTTTCGTGAGCCCAAACACGCTCTGAGAGATAAGGAGACTCTTGTAAAACTCCAAGACCCCGATGATGTGAAATTCCTTGAGGCGGTTTTCGCGTCCAAAGCAAAGTATCTCATCACAGAGAACACGAAGCACTTCGGGAACTTTGTCTTAAAGGACGACTCCAGAACGGGCCGAGCAAGGATTATGAATCACTATTTTTACGTGCTTACAGCTCGGGAATTCATAAGGGAAGTCAAGAAAAGATAGGGTCAGACAAACGAAATCTTGACCTCCTTTCCAACTATCTGGCTCAGGACGCTCTCGAGTATCTCGGGCTTCTCCGGGAGCTTCTTCCTGTCCCTGCCGAAGACGAGAACCTTGTAGTAGGTCTCACCTCCGGGCCTGTAAACGACGTTGACGCCGAAGACACCGGCAGGATAGAGCAGGTCGGAGGCGAGCTTCTTGAGCTCGTCGGTTGATTCCGCCTTCATGCCCTCGATGACCCTAACGCGCTTTCCGAGCTCCCTTATGAGGGTCTTTATGTTCTTCCCACCCTTGCCGATGGTTATCGGGACGTCTCCCTCTCCGACAACGATAACGATAAGGTCCCCGGCCTCGACGGCCTTCTTGAACTCGATGTCAACGTCGCCGAGGAGCTTGTAGAGTAAGCGTGCAACCTTAACGTCCAGCTCGGAGATTATACCCTCCTGAAGCTTTTTCTCGTCAGCGGGGCAGAGAATGTCGTCGGTCTTGAGACAAACCTCACAGATTGGCGCCTTCACGTTCTCACCTCCTTAGAATGACCTTGATGGGCTAACCCTTAATTCAGGAAGCCCTTTAAAAAGGTTATTATGTGGCTCGAAAGGGGAAGAACTCAAAGCTCGCCCTCGATTTCCCGCCGAATTCTCTCGATGAACTCAACGGTAAAGCGGTGCCTGTCCTCGGCGATGCGCTTCGCGGTTTCGGTGTACATCAGGTCCTTGAGCTTGAGTATCTTCTCCTCAAAGTGCCTGAGGGATGCTTCAATATCCCTCCCGTGCTCGCCGGAGTACATGAAGACTCTCGCTATACCTATCGCGCCTATCGCGTCGAGCTTGTCCGCGTCGCTGAGTATCTTCGCCTCGAGCGTTCTCGGCTCCGGACCCCTTGAAAAGCGGTGGGCCTCTATTGCGTGAGCAACCGCCTCTGCCTTCTCCTCCGGATAACCGAGGCTCAATAGGAAGCGCTTAGCCATCTTCGCGCCCTCTATCGCGTGGTCTTCAACTTTGCCGGCGTCCTCAAGGGGCCTCGCTATGTCGTGGAGGAGCGAGGCGAGGGCGAGGACTTCGAGGTCCGCCCCTTCCTCCCTGCCTATGTGCATGCAGAGGTTGAAGACCCTCTCCACGTGGCTGAATCCGTGCGTTCCCTCCCTCTCAAAGAAACCCCTCGCGAACTCGCGCGTCCTCTCTATGAGCGCCCGCGTCCTGGCGTCGGGTATGAACTTCTCAAGCTTCATAGCGCATCGGTTGGAGAAAAAGGAAGGGGTTTAAAAGGATAACCCGGACTCAATGACCCTCTTTAGCTGGAAAGACTCAACGACGTCAAGGAAGGAAGTTGAGTGTTCAACGACTTCACTTCCCTCGGGGAGTCTAGCGGTTCCCGAGAAGAAGCGGTATGTACCGTTTTTGATTACGTGGCCGAATTCCCTGAGGAGCGATAGAACAGCCTCGTCGCCGAGCAGGTTCTCTCCAGTTAAATGAGCCTTAAGTGTCATGCCGTTTTCAACGACCAAGCGCCACTCTCTGTCTCCAGCGCGAACCTGAAGCCAACCGCTGAAGGAGCGGTAAAGCTTTAGTAGGCCCTCAACGTTATCGCCGCTGATGCTCGCGAAGGGAAACGAACTCACGCGGAGTGTCGGTCTTTCGGAGAGTATCTCCCTGGATGATGCCGCATAGAGTTCGTAGGCCTTTACTAAACCTCCAGCCAACGCATTTTCTATGTCTTCCACTGCGACCTCTCCCTCCCTGGCGTAGCCCTGGAGCACTGACTCCACGAACGCTCCAACAACCTTTCCAGAGCTAACGAAAAGAAACGCCCTCCTAAGGTCCCCTCCCTCGCGCCAAGAAAAGAGAACGTAGCCGTCCCCGAGGCTTTTAATGACCTCGGGAAGGCTTTCATTAGTTTCTATCCGTATCAGTTTGCCCCCAAACATCCGCTTTCACCGGCTAAAGCATTGAAGCGACCTTCTGGGCGTTCCTCTTGAGGTAAATCCTGACGAGGCCGAGGTTGACCTTCGGGTCTGTGAGAACCGTCAGGACCGCGTTTTCACCCGCCTCGACGGTAATGATTTTGCCCTTCGGCGATTCGAGCGTGACCATGTCAACGGCTTCCTCGTGGAAGACCTCATTGGACACGTTGAGTGCAGTACCGTAGATGGTCGCGACCATCGCGGCGACGCTCTCAACGTCTATCGTCCTGTCGCTCGCCTGACCCTCGATGAGGAGACCGTCCTTGCTCACTATGGCAACTCCCTTGACGCCATCAACCCTGAGAAGGTCTGCAATAACGTTCTCAAACATTCACATCACCCCAGAATCAGCATATCAACTTCAACGTGCTTGTCCGAAACGCGAATTTCCTTAATCAGGACGTTCTTTCCGCTGAACTTCTTGATGGCGACGGCTATGGCGTTGGCCATCGGGTAGAGCATGGGCTTCATGCCCTTCTTCTCGAGTAGCTGAAGGGCGTACAGGTCCATCGGGTTGTCGAGCTTCAAGGTGACGTTGTTTCCGTTCACGATGATTTCACCCCTCTCGGCAAACCCGAGGGTGTTTATCATAACCTCTGTGAAGCGGTTGAGGAGCTCCTGGGGGTCATCGCTTCCCTCAAAGTTCAGTCCGTACTCCTCCATCATTGTATTCAGAAGCTCCTCACCAACAGAGTTTCCAAGTCCCTTGGCTCCAGCCCCGAGGACTTTGTATATTCCGTAGAGAATCAGGTTGTTTATTTTAGTCGCCATTTCCTCAGACCTCTCATTAACCCTCTCCACGACCTTCGCCTCCGTCATGGGTGACACCCCTCGAAGGGGCAGGTCAGCAACACGATGTCACGACGCGATATAATATTTGCCGCCTATTATTTGGAAAAGATTTCGCATTAGTTATATAAACCTGCCAAATTAGTAGCACACAACGACCTATGAAGCTCAAACCAGAGGACGTTGAAAAGATACTGAAGCTCCGAGAGGATGGAATGAAGCTCGATGAAATCGCGGCGGTGCTGGGCGTGTCGCGAAGGCGCGTACTCCAGGTTCTTAAAACGAAACAGATTAAAACTCCAGGCAGGAAAAAGAAAGAACTTCCATCAGAAATAGTAAACCTCATAGTCGATTTAAAGGAGCGGGGGCATACCATAGAGGAAATCCACAACCACCTCTTGAAGACGGGGGTTAAAATATCTCGGTACAAGGTTTGGAGCGTCATCAGGGAGCACAGAACAAAGCAAATCTCGGGAGAAATCCTTCAAACGCTTCTTGAGTGGGACGCGGTCGTTGGGATTCTAGTTCTCCACATCACGCTGAAGGAACAGCGCAACAGACTCCTCCTCATGGTTGATGTCAAAAACTGCAAAATACTTCTGTGGAAGCTTGCAGAGTCACTCAGGCTCAAACCCATCATAGACACAATCGATGGAGTTTTAGAATGCCTGAAGGGAAAGCGAACCCTCATTCTTCTCTCAAGAACGCCTCCGCTCGTTCCAACCAGAGGCAAAGACAACAAATTGACGAGGCACCTAAAGAACCTTGGAGTCGAATACCAGTGGATAACCTCAGAGGAGCTAATTCGAATTCAAAAACGGCTTTCGAGGAGGATTTCAAAAGAAATCTCCCATGAGAATCCGTATGAATGGTTCAAAACGCGGGGAGTTGAACTCGTCGAGACCTCGTGTTCATCATATATGAAACGCATTGGGATGGAGGTTGGTAAAGATGGGCCTGCTTGATAGGCTTAGGAAACTTCTGAGACCGGAGAGCCAAGAGTTTTTGGACTTTAAAGATATGCTCCTCAGAAAGTTCGAAATAAGCGGCTTCCTTCTCGCAACTACCGAGGGCCTGCCCATAGGCGGGACGCTTGAATCCCCCGAGGAGCTCTCCGCAAAGCTGCCCGAGCTCAAGAAGGGACTGGCGGAGATAGAGTCCTCCAACGACTACCTTGTGATAACCCCAAGCGCGGTTTACTGCATCCTGCAGGTCACGAGCGACGTGATGATGCTGACAAAGGGCAGGAGGGTCCTCACCTGGGAGGAAATTGAAGAACTGAAACTGGCCACAAGGGAGGAGCTCAAACTTTAGAGATTGAACTCGACAATCCCGTTCAGAAACTCAACGAAAGCAACGTGAACCTCGATTGGAATCCCGTCGACGCTCACTTCCCTTTTCTTGCTGACGCCGTCAATGAGACCACTCTCAACGAGGAGCCTGACGACAAAAGTCTCCTCCCAGCCGGAGAGAAGGTTCTTCCCGAGCTCCAGAGAGGCCTGGGCTATCAGACCATAGGCCCCCCAGTTAGAGACAGCAGAGAGGATAAGCTCATCGGTCTCGATTGTAGAGGCTATCTTCTCCCCGTGCGGAACGTAGCGAACCACCAAATCCCGAACCTTCCCCATACCAATCTCGTTGCCCCCGTCGCCGATTCCAATCGTTGGAACGCCGTGCTCTTTTGCATCTTCCACAACCCAGTCGAAGGTCTCTCCAACGATTGGAAGGCCGGACATGGAGTAGTGGTTGCCGTCCTGAGCCTTTCCGGGCGTTTCGACGAAGATTACGAGGTCGTAGCTTGAGACGTCTGGTTCCCCGGCAAAGCGCAGGGAAAGGGCCTTCTGGAAGGGAATCATCGCGTTGATGACCTCTTCCTGAGCGAGAATCTCGGCTTCCCCACCGAGCTCCCTGACGGCACGGTACAGTGCCAGCGCCCCCGGTGGGCCGTCGGTTTCCGGAACGTTCATCGGGGGGATTGGAAAGCCGGTAACGATTAGCACTTTTCCATAATTATCTAAAAACAGCTTTGCAGAATTATGTAAAAAATTAAAGTCCCTCCTCCGGTAGTCGAGGTATAGCCTTCCGACGCCCCTGCCACCGACGTCGGTGTTTATCAGGTGGGCAATCATTCTTCCACCTCGTAGACAACAACCCTAACCTTCCTGCCCTTGACAGCCTCCTTGAGCTTCCACCAGAGCTCCGTTGGTTCCTCGCTCCTGTGGACGAGTTTATCTCCGGGCCTTATCTCAACCTCTTTCTCCGAGTAGCGGACGAAAACACCCTCCCCACTGAACAGCTCCTTCATACCCATCACCCCAGTACCTTCCTAAGCTCGTGGAGGGTTCTAATCTCGTAATCGGCCATGTGGTAGCCGTCCGAGCCGTCGCGGTTAATCCAGACGGCGGTCATACCAACGTGCTTGGCGCCATAAACGTCCTGGCTGAGGGAGTCGCCAACGTAGAGGGCATCTCCAGGCTCAACGCCAAGCAGTTCAAGGGCGTGGAGAAAAATCTTCGGCTCGGGCTTTATCGCCTTCACGTCCTCCCGCGTCACGATTACATCGAAGTATTTATCGAGCCCGGTAAGTTCGAGCTTCAGCCTCTGGTACTCAGGTCCGCTCGTAACGACACCGAGCCGGTAGCCATTGCTCCTCAGCCACTCAAGGGTGGGCACAACGTCCGGGTAAACGTGGAGCTTGTGGGGGTACTTTCTCAGAAGGTCCTCGTAGTTGAGGTCAACGTTGAAGAGCCTGAAGAAGAAGTTCCAGTCGTGCCAGTCGTAGGTGTCCCTCCTCGCCATAATCTCGTTGAGGAACCGCTCCCTCGCTTCTTCCTTAGTGACCCCGAGCCTCTTCGCGAGTTCATCGTAGACCCAGGGAAGGAAGAGCTGAATAAGTGGCATTTCCGTGAGCAGGGTTCCATCAACGTCAAAGAGAACCGCCTTCATCCTCCCACCCCTTCACGAGCAGCGCGAGTATCTCGACGTCCCTGACGTTCTCATCGGTCACGACGCCCCAGATTATGTCCTTCTCGGCAAGGATTTTCTGGAAACGCGACAGTATCTCGTGGGCCCCCTTCAGTGGGAAGTCGTTCCCGACGAGGATTCCTATCAGACCCCTCTCCCATATTCCCCAGTGCCAGCTGAAATCAACTCTATCGAGAAGGCGCATTATGCCGACGTTGCCCCCGCGAATCATGTTGAACAGGTCGGCGTAGTCTATGTTGACCAGCATCTGGTTTTCGAGGTAGTAGTAGAGCCTCGAAAAGAGCTCGGCTATCGAAACCGATGCCCGCTCGAAGGCAACCCCCAAAGGCACGTCCTCGCTCAGGAAGTCCCAGAGGGAGTCGTAGAAGACGGTCTCGAAGTTATCAGCCCAAACTGGCTTCTCGTGGATGAGCTCCCTCCTCGGCGTGAGGACGTAGGCGAGCTTTATCGCGTCCGAGGGGCTGTGTTCGAGGATAAGGTCAACCAGTTCGAGGTTTATCTCCTTGTCCTCGAAGAGAAGCCACAGAAAGGTGTCCTCGGGCAGGTGCGAGAAGAAGTCCCTGATTCTCTCCGCGTAGCGCCCCGGGCGCAGAAGGTAGTGGCCGGGATTGATTGTCACCCTAACCACGCCGTCGGCGCTTATCCTGTCGACTATCCTGGCTCCAGCGTTGCCGATTCCAACAAAAAGGTGAGTGAAAGAGCGCATCGCAACCCTCACTCAAGGGTCGCGTGCTTCTTCTTCATATCCTTTTCGGTCTTCTGGAAGGTCGCCATGAGAAGGGCTATGATACCGTCAAGGAACACCATCGTTGAGTCCTCGAAGAGGGTTCCCATCGGGGCGACCCACTTGTACTTGGTGAGCATCTGGCGCGCTATGTAGTCGGTCGGGATGTCTGTCTTTGCCCTTCCCGGAATCTCAACGACGACGTCTGCCAGCTTTCCGAGGGTCGAGTTGGCGTAGGAGGTTATGGCAACGACCTTTCCGCCCTCCTTCTTGGCTATCTTTGCAGCATCGACTATGCTCGTAGTCTCACCGGAACCGCTGATGGCTATGAGCAGGTCGCCCTGCTCGAAGGCGGGCGTTATGGTTTCACCGACGACGTAGACGTTGAAGTCGAGGTGCATTAGTCTCATAGCGAAGGCCTTTCCGACGAGCCCGCTCCTTCCTGCCCCGTAGATGAATATCTTGTTGGCCCCAATCATGGCATCAACGAAGCCGCGAACCTGCTCGAGCTTGAGGCTGTCGGCAACGTTCCCTATGTGCTCAACGATGTCCTTCATGGCCTTCCTGATGGTCTGCATGTACTCGCCCCAGAAGAGGTCGATTATCTGCCTCGTGACCTTCTCCGGGTCCTTGGCCTTGGTTATGGCGCTTCCGACGATGATTATCGTCGCGCCGAGCTCTATGACCTTCGGAATCGTTTCAAGGTTCAGACCGCCGGCGACCGCGACGGGAACCTTAACGGCCTTGACGACCTCCTCAAGGTCCTGCAGGGGGCTCTTGCCCTGGGCCTGCTCGTCTATACCCGTGTGGACGAGTATGTAGTGAACGCCCATCTTTTCGAGCTCTTTGGCGCGCTTGACCTTATCCTTGACGCCGATTAGGTCAACCATAACCCTAATTCCGTACCTTCTCGCGACGTCAACGGCGTCCTTTATGGTTTTGTCGTCCGCGACACCGAGAATAGAAACGACGTCCGCTCCGTGCCTCGCGGCCATCTCGACTTCCAAAGCTCCGGTGTCCATCGTCTTGAGGTCGGCGACAATCTTCCTGTCCGGGAAGCGTCTCTTGAGAAGCTCAACGGCACGCATGCCTTCCTTCTTGATGAGTGGCGTCCCGACTTCAAGCCAGTGAGCGCCACCGCGAGCGGCCTTCTCAGCTATAGAGATGGCCTGCTCGATGTCGGTCAAATCAAGGGCGACCTGGAGTATCATGGCGAGACCTCCGAAAGGTTTTCGATTTATGGTTTCGGGGCGACTTTTTAAAGTTTGGCTTTGAAAATTTACAAAAAAATGCCGAAAATTTTCGTCAAGGTTTAAAAAAGAAGCCCCTAATCCTTTTCGGTGGGTTGAATGGTCACCTTCATCCCCTTCGGCGAGAGACCCAACAGGGAAGGCGTGCTCTACGCGCTCCAGCTTTTGAAGAGGAACAAGCTGATTGACGACTACGTCATCGTCGAAGCCAGCAGGGTCGAACTGCTCGCGGACAGGGTTCCCCAGGACAGGGCTTACATAATCGGTGAGCACCTCGCCACCTACGGTATAATAGAGAAGCTCCAGCCCAAATCTTTAATCAGCGTTGACGCCCACACCGATTTAATGCACGACTACCTCGACCACGGCTCATGGCTGGCTTACGCCCTCGAGCGAAGGCTAATCGAGAGGGCCGCTGTGATGGCCCCGGTTCTCATGATTCCAACGACCGAGCGAACCCAGCTCTGGACGAGGCGCGTCAAGGTCTTCCCGGCAACGCTAAGGAGCAGGAAAGTTCGCGGAAAGTGGAGGGCCTACAAGAACTTCCAGACGAACTCGGTCGATGAGATAATGGACGAGGCGAAGAAGTACCTCGGCGAGGAAGTCTACCTGACCGTCGATATGGACGTTCTGAGGCCCGAGTACAAGATAGCCCGCTTCCAGCACGGGGAGCTAACGCTCGAGGAACTCCTTGAAATCCTTGAGGCCATAAAGGAGAACTTCAAAATAATCGCCTTCGACATAGCCGAGATTTCCGACAGGCTGAGGCGCTCAAGGCTCGGAAAGAAGGCCTTTTTTGAGGTCTTCCAGCTCCTGATGGGGTGATGCCATGTCGATTAGCGACGAGGAGATACGGAAGATAATCATGCCCCTGATGCTGTCCGGCGCGAAGATGCTCGACAGACACTGTCCAAAGTGTGGCTCCCCACTCTTCGAGAAGGACGGCAGGGTTTTCTGTCCGGTCTGCGAGCACAGGAAGAAGCAGATGGCGAGCGAGATGAAAGGGGTTGAGGAGAGGCTCATGGAGAAGCTCACCGAGCTGGCGAACTCGATGCCCGACGACATCGAGGAGCTTGAGAAACACTTAAGGGTTATGGAGCTGATAATCAACCTGTTGGAAAGGTACAAGGCTCTGGAGGGAGGGGGATGAAGAACGTGAAGGTCCTTAAGGCCCTCGAAAACGGCCCGAAGACGGTTGAGGAGATAGCCGAAGAAACCGGCATCAAGCCGATGGAGGTAAGGCGCTACCTGCTCCGCTTCGCCGAGAGCGGAAAGGTCGAGAGCTACCAGAAGGACGGCAAGCTCTACTGGAAGCTGAAGGAGAGAGACGAGCTCGAAGAGGAGTTCAAGTACGTCTAACCTCTTTTTTCATATTCGGATTTCATATTCAGAATCCAAAAACGATAAGCGGAAACAAAAAGAAAGGGGAATCAGACCTTCTTGGCCTTCTCCCAGTACTCGTTGAACTTGGCCTCGAAGAGGGCCTTAATCCTGAAGTCCTTAATCCAGACCTGGGTCTCGTAGTTGAAGTAGCGCGCGGCCATGTCCTCGAGGGCGAAGAAGACCTCGTCGTCGCAGATGAGCATCGGGAGGTCGAACTTGTCGAGGACCCTGAGCTCGAGCTTGCCCTTCTTGGCGTAGTCGAGAATCTTCGAGCCCTCAATCCTCTTGAGTACGGGCTCGGTGACGATTATCTTGGCCTTGGCGCCGTTGTCAATGGCCTTGAGGAGGTCGCTCTCGAGGTTGATGGCTATGTAGCCGTCGTCGGCGAGGAGAATCTGCTCCTTGACGTCCTCGAACATCTCTCTGGTCTTGAGGGTCGCGTTCCTTATTCCCCTGACGACCCAAACGCGCTCGACACCGTACTTCGGAATCTCGGTCTCGATGAGGGGCTTCATGAGCTGGAGGAGCTCCTCCTTCGCCTGCTTCTTGGCCTCAAGTTCCTCCTTGACGCGCTCCTGCCACTCCTCGATGAACTTCTCAAGGATGTTCTCCGGGTGAACGGGCCTGTACTTGTTGACCTTGCCCGGCTGGCTAATGGCAAAGCCCTTCTTCTCAAGGCTCCTGAGAACATCGTAGGTTCTCGGCGCGGGAACCTCCGAGACGCTGGCGAGCTCGGCAGGGGTGAGAACGCCGAAGCCGACGAGGGCGACGTACGCCCTAGCCTCGTAGAGGTTCAACTCGAAGTGCTCCTGAAGGAGTTCCACCATCCTGTCCTTAACCATCTTTACCACCACCACATTTTCTATTCATATTTTCGAAGGAATCCATTATAAACTTTTTCCAAACACTGGGAGTGTTGCATACAAACACACTCAGATTGCAACTAGTGACTCCCCGAGATAAAACCCGGGTTGCATAGACATGCAAAGGCATTACTCAAAGAGGGATTTTAAGGTTTTTGGTTTTACCCTCAAATAAAACAACAACCGTAAACCAAAGTTTCACTACCCGATTATAAATGGGGGCTAAGATGACCAAAAATAGTTACCTAAAGTACGGAGGGATAAACATCCCCGTTTACCCCTCCCCGTAAACGTATCGCCTAATCTCGACGTAAAGGTCGTTCAGCACCTTCATGTAATCCGCCTTTCCTTCCTCAATTAGGTCCATGAGCTTCTCAAGCTCCCTCGTGCGCTCCTCGCTCACCAGCTCACGGTACTTGCTGACGAGGTAGTGGTAGACCTTTATGCCCTTCTCCGTCGGAACGAGCTTCTTCCTGCCCCTCGTCTCGACAACGTAGCCGCGCCGTATGAGGGTCTCAACGATTTTCGCGTACGTTGAAGGCCTCCCGATACCGCGCTCCTTCATCAGGGCTATTATGTCGCCCTGCGTGTAGAGAGAAACCTTCGGCGCCTTCCACTTCTTGGACTCAACGACCTTAGGCCTCGCCCCCTGCTCAAGCTTCGGCAGCTGCCTCAACGGCGGGTTTCTGAGTTTCGTCCAGCCGTCCTTGATGATTTCGACATAGCCCTCGAGCTCAACCTTTCCAACGCCCGCGTTTATCACCGCCCTCTCGTGGAGAACGACCGCCGGAACCATCTGGCTCGTCATGAAGCGCCTGAATATCATGTCGTAGAGCCTGTAGTGGTTGCGCGTGAGGTTCCTCGGGAGCTGGATTACGCCGTCGCGGATGAGTTGCATCAACCTGCCCGTGTCGATGGGCCTCGTCGGCCTTATGGCCTCGTGCGTGCCCTCTTCACCCCAGGGCCTCGGCTTGAAGTACTCCTCGCCGAGCTCGCTCGTTATGTATTCTCTGGCGACCTCTATTCCCGCGTTGCTCACGTGGGTTGAATCGGTTCTGTGGTAGGTGATGAGACCCATCTCGAAGAGGTCTTGCGCCAAGCGCATCGTCTCCGGGGCCGAAAGCTTGAGGAAGGTGGAAGCGTCGCGGAGCATTGCATCGGTCGTGTACGGCGGGGCGGGATTGAGCTCCCTCTCTTCGAGCTGAACCTCCTCCACCGTAACGTACTCCGGCGGCTCAACGTCCTTGCCGTCCTTTCCGAGCTCGACCGTTACCTGGAGGTCGTTCTCAAGAGTTAAGCCGAGGAAGTAGACCTCGCTCTCGCTGAACTCCTTATACCTCTCGATAATCCAGCCGAGAACGGGCGTCTGAACCCTTCCGGCGGAGAGGTTCCGGTTCTCGAAGACCCTCTGGAGCTCACCGCTCAGCTCGAAGCCTATCCACCTGTCCTCTATTCTCCTCACAATCTGGGCCTCGACGCGGTTCTCGTTCACGTCTCTCGCCTCTTCGATTGCCTTCAGTATGGCCGGCCTCGTGACCTCGTGGAATTCCGTCCTCTTGATGTTCGGCGTGTAGGGGCTCAGAATGTTCCTTATGTCCCAGGCTATCTTCTCACCCTCAGTATCCGGGTCGGTCGCGATGAGTATCTCGTCGACCTCCTGGGCAATCTCGCGCATCGCGATGACGTTCTCAAGGGCGTCGCGGACGTTAGTGGAGCCACAGCGCGGGCAGATACCTTTCTTCTCCCAGTCAACGAACTGGTAGCCACAGTCACGGCACCGCTTTATGGTGTCGTAGACGGGAATAAACCTGAGCATGTCCTCCTCGCGCTCGATTAGGACGCCGTGGTAGCCCTCGTCGGTGACGAGGTCGAACATGTGCCCCCCGCTCGCGAGAATCGTAAGCTGTCTGTTGCCTATGCTCACCTCGTAGGCGACCAAATCACCGATGCGCCTCTTGCTCGGCCTGCCGAAGAAGTTGGCTATCGTCCTGGCCTTGTTGGGGCTCTCCACAATCATGAGGGCCGATTTGACGAGGTCTTTGACCTTCGAGCTTATCTTGCCCTCCATTACGAGCCTTACCTTCTCCCTGTCCTCGTCTATCTCCCTCAGGAGTTTCTCAAGGTCGAGCTCCTCGAAGGGCACCATCTTGAACTCGGTGAAGCGCCAGCGCATCTGCCTGACAAGGCCGTTGAAGACCTTCTCGTTGTCCACTATTAGGACGCTGAGTCCCTTCGTTATTCCGCCCGCGAAGAGCCTGCTCGTCCTCCCGGTCGCCTGGATGTACGTCCTGACGTCAGGAATCTCGATGAACCACTTGCCCTCTTCCTTCACGAGGCTGACGAAGGGGTCTTCCGCGAGCCTCTTGAGGACGTCCTCCTTCTTCAGGACCTCGCGCAGGAACTCAACCAGCTCGCGGAATACGTTGAGAACCGTCTTGTGGAAGTCGTTCTCGATGGGAAGGCCCTCCGCCAAGGCTTCCTCAATCTTTAGGAGCTCGAACTGCGGGATGTTTCTAATCAGCCTTCTGAGCCTCGCGTGGAGCTTCTCTGCAGTTTTCCTGTCCTCATCGTCAAGGAAGTCCATGACCTCGCCCAGCAGACCGAGGGCGCGGTATATGGTGGGCCTCTCAAGGTCTATGCTAAAGCGGAACTTGGGAACACCCGTGAAGACCGCGTAGCGGATGAGGTGGGGCAAATCCAGACCCCGGACTATCGAGCCGTAGTATGTTGCGACGCCGACCAGATAATCGGCCTCGCCGTTCTCAAACCTCTCAACGGCCTTCTTGTTCTTCGAGCTCGCGAGCTCAACCGCAAAACCTCTTTCCCTGAGGTAGTTCACGAGCTCCTCGGCGTAGCCCAGCCCCTGGTCAATGGGAACGAATATCAGGCCGCCCTTCCCGAGTTTCCTGAGGAGCTCCTCCACGTGCTCCTTAACGTCTTTGCTCGGCTTCAGGTAGCTGTCCACGACGTTCCTCAGCGCGCTCCTTCCGGAACCGACTTCGAAGCCGAGCAGTTCGCGGTAGAGCTTTATCCTGTCGCCCCTTGCCGAACCGGTTGCCGAGGCGATAATCATGATTCCAATGTCGTTCTTCCTCTTGAACTCCTCAATCTCGCGCTGGAGCTTCTCTATGGCCTCGTTGAGCTCCTTCAGCCTCTCATCCCTGTCTTCGGCTCTACCGTTCAGGTATTTGCTCATCTGCTTCTTGAGCCTTATGATTTCCCACGCCTTGCCAATGATTTCCTCGGTGAAGCCTAAGAGGAGGAGAGAGCGGTCTATGTTCTTGCTCGCCTTGAGGAAGGCATCAACGTCGTCAACGAAGATGAAGTCGAAGTGCCTACCCTTCAGCTTCTCGTCGAAGTTCCTGGCTAACCACTGGGCGCTCGTTATGAGTATATCGTAGTCCCCGCTTTCGATTTTGGCGAGCATCTCTTCCTTTTCCTTCTTCCTGAGGTTGCCGTGGTAGTAGGCGAGGTTAACGCTGAGCCCCGTCCTCTCGATTATCGCCTGAACCTTTCTTATGGTCTGGATTACCAGGGGCGTCGTGGGGACGACTATGTAGCTCTTCTTGCCCTTCGTGGCGTAGTAGACGGACATGAACGCTCCAAAGGTGCTCTTGCCCATTCCGGTTGGAGCTATTATTGAGAAGCTCCTTCCCTTGAGGAGCCTTTTGACCCACGTCCTCTGGGCGCTCCAGAACCTAAAGCCAGTGGCCTCCTCGAAGAACTTCTCAACGTCCCTGAGCCCCTTTTCGAGGGAGTAGATTTCCTCCCAGGCCTTGAGCTTCTTTCTCTCCTTGAGCGCCTCTCTCACGGCCTTCACGAGCTCAAAGTAGTCCTCAGCGGTGACGGGATTATCGAGACACTCACCACAGGGGTTCTTCATCACGAGCCTTTCGTCGGAGATTCTACCCGAGCAGTTTGGGCAGGCCTCCCTGTAAATCGCCTTCATATTCCCACCCTCTAAGTTGGTGTTTCGGCTGGTAAGCCCTTATAAGGGTTCCTTTTGGAGGGCGTTTTTGACCCCTTCGTAGGCTTCCCTCAGCCTGCTCACGAGGGGATAATCGTGGAAAACAGCCAACAGCTCATCGAGGGCCTCGCCGAGCGGGTGAAGGTACTCCTCGGCTTTCGTCTCGCGGATAAGTCTTAACGCGCGGAGGAAGAGCATTGCCGTCTCGCTCCCGCTCTCGTCCCTTCTGAGGGAGTTAAAGAGCTCCGTAAGGGTGACCTCAAGCGCCAGCCGGGGGACCTCTGAGAGGTAGGTCCACGCGAGCGATTCGGGATTCAGGGGCCCCTCGCTTCCTGCGTCGAAGTACAGGCCCTTTTCGTAGGTCTCAACCACCGCGGAGACGTGGGGGCAGTTTCCTCCGAGCGGGCAGGTGCAGAGGCTTTCGCCGGTGGAAAGGTCAACCTCGACGTAGTACGGGTACTCCCCCAGAACCTTGGAGTAGAGCCTACCGCCGGCCTTGACGACCCAGAGAACCCTCGCCATCTTTACCACTCCTTGGGGTTAGCCCGGGTGAATTTAAGCCTTTCGGCGAAAGGGTTTTTAACGCCAAGGAATACTATCATCGGTGGTCATCATGAGCGACGTTTTTGAGCTGGCGAGGAGGTATCACGACGAGCTTGGGATAAAGGAGCCGAGCCTGGCCACAATGGCGGCCGAGTTCTTCGACGACCTGGGGCTTAAGATGGCCGACTTCCTCAGGAAGGAGGGCTACAACATCGTGGGCACGAAGTTCATAGACTACGACAAGAGCCTCGTCATGGATGTAACAAAAGGGGATAAGGGCTTCGAGATAACCCTGCGGAAGAGCTAACTCCCGTACTCAAAGGTTATCTCCCTCTTTTCCCCGGGCTTCAGGGTCACCGAGAACTCGACGTAGTCGGCCGTCTCGTCGAGGGGCTGAAGGCTGGCGTAGGTCACCTTACCCCACTTGTGGTGCCGGACGATAACGGTTTTCGTCTCATTCCCGAAGTTCTGGAGGGTTATCCTGATTTTGTAGTGTTTTCCATCGTTGCTCCGCTCGAGGACGGTCGTGGTGCCTTTGAGCTCGTAGTCCCTGCCGATGCCTATCCTGACGGTATCGCCTTTCGGCGTGTGCCCGATTCTCGACTCGCCTATGAAGAGCTCCCCATCCCGAGTTTCCTTGAAAATCTCCACGGTTCCAGCTGGAAGGACTTTGTCCGTCTTGAAGGAAATCGACTCGTAGACGGGCCTCTCACCGCCGTAGGCCCAGCTCTCGTAGAGGTACTCCCTCTCAAAAGGAGCCCTCAGCTCGACGTAGGGGTAGACCATCGTGCTCCCCGCTTTGATGTCCGCAACGCCGAGGCGGTAGAGGTAGAAGGCCTCAACCTTCTCAGGGGAGCCAACCGTTACCTCGCTCGTATCCCCCGCCTTTTCATAAAGGTTCCGCGGCTGGGTGTATGTGGAGTAAAAGCTGACGTCTCCAGCGACTAGGAGAACTTTGGCATCGCTGAACTCCCTGTCGGTGGGGTTCTTTATGACAACGTAACCCCTGAGCTCGGCCTGGTCACCGATGTAGAGCCTGTACCTGCTCTCCCAGCTTATCCCGGAAACGCGGTAGGTGACGCTCACCCTGAACTTCCCGGCCTTCTCCGACCTGAGGACGGCGTAAACGCTCGACCCTCCGAGGTCCTTCGTTTTGAAGTAGGCGACCTCGTTCGGGTTTATCAGATAGTAGCCGTCCCCCTCGACCGCTATTTTCCCGTCCCGGGTTCCGAGGTATTTTCCAGCTATGACCTCCCCGTTCTTCAGGCCGACCTCGACGTCGCTCCCAACTTTGCTCTCACCGCTACCGAAGAGTCCCATGACCGAGACGCCGTCGTCGAGGGGTCTGATGCTAACCTCCGCCAGGTTCAGGCCGGAAAGCTCCTTCAGCGGAACCTCGTTTATCCCTGCCTTCAGCTCCACTTCAAGGGTTCGCTCAACAATCCCAACGCTCGCCGAGCTGTAGAGTGCAACCGTAACGTCGCTCGTCGAGGCCTTCTCCCCCTGGAAGGAGAGGGCAACGAGAACAATGACAACGAGCGAAACGACCAAGGGAAAGAACCTTTTCCTCATATTGTTCACCAATTAACTTTGGCCTTTGTCCTATTTATAGCCTCCCACGGCTTCAACCGGGCTTGAACCAAAACTTTGCAAATGGAAACCCTTTTAACCTTCCCCTCTGAGTGATAAACGTCAAGCTTACGAGGTGATTGAGATGAGCCGTGTCGAAGAGGCAAGGAAGATAATCGAGAAGGCCAAGGCCGAGAACAGGCCCCTCGTTGAGCCCGAGGCGAAGGAGATACTCCGCCTTTACGGCGTCCCGGTTCCGGACTTTAAGGTCGCGACCAACGAGGAGGAAGCCGTTAAGTTCGCCCGTGAAATCGGCTACCCCGTCGTCATGAAAATCGTTTCTCCGCAGATTATCCACAAGAGCGACGCCGGTGGTGTTAAGGTCAACATCAAGAACGACGAAGAGGCAAGAGAAGCCTTCAGGACCATCATGGAGAACGCCAAGAAGTACAAGCCCGACGCCGACCTCTGGGGCGTCATAATCTACAGGATGCTCCCGCTCGGCAAGGAAGTCATAGTCGGTATGATACGCGATCCGCAGTTCGGTCCGGCCATCATGTTCGGTCTCGGTGGAATCTTCGTCGAGATTCTCAAGGACGTTTCCTTCCGCGTCGCCCCGATTACCAAGGAGGAAGCCCTTGAGATGATTAAGGAAATCAAGGCCTACCCGATTCTCGCCGGAGCTCGCGGTGAGAAGCCGGTGGACATCGAGGCTTTGGCTGACATCATCGTCAAGGTCGGCGAGCTTGCCCTTGAGCTCCCCGAGATTAAGGAGCTCGACATCAACCCGATTTTCGCCTACGAGGACGGCGCCGTTGCCGTCGACGCGAGGATGCTTCTCTGAGGGCTTTTTGCCCTTTTTTCTCTGCCTAAATTTTGGAACTTAGCTCAAAGGGCTCGTCCCTTTCAATTCTCTTAGAGTCTTATTGCAACCTGCTGACAGTTCTCGCGAGTCTCATAATATTATGTATCTTTCAATTCTCCTAGAGTCTTATTGCAACTTAAGTAGTTTCTAAACCTAAACCCCACCATCTACGGTCTTTCAATTCTCCTAGAGTCTTATTGCAACGCACGGAGAGCGGAGCATTTAGCGGAAAAATACGACGCTTTCAATTCTCCTAGAGTCTTATTGCAACCACGGAGAGACCAAAGCCGGGGGAGAATGCTTTTAAGCTTTCAATTCTCCTAGAGTCTTATTGCAACTCCGTAACTGCCGACGTTCCGCTAAGCCCGTCCGCGCCTTTCAATTCTCCTAGAGTCTTATTGCAACCTTAACCCCAGAGCAGAAAGAGGAACAACAAAAGCTCCTTTCAATTCTCCTAGAGTCTTATTGCAACCCTCGTGGATAATCTGAAAGAGGGCGTCAAAGACCCCTTTCAATTCTCCTAGAGTCTTATTGCAACCCTTGAGCCGTCCCCGCATCAGCTTAAGGTCCCTCGTCTTTCAATTCTCCTAGAGTCTTATTGCAACCTGAGGGTTCTAGACAAAATCGAGGCTGAGAATCCCACTTTCAATTCTCCTAGAGTCTTATTGCAACCGGGATATTCTGGCGGTGGTAGAGGAGGCCCGGCGTACTTTCAATTCTCCTAGAGTCTTATTGCAACCCTGAGCCTCCGGTTTCCCTCCTCATTCTCCTCCACGTCTTTCAATTCTCCTAGAGTCTTATTGCAACCTATTATAATATAATCCCCGTCCCATATCATGAACTTCTTTCAATTCTCCTAGAGTCTTATTGCAACGAGCTGATTATCCAAGAGCTGAAAGAGAATCCTGAGCCTTTCAATTCTCCTAGAGTCTTATTGCAACCGACGTTTCCATTGCTGACGACGCGAATCTCGTTGACTTTCAATTCTCCTAGAGTCTTATTGCAACAAGGCTCTCGCGGCAGAGCTCGGATACTCGGAAAGGCACCTTTCAATTCTCCTAGAGTCTTATTGCAACATGGGTGGAGAAGAGAGGAAAGGGGGGCGTTATCCTTCTTTCAATTCTCCTAGAGTCTTATTGCAACCCGCTGTCGTCGTGGCCAGGGAGCTTGGCGTTTTGACTTTCAATTCTCCTAGAGTCTTATTGCAACTGGACATCTACAGCTTCCGCGACCTCTGTAACCTTACTTTCAATTCTCCTAGAGTCTTATTGCAACGGGAACTTATGCTGAGGACTTGTATGCATTGATTCCGCCTTTCAATTCTCCTAGAGTCTTATTGCAACAGGAGAATGTCATCTAATAAGTCCTCGCTGATGTCGACTTTCAATTCTCCTAGAGTCTTATTGCAACCAGAGGAGGCCCTTATCAATAAGCTACGTGCTCAGAGCTTTCAATTCTCCTAGAGTCTTATTGCAACAGGGCGCGAAATTCATTCTTTCGCCCAACAAAGAGAGAAGACCTCTCGATATTTAAGCCTTTCCGGAGATTGGTGCTAATTTCGAAGGTCTTGTTAGTCGTGGTTGAGGGAATAAACCCACTTACAAAGGTGGCGATGCCGTCTTTTACCCGATTTGTATCAATCCCGGAATAAGTACTGTCAAATGCCGAGGGGTTGGCGCCAGCGATTTCTTAGAAGCTGATATAAAATCTCCTTTTATGAAAAACGGTCAGATTTAAACAGTGATTGGGCGAATCTGGACCAGGCACACCTTTATCTCAGTATTTGGAAGGAAATTTGGAATGGATTGCAACAAAAATATAACAATATGTTCCAGTTTTTTAGCGCATAAAAATCGATTTCCTGGTGATATTGGGGAAGGTTTTTGCGCTTTCTCCGCTATGGTGGTCGCTATCCAAAATCAGAGCGTTCTGAGCGTGATGCATCGGAAAAGTTAAAATTCCTCGACCTAAAACTTTGATGGTGGTCCCATGTACATTATCGTGGTCTACGACGTTAACGTGAAGCGCGTTAATCACGTGAAGAAGTTTCTCCGCCAGCACCTTCACTGGGTTCAGAACAGCGTCTTCGAGGGCGAGGTCACACGCGCTGAGTACGAGCGCATCAAGGCCGGGCTGAAGGAGATAATAAATGAACGCGAGGATTCGGTGGTAATCTACCGCCTCCGTTCAGAGCCCCTCCGCGACGTCCTCGGAACGGAGAAGAATCCGATGGAGGATATTATTTAAAACCAAGCCACCAGCGGTTCATACTCCTTCACCCCAACGAGGTGCTTGATGAGCTTGTAAGCCTCAAGACGAATTAACCTTTTCTTCGTGACGTTCCTCTTCAGCTCTGGATGTTTAACGCTTTTCGTGAGCTCCTTCTCGTACTCGGAAAGGACCTTCTTCATCCCCTCCTTCGTCAGGAGGACGCCGTTGAGCTCCTCCCGGAAGTGCTCCTTCGAGAGCATTCTCTTGGTTACGAGCCTCGTCGCGAGCCTGTCCGCTACAATCGGCTTGAAAATCTCGCTCAGGTCGAGGGCAAGGGAGAACCTCCTTTCCCCGGGCTCGTGAAGGTAGCTGACGGTTGGAACCAGCTGGGTGTTGTAGAGCTCGCTCACAATGGTCGCGTAGAGCCTTGAGTTGAGGAAGCTTATCAGGGCGTTCATCTCGTTCTTCGGCGGTCTACGAGTGCGTTTGACTATCTTAAAGCCCTCTGGAAGGTGTTCGTCCCATCTCGAATAGTAGGCCTCGCGAATCCTCGCCTCGACGTTCATGACCTCGGTTATCTTCCGTGCCCCCTCAAGTTCCTCTAGGAGTTCCCTCAGCTCCTCAGAGAAGCCATCATTAACTTTCCAGCGCCTCAGGTTCCGCTCCATGTTGAGGGCGCTTCCCCTAACGAAGAGCCTCGCCAGTTTGAGGCGCTTCTCTCGGTCGAGATAGTGCTCGGCCTGCCTGATGACCAAATCCCCTGAGTTGAGGCTTTCCCTGGGGTAAAAGCTCCCATCGTAGTGGCCGTAGTGGTTGAAGAAGTGAACCGCTATCCCCTTCTGGGCCAGATAATGGAGGGCCTGAGAGGTTATCGTCACGTGTCCATAGATGTAGAGGTCATAAATTCCTTCGACGGCGAGGGGCTTCCTGCCGCGTTCGTTCTCGAAGTAGAGGGTGTTCTCCCGTCTGAAAAGCGTTCCGTCCGAGAGCAGGGTTAAGGAGCGCTTCCTCATGTGACCACCTCAAACCCAGCAGAGTTCGTAGTAGGCGCATTTGAGGCACTTCTTTGATTTAACGGGCTTCGGTGGAGCCGGGAGAGATTTAACCCGCTCAACTTCTTTTATCGCCTTCTCGATTTCACCCTCTCTGCCGTCGAGAGTTACCTCTTTTGTCTCGTTGAGCTTCGGGTAGTGGAGGACGGCCTTTGCCTTTATGCCAAGCTTTTTGAGGTAGTAGAGGTAGTAGAGCGCCTGCATTTCGTGGGCCTTCTCCATGCTTTTGCCGAGCTTGACCTCGTGAACCTCTATGGTATCGCCCCGCCGAATGAAGTCAATCTTTATGCTCCCAACGAGGACTTCCTTCTCCTCGTTTGCGTAGCGCTGCTCGTGAAGGAACCTGCCGAAGTCAACCCACTCGTTCTCCTGCTCCATTGTGATGCCCTTCGCGAAGTACCAGAGCTTCGTCGGGCAGATGAAGAGGTAGTTTATCTCTGTGCCGGTGATGAGGAGGTCGGTGGTGGGATATTCCTCGGAGCTCACATTATGTCCCCTCCTTCCCTCGGTTCCCGCTGGAGGCCCAGTTCCGGGCTGTACTCGAGCTCCGCAACCAGTACGTACTTCCCCGGCCCCCTGTCAGAGAGCCTGTGAAAGGCGTCACTTTCACTCAGGTACAGCCACATTGGAACCGGCACGAGGTAGCGGTAAACCTCGATTGACCGCCCGTGGTTAATCAGCTCCAAAACCCTGTCCTGATAGACCCCGGGAACCGCCTCAAGGCCGTGGAACATCTCATAGAATCTCCTCTCGCTCTCCCTGCCCTTCAGAGGCTTTAGGCCCCTGAACAGTTCGAGGGCCTGCTCCCTGTACGTTAACACCTCCTCCGTGAGCTTCTTCGCCGGAGGTTCATACGCACAGGTAACGAGTTCTGGAACCAAGGATTCGAGGAGAGGTTTTCCGTTGAGCTCCTCGAGGAGTTTGAGACTCTCCTTCACGACCTCTATCGGGTATATCTTTTTGTCTCCGTCTCCACCTTTCGTCAGGATATGGACGTCCCGCGGTTCTCCAAATCCCCTCCTGTTCACCCTGCCGAAGCGCTGAATGAGTGCATCGAGGGGAGCAGGCTCGGTGATTATCGTCGAGAAGCTTATGTCGAGCGAGACTTCAACTACCTGCGTCGCAACAACGACATCGTAGTTGTTCAGGTTTGCGAGGAGATTCCTCTCCTTTTCCTCCCTGTCTCCATAGGTGAACCTGCTGTGGAGGAGCATGACGTTGTGGTCCTCGCTCAGGCGGGAATAAACCTCCATCGCCCTCGATACGGTGTTGCAGGCAATTAAAACGGGGCCATCCGCCGGAACTTCGGCGAGCAGTTCTTCAACCTCGTCCATTGAGCCGTCTATAACGTTCACGCGGTGCCTCGTGAATCTGTCAGCCTCTTCAGGAGGAGCGGTTAACAGTTTGGGGTTGAGGACCTCGCTAAGGAGTTCCTCAAGGAACTCGGGCAGGGTTGCGCTCATTACGAGGGTTCTGGTCTTTCTATTCTTCAGCAGTTCAAGCATCGCGAGGATTATCCCTAGGACGTTCGGCTCGTAGGCGTGAATCTCATCGAAGATTAGGAGCGAACCAGTTAGCTCCATCAGGCCCATCTCAGGGAAGCCGACGCCGAAGAAGGGCTTCATGAGCTGGAAAGGCGTTGTAACCTTGAGGGGCGTGTAAATCTTCCGGTAAAGCGAGGAGAGGCGCCTGTATTCAAGCTCTGAGGAGTAGAGGTAGAAGGCTGAAGAGCTGTGCAGAACCCCAACGAGTTCGGGCTCGCGGAAGAGCGCCAAAAGGCGCGAGTGCATGGCGTTTATGCTGGCCTTGTAAGGGAGGACGTAGAAGATTCTGCTCGCCACTCCCTTCTTGGTTCGGAAGGCGTTCCTGTCGGCCCAGAGGAGGGAAGCCTCGGTTTTACCATAGCCCGTGGGTGCGCGGAGGATTAGGTTGCCCTCAGTTTCTCCCGCCTGCCTCTGGAGGGGCCTCCAGCGCTCGGGCGGAACCCTTGCCTCAACGGCAGTTCTTATGTCAGACAGCAGGCGAACGGCAAGCTCACCGGCTGAAGCGAGGTGGTCGGAGGCGTTGAGGATTCCACGGAGGAAGACTAGCTCGTTCCAGTACCTTTGGGAGTTCCGCTCATACCAAGTTAGCAGGGAGTCGAAGTCGTAGTTCATAATTCGCTCGGCCCAGTCTTCCAGGGGGTTGAAAAGGCCCTTCCGCCTTCCGAAGAAATACAGCTCCCAGTAGGGAACACGTTCAAAGAAAATGCCCTCAATGTAGTCCCTGTTCTGGAGGAGCTCCTCCACCCTGTCCTCGAACTCCGCACGGTGTTCCCCGCTGGGCAGTATCTCTTCAAGCTCGTCGAGGGTCCTGTGGTGGGTGAGGATTGCGAGTGCAATGAGGTTTCTCTCGTCCTCGGGAAGGTCGAGGAAGGCCGTAAATGGTGTCGAGAGTATCTCGTGCCGATAGCCCCACTTTCGGGGGTCCCTCTGGAACCCGCTCGCACACTTGCCGAGGTCGTGGAGAAGAACGGAGTAAAAGGAAAGCTCCCAGATGCGGGGGAAGAACTCCTCAAGCCACTTGAACGCCCCTTTCATGCTCCTCAGCACGTTTATCGCGTCGTTGGTATGGCACTCAAGGAAATCGTGCGGAAGGAACTTGGCGTAGCAGACCCTCATTCGCGCCACCTGTGGAGGTAAACGCCGACCCCAAGTTCCTCGTCGTAGGGGAGCTTCAGCCTCGGCGCTTTGCCCCTTGGAAACGGCAGGACTACGAAAGGTCTGACGAGCCTTGCCTTCCTCGGCGTTACCGAATAGTCGTACTCGACGACGAGGGTGTGAACGACGCCGGGAACTCCGAGGCTCACCGGAAGGACGGTCCCGCCGACCAGGGCTTCCCTTTCCTCCAGACTAACCTCTTTTATCTCCTCAACCGTCGCCACGTCGCTCGAACGGCCGAGGAGGAGCTGATACCTTGGCCTTCTGAAGTGCTCCGCCCACTCATCCGGGAGGTAGAGGTAAAGCTCGGCGTTGTAGAGGAATTCGCGCCTCATTATGTCCGTCTCGACCTTTCCGAGGGCGTAGATTTTTTCGAGGTCAAAGCCTTTACCTTCGCTCCTGAAGACGTAGCCGACGTAGGGGAGCTCGGTTAGGTAGACAGGCTCACCCTTCGCCGCCGAGAGGATTCCCTGAACCGTTGAGGGTGGGGGAACCGGTAACGTCGGCTGATGGCCCGATTGAAAAGTGGGATAGCGGAAGGAAGCAGTCCACGCCCTCAGTTTGACCCGTATCATGGGCTCACCCGTAGTAGGCTTCAATTTCCTTAGCGAACTCCTCTATCGCCTCCCCAACGGTGCCTATAAAGACCTCAACGCCGGCTTTTTCCAGTGTCTTGGCAATTTCATTGACGTCCCAGCCGAGGGAGCGGGTGAAACCCTCGTCGTAGCCGATGTAGAGCCTCGCGTTCTTGGGGATGACCTCTTTGAGGTCTTTGAGCCTCTTCGCAAGGGCCCCGGCGTCGAAGCGGATTTCACCCCTCTCCTCGAAGACGAGGTCGCTTATGAAGGGGTTTATGCCGGCATCTACGTTGAGGAGCAGGACTAACTTTGGAGTTACGTCAGTGTGGTACTGGCTCTGCTTGGCCCCGCCGGTCAGGAGGCGAAGGGCCTTGATGGCCTCGGTGGCGCGCTTCTTCCGGATTTCCGGAGGCATAACCCACTCTTTTCCAGTTCTCTCGACGCCGAGTTCTTCAGCTATGCGCTCCATCTCCTTGATTTCATTGACGACGTCCTCAGTGCCCTTCTTTGGATTGCCCTTCTTGTCCTTTGGAACGTCGTCCCACGTGAGGAGGTTCTTGAAGCCGGCCTTGCTGATGATTGTGAACCGTCCGACGGAGTCGAGGTCGAGCGAAAAGGCCCCCTTGAAAACCGTCGAGTAGAACTCCTGGCTGTAGGGAACGGGGTCCCCTTCATGCCTTGATGCGTAGCCCTCGTCAACCGTCACGGAGCTTCTATCAGGCAGTATCGAAATCAGGGGCGTGTTCTTGAGGGGCGAGACCCTCGTGACGGTGACGTTAACCCCACCCTTCTTGAAGGCTCTCATGTAGCCGAAAACATCGTCGTCCGGGTACTTGAGCGGATTCGCCGCGGTGAAGACCTGCTTCTGCTCGCGGTAGAGCGGGGAGAGCTCCCAGTTGAAGTGCTCCTTGAGGGTAAAGCGCCACCAGTAGCGCCAGGCCTGTGGCGAGACGTAGGGGTAGCGCTTTCCTCCCCTTCTGAAGGTCTTAACCCTCGTGACGTTCCTGTCGGCGAGGCTCTCATCGATTCCGAGCATGTTCAGAGCGGAGTGCGGTGCGTCAATCAGCACCATTCCGGTTGCAAACCTCATTCTTCCACCTCCCCAAGGCCGTAAATCCCAACGTCCTCAATTTCTTCAGCTTCTCCGGCCTCCTCGGCCTCTTCTGAGGCCTTCATCAGGCGGTCGTGGAGCTTCTCATAGACCCTGAAGAGGAGCAGGTGCTTGACGGTCCTCCACGAGACGTTAAGGTCCTCGCCGTAAGATGTTAGAACCGTCGCGAACTCGTCAAAGGTCATCAGGGGCTTCTCTATCCCAAGCCTCTGGCGGAGCTTTTCGAGGTTCACGAAGAAGGCCTCGAACTGGTAGAGCTTCTCCGCCTTCTCCAGCTCCCTGACGCGCCTCGAAAGCTGGTTGTCGGGGAGCTTCTCCAGCGTTTCGACAATCCTATCGCCAACATCTCTGATAAACTCCAGAGCTTCCTTATCCAAACCCAACACCTCCGAACAGTAGAAAGACAAAAGCGACCATTTCGCGTTCGCACGGCGGTTTTTCACATCGATAAAGTAGGGCAAAATGCTCTCCTCGGCCAAGAGCCTGGCGTAGACCTCGTTGGCGTAGCTCCTCTCGTACTTCTCAAACTCCTCCTCGGCCGGCCGTTTGCGCCAGCCCATAGCCACAATCCTCTTCCAGCCCTTTGGGTCCTCCCTGCTCGCGTGGGCGATGAAGCGTAGGACGGGCGTTGGAACGTGGATTATCGTAACGTCTGGGCTTTTGTTATTGACAACGAAATAGTAAAGCGTTATTGACGCGTTGGCCCAGAGGTCGTCACGCTCCGTCTTCCTCGTCAGCTCTCCGAGGAGGTGAAACAGGAAGTTCTCCGGCCTCTTGAAGTCCCTCGCGTTCGAGGCGAGGAAGTTCTTCCTGACGTCGTTTAAGGCTTCTCTATGGAGTTCGAGCATGAGCTCGTAGGGGTAGGTGTGCATCACGAGAACCCTTCCCCCGACCTTGTAGGCGACCAGTGGAAGGAACTGGACGAGAAAGAGGCAGTGGGCGCAGACGTTGAGGCCGTCCTTGGCGGAAGGGAAGTAGTTGGGGACTCCTCCAGTGCCGACCAGCGGGAAGTCGGAGCGGTAGACAGGTTTTGGACGGGAGTGTCTCCTACCGCAGATTTCGCAGATTGGCGCGTTGGGGTCTTCGGACTCCTCGAGGAGACCCCTGAGGTTCTTGGCTATTGCCTCTGGAGTTCTCCTCTTCGCCATGCTCGGGTTGGCCATCAGGATTCCACTGTTGGGGAGCATCATCGCGTGAATGTAGCCGGAACTCCACTCCTTGCGCGCGTAGAGCTTTGAGGCAAAGTCTATTGCCTTCTCGATGTCCTCTTCTGTGAGTTCCTCCGGAGAGTTCTTTCTGTTTATGAGGAGCAGTGCAACGAGACCGGCATCCACAAAGGGGTGTCCAGTCCAAGTGAAGAGGGCTCTGAATTTTCTGGTTTTTCCATCACCACGTGGAGATTTTGTTTGAGTGGGGTTGTTCAAGAATCGAGCGAGTGAAGTTTCCCTTCCGATTATTCACACCTCCCTTCCAGCGCTTTTTCTTCGGCTCGTTTCGCCCATCCACCTTCACCATCCCGAAGCCAATCGAGTTCTTCTCCCCAAAGCCAACGAGGTAGCCAACGCGGAGGAGCTCTTCACTGCCCATTGCCCTGAAAACGAGGTGCCATGCCCTCTGGTACACCCCGGGTTTCACCTGGAGGCGCTTGGGCTTGGCAAGGAGAACTTTGAATTCAACGTCCTTCTCTTCCGGAACCTTCCCGTAGAGGGCCACGTACTTGTCAATCAGGTTCTCTCGAATGTTCTCATAGAATTCCGGCTCGGTTGGATTGAGGTCGTAGCGTTTAAGCCTGCCGAACTGGGGCTTTAGGGTAGTCACGGCAATAGGAGACAGAGTTATCATCTTTCTGCCAGCAAGTTTGTTCGGTTCAGATATTGCTTTTACTTCCTCGACGGTAAAGTTTTCACCCCACAGTTCAACCTCTGGGTCCTGGAGGAGCCCTCCAATAAACGCCTCTGCGATTTCAGGGATGGCAGTTGAAAAATAGAAATAACCCCTGCGGTAGCCGTGAAAATAGGGTTTGTCTTCAAGAAAATCCCGCTTCTCAGCCATAAACAGGGAGAAAGTAAAGAACTTGGGAACCTTGGGATTGTGGAGCTTAAGGCTAAGGTCGGGGCTGGTGCGCTGAATTCGCCGGTAGACCAACCCCTGAAGGTAGTGAAGATGATTAAAGGGCACTTTAAACGGCTCACTCTGGGGCGTTAACCTTATTACAAACCGCAAGATACCACCCCACGTACGATAGGGAATAGGAATCAGAGAAAGGTCAGGGTCGAAGCTTATAAATTTTTCCATGTTTATGAGTAGAAACCTCAAAAACGTTAAGGGGTTTGGAGCCGGGACCGGGATTTGAACCCGGGTGGAAGGGATCTGCAGTCCCTCGCCTCGCCTCTAGGCTATCCCGGCATTGACCCAGAGAAGTTAATGGCGCCGCGGCGGGGATTTGAACCCCGGTGGGCACCGCCCACCGGCTTAGCAGGCCGGCGCCCTACCAGGCTAGGCTACCGCGGCACAGCACCCAGGTTATATGAGCCGGGGAGGGTTTTTAAGTTTTTTGGCGGGGCAAAGCTTTTACATCCCTGGGACAAGTCATCCCCAATGGTGGAGCTCTTCAACTCCAAGCTCTGCGCAGTTTGCAAGGGCCGGAAACTCCTCTGCGGAAGGCCAACCTGCCCGATTCTCGAGCGCTTTAGGGTAGCCCGTACTGTGGAGCAGAAGCTCAACAGGCGCCACCTCTTCGGCTCCTCCCCACCGAGCGTATTCGTCGGCGAGTACGGATACCCAAAGGTTAGAATCGGCCCGCTCGTTCCCCCGATAGAGGGTAACACCAGCCACCTTGACAGTCCATTGAAGTGGGAGAACAAGACGATTCGCGATATTCTCTACTACCGCTCCCTGCTCGTCATGGGCGAGACGAAGGCCGATGTGAACGTAAGGAAGAGCGGGAGGATTCTGAGCGAGGTTCAGGAATTGGCGATGTCAGTGAAACCGGTGGACAGTGAGATAATCCTTAAGAGGAAACCCGTGCTCAAGGTTCTGCCGAGCGAATTCGCCCCGCCCATCGGACCTAAAGCGGAACTCCTCGACTTCGAGCTGACCGAGAACCCGAAAATCCCAAGGAGAACCGACTACGTGGTGAGCGACGAGCTGAAGGCTGAGCAGGCCATAATGCGCCTCTACAACTGGGGCTTCGACGAGTACTACATCATAAGGCTACTCTCGGCGGGCCTTCTTGGAATTGAAAGGAAGCTCGTCCCGACGCGGTGGAGCATCACAGCGGTTCAGGACACCATAGGCAAAAACCTGAGGCGCGAGATTCTGCACTACCCGGAGATAAACGACTACGAGGTTTACTTTTACCGCTTCCTCGGCAACCGCTACGTAGTTCTGCTGATGCCCCAGTCTTACGCCTTCGAGCTTTTGGAGGTCTGGCTGAAGGGTTCGCTCTTCGGTAGCGAGAAGCCGAGCGTGATTCACGACTACGAGGACTTCCGCGGGAGGAAGGAGTACGTCAAGGAAACGGCTGGCGCCTATCATGCCGCCCGCTTGAGCGTCCTCGAAGCCCTCAGGGCGAGAAGGAGGCAGGCGCGGGCTGTCGTCTTCAGGGAAGTTACGCCCGAGTACTACGCCCCCGTCGGCGTCTGGCAGATTCGCCTCGGCGTGAAGAAAGCTTTGAACAATCCAATCGGCCGCTTCGAGACGCTCAACGAGGCCCTCGAAGCGATACGGAGAAGGCTTGAGCACCCCTTCGAGGAGTACCTCAAGAGGAGCTACATCTTAGGAAGCCTCGCGAGGCAGAAGACGCTCGACGAATGGCTCGGAAGGAATTTATACCGGATTGACCAATGAAGCCCGGTGAATGATGACCGCTCCATCCCACTGAGCGGTGATGAGTGCACGTCAGGCTGACACCGGTGGTGGAAATGAGAAAAAAGCTCGCCCTCATAAGCCTCGACGGAAACGGCGTTTACAACCTCAAGCACATGCCGTTCCTGAGCGAGTTGGTAGAAACCGGGAGCTTTGCTGTCGTGGATTCCATCTTCCCGACGCTGACGGATTTGGTGCACACGAGCGTGATGACCGGGGTCTGGCCGAGGGACCACGGCGTCGTTGAGAATGGCTACTACGACAGGCTAACGGACAGGAAGGTGAACTTCTACGACTACGAGGTCGCCTTCAATCCCCATAAGGTTATCAAGGCCCCGACAATCGTTGATATACTTCGCCAGAGGGGAGTTAGAACGGCGAGTGTTTCGGGCTACACGATGCCCCCCTTCAGCGGAACCGACGTGAGGATTTTTCCTCCCTTCTTCGCGAGCGACAAGATGTACCGCAATCACGGGCGCGACTGGAGGAAAGACGTGTGGGTTCTAAACTCGGCTCTCTACCTCTACGAGGAATGCAAACCTGACCTGCTTCTCGTCCACTTCGCCTCTATAGACGGAATGAGCCACGACCACGGGCCGTTGAGCGAGGGTGCGCTTAAGGCCGTTGAGACGGTTGATACCGCAGTTAGAACCCTCTGGGAGCGCCTCAAGGACGAGTACGCCTTCATAATCTTCGCCGACCACGGGCAGGAGGAGGTTCACACGTGGGTGAACCTGAAAACCTATCTCAGAAAGCACGGGATTGAAACGCTCCGCGTTTCCTCCGGCGGAGGAGTTCACGTCTATTTGAGGAACCCGAATGAGGCAGAGGAAGCCTTTGAGGTGCTGAGGAGAGCGCCGGGTGTTAAGGCCGTCTTCTTCCGCGAGGATTTGCCCCATCTCAACAGCCCGAACAGCGGGGAGCTGATTGTCTCAGCGAAGCCCGGCTACTGGTTCTGCTCCCACAGGATGTGCAAGGGGATAAAGGGGGCAAGCCACTGGGTCAGGGGAATGCACGGCTCGATGAATGAACCGGTGATAAAGGTCCCGCTGATTCTCTGGGGGTTTGAGGAGGTTAACCTCGAGGAACCGAGCCTCATGGACATAGCGCCGACGGTTCTGAGGTTCTTCGGAGTTGAGAAGCCGGGAAACATGGTGGGGAAGAGTTTGATATAACTGAGATAGGTGGAGCGGACGTGGAGCTAAACCTCCACATTGATGATACAACGCTTTCGGACATGACTTCCGGTGGCCTGAGGGAACCCTCTGAAGTGTTCAGGATAGGGCAGGAGATTGAGGTAGAACCCGTTATCGAGACCACCATAGACAAAGTGGAAGTTCTGAAGAATGCCACCCCTTCAATCGAGCCCCGGGACGACGAGGGAACGTATAGAGTAGTCGCCAGAATTCTCGGCGGATACGCGCGAACCATACCACCTGAAGCAGGGCAGGAAGTGCCGTGCGATAATGGAGAGGAGGCAACCTACTGGGGAGTGGTTTACCTGGTTGTGGACTTTGGGGTTCTCTCCAGGGCAGTGATAAATTTTCCAGTCCGCTGTCGGCTTTGCAGAGCAGGCAGGAAATCGTTTGTATATGCGCCAATCGAGGAGGAACTTACGGGGGAGATTATCTTCAAACGAGGTGAGTACGTAAAAATAACGGGCCGGCTCTCGCCCGTGCTTTTGGACTTCTGGGAGGGCGCCATCACTGTAAGACCATTTAGGGGCGTTATCAGGGGATTCAGACTTTTGCCCGGAAACGGCGGGATACTGAGAGTTGAGGTTACTGGGAAAGGAAAGCCTCTGCAGGTAAAGGGTGGCGGTCGAATGGTCTTCGACGACTTCGCCTACGACAGCTATTACGCCAGATTTTCACTGAGAATCGATAAAGATAGGGACTCATTCAGGGTGAGGTTTAGTGAAGTCTGAATGCGGCATAAAGCATCGGCATGATTCCAACTTGTGGGGGCTTTATCTGGCCGGCGGGCGTACAAAAAGCGTTAACCTCCTACCTTTTCCGAAAGGATTTTAATGGTCTCATCGGCGCTAAGAACTTCAACTTTGCCCTCTATCATGTCCTTAAGGTCTCTCTCAAAGGCTTTCAACGTTTCCCTGTCTATTTCATCACCCTCTGATAGGTTTTCGACGACCATCTTGAGTAACATGGTCCTTAAGTCCTCCAGTTCTTTCTCTATGCGCTCTATTTTCCGGAGGAGCGTATGAGGGTTGATAACCTCACTCATTCTCTCACCGATTTGGGATAGGCCCTGGAGGTTAAATGGTTTTCCCGGTGCCGTTTTGCACCTGATGAATCCTCCGATACAGGGTGTTTACAAAGACAGAAAAGACCTTGAGAAGAGCCTCAGGGAGCTGAGGGAAGAATGGGAGAGGTTTCTACGTCTCCCAATTGGTTTGGGCCTTTCTCCTTTAACTCAAAAACTCAGAGCCACTCAATCTTCACTTTATCCTCAACACTCTTGAACTCATCGTCCCCCGTTAAGAGTACCGCATCGAGGTCTATCGCTGTGGCGGCGGCGAAGGCATCTGCATAGCTCAACTTGTGGAAGGCTTTTATCCGACCGGCCATTAAAGCGAGCCTTTCATCCGCAATGATGAACGTTATTGGTTCCCGCTTTAGAAGCGCTATCGCAATATTGGCCACATCAACGCCCTTTCGCCTTGAAAGAACGTAGTAAACTTCTCCCACATTAACAACGTTCATGTATAGCCCAACCTTTCCTTCCTTCCCGAGGTTAAGGTATTCTTGAACCTTCTCGGCCGCAGGCTCGTCGTTTATATAGGCAAGAATTGCATGGCTGTCCAGGACGACTTTCATGGTCAGTCCTCCGGCTCCTCCTCTTCTGCTCTAATCTCCCTTAGAATCTCCTTAGCGGGTTTTTCGAACTTCACAAGCCCCCTGAGTTTTAGGCCTTTCTTTATCGGAACTATCACAATCTCGTTCCCAAAGTCAAGAACCTCAAGTTCATCGCCCTCTTTGATGCCGAACTTCTCACGAATGGCCTTGGGTAAGACTATCTGGCCCTTCGAAGAAACTTTTACGGTTGTCATCTTACTACCACCAAAATAATCTTACCCACAAAGCATAAAAACATTTGGAAATCAACAGAGAGAAACATGGGAAGGGGACATGCCCAGTGCAGGTTTAGAATACCCTTTCTACGTCAACTTTGTCGAAATCCTTATCGTTTGACAGGATTGTCCTTATCCCATGGGCCCTCATAGTGGCGTAATGAAGGGCATCGTCGAAATCGAGCTTTTTGCATCTTTCGGCATTTCTAAGGATTTCCATGGTTAAGGGAACTACTTCAATTCCCAAATCCAGAAGTATATCAGTGATGTTCAACTTAGTCTTTTGCCTCCTAAACAGAATATAAAGTTGCCATACTGTAAGGGCTGAAGTTATCATGTTCCCGCTGTATCGCTCGAGCAGGTCTCTCGCACGCTCTCCGAACTCCTCGTTTGCTGTGAGGAAATAATACAGAACATTCACGTCAACGTAAACCTTCACAGCTCATCCCTCAGAAGTTGCTCTGTTTTCTCCTCAATTAACTGGTCAATCTCTTCCGCACTTAGATTTTCACCCTTGAATATTCCGTAGTACTTCCTGATTTTTTTGCGAACCGGGATAAGAACTATCTCATCCCCCCTTTCCTCAACGTAGAAAGAGCTGGTCCCAAATTTCTTCCGCAGGGATGCTGGGAGATATATCCTTCCATTCTTGTCTACTTTGACAATTTCAGTTGTCATATTAAATCCTTGAATTTTGGAAATTAAATAGTTTTTGGCAACAACAGAAGAGGTAATAGACAACTGAAGAGAGAATGGTAAAAGAAGCCTCCAGCCCTCAGCGGGAGGACTGGGCAATCCTCTCGATTTCTTCCTTCTTGCTGTAGGCGAAGCTCTTCGGGTCCTTGTTGGCGGCGGCAATGATTTCCTCAGCCAGGGCCTGGGCGTATGTGGTCTTGTTGCGGTAGCACTTGATGCTAGCACCGAGGGCGATGTTCTTGAGGGCGATGTCGAGCCTCCTGAGCGGGGAGACGTCAACGGCCATGTGGTAGCGGATTCCACCGAAGGCGATGGTGGTCGTGTCCTCCCTCGGGGCGGAGTTCTCGATGGCCCTTATGAGAACCTGAATCGGGTTCTGCTTGGTCCTGCGCTCGATAATCATGAAGGCCTCCTTGACGACCTCGTAGGCCTTCATCTTCTTGCTCATTATCGAGCGGTGTTCCCTTCTCATGAAGTGACCGCCGGCCTTGTAGTGGCTGGCACCGCTCCTCATGACCTTGTTGATGAGCCTCTCGACGATGTGAACCTGGGCCTTGCCGAAGGGCTTCTTGGCGTGCCTGCCGTGGCTGTGCGGGAGGATTCTCGCGTCGAGGTTTATGTAGGGCCTCAGCGAGGGGTCGTTGACGACGACGTCCTCAACGCTCCAGCGCCCCATGACCTTAAGCTCCTTCGGGATGAAAAAGCGCTCGGTGAGCGGCTTGGCCATTCTCCTTCACCTCCTCGGCTTCTCCTTCCTTCCCTTGACGAGCTCCTTCAGTGAGACCCTGTTGACCTTGACGACCTTGTAGCGGATTCCTGGGATATCACCCATCGAACCGCCCTTAGGACCGCCGATTCCCTCGATGATGACCTCGTCGTGCTCGTCGATGTGGTTTATTGCACCGTCACCGGGGGTGAAGGCGGTGACGACCTTACCGTTCTTGATGAGCTGAACACGAACCGCCTTACGCATTCCCGAGTTCGGCTGCTTGGCCTCGACGGCTATCTTCTCAAGGACGATTCCCCTGGCCTGCGGAGCGCCCTCGAGCGGGTCGCTCTTCTCCTTGAGCCTGAGGACTCTCCTCTTGTAGCGAATGTCGCTCCAGCGGAACTTCTTCCTCTTGAGCTTGAGCTTTCTACCGGCAAATTCACCATACGGAGCCTTCTTTCCGGGCATGAACATCACCTCAAATTATAATCACGTCGTGAATGCCGTGGTGTCTCTCCATCAACTCTTTCACGAGGTTTATGTTCTGGCCGCCCCTTCCGATTGCGCGAGGCTTGTCGCGCGGGCCGATGTCGAGGAGGGCGACCTTCTTACCGTCCTTCTTCTCGGTGATATGAACCTTTTTAACCTTAACCCCGAGGCTCTTATAAATGTTCCTCAGGAACTCCTCCGGGTTCTCGGAGTGCTCTATGAGCTCGATGTCCTTGCCGAGCATGTTCTGGACGCGCTTGACGTTCGCGCCTTTCTTTCCAAGGGCGAGACCCATCTCACCCTTCTTGATGACGTAGATGAGCCTGTTCCTGTTGGTGTCGATGAGGCAGTCGAGCACTGTTGCCCCGGTCATGCTCTCGAAGAGCGCTATGTACTTTATCTGGTCGGTGTTGAGCTTGAGCGGCATCACTCCTTACCCCCGGCAAGGGCGAGTATCTTGCTCTCGCCCGGGTCGATTATCGCGAGGGCCGAGACGGTGTGGGGCCTTCCGAGGAGGGTTCCGAGCTCGACGCTGGTCCCCTCAAACTCGTAAACCGGGATTCCGCTGAGCTTGGCGTAGTAGTAGATGTCCTCCTTGATGTCCGGCCTCGCGTTCTTAGCGACGATAATCATCTTTGCCCCGCCGACCTTGGCGTAGTGGATGCTCTTCTTGGCTCCCATAACTATCTTACCCGTGTCCTGGGCCTTCCTAAGCTCAAAGGCGAAGTCAACCATTAACTACACCTCCCTACTCCCTTTTCGGTCTCAGGGGGAGATTCATTGCCAGCTTGACGATTCCCGTACCCACGGGAACGGGCTGGCCGATGAGGACGTTCTCAACGACACCGTTGAGCGGGTCTGTCTCTCCCCTTTCGGCGGCCTCGAACAGGTGCTGGGTCGTAATCTCGAAGGCCGCCCTTGCTAAGACGCTCGCCTTCTCCCCGACGACACCGTGCCTGCCTATCGGCAGGATGACGCCGTCGAGGGTCATCATGTCGGCGACGAGCATGATGTGCCTGACGTCAACCTCAAGACCCTGCTCGCGCATCGTGTTGACGATTTCCTCGATGATTGCGTTGCGAGCTGCCTCAATGCCAAGCACTTCCGCAATCTCGTGGATGTTATTGGTTCTCGTCCTGGTCGGGTCGACACCAGGAACCTTGAGGACCTGCTTGAAGTTCGAGCCCTCGGTGTATATCACGTACTCGTCGCCTTCCTTCCTTATGATGGTCTTTCCGACGCCCGAGAGACCCTTAAGGCGGTGCTTTTTAACCTTTTCGGCAAGCTTTCTCAGGTCTGAGAGCTTCGTTACCTTCTTGGGCCTCACTATGAGCGTGTATCCCTCAACCTCGAATTCGGCGCTCTTGAATGAGCTCTCAAGCTTCCTCTTGACCCTCTCCATGTCGAGGCCGGCCTTCTCAAGCCTCTCGGGGTCAATCTCGACGATGAACTCGAAGTTGAGGATGTCTATCGTCTCCTCCCTCGCGAGGTTCTCAAGGGTCGTTCCCTCGATGCGCCTCGCAACCTCAAGGGCCTTCTCGCGGTCATAGCGGTGCTTCTCGTCGAGGTAGACGGTCATGATTGGGGTCGATGGGTTCTTTCTGGCGTCAACAATCTCGATAATCCTCGGCAGACCGAGGGTAACGTTGATTTCCGCGACACCCGCGTAGTGGAAGGTGTTGAGGGTCATCTGGGTTGAAGGCTCACCTATTGACTGCGCCGCGACGGTTCCTATCGCCTCTCCCGGCTCAACGAGGGCGTTCTGGTACTCCTTGACGGTTTCCTCGATGATTGCCTCAACCTCGGCCTTCTTGAGGTCGTACTTCTCGTTGTACTTCACGAGCTTCTCGTAGAGCTCCTCCTTAACGCTCGCCGGAAGGTCGGCCTTCTCGACGAGGTTCTTTATGGTTCTCTCGGAGACCATGAGCATCACCCCTTGGCACGGGTCTTCAACAGGGTTCTGATTATAATCCTGTCAACGTCAACGGTCTTGCCTCCCCAGCTCTTCATCGGGTCAACGCCGTCCTCTCCATAGCGGAACTGGACGATGATTCCGGTCGGGTCTCTCACCGTTCCGTCGTAGTCGACCTTGAGGTCCTGGAGGGCGTTGATTAACCTTCTCTGCATGTAACCGCTCTGGGCAGTCCTGACGGCCGTGTCGACCAGTCCCTCACGTCCACCCATGGCGTGGAAGAAGTACTCCTGCGGCGTGAGACCGCTCTTGTAGGAGTTGATGACGAATCCTTTGGCCCTAGCTCCGAGGTCGCCGGGCTTGAAGTGAGTGAGAACCCTTCCGCGGTAGCCACGATAGAGGCGCTTTCCACGGATTGACTGCTGACCGAGCATCGCCGCCATCTGGGTGATGTTGAGTATCTTACCCCTCGCTCCGGTCTTGGCCATGATGACCGCGTGGTTGCTCATACCGAGGTACCTCTCGGCGACCTTACCGGCGTTGTCACGCGCCTCCGCCAGGACGGCCATTATCTTGCTCTCAAGGGTCTCCTCAAGGGTCTTACCTGGGAGCGGTTCAAGCTCGCCGCGCTTGTAGGCTTCGATGAGCCTGTTCACCTTCTCCTCGGCGTCACGGATGATTTCCTTAATCCTATCAAGGGCCTCCTGCGGGAGGTCTTCGTCGTCTATAGCGGTGGTGAAGCCCTTGTGGGTAATGACCCATATCGTCAGCTTGGTAACCTGGTCGAGGAACTGCCTGGCCCTCTCGACGCCGTACTCCCTCACTATGAGGTCGAGGAGCTTTCCGTCCTCCCTACCGTAGGCCTTTTTGTCTATCGCACCGCTGAGGAGCTTTCCGTTCTGGATGTAGACAAAGCCGTCGTAGGCCAGCTTTCTAACTTCCTCCGGGTCCGGGACGAGCTTCTCCTCGATGAGCTTTTCGAGTGCCTCACAGCGCTCGGGCTCGTCGCAGAGCTTGTTGCGGTACCAGATGGTGAGGTCGTCCGGAAGGAGGAGCGAGAATATCGTCTTTCCGCTCCAGAGCTCGACGCCGTTCTCGACCTTGTCAGGTTTGGGAAGCTCCTCAACGTCAACGCCGGCGAACATGAGCATCTGCTCAACCTCTGAGCGGGTGAAGTAAGCCCCTTCGCGCGTGAGCAGGTAGCCACCGGAGATGTGGTCCTGGATTCCAGCGATGAGCGGGCCTCCGTACCTCGGCGAGATTATGTGGTTCTGGACCTCCATGAGTATCTTCGCTTCCGCCTGGGCCTCCTCCGTCTGGGGCACGTGGAGGTTCATTTCGTCACCGTCGAAATCGGCGTTGTAGGGAGGACAGACGGCAAGGTTGAGGCGGAAGGTTCTGTAGGGCATGACCCTGACGCGGTGGGCCATTATACTCATTCTGTGGAGCGAGGGCTGTCTGTTGAAGAGAACTATGTCGCCGTCCTCAAGGTGCCTCTCAACGGTCCAGCCGATGTCGAGGAGCTCGTTTGCTATCTTCTCGCGGTTGGTTTCCATGAGACGGATTCTCCTTCCCTCGGGGTCGATGACGTAGTTGGCTCCCGGATACTTGTCGGGGCCGTTAAGGACCCTCTGCCTGAGCTTCTCGAAGTTGAACTCGGTAACCTTCTCCGGAACGGTGAGCTCCATGGCGACCGCTATCGGAACGCCGACCTCGTTGATGCTTATCATCGGGTCCGGGCTGATAACCGTACGGGCCGAGAAGTTGACGCGCTTACCGCTGAGGTTTCCACGGAAGCGGCCTTCTTTACCCTTCAAACGCTGGGCGAGGGTTTTGAGGGGCCTTCCGCTCTTGTGCTTGGCTGGAGGAATGCCCGAGGTCTCGTTGTTGATGTAAGTTGTCACGTGGTACTGGAGGAGGTCCCAGAGGTCCTCGATAATCAGCTGAGGAGCACCGGCCTCGATGTTGCTTTTGAGCCTGTTGTTGATACGGATGATATCAACCAGCTTGTGGGTGAGGTCGTCTTCGGCTCTGATACCGCTTTCGAGGGTGATTGACGGCCTCATGGTAACGGGCGGAACCGGGAGGACGGTGAGAACCATCCACTCCGGGCGGGACTTCTCGGGGTCGAGGCCGAGGAGCGGCAGGTCCTTGTCGGGTATCTTCTCAAGCCTGTCGCGAACCTCGCTCGGCATCATCCTGTGCTTGTACTCGTTACCTTCTTCGTCCTTCCTGAGCTCCCAGTAGATGGTGGGCCTCTCGAACTTAATCGGGAACTGCGGTGCTCCACAGTGCGGGCAGACCATTCTCTCCTTGGCCTTCTTGTGAATCTCCTTGATGAGCCTGTCCTTGGCCTTCTTCCTGTCGCCGACGACCTCGAACTTCTTCATGTACTCCTCTATCTCCTCGTCGGTGAGCTTTATCCTGCCGCACTCACGGCAGGTGCTCTCAAGGACGCGGTGAATTGTCTTGGCGAATCCGACGTGAATGACAGGTCTCGCGAGCTCGACGTGGCCGAAGTGGCCGGGACACTCGCCGGCCCTTGCCCCACAGGTCTCACACCTAAGACCCGGGTCGATGACACCGAGCCTCTTGTCCATCAGACCGCCTTCGATGGGGTAACCGTCATCGTCGTAGGTGTCCGGGACGGTAATCTCCGCCGCACTCATCTTTCTGATTTCCTGGGGTGAGAGTATTCCGAACTCGATACTCCCGATGACCTTTTTCATCGACTGCATGGCCATCACACCCTATCCTTCAACTTGAGGGAAGGCCTAATCACCATCGCCTTCAGCTCGTCGAGGAGCAGTTTAAACGCGTAGCTCATCTCGACCTTGCTTATCTTCTCCTCCTCGCCACAGACCGGACAGTAGACCTTACCGCGGCGCTTGTCCTCAAGTGCCAGGTGTCCACAGTTCTCACAGACCCAGACCTCAGTCTTGTCGCTCTCCTCAAGGAGACGCTCAATGAGCAACATCGCCGCGCCGTGGCCGATGAGGACGTCACGCTCCATCTCACCGAACCTGAGACCGCCCTCTCTCGCCCTTCCCTCGGTCGGCTGCTTGGTGAGAACCTGAACCGGACCCCTGCTCCTCGCGTGCATCTTGTCCGCTACCATGTGGTGGAGCCTCTGGTAGTAGATGACACCGACGAATATATCTGCTTCAAGGCGCCTGCCGGTTATGCCGTCGTACATGATTTCTCTTCCGCTGTGCTTGAAGCCGAGCTCCTCGAGCTCCTTCCTGAGCCTCTCCTCGGGCTCACCGATGAAAGCGGTTCCGTCAACGCGCCTTCCCTTGAGCGAGGCGACCTTTCCGCCGATGGCCTCTATGAGCTGTCCAACGGTCATACGGCTCGGGATACCGTGCGGGTTGACTATGAGGTCCGGCACGATACCGCTCTCGGTCCAGGGCATGTCCTCCTGCGGGACGATTAAACCTATAACACCCTTCTGACCGTGCCTTGAAGCGAACTTGTCACCGAGCTCTGGAATGCGCAGGTCCCTGACGGTGACCTTGACGAGCTTGGTTCCGTCGCCGGTCTCGGTGACGATGACCTTGTCAACGATACCCCTCTCGCTCGGCCTGACCGTTACGCTGGTCTCTCTCCTTCCCTGGAGGGCCATTCCGCCAAGACCGCTCTGCTCCTCAAGGAACCTCGGCGGTGAGGTCCTTCCGACAAGGACGTCCTTTCCTTCGACCTTGGACTCAGGGAAAATGAGACCGTCCTCGTCGAGGTGGCGGTAGTATTTCTCGCCGAGGTAGCCCTGTATCGTCGGGTCGGGAACCTCAAAGGTGTCCTTCTGACCGCCCAGATACCTCTTCTCTTCAGCCTCGTAGGTTCTGAAGAAGGTCGAACGAGCGAGACCGCGCTCGATTGAGGCCTTGTTGATGATTACGGCATCCTCCATGTTGTAGCCGTGGTAGCTGAGCACAGCGACGACGAAGTTCTGGCCGGCTGGCCTCTCCTCGAAACCGACCGCCTTCATTATGCGCGAGTTGACGAGCGGAACCTGCGGGTAGTGCATGAGGTGACCGCGAGTGTCGACACGAATCCTGAAGTTGGCCCAGCCGAGACCGAGGCTCTGCTTGGCCATACCCGCGCCGTAGGTGTTACGCGGGGCCGCGTTGTGCTCCGGATACGGAACGAGTGAGGCAGGTATTCCGAGTATCGCGGCCGGCATGAGCTCGAGGTGGGTGTGCTCCTCGGTAACCTCCCAGGGCCAGGTTGCAACGTAAGCGTTCTCTTCCTCCTCGGCGTCGAGGTATTCAATGACGCCCATCTTCACGAGGTCGCTCCAGGTGAGCTGGCCGTTCTTAACGGCCTCGATGTGCTCGCGGGTGAGCTTGGGCTTGCCGTTCTCGACTATGATGAGGGGCCTCCTAACGCGACCGTCATCGCTGTTGACGTAGATTTCCTTAACTTCCTCGTCCTCGTAGATGGCCACGTTTATGACGTCGCTTATCTTACCGCTCCTCCTGTCGGCCCTAATTCTGTCCACAAGAGCCTGACCGTCCTCGATGGTTCCGATGAGAACACCGTTGAGGTAGACGCGGTAAAGACCCGGAGCGGGCCTTCTCTCCTCAATCGGGACTATGCCGAGCTTCATGAGGTACTCGCGGACCTCCTCCTCGGGAACGCCTGTGGTTATCTGGGACATCAAGGCTAAGTTCTTGACGAGACCACAGTTCGGACCTTCCGGCGTCTCGGTCGGACAGATTCTTCCCCAGTGGGTTCCGTGCAAATCACGCGCCTCGAAGTGGGGCTGGTCCCTGCTGAGCGGTGAAGTCACGCGCCTGAGGTGCGAGAGGGTCGAGATGTAGTTGGTTCTGTCAAGGAGCTGGCTGACACCGGTCCTTCCTCCCGGCCAAGCACCTGTCGCGAGGGCGTGCTCAATCCTCTCGCTGAGAACGTCGGGCCTTATCGAGTTTCTCACAAACCTCTGAACGTTCTCGAAGGTGTAGCGCTCGCCCTTCCTCTGGTAGGTCTTGGTCATCTGGTACTGCATGTCCTTGACGAGCTGGCCGAAAGCGATTCTGAAGAGGTCCTTGAGGAGGTCTCCGGCGAGCTTGAGCCTCTTGTTGGCGTAGTGATCCTTGTCGTCCTCACCGCGCAGGCCGAGCGAAAGCTCGAGAACCTTGAGGGCCATCATGCCGAGGTAGTAAGCCTTAGCCCTCCTCCTCTCGGGCTCGACGCCCATGTGCGGGAGGAGGTTGTTGTCTATGATGTGCTCGGCCCTCTTGAGCCTGTACTCCTTGGGCTGGCCCGGAAGCGAGAGCCTTCCTATGAGGTCCAAAGCTTCCTCCTGGGTCCTTATGTCGCTTGCATCCTCGAGGTTGTCGAAGAGAATCTGCTGAATCCTCGGGTCGTCGCTTACTGCCTCAACTATCTCCTTATCGCTGAGGAGACCGAGTGCTCTCATCACGTAAACGAACTTGACAGGCTTGGGAACGTTCGGGATAGAAACGTAAAGGATTCCGTCCTTCTTCCTCTCGACGGTTATCAGGGCTCTGTAGCCATGCCTGTAGGAGAAGACCTTCGCTATAACGCGGTTCTGCCTCTCGTCCCTCTCGACGAGGGTCTTGTTCGGGGCTAAGTCCTCGATAGAAACGATAACCCTCTCGGAACCGTTTATGATGAAGTATCCTCCCGGGTCCTTCGGGTCCTCGCCAAGCTTTATGAGCTCCTCATCGCTGAGACCGTAGAGACGGCAGGCCTTGGACTTGAGCATTATCGGTAGCTCACCGATGCGAACCTCCACAGGCTCCTGCTCGATGCCGTTGACGACGGGAATCATCTCAAGGTAGAGCGGAGCGGAATAGGTGAGGTTCCTTATTCTCGCGTCCATCGGGTAGAGCGGTCTTCTCTGTCCCTGGGCCTCCTGGAACTCGGGCTCACCGAGCCTAATCCTTCCGAACTTGACCTCAAGGCCGGGGATGTCTGGCTTAACGCCGCCGAACTCGTTTACAACCTCCTGAAGGCCGTGGTCGATGAAGGCGTTGTAAGAATCGAGGTGCTGTCTCACAAGACCCTTTTCCTTCCAGTAGGATTCCATAACGAGCCAGAGCTCGTCCGGAGTTAGAGTGGGCTCGTTAACCGTAACTCCTCTGCTCATAAACTCTCACCCCTAAAATCAGTCCTCCACGACGAGGCGGTAATAGTAGTAGTAACCCGCCGTGGGGCTCTTCCTCTTTATCTCGATGACATCGCCGGGCTTGGCTCCAAGGGCAACGACAGCAGGGTCAGAAGCCTTAATCTGCGGAAGCTGGGAAATCCTAATCCTGTACTTCTTGAGGAGTTCCTCTTTCTCCTCCTCGCTGAGGATTCTGTGCTCGGGAACCAGCACGTGAGTGAATATATCAAACTCCTTTTTCGCCGCCACCGAGAATTGCCCCCTTAACGTTTTTTATTAGAACGATATCACTACCCTCCACCTGCGGGTTCCGGTATATAAGCTTTTCGAGTGGTATCTCGGTGGAGAGGCTTTATATCGGTTGCGTAAAGTTTAAGAACCGTTTTTCAGCCCGTTTCGGTTCGTTGATGTATTGGATTGTTCATTTAACGCAGACTGGTTTGAAAAACCCTTTTAAACCATGGTCACAGGCGGAAGGATAAAAGAGAAAGGCTCACTCCAGAGCCGCGAGGAGCTTCTCCATGAACATCTTCTCCGGGTAGGCACCCTCGAACTGGACCTTGTCCTCGCCGTCGACCTGGATGACTATCTTCGGAACGGCCATGACGCTGTACTGGTCGGCCCACTCCGGATACTCGATAGCCTCGACCATGTCGCCGAGTATCTTGCCCTTGCCGGCGTTGGTGTTCTCGATAGCGAACTTGTGGGCCATCCTAACCGCGAGCGGGCAGTAGGGGCAGGTCGGCGTTACAAAGACGAGTATCCTGACGTCCCTGTCAATCTTCGCAAGGGCTTCCTTGCTCTCGGGCATGAGGTCGGTGGTCATGTTGCTGACGTCAACGATGTCCTCGAGGAAGGCCCCGAACTCGTGTCCCGCTGGAAGGCCGAAGAACCTGACACCGACGTCCTGGCCGTTTCTGGTTATGCTGACGGCAGGAGCGCGGTCAATCCTGTACTCCTCGGCCTTCTTCTTGCCCTCCTCGGTGTCGAAGTCTATGAACTCGTAGCTCAGCTTGTCGCTCAGCTCGGCAAGCTCCTGAACGAGCTGCTTGAGCTGGTCGCAGTACTGGCAGTGGTCCTTTCCGATGAAGACCATGAGCTTAACCGGCTCGGTGAGCTTGGAGAAAAACTCCTCCTTTATTACCTTCTTGTCGGCATCGCTAATCAGTCCCATTCATCACACCTCCATCTAAAGGTTTATAATCCTCGCGAACCATTTTCTCCGGGTGAAAATCCCCTGGTTTGCAACCTTAAGTTTAATGTCCAATATATAAGCTTTACGTCACAGGTTTGGGTGGGTGTGGGCCATGAATGAACCCGACATTTTCTACATCCTCGGGAACAAGGTGAGGCGCGATTTGCTCAGCCACCTCACCTGCACCGAGTGCTACTTCAGTTTTCTGAGCAGTAAGGTTAGCGTCTCCTCAACGGCCGTGGCAAAGCACCTTAAAATAATGGAGCGCGAGGGGATACTCAAATCCTACGAGCGTGAGGGTCCCTTCATCGGCCCCGCGAGGAAGTACTACGACATAAACATTGCCAAGACTTACGTCGTCACGATAACCCCCAACATCTTCTGGTACCGCGGTCTTGACCTGAGCGAGGAGCCGGAGGTCTCGATAGAGCTTCCAGAAGAGCCCAAAAACCTAGATGAGATGATTCTAACCTTCAGAACTTTAACCAGAAAGCTTGAGGAAGTCCTCAAGGAGCTTCAGGCGATAGAGGGCCGTAGAGACAGGCTCATGGCGATGATTAAGGAGACCTACCTCAAGGAAATCGGCGACATGACCCAGCTGGCAATCCTCCACTACGTTCTCCTCAACGGCTCGGCCACCGTTGACGAGCTCAGCGACAGACTCAACCTCAAGGAGAGGGAGGTGCTCCAGAAGGCAAGCGAGCTGGACAGGTTCGTTCCGTTAAGAATAAAAGACGGCGTTATAACGATAGATGACGAAAGGCTAAAGGCAAAGCTCGGCGGTGAAGACGATGCCGGAGAAGATTAAAATCGTCGTTAACGAAGACCGCTGTTACCTCTGCGGTGGCTGTGCCGGAGTCTGCCCGACTTTGGCTATAGAGGTGCACTCAAGCGGCTGGGAGTTTCTGCAGGACAAGTGCATAAGCTGTAAGATATGCATCAACGCCTGCCCGGTTGGAGCTCTAAGCGCCGAGCCCCTGGAGGTGAAAGCATGAGCTGGAAGTACGACGTCGTCGTCGTTGGGGCAGGAATAGCAGGGCCCATAGTGGCGAGAAACGTCGCAAAGGCCGGCTACTCCGTTCTCATGATTGACAAGAAGTGGGCCATCGGAACTCCAAAGCAGTGCGCCGAGGGCATAAGCATAAAGGTCTTCGAGAAGTACGACATCCCCTACGACAAGCGCTTCATCAACCGCGAGATTTACGGAGCGAAACTCTACTCCCCGAGCGGTTACGAGCTCGAACTCCGCTATAAGGACGTCAGCGGTGTTATCCTCGAGAGGAAGGTCTTCGACAAGATGCTCGCCTACTACGCCGCTAAAGCTGGAGCAGACGTTCTCGCGAGGACTGAAGCTTTGGACGTCATAAGAAAGGACGGAAAGGTCGTTGGAATCAAGGCCAAGCACGAGGACGAGCCGATTGAGATTTACGCCGACGTTATCGTCGCGGCTGATGGCGTCGAGAGCACGATAGCGAGGAAGGCCGGTATAAACACCTACGCCCCGCCACACGAGTTCGATTCGAGCTACGAGTACGAGATGCTCATCGAGGGCTTCGACCCCGACCTCATACACCTCTGGTTCGGCAACGAGATTGCACCGAGGGGTTACGTCTGGGTCTTCCCGAAGGACGAGGACAGGGCCAACGTTGGCATAGGAATAAACTCCGACAACCCGCAGACTGCCAAGTACTACCTCGACAAGTGGCTGAAGGAGAACAACATACCTGCCAAGAAGCTCCTCGAGGTAAACGTTGGAGTCGTCCCCGTTGGAGGCTTCGTCAAGGAGCTCGTGAAGGACAACGTCCTCGTCGTCGGCGACGCCGCGAGGCAGGTCAACCCGATGCACGGCGGCGGAATGGCGGAAGCGATGGAAGCCGGAACGATAGCGAGCAAGTGGATTGTCAAAGCTCTGGAAGAGGAGAACCTCTCGCTACTCCAGAACTACACCAGGGAGTGGTGGGAGACCGACGGAAAGAGGCTTGAGAGAGTTCTGAAGGTCAGGCGCGTTACCGAGAAGCTCACGGATGAGGACCTCGACCTCTTCATACAGATTCTCAGCGGCGCCGACGCGGAGAAGATAGCAGGTGGAGACTACGGAGAGGTTATAAAGGCCCTCCTCAAGCACCCGAAGGTCCTCCTGAGCCCGAGGAGGATAAAGCTTCTCAAGGAGCTCCTCTGAGCCTGAACCCCTTTCCCTTCTTCCTTGAGAAGACCACTATCTCCCTCGCCTTTCCAACGCTAAGGCTTCCCCATGGCGAGCTAATATCTTTGGAGTTCTCGATGAGGTAGTAGAGCTCAACATCCCCGGAAACCGTTTTTCTGAAGGCCGAAACGTCCGGCAGTTCCGTTATCTCCTCGCAGGTTCCGTCGGAGCACCGAAGGGGTTTCTCATCGAGCCCCAACCCGAGCTCAAGGGCCAAAAGCCTCGCGGTCTCATCTATTGGGGCAGGGTAAAGCGTGTAAAGCCTTCTGACTGCCTTCAACAGAACCGGAAAGCGCCTATCGCCCTCGCCTATCCCGTAGCCGATGCTCCTGAGAGGGTCCCTAACGGGTTTTCCGTGGAGGGCGTTCCTGAGCTGAACCACGCGGTTGGCCCAGACCATCGTCGGCTTCGGCTCCCCGAGGAGCGAGAAGCGCCTGTCGAGGGAAAAGCCCCTCTCCGGGTTAATCTCCCTGAGGGGCGAAAGCCACAGGTCGAGCTCCGGTTCGCTTATGAAGAGGTGACCCGCCTTGAGAACCTCCAACCCCTCAAGGAATAGCCTGTAAGAGCTCTCTACGACTTCATCTCGCCCGATAGAGAAGGCGTAAAGGCTCGCGTCCGCCAGGCCAAGGACGAAGGTTGACTGGACGTCGAGGAGGCTCGCCACCGTTACCTCGTTCAGCCTGACCTCGTCGCGGAGCCTTTCAAGGAACTCGCGGGCGTTGGCCAGCAGAACCTTTGCAGTTCTCTCCCACTCGTCCATGATGGGGATTCCGCATAAGTAAAGATAAGGCTATCGCTTCCAGTCCTTGCAGTTCATGTCGAGGCAAATCTCGTACTCCCTGCCCTTCTCACGAATCTTCACCACTGGAGCGCCGTTGCAACAGGTCTTGCCGGTGGGAATCACCTCACCGCGCTGGAGGATTGGATATGTGACGTTGCACTTCGGCCAGTTGGAGCAGCCAACGAAGCGCTTGCCGGTTTTCCTGTTGTATTTGAGAACCAAATCACCACCGCACTTGGGGCACTTTCCGAGGACGAGCCTCTGCCTCTCAGGGGACTTGGTCTTCTTCGGCTCTTCCGTCCCGGATTTCGCGGAAGTTCCGGAAGCCCCCGACTGGGACTTCGATTTCTCCACCTTGACCGAGTCCTTCGAGGTCGTAACGCCTGTTCCGGTTGTCTCAAGGAGCATTTTTCCGATGTCGAGTTCCTTCTCCTTGAAGACCTTGAGGATTTTAATCAGTTGCTCCTTGCTCTCCTCGATTACCTCTTCCTTCTTTGCCTTCCCGGCCATTATCTCCTCCATCTTCTCCTCAAAGGCCCTCGTGAGCTCAACGCTGACTATGTCGGGAACGTTTTTCTCAAGCGCTTCCACGACGCGCATGCCGAGGGGTGTAACCTTTATCTTCTTCTTGCCCTCGATGTAGCCCCTCTGGTAGAGGGTTTCGAGGATTTGAGCGCGCGTCGCCTTCGTTCCGATGCCCAAGTCCTCCATCTTCTTGATTACAGCGGCGGGAGAATAGCGAGCTGGAGGTTTCGTTTTCTTCTTCTCGCGCTTAATCTGGACGACCTTGACGGGCTCACCCTCCTTAAACTGTGGCAAAATAACCTCGTCGAACTTGACGTATTTTCCGTAGACCTTCAGCCAGCCCTCCTTGAGGGTTCTCGCACCGCTCAGGATGAAGCGGTGACCGTTGGAGTTTATGATTACCTTCACGCTCTCCCTCACCGCCGGCTCCATGAAGAGCGCCAAGAAGCGCCTTACAACGAGGTCGTAGATGTTCTTCTCGTCCTTACTCAGCTCGCCGGGCTTTGGAAGCTCGCCGGTGGGATAGATTGCCGGGTGCGCCGGGTCTTCCTTCTTGCCCTCAACGGGCTTGAGGTTGCCTTTGCCCAGAAGCTCGTGGGCGAAGGGCTTGTACTCCGGCAACTTCGCGAGGTTCTGCAGTATCGAGCGGAAGTTGAGGTTCTTGGGGAGCTTCTGCGAGCTTGTTCTCGGATAGCTCGAGAGTCCTCGCTCATACAAGCGCTGTGCAATCTCCAGGGTCTTCTTCGGGCTGTAGCCGAAGGCAGAATAAGCTTCCCTCTGGAGAGTTCCGAGGTCAAAGGGCACCGGTGGGTTCCTCTTCTGCTGTTTCACTTCAACTTTCTCAACGAAGGCCGGCCCCTTCTTGGCCTCCTGGACGATTCTCTTCGCCTCCTCCTCGTCCCATATCTTGTCCTTCTCGTAGGTTGCCGTGTACTGCTTGCCCTCTTTCTCAAGAATCATCTTGATGACCCAGTACGGTTTCGGCTTGAAGTTCTGGATTTCCTTCTCCCGCTCGACGAGGAACTTGAGCGTCGGCCCCTGAACGCGACCGGTGCTCAAAACCATCCACTTCCCGCTGGCGCGCTTTATGGCCGAGGTTAAGGCCCTCGAAAGGTTCACGCCCCAGTACCAGTCGAGGACGTGGCGCGCTATTCCCGCATCTGCCATTCCGAAGTTTATCGTCGGCTCGAGGTTGTACCAGGCCTTCAGGAGGTCCTTCTTCGTCAACGCCGAGAACTTCATGCGCTTGGCCTTCGAAGGGTCAACACCGCAGGCGTATTTCAGAGCGGTGTAGCCGATAACCTCTCCCTCGGTGTCGTAGTCGCAGGCGACTATGAACTCATCGGCTTTCTTTGCAAGGGTAGCTAAGGCCTTGATGTAGTCTTTCGCGTAGTTCTTGCCCTTCTCGGCGACGTAAACGGGAACCCATTCGATGTCGAAGACGGGGTAACCGTAGGTTTTGGTCTTCGGAGCGAGAGAGAAGAGATGGCCAACAGCTGGAGCGACTATCACCTTCTTGCCGTCGCGGGTGAACTCGTAGTAGCTCACCTTCCCTATCGTCTTCCTGACGGGCTTTCCCTCGGCCAAGGCGTAGGCTATCTTTCTCGCGACGTTGGGCTTCTCGGCTATGATGAGCGTGACCATAGGCCTCGTCTTCGATTGGCGACCCCATATAAAAAACCTCCGACGAAGGGTTTATAACCCGCTAACTGAAGGGTCGTTGATGACGATGCTGAGCGTCGGAGGTGTCGGTGTTCTCTTCAGCGGGGAGCTCAACGACGGCTTCGTTGACGGCTTTAGAACGCTTTTCGCTCGGCGCTACCTGCCGGACGTTCTAAGGGCCGAGATAAAGCCCGACATTCTGATAGAGCGCTTCAAGGGCGAGTCCTTCAGGGTCTTCAGCTCGATGTACGACGTCAACGGAAAGGACCGTTACAAGCTCGAGTCCGCGGTTCCCTCAGCCTACAAGAACGAGGCGCCGGTTTTCTTCCTCCTCCAGGCGACGGCAAGGGCCGGCGCGCGGAAGGGCAGGATTTTCATAACCGATTCGGTAAGCGTCGTCAACCCAGAGGGAAGGGCGGTTCTCTTCGTCGGCTACCCCCACACGGGCAAGAGCACCATGTCGGCCATAGCGGTCTCCGAAGGATTAGACGTTCTCAGCACCGAAAACACGGTCGTTGACGTCCGCGAGGGGAAGCTCTACGTCATCGGAGGAACCGAGGTTCTCGTCTACGACCCGAGGATTGAGGACGTCTACGGCGTCTCGATAGACTACGACGAGACCACGAGGAGCGGTTACAGAATAGTTGATTTGGAGAGCACAGAGCGGAGGAGGCTTCTCAAGAAGGGCGTCGAGGTCGAGAAGATTGTAGTCCTCCACGCGGCCTTTGGTGGGGGCGAGGCCAGCTTTTCGCCGGTCAGGGGGAGGAAGATTAAGAAGACCCTCTGGTACTTCTCGACGTCGCTCCTCAAGGGAATGGACTACTACGAGCCTGCACCGCTCTACATGCCGATGGGCGAGGAGATAAACTACAACCTCAACAAACTGCTCGACTCCGCCGTTGAGAACTATTCGGGGAAGATGTTCGAGGCCTTCGGAAACCACAGGGACGTTTTTAAGAGGACGGTTCTCTTCACGTGAGGTGGTGGCGATGATTAAGGTCAGGGTCCTCGGAAGGGGAATCGAGAAGGAAGTCGAGTGGAGGAAGGGCATAACGGTAGCGGACATCCTCAGGGAGGTCGGGTTCAACACAGAGAGCGCGATAGCGAGGATTGACGGAAGGGTTGTCCTCGAGGATGAAAAAGTCGAGGACGGCGTTACCGTGGAGGTAATCCCGGTCGTTTCTGGGGGGTAAAAAGAGGGGCCTCACGCCCCGAGCCTCTTTCTCATGAACTCCTCAAACCTGTCCATGGCCTCTTCAAGCACCTCGACCGGCGGGAGGAAGACGATTCTGAAGTGCCAGTCGCCGGCCTTTCCGAAGCCGGAGCCGTGGACGAAGAGCACGTGGGCCTCGTGGAGGACGTCCATGACGAAGTCGAAGTCGCTCTTCCACTTCGAGCGCTCCTCAATCTTCGGGAAGATGTAGAACGCCCCCTGCGGCTTGACCGCGCTGACGCCTGGAATCTCCTGTATCCTCTTGTAAACGTAGTCCCTCCTCTCGCGGAGCTTCTTCATGTACTCCTCAAGGTAGTCCATCGGGCCGCGCATGCCGGCTATCGCCGCGAGCTGGGCCGGGGTGTTGGGACAGACCCTTATGCGCGCGAGCTTGTCTATCGCCTCTCTCACTTCTTCGAGCTTGCCCTCGGGGTCAACGTAGTAGAGGTAGCCGAGGCGCCAGCCGGTGGCGAAGTAGACCTTCGAGAGGCCGTTCATGACTATGACCGGAACGTCCTTCGTGAGCGAGCCTGGAGAAACGTGCTTCCCCTCGTAGGTCATCAAATCATAAATCTCGTCGCTTATGACGGGTAAGTCGTACTCACCTGCCAAGTCGAGTATCGCCTTGACGGTCTTCTTCTCGTAGAGAGCCCCCGTCGGGTTGTTGGGGTTGATGACAGCTATCGCTTTCGTCCTCTCGTCAATCAGCTTCCTCATGTCGTCTATGTCGGGCTGCCATCCGTTCTCCTCGACGGTCATGTACTCCCTCGGCTCGGCGCCGTAGAACTTGACGAGGCCGACGTAGGGAGGATAGCTCGGGCTCGGGACGAGTATGTTATCCCCGGGGTCGAGGAGGCCGCCGAAGACGAACTGGAGAGCCTCGGTTACAGCAGTGGTGACCCTAACATCGTCCGGCGTGATATCAACGCCGTTCTTCCTCTTCTCCCTCTCAACAATAGCCTCCCTCAGCTCCGGAAGGCCCTCGCTCGGCCCGTAGTAGTTGTGACCCTCCTTTATGGCGCGACAGTAAGCCTCCTGCATGTGCTCCGGCGGCTGGAAGTCGTACTTCCCGGGGTCGCCTATGTTGAGCCTTATGACCTTTATTCCCTTCTTTTCAAGCTCTCTCGCCGGCAGAACGACGTCCCTTATCGCGTAAACTATTCCCATTGCCCTCTGGGATGCGCGAATCATAACGACCACCGCTGAACTGTTGAGACTTTCATCATAAAAACTTTGGCTCAAAGGAAGGGGAGGTTTTACGAGGATTTTTCGGGACAACCTTTAAAACTCCGCTCTCAAATCCCGATGGGCGATGAAGAATAGCAAGCAAACTGAGGGCTCACAGATGATGACGTGAACACCCTCCGAGCCCATTCGATACTTTTATTAACCTTCAGAGCAAAATCTAAAGCATGAACGTGTTCATCCCGCTCATCCTCGGCCTTCTGCTGGGGTATCTTCTCAAGAGGGCCGGAAAAAGACCGAACCTGGAAACGCCCACGAGCATCGCGCTACTCGCGATGATTTTCTTCCTTGGGGTCAAGACCGGGGAGGTTCAGGTGAACGGCCTCTGGCTCCTCGGCGTTTCAGCCATCTTCGCGGTTCTGACGATAGTGGGAAGCCTTCTCATCGCGGAGGTGGTTGGATGAGGTTTCTCCACCTTGTTCTCGCATCGCTTACGGTCGGAATACTCGTCGGACGTTTCTTCTCCCCCGACTTCGGGAACGCCTATGAAATTATGCTTTACATCCTCATATTCGTGATTGGGGCAGACCTTGGGCTGAACTTCAACGCTGAGGAGCTCAGAAGGGTCGGCCGAAAGGCCCTTGTCCTGCCGTTTTTGACGCTGACGGGCTCAATCCTCGGCGGACTGCTGGCGGCACTGGTTCTCGGGATAGAGCCGAGGTGGGGCCTCGCCATAGGGGCCGGCTGTGGGTGGTACTCGCTGACGGGCCCGCTTATAGCGCAGTACTCCGCGGTTTACGGCGCGGTCGGCTTTCTCGGGAACTTGCTCAGGGAGATTCTCACGATTACTTTCTACCCCCTCGTAACTCAAAAAATCGGGCCCGAGACGGCGGTGGTGATGGGAGGCGCAACGACGATGGACACGACCCTGCCGATAATAACGAAATTTGGAGGAAGGGAGGTGGCACTGGTTGCCTTCGTCCACGGGTTCATTCTAACTGCTGTCGTTCCCTTCCTGGTTCCGCTGATACTCAGTCTTTAGAGTACTTCTCGACGAGGCCCTTGACGAGGCTCTCGTGCTGCTCCTCGTTCCTCTTGATTTCCCTAACGAGCTCCCTCACAACGGGATGAAATGCCCTCTTCGAGAGCTCCTCGTAGAGCTCCTTCATCCGCTCCTCTTCCTCGGCGTACCTCTTTAGAACCTCTATGAGCCTCTCCCCACCGTCCGGCAGAACGACCTCGGTTGGGAAGTCCTTGAGGTACTCCTCGATTATCTCTTCCGGTGGAATCCTGGCGCCAATCGGGCCGAAGCCGAGTGGCATGACCATCGTTGGAACGCCCGGGATGAGGGCGAAGTCCTCGTTGGGCTTCTCGACGGCGTACTCCTCCACCAGCTTGATGGCGTCGTTGTAGGCCTTCTCAAGGGCTTCCATGAGGCGCTTGTGGAAGGCCGTGTCTATTGCGAGCCTGAGAACGAGCCCCCTCAAATCGGCGTACTCCGGCTTATCGAGCTCTTTGAGGAGCTTCCGGTAGTCCCTCTCAGCCCTCTCTTCAACCTTCTTTGCCTCCCTGACGAGGTCAATCATCCTCCTCATTTCCCATCACCGGGACATTTTAGTAACCTTTAGTATTTAAAAGTTTCGGAACCGGGAAAAAGCTTTTTAAACATCGTCTCAAACCGGGAACCCGAGCTAATCATCGGCTCATGGCTCGGGGGTATCCGTTAAGGAACCCGCCGGGCTCCCGGTGGAGGTGAGTGAGATGAAGTACCCGAAGCAGATAAGGACGTACTGCCCGTACTGTAAGAAGCACACCATCCACAAGGTAGAGAAGGTCAAGAAGAGGCCGAGGAGCGAGCTCAGCCAGGGTCAGAGGCGCTTCCGCAGAATCCTCAAGGGTTACCGCGGTTTCCCGAGGCCGAACCCAGCCGGAAGGGAGAAGCCGGTCAAGAAGCTCGACCTCCGCTTCCGCTGCACCGTCTGCGGTAAGGCCCACACCAGAGGAAAGGGCTTCCGCGTTAAGAAGTTCGAGCTCGTGGAGGTGTGAACATGGCGCTCCCGAAGAACCTCATCCCGATGCCGAGGAGCAGGTTCCTCCGCGTCAAGTGCATTGACTGCGGCAACGAGCAGATAGTCTTCAGCCACCCGGCTACCAAGGTTCGCTGTCTCGTCTGCGGTGCAACGCTCGTCGAGCCGACCGGTGGTAAGGGCGTCATCAAGGCCAAAATCCTCGAGGTTCTCGAGTGATTTCCTCCCTTTTTCCTTCCCGCCAAACTTTTAAAAACCTCTTCTCGTAAACCTTCCGGAGAGAAAAATTTAGAGGTGGTTAGAATGCCGAGGAAAGCCAAGGAGTTTCCCGAGGAGGGAGAATTCGTCGTCGCTACCGTCAAGAACATTCACCCGTACGGAGCGTTCCTCACCCTTGACGAGTATCCCGGAAAGGAGGGCTTCATGCACATAAGCGAGGTTGCTCCAACCTGGGTCAAGAACATCAGGGACTACGTGAAGGAGGGCCAGAAGGTAGTCGTCAAGGTCATCCGCGTTGACCCGGAGAAGGGGCACATAGACCTGAGCCTCAAGAGGGTGAACCAGCAGCAGAGGAAGGCCAAGCTCCAGGAGTACAAGCGCGCCCAGAAGGCCGAGAACCTTCTCAAGATGGCCGCCGAAAAGATAGGCAAGGACTTCGAGACGGCCTGGCGCGAGGTCTGGGTTCCGCTCGAGGAGGAGTACGGCGAGGTTTACGCCGCCTTTGAAGATGCCGCCCAGAACGGAATTGAGGTTCTGAAGGGCCTCATTCCAGATGAGTGGCTTGACGCGCTCAAGCCGATTATCGAAGCCTACGTCGAGATTCCGACCGTTACCATCGATGCGGAATTCGAGATAACCGTTCCGAAGCCCAACGGAATCGAGATAATCAAGGAGGCCCTGATTAGGGCCAGAGACAGGGCCAACGAGGAGAAGGACATAGACGTCAAGTTCACCTACCAGGGCGCTCCGAGATACAGGATTGACATAACCGCCCCGGACTACTACAAGGCAGAAGAGGTTCTCGAGAGCATAGCTGAAGAAATCCTCCGCGTCATAAAGGAAGCGGGCGGAGAGGCGACCCTCATTAGAAAGGAGAAGCGCATAAGGAAGATTAAGAGGAGGTAACCATGAAGTTCCGCATAAGGAAGTGCCCCGAGTGTGGCAGGTACACCCTGAAGGAGACCTGCCCAGTCTGCGGGGCCAAGACCAAGGTAGCCCACCCACCGCGCTTCTCGCCGGAGGACCCCTACGGTGAGTACAGGCGCAGGTGGAGAAGGGAAGTCCTTGGGATAGAGGTGAGAAAATGAAGGAAACCACCATCTACCTCCTTGAGAGGCCCCAGCTCAGGGACCCGGTGTTTATAGAGGGGCTCCCGGGCATAGGCCTTGTTGGAAAGCTCGCCGCGGAGCACCTCATCCAGGAGCTCAACGCGGTGAAGTTCGCCGAGCTCTACTCACCGCACTTCATGCACCAGGTCATTATAAAGAAGGGCTCAATCGTCGAGCTCATGAAGAACGAGTTCTACTACTGGGTTAACCCCGACGAGAACGGAAGGGACCTAATCATCATCACCGGCGACCAGCAGGTTCCGCCGACGGACAGCCCCGGCCACTACGAGGTTGTTGGGAAAATGCTCGACCTCGTTCAGGAACTCGGCGTCAGGGAGATAATAACGATGGGCGGCTACCAGGTGCCGGAACTCCAGGGCGAGCCGAGGGTTTTGGCTGCGGTAACCCACGAGGAGCTCGTTGATTACTACAAGGAGAAGCTCAAGGACTGCTCTGTCGAGGTGATTTGGAGGGAGGACGAGGGTGGAGCCATAGTGGGAGCGGCCGGCCTTCTCCTCGGCATGGGCAAGCTCCGCTCGATGTACGGTATAAGCATACTCGGCGAGAGCCTCGGCTACATCGTCGACGCCAAGGCTGCCAAGGCCGTCCTGACGGCGGTCACGAAGATACTCGGAATAGAGCTCGATATGACCGCCCTCGAGGAGCGCGCCAAGGAGACCGAGGAGATACTCCAGAAGGTTCAGGAGATGCAGAGGGCGATGCTCGAGCAGACGATGCCCCCTGCCCCGGAGGAAGAGGACAGGGGTTACCTCTGAGCTCCGACGCCACTTCCTCATTTTGCCTTCTTTTTGTGTCCTTGGAAGAAGGGCTATGGACACCTAGGAGCATCGCTTTGTTCTCAACCTTTGGTTAGTAATACCAGGTTTTAAAAACGCTTTTATTTCGTGCTACTCTTCAGTTACTTGATAACACACCGGAGGGGTGAAACATGCACATACCCGACGGATTGCTGAGTACCCCGATTATAATCGTGACATACGCCATAACAATACTTGGAGTCGCGTATTCCGCGAGAAAACTCAGGAATCTTCCGGAGGAAAAGATACCGCTCCTCGGCCTCTTCGCGGCGGGAATCTTCGCGGCCCAGATGGTCAACTTTCCGATAATCGGCGGCGTCAGCGGACACCTGCTCGGAGCGACCCTCGTTGCAATCCTCCTCGGGCCCTACGCATCGGTTATAGTCATGACCGCTGTTCTCCTCATCCAGACCCTCCTCTTCGGCGACGGTGGAATCACCGCCATTGGAGCCAACATTCTGAACATGGGGCTCGTTGGAGCTTTCATAGGGTACGGGGTTTACCTCAAGCTCAGGAACATCAACGAAACCCTCGCGATGGGATTCGCCTCCTGGCTCTCCGTTGTGCTGGGAGCGACACTCGCCTCGATTGAGATAGGACTCAGCCACAGCCTGCCCTTCACAAAGGTTCTGGCTCTGATGGTGGGCTACCACTCGATAATCGGAATCGGCGAGGCCGTACTCACCGTGCTCATCGTCAACGCCCTGCGGGCAAAGCTTCCTTCTCTGGAGGGGGTGCCTGCATGAAGGCCGTGATAAAGGGACTCCTGGTTATAGCGGTAATTCTGGCCCTCGTCCTCCCGCTGGCATCAAGCAACCCGGACGGACTGGAGGCGACTATGGAAAAGGTTGGCCTCGAAGAAAAACCCGTCTACCATGCCCCTCTCGACTACGGGGAGACCTGGGGTCAGAGTGTGGCAATGGGACTGCTCGGAATAACCCTGGCCTTTGCAACCTGCTACGGGCTCGCAAAGCTGGCCAAGGGTGGCTGAGGTGTACCTGCTCTTCATTTTTATTTACGCGTTTGGCGTCGTGACGAGAAAATCGCCCGAAGAGCTGGCTTATTTTGGATTGCTTTTCCTGGGAGTCGCTCTCATAATGAGACCCAAACGACGCGTCCTGGGGAAGCTCTGCTTTCTGCTCGGTTTTGAGGGCCTTCTCTTTATCACGGCGCTCTTCAATCAGGGGCGTCCCCTTTTCCATACACCCTTCGGCCCGGTGACGGTGGAAGGAGTAAGTTCGTTTTTCATGCTACTCTGCAAGGCATTCTTCTCGGCCGGAACGGTGGTTGTGATAACGGACTCCGTTGGATTTTCCAGGCTTCTGGCGGAGATGAAGGCGCTGAGATTTCCCAGGGTGCTCGTCCTGACCCTGGCCTTCACGTACCGCTACATGGACCTCCTGGTGGATGAGACGAGAAGGATGAAGAGGGCACTCGATTCAAGGGCCTTCGGCATTGGAAAGAGGGAGTACTACAGAATGCTGGGCTCCCTAATGGGGGAAGTGCTCCTGAGGGCGTACCTCCGGAGCGGGAGGGTGTACAGAGCAATGCTCTCCAGGGGCTTCGGAGAGTTCCCCAGCATGGATGAGCCGGGACCAAACCTCCAAACGGCAGTGCTCGCCATCCTGGCCCTGGGAGGGTTGCTGATATGATAGAGATGAGAAACGTTCACTTCTCCTATCCCGGAAGGGAAGTTCTCAAAGGAATAACCCTAACCGTCGAAAGGGGCGAGCTTTTCGGTCTCCTCGGGCCGAACGGAGCCGGAAAGAGCACATTGCTCCTCCACCTCAACGGAATCCTCAGGCCAAAGAGGGGCAAAGTTCTCGTTGACGGAATTGAGCCGGCGAAGAACCCCAGAGAAGTCAGGAAAAAAGTTGGAATCGTCTTCCAAGACCCCAACGACCAGCTCTTTTCGCCGACCGTGTTCGAGGACGTGGCCTTCGGCCCTTACAACCTAGGTCTTCGCGGTGAAGAGCTGAGGGAGCGCGTTCTGTGGGCCCTGAAAAAGGTGGGGATGCGGAACTACGCGGATAGGGAAACGAAGGAGCTGAGCTTCGGTGAGAAGAAAAGGATAGCGATAGCGACGGTCTTGGCTATGAAGCCGGAGGTAGTGGTCTTCGACGAGCCCTTTGCAAACCTCGACTTCAGGGGCAAAAGCCTCATGAGAAAACTCATAACGGAACTAAAGAACGAGGGAAAGACAGTGATTCTGGCATCGCATGAGGCGGATTACCTATCGCTCTGCGACAGGATAGCGCTGATTGACGGGGGAAGGGTTGTAACCGTTGGAACGCCGGAGGAGATACTTGGAAATCCCGAACTGCTGAGGAAGCACAATTTAGACGTGCCCCCTCTTGTGGAGCTGTTTCTAAGCCTTGGCCTGCCGGTTCCAAAGGACCCAGAAGATGCCAGAAGAAAAATTATGGAAGCCCTTAAAAACTCAGGGTCTTCCAGGTTCGGGAACGCCCGGGACATCCCTTAGCTCCCTGCCGAGGATGCGCTCCATGAGCAGGCCCATCACCAGCACGAAGACTATCGTGAGGGCCAGCCTCGCCGCCATGAACCTCAGCCCGAGGAACTGTAGCTCAACCAGCTCCTGCGGAATCTTTATGCAGGCCCAGGCCGAGAGGAAGGCAACGACGCTCGCGACGCGGGCGCCTTTCCTGAGCAACGACGCCGCTATGGGAAAGGCCACGTAGAGCGGTCCGGTTGGGAAGGCGCCGATGAGTATCGCTATCAGCATGCCCCTGAGCCCGGAGCTTTTTCCGAGGTACCTCACGATTAGCTCATCGGGAACGAAGACCGCGAACAGGCCCATCAGCACCATCACGGCCGGCATTATGAGGAGCATCTCCACGAGGAAGTTCTTTGAGGCCAAGAAGACGGGGTCTTTCTTTTCAGGAAACATCGAGAGGAGCACGGCAGTTATCAAGACGACGGCACCAAGGAACAGGAGGTCGCGCAGGAACGCTTTCCTCTGGTTCTTCATTGCCCCCTTTCCCATCCCCTGACGCCTGGGAGGCATTCCGTCCGGCCTCAAAGTATCACCCCCATTATGAGGCCGATTAGAATCGCGATTATGAAGCTCAGTGCGTTCCTGAGCAGGGCGAAGCGCTTCCCGAGGATTCTCGTCTCAAGTGGCAACGTTACGAAGCCAATCATCGTCAGCGTCGTTATGAAGACGGCAACAGAGGTCACGGAGGCGCCCTTCTCCAGCAGGGAAGCCGCGAGGGGAAAGGCTATGAGGGAGGGAATGTGGAGTATGGCCCCAAGAACGGCCACCGTTAGAACTCCGATTATCCCGGCTTCCCGCCCGACAACTCGGGAAATGGTCTTCGGTGGCACGAAGCCGGACATAAGGCCGATTATCAGGATTATCGCAAGCATCATCGGCAGGATTTTCACGAACGACCTCGCGGCGATTTTCAGAGCGCGCCTCGTCTTTGCCCTGTCCTTCATGAAGCCGAGGGCGAGGCAAGCAAGGGCGAGGGCATTTATAAACAGCGTTGTCCCGTTCATGGTCTTCCCCAGAGAAGTATGAAAAAGAGTTTATAAAAATCAACCGGTAGTTCAGCTCAGAGCTTCTTCAAGCAACTTCAACCCGAGCTCAAGGTACTCCTTAGCCTTCTCCTCGCTCTTGGCCTCGCTGAAGACCCTTATTATCGGCTCGGTTCCGCTGGCCCTAACCAGAACCCAGCCGTCCGGGAAGAGTATCTTCGTCCCGTCGGTCGTGTCTATCTTGTAGCCCCTCGCCCTGGCGAGCTCGGCAACCTTGGCAACTATCGCCTTCCTGTCGCCCTCCACGTGCCTCTTCGTCTTGAACTGGTAGTACTTCGGCAGCTCATCAATCAGCTCGCTGAACTTCTTTCCGCTCTTCGCGAAAATCTCGACTATCTTTGCAGTCGTCATCGCCCCGTCCCTTCCGAGGACGAAGTCCGGGAAGATGACGCCACCGTTCTCCTCGCCGCCGATGGTTCCGTTGTGCTCAAGCAAAGCCCTCGCGACGATGAGGTCTCCAACTTTCGTGCGCATAACCTTCGCGTTGTTCCTCTTCGCGATGTCATCAAGCAGATTCGAGGTCGCAATGGTAGTAACGAGCAGTCCACCGCCGTTTTCCCTGAGAACCGCATCGGCAACCAGTGCAAACGTCCTGTCGCCCTGGATGAAGCGCCCGTTCTCGTCTATGAAGACGGCCCTGTCCGCGTCGCCGTCCTGGGCAACGCCGAAGTCGGCACCGAGGGCCTTAACAATCTTCATGAAGTCCTTGAGGTTCTCCTCGTTCGGCTCCGGGTTTCTGGCCGGGAAGTGGCCGTCCGGGTGGGCGTTGACGCTCACAACTTTACAGCCGAGCTCTCGCAGGAGATACGGGAGTGTTAGAGAACCGGCGCCGTTGGAGGTGTCAACGACAACGAAGGGCCTTCTCTTCCTGATTGCCTCAACGTCCACCCTGCTCTTTATCGCCTCGATGTAGGGCTTGATGATGTCCTCCTCGCGAACCTCACCAATCTCGTCCCACTTCGCCCTGTCGAAGTCCTCGGCAAAGAATATTTCCTCAACGACCGCTTCGCGCTCCTTCTTGAGGCCCATTCCATTTGGCTCGAGGAGCTTTATGCCGTTGTACTCCGGTGGATTGTGGCTGGCCGTAATAACCGCCCCGCCGTCGGCCCTGAAGTGGCTGGTGGCCCACTGTATTGCCGGAGTAGGTGCTATTCCCACGTCGATGACGTCACAGCCAACGCTGAGGAGTCCGCTGATGAGCGCGTTCTTCAGCATCTCACCGCTCACCCTCGTGTCCCTGCCGACGACAACGAGAGGTTTTTCCCTTCCCTCGCGCTTGAGCATCGTCCCGAAGGCCATGCCCATCTTGAGCGCGAACTCGGGCGTTATCTTCTCGTTGGCTATCCCACGGACGCCGAAGGTCCCGAACAGCTTCCCCATCTCAGACCCTCCCGAACTCGTCGTCAAAGCGAACTATGTCGTCCTCGCCGAGGTACTCACCAATCTGGGTCTCTATGACCTCCAAAACAACCTTTCCGGGGTTCTCAAGGCGGTGCTTAACGCCAGCGGGAATGAACGTGCTCTCCCCGGGCCGGAGGAGTATCTCCCTGTCCCCGACGATGACCTTGGCGGTTCCCCTGACCACGACCCAGTGCTCGCTCCTGTGGTAGTGCATCTGGAGGGAGAGCTTCTTGCCCGGCAGAACGGTCAGGCGCTTTATCTTGTAGCGGTCGCCCTCTTCAAGCACGGTGTAGCTTCCCCAGGGCCTGTAAGCGGTTCTGTGGACGATGACGCGCTCGTCGCCGAGCTCCTTAAGTGCCTTGTAGACCTCCTTAACGCGCTGGCTCTCGCCCTTCTTCGCCACGAGCAGGGCGTCGCCGGTATCTATGATTATCAAATCATCAACGCCGACCGTCGCTGTCAGGCGCTCGGTCATTATGAGGTTGTTCTTCGAGTTGACCCCTATGTGGTAGCCGTTCTTTCCGCGAACCCTGACCGCGTTCCCGTCGGAGTCCTTCTCGAGGACTTCGTAGATGGCGTCGAAGCTTCCGAGGTCGCTCCACACCGTGTTGAGGGGAACGACGGCCGCCTTGTCAGTCTTCTCCATGACGCCGTAGTCTATGCTTATCTCCGGGACGCGGTTGTAGGCCTCCTCTATGTCACCGCTCTCCTCAAAGGCCTCCCAGACGTCGGGGGCGTGCTTCTGAACCTCCTCAATGAAAAGCGAGCTTGAGAACGCGAACATCCCGCTGTTCCAGTAGTAGCCGCTCTCGACGTAGCGCTTTGCCGTCTCGAGGTCGGGCTTCTCCTTGAACTCTGAAACCGTGTACCCGATTATCCTTCCGTTCTCTTCAATCTTCTCGCCCGGCTTTATGTAGCCGTAGCCCGTGTGCGGTCTGGTCGGCTTGATTCCGAAGGTGACGAGGTTGTTTTTAGCCAGCCTCTCAGCGTTCTCAAAGGCCCTCTCGTAGGCCTCGTTGACCTCTATGAGGTGGTCGCTTGGCAGAACAGCAACGACCGAGTTCCCAAACTCCTCCTCTATCCCGAGCGTCGCCCAGAGGATGGCCGGCAGGGTGTTCCTGGCGCTCGGCTCGAGGAGTATGTTGTCCTCGGGGATTTCAACGCCCAGCTCCCTCAAATCGTCCAGAACGCGGAAGCGGTAGTTCCTGTTGGTTACAATGAATATTTCGCTCGGCTTCGAGAAGAGAAGGGCCCTCTCAACGGTCTTCTGGAAGAGGCTCCTATCGTCGAGGAAGCGAACGAACTGCTTGGGCATCAGCTCCCTGCTCAGGGGCCACAGCCTCGTTCCCTTTCCACCGGCAAGGATTACGGTCTTCACGGTATCACCCCCGGGAGTTCTTCAATCGAGCTTATATGCTTAGCCTTTGGATGGGAAAGCTTCCCAACGATAAAAGCGTTATCAACAACCTCGAAGAGGGGAAAGTCGTTCTCACCGTCCCCGAGCGCGTAGCTCTCAACCTCTCCGAGGAGGGAGTAGAGTTCGAGGAGGGCCCTGGCCCCTTTGCCCTTGTCGGTGTTGCCGGTGACGTTCAGGAACCTCGTCCCCCTGCTCACTTTAAGGCCCATCCTTTCAAGCTCCGCCTCGAACCCATCTTTTGCCCACCTGAATATCGTCTCGCTGTATTCGCGCTTCATCGCGAGCTCTGCGAGCTCCTCGGGCAGGCCCGTGAAGGCCCTAACCTCGTCGAGGGTTGAGTTGCCGTAGTACTTGAGCCCGTACTCAGGGGACAGTTCGTCGAGCGCGCGCTTTATCTCCGAATAGGGCCTCCCGAGCTCAATCACGCGGTACTTTCCGCGTTTCACCCCGAACTCACCGACGACCTTGGGAGGGAGGTAGTTGACCGGAACGTAGACCGCGCTCCCGTTTTCAACCACGAAGGGCTTCTCAAGGTTCCAAGCCTTTATGTAGTACTCGACTTCAAAGCGGGTCTTTGAGGTGTTCACAACGACCTCGTAGCCCCGCCTCAGGAGCTCCCCAATGACGGGACGGGCCCCTTCGGGCGAGTAATCGCTTCCCAGGAGGGTTCCGTCGAGGTCGAGGAAGATGACCCTAATCAACGCTCACACCTCGAACTCGAGGAGCGTCTCAGCCTCGTCCTCGAGGGTTTTCATCCACTCGCTCACGTCTATTCCCTCAACGGGGGGCATAACTTTGGGCTTCGGGGGTTCCTCGTTCTCGCCGAGGAGGCCGTGAATGCGGAGCTCTTCAAGGATTCTCCTCTTTAGGCTCTCGGTGGCGAGTTCAGAGTGGTATATCGTCCCGAGGGAGCTTAGAATCATGTCCTTTACGTGCTCCTGCCCCTTGTCCTCATGGAGGTGGGGATTAAGGGTCTCAATCTGGAAGACCTCAACGCCCTGGTCGTAGACCTCTTCCTTACCTTTACCCCACCTTCCGAAGGTCTCGAAGAGGTAAACCAGCTCGTAGGGCTCTATGGCGTAGCCCGTTGCAAAGGGCATTATCTCGGCGAGCTTTATGCTCATCGCGTGCTCGCCGGCGTTTCCCGTTGCTATGATGTTGGTCTCGAAGTTGGTGGCGACCCCAAAGAGCTCGTTCATGTAGCGGTTGGTTATCTCGCTTACGCGCCCCCACTTCTTGAAGTAGAGCCCCTTCGTCGTCACCTTGGGCTTGTGGCGCCAGCTCAGCCTGACCATCGTGTAGTCGCTCTCGCTCATGAGAAAACCAGCGGCGTAGTCCTTGACGTACTCGTTCACCGAACCGGGAATGTAGTTGTCAGCATCGACGAAGCCAACGTATTTCGCGCCAATGGCTTTCGCGAGGAGCAGGCCGATTAGCATGCCCTCCCCCTTACCGCTCCTCACCGAGTCGCCGTCGAGTATCTCGGCGTAGCCCGTCTTTTTGAAGGCCTCTGCCAAGCCCGGGTCCTTCTGGTGGACCATTATTATCCGCGAGCGCGTGAGGTTGTAGAAGTGCTTTACAAGGTCTACCTCCTGCTTGAAGAGGTTCGGCCCCTCACGCTTGCTGTTCGAGACGATTATTATCGGGCACTGGTGCGGAATGGCCTTGAGCACGCCGTCGACGAGCTGAAGCTTCTCGTCCTTCATCGGGACTACTATCGCTATGTCCTCGAGGATTCGGTAGATGTCCTCCCTCGGAACGTTCCTTACGGTGAAGGTTCCAACGTCCCTCGTCTCGCTGTCCAGCTTTATGACCTTCTGAACCTCGTATATTTCAACCGCCCCGAAGAGCTCTTTATAAACCGGCGCCTCAAGTAGCAAAGCATCACCTCCAAAAGTTTGAATTCAGGAAATATTTAAGGGAAAAAGATTAAAAACTTGTCCTCAGCGGAGGGCGAACTCCCCGACGAAGGCCGAGCTCGATATGGTGTCGCCTATACCGACGGTTGACTTCGGTTTGGCCACTATCTTTGTCGGCACGAAGGCGAGCTGGTAACCGTTGACCGCAGCGAGTCCTTCCTTCATTCCGTACTCTTTGGCTAAGGCCTCCTCGACGGGTTTTACCTTCTCGTTCACGGGCACGTCCATGGCCCTGACTATCTCGTCTATTGAGGGAACGTCGCCGAGCTTGGCCTTCGCGGCCGCCGCTAAAGCCGCGAAGAGCAGCGCATCGCGAACGAACTCGCCCCTGTAAGCGGTCAGCGCAAGGTAGTAGCCGTAGGTGTGGAAGTGAATCCTCTTAACGCCGAGCTCGGCCAGTTTGAGCATCGCCTCGGTAACCGCAATCGGGTCAACAGGGTCGTTCGCGAGGAGCTTTTCCGCTAAATTCTTCTCGCCCATCACTTCCATTATCGAGGCCAGCTCGACCTCGTTCAGGCCGACGCTCCAGAAAGCGGGAAGCAGGTCGAGGATGGCCTTCCGAACGGTTTCGTCCGGAGTAAAGGCGAACTCGAGGTGGGCGGGAATGTTCTTCTCGTTGAGAACCTTCAGGTGCTCCCTTATCGTCTTGAAGGGCTCGCGGTAGTTATCCTTAGTTAGGGCCTGAAGCCCGCTGATTATCGCGAGGCTAACGCCTGAGGCTATTTCGTCAAAGCGCTCCCTGAACTCGTCGCGGATAAAGAGGGTGGTGTTGTAGTCGTCGGCGGCACCTATGAAGCGGTTCTCCCTTGGAGCCTCGAAGTCAAGAACCCTGAAGCCCCTGGGAAACTCGTAGATGAAATGTATGCAGCTCTCCTCGTCGCCATCGAAGTCCCTCGGGTGGACGAGCCTGAGCTCATCGTTTTCGACCTTCGGCACGTAGATGGGCCCGTCCTTGAAGAGGCGCGCCTGGAGCTTTGAGAGCTGGGGAACGTGCACCACAACAGGAATCCCGTAAACTCCCCCGAGGAGGTTGGCCATTATGCCGACCTGACCGCCCATCCTGAGCTCGTCCCATCCCCAGCGCCTCATGTAGAAGCGGACGGGACAGCTCTCGACGAACAGCTCAGCCGCCTTGCCCCTCCTGACGCTCCAGAGGATTGAGCCGAGCAACTGGGGAACGCTCGTTATCTTCTCGGGCAGTTCCTCGGAGTAGCGGAGGACTTCTTCCTTTCCAGCCTTTTCAACCCTCGCCTCGAGGTCGCTCTTTTCGAGGTATTTGATGGCGTCGATGTTGGTGTTGTAGGCCAGGAGAACGCCCTTAACGTTGCCTACCTTAGCCCTAACCCTCTCGAAGGCAGAAGCGTAAAGCCCGTCCCACATTATGTATCACCGAGAGTGAAAAAGAGGGGAAACCTAATAAGGGTTTCGCTCACTTCCAGCGCGGGTTGTCTATCAGCTTGACCTCACCGTTCTCCTCGACGACGAGCTTGGCGAAGCCCTTCTCCTTTATCGAGCCGTAGTCGTGGCCTGCATCTGCTGGATAGATTGCGAGGAATATGAACGGCTCGTCTCCTGTGTTCACCGTCCTGTGCGCCCAGTAGGGTGGAACGTAGACGACCGTTCCCGGCTCCATCGGAACCCACTCAACTTCCCCTTCCGGCGTCTGGAGGAGCATTCCGCCCTTCCCCTTGAGGGCATAGTAGATTTCGGCCCTGTCGGCTTTCGCATGGAAGTGGCCCTTGGTGAAGAAGAACTCCTTACCAACTTTGCCCGGATAGAGTATTGTCGTCGCGAAGTTGAGGTCGCCGTCCTTCTCCTCCTGCTCGATTGCATAGACCTCGTAGACAACGGGGTCCTCTTTGAGAAGCTCCTCGTAGGCCTTCTCGTCGTAGAAGTAGCCCCTCATGTCGCTGAGCCTTCTAACGAGCTTCTTGGCCCCGGGGATGACTCCGTTCTCATCAATCCTGACGCCGAAGGGTCTCTTGTACTCCATAAGCACCACCGAAGAAACTCCGCTTTAACTTATTTAACCTTTCCCCAAGGTATCACCTGAGGTGGTGGTTCACTCCTTGGCGCGGACTTCAATCTTCTTGCCAATTACGAGTTCAGCTGCTTTAACGGCCGCACCACCGCTCCCGACCGCGATTCTAACCTTATCAGCGGGAACGTAGACGATAATCTTATCGTCGGTCTCATCAATGTCAAGTATTTCCACGTTCAGCATCTTCTCAAGCCTGTCCCTCATGGCCAATCCCCGAAAATTTTCCTCACTTCTCCATATAAAAGTAACGTCCGTTTAGAATCCTCTCGATGCCGGGCTTGTGTCCGAGGCCGACGACGGCTATAACCCTGGGCCTCTTAATCCCCCGCGCGAGGAGTGAATCCACTATCGCCATCAGGTTTCTCGCCATCACCTCGTTGCGCTCCTCGACGAGGACGCGGTAGAGGTAGGGGTACCGACGCTTGAACTCGACCATCATCGTCCTGTACTCTTCCATCGGGTCGCCTATCTCGGCCTTTCCCAGGGGCAGGAAAACGCTCAGGCCCTCGAGCGCCATGAGGAGCTTCTCCCTGAAGGGCGCCGAGGCAATCTTGGCGAGGATTACGCTGATGTCCTCGTCAATCAGGTATAGCGGGATTCCCAACAGCTTCGCCGACTCTATCGCGGCCTTCATCTCCTCGCCGGGTGCCATTCCGAAGGTCTCGCCGAGCTTTTCTTCGACCTTGGCCAAAGCGTAGTTTATCAATCCAGCCCTGCCCATTCTGAGTGAATCTTCAAGCGTCAGCTCGACGTTTCGCTCCATTCCCAGGAAGCGCGCCCTGTCGAGCTCTATCGCGACGGCATGCGGCCTCTCCCCCAGTATCGTCCTGATGACCTCTTCCCTGCTCCTCGGCGAGACGTGCATCGTGCCTATGAGCTTGACGTAGCGGAGGTAGTTCATTTTCCTCCCCCCAGAAGGTTCTGGAGTTGCCACTCGCCAGATTTGTACGTTAAAACGTCGAAGTCCCTCGGAACGACGAAGTTCACGCCGAATTCCCGGCATATCTTCGATGCCTCTCTCAGGTATTCGTCGTAGGTGTAGCGGAAGGCCCTGTGGAAGAGTGCCAAGAGCTTTACCTTCGCCCTCCTCGCGGTCTCGCAGGCCTCCTCAACGGTGGAGTGATAGCTCTCCCCCCGGTCCTCATCGGTAAGGTAAGTGGCGTCGTGAATCAGCAAATCGGCCCTCTCTGAGAAGAGCCTCACTCTCTCGGCTGGCTCGGTGTCGCCGGTGTAGACTATCTTAACTCCCCGTCTCTTTGGTCCGGTAACGTCTTCGAGGCGGATTATCCGGCCGTTCAACTCAATTTGGCCTTCCCTCTCAAGCTTTCCGAGCATCGGCCCGGGCTTGAGGCCGTATTCCCTAAGCTTCTCGGGCAGGAATTTTCCCCTCTTGTCCTTCTCCTTGAAGACGTATCCTAAAGCCGGAATCCCGTGCTCGACCTTGAAGCTCCAGATTTCGTAGTCTCCGAACTTAAGCCTCGTCTCGCCGAGCTCGTGGACGTGTATATCAAAAACCGGCCTGAAGAAACCGCTGTTAATGAAGTTCTGCACGAACTCGAAGGTGTACTTCGGCCCGTAGATGTGGAGGGGCTTTTCCCGGTTCCAGAGGTTCATCGTCTGAATCAACCCGCCGAGCCCGAGGTAGTGGTCGCCGTGGAAGTGGGTGATGAAAATCTTCTCGACCTTCATCGGGCTGAGCTTCGCGGTGTTCATCTGCCTTATCGTGCCCTCGCCGACGTCGAAGAGTATAACCTCGCCCTTGTAGCGGAGCGCTATAGCTGGAACGTTTCTCTCGCGCGTGGGCATTATCCCGCCGGTGCCGAGAAAAATCACCTGAAGCATGTCCATAGCTCTCGCGGAGGGGTTAAAAAGGTAGCCAAAGAATTAAATACATCGGCGCGTTAGAAAACCGGGGTGAAAGCATGGAGGAGATTATGAAGGCCATCGAGGAGAAGAACTGCGAAAAGCTCAGGAGGATTCTCTACTACAAGGTGGACGACCTGAGCGACGAGGAGCTTAAGGAGGTCCTCGAGAAGGCCGAAAAACTTGCGAAGGAGTGCAAGGACTGGGAGCTCTACAAGCTCGTGCTCTACTACTACCACGAGATACTCAACGAGGACAAGATTTCGGAGTTCGAGAAGCTCGCGAAGGAGAGCGACGACTTCGAGCTGAAGTTCCACCTGGCTGACCTCTACTACCTCATCGGAGAACTCGAAAAGAGTCTCGAACTGTTCAGAGCGCTCCTCGAAGAGGAGGTCGCCAAGGGCAACATCGAGCACGCCGCGAGGATATACTACAGCATGGCCATGATTCACGAGGAGCTCCAGGAGTACGAGAAGGCCCTCGAGCTAATCGAGAAGGCGGAGGAGCTTTACAGGGAGCTCGGCGACGAGAGGGAACTCCTCAGGATTGAGATTCACAGGGGCTACATAACCTTCGAGGCCGGCGACACCTACAAGGGCAAGGCCATAATAGCCGGCGTCCTGCCGAAGGTCCTCAACGACAACGAGCTTCTCGTCGAGGCCCACCTCAGCTTCGAGGAAATCTTTGAGGAGGAAGAGAACTACGATGCGGCCTTACAGGAGTGCCTCTACGCCCTCATAAGGGCGAAGGGGACTGACTACGAGGACATAGCCTTCGGCTCGCTGATGGACGTCCTCTGGCAGCTCTTCCTCGACGACGACTTCGAGACGGTTTACCTCAACATAGACATGTTCATAAACGCCTTCCCGGACATGAAGGACTTCTTTGAGGCTGTGAAAGCTCTCGCACTCTTCAAGGACGGCAAGATTGACGAGGAAGATGCCAAGAAGGCCATCGAGAAGGTCAAGGACCCGAGGTTGCTCGAGATGCTCGAGTTCCTCGGTGAGGCGGAGCTTTAGAGGGGAACCACCACGGGAACCCCTCTTACCTCCCCTATCTCCACCTTAACGCCGTAGACCTCCTCAAAGAGCTCCTCGCTCAGGACTTCGAGGTCGCCATCGGCTATTTTTCTCCCGTTCTTCATGAAGACGAACCTCTTCGCAAAGCGCAGAGCTAAGTTCACGTCGTGCATGACAGTAATGACGGTCTTTCCCTCCTTCGCCAGCTCCCTCGCGAGCCTCATCACCTCAAGCTGGCTCTTGAGGTCGAGGTTGTTGGTCGGCTCGTCCATCAGCAGGATTTCAGGTTCCTGAGCCAGAGCCCTCGCTATGCTGACCTTTTGAAGCTCTCCACCGCTTATCTCGTTCGTCCTCTTGAGGGCTAACTTCTCAATGCCGAGCCTCTTCAGGGCTTCTTCGACGACCTTTAAATCCCCCTCAGACGGCGTCAGTCCCATGTAGGGCCTCCTGCCGAGGAGAACTGTGTCGAAGACCGTCAAAAACCCCGGCTCGACCCTCTGCGGGACGTAGGCGAGAACCTTCGAGAGCTCCCTCGGCGGGTAGTCGTTAATCGGCCTGCCCCTAACGAACACACCGTCGCACTTCAGGATTCCGGCGAGACATCTGAGAAAGGTGCTCTTTCCCGCGCCGTTCGGGCCGAGGATTGCCACGAACTCACCCTCGCCGACTTCCAGGCTTATTCCCCTCAGGACCTCCCGCTCGCCGTAGGAGAAGCTTATGCCTTTCGCCTCAATCATCGCCGGCCCTCCATCTTCACGAGGAGGTATATGAACGTCGGCGCGCCGAGGAACGAGGTTATGACGCCGACGGGGAGGTTCATGGGCGAAACGATTAGCCTCGCAACTGTGTCGGCCGAGACGAGGAGCAGTGCCCCAGCTAACGCCGAGAGGGGAATCAGCGAGCGGTAATCACCGCCAGCGATAAGGCGCATCGAGTGGGGCGCTATGAGTCCGATGAAGCCGATTACCCCCACAAAGGCCACCGTTACGGAGGTGATGAAGGCCGAGAGCAGTGTCCCGATTAGTCTTTCCCTCTCGATGTTGACCCCAACGCTCTTAGCTATCTCATCACCCAGCGTTGAGGCGTTCAAATCCCACCGCTTGACGAGGAAGTAGGCGAAAACGAAGGCGAACGCGACGGCCATTATGGCGTTCTCCCGCCACGTTGCCCTCGCGAGGTTTCCGAAGCTCCAGTAGACCATCGCCGAGAGCTGAAGCTCGTTGGCGAAGTACTGGACGAGGGTAGTTAGAGCAACGTAGAGGGAGCTCATAGCGACTCCGGCTAAAACTATCGCCTCTGGACTCAGACCGCGGAGCCTCGCAAGGGCGAGAATGACGAGGGTGGCGCTTATCGCCCCGAGGAACGCGAAGAGAACCACCGCGTAGGGGTTGTTGAGGAAGACCTGCCCCGAGTTGAGGGAGTAGCCGGCGCCGAGGATTATGGCCAAAGAGGCGCCGAACATGGCCCCGTTTGAGACGCCCATAGTGAAGGGAGTGGCGAGGGGATTTCTCAGGTAGCCCTGCAGAACCGCTCCAGCGATGCCCATCGAAGCCCCTACGAGGATTCCGGCGACGATTCTTGGCAGTCTTATGCCGAGGATTACGAGGCGGTCGTCCCTGCTTCCACCGCCGAAGAGAACCGCAAGGACTTCTCTAACCGGAACGTGATAGGGTCCGCTTGAGAGGGAGAACAGAGAAACCGCTAACAGGGAAAGGAAAAGGGCGAGGCCTATGAGGAGCTTTCGCCTCAGGTACGCCCTGTAGTCCATGGCCATAGGCATCACGGGTTCGTTGGAAGGCCGTAGGTGACGTTTCCGCTGGAGAGGTCTATCTTTCCGAACCCGCCGAACTCCTTGGCGAGCTCGCTGTAAACGGGCTTTCCGACGAGGAACGTGAATATTTCGTCCGCCTTCTTAACGGGGTCTATATCCTTGAAGCGCTCCGGGTAGATAACCTTTCCGATGTAGTAGGCGTCAGCTATGGCAATTCCGATGTTGGTGTTGTAGAAGTTGTAGGGCAGGACTCCATAAAGATTGCCCTCCTTGACGGCCTTGAGCGAGTTGTAGAAGTCGGGATTGCTCCTGTAGTCCTCGAGGATTATCTTCAAACCACCCTCGTCGATGAAGATGTAGTCCGGGTTCTCCTTCAGCAGAAACTCCTTGTCCACCTGAACCCAGCCGTTTTTACTGCTCAGGTTCGAGGCGACGTTGTCGAGATGGAGAACCGTGAAGGGCGCGTAGTCGGTGAATGTGCTCGTTATCCCGTGGGCGCCCTTGAAACCTATTCCGCCGACGTAAACCCTCGGACTCTTCAGGCCCTTCGTGAGGTTCTCAAGGTAGCTCTGCTGTTCCTCGATAAACTTTATGACCTCCTCGGCCCTCTTCTCCTTTCCGAGGATTTTTCCGGCCAGGAGGAGCGACTTGAAGAAGACCGGGTCTGTGAAGTTCTTCAGCGTTCCGTAACTGAGAACCACGACGGGGATTCCCGTCTTTTCCTGAACCTCATCGGCGGTCTGCTTACTAACAAAGACCATGAAGATGACCTGCGGGTGGACCTTAATCAGGGCCTCCATGTCCGGGAGCTTTCCGGGGCCGCCTGGGCCGATGACCGGCAGTTTGAGAAGCTCGGGATGAGCTAAGATGTAGGGCCTCCCGTAGGAGAAGCGCTTCTCGAACTCCTCGATTCCAACCACCTTATCGGTCGCGTTGAGATAGACGAGGATTCTCAAAGCTCCGGGCCCAACGGCAACGACCCTGCTAACGTTTGTCGGGACCTTTACCGTCCTCCCAAGCATGTCGGTGACGGTGATGTAGCCCGGGCTCGTGGTTGAGCTCGTTACCGCTGGAGAGGAACTGGCTGGCTTGGTTGAGCTCGATGTTGACGTTCCTATGCATCCAGCGACCGAAACGACCAGCAGGATTACGAGGAGCGCGAGGGCTTTCCTCATCTGTATCACCAACTCCAAAAAAGGTAGCACGCTTTTAACGGTTTTGGTTCATTGATGTTACCAACCCTTCGTTTCAAACCGGCAGGTTTTTAGGTGAACAGGATTTCATTAATTTTGGTGATGGCCTTGAGAATCGCGGTTCCGCTTGCAGGAGACGATTTCGAATCAGAGGTTTCGGAGCACTTTGGAAGGACAAGGCGCTTTGCGATAGTGGACGCCGAGAACGGAGAAATCAGGGATGTCAGAATAGTTGAGTTCCCCTTCGAGGAACACGGGCCGGGCGACATCCCGAACTTCCTGAGGGAGCAGGGGGTAGAGGTTGTCCTCGCCTACGGGATAGGGAGAAAGGCGATTGCCCACTTCGAGGCCCTCGGCGTTCAGGTGATTCCGGGGATAGGCGGGAAAGCAAGGAAAGCCGTCGAGGCGTTTCTCCGCGGGACTGCCGAAAGCGACCCCCTGTGGAAGGAGCGGATAACAAAACATGATAAGATTTTTAAATGAATTTTTCTTCATTTCTTTGGTGGTCGCATGGGAGTTAAAGACTTCGCTCCGAGCTGGTTCGCGAGCGTGATGGGAACCGGAGCGCTGGCTTTGGTCAGCAAAGCCTACTCATCAAGGCTTTCGGCGTTGAACGGTTTCGCTGAGTTCCTAGTCTACCTCAACACGCTCCTGTTCTTCGTTCTCCTCGTTCCCTGGACTCTGAGGTGGGTAAAGTACCGCGAGGAAGCCATGAAAGACCTCTACCACCCGGTCCTCGGCAACTTCTACGGCACGATAGGCGTCGCGGCTCTCGTTCTCTCAGCGGATTGGCTGTTCATCTTCGGAAATGAAAGGCTCGCCTGGGCCTTCTGGCTCTTCGGCGTTCCTTTCGTCCTGCTCTTCGCCTTCCTGATTCCCTACATCGTTTTCACAGGAGACGGGATAGACACCAAGAACATAACGCCCGCCTGGTTCATTCCTCCGGTCGGGCTCATAGTAATCCCCATCAGCGGGGCGAAGCTCATGGCGCTCTCCTCGGGAACGGTGAAGGAGCTGATGGCCTTCATCAACTACTTCGCCTGGGGCGCTGGCTTCTTCCTTTACTTAGCGCTCTTCGCGATAGTCCTCTACCGCTTCATAAAGCACGAGCCGATGCCCTGCGGAATCGCCCCGTCAATCTGGATTAACCTCGGACCCATCGGAGCGGGAACATCCACGCTCTACGCCCTCGTGAAGGCCAGCGACTTCATAAAGGTGAAGGAGCCTTTCCTGGCCTTCGGGTTAATCTTCTGGGGCTTCGGCGTCTGGTGGTTCGTCATGGCGGTAATACTGACGCTCCACTACATCAGGAAGCTCAACCTGCCCTACAGTCTCGCGTGGTGGGCCTTCATATTCCCCTTCGGCGCCTACGTCAGCGCGACCTTCAAGGTCGGGACGACCTTCGGAATAAACGCGATAACCGACTTCGGCTTCGCCCTCTACTGGCTCCTGCTGGCGATGTGGCTGGTTACTGGAGCCTTAACGCTGAAGAACTTCGTCTTCAGCCCAAAGCGACGAGGAGCGTCTTGAGGGCTATGACGTACATTATGACCCCTATTACCTTTTTTACCTGCCCCGAGCTCATTTTGAAGTGCATCAGGTGCGTTCCGAGCCAGCCACCGAGTATTGCTGGAAGGGAGACCCAGAGTAGCAACTCCCAGTCAAGGGTTCCGAGCTTCCAGTAGGTCAGAAAACCGCTCAGCGAGGAGAAGAACACTATCAGAGCGGTAGTGCTGGCGACTTTCTTCGGCTCGTAGCCAAGGAGGATTAGGGCAGGGCTGATTATCCCGCCTCCGCCGACGCCGAGGAGACCGCCGAGGAAGCCAGCGATTCCACCGATGAGCGAGCCTTCAACGATGTGGTGGCCCTTCCTTTCCCTCCCCTTCGGCCTGAAGAAGAGCATCATCATCCCCGAGTAGAGGAGGAAAGCCACGAAGACAGCTAAAACGACGCGGTGCGGTATGAACCTCCCGGAATAGGCGCCGAGGGGTGAAGCCAGAGTCGCGGTGATGAGAATCGGCAGGCCGAAGCGGACGTCGAGCTTTTTCGCCCGCAGGTTCTTGACGGTCGCTGAAAGCATCGAGAGGACGTTTATGAAGAGGCCGGTCGGCTTGGCGCTCATCAGGGGCACTCCCAGCCAGCCCATAACCGGAACTATGGCTATTGCCGAGCCCACGCCACCTATCGAAAAGACGACGCTCAGGATGAAGGCTATGAGTGCTAACTCCGGATAGTTCATTAGGGTCACCTCATTTTCTTATGCTAGTCAAATAGATGAAAGATAATTTATAAGTTTTTGTATCGGGTGAGTTTGACACATCGAATATTTCAGCACCAAAAAACTTTTAAGGAGGCCTAATTTCTGGACGAAAAGAGATTACATGGAGGGAGGTTCATATGGAGAGGATTAAAAATTTCAACCCCGCTTGGTTCGCGAGCGTCATGGGAACCGGCGCCGTTGCGATTGCATCGTACAAGTACTCGACCTATTGGAGTCCTCTAAAGAACGTGGGAGTTGCGCTGACGTACTTAAACGCCGTTTTATACATAATCCTCTTGATTCCCTGGATTTTGAGGTGGATTGTTTACAGAAAAGACGCGCTGGAGGACCTTAGACACCCATCAAAGGGGCACTTCTACGGAACGAGCGGGGCGGCCACGATTGTCCTAGCGGCCCAGTTTTTGGTTGTCCTTCACGACAGAACCACTGCATGGTACCTCTGGCTGTGGGGTTTGGTCCTAACGTTCATCTTCGCGTTCTGGATGTCCTACGAGATATTCATCGCGGGAGAAGTCGACCTCCGGCACCTCTCGCCGGCGTGGTACATTCCCCCGGTTGCCTTAGTCATAATCCCCTTCGGAGCCGTTTTCATGAGGACGACAGCGGGATACACCAGAGAGTTCGTCACCATAGTTAACTACCTCGGGTGGGGCGCGGGCTTCTTCCTGTACCTAATCCTGTACGCAGTTGTAACGCTTCGCTTTATCAGACACGAACTCCTGCCACCGCAGATGGCCCCGCTCATATGGATGAACCTCGGACCCATCGGAGCCAGCATTACCGCACTGTTCGCCCTCGTTAATAACTCAAGCATAGCGGTTTCAAAGGACCCGCTCTTCATCTTCGCGTTTTTCCTCTGGGGACTTGGCTTCTGGTGGCTGGTAATGGCACTCGCCCTGACACTCCATTACATCAGAAACATGAGCCTGCCGTACAGCCTTTCATGGTGGGCTTTCATCTTCCCCCTCGGGGCGTTTACAAACGCAAGTATGGACCTGGGGAAGGTGTTTGGACTGGAACTGATGAAACTCTTCGGCTACTGCCTGCTCTGGGCGTTGCTGATTCTATGGCTTGTAACGTTCGTAAAAACTTTGAAGATGGGCCTCACCCGTTCGTGAGGCACTCACTTTCCTCTTCTTCCACGCGGATTATTAGCTCCAGAACACACTCAAGTTTTTTCAGGTCGTCGAGAATGGCCTCCAGCCGGGGTTTCATGTCATCGTCGCTTTTTTCAATCATGGACTTGACTATTTCTTCCAGCGGACGAACCTCGCGCTCGAGTATTTCCTTTGGCTGGCGAAGGAACTTCTCAAGAAAAGCGGGCACGGCTGTGAAGTACTTGGTCTTGCCCTCCCTCCGGCAGGTGACGAAGTACTCTCGGACGAGACGGTTCAGGGAAACTGATATCGAGGAACGGCTCAGGCCGGTTTCTTTGGCGAGCTCGGTTATCGTCATAGGCCTGTTTGAGAGCAATAAAAGGGCGTACACCTTGCCATCTGTCGCCGTGTAGCCCCAGCGAACCATGATTCGTTCAACAATCTCTATGAACTTCCTGCGCTCCGTTTTGGCCTTCATCATAATCCCCTTCTAAAAATTGAAAAAAGAACCTTATAAAAATGTCTGAAATCATTTCGAAGTCGCTATTATCGCGCCTCCGATTACGACGAGCCATGCTCCTATCGTCCAGAAGCCACCGTCGAAGGGCATGGTTATGAAGGCCAGAATCACGTTGGTCCATCCGACGGCTCCGGGGCTCTTCTTGTAGTACGCCGCCAGGAGGAACATCAGCAGGCTGAGGATTATCTCAGTCCAGCCGACGACGGAGACACTGCCATAGTGCCAACCGTAGAAGCTACCTGTTGAAAGAACGAGCATTCCATCAACCAGAATCAAGATGGCTCCAATCAGGAGCAACCACAGACCGGTTTTTGCGGACGCCATGGGTTTCACCTCCGGATTCTTCAATTGATGAATGGGATGGCAAGTATTTAAATTTTTCGGTTATATCGGATATATCAGAAAAAACTGACATAAGCTACAAATCATTTATATCGAAAACTTTAAACGCATTTTGCCGAACCCATAATCGGGGGTGGTGAAGATGAAGGCCCCGAAAACGATAAAGGAGCCGTTTCCAAACGCTATGAACCCTTCAACCGATGTCGGGGAGGTTGAATCCGAAGAAAACGAAGGGAACCAGCTCACCACCGCGCTGAAGGCCTTCAAGCTCATACTCGGAAACCCGATAGCGAAGGCGCTGATAAGGCCGACCCTGAAGAAGTACGAAATCAACGGGCGAGAGCTTCCAGCCTTATACTGGCCCTCAGCATCTACGCGGGCGAGAGTATAAACGCGCCGATGATGGTCCGCTTCCAGGCGGACACGATAAAGCTCCTGCTCAAGCTCGGCATAAAGCTCGCCCACGGCGATGAGGAGGCCGTCAAGGAAGCCCTGCTGAGGGACCCCCACATAAGGCGCGGAATCTGGGTCGTCCTCGAGGGCATAGCGAAGTACGGGGTAACAGTTCCTCAGCGCCTTGCCGGGCCATTCCTGATAGTCTGGAACTTTACCAACATGTGCAACTTCCGCTGTCAGCACTGCTACCAGAGGGCCGACAAACAGCTCGCGAGCGAGTTATCGCTCGAGGAGAAACTCAGCCTCGTTGACCAGCTCGACAGGGCCGGCGTCGCGGCGGTTGCAATAAGCGGGGGCGAGCCGACGATACACCCGCATTTCCTGAGAATCGTCAAAGAACTGTCGAGCAGGGGAATTCACACGTCGGTGGCAACCAACGGCTGGACGTTCGCGAGGAGGGAGGAGCTTGAAAAGGCCGTCAGGGCGGGAATAAAGTACGTTGAGGTCAGCATTGACTCGGCGAAGCCCGAGAAGCACGACAGGTTCCGCGGAATTCCGGGGGCGTGGGAGCACGCGGTAAAAGCTTTGGAAAACGCGGTCGAACTTGGAATAAGCCACGGAATGGCAACGATAATGGACAAGGAGACTTACCAGGAGATAGACGACATACTCGACTTGGCTGAGAGCATAGGCGTGAGGCGCGTCATCTTCTTCAACCTCGTGCCGACGGGAAGGGCCGAGGACATGATTAAGGTGGACCTCTCGCCGGAGGAGCGCGAGGAGTTCATGAAAGAGGTTTACCGCCAGATGAAGAAGCGTAAGCTTGAGATACTGACGACCGCGCCCCAGTACGCGCGCGTTACCCTGCTCATGAGCCAGGGGAGGAGCGTCACGCCGGCGCACTTCTACATAGGCGAGGATAACTCCGTGAAGACGCTCGCCGAGTTCATAGGCGGTTGCGGTGCTGGCAGGATTTACGCCGGAATCGAGCCCGACGGAACGGTAGTTCCCTGCGTCTTCCTCCCGCTCCCGGTTGGAAACGTTAGGCACAGGCCGTTCAAGGAGATATGGGAGAACAGCAGAATCTTCGGAATACTCCGCGACAGAGATAGCTGGGAGGGCCAGTGCGGGAGGTGTCCCTACAAGTACATCTGCGGGGGCTGTCGCGCGAGGGCCTACCACTACACGCTCGACCTTGCGGGCGACGACCCCGGGTGCGTTATCAACAGACGCCTCTGGGAGGAGATAGTTAAGCACGGAAAGCCGAAGGCCCTCACCGAGCTCAACTGGGTTGACGAAACGGTTGTTCTCCGCGGGCCGAGCCTCTACGTGCCAAGCTACTACAGGGCCGTCGAGGTGGCGATTGAGAAGGGCCTCGTGGAGGCCTATAAGCACCAAGAGGTTCACGCATAAAGCTTTAACCGGAAGGGCGAAGTTTAACGCATGAGACAAGAGACCAGAGCTGTGTTACTCCTCACCTTCCTCTCACCGTTCCTAGCCGAGGTCCTCGGTGGCTCAACGCACCCGCTCCAGCTTGTAGTTCAACCCCTCTCCTTTCCCCTCCTCTGGCTCTTCTACGGCTCTGGCGTTTTGTTGATTCGCGAGGCGTGGATACGGCTCGGCCGGGGAAAGGTCGGCCTCATGCTCCTCGGCGCCCTCTACGGCGTCGTTGAGGAGGGGCTCGTAATCCGCTCGTGGTTCGACCCGAACTGGCCCGACCTCGGGGCTCTTAAGGACTACGGCAGGGTCTTCGGCGTGAACACGAGCTGGGCCGTTCTCCTGACGGCTTACCACGCCACGATGAGCATAGCCCTCCCGATTTTGATAGTGGAGCTTCTCTACCCAGAACTGCGCGGAAAGTCCCTCATCGGGAAACGGGGTGCCCTTCTGACCACAATCGCCTTCTGCACCTCCGCCTTTGCCTTCGCGCACCTCACCCGCTACGTCCCGTCCCCGGGTCAGTACTCGGTCGCCATTCTATCTGCCCTCGCGCTCTTCCTCCTCGCCAAGAAGTTCGGGAGCAGGGACGTTCCATTCACGCCATCCCGTCCCTTCACGGCCGGCTTCATCTCGGGGGCGACGATTTTCACGGCCCTCGCATTTCTCCCCAAAGTTCTCCCACCGCTCGCCACCGATGCAGTTGGAACGCTCGCGCTCGTCCTCTTCTTTGCCTCCCTCAACGGTGACGAGAGAAGGGCCGTGCTCGGCTTTCTGGCGTTCTGGCTGGTAGTCTACGACGTCCTGCTCGAACTCATCGGTGTGCTCGGGGAGGCTATTCTCGGCCCGCTGAGCTACGCGCTCCTCTTCATGCGTCTGGGCACAGCAGACCGGGCTCGCACCGGTCAACCTCGAGCTGAACCGTAACGTGGGTTACCCCGAACTTCCTCAGCCTCTTCTCGGCCTCGTCTATAATCCTCTGCGCCTCGCTCAGGGGCATGTCCTCAACAGATAGGTGACACTCGAAGTGAATCCCACCCTCACCGACCCGCCAGGCGTGGAAGTGGTGGGCGTTCTTAACGCCGGGGATTGATTCCAGCTCGGCCTTTATCTCTTCGAGGTCGAGCTCCGGCGACGCCTCCATCAGGACGTCAACGCTCTCCCTAAGGACTTCGTAGGCCTCGCGGAGGATGTAGAGCGCTATCAAAACTGTAACGAGCGGGTCGACCCACTCGACGCCGTAGAAGCGAATCAGCAAACCACCAATCACGACGGCCACCGACGAGAGGGTGTCGCTCAGAAGGTGAAGGTAAGCGGAGCGGACGTTGAGGCCGTGGGCGTGCTCGTGGAGAAGGAAAACCGAGAGTAGGTTCGCGATTAGCCCGACGAGGGCCATGGGGAGCATTATAGCTGTGTCAATCGGCTGGGGGTTTCTAAAGCGCCGGTAGGCCTCGACGACGAGGAAGAGCGAAACGCCGATTAAGACGGCGGAGTTGATAAAGGCCACGAGGATTTCGGCCCTCTTGTAGCCGAAGGTGTACTTCTCGTTGGGCTTTCTCTCGGCGATTTTTAGGGCGAAGTAGCTCGCGAGCAGGCTCATGCTGTCGCTGAAGTTGTGAAGCGAATCGCTCAGGAGCGCCAAACTGCCCGAGATTAGCCCACCGATTACCTCTGCGATAGTTATCGTGAGGTTCAGGACGATTGAGATTGCCAGGTTCCTCTTAAGCCCGTGCCCGTGCTCGTGCCCCATCCCACCACCGGGGAGAGTTCCATCGAACCGTTAATAAATTTGTCTGCACACCACAGGTTTCAAACCCAACCATTTTTAAGGTGACACGCCAATTTCCGTCGGTGATACCATGCACGAGTGGGCGCTGGCGGATGCCATAGTTAGAACCGTCCTCGACTACGCCCAGAGGGAGGGGGCAAAGAGGGTAAAGGCCGTCAAGGTCGTTCTCGGCGAACTCCAGGACGTTGCGGAGGACATAGTGAAGTTCGCGATGGAGCAGATGTTCGCGGGAACAATTGCAGAGGGGGCAGAGATAATCTTCGAGGAGGAAGAGGCGGTATTCAAGTGCCGCAACTGCGGGCACACCTGGAAGCTCAAGGAGGTCAAGGACCAGTTCGACGAGCGCATAAAGGAGGACATCCACTTCATTCCCGAGGTCGTTCACGCGTTTCTGGCATGCCCGAAGTGCGGGAGCCACGACTTTGAGGTCGTCCAGGGTAGGGGCGTTTACGTTGCCGGGATAATGATTGAGAAGGAGGGAGAGGCATGATTGACCCGCGCGAGATAGCCATAAGCGCGAGGCTTGAGAATGTCAAGAGGATAATCCCCGTCGTCAGCGGGAAGGGGGGAGTAGGAAAATCGCTCATCTCGACGACCCTCGCTTTAGCTCTGGCCGAGAAGGGCTATAAGGTCGGCCTGCTTGACCTTGACTTCCACGGGGCAAGTGACCACGTGATTCTCGGCTTCGAGCCGAAGGAGTTCCCTGAGGAGGACAAAGGCGTTGTCCCGCCTACCGTTCACGGGATAAAGTTCATGACCATAGCCTACTACACCGAGAACAGGCCCACACCGCTCCGCGGTAAGGAGATAAGCGACGCCCTCATCGAGCTCCTCACGATAACGCGCTGGGACGAGCTTGACTACCTCGTCATCGACATGCCACCTGGACTCGGCGACCAGCTGTTGGATGTCCTCCGCTTCCTCAAGAGGGGAGAGTTCCTCGTCGTTGCAACCCCGTCGAAGCTCGCCCTCAACGTCGTCGAGAAGCTCATACAGCTACTCCTTGAGGAGAATCACAAGGTTCTCGGCGTCGTCGAGAACATGGTTCTCCGTTCGGAGCAACTGAACGACGAGGAAGACGTCAGGAAGCTCGCCGAGCGCTACAACGTCCCGTACCTCATCGGCATACCCTTCTATCCGGACCTCGACGCGAAGATTGGAAACGTCGAGGAGCTCATGAAGACCGAGTTCGCGGAGAAGGTTAGGGAGCTTGCGGGGAAGCTGTGAGTTTTCTTTTTCCATTCATTTCAGAGGGCCACACTTTAGGTCCCAAGACGTTCCAATCGCAACCTTAAAATACGCCCGTGTCAAAACGACCCCTGTGAGACCATGAGCGAGGTCATTAATCCTGAAGTTTACACCGTTGAAAGACTCCTTGAAGACCGGGAGAAGAGGGTTTTAATCTCCGAGATAGTCTTAAAGCTCGCCAGTTCCCTCGGCGTTACCGTTGAGGAACTCCTCAAGTATCTCGAATGGAAAGAGAACCTTGAGAGGCTTGAGAAAGCCGAAAAGGAAAAGGCCGTTGGAGGCCTCGAGGTCGAAGAGCCGACGGAAGACGCCCCAGAGGACCTCAGCGAACTCCTCATCGAGGTCAAGGAGGACGTCAGAAAATGGCTGGAAATCGAGAGAAAGCTAAGGGCCATGGGCTTGGAGTTGTGATTGAGACATCGGCCCTGATATCGTTTCTCCTCAGCAAAAACCCGAAAAGGAACGCTGTTGCATTCATTTTAGAGCTAATCCGCCGGGGAATCCTCATAAACTATGCTTCTTCCGAAACCGTAGCGGAGATGAGATACAAGCTCGCGCACCCGAAGATAATGGCACTGTACTCAAGAGTTCCCGAAAGCTCCAGAGTTCCCCTTCAGAACCCCGCGAGGGTTCTAAGGTTTATTGAAGAGCACAGCCAGTTCGTCACGCCAAAAAAGCAGGTCAAACTGTGCAGAGATGAGAGCGATGACAAGTGGATTGAAGTCGCAGTTGAGGGCGATGCGTTTGCCATAGTTACCTACGACCGAGACCTTCTCGATATGAGAAACGAAAGCATGAAAATTGAAGTTGAAAACACGAAAATTTACGTCGTAACGGGCCTTGAGCTTATCGAGCTGTTGAGAAAAAAGAAGCTCGTAGGGGAGGATAGTCAATGAACCTTGAAGAACTCTTCCAGAACGCGAAAAGGGTCGTGGTCTGCGGAATCGGGAACGATATCAGGGGGGACGACGCCTTCGGCGTGCTCGTGGCGGAGAGGCTGAAGGAGTTGCTGGACAACCCCAACGTCCTCGTGCTGAACTGTGGCGAGGTTCCTGAGAACTACACTGGGAAGATAGCGAACTTTAAGCCCGACCTCGTCGTCCTCGTCGATGCCGTTGATTTCGGCGGTGATGTCGGCGAGTACATCATAGCTGACCCTGAGGGAACGCTCGGAGAGGCGATATCGACGCACGGACTTCCGCTGAAGTTCGTTACACAGTTCATGAAGACGATGGTCAATGCGGAGTTCGTGCTCATAGGCTGTCAGCCGGGCTCGACAGGTCTCTTTCAGGAGCCTAGCGAGCTGATAAAGAGGCGCGCCGAGAGGCTGGCGGAGCTGTTAGCGGGGATTCTAAAAAGGGATAAGCCCTCAACAATGTAATTGGGAATTGGTTTATCTTCCTTTTGAACACTAACTGAGGGGAGTGTCACCCAAAAGTGGGTTATTCTCTCCGCAGTTCTCCCTTCATCCGCAGGTACTCTTCCCTGCTCAGCGGAAAGCTCTTGGCGGAGGCAAGGAACGAATTCACAAGCCTCACCTGCTGTTTGAATACCTCATCCGGGTTCTCCTTCAGCCTCTTCACGTAAAGCCGGATGAAGGCGAGCCTCTCTTCCAAATCGCGCTTAGAACGGAACTTCAACGCCAAGCCTCCTCGCGTAGTCATTGAGCACCCTCCGGTCAATTTTCTCGTTGAACAGCTCGTAGAGGAAAAAGGCATCTTCCAATGCCCATGGTTCTCCCATTAAACTTTGAGGGGCATGCTATTTATCCCTTTTGTATCCTCCCCAAATCCTCCCTCGTGTTCACGTTGAAGAAGCTCTCGCGCCACTCCCCGGGGAGAGACTCTATCGGGAGGTAGCAGGGATTGGCTTCACGGATTGCCCTGTTGAGGGCGTAGTTTCCGGTTTTTATCTTCTCCTCAAGGATTTCGCGGAAAGCCCTGGAATAAGCGGCGTGAAGGGGTTCGAGGTAGCCGTTCTCCCACCTCGGCACGCAGGCTATTTTTCCGCTATTCTTGAATTCTTCAATTATGTAATCAATGAACTCGGGGACGAGGAGGGGCATGTCGCCGGCAACGACGAAGGCATCGCCGAGACTTAAGGCCGTGTAAACGCCCCCCATCGGGCCTATAAGGAGCTCATCAACGACCACGCGGTAGCCGAGCCTCTCAAGTTTTTCCGCGTTGTCCTTCGAGGCAACTAAGATTATCTCGTCGATTCTTCTGGCGGTTTCAAGCCTCTCGATGGTGTAAAGAATCAAAGGCCTGCCGTTGATTTTGTAGAGTAGCTTGTCGCCCCCGAAGCGCCTGCCCCTTCCGCCGGCCAGAACTGCCCCAATCATTCCTCCCTCTCCTCGTCCAGCTGGATGTACTCAATGGTGCTGATGTACTTCACGTAGTCCATCGCCTTCTTGGGGTTCAGCATGTCGTTCATGAGGTTCTGGAAGTAGTTATCCTTATCGTAGGCGACCTCGTAGTTAACCACGACGTCAAGGTAGCCGGAGTGGAAGTTCTCCGCTTCCTCGCGCGTGTAGAGCTCGAAGGAGACGTGGTATCCGTACTTCTCCTCTATCGGGTCGCGGATGTTCTCAACGAAGTCCGCCATGCGGTTCATCTTCACTGGGTCGTAGGGTTTATCGATGATTACGACCACGTCTATCTCCGGAAAGCTCGGGTCGCGGAGATGCCTTCCGTAGAAGATTATCGAGAGAAGGTTGTCACCGTAGAAGTCTTTCACCCTTTGAATCAGCTCCTCCTTGGCCCTCTTCAGCGTCTCCTCGTTCATCCCACCACCTCCTGAGAAAAGTTGTGGGAAAATAAAAGTTTAATCGAAGCTCGGCTGGTAGCGGTACTCTATGTGAAGCTTGCTCTCGGAGTCAAGCTTCTCGGAAGCCTCCAGCAGGACCTTCCTGTCCTTTTCCGGCAACTCCTTAATCGGGAGCCTCAGCACGTCCCTGACCTCGATGTCAAAGGCCCTCGCGTTCTCGTCTATTCCAAGGGCCCCCTTTATGAGCCTCACCGCCCCCTCGCTCAGCTCGCCCTCCTCCTCGATGATTAGCAGGTCGCCGGCGTAGTGGCCGGTAATCCTCGCAGAGTACTCAGGGTAGTCCTCGTACTTAAAGCGGTAGAGCTTCCAGGGCACCTCAGACACCCGCCGTCACGGGGTACTTCTTCTTGAGGGCCTCTCCGAGGGAGTGGTACTCGTCGTACAGCTTCCAGAACTCGTTTTCGAGGAAGCGCATGGCGACCTTTATCCTGGAGTCCTTCTCCTTGAGGAAGTAGCCGGTTACAAGGTCGTGGAGCTTCTCCCTCGGGTTGTCGCTCTCGAAGGCCTTCTCGACGAGGGCCATGAAGTCCTCAAGGACGGCCTCCCTGTCGTAGTAACCTATGACGCGCCTGAGCTCCTCGCGAAGGGTGAGCCAGTAGCGGAGCGGTATCGGCCTGTCGGGGATTCTGAACTCGACCTCGTTCTCGGCCTTGGGCGTCTCCTTCGGCGGGAGCGCGACCCAGTATTCGCCCTTCATCTTCTTCTCCTTGATGCCGAGGAGCTGGGCGACGCCGTAGAGTATCTCCTCAGGGCTCGGCGGACAGCCGGGGATGTACATGTCTATCGGCACTATCATCTCCGGTCCACCGCTCCTGAGCCTGTCCCTTCCGCGCTGGGGTGAGGTGTTGTAGAGGGCGTAGCTGTTGTAGAAGATTCCACCGCTTGAGGCGCAGGTTCCTATAGCGACCACTATCCTCGGCTTCGGTGGCATGGCCTCGTAGGCCTTCTTGAGCATTATCCTGGTCTGCCTTGTGAGCGGGCCGGTGATGAAGAGGGCATCGGCGTGCCTCGGGTTGGGAACGACCTTGATACCGAGCCTCTCGAGGTCGTAGTACGGGCTGAGGACGTCGAGCACCTCGATGTCACAGCCGTTACATGAACCGGCATCAACGTGATAGACCCAGACGGACTTGAGCCTTCTTCCCATCACTCCTCACCCCCCCTTCTTCACGAGCATGAAGGCCGAGACTGGAATTCCCTCGGTCTCCCTGAGCTTCTCGACGGTCTTGCGCATCTTTGCCTCCTGGGTCAGGCCGATTCTGTCTTCAAGGGCGTACATCTCAAAGATTTCCTTCGGCAGGATGTTCCTAACGTACTCAATCTGCCTCTCGGTGAAGTCAAGGTATTCGCCACACTCCTCGCAGTAAGCGAGCTTGTGCTCGACGACCTCTACCAAATCTTCCTTGTTGTCGGTCGCTATCTCGAAGATGTTCGTCGGTTCCATCGCGCCGGTCGGGCAGACCTCCACACAGCGGTGGCACCTTATACAGCGCGCCGCGTTGAAGGTGAGCCTCTTAACGCCGTGCTCCTTGTCCCACTCGAGGATTAGCGCATCGGGCGGACAGGCGTTGACGCAGGCGCCACAGCCTATGCACTTCTCGGGGTTGATGTGCGGGATTCCGCGGTACTCGGGTGGCTTCTCGATGTCAATAAAAGGATAGGGAGTGGTGACAGGGGCCTTCTTGCTGAACTTCTCGACCTCGAAGCGGTTCCACTTCTTGAGCTTCTCGGTGTAGGAGAGGCTCTCGGCCATCAGAACACCCCCCTGTACTTGATTGAGAGCTCGTTGAACTCGGCCTCGGTGAGAACCTTCACCTTGCCGGTCTGGACGTCAACGAACTGAACCCTCTCGGTACAGGAGTAGCACGGGTCGATGCTCGCTATGATGAGCGGTGCATCGGCTACGTGGTAGCCCTTGAGCATCTCCGGCACAGCCGGCAGGTTGTTGTAGGTCGGCGCCCTCACCTTCCAGCGGTAGACCTTGTTCTTCTCGCCGGTCATGACGTAGTGAACCACTTCACCGCGGTGGGCCTCGGTGAATCCAAGGGCCTCCTCGTACTCGGGCAGGTCGCCGATTGGAACCATAATGTCTCCGCCAGGCATCTGGTCAATGAGCTGTTCCACTATCCAGAGGCTCTCGAAGAGCTCGTCCATCCTGACGAGAACCCTCGCAAGGACGTCGCCCTCCTTGTAGACCGGAACCTTGAAGTCAACCTCGTTGTAGGCCATGGCAGTCTTCGTTGCCTGGTCAAGCCTCGTGTCAATCCTCCTTCCGCTGGCCCTTGCAGTCGGTCCGAGGACGGAGTAGGCCTTGGCAACCTTGTAGGGCAGTATTCCGACTCCCTCAGCGCGCTTGATGAAGGTGTTGGTGTTCAGAGCTATGTCGAGGAACTTCTTGGTTTCCTCGCGTATCTGCTTGACGACCTTGAGTATCTCTTCCTTGCGGTAGTCAAGGATGTCCCTCCTAACTCCACCGACGATGTTCATTCCGTACTGCTTCCTGTTTCCGGTTAAGCGCTCGACGAGCCACATGACGGGCTCACGGATTCTCCACGCGTGCATGAAGCCGGTGTCGTAGCCGACGAGGTGAGCGGCAATGCCGACCCAGAGCAGGTGGTTGTGAATCCTCTCCAGTTCGAGCATCAGCGTTCTTATGTAGCGTGCCCTGTCAGGGATTTCGACGTCGGCCAGGCGCTCAACGGCCATCGCGTAGCTTACGGAGTGCTGGTAGCCACAGATTCCACAGATTCTCTCGGCGAGGAAGAGCACCTGGTTGTAGGTGAGCCTGCCCTCACCGGTCTTCTCGATTCCCCTGTGGGAGTAGAAACCGCGGTAGTCAACGTCGACTATCGTCTCTCCCTTAACGAAGAGCCTGAAGTGGGCCGGCTCCTCGATACCCATGTGAACCGGACCCATCGGGACGAGCGTCGTTCCTTCCGGCTTCTCCCTGAACTCGGTCTTGGTCTCGGCCATCGGTGAGTGCCTGTAGTCCATGTCCTTCCTGAGCGGGTAAACGCCATCGGGCCAGTCTTCTGGCAGTATGAGCCTCCTCGGGTCCGGGTGGCCAACGGGGTTGAAACCGAGCAGGTCTTTAACTTCCCTCTCTATCCAGAGCGCGGCCGGAAGCTTTGCCGCGACGCTCGGGAAGCTCGGGTCGTCGGCCGGGAGGTACGCCCTGAGGAAGACGTAGTAGTTCTCGTCCATGTTCTCAGGCTCAACCTGGACGTTGAGGAAGGGCATGTAGACGAAGTGGCCGTTGAGGGGCCTCTCGTCGGTTCCAACAGCGGTTGAGAGGTGGGTCTCCTTGAACTCAGGGTGGTTGTGCCACCAGAGCACCGCCTCCGGAAGGACTTCCCTGTCAATCACGAACTGGTACTGACCGTAGCTCATCCTCTTGCATTCCCTTATGTGCTCCTTGAAGGCCTCGTAAAACTCCTTGAGGCCCTTTCTCTCGGCAAGGATTGTGTTAATGTCCGCCTTTCTGCACTGGCCCTTTTCACAGGCCCTGCACTCAAACTCGAAGTGAGCCTCCAAATCCCTCGTCGTTACCATATTCACCACCCCATGAACGCTATGGCGAGGATAATTATTCCCGCAAAGAAAGCCCTCGTGTTCATCTTAACAACGTGGTCAATCCTGAGCCTCGCGTTCGTTGCTTCGAGTGAGGCTATGACCGGATATAAAGCCACCGTCAGGAGGAACTGAACCGCGAGCACCTCTGCCGCCTTGAGAGTCGTGTCTATCGGCCCGACCCACGGGAGGACGAGCAGGCTGACGAAGAACCACAGCAGAGCGAAGCGCTTGATGTAGATGGCGTAGTAGAAGACTCCGAGGAGCCTTCCGCTGTACTCGCTGAGCGGACCGCCTATAACCTCCTGCTCGGCCTCGGCTATGTCGAAGGGCACGAATCCACTCTCGACGTAGAGCGCGTAGGCGAGCAGGACGTAGGTCATGACGAGCGACGGGGTGAGGTGCAGGTTGGCTATGATGTCAGCTATGTTGAGCGAGCCCGCGTTGTAGGCCAGGACTCCGTAGAGGACGGCTATGAGGGGCTCGACGGTGAGGATTATCTGCATCTCCCTGGCCGAACCGAGGTGGCTGAAGGCGTTCTGGACGCTCAGACCAGCGAGCATGAGGAAGACGCTGACCATCAGTATCACGTAGAAGAACACCACTAAGTTGAAGCCTACGTCAATGGGCACCACGTTTCCGTAGGGGAGGAGGAGAGCGCCGATTACGGCTGAGGCGAGGGCGAGGAAAGGTGCCCAGGTGAAGAGCGCGCTCTTGGTCGGCTTAACCGACGGGAGGCTGAAGAGCTTGTTGAGGTCGTACCAGGTCTGCATGAGCGGTGGCCCGCGCCTGTACTGGAGCCTTGCCTTAACCCTTCTCGCTATTCCGTCGAGGTAAGGGGGCAGAAGGAAGGTCAGGAGCACACCGATAAAGCTGAAGGCGAGCTTGGCCGTCGTCTCCATTTTCACCACCTCACATGACTATTAGCAGTCCCACGATAGCCCCAACGACAACGAGGGCTATGACGATGAAGGTGCCGAGCCTTATTCCCGGGATGACGTCCCTGGCTATGTTGAGGAACCTGATGAGTGGCTTGAAGACCTCCTCGTCTATGTGCATGATTTCCCTCTCGCGGAGGTCGTCAAGGGTCTCTATCCTGGTGTACGGGGTGTCGACTATCTTGGTGAAGTAGCTCGCCATCCAGAGGTAGGCCCTGACGATGTAGCGGATTATTCCGGCTCCAACGCGGTAGAACCAGTCACCGAGGTGGTAGAACGAGCCTATCTTCTCCTCGTACTTGAGGTAGTAGCCCTCGGCGTTTATCCTGTACTCGTCCTCGTCTATCTCGGTTGAACCGCAGTCCCAGGGCTTGGCCTCCTTGTACTCGGGCTTGAAGACGAGGTAGAGTCCGAAGGTCAGTATTCCGAGGACTATCACGAAGAGCACCGGCGAGAACATCACCGACTGGAAGCCTATCTTGTAGAGGTTCTCGTTTATCGGGGCGTTGAAGACGTTGAGGATTCCGGTGACGGTTCCCGGGAAGACACCGATTAGGAGCGTTAAACCTGCCAGAATCCACTGGCCGGCGAGCATTCCGGCCGGGACCTCCTGAACGTTCTCGTAACGCTTCATCTCACCGCCGAACTGGGTTCCGTAGAACTTGATGAACGACGCGAGCGTAGCGGCGCTGATGAAGGCAGCCAGTACTGCGCCGAGAGCCAAAACGTAGCTGTTCGAGTAATAACCGGAAACGTAGATGAGCCACTTGCTGATGAAGCCGTTGAAGGGTGGAACACCGCTTATGGCGAGCGAGGCGAAGAGCGCCGCCAGAGCGGTTATTTTCATGGTTTTGCCGAGACCGCCGAGCTCGTTGAGGTCAACGGTTCCGGTTCTGTACTCAACGGCTCCAGCCGAGAGGAAGAGCGAGGCCTTGAATATCGCGTGGTTGAGGGCGTGGAAGAGTCCCGCGAAGGCACCGAGGGCTCCAACGGCGCCGAGGAAGCCACCCTTCGGGATGAGTGCCATTCCTATTCCAAGGCCGAGCCATATGTAGCCCATCTGGCCTATCGAGTGGTAGGCGAGGAGTCTCTTGGCGTTCGTCTCTCTGAGTGCGTAGAGGGTTCCAACGGTGAGGGTTATGGCACCTATCACGGCAACGAAGAGACCGAGGCCGTAGCTCGTTCCGACGGTTCTCCAGATGAGGGCGATGAGACCGTAGAGGGCAACCTTCTCCATCGCACCGGCCATGACGGCTGAAACGCTGGTCGGCGCCGCGCGGTAGGTCTCGGCAACCCAGAACTGGAAGGGTATCATTCCCGACTTGGTCATGAAGGCTATCATGAGGAGCGCCGTGAAGACCAGCTTGGTGCTCGTGGATGCTGTTGCCATAGCGCTCGCTATGTTCTCAAAGGTGAGCTCGTCGAAGCCGCCGACGAGGGAGTAGGCGGTTCCCAGGGCGAGGAAGAGCGGAATCGTGTCGAGGAAGTGCATGGTGATGTAGTACTTGACGCTCGCGTCGGTGTCCCTCGGCCTCTCGCTGAAGAAGACCAGTATGAACGAGCTGAGGGTCATGAGCTCCCAGCCCATGACAAAGTACTCCATGCTGTCCGCGGTAACGACGAGGGCCATACTCGCGAGGAAGGTGTTGTAGGCTATCGCGTAGACCCAGCCCTTGCCGACCTTCTCAAAGAGCTCCATGTAGTTTATCGCGAAGAGGGAAGCGGCCGCTCCAACGAGGCCGATTATGAGGAGGAAGATTATTGAGAGGTCGTCCACCTTGACGGGGATTCCGAAGAGGCTTCCCGAAACGGGGCCGTTGGTGTAGACGGCGTAAACCTGCCAGAGGAGGGCGAGTGAACCGAGGAACGCCATGAAGCTTGACGCCTTAACCGTGGCCTTGTAGTCCCTAATCAGGCCGACGAGACCACCGAGGATGAACGCTCCAATCGCGTATTCGAGTATCATCTCACATCACCCCGCAAAGCCTATCTTCATCACAACGTCGAGGCTGACCCATGGCATTATTATGCCGACGATTATGAGGACGATGAGCACTGCAACGATGACCTTTGGCTCTTTCTTTGCCTCACCCTCGCCGAAGAATATCTCCCTGAACCAGAGGAGAACCACGATGAGGAATATTGCCGCGTCTATGAGAACCACCGCCGGGAAGAGCCACGAGGCGATTCCCTTGGCGTGCCTGGTGCTCATTATCGTGAAGGCCTTGCTGAAGAACAGGCCGAGCGGAAGGACACCGGCCAGTCCGAGGAAGCTCATGAACCATGCTATGCTCGTCCAGGGGACGGTTCTCCTCATGCCCTTGATGAGCTTGAGGTCGGTGGTGCCGTATGCTAAGGCGAGTCCTCCGACGGAGGCGAAGGCGAGGGCCTTGACGACCGCGTGGTTGACGACCTGGTAGAGGGCTATCTGGATTCCCGCGACGTGGCCGAGCAGGGCGTAGGCGAGGGTTATGTATGCAACGCCGGTCTGGGCTATGGTGGAGTAGGCTATGAGCCTCTTTGCATCGCGCTGGAGCGGGTAGTAAATCATCATCAGGATTATGAGGGCAACGGTCAGACCTCCAAGGAGCCAGAAGTAGTCGTCGTTCGGCTTCATGTACTGGATAACCCTAAAGAGCATGTAGGCGCCGAGCGGGACAATCGAGGCAGAGTGCACATAGGCACTCGCGGGAATAGGAGAGGCGGTTGAGTCCGGAAGCCAGGAGTAGAACGGGAACTGTGAGCTCATCATGAAGGCCGCGAAGATTAGCAGGAGGAACGCCGTGCCGTCATAAGTGGCCTTGGTAAGGTCCTGTCCCGTGCCGAGAACGGCAACCGCTCCGAGGATGAGGAGCACTCCAACGTTGAGGACGAGGAAGGCCTTGAGGGCGTCAGTCTTGGCATTACCGAGCTCCACGAGGCAAAGCATCGCTATCGCCATGAGCTCAAGCGCAACGGCGAACTGGACGAGGTTGGTCGAGTAGATGAAAACCATGCTCGCACCGGTGAGCAGGCCGAAGAGGGCGTAGAACTTCCCCTTCCCCGAGTCAAGGAACCTGCTCGCGTAGACTGCCATGAGAAACGCGATTAGTATCGAGACGAAGCCCATGAGCATTGAGGCGGTATCGGCGGTTATTCCAAAGACCTCGCCGAGGTTGCCGGTGGTAACGTAGGCGGTGTGGTAAACCTTGTCAGAGCCCTTTGAGAAGAAGTCATAGAGGGCCATACCGTTGAGGAGCAGGGAAACGCCGAGAATCGCGCCCGCTATTAGGTCGGCTGTCTTCCCCTCGAGCTTCCAGAGTATCAGGAGCACGAAGGGGATGAGCGCTGAGATTAGCACCAGTTCAATCATCACCATCACCCCTTGGTTTTTAACCCTAGGTTTTCGTTGCAAAAAATAAGGTCAGAGGACGATGTAGGCCTTCTCGCCCTCCCCTTTCTCAGCTGAGCTCTTCAGGTTGGCCACTATCTTTCCTTCCCTGTTCCAGAGCACCTCGTTTACCTCGCCGTAAAGCAGGGCATCCGTTGGACACGCTGAAACACATGCCGGAAGCTTTCCTTCTGCCCTTCTGTCAGCACAGAGGTCGCACTTGTCCATAATCTTGTTCTCCTCGTCGAGCTTTGGAATTCCGAAGGGACAGGCAACGGCACACATGAGACAGCCGATACACTTGAGCGGGTCGAAGGCCACCGCGCCGTCCTCGTCCCTGAAGAGCGCCCCGGTCGGACAGACGTTCATACACGGTGCCTTCTCACAGTGGCGGCAGTTGAAGGGAACGGTGAAGAGGTCGGGGAACTCGAAGACCCTTATCCTTGCCTCGCCGTGCGTCATTTCACAGGCCACTTCACAGGCCCTACAGCCGATACAGCGCTTATAGTCGAGGAAAATCTTCTTGCTCATTCCAACCACCTCACTCCTCCACCTTCCTAACCCTGGCCGCGACGGCCTTGAGCTCGGCCATCTTGGTCTTCTCGTGGGTGACCTCCAGGGTCAGGACGTTGATGTTCCAGTGGTTCGGCATCGCTATCACGCCTTCCCTGACGTGGTCAGTAACCTCTGCCCTGACGAGAACGCTTCCGCGCCTGGTCTCGACCTTGACGAGGTCCCCGCTCCTTATGCCGTACTTCTCGGCGTCCTTCGGGTTAATCATGACGAACTCCTCGGGCCAGCGCTTCTCAAGGCTCGGGCTCTCGAAGGACATGGTTCCCGTGTGCCAGTGGCCGACGAGCCTGAAGTTGGTGAGCCAGAGCGGGTACTCCTCATCGGGCATCTCCGGCGGCTCGCGCCACTTAACAGGCTGGAGGTGGGCCTTTCCATCGCTCGTCTTGAAGCCGTTCTTGAAGAGGACCTTCGTTCCCTCGCCGGGCTCGGTGCACGGGAAGAAGCATCCCTCGGGGTGCTCCGCGAGGTATTCTGGCGTTGCGCCCTTGAATATTGGAATAACGCTGTTTATCTCCCTGAGAATCTCGTCCGGGTGCTCGTACTTGAAGTACTCGCCGAGGCCGAGCTCCTTGGCGAGCTCAACCAGGATGAGCCAGTCGGGCTTGGCTTCTCCAGGTGGATTCGCGGCCTTGTAGCTCCTCTGAACCCTTCTCTCGGCGCTTATTGCCGTTCCAGTCTTCTCAAACCAGGTTGCGGCCGGGAGAACTATGTCGGCGTATTTAGCAGTCTCGGTGAGGAATATGTCCTGCACGACGAGGAAGTCGAGCTTCTTGAGCTGTTCCCTGACCCACCTGCTGTTCGGGGCAGAGCGGGCAATGTTGCCGCCGACGATGTACATCATCCTAATCTTGTTGCCCATCTCGCGTATCATAGTTGTCAGGTCAAAGCCGACCCAGTCTGGTATCTTGAAGCCCCAGAGCCTCTCAAGCTCGGCCCTCGCGGCCTCGTCGGTGACGAGCTTGCCGGTCGGAAGCTTGTTCGGGGCGATGCCGGTCATGGCGGCACAGAATCCACACTGGGCGCCCGGGAAGACACCGCTCCAGACGCCTTCCTTGCCGATGTTGCCGGTAATCGCGATGAGGTTCGCGAGGGCGAGGGCGAACTCGAAACCGTTGACGTGCTGGTTGAGGCCCTCGTTGACGAAGAGGGCAGTTCTCTTGGTGGCGAAGAGCCTCGCGACCTTCTTTATATCCTCGGCGGGAACGCCGCTTATCTTCTCGGCCCACTCCGGTGTGTACTCCTTAACGGCCTCCTTGAGCTCCTCGAAGCCGGTCGTCCTCTCGTTGACGAACTCCCTGTCATAGAGCTCCTCGCTTATGACGACGTTGAGCATAGCCAGGGCTATCGCGAGGTCGGTTCCCGGGTAGGGCTTGAGGTGCATGCTCGCGTACTTATGGCCTCTCGTCGCGCGCGGGTCTATGACGACCATCTCGGCGCCGTTGTCGAGGACGGCCTTCTCAATGTACTGACCGAAGAAGACAGGTGCAGTCTCAGCGGGGTTGTGACCCCAAATCAGAATGAACTCGGCCTTGGCAACATCCTCGAATGGATTAGTCGCCGCGGCGCTACCGAAGACAGCCGTTCTCGCGGGGCTGTTGGAGTACTGGCAGTACCTTCCCGGGAAGTCGAGGTGGTTGGTTCCTATCGCCTTTGACAGCTTGTGGACGAGGTAGTTCTCCTCGAAGGTTATCTTCTCGCTTCCGAGGAAGGCTATTGCCTCGGGACCGTAGGTCTCCTTGATTTCCTTAATCTTCTCGGCGATTATCCTGTAAGCTTCGCTCCAGCTTATCTCCTCGAACTTTCCTTCTCCCTTCTCACCAACGCGCTTGAGGGGCTTCTTAAGTCTCTTGGGGCTGTTGATGAACTGGTAGGAGGCAACGCCCTTGGGGCAGAGCTTTCCGCGGTTGACGGTGGGGTGGTCGTAGTCGAATTCAATCTTCCTGATGTAGCCGTTCACGCTGACCGCGTAAAAGCGACAGCCGACTGAACACCAGGGACACACTACGGGCACGAGTTTCTCGGCCATGGCTATCACCCTTCTAATGACTGACCAGTCATTTAGGCTCGTCGCCAAAACCTTAAATAGTTTTCTGCAGTCGTCGAAACAAATGGGTTTTACACAATAGGGCTAGTTAAACAGAACTATACACCCAGTTACACGCTCGCAGAGAGGCGAAGGTGATTGAGAACAACGTTAACAGCCCGCTTTAAGTAATGGTCACCCGGGAGGCCGATACATTCCTTCGCATGGAGGTAGTGCATGAGGGACGCTATGAAGACCTGAAACGCTATGAGGGCATCTTCAAAACCAACCTTGACGTATGCAGTAATCCTCCTCGCACCCTCTCTCAAAAGCTCCGAGCAGGACTGACGGTAGATTTCATCTATGCTCTTCATTCTTTCCCGGACCGAGAGCATGTGGAAGAAGATTTCCGCCCGATAGCTCTCCGAATAGAACTCAAGGAACTCTTTCCCAAGCTGGAGGAGGTAGCTCTCCAAGGTTGGGAACGAGACCGTTATGTAGGGGTCGTTGAGGGAGGGCATGGCCATTATGGGCATTACCTCAAAGGCGAGCTCCTTTATGAGGTCGTCCTTGCTCTTGAAGTAGAGGTAGAAGGTGCCCTTGGCAACTCCGGCCCTGGCGACTATCTCGTCTACCGTGGTCTTATCGAAACCCTTCTTCGCAAAGAGCTCCATTGCAGAGGACACGAGTTTCTCGCGGGTTTTACCAGGGGACTTTGTAGCCATGCCCACCACTTCTGACCACTCAGTCATTTACTTCATGGACAATTATGTGCAGAAGGGTAATTTAAACTTTCCGCCGGGACGACAGAAAACGAAAAAGGCTAAACTTAGAGAACGGAATTGAGGATGACCTCATCAACCTCAGAAACCTTCTTAAACAGCTCCCCGAGCTCCCCGGGAGCCATTCCGGCAAAGACACCCATGTTCATACCGTAAACATAAACTCCATCCGGGTTTTCAGCAACTGCAATCCGACATGGCATAAAAGCAGAAACCCAGCGGTTCTCGGGCTTTTCGAGGGCCTTCTTTGCGAACTCCTTGTTGCAGAGCTCAATGATGTAAACCCTAACGCCGACTTTCTTCTCCATGTCGTGCTCGGCAACAACGCTCCATCCAATCTCCTCGACCTTGGCCTTAATCTTTCCTATGGTCTCCTCGTAGGAGTACTTGCTCTTTCCGGCGTTAATCATCTGGCCCATGTCCATTCGAACCACCTGACTGACTAGTCAGGAAAAGGTCTATAAATCGTTTTCTATCACCTTTGGTTGATAACCATGGCCCTGATGCTCGCGGGAAAGGTCATCGAAGTCAGGGATGGAAGGGCGATAGTTGACGTTGAGGGCCAGCTCAGGGAGGCAAGGCTGGACTTTGTAAAAGATGTAAAACCCGGGGACTACGTGAGGATTTACTACGGCATAGTTCTTGAGAAGGTCAGCAGAAGCGAGGCCGAGGAGACCCTCGCGAGGTGCTCATACCACCGCTCAAGGAAGCTCGAGCTGACCTTCACGGTTTCAAACCGGAGGTTTTAGAAAGGCTAAATAGCCCGTTTGAGAATCCAGGGTGGGTGAAGCTCATGTGTCTGGCGACCGTTGCGAAGGTTTTGGAGGTTGACAGGGAGAAGGGAACCGCGTGGGTGGACTTCGGAGGCGTCAAGAGAGAGGCCAGGATTGATTTGATGCCCGACGTCAAGCCCGGCGAGTACGTGCTGATTCACACCGGCTTCATAATCGAGCGCGTTGATGAAGAGACCGCGAAGGAAATCCTCTCGGCCTGGGATGAGGTCTTCAAACTGGAGAGGGAAGCGATAGGCGGCTACTACTACCCGGGTGATTGAAATGGAGAGCGTTGATTCAGTTCTTGCCCCCTACAGGGACAGAATGATAGCTCAAAAGCTCGTTGAGAAGATTAAGGAAGAAGCCAAACCTCTTGACGGTGAGATAAGGATAATGCACGTCTGCGGGACTCACGAGGACACGATTACCCGCTCTGGAATTCGCTCGCTCCTTCCAGAGAACGTTAAAGTCGTCAGCGGACCCGGCTGTCCGGTCTGTATAACGCCGGTTGAAGACATCGTGGCGATGCAGCTGATTATGAAGAAGGCCCGCGAGGAGGGCGAGGAAATAACGCTTACGACCTTCGGTGACATGTACAAAATCCCCACCCCAATGGGAAGCTTTGCCGACTTGAAGAGCGAGGGCTACGACGTCAGGGTCGTTTACTCCATCTACGATGCCTATAAGATGGCCAAGGAGAACCCGGAGAAAACCGTGGTCCACTTCAGCCCTGGCTTTGAAACCACGACCGCTCCCACTGCGGGAATGCTCAACGCCGTCGCCAATGAGGGCCTTGAGAACTTCAAGATTTACTCGGTTCACAGGCTAACGCCCCAGGGGATAGAGGTTCTCATAAAGCAGAGGAGCAGGATTGATGCCCTCATCGATGCTGGCCACGTCTCAACGATAATAGGCGTCAAGGGCTGGGAGTTCCTGAGCGAGAGGTACGGGATTCCACAGGTCATAGCGGGCTTCGAACCAAATGACGTCCTCCTCGCTATTCTACTCCTCATACGGATGTACAAAGAGGGGGACGCGAGGGTGGTGAACGAATACAGGCGTGCCGTCAAATATGAGGGCAACGTCGTGGCCCAGCGGTTAATTAACAAGTTCTTCGAAGTTAAGGATGCAAAGTGGCGCGCTCTCGGAGTCCTCCCGGGAACGGGGCTGGAAGTAAGAAAGGAGTGGAAGGAGCTCGAAATCAGGAACTTCTACCGCGTCGAGGTGCCGAAAAACCTGCCCGACCTCGAAAAGGGTTGTCTCTGCGGTGCAGTGCTGAGGGGTCTGGCCATGCCAACCGACTGTCCGCACTTCGGAAAGACCTGCACGCCGAGGCACCCAATAGGGCCGTGCATGGTGTCCTACGAGGGAACCTGTCATATCTTCTACAAGTACGGAGCGCTGTTTTAGGTGAAGACTATGAAAGCCCCACGGAAGTACTTCGGGCTCTTCCCCCGTGAAAACGTGGAACGGGTCATCGAGGAGATAGAGGCAGGGGTTATCTGCGAGGTGTGGCCCCAAACTAACCCCCTATGACACCAAAGGTTCAAAACTCCCCTCTCGTTTTCAACTTTTGGTTTTGGAAACCTATAAAGGCTCTAAATACCGAGAAAAACCGGTGGGTGGGCATGAAGGCTTACCGTATTCACGTTCAGGGCATCGTTCAGGCCGTTGGGTTCAGGCCGTTCATTTACCGAATAGCGCACGAGCATAACCTGAGGGGCTACGTCAAGAACCTCGGCGATGCGGGAGTCGAGATAGTCGTCGAGGGCCGTGAAGAGGATATAGAGGCATTCATAGAGGACATCTACCGGAAAAAACCTCCCCTCGCGAGGGTTGACAGGCTCGAGAAGAAGGAAATCCCGCCCCAGGGGTTCGACCGCTTCTACATCGAGAAGAGCTCGAAGGGCGGAAGCGGTGGGGACTCGATAATTCCGCCCGACATAGCCATCTGCGAGGACTGCCTGAGAGAACTTTTCGACCCGACGAACAAGCGCTACATGTACCCCTTCATCGTCTGCACCAACTGTGGGCCGAGGTTCACAATTATCGAGGATTTACCCTACGACCGCGAGAACACGACGATGAAGGAATTTCCGATGTGCGACTTCTGCGAGAGCGAGTACAGAGACCCGCTCAACCGGCGCTACCATGCTGAACCCGTCTGCTGTCCCGTCTGCGGGCCGAGCTACCGTCTCTACACGAGCGACGGGGAGGAAATCACCGGCGACCCGCTGAGGAAGGCGGCGGAGCTGATTGATAAGGGCTACATAGTGGCCATCAAGGGAATCGGCGGAATCCATCTGGCGTGCGACGCGACAAGGGAAGACGTCGTTGCCGAGCTGAGGAAGAGAACCTTCAGGCCCCAGAAGCCCTTCGCGATAATGGCTGACTCGCTTGAGACGGTCAAAAGCTTCGCCTACGTGAGTAACGAAGAAGAGGAGGAGCTGACCAGCTATAGAAGACCCATCGTGACGCTCCGCAAGAGGGAACCCTTCCCCCTGCCCGAGAACCTCGCGCCTGGCTTGCATACAATCGGCGTCATGCTCCCCTACGCGGGAACGCACTACATACTCTTCCACTGGAGCAAGACTAAGGTCTACGTGATGACTTCAGCCAACTACCCGGGAATGCCGATGGTTAAGGACAACGAGAGGGCCTTCGAGGAGCTGAAGGACATAGCTGACTACTTCCTGCTCCACAACAGGAAGATACTCAACAGAGCTGATGACAGCGTGATTCGCTTCGTTGACGGAAGAAGGGCCGTTATTAGGCGCTCCCGCGGTTTTGTGCCCCTCCCGATAGAGATTCCCTTCAACTACCGCGGTCTGGCGGTCGGTGCGGAGCTGATGAACGCCTTTGGAGTTGCTAAAAACGGAAAGGTCTACCCGAGCCAGTACATCGGCAACACCGGAAAGGTCGAGGTTCTTGAGTTCATGAGGGAAGCGATAGAGCACTTCAAGAGAATCCTAAGGGTTAAGGAGTTCGATTTAATCGTCGCCGACCTCCACCCGACCTACAACACGACGAAGCTCGCTATGGAGCTTGCGAACGAGTTAAACGTCGAGCTACTCCAGGTTCAGCACCACTACGCCCACATAGCGAGCGTTTTGGCCGAGAAGAACCTCGAATCAGCTGTGGGAATAGCCGTTGATGGAGTGGGCTACGGAACGGACGGCCACACGTGGGGCGGTGAGGTGCTCTACCTCGGCTACGAGGACGTGGAGAGGCTGGCGCACATAGACTACTACCCGCTCCCCGGTGGTGATTTGGCGAGCTACTACCCGCTAAGGGCCCTGATGGGAATCCTGAGCAAGGTCTACAGCGTCGAGGAGCTTGAAGGGGTCATAAGGAAGTGCTGTCCGAAAGCCGTGGAGAGCCTGAAGTACGGTGAGGTGGAGTTTTCAGTTGCTCTAAACCAGCTCGCCAAGGGGATAAACCTCGCCTACGCTTCGTCAACCGGAAGGGTCCTCGACGCCCTGTCGGTTCTGCTCAACGTGGCCTACAGGAGGCACTACGAGGGCGAGCCGGCGATGAAGCTCGAGAGCTTCGCGATGAAGGGCAAGAACGACCTCAAGTTCGAAGTGCCCGTAGAGGGAGAACTCCTCAAGGTGGAAGAGCTGTTCGTGCAGGCCTTGGACGTCCTAGAAAAGGCCTCGCCGGCGGACATCGCTTACTCGGTTCACTTGGCCCTCGCGAGGGCCTTTGCAGGGGTTGCCATCGAGAAGGCCAGAGAGTTCGGCGTGAAGGACGTCGTGATGAGCGGTGGTGTCGCCTACAACGAGCTGATAGTCAAGACCGTGAGAAAGGCTGTTGAGGCGTCGGGCCTTAAATTCCACGTTACAACGGAGGTCCCGCGTGGGGACAACGGGATAAACGTCGGCCAGGCCTTCCTCGGCGGGCTGTACCTGGAGGGCTACCTGACGAAGGAGGATTTGATGCTGTGAAGGTTTAAGTGGAGAAAGCAGGAATTTAAACTGAGGGAAAAGACGATGCCCGTAATCCCGAGGGAAGAGCTCCTCGAAATCCTGCGAGAGATGAAGGAAAAGCTCATCGAAATCCTCGGCGACGACTTAGTCGAGGTCATTCTCTTCGGCTCGTATGCGAGGGGCGAAGCCAAAGAGGACAGCGACGTTGACGTTTTAGTCGTGTTAAGAGAAAACTGACACTTGAGGAGCACGACAAACTGAGTGAGGTTACGGAAGAGTACATACTGGAAAAAGGGCTCGTTCTTTCGCTCATCGTTTACCCAGTTAATCCAAGAATGGAGGACGACCCGCTGATATGGAACGTGAATGTCGAGGGGGTCAAGGTATGACGGGATACGATGAAATACTGAAAAAGGCCGAAAAGAGTTTGGAACTTCGAACCGCGTTTAATCTCAGGCAGACCGCGGATTACTCCTTCGTGGTTGATATAACCGAGGAAGAGGCGCGCGAAAACATACGGCGCGCCGAAGAATTCCTCGAATTTACGAGGCGCTATCTAACTTCGAAAGGCTTTCTGGAGGGTTGAAAATGGGTGAAAAGATAAAGCTCGAACACGGTGCGGGCGGAGAGATAATGGAAGAACTCTTAAGGGACGTTATACTAAAGACCCTGACCCTCAAGAGCGCCGGGGGGGTAGGACTTGACGCTTTGGACGACGGGGCGACGATACCTTTCGGCGATAAGCACATAGTCTTCACCATCGATGGACACACCGTCAAGCCACTCTTCTTCCCCGGCGGTGACATAGGCAGGCTCGCGGTTAGCGGAACGGTCAACGATTTGGCTGTGATGGGCGCGAAGCCTTTAGCCTTAGCAAACTCGATGATTATTGGAGAAGGCCTTGACATGGAAGTCCTTGAGAGAGTTCTCCGCTCGATGGACGAGACGTCTAAGGAAGTCCCCGTTCCAATCGTTACCGGTGACACGAAGGTCGTTGAGGAGCCGATAGAGATGTTCGTGATTACCGCGGGAGTTGGAATCGCGGAAAAGCCGGTAAGCGACGCCGGAGCGAAGGTAGGAGACATAGTCCTCGTCAGCGGGACGATAGGCGACCACGGGATAGCGCTGATGAGCCACAGGGAGGGTATAGCCTTCGAAACCGAGCTGAAGAGCGACGTCGCACCGATATGGGAGGTCGTTGAAGCAGTTGCAAACGCCATCGGCTGGGAAAATATACACGCGATGAAGGACCCCACGAGGGCCGGGCTTAGCAACGCCCTCAACGAGATTGCCCGTAAAAGCAACGTCGGAATCCTCGTCAGGGAGGATGCAATACCCGTGAAGCCCGAGGTGAGGGCCGCGAGCGAGATGTTGGGAATCAGTCCCTACGACGTGGCGAACGAGGGGAAAGTGGTTATGGTCGTTGCCAGGGAGCACGCGGAGGAAGCCCTTGAGGCGATGAGGAAGACGAAGAGGGGGAAAGACGCGGCGATAATCGGCGAGGTAATAGAAGAATACAGAGGGAAGGTCCTCCTCGAAACCGGAATCGGCGGAAAGCGCTTCATGGAGCCTCCGGCCGGAGACCCCGTGCCGAGGATATGCTAACGCATCTCGAAGCCTTCTAAAGCTTTTTTCACTTCTTCTACGCTCGCCTCGTCCTCGAGCGTTGAGAGGTCGCCGAGGCCCTTTCCGCTGGCGAGGGCCTTTAGGACGCGACGCATTATCTTCCCGCTCCTCGTCTTCGGCAGTTTGTTCACGAAGAAGACCTCCGCCGGAGCCGCTATCGGTCCAAGGGTTTCTCTGACGTAGTCTATGAGTTCCTTCTTCAGGCTCTCCCTCGGAACGCAGTTCTCCTTGAGGATTACGAAGGCAACGGGCACTTCGCCCTTAATCTCGTCCGGCCTTCCGATTACTGCCGCCTCGGCAACGGCCGGGTGGAGAACTAATGCGTGCTCTATCTCGGCCGTTCCAATCCTGTGACCCGAAACGTTGAGCACCTCGTCGGCCCTGCCGAATATCCAGAAGTAGCCCTCGTCGTCCTTCATAGCGTAGTCAGCGGGGTAATAAATCCAGATTCCCTCGTCGGGCCTGCTGAAGCGCTTCCAGTAGGTCCGGATGTAGCGTTCGTCGTCGCCCCAGATTCCGAGGAGCATTCCCGGCCAGGGCTTCTTTATCACGAGGTAGCCGCGCTCGTTCGGCTCCGCCGGACTTCCATCGGCCCTGAGAACGTCTGCATCGACGCCGAGACCGGGGAACGTTGCTGAGCCGGGCTTCAGCGGGGGCAGCTGTATTCCGGCCGAGGGATAAATCATGTAGCCACCGGTCTCTGTCTGCCACCAGGTGTCGATTATCGGGCACCTTCCACCGCCAACGACTTCATAGTACCACTTCCAGGCCCTCGGGTTTATCGGCTCGCCGACCGAACCTAGGAGCCTTAAACTCGAAAGGTCGTGCTTCTTCACCCACTCGTCCCCGTAGCGCATGAGCATTCTGATTGCTGTTGGGGCGGTGTAGAATATCGTCACCCCGTGCTTCTCCACCAGCTCCCAGGGCCTGTCGGGCTTTGGATAGTTGAGCGCTCCCTCGTACATCATCACCGTAAGGCCAAGCGTTAAGGGCCCGTAAACGAGGTAGCTGTGGCCCGTTATCCAGCCCACGTCGGCGGTGTTCCAGAAGAGGTCGCTCTCGGTTATTCCCCACGCCCACTCCATCGTCTTGGCCACGTAGACGAGGTAACCTCCGGTGGAGTGGACGATTCCCTTGGGCTTTCCGGTGGTTCCGCTCGTGTAGAGGATGAACAGCGGGTGGTTGCTCTCGACCGGAACGGGCTCAACGTAGCGCTCGGCCCCGTCGAGGAGTTCGTTCCAGTCGTAGTCCCTGCCCTCGACCATGTTGACGCCGTTCTCTTCCCTCCTGAGGACGACGACGCTTTCGACGCTCGGCGTTTCGAGGAGGGCCTTGTCAACTATCTCCTTGAGGTTGAGCTTCTTACCGCGCCTGTAGAGGTAGTCGGCGGTGATGACGACCTTCGCCCTTGCGTCGTTGATTCTCGTGGCCAGCGCTTCAGCCGAGAAGCCGGAGAAGACGACGCTGTGAATCGCCCCAATTCTCGCGCTGGCGAGCATAGCTATGACCACTTCTGGAACGAGGGGCATGTAGATGACGACCCTGTCGCCCTTCTCGATGCCGAGGTTTTTCAGAGCCGAGGCAAAGCGGTTCACCTCGCGGTAGAGCTCGTAGTAGGTGAGCGTTCTCGTCTCACCGCGCTCGCTCTCCCAGATTATCGCGGCGCGGTTTCTCTTTCCTGCCTTAACGTGCCTGTCCAGAGCGTTGTAGCTCGCGTTGAGCTGGCCTCCAACGAACCAGCGGAAGAAGGGCGCCCTTGAGTCGTCGAGGACCTTCTCCCAGGTCTTGAACCAGTCGAGAACCTTCGCCTGCTCGGCCCAGAACTCCTCGATGTTCTCTATGGACTTCCTGTGCTCCTCCCTGAAGGCCTCCATCGGAAGGTACCTTTCCTTGAGAAATCCTTCGCCTATCTGCATGCTACCACCTCGCTTCTCAGAAGTGGGTATTAGGAAACCTTAAAATTCTTTCGTTGATTGTCAAAGTGATAAACGACAAAAGTCGAAAAAGAGTTAGGGGAAGCTAATTAGCCGAACGCCGAAAGCAGAATAGCCGTTCGTCGAAACAAGGGCATGAGGAGCCCCAATTGACAAGGAATCGCCAAAATATTCCGAAAAAATTCCGAAAATGTTTACAAAAATGTGTAAAAACACGAGAAAGTGACGTCAGATTGCCAAAGGCTCTTCGAATGTGTTCATCCGTTGATTATCCTCCACAGTTCTTCTATCTGCTCTATCGGCTCAACTTCCTTGCCCTTAAGACTGTCGAGTATGAAGTTCTGGTCGAAGGGAATGACCACGTCGGGCTTAACCGGCAGTTCCTCCTCGACGCCGGGCAGGGCTTTGTTGAGAACGAGGACGTGCTTCAGGCCGAGGCTCTCGCTCAGCGCTTTTATCTTCTTCGAAAGCTCTATGGACTCGGCCGATGGCTCTGCGACGTCGATGACAACGTCAACGTACTTGTCAACGCCCCTTCCGAAGTGCTCTATGCCAGCCTCGGTGTCGACGATGATGACCTCGTCCTCCTTCAGCTTTATGCCCTCGAGGAGCTTTCTGGCAAGGAATCCGTAGGGGCAGGCACAGCCCTCTTCAGCTTCTTCAATCTTCCCGATTGTCAGAACGGCGAGGTTGTCCTTTCTGGCCAGAATCTCCTCAGGAATCTCGTCGAGCGTCCAGTTGAAGAGCTCCTCGTCGAGCTCGCCTTCACCTTCAGCCGCCATGAGGATTTTGGCCCTTTTCTTCCCCCCGAGGTGCTCGGCGAGGGTTTTCACCTTCGGGAGGCCGAGCATCCTGTAGAGGCCTGGGTTTGACTCGTCGGCGTCTATTATTAGCACGCGGTAGCCTTTTCCGGCCAGATACTTGCCGAGCATCGCGCTTATCGTGCTCTTTCCACAGCCGCCCTTACCGCTCACGAGAACCTTCATTCGTATCACCATTGGGCAAAAAAGTAACACGCCTTATAAATGATTTGGTTCATTCTTGTTTCCAACCTCAGGTTCAGGAAAGCGGTATAAATGCTCCCGCGAAAATAAGGACGGTGGTGAAGGGTGATTATCTCGAAACCCTGCGTCACGATGAAGGGCGTCGTTATAGGGGCCTACTCGTGGGAGAAGAGGATAAAGCTCGACCTGACGAAAACGGCCCAGTGTTTGAAGGAGAGGGGTTACACGGTAAAAAAGCTCCTGCCCGGAATGATGCTAATCCTGGAGATGGAGGGCTACGAGGTTAGCGTTTACCCGAGCGGGAAGATAATCGTCAAACTCTTAGAGGATGCAAAGAAAGGAGAGGAAATCGCGAGGATTGTTTACGACTGCGCCGGGGTTCTGGAGGTGGTAGCGTGAGGATTCCGGAAGATGTTAGGAAGGATATACCGCTGACGAGCGAGGTCATCTACTTCGACAACACGGCAACCTCGCTAACGCCGAAGCCGGTTGTAGATGCCATGGACGAGTACTACCTTAAGTACAGGGCCAACGTCCACCGCGGTGTGCACAGGCTCTCCCAGATGGCGACGCACAAGTGCGAGGAGAGCAGGAAAGTGGTCGCGGACTTCATCAACGCGAAGTTCGAGGAGATAGCGTTCACCAAGAACACGAGCGAGAGCCTCAACCTTGTTGCCCTCGGCCTTGAGGGCATCTTCAAGCCCGGGGACAAGATAGTCACGACCCCGTACGAGCACCACTCGGATTTACTCCCCTGGCAGAGATTGGCTAAAAAGCTCAACCTCAGGCTCGAGTTCATTGACGGGGACGACGAGGGCAACCTCGATTTGAGCGATGCGGAAAAGAAGATTAAGGGAGCGAAGCTCGTCGCGGTTCAGCACGTTTCAAATGCGCTCGGCGTCATCCACGAGGTCGAGGAGCTCGGAAAGATGGCGAAGGAGGAAGGAGCGATATTCGTCGTCGATGCAGCACAGAGCGCCGGGCATATGGAGGTTGACGTTAGGAAACTACACGCGGACTTCTTAGCTTTTTCAGGCCACAAGGGGCCGATGGGACCGACGGGAATAGGCGTCCTCTACATCAACGAGGAGTTCTTTGACGTCTTTGAGCCACCGTTAATCGGAGGCGGAACGATTGAGGATGTTGATTTGGATTCCTACAAGCTGACCGAGCCGCCAGAGCGGTTCGAGGCCGGAACGCCGAACATAGGCGGTGCGATAGGCCTCGCAGCGGGAATAAGGTACATCGAGAGGATTGGGTTAGCCAGAATCGAGAGGCAGGAGAGGAAGCTCGTTAAGCGCACTACGGAAGGCCTTGACGAGCTTGAGATTCCCTGGTACGGGCCGAGAAACCTCGACAAGCACGCCGGAGTCGTTAGCTTCAACGTTCCGCCACTCCACCCGCACGACGTCGCGGCGATACTAGATGAAAACAACATAATGGTTCGCTCCGGTCACCACTGCGCCCTGCCGGCGATGAAGAAGTTAGGAATAAACGGAACGGTGAGGGCTTCGTTCCACGTCTACAACAGCCTTGAGGAGGTTGAGACGTTCCTCGGCGTTCTTGAGGAGCTGGTTAAGGGGCTGAGGGGCTAAGCGCCCCCTCCCCCACCCCCACCACGAACTATCAACACTGTAAATTCAAAATCGAGCTTCTCGGTGAGGACGGTTCCAGGAGATTTTGGCCAGAAGACGTAGAATTTTTGCTTCTCAATGAAATGGCCGTTCTGGAAGGTGTAAACGTAAACCTCAACGGCAGGAACCACGAGCAGAGGGCGAACGACAACAAGGGCTCTTAAGAGCTTTTGGACTCCAAGTCTGTAGCTCGGGCCAACGTCGTAAAGGGCATAGACCCACATGGGACCAACACTGGGAACGCCGAGCTTTTCAAGTTCTGTGGTGTTCAGGTTATACGTTTTAATGCCCGTAGAGGACAGAACACACGATGACGTCATGCAGAAATCGCTGTTAACCGGCGAGTGAAGGTAAAGGTACTTATCGAGCAACCTGGCACCTGAAAGCGACGTGAGAAAAATCGCTATCAAAAGGAACCCTGCCAGTCTCTTCAGCCGGTACTTCCCCTTTCGGATGTACTGGTAGGAACTCCAGAACCACGCGATAAGCGCAACGATTACAGCAAAGTAGTAAACCGAAAGGAGCGTTCCGAATACAATTGGATTTGTGGCGTGTTCGTAATACACCATATTTACTCACCAGTAAAAGTACGCGGGACCTTTAAAAAAGTTATTGAAGGGCGAAGATGTTCACCGAAGAACACCTTCGGGCAACCCTCCGTGGAGTACGTCAACACTCTCCGGGCTCCTCGTTATCAGCGTTCCGGCCTTTTTGCCAACAAACTTCCTCGTCGGGCCCGGCGGAACACCGCTCGTCTCGTAAACGAGGGACTGAACGTCGGGGTCGTGGTAGAGAAGGAGCGTCGGGCCGGCTATGTTCAGAAGCGAGTCAAGGACGTACTGGCTCGCGACAACGGTAACCCTGCGCTTCAACGGCCTCGTGAGCAAAGGCATTGCCGCGCTTCCAGCCGTTGTGTAGCCGAGAACGGCGCCGTCAACGAGGCCAACAACCGTCTCGCGCCTCTTCTCGAAGGCAGCAGCAAGGGTGAGGAACGCTATGCCGACGAGGGTTATGCTCCTGGTCTCGCCGAGGTTCACCCTAACGCTTCCCTCGAGCTTCGGTGGCTCGCCGCTGTACAGCGCCTCGTCGAGGGGAGTGTAGCTCTCAAGGATAACCTCCGAGTACTTCTCGTTCCTCTTGACCGCCTCGGGAACGCTCGAAACCTTGCCGAGGAGCACGTCAACGTAGAGCCTGTCTGTTAGCGACCTGTCGAGGCCGTACAGTGTTTGGACGATGGTGACCGCGGTGTACGGGTCGAAGTAGCCGGCCTTGTAGAGCTTTATCGGGTCGAGGCCGAGGCTGGCACCGTCGCGAACCTCGATTACTTCATCAAAGTCCCCCTCAACCTCCCCGGTGGTGTCGAAGACGACCGCCGAGTAGCCGAGCTTCCGGTACTCACCGATAACGTATGAGAGGAACCTGACGGGATAATCGTCCATCCCGAAGACCTTCAGCGTCCTGCCGTGGTAAACTGGGTCGTAGAAGACGGGTTCCTCACCGTCGAGAACCTTAACCGCTATCCTGCTGTGTCTCATGAGAACCACCGGGGAAAATAGGAAGAGGTTCTATAAACGGCTTCCGGTTTAAACGCCTAAACGACTTTGACAAGCTTCTCCATCCAGGGACTCACGCGCACCCTAATGTAACCCCTGAACTTCCCGTCAACTTCCCTATCTCCTGTGTAAACGCGAATCGGGCCGGTCAGCTTGTCCGGCGTCGCCACAACGATTACGTTCTCCCTCGGGATTCTCCTGAGGACTTCGGCCGAGAACTGCTGGTTGCCCCTGCCGAAGAGGAAGTTTGCCCCGCCGATTACCGTGACGACGACTTTGGGATTCCTATCAGCAAACCGGAGCAGGTCCTTCTCAGTGGCGTCCTTGACGAGGAGTTTGGCTTCTCCGTCCCTTACCTCAACGACGTCAACGCCGAGGAGCGTCCCATCGATACCAAGCCTGTCCTTTATCCTCTTTATCGTCGAGCCCGAGCCGAGGAAATAAATCCCCTCGCTTTCAAGGATTTCCTCAGCGACGGCCTCGGCCAGGGCTTCAAGCTCCCCGGCCTCGTCGGCCTTGATAGCTTCCTTGCTCCCCTGCACAAGGTTCTCGACGACCGGAACGAGGGCCTTTCCGTAGGTCTTCGCCCTGACCTCGTCCCTCCTGAAGGCCTCTTCGTCGATGTCCCTCACTTCCCTCTCCTCAAGTTTAGTTTCTCCGCGCAGGAACCTAACGAGGACTTCAGCGGCCTTCTCAGGCGAAACCGCGAAGACGCCGGAGTACATCTTGACCCCCGTCGGAATCCCTAGGATTGGAACCTTCCTACCGACCGCGCTAACAACGTCCCTCGCGGTCCCATCACCGCCAGCGAAGATTATGAGCTTAACTCTCCCGAGCATCTCGCGGGCGAGCCTTTTGGTGTGCTCCGAACTGGTGTCGGGGATTCTAACGCCGTTGACCTCGCGGTAGTGGAACCTGAGGGGGATAACCTCAAAACGAAGGCCGAACTCCCGAAGGTAGTCCTCGCCGAGCGGGCCGGGGCCGGTGAGGAAGGTTATCGAGCGGGCCTCGGGGTAGTGGGAAAGCTCGCGCAGGAAGAGCCGGACGAGGTCCGGGGAAACCGGCCTGGCCCCCCGTCTAATGGCCTCCTCAACCACTCCGTCGGTGCCCTTGAGGGCCACCTTACCGCCCATTCCCGCTATCGGGTTCACTATGAGGCCTATCACGCTCTCACCTCATGTACTTCCTCGCGAACACCGTCAGGAAGACCGCCCACATGAACATTCCGAAGAGCGCCTCGACCGACGCTATGACCCTGCCGACTCCTATCGGGTGGTAGTCGCCGTAGCCGAGGGTAGTTGCCGTTACAATGCTGAAGTACTCGTAGTCGAGGAAGCTCAGACTGTTGGAAAGCCCCTGAACGCTCCTCGTGACGAAGAACAGGACGGGAAACAGGACGTTGACGGCGAAGAGCCATATCATTATCGGCCTCTTCCAGTCGGTTCCGTACTTGCATGTCAAGTCCGCGAAGAGCCACTCGAAGGCAACCTCAAAGCGGTCCACGAGCTTTTTAATGCCCTTCCGCCTCGCCCTCAGGCGCGCCTTCCTCCTGGCGACCATCTCAAGGTAGTAGTACTGGTCTGCCCTCTCGAAGTCCCCGCTACGCTCCCAGCTCGTCCTCGCGAGGCGGTAGAAGACCTCCTCCGCGTAGGGGTTGTTGAAGCGGCAGTCCTCGATTATCATGAAGCCCTCAACGGCCAGCTCAAGGGGCAGGCTCGGAAGGACCGTCATAATCCACGTTGAATCCACGTTAACCTGGCTCTTCCGGATTATCAGGTTGCTGTGGACGAAGACGTGAACGAACTCGGGGCTCTTCAGGTGGCTCCACTTGACCTCAACGTGGCCGAAGACGTCAAGGTTCTCCAGAACGAGGTTTCCAGAGAACCCCGCGATTGAAAGCCTGACCTGTCTCTTAAACCTCGGCGCGGTGTCGAAGGAAACGTCGCGGATGACGAGCGAGCGGACCTTTACCGTCCTCCTGCCGGCCTCAGAAACGTTGACCCCGTGCTCCTCGAGGATTTTTCTGAGCAGGGGGTATCTTGTGTTTACCCCTATTCTCCTAACGTCCCTCAGGTTTGAGAGCTCGATTAGGCCCTTGGCGCTCCTTCCACCGTAGGTTTCCTCCTCGCCTTCGCCAACGTACTGGGTCGAGTTCAGCATGAGGTACTTGACGCTTGAATCCCTGATTGAGATGTTGCTGGAGAAGTCCACGCGGAGCACGTTGAGGCCGAAGACCGTCGAGCCCTTGACGAGGATGACCTCAACCTTTGACTGGAAGAGAATAACCCTGTCCACGGTCGAGTTCAGCAGAACGAGCCCCTTGAAGTTCGAATCCTCTATTATAAGGCTCTTGATTTGGGAGTTCTTGAAGACTAAAATCCTCTCGCTCCGATAGTCCTTAATCGTAACGTCGTAGAGGTAAACGCCCTCGAAGTAGCTCTGACCGACCTTGAGCCTCCTCTGAAAGGTTTCAGCCTTCAGCTCCTTTATGCTTTCACCCAGTAGGGACTCACCCTCGTCGTAGGGAATGTGGAGGGGACAGTACTTCGACCCCTCAACTGGCTTCAGGCGGCACTTTTTTCCGTTTTCAAAGGTGTACTCGCACATCGTTCCGAGTTCAGGAGAGTGCTATTAAGGTTTTCTGCTCTTCAAGGCCCGCATGTAGAAGGTCTCGCCCCGGTAGTTCAGCCTTATCAGCTTCCCCTCCCCCAAAAGCCTCTCAACCACGTCCCAGCCGGCGTTGTTCTTCTCCAAGAGCTCCCTCAATGCTTCCTCGCGCATCGGGTGAACTGCAGTTATGGACAGAATGTCCTCGACGACGTTTCCCGTGCTCGCGAAGGCGTTGCCCTCGTAGCCGATGAGGTATTCAACTTTTCCGCCGAGGCGCTCGCTGAAGAGCTGGTAGGCGAGGTTTATCGTTTCCTCATTGGCGGGCTCGACCCACTTCTCCGCCGGTGGCCTCGTGGGGACGGCTATGTAGGCCTTATCCGGTTTAAGCTCCGCGAGGAAGTCGGCTATCCTTTCGAGCTCGTCGCCGTAGTCGATGTTAATGAGCATCGTCTCGGTTACAAGCGTTCCATCGAAGTCGTCTCTAAAGGTTAACATACCGTCAAGGATTCTCCCGAGCGAGAGACTCTTGTGGGGCCTGTCTATCTTCCTCCAGAGGGGCTCGCTTACTGCATCGAGCTTGAGCGAGACGAAGTCGAAGGCCGAAAGGTCCGCCCTCACGTCCTCGCGCCAGATGAGGGACGAGTTGGTCAGTATCGCGAGCGGGACCTCAAGTTCCCTCAGAAGCTCGACCTCAAGGCCAAGGTTTATATCGAGCGTCGGCTCGCCGTCCGGGACGAAGGTGATGTAGTCAATCCTCTCGCCCTTCCTTCTCGCTTCCTCGACCTTCTTCGAGACCTCCTCAAAGAGGAACTCCGGCTCGTAGAAGGGCTTCCGCTCGATTTCCATCTTCAAAGTCCGCCCTATCTGGCAGTAGACGCACGCGTAGGAGCAGACCTTGTCCGGTATGTTGTTGACTCCAAGGCTCCTGCCGAGCCTCCTCGATGGGACGGGACCGAAGGCGAGCATGGCACCACCGGAATTAGGTTGACCTAAGAGCGTATAAGCTTAGCGGGTGAGGTTCCTGAAGTAGGCCTTCAGGGCGCTCCAGTTGAGGGCTATGTGGACTATTGAGAGGCCGAAGAAGGCGAAGCCAAGGTAAATGTGCAGTGTGTCGGCGGTCGAGACCGGCAGTGGGTGGCCGAGCTTCGCCGTCAGCGGGCCGATGAGGAGTATCGTTCCGGTTATGCCCGTAATCAGCCAGAGGAAAAAGAGGAGTAGTGAAACGCACATTCTAAGGTTGCACTTCATGGCTCACCCCTTCCTGTAGGTTTTTCCATCTATGACTATAACGTCGGCCTTGAGCGACCCGTCCTCCTCGCTGGCGAGTATCGTCACACTCTTACCGGGCTTCAGGAGGGCGAGCATGTCACGCCAAGCCAAGCTCTCACCGTTCGGTCCTGTCCAGCGGCCCCTAATCTCAATCGTGTAGTTCTCCACGACGACGGCCCTGAGGGCGGTGTCAACGGTCTTTATCACGCCGGTAACGTTCACGGAAGTCGTATTCAGAACCTCCTCCGGCGAGGGGGCGCTCTGGTTGAGGACGGTGCCGGTGGGGGTTCCTATGTAGAACTTAACCGTGACCCTCTCCTCGGTTCCGTAGGGACAGCCGGTGCCGTAGTGGAAGACCACGTCTATGCTCCCGTTGCCGAGGACCTTCACAGTGTACTGCTTGAAGGCAGTGTAGGCGTCCTTCAGCTCGGTCTTGGTCTCGTTCACGACCTCGACGTTAACAGGGTTCTCGGTCGTTATCTTCCAGTCCGAATAGGGGCACGGCTGGGCGTGCTTGAACCTGACCGTGACGTTGAGCGTTACGAGCGTTCCGGGTTTCTCGACGTATGCCTTCGCGGGGATAACGCAGAGTACGTCGTCTCCTGGTGAGATGTCAGGGAACCGATGTAGTAAACGCCGTTGACTGGCGCGGATGGAGGTGACGGAAGCGGTGTGGAGCCCGTGCCGATTCTCTCGTTGGCGTAGTTCACCGCAAACGGGAGTGCCGTGAAGAGAAGGCAAAGTATGAACGAGATTACAAGTTTCCTCCCCATGATAGGCATTGCATATGTAACATTTTTTAAACCTTTCTGCCCCAATGCACACATTCAGACAGCACAGGCACTGTTGCGTCAGGAACCTTTTTAAATCAAAACGTCCCCGGCGCACCCTCAAGGTGGTCAGATGAGCCAGAGGGTAGCGGTTGCGGTCAGAAACGCATCGGTGTCGGGCAGGTACAGCAGGATTCCGGAAGTGCCGAGGTGGTTCTACTCCTTTGTGCCCTTCAAGATAGCCACGGGTGGAAGTTCCGCACTGGTCAGCCTGTACATCCTCGAACTCGGCGGAAGTGCATCAACCGTCGGAATAGCCTTCGCGCTGGCGAGTTTAGCTTCGATGCTCGGTGCACTGTTCTGGGGCAGGCTGAGCGACAGAACCCTGAGGAGAAAGCCCTTCATACTGCTCGGCTTCGCGAGCGTCCCCCTGTTCCTGCCCCTGATGGCGCTCTCAAGGACACCGCTCCAGCTGATTGCCGTCAACACGCTATACTCCTTCTTCCTCGCCTCAACGCTCCCGGTTCCAATAGCCCTCGTTCTGAGGAGCGTCAGGAAGCACCGCTGGGACTACGGGATAGGCAAGTTCAACGAGATAAGCGGGTGGGGCTGGGCGTTCGGCCTGCTAATCGGCTTCGGCCTTTCACGCTACCTGAGCGTACCAGAGCTCTTCGCCACCTTCGCGCTCCTTGGCCTTCCCGCGCTCCCTCTGGCCCACAGAACCATAAGGGAGGCCCCGGTCTACATCAACAGGAGGGCAATAAGGGCCTTCGGGAACTACGTCGTTGAGAAGACCCGCTACTTCCCGAGCTTCGTCCTGCACACCAACCTGAGCCTCCCCGCGAGCCTGCGGGAGCTCTATATCTCTCTCGTCCTCCTCTGGGTCGCCATAGGACTATACTTCCCCCAGATGCCCGTGCTGATAAGGGACTCCGGCTACGGAGCCGACGTCGTCTACCTGGCCCTCATCGTCAACTCAGTCGTCTCGGCCCTCAACTACACGCGGGTCGGTCAGGGCATGAGGGACAAGAGGGCAACGCTTACGAAGGGCCTGCTCATCAGAATGGGGGCGTTCTCCGTTGCCCTGCTCGCGGTATGGGCTGGCGGGGCGTTGCCCCTTGTCCTGGCCTCCTACGTCCTCACCGGCTACTCGTGGGCCTTCATAAGCCTCTCGTCAACGGGGATAGTGGGAGAAAAAGCCGGAGAGCGCGAGAAGGGAAGCGCGATGGGAACATACAACGTCCTGAGCTCCGCGGGCTACGTTGCAGGAAGCGCCCTCGGCGGTTCCCTGGTCTCTGCGGTGGGCTTCGGGCCGACGCTTGGACTGGCAGTCCTGCTCGTCGGCGGTAGCCTCGCGGTGATAAAAAGAATGAGCTAAGGTCAGAACTTGAGAACCCTTGCAAGGACTATCAGCGGGTCCCAGACCGGCGCGAAGGGCGGTGCGTAAGCAAGGTCAGTGAAGAAAGCATCCTTCGTCGTGAAGCCCGCCGTTAGCATCGCTGCTGCCGTGTCAATCCTCGGGAGGATTTCAGCACCTACCGCCTGAACGCCGAGCAGTCTGTTGGTCTCGTTGTCCACAACGCCCTTCAGCCATATCGACCTCGCCCCCGGATAGTAGTGGGGCCTCGTGCTTGTCTTTATGAAGGCCGTCCTGACGTCGTAGCCTTCCCTTATCGCTTCGGCCTCGGTCAGGCCGGTCTTGCCTATCTCGACATCAAAGAACTTGGTAACGCTCGTTCCCAGCACGCCGGGGAAGTGGAGCTCTTTACCGGCGATGTTGCTTCCCGCGACGTAGCCCATCTTGTTTCCTGACGGAGCGAGCGGAATCCAGACGCGCCTTCCGGTTATGAGGTGCTTCGTCTCGGCGACGTCTCCCGCTGCATAGACGTTCTCAACGCTCGTCTGCATCCTCTCGTTCGTCCATATCGCCCCGGTCTCGCCTATCCTAACGCCTATCTGTTTAGCCAGCTCGACGTTGGGCTTTATTCCGGTGGCGAGAATCACGAGGTCGGCTTTGTACTCGCCGGCGTCGGTGATTACCCTCTCAACCCTCTCCCTGCCCTCAATGCGCATGAGGATTTCCTCTGTGCGGAGGTTTATCCGCTTCCTCATCTCCTCCTCAAGGACGTCGGTTATTTCCTTGTCGAAGGCCTTCTTCATAACCCTCTCCCCGCGCTCGATGAGGGTAACATTTTTCCCCTGGGCGGAGAAGGCCTCGGCCATCTCAACGCCTATGTAGCCACCGCCGATGATTACAACGTCCTCCACGCGGTTCTTCTCCATGTACTCCCTGATGGCGACGGCATCGGGCGGGAGGTCCGCCTTGAAGACGCCCGGGAGGTCTATCCCCTCAACGGCAGGAACCCTAGGCGATGCGCCGTTGGCGAAAACCAAATAGTCCCACTCGTAGGTGTGCTCGCCGTCCTCTTCCCTAACGCGAACGTAGCCCTGGCCGACTTCGATGACCTCGGCCTTGAGGTGGAGGTCTATGCCGCGCTTCTTGATGAAGACCTCGGGCGGATAATGCATGAGCTTTTCAGTCGGCGAGATTCCCTCGACGACGTACGGAATCCCGCAGGGAGCGTGGCTGACCCACTCAGTCGCTTCAAAGACCTTGACGTCCCACTCGGGCTTGAGCCTCTTGACGCGCGAGGCGGTGCTCATTCCGGCCGCTCCGCCACCGATGATAACGACCCTCTTCATCCACATCACCGAGAAGGGTTCAAAACCTTCGGTTAAAAAGGTTGGTGGAGAAAATCACTTCTTGCCCCTGAAATACTTCCTCCTTCCAACGTGGACCATCCTGTAAACCTCCCCCTCCCGAACCTCGAAGGGTGGCCTGTTGAGCTCATAAGTTTCGTAGCTCTCCATGTCCATCAGCTGAACCTCACCGGGAGTAACGCTCGTCACCATCGCCTCGCTCTCCTCGTGCTCGACGGTGTCAACTTTCTCCCTCTTGGCAGTCTTCCAGTCAAGGTGCTCGCTCTCCCAGTTCTCCAGGTTTTTGAGCGTTAAGCCCTTGCCGTCAACGCGCTCGACCTCGTAGACGTTGCCCCTCCTGTCTGCCACGATGTCCCCCTTCCTGAACTTCGGAATCCTCACGCTCACGCTCGTCCTGTAAACTTCCCTGCTCGTCTGCCTGTCGAGGCCCACCAGTTCATAGGCCTCGCTTATCGTCCCACCAAAGCGCTCGCGGATTGCCTGCGCTATCTTCCTCGCCGAACTGGTGGAGCCCATGTAGAAGTCGAGACCCTCTTCCTTCTCTATGGTATCCTGGATGAAGCCCATCCTGTCCTTCCGCATTATCTCATCAACCTTCTCCTCGACGAGCTTTCCTATGACCTTCCGCTCCTCCTCGCTCAGGGGCCTTCCCTCGGCGCGGACCTGGAGAATGGCCTCGAAGTAACCTCCGAGGAACTTCTGACAGCGGGGGCAGACTGTCTGGCGGACGTAGACGGTAACGCGCTTCCGCTCATCGTGTAACTCACGCTGGAGTTCGTGGGTCCTGGCCTTAACGCGAACCTCGTAGACGATTATCGCCGGAAAGTGCTCGATGTGGAAATCCAGGGGCTCGAAGGAAACCACTGCCCTGCCGACGGGCAAATCCTCAATCTCCTCCAGCTCCTCGGGCGAAACGACCTCATACTCCCAGATTTTCTCGCTGAAGGAATCCTCAAGCTCTTCAAGGAGGGCGTTCTCGGCGACCTCAAAGATGAGCTCCTCAAGCTCGTAGCTCCTTGGGTCAACCCACACCCCCCTCTTCTTGTAGCTCCCGCAGTTCTGGCAGAGCTCGGTGTTTACCTCTTCCCCTATGAGCAGGACCGGATTCTCCTTGCGATAGCAGACCTGACAGAGGCCCTCGATGAGCGGACCGCCTTCCTCCTCGCTTATCCCACAGCGGTAGCAGAACCTCATCCCTCTCACCCGTTTCAAGTTGGGTTGAGGGTTTAAAAAGTCTCAGAAGAGGAGCTTCGCCATCTGCGCGTGGGGGACGCCCTGAATCCTGAGAACCCTGTCCGGGTCAACGTAGCCGAGCTCGATTGCCTTGGCGACACAGCGCTCCCCGGTTAAGTTAGCTATCGTTGCCTCGTCAAGGAGCTCCTTGAGCCTCTCCTCCTCAACGAGTTCGCCCTTGTAAAAGCGCTCCTTGACCTCGAGCTTGAGCTCACCCTCGCGGAAGGTCTTTCCGATTAGTTCCTCGTCGCACGCCGCGAGGAGAACCTCTCCCTGAACGCGGTAAACCTTGACGTATATCATTTCACCACCGGGAGAAAAGGGAGAAAAGAGGTTAAAAGGGTTTAGCTACCCTGGGCTTCCAGGGCTTCCTGAAGCAGTCTGATAGCCTTCTTGAGGTCGGCGTAGGACTTCCTGAGGTGGATGAAGAGCCTGAAGTCGCCGAGGTTTCCGAGGATGAAGCCGCCAGCGATGTCCTCGGCCGTCTTGTACTCGGCCATAGACTGGTTGTAGTATACCATAGCCTGCTGGAGAAGGGTCTCATTGACACCCTCCTGGAGGGCCTTCTGGTAGAGCTCCTGGAAAGTGACGTTCTTGGTCTGGATGTAGTGGTAGTAGAGGTAGTTCAGTGACATGAAGGGGATTATAGTTGTGCCCGTTGAGGTCGGGGTGGTCTCGAGATATGTAACGGTAAACTCCGCTGGGGAGTTGAAGACGACGGTGACCACTACGTAGACGGCGTTCTTGCCCTTAACGACATGCCAGCCAAGGACATCGGCACCGGTGACCCGGACGTTGTAGGCGTCCTCCGGAAGGATGACGGTAATGGTGGCGTTGGTGCCATGCGGTCCATCAGCGATCACGTCGACCTCGCCAGGTTTCCTTGTGATGTTGACTATAACAGCCTGTCCAAGGGCAACGGTGGCATTGACCTCGTCGTAGCTGTAAACTGGCTTGGTGACGGGCTCTGAGACGTGGAGCGTCAAGGTCGTCTGGAGGTCCTGGTAGTTCGGGGAGACAACCTTAACGTTAAGCTCCTCCTCGGAGGAGGTCGGAATCATGGTAAAGTCGACAACACCGTCGACCGCAAGGTACTCATTGCCATTTATGTAGACGGTGGCGGCTCCAGATATCGGCTTGAGGGTCTTGGCGTCAAAGAGGACAAGCTTGAGGTTCGAGGGCTTTCCAAGCTCTGCCTTGCCGTAGAGTACTGCGAACATGGTGGGCATACCTACTTGGACAAAAACAGGTACAACTGACAATAGGGCTCCGTCACTACCGGTTGCGTAGAGAGCTCCAATGTACGTGCCACTACTGCTAGTATTCACTTGGAGATGTACATTGTAAATGTCGCCGTACATAATCTTTGCTGGTCCCGGATTAACAACTTTCACTATATTCCTAGTGGAGTTCTTGTAAATCACTGTCAATAACACGTATGCAGGATCATCAGACCCTATGTATAGATATGCCGGGAGACTATTATTTAGGAGGGGTATCTGGAGAGTTCCTCCGGATGTCGATAATATTGTGGGATAATCAGTGCCAAGGCCATATCCCGCTTCAACATAGATGTCCTGGAGTGGTCTCTCAGGTAGCACAGTAACTTCTAAGTAAACGGCATCTTTGAAGATATCCGGGTTGTAGTAACTGTCGATGTAGAACTCATAGGTATATCCATTGAGGACACCATTTGTATACCATAGGTCCCCATAGTAGAGAGTTGTATTAGTTGTAGTCTTAAAGCTCACATTCAATGAGTCCAAAGAATTTTCAAAGACAACACTGGCCTTTGCTGTGCTATTAATCTTGGAATCAACGTATACAGTGCTCGGATTCGCAGTCAATCCGTAAAAGTGAATTGTAATGTTTGAATGGAACTGTAATCCAGTGTTATATTCTCTTGCGTTCCATATTATTAACTCCCAAGTTCCAGGCATTGGATTATCAATTTTAATAACTCTGTTTCTCAGTCCAAAGCCACCGTAACCAAGAGCATTAAGGATGTGAGTTCCAGTTGGTGGAACCAGCTGCATCCATAGATAGTTCCCCGAGTCAGTACTTATGTTAATAATCATTCTCTGTGTGTTCTCTGGAACTTTGAATAAATAGCGGTGAACATTGTCTCCAATGTCCTTATATGTATCGTTTATTCTAACTATTCCACCCTGTGGTGCCTCAGGTACGAATATAGTCACTGGAATATATCCCTCAATGTATGTCGTACTTGGATCATCAATGTATATTATGCCTGTATAAATGCCCGGAGTAGCCAGTTTTGAGTAGTCAATTGTAACGTAGAAGGTAGTGTTTTCGCCGGACCTCAGTGAAATCTTACTTACCGAGGGTATAGCCCAAGGTACGCTACTTCTAATGGTGAGAGTTCCCTGATACTTTAAGGCATATATCTTTACGGGAACAGTAGCAACTCTAGAATTCCTTATATATATCCCACCGTAGAGATAAGGTATGTTGTACTCGTAATTAATGAATTCTTCCCCGACAGGTAACCAGTTATCATGTAATTGGGTCTTTAGGTCACTGTATGGCGTACCTATGTAAAGCAATGAAGTCTTATCCTTGGCAATCTCTGAAAGGAGTTTTATAGCTGCATCCGCCTGAACTAATCCAAAGCCCTGCTCATTGAGGTTATAACCAGGTATAGGCTTTGCTGAAAACTCTATTGCCTCTTTTATCTTAAATGGATCTATAGGTATCCCCTTTTTCCTTGCATAGCTAACTAAGAGAGCTGCCACTCCGCTAACGTGAGGAGTTGCCATTGATGTACCAGGCCACCAATCAGATGCCCAACTTCCAGATTCCCCATAAGTGTATACTGGCAGTAATGAGAACACAAACTGACCAGGTGCTATAACATCCGGATCGTTGAGTCCATCCATTCTTGGACCACGCGAAGAGAAATCTGTAACTTGTGGGGGAACATTAGGACCTTCGCTAAAGTACTTCCATGGTTCTGGATCAACATATGCACCAACAGTTATTGCAAACCTTGAGTCCCCAGGAGACCCCACAGTGTTCATAGCAGGACCTTCGTTTCCTGCAGCGATTACGAACGTAACGTTGAACTTATAAGTGAGATAATCAACATAGTAGTTCTCAGGGCTTTCAGTACCATCGTTATAGTCATAGTTCCCTCCTAAGCTCATACTAATAATATCTGCACCACTAGTAGCAGCATCTATCATACTTGCTATTATCCAGGAGTCACTTCCATAACCGATACTTGATAATGCTCTATACTCCATTAATTGTGCCCCTGGTGCAACTCCCACCATACCAGTCTCATTGAACGGCCAGGGATAATGTGGATTAGGCTCTCCATATCCCGCTATGGTTCCGCTTACGTGAGTTCCATGTTCTCCACCATCCCATCCAAAGCAAATTTCAGTGCCATCTGGGGTTATATAGGACACAACTATATTGGTGTACCCTAATGCAACGTCCATTGTGGTTAGGTAACCTACTTCTAATTTGACAATGGAGTATCCACTATTACCCGAGCCAAGTGACGCATAGTCACTTTCAACGTCAAATGGCTTAAGTCTAATGGCCCTTGAGAGATCTACTGTGAAATTATAACTACCGCCATTAGGTACTGAGACTCTTGAGACGAACTCTTTAACAGCCATTGAATAGTTAGCTAGATACCCTGCATAGTCACCCTGTAATCCGGCTATTCTGGCCTTGGTAAGATAATCAACCACAATAGACAAACTTGCATTAGTTGTATTTACCGGTAATGGAATTGGGTATAAATACGCTGTATCATATTCCGTTGAACTATTAACAAGAAGAACAAAATAAATCTCATCAAGATTATTGTCAAAGTTTAGGTCAAAGTACCTCTCAGGTAGGAAGCCAAACCGATAGATGCCATTTGAGGACTTGATTTCGGGTGGTATCCTAAGAGTCAAGTGAACAGTTCCTAATGTAGTCTCTTGACTTTCTCTACCAACAAATTTTCTTGTTTCGGGGTCCCGTACCAATGATGTAGCATAGTCTCCCCAGTCTATAGAAACGTTAGTCAGTGTAATCGTGACTGTCCCATTTATAATGCTAGAATTAGTGAAGTTATATGGAACACTAACAAGCCCCTCCCCAGTTGTGTCAATCCAACGAATAATTTTCCTTCTTCCATCCGGTGTAGTTTGAAGGAATGGCTGACCAGGATCAGCGCCAGTGTCTATAACTGCAACCACTGCACCACTACCATCTACATTATAAAGAGCCCGTGCCTCAGGAGCATTGATTACTTCCATATCCCAATCATAGAGGGACAAGTACGGTGAAGAGCCAAGGGCCATTGGGATATTCCTGATAGGCCCACTAAAGGTCCCAAAATGGGGTGGTAACGGAAGTGAAACCCTGCGGTCCTCCCACACACGGAGAATACCGGGAATCTTCTTAATATCGCCAAGTTTAGAAAGGGGTACAGTAACAACTATAAAGTTGTACTCCGGTTTACTGAGAGGGCTTATTTCCCCAAGTTTTTTAAGTGCCTCCAGCACTTCCATGGACTTACCTGGTTGGGGAGCAATAATTAAACGAACACTGCTTTTGTTGTTTTTGATGGCATTCATCTGGATTGAATTTAGCATCATAGCAACCGATGTCAGAGGCTTAGTTGCGGGAAGCGGCTTAATCTGAACGTTAGTACCCGAAACAGATGTTGAGAGTTGCTTTGAAGTTGCCGTGGGGACATACGTTGCAGAGAGACCTACTGGTACTATTGCGAGGGTCATTACTACCACGATTAAAAGACTCAACACCTTTCTATTCATTCCAACACCTCCCAAGGAGTTACTTCAACATCCTCTACTTGGCGCCCAGATATAAATATTTCGACTGGGGTGCGCTCGAAAACGCCGGAAAGGACAACGTTGAGTATCGAAGTATTCTCTTGACACCTTGTTCCAACTACAGAAAAGATTTTTAACCTAACGGTGAATCAAAAAGCAAACTAATGCACTATAATGAAAGCCGGTGAGTCACGATGAAAATAAAGGCAAACCACATTGCTGTAATCCTGATTGGACTCGCCCTTGGGGGGTTCATCCTGAATTCCCAAGTTCAACACTACCAGGGAGGAGAGATATACGAGTCCGCGAACCACGCATACGGCCTTCTCGTGAGGGGCTTCAACGTGACAATAATCGTTGAAACCGTTGACGGGAAGACCATCGAGGGCAACCTCCTGAGCGTGAGGGGTTCTACCATCTCCATAGTCGTGAACGGAACCACTTATACCGTCGGCGGACCCGAGGCAACGCGAGAGGACATAAAGGCAAAACTCATCAGAATAGTCTACCACGGTAAAGTGTACCTCTACGGGGTTGACCCGATGGAGGGCAAGGGGTCCGAGGTTTTCTCAAAACTACTCCCCGACCAGTACTACTCCGTCCGCTACTCCGGGAAAATTTACATCGGGGATGGGATAACCCCAATAGAGATAGGCAAGCTGAAGTACATGGCGGACTACAAAACCTACGGCTCAATAACGATAAACCACCTCGGCCCCAATGGCGCGATAATAACCGCCAATATGGTTCCGGTTCAGTACCTAATCAAGTACCTCGGCAACTATACGGTGTACACCTACGGTCTTCTCTACGTTAACTCCGACGAAAGAAACCTTCCCCTGAAGCTCGTTGAGGTGAGAGGTCCATGAAACTCCCGGCTCTCGTGCCGGTTCTCTTTATGACCTACGTGGCAGTAGGCCTCGCCGAGCCCAAGACGCTCGCGGTGAGCCTAGTCTTTGCGCTGGCGATACTCTTCGGAATACGCCGGGGAGATAGAGTTGAATGGAGGGACCTGGGCTTTGAAATCGACGAGAGGTACGTGAATTACGCGTTCTGGATAGCGATAGGAATAATCCTCTATCAGGTCATAAGGCTCGGAAACATCCCCCTTCTGCACCCGGCAATAAGGACGCATCTCAACCCGAGGCTGACGGCATTGACTTACTTCCTCGGTGTCCCGGCCAGCGTCTACCTCTTCATCAGGGGAAAGAGGTACGCCCTCCTCTACCCCGTTGCGGTTTCCCTCTACGCCTACAGAACTCCAGTCCTCGTCTCAATAATAGCCATAGGCTCCGCCTATTACGAGAGCGCCAAGGGGGAAGGAAAACTCGACGTCAAAAAACTCGCCGGAATTCTCGCCGGGGGCGCTGGACTGTTCCTGCTCATAACGTTCCTCAGGGGGAACACTCTATCGAGCCTCTGGGTCCGCTTTCAGAGCACGGTCTCTGCCCTCGACGTAATAATCTGGCGCGGGGACTGGAGCGGAACTTATGGGGGACAGTTGCAGTGGGCCGGAGTGGCTTCCTACATATGGGGGGGATACTCCCCGAGGGGACTCATAGCGAAGTTCCTCTACGTTCACACTGGGGCAACGATAACGGCCACGCTCCTGGGGGGAATGTACCTGGACTTTGGAATCTTCGCCGTAATAGAAGGCTTCCTCCTCGGGCTCTACTACGGGGCCGTTTCGAAGGCCACCCATCCAACCACCAGAGCCCTCTACTATTCAACGCTCGCCTATGGGATAGTCGGGGTTGAAACCGGAATCCTTGACCTCCCCGTTTACGTCCTCTTCCTCCTCGGTGCCTACGCGGTCTACAAGGGATGGAAGGTGATGAGAAAACGTGAAGCCCACTGAGGTCTTTGCTTTAACCGCATGGACTTACCTTGGCATGGCGTGGCTGGGAAAGGTCCTCTACTTCAAGGGGATAGACGTGGGTCCGGCCCTCTACGCCATCCTTTTTCTCTCCCTCCTCCTCATCGGAGAAAACCTGGGACCAAGGCTGAGGAGAGAGGCCTTTCTTCCAGCATTAATCCTTCTCGTTCCTCTAGGTCCCATCTACTTTATCGGCGGACTCGTCAGCTTTGCGATTCTGTTTTTTGCGTTGAAGAGGAACCTTCTGAGGAAAGCCGTCCTTCCGGCGGTGCTCTTAGCGGTTTCCCTGGCGGTCTTTGCGTGTATCAAATGGGGAATCCCAGTGTTAAAGCCGGAACTGAGGTACACGAGCGCAAGCGTTCCGTTTCTCGTTGCGGGGGACATAATCATTGGGACAATAGCAGTTTTTCCAGACGTTCGCCTTCTGGTACTTGGCGAGGCGATTGCGCTCATCAGCGCGTCGAGAACAGTCGGGTTAGGAGTGGCGGCTGCATACGCCCTCAGATTGGCCTACGACAACAAATTGACCATCGAGGAACTTAAAAGACACAGGAAAGCGGTTTTGCTTGGTATCGTCCTTCTCCTGGCGGTGTTCCTGGCGAGACACTACGTAACGGTGAGGGAGTACTCCACTTGGAGGCTCGGCTTCCTCGGGAGCCTTCTCTACAGACCGGCCTCTTCCTACACAGTCTACGAGAGGCTCTTCCACCTGGGAATGCCCCTCGGAAACCGGGAGCTCCTCTTCAACCCGGACCCCACCGGCTACGTGGGGGAGCTCTTTGGAAAGGAAGTCGGATACACGTACACGCTCTTTGGACAGCCGGCTTACGACTTCGGGATTCTCGGACTCCTTGAGGCCCTAATCCTCGGGCTCGCCCTGGGAAGGGCTTCGAAGAATCCATTCACGGGAACCTTCGCGCTCACCGTTGCAATCCTTGCCCTCGACATTGGAATTGGGGGACAGTTCCTCGTTGCAATCCTCCTGATGGCGTACCTTGCAGGGGTGAAGGAAGATGGATAAGAGAACCCTAACCCGGAAGGTCCTGCCGGGAATCGTTTTCCTGTTTGCCCTGGGCATAGAGCTCATCACGTTTCCACCCTGGGACACCCTGAGCTACGACGGGGCGCTTTACATTGACATCGCGAGGAACCTCGCGGTCAATCCAACGAGCTTCACCTACCAGGGAGCCTACATGATGTACCGTCCCCCGCTCTACCCGTACACCCTTTCGTTGTTCTACCACTTCGTCCACGAACCCCTGAGCCAGCTAAGGGTTGCAAGGCTCGTATCGGCCGTCTTCTTCGCCCTGACGGCGGTCTTGGTTTACCTGCTAACCCTGGAGCTCTTTGAAAGGTTCGTCAAGGGAATCCTTGCCTCGGCCTTCTTCATCTTCAACGCCCTTGCCTTCACAATGGGAACCAGAGAGCTCGTCCACAGCGAGTTCACGTTCTTCTACACCCTGGCCATTTACCTCCTCTACACCGGAAGAAAAAGTGGAAACCCCACGAGGATTTATCTCGCCTTCGTTTCGGCCGGCCTCGCGATACTGACGCGCTACACTGGGCTCTCAATAATAGCGGTTTTCATCGCTTACCTCTGGCTCACCGAGTACTGGAACTGGGTCAAAAAGAGGGAGTACCTTATTGGCTTTGCCCTGCTCCTCCTCACCCTGAGTTCCCTGGCTCTACCTGGGCCACCTTCACTACGGGGGGGCGCTGAAGCCGTTTGAGGTAGCGAGCAGGGTCGTTACCGCCGACAGGCCGGTCTCGGTGTCAACCTTCCTGAAGTGGCTCTTCAAGGACATAGGCCACGTCCTTCCGGCTCTGGTGGTTTTGGGGCTTGTAAGACAGAAGCAGGACGAAAAGGGATGGCTCCTGATAAGCTGGGCCCTCATCGGGTTTGCCATGATAATGACGGTCACCCACAAGGAGACGCGCTTCATAACGTTCCTCGCCCCGGTGATGGGGATACTCGCCGTTGAGGGGGTTTCCCTAATCGTGGATGGGATTGAAAAAGCCCTTGAACTCGCTGGAAGGCCGATAAAACCGTGGAAGAAGGCCATCACAATAGGTCTCGCCCTGCTCCTCCTCATCCCAGTGGGTGGAAACGCGTTCGTTCTAAAGGAGAGGTGGAACATAACCGGCAAGTACGACTCCCATGTGCTCAGGTACGCGAGCGAGCATTATCCCGGTGAGAGGCTCTTGGTGTCACCGTATCTCTACACTATGGCCGGCTTCTACTACCCCGGCGCCAAGGTTGAGATGATACTCTACCGCAAGGACGTCGAGAAGAAAATAAGCGAAGGCTACTACGATGTGATTATCCACAAGGACCCGAACACGTACCTCAACATCCTCAAGAGCGGAAACTACGAACTCGTCAAGGAGTTCTACAACGGAAAGTTCAAAATCTTTATAAGGAAGAACCTCGGGGCGAATTAGGGCGCCCTATTTTCAAATGAGCACATCCCCTCTCTTTTTCAACCTTATACACTGAGGAACAGGCCTGGATAGTTAATTTTAAAAGCGACCTTTCGATATATCACCCGCAGTAATTAAACGGAGGGAAACGCCATGAGCGAATACAGGTTTATAAGGTGGTTCGAGGAGCTCAGCAAGAAGGATGTCCCCCTTGTCGGAGGCAAGGGTGCCAACCTCGGTGAGCTTACCAACGCGGGAATCCCCGTCCCGCCCGGATTCTGTGTCACCGCTGAGGCCTACAAGTACTTCGTCGAGAACGTTAAGGTTGAGGACGGTAGGACCCTTCAGGAGTGGATTATGGACATCATAAGCAAGACCAACGTTGACGACTCCAAGCAGCTCCAGGAGAACACCGCCAAGATTAGGGAGAAGATAATTCAGATGCCCATGCCAGAGGAGATTGCCAAGGAGATTGAGGACGCCTACAAGAAGCTCAGCCAGCGCTTTGGTAAGGACGCCGTTTACGTCGCCGTTCGCTCTTCTGCCACCGCTGAGGACCTTCCGGAGGCTTCCTTCGCCGGCCAGCAGGAGACCTACCTCGACGTCTACGGCGTTGATGACGTTATAGACAAGGTCAAGAAGTGCTGGGCCTCACTCTGGACCGCGAGGGCCACCTTCTACAGGGCCAAGCAGGGCTTCGACCACAGCAAGGTTTACCTCAGCGCCGTCGTCCAGAAGATGGTCAACAGCGAGAAGAGCGGTGTCATGTTCACCGCCAACCCGGTCACCAACGACAGGAACGAGATAATGATTAACGCCAGCTGGGGCCTCGGTGAGGCCGTCGTCAGCGGAAGCGTTACTCCAGACGAGTACATCGTCGAGAAGGGCACCTGGAAGATAAAGGAGAAGTTCATCGCCAAGAAAGAAGTTATGGTCGTCAGGAACCCCGAGACCGGCAAGGGCACCGTCTACGTCAAGGTCGCCGAGTACCTCGGCCCCGAGTGGGTTGAGAAGCAGGTTCTCACCGACGAGCAGATTGTCGAGGTCGCCAAGCTCGGTGCCAAGATTGAGGAGCACTACGGCTGGCCGCAGGACATCGAGTGGGCCTACGACAAGGACGACGGCAAGCTCTACATCGTCCAGAGCAGGCCGATTACCACACTCAAGGAGGCCAAGAGCGAGGAGGGCGCCGAGGTTACTGAGGAGGCCGAGGTCATACTCAAGGGTCTCGGTGCCTCACCGGGCATCGGCGCCGGTAGGGTCGTCGTCATCTTCGACGCCAGCGAGATTGACAAGGTCAAGGAGGGCGACGTTCTCGTCACCACCATGACCAACCCGGACATGGTTCCGGCCATGAAGAGGGCCTCCGCTATCATCACCGACGAGGGTGGAAGGACCAGCCACGCGGCCATCGTTAGTAGGGAGCTCGGTATCCCGGCCGTCGTCGGTACCAAGGAGGCCACCAAGAAGCTCAAGACCGGCGACTACGTCACCGTCGACGGTACCCGCGGTGTCGTCTACAAGGGCATAGTCAAGAGCCTCGTCGAGAAGAAGGAGGAAGAGAAGGCCGCTGGAGGACAGGTCGTCGTTGCCGGTGCTCCGCTCGTCACCGCCACCAAGGTCAAGGTCAACGTCTCAATGCCCGAGGTCGCCGAGAGGGCCGCCGCCACCGGTGCCGACGGTGTTGGACTCCTCAGGGCCGAGCACATGATACTCAGCATCGGCCAGCACCCGGTCAAGTTCATCAAGGAGGGTAAGGAGGAGGAGCTCGTCGAGAAGCTCGCCGAGGGCATCAGGACCGTTGCCGCTGCCTTCTACCCGAGGCCGGTCTGGTACAGGACCCTCGACGCCCCGACCAACGAGTTCAAGGAGATGCCCGGTGGAGAGGACGAGCCGGACGAGAGGAACCCGATGCTCGGCTGGCGCGGAATCAGGAGGAGCCTTGACCAGGTCGAGCTCCTCAAGGCCGAGTTCAAGGCCATCAAGAAGGTCGTCGAGGAGGGCTACGACAACATCGGCGTCATGCTCCCGCTCGTTGCCAACCCCGAGCAGATAAGGAAGGCCAAGGAGATAGCCAGGAGCGTCGGCCTCGAGCCGCACAAGGACGTCGAGTGGGGAATCATGGTCGAGGTTCCCGCGGCCGCGCTCATCATCGAGGACCTCATCAAGGAGGGCCTTGACTTCGTCAGCTTCGGTACCAACGACCTCACCCAGTACACCCTCGCCATCGACAGGGACAACGACAGGATTGCCTACCTCTACGACGAGAAGCACCCGGCCGTTCTCAAGCTCATCAAGCACGTCATCAAGGTCGCCAAGAAGTACGGCGTCGAGACCAGCATCTGCGGACAGGCCGGCAGTGACCCGAAGATGGCCAGGATTCTCGTCAGGCTCGGCATCGACAGCATCTCCGCGAACCCCGATGCGGTCGAGCTCATCAGGAAGACCGTCGCCCAGGAGGAGCAGAAGCTCATCCTCGAGGCCGCTCGCAAGAGGCTCTTCGAGGATGAGGACGAGCTTGACTTCTGATTTCCCTCATTTTTCTTAAAATTTTGCTCTAGCCAACCATTAGATTTTTATTTGCTTTAGTGGTATATGGGCACGGTGGTTATTAGTGGGACGCAGGGAGAAACAGCTGACACTTCTTGGTACTACACTTAAAACGGAGGAGATGAGCATACCCCCCGGAAAGATAAAATGTGTAGTTACTGGGAAGCTCCGAAAAGACACTCCTGAGGAGAGAGTTAGGCAGGAGATAGCTAGAGAGCTTATTGAAGTTTATGGATATTCACCCCAAGACATGGATGTAGAGTTTCCAATCAAGATGGGACGAGCGAAGAAAAGAGCTGACCTAGTGGTGTTTTATGAAGGGAAGCCTCATAAACAGGAGAACATTTACATTATAGTCGAAGCAAAGAGAGAAGACATCAAACCCTCTGATAAGAAAGAAGGCATCGCCCAGCTTGAAAGTTATCTTTCTGCCTGTATGAATGCTAAATTTGGTATTTGGGTTGGAAGTGAAAGGATAGTTTATCAGGTAATCAAAAAGAAGGGCATTAGAAAGCTTGTCCAAATTCCAGACATTCCAAAGAAAGGAGAGACTACTATCCCGAAACCAACCCACGGAACCCTAAGGCCTGCAACTAATCTCAAGAGCGTATTTAGGAGGATTCACAATTACATACATGCAAATCAAGGCCTCCCTAAAGACCAAGCATTTGAAGAATTGCTGAAACTCATCTTTATCAAAGTGTACGATGAGCAGTTCAATCCTTCACTTAAGTTTTACGTTCTTCCAAATGAGGACCCCAAAGACGTGAGGGATAGACTTGAAGAGATTTTTGAAAAGGTAAAACGGAAATACCAGTATATCTTCGATGAAAACGAATCACTTAAACTAAATGACCGAGTGCTCATCTATGTTGTATCCGAACTCCAGCGTTTCAGCCTCGTTAATACCGACATTGATGTCAAAGGGGAAGCATATGAAGAAATCGTTGGTTCAAATCTCAGAGGAGATAGAGGGGAATTCTTCACTCCCCGCACAGTATGCAGAATGACGGCAGAAATGATTCTGACACTCTTTAGAGAGGAGGACATAATGAATCCCGGAGGGGTGAGAATCCTCGACCCAGCCGTTGGCACTGGAGGATTCCTAATAGCAATAATACACCATCTCAAAAAGTTACTTGAATCGAAAGGCTACCGCTATGACTTGCTAAGGGACACACTTGCGGAAATCGCCAGAGCAAACCTATTCGGCATAGACTTCAATCCCCTCCTAGTTAAAGCCGCTCAGATGAACATGGTTATGCATGGGGATGGCTCATCGAATATAGTTCATGCTAATTCACTGGAGCACCCATCAAAGTGGAGCGATGAAGTTCTTAGAACACTATTTCCCGAGGATGTCAAAAAGTTCGGAAGCATAGAAAAGTTCAGAAAATACCTGGCAACACTTGAAAAGCCAGAAGAAATTGAAAGTGCTATCTCCCGTTTCGACATTGTGATAACAAACCCCCCATTTGGCTCCAAACTCCCAATAGACAACCCAGAAATTTTGTCTCAATACGAGATAACAACCTTCGAAGCTACCAGCCCCAGGAGTTCACTCCCACCAGAACAGTTGTTTATAGAGAGAACACTTCAGTTCCTCAAACCCGGCGGAATTTTAGGAATAGTCCTTCCAGATAGTATACTAAGCAACCCAGGTCTTACATGGCTCCGCAAGTGGATACTCCAAAAAGCAAGGATTATCGCAAGTATAGACCTGCCAACAGAAACGTTTGAACCTCACACCGGAACTCAGACCAGTGTTTTGATACTTCAAAAGAAGTATCCTCACGAGGTTGGAAGAGAGGAAGAGTACGAGATATTCATGGCGATTCCTGAAAAAGTTGGTCACGACAGGAGGGGCAATGATATTTACAAAACAACACCAGATGGAAAGATACTCCTCGATGAAAGAGGGAACCCAATAAAGGATGATGACCTCCCAATAGTCGCAGAACTCTTTAAAAAGTGGGCCAAGGCAAGGGGGCTCGCTCCATGAGCGACGTTAAGTGGGTTAGTGTCCCAAGTGCATTCATTTTTTCTGGCGAGCTTAGGCTAGATGCAGAATTTTACAGTAGAGAGCGTTTAAAGGCCCATATATTGATTGATGAACTTAAAAAATCTGGGATTTCAATTGGTTTAATTGAGGATTTTAGTGAAAAAATATTCCACAGACCAAGGTTTAGGCGTAATTATGTGTCAAAAAATGAAGGCGACCCCTACCTAATGCCAAATGAGATATTTCTGTTTCCCCTAAAAGCAAGAAAGTTCATTAAAGACTATCCCGAGGGCCTAAAGATTGAACCAGACTGGATACTAATAACGTGCTCTGGAAGTGTTGGGAGAATTAGGATAAGCGACAGAGTACTCTCAACCTATGTTATGTCTCACGATTTAATTAGAGTCATACCCAAGGACAAAAGCTCCCTAGGATACATCTATGCTTACCTCAACACGTGGATTGGACAAGCGTTTTTGACTAAAACAAACTATGGTGGCCCTATAAAGCACATTGAACCACACCACGTTGCCAATATCCCAATCCCAATCGTAGATGAGGACATCATGAAGAAAGTGAACAGCAGGATTCTTGAAGCTCACAAAATGCGCGAGGAAGCACAGCTCAAGCTTCTTGAGGCCGAGAAATTGTTTTATACTGAACTCAGCCTTCCTGAAATTGACGAAGATTCAGTAGAATACTTTGGAGGAGACTTAGGAAGGAAAGTCAAAGCCTTCACAGTTAAGGCGAGTGAGCTTGATTTGAGGCTTGATGCATCGTATCATATCCCTCTAGTCCGAAAGGTTCTCGATGAGCTTTCAAAATCTAACTTAACTATAGTCCCGATGCAATCTATACTCGCTAGGGCATATGTCCCCCCAAGGTTCAAAAGAATCTATGTAAAACCCGAGATGGGAGTCCCATTTTTATTACCTATTCACTCCGTTTTAGTGAAATATTTCGACATCAAATATTTGTGGAAACCGTTAGCAGAAAAACCAGAATACCAGTTAACTCCGGGAATGTTGCTTATTACGAGAAGCGGCACACTAGGAAGAGTCATGTTAGTAACCGAACACATAAGCTCTTGGGCTGCTAGCGATGATTTCATCTACACAATACCCAGAGAAGACATAAACCCCGGATATCTTGTTATCTTTTTACAGAGCGTCTATGGACAAGCCCAAATAATAAGAGAAACGTATGGGGGAGTAATCAAGCACCTAGAGGAATTCCACATTACAAAAATCAAACTTCCCCTCCCAGACAAATCAACCCAAGACAAAATTGGAAACCTCGTCATTGAAGCCTACGAGCTCAAAGATAAGGCCAACCTATTGGAACAGGAAGCTGTCTCAATGCTTGAAAGACACTTGGAAGAGCTCAGTGGCGTTTCACTTTGAGGCTAGATTTTACCTTTTTTAAAGTTGTTCAACGAAAATGATAAGCTAGAGGTGTGCTAATTGGATAACAAAAACCATTATCCCTCGTGGTCCCGTAAGAAAAAGCCAAATCTTTCCAAATTCTTCGATATCCTTGATGTCGAGATTAGGAGTGAAGATATTGAAAAGAAACTGATTATTGAATTTTGTGAGTATGCCTTACGTCCTGAATTTGGCCCATTTATCCACCTCAAAGTTTTTATACTAACGTTTCGACAAGTATCTCAATGAAGCGAGTCGAGGCAATGCGCGAGCAGATACTCAGGGGCCCCGTTGTAAAAACACTTATCCTGTTAGCCTACCCTCTAATCATAAACCAGCTCGTGCAGGTCCTTTACAACCTGACCGATACCTTCTGGCTCGGAAAGCTCGGCAGGGAGGAGCTGGCCGCGCCGGGAACGGCCTGGCCCCTCGTCTGGTTCTTCATGGCGATGGGAATGGGGTTCGCTACAGCAGGTTTCGCCTTCGTGAGTCAGTACGTCGGCGCTGGAAACTACGAGAAGGCCAACCGTTCCGCCGGGGCGCTCTACTCCCTTATGATGCTCTTCGCCATCGGTGTTGGGATATTCGGCGTGGTCTCTGCCCCTTACCTCCTGAGGTTCATGGGGGTAAGTGACACAATTTACCCCTACGCCCTCTCTTACACGCGCGTCATCTTCGCGGGAATTCCCTTCTCTTTTACCCTCTTCGCCTTCAACTTCCTTCTGAGGGCAATAGGCGACACCAGAACGCCGGTTAAGATAAACATAGCGACGGTACTGCTCAACCTCGTCCTCGACCCCTTCTTCATCTTCGGCTGGGGGCCGTTTCCCAGGCTTGGTGTCGTCGGAGCGGCCGTCGCGACCATGCTCTCCAACAGCCTCGGCTCCATCGTCGGCGGCTACCTCCTCTTCACCGGAAAGGTGGGCGTTCACCTAACCCTTAAGAACCTCAAGCCAGACCCCTACTTCTACTCCCGCATCTTCCGCGTTGGACTGCCTTCGAGCGTTGGAACCTCAACGACTGCTTTAGGCTTTGTAATCCTTACGAGAATCATCTTCACAATCGGAGAGCTCTACGGGCAGGCTCACGGAATAGAGAACTTTCAGGATGTGGCCTTCGCGACCTATTCAATAACCAACAGGCTGACCAACTTCATGTTTGCGTTCTCCGACGGGGTAAGCATGGCCATGGGAACAATGGTGGGACAGGCCATCGGGGCGAAGCTCTACGAGAGGGCCAAGGAGATAGCGGAGAAGGCGATGGCAATCAACTTCACAATCCTCGGCGTTGGAACGCTCCTCTTTGCCCTCTTCCGCGTCCAGATTTTCAGCTTCTTCATCAACGACCCGGCTATAATAGCGGAGAGCGCCAAGGTCGTGAAGTACTTCTCCGCCTCGCTCCCGTTCTTTGGAATATTCTCCGCCGTTAACAACGTCTTCCAGAGCTCGGGTCACACGAAGAAGAGCATGCTCCTCAGCATGTTCCGCCTCTGGGGGCTGAGGCTTCCCCTCAGCTACGGCCTCGGTGTCCTGACAAGAGACACCACCGGGCTGTGGCTCGGAATGGGGCTGAGCAACGTCCTCGGCGCGCTGGTAGCGCTCGCGTGGTTCCTCCGCGGCAGCTGGATGAGGGCTATAATCGAGGAGTAGCTTTAAATAGTAGCCCTTCGATGGCGGTCTGATAGGCCATGAAGCTCCAAGAAATGCGCGAGGAGATAATCAACGGGCCGATAGAGAGAACGCTCCTCAAGTTAGCCGGGCCCCTCATAGTAAACAACCTCGTCCAGGTCGTTTACAACATAACCGACACCTTCTGGCTCGGAAAGCTCGGCAGGGAAGCCCTCTCCGCGCCGGGCGTCACGTGGCCGATTATAGGAACGCTCATGGCCCTCGGAATGGGGTTCGCAACCGCTGGCTTTGCCTTCGTTGGTCAGTACATAGGCGCGGGGGAGTTCAAAAAAGCCGGCCGTTCGGCAGGAGCGCTTTACTCACTCATGCTCTTCTTCTCGGTTACAACGGCCATGGTGAGCGTCCTAATCCTGCCCTACGCGCTCCGCTTCATGAAGGTAACGCCAACGCTCTACCCCTACGCCAAGACCTACGCGACAATAGTCTTCCTCGGCGTTCCCTTCGCGTTCACGTACATGGCCTTTTCCGCCCTGATGAGGGCATCAGGAGACACGAAAACACCCATGAAAATAACGCTCCTCACGGTTTTCCTCAACATAGTCCTCGACCCCTTCTTCATCTTCGGCTGGGGGCCCTTTCCTAGGCTTGGGGTTGCCGGAGCAGCACTGGCAACGGTCATAGCCAACGCCACCGGCGCAATAATCGGATTTTACCTCATGTTCTCGGGGAAGGTTGCGCTGAAGCTCAGCCTTTCCAATCTTCGTCCCGACTTTGAGTTCTACGGAAAGCTCTTCCGCGTCGGTCTCCCGTCGAGCGTCGGTCAGTCGGCGAACAGCTTCGGCTTCGTCGTTCTCACGAGGATTATAATGGGCTTCGGCGACGTCACGTACGCGGCCTACGTCATAACCACCCGCCTCGTCAACTTCCTGACAAGCATCTCACGCGGTATAAGCATGGCGATGGGAACGATGATAGCCCAGAACGTCGGCGCTGGAAAGTTCGAGAGGGCAAAGAGGATAGCGGAAAGAACGATGCTCGTCAACTTCACGATAGCGAGTTTAGCGGTTCTAATCATCGGAATCTTCCGCGTTCCAATATTCAAGGTCTTCCTCGACGACCCGAAGGTTATAGCCGAGAGCAAAATCGTCCTGGAGTACTTCCTAATCTCGGTGCCGTTCTTCAACGGAATCTTCATCGTCGTCAACAGAACCTTCAGCTCCGCGGGTCACACGAAAAAGAGCATGCTCCTCGGCATAATCCGCCTCTGGGGCCTCAGGATTCCGCTGAGCTACGCTTTCGGCTACGTCGGTGCGATAACGCTCCTCGGACTTACGATTCCGCTGGCGAAGCTCTTCGACTTTACAAGCAGGGGAGTTTTCTTCGGCATGGGGCTGAGCAACTTCATCGGGGCGTTGATAGCCCTCGTCTGGTTCCTCCGCGGTAGCTGGATGAAGGCAATAATCGAAAAAGAGGCAAAGGGAGAATCCAAGATGACCAAAGGTTATCAAGCAGAAGGCTAATAAAGGCTTGTCCCGAGTGCCGGACGGTGAGAGCATGAAGGCCGAAAGGTGGGAGGGCGTTTACTCCTTCGAGGACAGTCCATTTTTGATGGAGATTCTGACGGAACTGAGGGACGAGAGAACAGGGCCAATAGCCTTCAGGAAGGGCCTCGTCAAGCTCGGCCGCTACATGGCCTACGAGCTGACGAAGACGATGGAAACCGAGAGGGTTCCCGTCAAAACCCCGCTGGAGGAAACCGAGGGCGTAATCGTCAGGGACAGGCGCAACGTGGTCATAATAACCGTTCTCCGCGCGGCGATTCCTCTGATGGAGGGCCTCATCAAGGTGCTCGACCACGCGCGCGTCGGCATCGTATCGGCATCGCGCGGAAAGGCTCCAAAGTTCGAGATTGAGATGAACTACGTCAAGATTCCAGAGATAAGGCCCGAGGATACTGTTATAGTCGCCGACCCGATGATAGCGACCGGCTCGACGCTGATTAAGGTCCTCGACGAGGTCAAGCGCTACGGGAAGCCGAAACGCCTGATTGTCGTTGGAGTGCTGGCGGCTCCTGAAGGAATAGAGAGGATAAAAAGTAGGCACCCTGAGGTCGAGGTGTTCGTTGCCAAGGTCGACAGGGAACTGAACGACAAGGGCTACATTCTTCCCGGCCTCGGCGACGCTGGCGACAGGGCCTTTGGAGCCCCGGTCAAGCTTCAGTAAAGCTTCCCGCCTTCTTCCCTCAGCTTCTCTTTCTCCTTTTCGAGCTTCTTCTTATCCTCAAAGAGCTTGGCCCAGTAGTGGTAACCTATCCGTCCGAAGAGAGTCGTCGCGGTGTTCATGAATCTCCCAGTGTAGGCCCCGATTAGTGAAGCGACGACGAGAAGGCCAACGAAGAAGCCCGCTTCGTCCCAGCTGTACCTGCCGAGCATGTGGAGACTGTAACCAAGGGCCCCCAGGATAAAGGCGAAAACACCCCCAACGAGAACGACGAGCAGAACCTTGTACCCATATCGCTCCATGAATAGGGCGAAGTCCATTTTCCCCACCAATTAAATTTTGGGGAGAACGTTTTTACGTCTTTCGGTTGGGTCAGCCAGTGCCAGTCTCTTCATCCGGTAGCAATCCGACCGGTAAACGCTCGTCATCCCCCTGCTCTATTCTCCAGTGCCTTTTTAAACCCTGTGGAGAACAAGCCTCGGCCGATGACGAGCGTTAGCCACGCTGACGGTGATGAGAAGAGGGTTAGCCGAGGCCACTTCTCGATACAAACCCCAGAAACTCCCTCAGAAACTCCATTCCGGCTTTGTTATTCACCGCCTCTGGATGGAGTGATAGGAAGAAAGTCCCGTTTATGTTAGCGTAGGCGCTCTCGGCGCTGGTTAGCTCGTAGGGGAGAAGGAACGAGGGCATGTACCATGTGTATTCCCTGTTGTAAATCGGCTCAACGGTACCGTTCGGAAAGTAGATGAAGTCCTCGCCGATGACCGTTACATTGTGCCAGAGCAGAACAGATAGGGCATCCCTGGAGAGCGAGTAGCGCGGGGCGATGAAGTATTTCGGTGTGACGTTGAGATACGACAGGGCCTTGAGCCCGAGCTCAAGCTTTCTCTCGGCCGTACTCACGTTGCAACTGAATTCGTCGCCGATGTGGGTGTAGCCGTGGAGCTCGATGTGGTAACCTTTGCGCCTGAGCTCCTCAAGGAACTCCATGAACTCCCTATACTTCCAGATGGGCATCTCGCCCCCGTGGTCCGGAATCACGAAGAGATAAGTCTTGTTCTGGAGACCGTACTCATCGATAACGGCCGTTATCTGCCGTAGCTGTGGAAGGTAACCGGGGCTGACGTCGTGAACGAGTATTGCAAAGCGCCCGAATACGGGAACGTATGCGGGTCGGGAAAGTGAGCTCGAGGATAGCAGAACCAGAGCGACAACGATGAGCGTTATGGCGTTCCTTAATGACTTCATCAAAGAAAGGGGGGAAGAATGCGTAAAAACCTTTCTAAAGGTGCTTTGAGAGGAAGTTCCTCACCCTGGCCTTCCACTCCTCCGGGTGGAACTTCAGCGTCCTGACGTGCGGTGCATCCGTGACCCACAGCTCAACGTCCGGGTTTACATTTTTGTTCCGTTCGTAGAACTCCCTCACTTCCTCGGGCCTTACGAGGGGGTCGTTTTCGCCGGCGATGAGGAGGAGCGGCTTTCTAACTTTATCCGCGTACTCGAGCATATTGAGCTCTTTGGCCCCGCTGAAGAGAACGGTAAACGGCTTGACGAAGGTGTAGAGCCACTCCGGGAGGTTTGCGAAGTACTTCAGGCCCCTCGCGCCGGTCTTGTCGAGGTAAATCGGGGGCGAGTCCGCGACACCGCAGGTGATTCCCTCGTCCTCGGCGAGGGCCCTTATGGTAACGACCGCACCCATTGAGAAGCCGATGAGGCCTATCTTCTCGGCCTTCTCCGGGTGGTTCTTCTTCAGCCAGTCCACGGCGGAGAGGACGTCAATCAGCTCCCTGTCGCCGACCGTGGTGAACTTCCCCTCGCTCTTTCCGTGGGCGCGGAAGTCAAAGACGAGGACGCTGTAGCCCTCTTTGAGCAGGAACTCGATGGTCTGCTTCATGTAAACCTCGTCCCACCTGCTCCTCGTGTAGCCGTGAAGGGGCATTACGACGGGGCCCTCGTTGGGAACCCACCAGGCACTGAGCTTCAGCCCATCTCTCGTCTCGATTGTCACGTCCTCGTAATCGTAGCCGAGGTCCTTTGGTGTCCAGTCTCCGATGAAGCGCGGAGGCTTTACCATCTTGTAAGCAACAAACGCCGAAAATGCCAGGAACGCCACGATGAGAAGCGTGATGATTGCCAGTATCATACGCCATCACCCATCTGACTCATATCCTCAATGCCTCCATCTTGTAGCCCAATCGGAAAAAATTGAAAGAAGCGGTATTTAACCCTTCTCGGCCTCCAGGTTCTTCATGAACCAAATCATGGGCATCGCGAGGAGCACCAAGACGGCACCAAGCGGGAAGAGCACCCTGTAGTTCTCGCCGGCGAGCTGGACAATGGCCCCTCCAAGGACGCCCGCAAGGAGAACTGGCAGCGAGCGCGTGGCCTCGAAGAAGCCGTAGTACCGACCGGTGAAGGCTTCCCTCTCGAACTTAGTCAGAAGGTCACCGATTACCGGATACGATGAGGCCATGAGGATTCCCCAGCCGATTCCCGCTATTCCGAGGGCTATCGTTATCTCGGTCTTCGTGCTTATGAACCAGCCCCAGAGCTGGGGGAGTGCGAAGATAACGCCACCGAGGACTATGCTGAGCCTCCTGCCGAGCTTGTCGTAGAGTATTCCTCCCGGGAGGGCACCGAGGAGGACGGTGACGTTGAAGAGGGCCATGAGGTAGAGGCCGAGGGAGGTTACGGCCTTGATGTTTTCCTCCGTCGCCGAGCCGTAGAGGATGAACGCGAGTATTCCATAGAGGAAAATCGCTATGAACTCGAAGCTCATCCACCAGAGGGTTTGAGCGGCGTAGAACTTGAGGAAGTCCCGGTTTTCAACAATACTCTTCAGGTAGTCCGCGAGGCTCTCGTTCTCCTCGATTTCAGGCGCTTTGGGCTCCCTGACGACGAAGTACACGAAGAGCGCCGCGCCGATTAGGAAAAGGGCGGTGATGAGGAATGGTATCTTGAGGTAGGGCGTCTGGGCGAGGGCCTTTATTCCCTCGTTTTCTCCAGTCATTGAGACGGCCTTGGCGATGAGGTAGCCGGCCAGGCCGAAGAGGAATAGGTTGCCTGCCCACTCTAGGAGCGTTATGACGCCGCTCGCGGTTCCCCTGTGGCCGCTCTCGACTGTGTCAGGCATGAGGGCGCGGTACTGGGCAGTGTAGATGTGCATCGAGAGGTAGAAGAAGCCGAGGGTCATGGCGAATCCCCACAGCGGAACGCCCATCGAGTAGGCGGTGTAAATCATGAGCACGGCGATTCCAGAGAGGATTCCACCGACCATGATAAACGGCCTTCTCCGCCCGTGCCTTGAGCGCAGGGTATCGCTGTAATAACCGAGCAGAACCGGGATGAAGAGGCCGATAAAGCCCTCAACGGCCAGGATAGTACCCTTGATGAATGCCGACTCGGTATAACTTGAAAGCAACGGGAAAGAGAGCCCCTTGTTGAGGGACCAGCCCACGCTCCTGCTGAAGCCGAGCAGGGCCAAACCGAGCACAACACTCCAGCTGAACTTCTTCTCCACAGAGACCACCTCCGTCAATCCATATCCGGAACGTAGTCCAGTGCATCTCCCCGCGTGCGGACTACATCACCGCGTTTAACGAACTGCACTGTCACCAGCGCCAAGATGAAGAACACCATGGCGAAGGGCAGGAGCGTCTCATAGCCGATAATGTCGAGGAACGCTCCGGCAAGAGGAGGTGCGAGGAGATTAGCGGCCTGGCTGAAGAAGTAGTAGAGACCCGTGTAACCTCCAAGCTTCTCCTCGGTCGTCATGTCAACTACCATCGGCAACGAGTTGACGTTGACCATCGCCCAACCGATTCCCCCGAGGAAGAACAGCCCCATGAAGGTCATTATAACCGGGTCAGAGAGGCTCGGGCTTGAGGGCCTCGACGTCTGTCCCACGAAGAAAGCCCCCAGCATTATTGCAACAACCATGAGGAGGCCGAGCGTTATTGTTCTCCTCCTCCCGAGCCTTGCCCCGATAAAGCCAGCTGGAATTGCAAAGAGCATAAAGCTTAAACTGAAGACGCCGAGCATAAACGCTCCGGTGCTCTCAATTTTCCTTGTCAGCTCGGTTTCCGGCGCACCCACTGGGATTCCATAGAGATGGTATTTGACGTAGCTCGTGAAGAACGTCTCAAGGGAGTTGAAGGCCACGAACCAGAAGAACACCGCGAGGAGAATGGCCAGAAGGCTCCTCTCGTGGCTGGCAAAGACGTCCTTGAGATTCTCCTTAAGCTCGCCGAAGCTCTTGTGGGACGTTTCTGCCAGCAGCTTCCTTAGACTAATCTTCTCGCCGGAAACGCGGAACTCTTCCGGCTCAGGGACGGCAAGAACAACGAGGAGGTTCGCCAGGAGCATTATTGCAGCACCGAAGTAGAAGGGGTAGGCGTAGTTCATGTCGTAGAGAACCTTGCCGCCGAAGTACGCCAGAAGCGCTCCAAGACCTCCCATGAAGTTGATTATTCCGTTGGCCTGGCTTCTCTTCTCGCTCGGAGTTATATCGGGCATGAAAGCAACGACCGGCGAGCGGAAGAGGGCCATGAAGAAGTTCATGAAGATTATCGTGCCCATGAAGAGCGCGAGGTTGCCGTGCTCTCTAGCTATTGGAATCAGCGCGAACATCAACGCCGCCGAAGGGGCGCCGAGGAGAATGTAGGGCTTGCGCCTGCCGAGCTTCGTCCGGGTCATGTCGCTGAGCGCGCCGAGGAACGGGAGCAGTAGAACCGCGAAGAGGTTGTCTATGGTCATGATGAAGCCCGTAACCGTTTTGCTCATGTGAAACGTGTCCTGGAGGAAAATCGGTATGTAAGCGTTGTAAAGGGCCCAGATTATGCTGATACCAAAGAAACCGAAGCCAAGGATGAATATCCTGCTGTATTTAAACTCCATGCCATCCACCCTCCAGTCGTGCATCTATATAGACTATAGTGTTATGGAAGAGGCTTTTAAGGCTTGTGAGTTCATTTTTGAGCGGTAGTAAAGATGACACCTTCGAACAATGAGCTCCAATTCATCCTCGGGCACAGAGGATTCAGGGGACACCTAGAAAACACACTACCGGCTTTCAAAAGGGCGTTAAGATACGCCGATGGAATAGAGTTCGACGTCAGGCTGACGGGAGACGGAAGACTCGTGGTGCTTCACGACGGGGAGTTCAGTGCAGACGGGAGAAACTACAGGGTGGAAACGGTAACATACAGGGAACTCCTACGCCTTCACCCGCTCGGAAAACTCGTTCCAACCCTCAACCGGGTTCTGGAGCTCTCACCAAAAGTCATGAACGCAGACGTTAAGGACCCGAACGCGCTCTCGCTTCTGATTGGAGAGCTTGAACGGAAAAACTTTCTGGAGAGGACTGTCATATCAACGGACGACCTGAGTATCGCGATGAGCGCCATTAAGGAGTGTCCCGATTGCAGAGTGGGATTTTCAATAACCTGCGCCCTAAACCTGGGGCTAAGTCTAAGACAACTTAGGGGCATTTATTCAATCCATGTCCCCCTTGACCTCGCCCGGTACGTGGGAATGCGCGGTCTGCTGACACTTCTCAGATTATACCGCAGAAAAGGCCTCCAGGTTTGGCTCTGGAACTACAGGATGAACGAGCTCTCCCTCATCCCAACGCTATCCCACATCGTCAACGCGGTCATCTCCGATGACCCCGCGAGGCTGAAAAGGTTTTTATCGTTAAAGTTCAACCGGGGCAACACCGGAGGCGGTTAAAATGTGGGAAAGCGACAGGGTTATCGTTCTCGGCCATAGGGGCTGCATGGGGAAACTGCCCGAGAACAGCCTGCTGGCCTTTAAGAAGGCCGTTGAAGCCGGAGCAGACGGCGTTGAGCTCGACGTTTGGCTGACCAAGGATGGAAAGGTAGTGGTCATGCACGACGAGACCATAGACAGGACGAGCGACATGAGCGGAAGGCAGAAGGACATGACGCTTGAGGAGCTCAAGAAGGCCGACATAGGGCTTGGCGAGAGGATTCCAACGCTGGAGGAGGTTTTTGAAGCCCTTCCCGATGATGCCCTCATCAACGTTGAGCTCAAGGACAGGGACGCAGTTGAAGAGGTCGCCAGGATTGTGAAAGAAAACAACCCGGAGAGAGTTTTGATTTCGTCCTTCGACGTTGAAGCCCTTAGAGGCTACCGCAGGTTCGACAGAGAAACCAGAATGGGACTTTTGATTGAGAGTGAGGACGTCCTGCCAATGGTTCCAAAGCTCAAGGAAGAGCTCAACCTCTGGTCGGTTAACGTCCCCATCGAGGCAATACCGGTTCTCGGTTTTGAAAAGACGGTTCAAGCCCTTGGCTGGGCCCGCTCCCTCGGGCTCAAGGTCGTCCTCTGGACCGAAAACGACGAGCTGTTCTACAAGGACGACAACCTGCTGAAGCTCAAAGGGCTCTTCGAGGTCGTGATAGCGAACGACGTCGAGAGGATGCTCTCCTACCTCAAGAACGCTGGACTCAGGTAAACTTTTTAAGGTTTTTCATTTTACTTTCCCCGGTGGGGTAAGTGGAGAGGGCCGTTTACCTGCTCATCATAATCGTTGCACTTCTCTCGGTTTCCCTTACAGTCCCATCCCACACGTACTCACCACCTTACGCGGGCTTCTTCGGGAGCACCATCAATACCTATGAGAAACCACCAAGATGGGTCGGCTACGTTGAGTGCACCGCGGACACGAGTTCCTACTACAGCTACGTAGTGAACTGGACGCTAAGATATCCGCACGACTACGGCGTCTCCGAACCCGGGGTGTTCAAAACAACGATTCTTGTGAGGAACTGGAGCAGATTTTTTGAGGAGATGCCCTCGGGGTGCCACGTCCTCGGACGGAACTCACTCGATTACGATGACAAGCTTTATAGGGCGTCGGAGAGGCTCAAGAACCTAACAGCCGGCACGCCAGACTACGAAAAGCTCGAACCGTTCTTTGGCTTTGCGAGTTCTCCGGAAACGCCCGTCAATGTGACGCAGGTTAAGATTACTGTCTTTTCCACAGGCATGATGAAGCCAGTGAAGCTACCGTTCGTGATAACCTGGCTGGGGGTTCTAATTGTTGGTATCGCGGGAGCCCTCGTGAGCTACAGGCGGAGCAAATCCCTTCTCGCGGTCTTCCTTATCACGGTCATTCTGAGCGCCATCTTCTTCGAGGAGTACATTCAAATGGAAAGAAAAATCTCCGGAACGGCGGAGGCGTTTAACGAGCTACTGACCCTGAACTCCACCAGCGGATGGTGCACCGAGATAGGTGGTGCTCAAGGGGATTTCAGCTCCCGCGATGATGTCACCTGGTTTCTCAAAACAGTAGAGGAGAACAACGCAACTGTTAGTTCGGTCAGATGGGAGGACACGGTTCTGAGAATCCACGTTAAGGTGAATAGTAGCAATTACATGAGAATCATTGGGGCATTTAAAGAAAGGGGCTGGGAGACATCGGTGATTGACTCCGAATACCTCAATGCCCTCCTGGAAGAGAGACACGGGACACGGGAGATAAATGAGACATTAACGACGCTTGAAAAATATCTGCCGTATCTAACCCCTGACGAGAGGAAAGCCGTCGAGGATTATATGGCCAACCTAAACGAGACACTTCACCAAGATAGAGACCAGAAGAACTTATGCATAGCAGTTTTTGCCACTAACCCCGAGGCGATAATCCCAGACTACGGGGGCCACTCCGATTTCCTGGCCAAATTTGCCCTCGTTGCCGTGTTTGTGGGGCTCGCGCTGGGGAGGCGCCGGGGCGATGAAACGCGATAAAACCATCTTCATTTGCATCGTTGCCCTTCTGTTCATGGTGCTCGCGACAACCATTCCACCGGAGAGGTACTCCGGCCCGGGCGACCGTTTCATTCCCACCAATGGGAAGTTCAACAAAATCCTTCACTCATTCAACGCTACGAGCCTCTGGAACTGCACCCCCAAGGCGTCAATGGTCGTCGAGTGCAGGGTTTATACCGAGGGTGAGCTCAACGGGACGTTATCATTTTTCGAGAGCCTCCCCCACGACAGCATCGTTCTATATGCGGGAGAAGGGGGTTCATTTAACGTCATTCTGACGGAGGAAAAAGGGTTCAAAGAAAAACTTCCAAAAACATGCAAGCCTATTAACCAAAAGGCCACGGCAATAACGGTAAGCCAAACCGAAAGGAAAAAGCTAATGGAGAAGCTCCGGGCGCTTGGGGAGCTGGAGACTGTTATAAAGAATCCGGCAGAAAAGGCGATTGTTCAAGAAAGAATAATTGAGCTCGAATACGCACTCGGCATAAGGGGAAGAGAGAACGTGTGCAATATTACCTCCGTGGACGTAAACATCCTGTATCCTCCCAAGAAGAGCAACGTACCATTGATGGTCGCCCTCTGGATGGATGCGGGTCTCGCAGGACTCATCGGCATCGTCTTAGTGAGAAGAGGACGGCTGAGAAGGGTTGATTACATACCGTTCGTGGTTTTCTTAACCCTCTCCCTGTTCTTTTTAGGAGTATACACCCACTACACCTTCAAGGAAAGGAGCGAAGAAAGGGGAATCAAAGAACTAACGGCACTGAACAAAACCAACGCAACGATAAGTCCTTCCCCGTATTTCCTAGCCGTTTATGGGGCTCTTGAATGGGAAAGCGATGCGGAGAAATTTGAAACCCTTGTAAAGAGGTTCAACTTAAGCGTTCGGGTTGAGATTGTCGGAGAATCTATACTCGCGGAGGGAACGCTCCCCCTAAATGACCTTGAAGCGTTTAAGGAAACTACCCGTACTGTAGGATTCTACGTTGGAACCTGGCTCAATGACACGGAGAATTATGACGAGCAAATACGGAAGCTCGAAAGGGTTAACCGGATAATCATGGTCCATTTAGCGGATATATCCCCGGAAAGCAGAGAGGTACTGTCCGAAATTATTGAAGAGAACAGAAAGGCCGTCCAAATACTAAGGGCGGGAAAGAATCTTGTGTTCATTCAAATACTGGTGGACTCCTCCCACTCCCCAAGCCCGAGTGATTACCATCATATCTCCAAAGTACTCTCGTCGCTCGGTGCTCTCGTGGGGGTTTCATACCTTGTTGCATCGGAAGATAAACGAAACCGTTAATACCTCCAGTGCAGAGGTTCAACCTCGGTGGTCGTATGGAGCGCTACGTCCTATCACTGGATGAGGGAACTACCTCAGCCAGGGCGATAATCTTCGACAGGGAGAGCAATATCATAGGCCTCGGACAGTACGAGTTCCCCCAGCACTATCCCAAGCCCGGCTGGGTAGAGCACAACCCAGAGGAAATCTGGGACGCGCAGTTCAGGGCCATCAAAACCGCCCTTGAGAGGGCGAAGGTGGAGCCGGGCCAGATAGCGGCAATCGGTGTTACAAATCAGAGAGAAACTACGATAGTCTTTGACCGCGACGGAAAACCGCTCTACAACGCGATAGTCTGGCAGTGCAGGAGAACGGCCGAGATGGTCGAGGAGATAAAGCGCGAATACGGGGACGTGATAAAGGAGAAGACCGGCCTCGTCCCCGATGCTTACTTCTCCGCGAGCAAGCTCAAGTGGCTCCTCGACAACGTTCCAGGTCTAAGGGAGAGGGCGGAGAAGGGCGAAGTCCTCTTCGGAACCGTTGACACGTTCCTAATCTACCGCCTCACTGGCGAGCACGTAACCGATTACTCCAACGCCTCAAGGACGATGCTCTTCAACATAAAGAGGCTCGACTGGGACGACGAGCTGCTCGAAATCTTCGGGATTCCGGAGGAGGTCCTGCCCGAGGTGCGGGAGTCGAGCGAGGTCTACGGCTATACCAAGAGGGAACTCCTTGGGGCAGAGATTCCGGTGAGCGGCGACGCCGGTGACCAGCAGGCGGCTCTGTTCGGGCAGGCCGGCTTTGAGACCGGAATGGTGAAGGCCACCTACGGAACGGGAAGCTTTATCCTCGCCAACACGGGAAAGACTGTCCGCTACTCAAACAACCTGCTCACGACAATAGCATGGGGACTCAACGGAAAAGTCAGCTACGCCCTCGAGGGGAGCGTCTTCATAACCGGTGCCGCCGTCCAGTGGCTCCGCGACGGAATAAAGATTATCAAGCACGCCTCTGAAACGGAAGAACTTGCAAGGAAGCTCGAGAGCAACGAAGGGGTGTATTTCGTCCCGGCTTTCGTCGGCCTTGGAGCACCGTACTGGGACCAGTTTGCGAGGGGGCTGATAATCGGCATAACGCGCGGAACCGGCAGAGAGCACCTCGCGAGGGCAACTCTGGAGGCGATAGCCTACTTGACGCGCGACGTCATAGAGGAGATGGAGAAGCTTGTCGGAATAAAGGAGCTACGCGTTGACGGCGGGGCAACGGCGAACGACTTCCTGATGCAGTTCCAGGCGGACATACTGAACAGACGCGTTGTCAGGCCAGTCGTCAAGGAAACCACCGCGCTCGGCGCTGCCTATCTAGCGGGACTGGCCGTCGATTACTGGGAGAGCCTTGAGGAGATAGAGAACCTCTGGAAGGCGGAGAAGGTGTTCGAGCCGGGGATGGACGAGGAAACGAGGAGAAAGCTCTACCACGGCTGGAAGGAGGCGGTAAAGAGGGCCATGGGTTGGGCGAAGGTCGTTGGGGTCTGACGAAAGGGTTATTACTGTTTCCTCCAATTATTTTCAGGTGGTAGCATGGAGACCGTCGAGGCCGTCTACGAGAACGGTGTTCTAAAACCCCTAAAACGTGTGAATCTCAAGGAAGGTGAGAAAGTAACCGTTGTCATAAAGCGGGACGTCCTGAAGCTTGCGGGAAGTGTTAAGAGAGCTGTTAGCGTTGAGGAGCTGGAGGAGGCTTATCATGAGTACGTTCTCCACAGGGGAAAGGGTCTTCCTTGATACCTCTTTCATCTTGAACTTCCTTTTCGGAGACGAGAGGGCAGTGATTGCGCTTGAAAAAATGATTGACGAAGGAACAAGGTTCTACATCAACCCAACAGTCATTGGTGAGGTCTGGTTTCAGCTCATGGCTAACGAGTACGTGAAAAAGCATGGAAGGTACTCAACCTACGGCATAAGAGAAAAAGTCGGAGAAATTAAAGAAGCCATCAACGTGGCCGATGAGTTCTTTAGTGCACTTCCCGAGCTTGAGGTGTTGAGATAACGGAGAGAACCGTGGAAATTGCACGGAGACTAATTGAGGAACACAACCTGCTTCCCAACGACGCTATGATTCTCGCCTCATGTATTCAGTACGGGATTAAGAGGATTGCCACCTTTGACTCTGATTTTAAGAAGGTTCCAAACATTGAGACCCTGCCATGATGAATGAACATCTCCGTCCATTCAAACCCTGTCCTGCCCTGTCCTTTTTTCTAATGCCCCAAAGAGTTCTTTCCTCGCCTTTTCGCCAAACTAAAGGTTAAGGAAAGCTTTAAAACATCCAAAACCCTTTCTCAAGTTAAATCGAGGTGAAGGTTATGAAGACGAAGGTGGCCATAATAGGGGCAGGAATTAGCGGGGCGAGCATAGCGAGGGTTCTCAGCAGGTACGAGAACCTCGAAGTCCACCTGATAGAAAAAGCTCCTGATGTTGGCTGGGGGGTGAGCAAGGCCAACACGGCTCTGATTCACGGTGGCTACGACGACGACCCCGAGAAGTATCCGACGAGGGCCAGGCTGTGCATAAGGGGAAACAGGCTCTGGCACCAGTGGGTCAAGGAGCTTGAGATTCCGCACGTCTGGAACGGGGCCCTGATAGTCGCGACGAAGGATGAGGACTTCGACGAGCTCGAGAGGCTTTTGGAGCGCGGGAGGAAGAACGGCGTTCCGGAGATGAGGCTCGTTGATAAGGAAGAGCTCTTCCACCTTGAACCCAACCTCACGAGGGAAGCGATTGGAGCTTTATGGGTTCCAATAGTGGGCCAGATTGGGCCGATTCCGGCCGTTATCGCGATAACCGAGAACGCCGTTGCTAACGGCGTGAAGACGCACCTCGAGACGGAGGTCACTGGAATAAAGGTCGAGAACGGTGAGGTCAGGGGCGTTGAGACGAAGGACGGCTTCATCGAGGCGGACATCGTTATCAATGCAGCGGGTCTTTACGCGGACAAAATAGCGAGAATGGCAGGCATAGACTACTTCGAAATCCACCCGAGGAAAGGTGAGTACTGGATTTTTGACGACGACGTTCCCGGGCCGAAGCGCGTCCTCTTCCCGACGCCGACGCCGATAAGCAAGGGAATAGTTGTAACCACCGAGATTTCCGGCCATCTGATGATAGGGCCGAACGCCCAGGACTTACCGCCGGAGGAGAAAGAAAACCTCGCCACGACCAAGGAAGGTCTTGAGCAGGTCTGGGAAGGGGCCAAGAAGCTCTGGCCGCAGCTGCCCCCGAGGAGCAAGGTAATCAGGACCTTTGCAGGTCTAAGGCCCGAGCCGACGGGAGGGGACTTCATAATCAAGGCGGAGGAAGAGGTCTGGGGCTTCATCAACGTCGCTGGAATACGCTCACCTGGCCTGACGAGCGCCCCGGCGATAGCCTACGAGGTTGCCGAGATAATCGAGCGCGACCTTGGAATCGAGCTGAAGGAAAAGGAGAAGTGGAACCCCTACAGGAAGGAAATCAGCCACTTCTTCATGATGACGCCCGAGCAGGTGAACGAAGCCGTAAAGAAGAATCCATCCTATGGAAAGATAGTCTGCAGGTGCAACAACGTCAGCGAGGGCGACATCCTTGAGGCCATAGAGAGAATGAAGTTCATAGGCGTTAAAACGCCGAGCGTTGATTCCGTCAAGTTCAGGACCAAAGCCACAACGGGAACCTGCCAGGGAAGCTTCTGCAGGCCGAAGATAGTCCAGCTTTTGGCGAAGGAATACGGAGTAGAGCCGTGGGAGGTCACGCTGAAGGGTAAGGGAAGCGAGATTGGAATAGGAGACGTCAAGGTTCTCCTCAGGGGGGATGCCTGATGTTCCCGAGGATTCCGATGCTGAGCTACGACGTCGTTGTGGTCGGTGGCGGTCCGGCTGGAATGGCGGCCGCGATTAGGGCCAAAGAACTCGGACTGAAGGTTTTGCTCCTCGACGAGAACGACTACCTTGGAGGAATACTCCCTCAGTGCATTCACCCCGGCTTCGGCCTGCACTACTACAAAGAAGAGCTGACAGGGCCCGAGTTTGCGGCAAGGCTTGCGAAGAGGCTGGTCGAGCTTGGGGTGGAGTACAGAACAGCGGCGAGGGTTCTTGAGATTAAAAACTACTCAGACCTCGAGAAGGTCGTAATCTTCACCTCACCGAGCGGGGCTTATCAGGCCTGGGCGAAGGCAGTAATATACGCCGCGGGAGCGAGGGAGAGGCACGCCTTCGAGATTGGAATCGTCGGCGACAGGGTTTCGGGAATCTACACGGCAGGAGAGGCCCAGACGCTGATGGACATCTACGGGATAATGCCCGGTAAGGAGATAGTCATCGTGGGTTCCGGCGACGTTGGCTTGATAATGGCGCGTCGCTTTGCTCTTGAAGGCGCGAAGGTTAAGGCCGTTGTCGAGCTGATGCCCTACCCCGGAGGACTGGCCAGAAACATCATGATTCTCAGGGACTTCAACATACCCCTCTACCTCAGCCACAAGGTCGTGGAAGTCCGCGGAAAGGGCCGCGTTGAGAGGGTAAAGGTTGTCAGGGTTGATGAGAACCTCAACGAAATCCCCGGGAGCGAGTTCTGGATTGAGGCGGATACGTTGATAATATCGGCCGGCCTCGTCCCAAGCGTTAAAAAATTGAAGAAGATAGGCGTTGAGATTGACCCCTCAACTGGCGGGCCGGTCGTGAACGACAGGCTGGAAACCAGCGTCCCGGGGATATTCGTCGCCGGGAACTCACTCCTAATAAACGACCTCGTTGACTACGTCGCGGAGCAAGGCGAGTTAGCGGCTGAAGGAGCCAAGGAGTTCATCGAGAACGGGGGAATCGAGAGCAGAAAGTGGGTTAAGGTTGAGAAGGGCGAAAACGTCCGCCTGATTGTTCCCCACTACCTCAGTGGCGACAGGGACGTCTACCTCTACCTGCGCGTGTCTAAGCCGATGGAGGACGTCGAGCTCAGAATTCCGGAGATAGGCAAGAGAATGAAGCTCCCAGTGGTCAAGCCTGCCGAGATGCTGAGGATAAAGCTCAGAGCTGAGGAAATCAGGAAGGCCGAGAAGCTCACCGTGGAGGTGGTGAAGGCATGATTTACCGCTTCACATGCATCGTCTGCCCCCTCGGCTGTTCAATCGAGGTCGAGATGGAGGACGGAAAGGTCAAGGAAGTTCGCGGTTGCACTTGTCCGCGCGGTGAGGAGTGGGCCGTTCAGGAGGTCACAAATCCAAAGAGGGTCGTGATGAGCGTCGTACCGGTTGAAGGAGGGGCCCTGCCCACGGTGAGCGTCAAGACGGCCGAGCCGGTGCCTAAGGAGAAGATACCGGAGCTCATGAAGTTTCTGGCGAAGCTCAGGCTCAAAGCGCCGGTGAAGGTCGGAGAAACGGTTGCGGAGTGGGAGGGAATAAAAATAGTGGCGACGAGGGGAGCTTAGTCCCAGAGTCCATCAAAACGTGGGGCGTTTTCCACCCCTTTCGGCTTTTCTATTACCACGGGCTCGTTAATCTTGTTGAGGGCCTCGCTGTCATGAACTATCACGTGCACTGGAATCGTGTCGTTGGTGAGTGGATGGGGGATATTGAGGGTGAGGTCAAAGTAAGTCTCGATGTAGTATGGAGTGCCATCCTTCTTGAGCTTCACGAGAACCCATCCCGCGTGGGTCTCGACGGTGCCGTTTATCTGGAAGAGCCTGTCCAAGGCATAAGTTCTTCCCGTGGCGTTGGCGAACTGCTCGAAAGTAACGTTGAGTTTGAACTGATAACCGCTGTCAACGGGCATTATGCTCACGTTGGTCGAGTTGAGGATTGCCCGTATCGCGTCGAGGTTGTAAGAGCCGGCGCCGGTTTCCTGGTTATCGGTGGCGTTGTACCACTTGCCGTCAACTTTTAGGTAGGTGTCGTTGCCTTCAATATAAACGGGCCAGTTGAACGTCATGTTAAGACCACTATAGTAAACCCAACCGGTGTAGTTGCCGAGGGCCCTTTTCTTCACGCGGTCCATCATAGCGTTTATCCTGAAGTGCATGGTCATGTTGATGGTGGTATTGTCGTCAGGTATCGTGAAGTCCATGGCCATCGTGAAGTTCTCATCATAATGGGCCGTTTTTATGTTCTTTATGGCATTGATGACCTTCTCCTCGGTTAGGCCGGTGCTTTTACCAACACATCCAGCGGCGAGGACAACAATCGCAACGAGGAACAGCGAGAGGGCAACCTTCCTCATCACTACTACCTCCACTCGTTTTCAGATGGGAAAGGAGAATCGAGTTTAAATACTTTTCTATTGAGGAAAAATTGAAAATCGTACTGGATAAAACACCGTCATTGTAAGTGATTACAACCAGGGGAATATCGTTCATGAGAGAGAAGAAAGAGGTTAATGCCACTCCCCGAGAACCGTAAAGTTGCCCGTCAACAGGCCCTCACTTCCCCCAGCAGAGGTGTAAGTTCTCTGCTCGAAAACACCCCCAAGAGGTCTCCCGTTGGAATCCACACTAAGAACAAGCCTCATACTGAGCTTTGTGGTTATAATATAGGGGTTTTCGAGCGGGCCGGCGTTCACGGTCTCCGTTCTGTTGAGCTGGAACGTTAAGTGATAAATCCCATCTGAACGCGTGATGTTTACAAGCTTCCCGTTCTGGGCGACGTATCTGATGAAGTTCAAAACGTTCCACTCAATCCACGCACTGTTGAAGGCTAAATCTCTGAGAAAAGTATCGTTGGTCTCGGGGTTCAAAACAACGGCGTACTCCCTTCCATCCCTGGTTATCCTCCAGGACGCGCTGGAGTTCTGAAAGTTCATACAGGCGTAAACCGATTTCTCTGAAAGCCCGTTGGTAACGTTTGCAGTCCAGCAGATGGAATCGGGACTGTAGCTGGTGAGTGCTTTGAGAACCTCCCCAGAAGTGAGTGTTCGAGTGCTGGAAGATGGCTGGAACGGCACGAACGAGGAGGTAAGAAACGTAAGGAGAAAAACAACAAAAACCGCCAGGAGAACGCGTTTCATCAGTTACCCCCCGAATTTCTGGAGGAAAATCTTCAAATCTGTTTTGAAGGGCTCCTCGGCGCGCTGAATTTCCTCATTCAGAAGCTGGAGGAAGTTCTCCTCGTCGGTCGCCTCCTCCCAGAGTCTCCTAACAAGGTTCTCCAGCCTGTCCCAGTACTCCACGTAGGGGCGGGCTTCAAAGAGGGCCCTTTCAAGCTTTTCGTCGTTCTTCACCGCCATCCCCTCCTAACGAGGTAATACCAGAACCTCTGCCTGTCTTCTTCCTCCCCCAGGAGGAGGAAGTAGCGGAGGATTGAGAGGTTCACGAGGAGGAGGAATATCAGCATTATGTTGTAGGCCGGAACAGTCGCGCTCAGGAAGGCAAAGTAGTCCCAGGTGAAGTGAAGGAGTATCGCAAGGGCGTAGAACTGGGCGAGGGAATCAACCTTTCCCTCAGCTTTTAGGCCGTAGCCGACGCCGATTATGGCAGTCCAGGTGCCGTGGGCGAAGGGCGTCAGGAATGCTCTCGTCAGCGTTACTGCGACGCCCCAGCCGAGGCCGTAGAGGAAGTTTTCAGTGGCGGCGAAGCCGAGACCCGCTGCGACTCCGTAGACGAGACCGTCCATTATGCCGTCCATCTGACCGGCCTTGTAGGGGAACCTGACCGCGAGGGCCTTGGCCGGCTCCTCGACGAGACCGGCGACGAGGGCAACGTAAAAGGCCGTCGTGGGCAGGATTGGCTGTATGAGCCCGCCGATGGTGAGAATGCTCTCGAGGATGTATGCGATGCCAACCGAGAGCGTTGCCCCAAGAAGAAACGTCGTTATGACGTAGCGCTTCGGTTCTGGCTCGTACTTATCCTTGTGATAGAAGTACCAGAGTATCGCGAGTGCCGGAGCGTAGGCGAAGAACAAAAGCGTTGTCAGCACGTCCATCGCTATCACCCATGAGGGTAATCTTTGAGGGGTTTAAACTTTTCGTCACAGCCGTGAGAGGGCTGTCCTAAGGCTGGAGAGCCGTCCAAAATCCAGGAGTTCATTACCAACGGGTACGAGAACCCTGAAGTCCTCACGATAAAACCTGAGGAACGGTGATACAATCTCCCTAAGGACATCGTTGCCGTAGGCCCAGGGGCTGAACGCGGGCAGGACGATGAGTTTCTCGCCGAGGAGAAAGGCCGGAACCTTAACGATGGCCCCAACCTCGTCCCTGAGCCTTATCGCCGGGTGCTCGTGGCCGATTATGAAGCGCTCGCCTTCAACGACCTTGTGGCCGTGAACGAGCTTCCACCTTCCGAGCTCAAGTTCATCGACGACCTCAACGCCGAGCTCCCGGAGCCAGAGCGTTCCAACGTCGTGGTTCCCTCTGACGAGGACTATCTCTTCAACGAGCGGATTAATCTCTTCGAAAAACGCCTTGAGCTCCGCCCTCTCACGCCACTCCGGGATGAAGGAGTGCTTCAGGTCGCCGTTTATGATTAGCCTCTTCGGCCTTTCGCGCCTTATTAGACCCTTTAAATCTCCGACGACCTCGTGGAAGACCCTGGGGAGGTAGAACCCCTCCCTGGCCATCGCTATCTCGTAGCCGAGGTGCAGGTCGGCTATGATAAGGTTTTTCCCGAGGAGCAGTGCCTTCTCCGGAAGGGGCTTTGGTTCCATGGTTTTAGGTTCGTTTAAATGCTTTTAAACTTTGTTAGGGAAACCGAAAAGGTTTTAAGTCCGTCCACCAAGGTAACAATGGTGAGTAAAAATGGCCTACATTGGGTTTGCGAGGAGTCCGCACGGGCCCGCGAGGACATACGAACTGATTCTTGAGGAGCTAAGGAAAAGGGGGTTCCGCGTTGATTTCTCAAAGCACCACTGGATGGGGGACGTTCCATTCGGGCTCGTCATCGCGGAAACGGATAACGGGAAAATAGCGGTCAGGTGGAACCTTGGGCGGGAATTCAGCCTCAAAATCGAAGAGGTAAGCGACGAGGACTGGGATGAGTTTGTGGAGGACACCCTGGAGTACCTCAGCGGCGATTGATGTAGTGGATTCCGGTTTCGTTCACCATTTCTTTGACAGCCTCAAGGCCCAGGAGCATGTAGTTTTTGTCCATAGGCGGCGCTATGTAGCCGATGTAGGAGCCGTTCACGAACTTCCAGCTACCAAGCTCGACGAAGTAAACCTCATCGCCTGTTGAGGAGCTCTTGCTCGTCCAAACGACTATTGAGAGCGTGTCAATTTCCTGACTGAAGTTAACTGCAAGGTAGCCGTAGCCAAGGTTCCCCTCGCATTCGGTATCGTTCGTTTCGAAGCCAAGGGCTTTCAACGTTCCAGCATCTATTTCATAAACGGTGAGCACTCCAGTTGGTGTAAAGTTGTAAACGTACGCGACGGAGCAGTCATCGAGGAGCCTGTCCCCGATGGTGAACTGCCATTTTCCTTCTGGAGGTGAAGGGCCGAGGTAAATCGCCGTAACGTTAGGGGGTGCAGGAGTTATACCACCCATGAGGTCCTTCCACCAAGGGCCTATGGAGAGGACTAGTATCGCAACAAACGCGACCAGTGAGAGTATCACTACCCTGCTCTTGAAGGGGCTCTTCATGGGCATCCTCCAAAGGTAGTTGGAGAACATCCTAAAAATAGTTTATCATTCTGGATGTTTTCTCTTTCGGACGTTCTCAATCACATCGAACAGGCTCCACAGGTCCCTTATGACGTGAAGGTGCGGGATTAGGGCAAGCTTCTCGCGGTTCTTCTCGACGAAGCGAGCGGTGAACGGGAAGTAGTACCACACGAACTCCGTGTTCTCGTCGCCTCTGCCGATGAAGCGCCAGGGCTTGTCGTCCACCCAGATGAAGGTCTCGTTCCCGTACTTTTCGCGGACGAGCTGAAAGGCCTCGTCGAGCGTCATCTCCCTGCCAAAGACGATGACGTCGTCGAAGAAGTCGTAGAGGCCGGCCATCTTCAGCCGTTTGACCTTCATGCCGTCTATGAAGTCCTCTGCCGAGAAGGAGATGACCGTGTGGCCCTCCTCCTTGAGCTTTTTAAGTAACTCCGGGGCGTCGTCTATGGGCTGACTAAGCTTCGCCCTCTCGATGAACCACGTCTCGAAGAACTTCGTCCGGAGGAAGAACGGCGGTTTGTGGGTCTTTTTATGGCCACCAAGGCTCGGTCTCTCGAACTGGAGCTCGATTCTCGTCAGGAGCTTCGCCCACAGCCCCTTTCCAGGGAGCCAGCGGTAGCGCTTCTCAAGTGCCCGCTTAAAGGCCTCCTCTATGCAGGAGTAGCTGTCCATGAGCGTTCCGTCGAAGTCGAAGCCGATTATCATGCCCATCCCCCACGAAGTTATCGGGCCGGCTTTAAGGCTTTCGATGTACATGGCTGTACTAATGTACAGGAGCACAAGGCATATAATCTCAGGGGAGTACTTCAAACGACCGTCTTAACCTTTCGAGGTGGTTGCCATGGGAAAGCACTACCTTCCCAACCTCGCCCAGAGGGATGAAATGCTGAAGGAAATCGGCTTCAGTTCAATTGACGAGCTCTTCTCCGACGTTCCCGAAGGAATGGTCAAAGAGTTCAACCTCCCGGAGGGAAAGAGCGAGTACGAGGTCTTCCTTGAGCTCAACGAGGTCCTCTCAAAGAACAAAACCGTCCTCGAGATGCCGAGCTTCCTCGGAGCTGGAACCTACTTCCACTACGTCCCGGCTCACGTTAAGTACCTCATCGAGAGGAGCGAGTTTCTAACCGCCTACACCCCATACCAGCCCGAGATAAGTCAGGGAATGCTCCAGGCCCTCTTCGAGTACCAGAGCATGATGGCCGAGCTCTACGGCCTGCCTGTAGTCAACTCCTCGATGTACGACTGGGGGACGGCGATAGCTGAGGCCGCTTTGATGACCGTCAGACTCCACAGGGGCAAGAGAAGGCGCTTCGTGATTCCCAAGGCGATAAGCCCGGAGAAGAGGGCCGTCATAGAAACCTACACCCGCGGTGCGAACCTTGAGATAGTCGAGGTTCCCTGGGACGAGAGCGGTAAGCTCGACATCGAGAAGCTCAAGGAAGCCGTTGAAAATTCGGCGGGTGTTTACGTCGAGATGGCCAACTTCTTCGGTCTCGTTGAGGAGAACGTGAGGGAGATAGGCGAGATAGCCAAGGAAGCTGGAGCCTACTTCGTCGTTGGGGCCGACCCGACGATGCTCGGAATCTTCGAGGCGCCGGGCGAGCTTGGAGCGGACATAGCGGTCGGCGAGGCTTCATACCTCGGCAACCCCATGAACTTCGGCGGGCCGAGGGCAGGGGTTTTCGCGGTGAGGGACGACAAGAAGCTCATCCGCCAGATGCCGGGCAGGATAATCGGAATGACGAAAGATGCCGAAGGAAAGAGGGCCTTCGTCATGACGCTCCAGACGAGGGAACAGCACATCAGGCGCGCTAAAGCTACGTCGAACATCTGCTCCAACGAGGCACTCGTTGCCGTTGCTTCCGCCATACACCTGGCCAGCCTCGGGCCGAAGGGTCTGGCAGAGCTCGGCGAGGTCATACTCAAGAACACCGCCTACTTAAAGAGGAGGCTGAGCGAGGTTGCCGAGATTCCCTTTGAGGGCCTTTACTTCAAGGACATCCCTGCTCGCTTCGGAAGGCCCTACGGCGAAATACACGACGCCCTTCTCGCGAGGGGAATCCACGGCGGCTACTACATCGGGGAGCACTTCCCGGAGCTTGGCGAGACAGCGCTCTTCTCGGCGACCGAGACGACGAGGAAGGAATGGGTAGATGCCCTAATCGAGGCCCTCAAGGAGGTGGCCTGAATGTTCCGTCAGGCTAAGTGGGACGAACCTCTCATCTTCGAGCTCTCCCGCGAGGGGCGGGTCGGCTATACGTTGCCGAAGCCGATTGAGGACGTTGATGTCGAAATCCCTGAGAAGCTCAGGAGGAAGAGCAAACTCAACCTTCCCGAGCTGAGCGAGCCAGAGATAGTGAAGCACTACACCCGCTTAAGCGAGATGAACTACGGCGTCGATTCCGGTATCTACCCGCTCGGCTCGTGCACCATGAAGTACAACCCCAAGATAAACGAGGAGATAGCCGGTCACCCCGGGGTCGCCTATATACACCCGTATCAGGATGAGAGAACAGTTCAGGGCGCGCTTAGGATAATGTGGGAGCTGGAGCAGTGGCTCAAAGAGATAACCGGCATGGACCGCTTTACTTTACAGCCGGCAGCGGGAGCGAACGGCGAGTTTACAGGTGTTTCAATAATAAGGGCCTACCACCTTGACAACGGCGAACCGCAGAGGGACGAGATGCTCGTTGCCGATTCCGCCCATGGAACGAATCCGGCCAGCGCGGCGATGGCCGGCTTCAAGGTCATCGAGATTCCCTCGACGGAAGAGGGGACGATGGACCTGGAGGCCCTTGAGAACGCGGTCGGCGAGAGAACGGCCGGGCTAATGCTTACCAACCCTAACACCCTCGGCATCTTCGAGGACGAGATACTCGAGATAGCAAAGATAGTCCACAAGGCCGGTGGACTTCTCTACTACGATGGTGCCAACTTAAACGCCGTCCTCGGAAAGGTCAGACCTGGAGACATGGGCTTCGACGTCGTTCACCTCAACCTGCACAAGACGTTCTCGACACCGCACGGTGGAGGAGGGCCGGGAAGCGGACCGGTCGGAGTTAAGGATTTCCTCAAGGACTACCTGCCCGTTCCTCTGGTGGGTTACGACGAGGAGAACGACCGCTACTACCTTGACTACAACGTGCCCAAGAGCATAGGGAAGGTGAAGGAGCTCTACGGCAACTTCGCGGTGATGGTGAGGGCCCTCGTTTACCTCAAGGTCATGGGCAGGGACGGACTGAAGAACGCGAGCGAGATAGCTGTTCTCAACGCCAACTACCTGACAAGGAAGCTTTTGGGAACGAAGGGCTACGAGTTGCCCGGCAAGACCCTGAGGAAACACGAGACGGTATTCTCAGCCGAACCAATGAAGAAAGAGACCGGAGTTACCGCGATGGACGTGGCGAAGAGGTTGCTCGACTTCGGACTGCACGCGCCGACGGTTTACTTCCCGCTGATTGTGCACGAGGCCCTGATGATTGAGCCGACCGAGACGGTCAGCAGGGAGGAGATTGACGCGTACGTCGAGGCGCTGAAGAGGATAAGCGAGGAAGCCTACACCAACCCCGAGGTCGTCAAGGGCGCTCCCCACAACACCGCCGTGAGGCGCGTTGACGACGTTCTTGCCGCTAAAAAGCCCGTCCTCAGCTGGAGGATGTACCTCGAGCTGAAGGAGAAGGGCGAAGTGGACTACTGAACTGCCCTTTTCTACCCATTTTTGCCCAGAAAGGTTTTTAAAGTTAAAGGGGAAATATGTAATAGAAAACTTACACATGGGTGATTCGTATGACAGTTGGGGTCGGACGCCTTGAAACCACCGGATATGATGTGGGGTTTGATGAATACGTGGTCCCAGTGAGGGGTTTTCTGCTTCAGAGGGGCAAGCTAACCGGAATATACGTAAAGGACGGAATAATCCCGGTCACGGAAGAGCTCCCAAAAGAGGTCCACAAGGCCGTAGTGAAGGGACGTGTGAAGAAGGAGATAACAGTAAGGGAGATACGGTACGGAGAAGAGGACGTCCTTGAGGTTCTCATCGAGGCAGATTACCAGAGCTGGACCGTCTTCACGACGAGCTGAGACATAACCACCTCGATAGAGTTCACTGCAAGAAGTTTACCTAGAACTGCATTCTCAAAAGGGGAGCATTTGAACAACACCACAGGGGGCAATGCTTTCCTCTTGATATCATTTGGAGACCAATTTGAGGTCAGCACGCCTGAACGACGGCAACTTAAAGAATTCTTTGGCGTTCAGCGCTTCTTAGAGAAGCCCTCAGAGGGCTCCTTGAAGAGAATTCTTTGAGAGTACTGCCATTTGAGAGTGCAAACTTCTTAAAATTGCATTCTTAGAGGAGAATCACGAACCTTGGTCAAACTTTGCCCAGCAAAGTTTCGATGGAGCCCCGGGCGGGGTTTGAACCCGCGACCTGCCGCTTACCAAGCGGCCGCTCCACCAGGCTGAGCCACCGGGGCGCTGTTGACGTTGATACGATGGAGGGAGCCTTTATAAATTTTTCCCTCCGAGCTTCTCGACGAGACCCTCAAGGACATCCTTGAACGCTGAAGCGTCAATCCACTTGATGCCCATCTTCTGCGCCCACGTCAGGATTCCAACGTCCGCAGAAACTATCGTCGCGTCCAGCTCCTTGGCGAGAAGAATTAGCTCAAAGTCCTCCTTGCTGTCAACGATTCCCTCTCGAAGGGCCTTGCGGTAGTTCCTCCGGAGCTTCTGGATTATCTTGTCCACGTTGTCCGTCTCGACGACGCTCTCTCGAACGGCCTTCTCGGCAACCCTAAGCCCCTTGTCAACCCGCCTCCTTATGTCGTCTATGAGCTCGTAAACGACGAAGGCCGGAATCTTGAGGTCGTGCAGGTTGGGGGGCTTCTTGATGATGTAGAGCTCTATCTCCGGCTTCAGCTCCTCGTCAACGAAGTGCATGACCTCGCGGTAGATGCCCGGCGGCATGTAGAATTCCACCTTCCCGAAGAGCTTCTCGGCGTAGCCTAGAAAGGTCCTCATGGCCTCGGTTGGGTTATCGCCGAAGTCCTTTCGGATTTCGGGGTTGACGAATATGCTCGTGTCGAGGACGAACCTCAGCGTCATCGGCCACCACAAGGTTATTTAGGGTCGGGGCTTTAAAAGGTTGGGTGAAAACATGAAGGTTGGTGTTGCCTTCGGGGTTAGCGAACTCGCGAATCCGAAGTCGTTTGAGAAGAAGGTCTCCGAGTTCCTCACCGCACTTGCCGGGGACTTCGATGTCGTCGGCGGTTTTATGCTGAGCTCAAAGGCGGACTTTCGGGAGGCCAAGGAGGAGCTCAACTTCAACGAGGTTGATGCTATAATCCTCTACCCCTTAACGGGTGGAACTGAAGGCTTCCTCAAAGAGTTCTTCGTCTTCAGAAGGCCCACCGTAATCTTCGGCGACCCCTTCAACAACTCCCTCGCCGCTGGAATCGAAATCAGGGAGTTCCTGCGTGAGCGGCTCGTTCCCTCGACTCTTGTCAAGGACATGAACGAGCTCAAGGCCGCTCTGCTCGCATACGAAGACTCCCTCGAAACCCTCGAACCATTCCTCCGGGCCAGGCTCGGCCTCATCGGCAGAGTTTCTCCCTGGCTCGTCAACGAGAAGTTTGAGCTCCCCTACACGAGGATTAGCCTCAAGAAGTTCTACGAGTACTACGATAAGGTGAGCGATGAGGACGGCTGGAAGGTCGTTGAGGAAATCTTTGAGCAGGCAAGCGAGGTGAAGGAACCCGGAAAAGATGCCTTAGCGAAGGCCGGAAGGATATACCTTGCAATCAAGGAAATCCTGCGCGATTACAGGCTCGATGGCTTCACGATAGGCTGTTTCGACCTCATAGGCAAGCTCAACGCCACGCCATGTCTGGCCCTCGCAATGTTCAACGCCGAGGGGATTCCGGCCGGCTGTGAGGGCGAGCTGAACTCGCTCCTAGGGATGTACATTGTGAGGAAGTACTTCGATAAGCCCGCCTTCATGGGCAACGTTGCGGACTTCGGGGAGAACCACGTGGTAATCGCCCACTGCACCGCGCCCCTGCTCTGGCGCTACCGCCTGAGGAGCCATTTCGAGAGCGGTATCGGCGTTGGCGTTGACGTCGAGTTCCCAAAGGAAAAGGCGAGCCTCTTCAAGGTTCGCGGAAGGCGCGCGGTTGTTGCCGGCGTTGATGTTGTCGGCAACGAGCACCTAGAGAACAGATGCAGAACGCAGGTGAAGCTCAGGATTGAGGATGCCCCCGAGTTCCTCGACGGAACGCTCGGAAACCACCACCTGCTGGCCTACGTTGATAGCGAAGAGCTTGCCGATTTACTCAGCGAGTTGGGCTTTGAGGTTATGCTCTACTGACTTCTCTTTCGATTCTTATACCAAAAGGTTATAGCCACAAACGTTCTAAGTTTTAGGGGGTGAGAGCTATGAGGCCAGCCCAGGCCGCGATAGAGTACCTTTTCATGATTGCACTCGCGCTCACGATGGTCCTTATAGCCGTCAGGCTCATGCACAGAACCGCCCAAACAGCAGCTGAGAACATGAACCGGGCAAATAAAGAAATAGTGGAGATACTCCAGAACATGACGAACAGTCAGCCCTGAACCTTTCCAAGCATTCCCAGCGCGAGCAGTCCGAGTCCAACCGCCACCGGTAGTGGGTGGAGTGAGGCCGCGATAAATGCCACCACAACTATCGCTATTCTGTAGTACGTCTTAAGGTGTCCCTTGAGCCAGCCTGTAAAGCCGACCGACAGCATGTATAGCACGAGTATCGTGGCGAACAGGTCGTAGACCACTGTTCCAACCATCGTCGGTGTCCAGTCCTTGACTGTTATTATGAACATCTCCGGGTGCGTGAAGTAGATGTAGGGGCCGATGTATCCTGCAACCGCGTAGCGAACGGCGTTGAGGGCTGTTTTCCAGAAGTCACCGCCTGCTAAGGCCGAACCCGCGTAGCTGGCGAGCGCCACCGGCGGCGTTATGTCCGCGAGTATTCCGAAGTAGAACACGAAGAAGTGCGCCGCGAGGAGGGCTATGGCTGTTCCAAAGCCCGGAACCGGCTGGTTGTATGGGTAAACCGAGCTGACGGCCTGATATATTGCCGGCGCCATAACGAGTGAGGTTATGATGTAGTTCGCCGTTGTCGGGACGCCCATTCCGAGTATCAAGCTAAAAACCATGGTAACTATAAGCAGGAGCCAGAGGTTTCCGCCCGTGAGGTCCGCCAGACGGTAGCCGAGGGAGTTGGCAAGGCCGGTTATCGTTAGGGAGCCCTGTATAAGTCCAGCGCTCGCGGCCGCGAGCATGACCGCTGTGCTCGTTTTTCCGGCCTCTATCATTGACTCGTAGGTCGCCGAGAACATCTCCTTTCCGTCGCGCGTCTTCGATATCGCTCCAACGATTAGCGAGAAGATTATTCCGAAGATTCCCGTAAGGAATAGAAGGTTCTCCTTGCTCATGCCGATTGCCTGGTTGAAGGCTATGAAGAGCAGGAACAGCGCCGTTATGTAGAACTTCTCGTTGAACTCCACTTCCTTCTTCAGCGCACCGAGGACGAAGAGGAGAGCCGTTAGGGCGACGAGGATGGGGTAACCCTTGCCTGCGAACATTATGAACGTTCCGATGAGGACTATTGCCACGTAAAGCGCCTCGTTACCTCTAATCTCGTCCTTGGAAATCCATGCGACCCAGATTGCTATTCCTAGGGATGATATTGCCGCGATGTGAGCAGGGATTCCCCAGACCAGGGCGACCGTTATGACGGCTATCGGCAGGAGGATGTAGCTCTTCCTCAGGAAGTAGCGTATCGGCTTGAAGTGCTCCTTGGGCATGCCCTTGAGGCCGAGCCTCTTGGTTTCCCTGTCTATGAAGAGGTAAACGCCCGAGTAGTAGACGAGGGCGGGAATAACCGCGGCGATGATTATCTTGTTGTAGGGCACTCCAAGGAACTCCGCCATTATAAATGCCGCCGCACCCATTATCGGGGGCATCAGCTGGCCACCGGTAGATGCCACCGGCTCAACGGCTCCCGCTATTTCTGGCGGATAGCCGGCCTTTTTCATGAGCGGTATCGTGAAGGTTCCAGTGGTAAGGACGTTGGCGACGCTCGAACCGCTGACGGTTCCCATGAGACCGCTCGCTATGACGGCGGCTTTGGCCGGGCCTCCGGGGCGGGAACCGAAGAGGCTTATCATGAACTCCGTTATATAGTCGCTTATGCCTATTTTGAGCAGGAATGCTCCGAAGAATATGAAGGCGAAGACGTAAATCGTCATGACGTAGAGCGGTGTCGCGAAGATTCCCTCGCTGGCGAGGTACATGTGTTCCGTGAAGACCATCCAGTTGAAGTTGATGTTCTGGATGGCATAGCCAAGGAACACTATGACTACCAGGGGGAGAACCCAGCCTATCACCCTCCTCGTGGCTTCGAGGACTACGAGTATCGCAAGGAGCGCGAAGATTATGTCCTTCTTGTAGACCGTTGCTGTTTCAGCGTAGCTCGGATACCTGAAGAACAGGTAAAACATCGTTATCAAACTCAGGGCTATGAAAACGTAGTCAATCAGTCCAACGTTTTTGAACCTCTCAGAGCGCCGGAACGGGTAGAGGAGATAGGCTATGATGAGAATCATCGCCAGAACGAAGGCCTCTCCCTGCTGGCTCTGGAGCGTGTAGAGCAGGAAGTTGAGCTTTATTCCAACGCGGGAAAGCATGTCGTAGAGGGCTCCGTTGAAGTTGAAGATGAAGAGAATCTCGTATATTCCAATGAGCACCGCCGATACCGTCACGACCATTTCAAGCTTTGGGGGCAGTTTTCTCGTCCTGCTTATTACCTCCTCAAGTTCCTCAACTTCCACATGCTTCTCTTCCAAAGTTAACACCTCCCTAAGGCTGTGAGAATCAGGGGGCACCTCTCAACCCGGAAATGGACGAGCCCCGGGGTCGGTGGCCTGATTACAGACGCGTTGTTCACGACGATTTGAGGCCGGTTGAAGGGTATGAACCAGTAGTCGAGGCTCTTCCCGAGTGGCTGGTCGATGACCTTGTAGTAATAGTCGCCCTCCCTGCCCTGGATGTCCTCCGGAAGGCCGGCCCCAAAGTCCTTCCAGAGCATCTTCCTGACGAACATCCCGCTCGAGTTGACCTCGATTACCTCGATTACCTCGCTGTGCTCCACACTGTGGTTGTACTCAATCCTGAGCCAGACCTCACCGAGGTGATAAACGTACGAGGATGACTTAGTCGTTATCACCAGGGAATTAACAGGAAAAACGGCTGTGGCAAGGAGTATGATGGCAAAAAAGAAAAGGGCCCTTTTCAAGACCCTCACCCGCTCGGTGGCTTGATGTTGTCAGGGACGTTGAGGCCCTTCTCCTCGTAGTACTTGTAGGCTCCGGGGTGGAGCGGTATGCTCATACCGTCGAGGGCCGTGTCGAGGCTTATGTACTTGGCCTTCTGGTGGACTGCGCGGAGCTGGTCAACGTTGTCGAAGAGCACCTTGGTCATCTCGTAGACGACGCTCTCCGGAAGGTCGGCGCTGACGACGAGAATCGCCTTGACGGCGAGGGTTGGAGTATCCTCGGTCATTCCCTTGTAGGTGTCCTTCGGGAGAACCTGCCTGACGTAGAAGATGTAGCCCTCACTCTTGAGCTTGTTGAGGATATCGTCTGATATCGGGATGACCCTAACGGGCGTTGTAACGGCTATCTGGGTTATGGCCGGAGTCGGAGCTCCGGAAACTATAACTGCCGCGTCAATCTGGCCGAGCTTGAGGGCTTGGGCGGCCTGGCTGAACTTCTGGTTGACCTTCTGAATCTTGTCCCAGACGCCGGCCGCCTTAAGAATCTGTTCGGCTGCAACGGCCGTTCCGCTTCCCGGGGCACCTATTGCGACTTTCTTTCCGGCCAAGTCCTGAAGGCTCTTTATGTCGCTGTCCGCCCTAACGACGAACTGAACTGTCTCAGGATAGAGTGCCGCGACACCGCGAAGCTTCTTTATCGCGCTTCCCTCAAACATGTAAAGGCCGTTGTAGGCGTAGTAAGCCACGTCGTTCTGCATAATCGCGGCCTGGGCGTTGCCGTCGCCGATTGCCTTGGCGTTAGAAACGCTCGCACCGCTCGTGACGGCCTTAGCATTTATTCCAGCCTTGTTAAGGAGCTCCGCGTATTTGGAGCCCAACGGATAGTAGACTCCGCTCGTTCCTCCGGTGTAGATTGTTATGGTTCCTGTGTAGGTCGTTTCCCCGGACGTTCCCGAGGTTCCGGTCTGGGTTTCTGTCGAGCTCTGCCCGCCAATACAGCCGGCGACGACCATTGAGAGAACCAAAACGGCCACAAGGGCCAGGGTTGTTAACTTCTTCAAACCACCCACCTCCACATCAATGTGCACAATATGGCTATATGGCCATATTAGTCTATTAGTGTACTTTCCCTTTTTAAATAGTTTGCGTTACAACTTCGAAAAACCTGCGGCCCATGGTTTATTGTTATTACTCAATTTTCGAAGGTGAATGGATATATTTTGCACATTCCCGCGGCTATCGCCATAACGTTTTATAACCTCCCCTCTAACCTGGCCCCGGTGGAAGCCATGAAGGTCATCATGACCACGAAAATCGACAGGGCTTCAATGAACATAATGGAGAAGCTCATTGAGAACTTCAGGTTCAAGGAAACCGACATGGTCTTCGACGGCAACCCAGTTTACCGGAACGGGGAGACGCTGATACTTACAACCAACGACGAGATGATTTACTACGACAACCTCGACAAGGCCATAGAGGCTCAGCTCGGTTTTATGCCCGAGGTGATAGCCTTCGCCTCCAGGCATTCAAGCAAGCAGAAGTTGCCTGCCCTGACGACCCACGTGACGGGCAACTGGGGAAAGGCCATGTACGGCGGGAAGGACGAGAGCCTAGCGATAGCGTTGCCGAGCGCCATGAAGCTTGCCCTCCTCAAGATGAACGAGCTGAACGACCTTGGCTGGACCGTCTGCTACGAAGCAACGCACCACGGGCCGAGCGAGCTCGAAGTTCCGAGCTTCTTCATAGAGATTGGCTCCAGTGAGGAAGAGTGGGTCAACGACAGGGCGGGCGAGATAATAGCTGAAACAATCGTCTACGTCCTTGAGAACTACGAAAAAGCCAAGTTCAAGGTTGCCATCGGAATAGGCGGCGGCCACTACGCGCCGAAGCAGACGAAGCGCGCCCTTGAGACCGACATAGCCTTCGGCCACATAGCCCCTAAGTACGCGCATCCCCTCTCCCGGGAGATGTTCCTGAAGGCCATTGAGAGAACCGCCGAAAAAGTTGAGGCGATATACGTTGACTGGAAGGGAAGCAAGGGTGAGACGAGGCAACTCGCAAGGTCGCTGGCGGAGGAGCTCGGCCTTGAGTTCATCAGGGACTGAGCCGAAACCTTTAAAGAGACTACGGGCCAGTTAAGTTCAGTTTCGGGTTAGCTAAGTTTATATACCACTCCCATACAAACTCCAAAGGGTGTTAAACTCTTCGGAGGGTGAAAAGATGCTGAAGCTGATTGAGGACGCCATTGAGAGAACCTCGGCGGCCCAGCCCAAGGCCGTTCCGGAGGTTCAGCCCCAGTCGGACATAGATGAGGAGCTTAAGAAGCTCCTTGAGCAGATTCAGGCCAAGATATACGTCGTCGGTGTCGGCGGTGCCGGTTGTAACACCGTTAACAGGATGATGCAGGTTGGAATCGAGGGCGCTAAGATAATCGCAATCAACACCGATGCGCAGGACCTTCTCAAGATTAGGGCCCACAAGAAGATACTCATCGGAAAAGAGCTTACCAGGGGCCTTGGTGCAGGCAACAACCCCAAGATGGGTGAGGAAGCCGCGAAGGAGAGCGAGAGGGAAATCAGGGAGGCCCTTGAAGGCGCGGACATGGTCTTCATCACCTGCGGTCTCGGTGGAGGAACCGGAACCGGCGCCGCGCCGGTCGTTGCCGAGATAGCCAAGAAGATGGGTGCGCTCACCGTTGCAGTGGTTACCCTTCCGTTCACCGTTGAGGGCATAAGGCGCATAAAGAACGCTGAGTACGGTCTCGAGAGGCTCAGGAAGAACACCGACACCGTCATCGTCATCCCGAACGACAAGCTCATGGAGGTTGCCCCGAACCTTCCGATTCACATGGCCTTCAAGGTTGCCGACGAGATACTCGTCCAGGCCGTCAAGGGCATCACCGAGCTCATCACCAAGCCTGGCCTTGTCAACCTCGACTTCAACGACGTAAGGGCCGTCATGAAGGACGGCGGTGTTGCGATGATAGGCATCGGCGAGAGCGACAGCGAGAAGAGGGCCCTCGAAGCGGCACAGCAGGCACTCAACAGCCCGCTTCTCGACGTGGACATAAGCGGCGCCAAGGGCGCTCTGATAAGCATCAGCGGAAGCGACGTCAAGCTCGAGGAGGCCCAGCAGATTATCGAACTCGTCACCAGCAAGCTCGACCCGGAGGCGCAGGTCATCTGGGGTATCCAGCTCGACGAGGAGCTCGGCAAGATGATTAGAATCCTCCTCGTTGTTACCGGCGTCAGCTCGCCGTACGCCGTCGCCGAGGAAGAGGAGAAGTCCTACTTCGGTGAAGAAGAGAAGAGAACAATCAAGCTCGACCTCGACGAGCTTTGAATCCTTTAAACTTTTAGAGGGGTGAAGGAAGTGACGAGCACCATCGAGAAGATTAAAACGTTCCTCTCAGAGTCCAAGAGGGTACTCCTCGTTACGAGAAAGCCGGGAATGAAGGAGTTTAAGCTGGCCGTCAAAATTACCGGCATTGGAATGATTCTCATAGGCCTCATAGGCATGCTCATCAGGATGGTCGGTTACTTCATCACGGGCTCGTGAGGGTTGCGCCATGAGCGAGGGAAAGATATTCACCGTCAGCGTTACCGTGGGCCAGGAAACCACGACCGCGAACCTCGTTTACAGCAAGGCTAAGACTTACAACATCCCTATTCAGGCCATCCTTGCGCCAAGCAAGGTTAAGGGGTACATATTCGTGGAGGCCCCAAACAAGAGCGCCGTTGACGAGGCCATAAGGGGAATCCGCCACGCGAAGCGCGTTCTCCCCGGCGAGATTCCCTTCCACGAGATAGAGCACTTCCTCGAGGAGAAACCTGCCGTCAGCGGCTTCGAGCCCGGCGACATCGTCGAACTCATAGCCGGCCCGTTCAAGGGTGAGAAGGCCAAGGTCGTCAGGGTTGACGAGAGCAAGGACGAAATTGTCGTCGAGCTCATAGGTTCAATCGTCCCGATACCGGTCACGGTGAGGGGCGAATACGTTAGACTTATAAGCAAACGCCAGAAGGAGTGACAGGCCCGAGACAAAAGTAAAGGTGGTGAGATGAATGCCACAGGTTGTCGAAGTCCTCGTTGAAGGTGGAAAGGCCACACCCGGACCCCCGCTCGGTCCGGCCATCGGTCCCCTCGGACTGAACGTTAAGCAGGTCGTTGACGAGATAAACAAGGCCACCAAGGAATTCGAGGGAATGCAGGTTCCCGTCAAGATTATCGTTGAGGACCCCAAGAAGAAGACCTTCAGGATTGAGGTCGGTATTCCCCCGACCAGCCAGCTCATCAAGAAAGAGCTCGGCATTCCGAAGGGCTCAAGCGAGGCCGGCCACACTCCGGTCGGGAACCTCACCATGGAGCAGGTCGTCAAGATAGCCAAGATGAAGATTGACCAGATGCTCGCACCGAACCTCAAGGCTGCGGCCAAGGAAGTCATAGGAACCGCCCTCAGCATGGGCGTTACGGTTGAAGGCAAGGACCCAAGGGAAGTTCAGAGGGAGATTGACGAAGGACTCTACGACGAGATTTTTGAGAAAGCCGAGGAGTGAGGGAAAACTTTAAAAATCCCTCCTTTTAGGCATCTTTGACTTTTTCGGCTCAAATCGAAAACGAAAGGGAGGGCTGTAAATGGCCTTCGACAGGCAGAAACTCGTGGAAGCGGTGAAGGAGGCGAAGGCCCGGGCTAAGCCGCGCAACTTCACACAGACCGTCGAGATAGCAGTCAACCTCAAGGATATCGACCTCCGCAAGCCGGAGAACAGGTTTAAGCTTGAGGTTGTACTGCCCCACGGTCGTGGGAAGGAGCCAAAAATCGCGGTCATCGCTGATGGTGCCGTGGCTGAGGCGGCTAAAAAGCTCGGGCTTGATGTGATTAGTGGAGAGCAGCTTGAGGAGATAGCGAAGAGCCCGAGGGAAGCGAGGAAGCTGGCGAAGCGCTACGACTTCTTCATTGCCGCAGCTCCGCTGATGCCCAAGATAGGTAAGTACCTCGGTAGGTACCTCGGTCCGAGGAACAAGATGCCGCAGGTCGTTCCGCCGACCATGACCAACCTCGAGCCGATAGTTGCAAGGCTCAAGAAGACCGTCAGGATACAGCTCAAGAACAACCCGGTTGTCCACGCCCCGATAGGCACCGAGGACATGGACGACGAGAAGCTCGCTGAGAACGCCGAGGCGGTTCTCAACGCCATCATCAACAAGCTCGAGCGCGGAGAGAACCAGGTGAAGTCAGTGTACGTGAAGACCACAATGGGCCCGGCCGTTAAGGTTGAGAGGTGAGGGAGATGGCCCACGTAGCCGAGTGGAAGAAGAAGGAAGTTGAAGAACTCACCAAGATTATCAAGAGCCACCCAGTGATTGCCCTCGTTGACGTGGCCGGTGTCCCCGCTTACCCGCTCAGCAAGATGCGTGACAAGCTTCGCGGGAAGGCCCTTCTCAGGGTCAGCAGGAACACCCTCATCGAGCTGGCCATAAAGAGGGCCGCCCAGGAGCTCAACAAGCCGGACCTCGAGAAGCTCGCCGACTACATCGAGGGAGGAGCGGCGATACTCGCCACCGAGATGAACCCCTTCAAGCTCTACAAGCTCCTCGAGGAGAGCAAAACCCCCGCCCCGGCCAAGCCCGGAGCGGTCGTTCCCAAGGACGTCGTCATTCCAGCCGGACCGACCTCGATTCCACCGGGCCCGCTCGTCGGTGAGATGCAGGCCCTTGGAATCCCCGCGAGGATTGAGAAGGGTAAGGTTAGCATTCAGAAGGACCACACCGTCCTCAAGGCGGGAGAGGTTATAACCGAACAGCTCGCGAGAATCCTCAACGCCCTTGGTATCGAGCCCCTCGAGGTCGGTCTCAACCTGCTCGCCGCTTACGAGGACGGCATTGTCTACACTCCTGACGTCCTCGCGATAGACGAGCAGGAGTACATCAACATGCTCCAGCAGGCATACATGCACGCCTTCAACCTGTCAGTTAACACCGCCTATCCGACCAAGCAGACCATCGAAGCCATCATCCAGAAGGCCTACCTTGGAGCCAAGAACGTTGCAGTCGAAGCTGGCTACATCACGCCTGAGACCATCGAGGACATCTTTGGCAGGGCTCTCCGTGCCGTCCTGCTCATAGCGCAGAACCTGCCCGAGGAGTTGCTTGACGAGAAGACCAAAGAGCTTTTAAACGCTCAGGCCCAAGTGGCCGTTGCCGCGGCTCCTCAGCCAACCGAGGAGAAGGTTGAGGAGGCCGAGGAGGAAGAGGAAGAAGAGGAGGCATCCGAGGAGGATGCGCTCGCCGGACTGGGCGCCCTCTTCGGCTGAATTACTTTCCCTCGCACACGTGTGAATAAAGGAATGAAGATGATTGGAGGTGTGAAAAGATGGAGTACGTGTATGCCGCTCTGCTGCTCCACGCCGCTGGTAAGGAGATAAACGAGGAGAACCTCAAGGCCGTCCTTGAGGCCGCTGGAGTCACCCCGGATGAGGCCAGGATAAAGGCCCTCGTTGCAGCGCTCGAGGGCGTCAACATCGACGAGGTCATCGAGAAGGCCGCCATGCCGGTCGCCGCTCCGGTCGCGGTCGCCGCCGCTCCGGCTCCCGCCGAGGGCGGTGCCGAGGCCGCCGAGGAGGAAGAGGAGGAAGAAGAGGAAGAGGTCAGCGAGGAGGAGGCCCTCGCTGGTCTCGGCGCCCTCTTCGGCTGAACTCCTCTTCCCTTTTGTCCGCCTTCGGGCGGGCTTTTCAAAACTTTTCTCAGCGCTTCCTGAAGACAACAATCGTCTTCCACATCCTTCTGTATCTGTCTGGGTTGAGCCTTCTCTTCAGCAACTCCATAAAGACCACGTAAGCTACAAAAAAGAGGACGGAAACGACAACCTTTTCAACCGTGTTCTTGAGGCCGTTGAGTGCGTTTATCCAAGCCACACCGAAGGTTCCAAGCATCAAGAATCCTGCGGTCTCGTACAGGGCAACGTTTCTCGGAAGGCTCTCAAACTTTCTGAGTGTTACTCCGACAACTAAAGTGATTAGGCCGACAAGTCCTAAAACCACAGTTGTTGTATCCACTGCACTTGCCCCATATCTCCGCACCAGCAGGGGATAAAGGGGAAGCGCCGGTGCCAGTGCGAAAAAGCCTGCGATGGTGACCCCACTTACGATGAGCACTTTTGTGCTTCTTCTCATCCCTTTCCCCAATTAACATTGGCCGAGGTAACCTAAAAGGTTTTCGCGAACCGCAAGGTTTATGTTTAGCCCATCGGAACCATCAGGGGTGGGCCGGTGGCCTAGCCTGGATGGGGCGTCGGCCTTCGGAGCCGAAGGTCGCGGGTTCGAATCCCGCCCGGCCCGCCATTCAAACTTCGCCTGCGCGAAGTTTGACCAAGGTTCGTAGCTCCTTCTTCAGAGTTAACTTTTGAGAGATTTTCCTTATTGACAGGCCGTTTTGAGTGTGAGAACCATCTGACATTGCTTCTTGGGATAAATGGTTTATCTTTTAGAATCGACGCCCGAAGGGCGTCAAGAGAGAGTAAACCCTTTTGTAAGGGCGGTTTTGGTGTGTTCTCCTTTGAAAATGTGCAATTTTGCGAGCAAAATCTCCTCCATTCGAGTCCTTGCATAGGAGCTACTAACTTTTAGTCAAGCTTTCTCAAAGCTTCCTGTACTCTCAAACCCCCCGGAGTGGGGCTTCGCCCCCACGTTAAGAAACTTTGCCCAGCAAAGTTTCATCAAAGCCGGCATGCCTTTTTGAATGGTTTGTTCTCAGGGGAGTTTACTTCCAAACTCGCCAGTTTTAAGCGTGTTTTTCTCACATTAGCGCCCTCCGAGCACCCTTTTAAGTTAAACACCTTCTCCAGGAGATATTGTAAGTGTAAACCCCGAACCAGTGGACTGCTTGATAACGCATACAACTTTCCTTTTGCCCTTTTGGACAGTTAAACCATTTTGGTCAAGCTTTGCGCAAGCAAAGCTTGTCGGCCTCAGGAGTGGTGGCCCTCCGCACCCCTCGGTGCCGGGCCAACCGCTCATCATCGGCCGGATTATTTTTATACCACCGCCTTAAATCCCCAGCGGTGGTTGGTATGATGCTCCCCGATTGGAAGATAAGAAAGGAGATTTTAATCGAGCCCTTCTCTGAGGAGTCCCTGCAACCTGCTGGCTACGACCTTCGCGTTGGCGATGAGGCTTACCTCAACGGTGAAATCCTGGACGTTAAAGAGCTCGGGACCTTCGTGATTCCCCCTAAAACGTACGCTCTCGTTTTGACCCTTGAGAGAATCAGGCTTCCTGACGACGTCATGGGAGACATGAAACTCAGGAGCAGTCTCGCGAGGGAAGGGCTGATTGGGTCTTTTGCCTGGGTTGACCCGGGCTGGGACGGAAAGCTGACCCTCGGCATCTACAACGCCTCGGAGGAGCCGGTTGAGCTCTCCTACGGGGAGCGGTTCGTTCAGATTGCCTTCATCCGCCTTGAAGGGCCTGCGAGGAATCCCTATCGCGGAAGGTATCAGGGAAGCGCTGGAATCGCTCTCTCTAAGAGGAAGGGAGTGAAAAAGAGCTAGTCTCTGCTGTAACATTTCTTTCCATAATCTCCCCCTGTGGTCGGGTTCCAATGATGTTTTAATGCCCCTACCCAGGTAACGTCTTCTTCCCCCTTTTCGACAATTGTCACAAACTTTCGAGCCATTATGGCCATTTCCCAATTTTTCACATCAAAATGACATGTATATTTAGGTTCACTGCCGATTTAAGGGCAGAACTGGGCTCCTTTTCCGAAAGGTTTATATACCTCCGATTGCTTAGAGGATACCGAAAAAGCTTTTACGGAGGTGTTGTGAATGGCCGAGCTTCCAATTGCCCCGATTGACAGGCTTATTAGGAAGGCCGGTGCCGAGAGGGTCAGCGAGGAGGCCGCCAAGGTCCTCGCCGAGTACCTCGAGGAGTACGCCATCGAGCTCGCCAAGAAGGCCAACGAGTTCGCCAGGCACGCCGGCAGGAAGACCGTCAAGGCCGAGGACATCAAGCTCGCCATCAAGGCCTGATGGCCTTTTTGGCTTTTCTACCCATTTCAAACCGTTAGCGTTTTAAGCCTCTTCTCGCGCTTTCGACCATGCCGGAAATAGCCGTTCGAATGACCAGGCGCAACCACAACGCCTTCGTCCACCTCCTTGGAGCCCTTGAGAGCCAGGGCTTCGATTTGGGCGAGCTCCTAATAACTAAGGACTTCAATGAGATTCTGAAGGCAAAACCCAAAGTCGTCCTCTACTCCTTCTTCACGGAGGAAATCTGGGGCGACCTCCCGAGGGAAGTCCGGCTTTTGAAGGAGAGGGGAACCATTCTCGTCGCCGGGGGTTATCATGCAATAGCGATGCCGAAACATACCTTGAATCAGCTCGGCTTTGACGTAGCCGTCATCGGGGAGGGTGAGGAGGTAATATACCAGCTTTTAACGACCCTGAAGAGAACAAACTACAGAATAACCCCCGAGCTCGCCAAGGTGAAGGGTCTCGCCTTCTACCTCAACGGGGAGTTTACCTTTACCGGCTTCGCGAAGGTTGAGGACTTCTGGCGCTTTCCACCGTATCCGGAGAGCGTCCGCCTGATTTCGCCGATAGAAATAAGCAGGGGCTGTCCCTTCCGCTGTTACTACTGTCAAACTCCCTACATCAAGGGCTTCCGCATGAGGCACAGGCCCATAGACCAGATTGTGAAGTACTCACGGAGAATGAAGGACATGCGCTACATAACGCCGAACGCCTTCGCCTACGGGAGTCCGGGTGCGATACTGAAGCTCAACAAGCTTGAGGCCCTTCTCAAGGCCCTCCAGCCCCTCAGGAAAGAGGGCAGGAGGCTCTTCTATGGAACCTTCCCGAGCGAGGTTCGACCGGAGTTCGTCCTTCCTGAGACGCTAGAGTTGCTCATTGACTACGCCGACAACAGGAGGCTAGCTATTGGGGCTCAGAGTGGAGATGATGCCATGCTCAAAGCCATGCACAGGCTCCACAGGGTCGAGCACGTTCAGCGGGCCGTTGAGTACATGCTCGAGTACGGCTTCGAGCCGGTGGTTGACTTCATCGTCGGCCTGCCGAACGAGAGCGCGGAGAGCCAGAGGAGGAGCATCGAGCTGATGAAGTGGATTATGAGGAAGGGCGGAAAGGTTAGGGCGCACTACTTCATGCCCCTTCCAGGAACCCCCTGGGCACGATGCAAGCCGAGTCCGCTGAGCGAGGAGATGAAGAAGTTCCTCGGTAGAATGGCCGCCAGGGGAAAAATAGAGGGCTCGTGGGGGATTCAGATAGAGCTTTCAAAAAGACTCCAGAAGCTGATAGAGGAGTTCTACGAGGAGCCGATGAGCTACCACGGAAGTATAAACTCAGTCTGCTGACGAAAGGGTTTTGTAACCTAACGCCGATTCTCTGTATGATGGGTATGAGAAACGTGGGTCCTGCCTTGGCCGTTGTGGTGTCTGCCATCTTCATCTATGCAATTACCGGTGACCTCACGTTGCCCGGAATAATCCTGTTAATGGCGGGGTTTCTTTACGTGATTTCCATCAAACCAACCCTGGGCGGTCCACTCCTGTACGGCCTCATCGGGTTCTTGGCAGGCTTTGTGCTGGCCATCGTTCTTGGCGTGACTGTATTCAAGAACTCCAAGATTGGAAGCGATGCGCTGATTTCGTTGCTCGTAATCGGTCCAGTGATTGCGATTTTACTCGGCAGGAGAAGCAACTACCGCCTCTGGTTCTTGCTGAGTCCCTGACCCAAAAGCTTTTAACTTCACGGAGTACTGAAGGGCGAGGGCGTTATGTACGCCGAAAACTATAAAAGATTCCTGGAGCTTATAGACGAACTGCGAGAGTTTGAAGGCGCCCTCATCGTTGAGGGCATGCGAGACGAGGTGGCTCTGAGGAATCTGGGGGTCAGAGCGGAGATAATCAGGCTCTCCCGCCTGCCTCTACCAGAGGTCGCGCTCATCGCCTCATCCTACGGCGAAGTCAAGATACTCACGGACTTTGACAGAAAGGGGGAGGAGCTGGCCAAAAAGCTCCTCCGCTACCTGGCCGGCTACCCCTGCAGGGTGGACGCGGAAACCCGGAAGGAGCTCAAGAAGCTGGTCAAGAAGGACATTAAGGGCATTGAAGACCTCTACGGCCTCTATTTGAAGGTAATCTCCGTTTCTGACCCCCGGCTGGAGGGGATTCGATGAAGAGAAAGAAGACGATACTCCAGCAGGTTTTGGCTGAAAAACGAAAAAAGGCTAAAGAGGGTGGTTTCATGTCAGGAAAAGACGAGTTCGGAACGACCAAATACGTCATCTACGCCGAGTTTGAGGCTAACGGCATCGTTGAAAGGCCCGACGTTGTTGGTGCTATTTTCGGACAGACTGAAGGTCTTCTCGGAGACGACCTCGACCTGAGGGAGCTCCAGAAGACCGGAAGGATTGGCAGGATTCGCGTCGAGGTTCACAACAAGGCCGGCAAGACCTACGGAACCATAACCGTTCCGTCGAGCCTCGACAGGGTCGAGACTGCAATCCTCGCCGCGGCGCTCGAAACCATCGACCGCGTTGGTCCGGCAGAGGCCAAGATAAGGGTCCTCCGCATAGAGGACGTCAGGGCGACCAAGAGGAAGTACATCATCGAGAGGGCCAAGGAGATACTCGAAACCCTCATGGAGCAGGAGATTCCCGAGACCCAGGAGCTCACCGAGGAGGTCAAGAAGGCCGTCAGGGCGAAAGAGCTCATTGAGTACGGGCCGGAGAAGCTTCCCGCAGGGCCTCACGTTCCGTTCTCCGACTCAATCATCGTCGTTGAGGGAAGGGCCGACGTTCTCAACCTGCTCAAGCACGGCATAAAGAACGCGATAGCAGTAGAGGGAACCTCGATTCCGGAAACCATAATCAAGCTCAGCAAGGAGAGAATAGTTACCGCCTTCACCGACGGCGACCGCGGTGGAGAGCTCATACTCAAGGAGCTCCTCCAGGTTGCCGACGTTGACTACGTTGCCCGTGCCCCGGAGGGCAAGGAAGTCGAGGAACTCACCAAGAAAGAGATAGTCAAGGCCCTGAGGAGCAAGGTTCCGGCCGAGCAGGTCATCAACGAGATGTTCAACAAGGGCAAGAGCTTCTACGAGCTGATAAGGGAAAGGGAAGAGAGGAAGCCCGAGCCCAGGAAGGTCGAACCGAGGGAGCCGAGGGTCGTCCCGGTTAAAGTCGAGGAAAAGAAGCCGGAGAAGGTTGAGAAAGTCGAGAGGCCAGAGCCCAAGGAGGAGAAGATAGTCAAGCCCATCGAGAAGGCCCGCGTTCCAGAGCTTGAGGAGTTCGGCGAGTTCATCGAGCGCGTTAAGAAGGACGGAATAGCACTCCTCCTCGACGAGAACAAGAACGTCATAGCCGAGATTCCAGTCAGGGAGCTCACGAACCAGCTCAAGGAGCGCAAGGACGTTTACGCGGTCGTCTTCAACGGCGTCATCACCCAGAGGCTCATAGATACCGTCAGCGAAACCGGCGTTCGCTACCTAATCGGCGCGAGGAAGTACAACGTCGTTAGAAGGCCCGTCCAGCTCAAGATAATAACCTTCGCCGAGTGATTAGCGGAGGATTACTCCGCTCCTCCCCCTTTCTATTGACATTCCCTTCTCTCTTGGGGTGTACAGGAGGGGGCTTTTCCTCACGTAAAGCCTTTCTCCCATGCCTTCCCGTGACACGACTTCAATAACGTAGTGGGCGTAGAGTGAGAACCACGAGAGGAACTTCCCCGATGTTCTGTCCCTGTTGAGAACCCACAGGTTTATGGACTCCCTACCGTCTGCTTCGCTAAGTGCCATGAACCTCTGAAATATTCTCAGTGTGTTCCTCTCCCCCAGGAAAAACGCAAAGCCATCGAGTGTGAAATCCACGCGGACAACCCGCTGGTCGCCCATTTTTTCCTGCTCAATTGTCCTGAACAGCATTGAATACTTGGGAACGAACGTGTCTGCTGAGAGGTTCTCCCCGGAGTAAACGAAGTCTTCATTGTATTTGATACCGTGAAGGGAGCCGAAGACGTCTATGACTGCCAGGTTTCCGCTTTCACCAAGGGCACGGAGGTCAACGCCAGAGGGGACGAGTTCAATTTCCAGCGTGGAGAGGGGCAAAACGGTGTTCGTTACAACTCCGAAGTCTCCCATCTCAACTCGATTTCTCATAATCTCAAAGGCTATTGTCCAGCCGGTTGAATAGGTGTTGTGAATTATCAGGAGGTTGCCGTTTGGAATCAGGCCTCCCCCTATTGCACGGTCGAGTTTCCTGATTCCAGTGCTCAGTAGCTCCATGGTCACCCCACCGTAACGTTCGTAAATTAGATTTTAACGTTTAGGTTTATCTCTCTTTTGGAATTTCGGACTAACCTTTATAACCGCTTTCCCCATTCCCCCACAGGTGGTTAAAGATGGTGGAGGAGCTAATCTGGAAGTACGCGCTCATCAACGCCTACACCCACAAGGGCAAGGCGAACCCGAAGGCGGTCATAGGGAAGGTCCTCGGTGAGAACCCCGAGCTGAGGCCAAAAGCCAAGGAGATAATCCCGCTCGTGAACGAGATAGTCGAGAAGGTGAATAACCTCTCCGTTGAGGAGCAGGAGGCGAAGCTGAGAGAACTTTACCCCGAGTTCTTCGAGGAGAAAAAGGCCAAGAAGGAGGAGAAGAAGGGCCTTCCCCCGCTTCCCAAGGCGGAGAAGGGAAAGGTCGTCACTCGCTTCGCGCCCAACCCCGATGGTGCCTTCCACCTTGGAAACGCGAGGGCAGCTATTCTGAGCCACGAGTACGCGAGGATGTACGACGGCAAGTTCATACTCCGCTTCGACGACACCGACCCGAAGGTCAAGAGGCCGGAACCGATTTTCTATGAGTGGATTAAAGAAGACTTGGAGTGGCTCGGCTTCAAGATTGACGAGATACACATAGCGAGCGACAGGCTCGAGATATACTACGACTACGCTGAGAAGCTGATAAAGATGGGCAAGGCCTACGTCTGCACCTGCCCGCCGGAGAAGTTCCGCGAGCTCCGCGACAAGGGAATAGCCTGCCCCCACAGGGACGAGCCGGTTGAGGTTCAGCTCGAACGCTGGAGGAAGATGCTCAACGGAGAGTACAAGGAGGGCGAAGCGGTTGTCAGAATAAAGACCGACCTCAATCACCCGAATCCCGCCGTTAGGGACTGGCCGGCTCTCAGGATAATAGACAACCCCAACCACCCGCGGACCGGCAACAAGTACCGCGTCTGGCCCCTCTACAACTTCGCATCAGCGATAGACGACCACGAGCTTGGCGTTACGCACATCTTCCGCGGGCAGGAGCACGCCGAGAACGAGACGAGGCAGAGGTACGTTTACGAGTACCTCGGCTGGGAGTATCCGGTCACGGTGCACCACGGCAGGCTGAGCATCGAGGGTGTTATCCTCAGCAAGTCCAAGACGAGGAAGGGCATCGAGGAAGGTAAATACCTCGGCTGGGACGACCCGAGGCTCGGAACTATTAGGGCCCTGAGGAGGCGCGGAATAAGGCCCGAGGCGATAAGGGAGCTAATAATCGAGGTCGGTCTGAAGAGAAGCGACACCACAGTTAGCTGGGACAACCTCGCCGCCATAAACAGGCGCATAATCGAGCCGATAGCGAACCGCTACTTCTTCGTCGCCGACCCGGTTCCGATGTACATAGAGGGCTACGACGAGGAATTCACAGCCGAGATTCCGCTCCATCCAGACCACCCGGAGAGGGGCGTTAGGAGGCTCAAATTCGTCCCCGGAAAGCCGGTTTACGTCTCCAGGGACGACATGGAGCTCTTCAAGCCCGGCAACTTCGTCCGCCTTAAGGACCTCTTCAACGTCGAAATCCTTGAGGTGAACGAGGACGGCATTAAGGCGAGGTTCCACAGCGTTGACTACGAGGTGGCCAGAAAGAACAGGTGGAGGATGGTTCACTGGGTCACCGAGGGCAAGCCCTGTGAAGTCTGGGTTCCCGAGGGCGAGGAGCTCATCATTAGGGAGGGACTCCTTGAAAGCGACGCCGACGTTAAGGTTGATGACGTCGTCCAGTTCGAGCGCTTCGGCTTCGTGAGAATAGACGAGGTAAAAGATGGAAAAGTCAGGGCGATTTTCGCCCACAAGTGATTCATTCTTTCTTTCCAAATATTTCGTTGCCCAGCGCACCGAATCCAACAAGCACTACTGCGAGCAGGACACCAATCCAGTTAACCCCTCCAGCTTTGGCCGTTGTGTAGAGGGAGTAGAGCCCCATTGGTATGAGGGCGACGAAGAGAATGGTCCCCGCCACCTTCTGAGTGGTGCTTGGCTGAATTCCGGTAACCCGCTCAACGTTCTTTGAAATCACAGGGATGTACTCAAAAACTGCCGTGAAGAACACTGCGGTAGAGACCCCAAGCAACAGTGCTTGGGCCAAGCTGGGTACTGAATCCGGAACGCCCACCAGCAGCACCAGTCCCATCAGATACATAGCTGCCCTGTTCCTTCCAACTCTGGTGTTGAACTCTATTATCTGGAGTCCAACTTCCGATATCGGAAGTATGCTGGTGATTCCAGCGAGGAATATTGAAACCGCTATCAGCAGCAGAAGACCTTTGTAGTCGGCGAGAATCGTTGGGAGCTGTCCCATGAGGTGAATTGCTCCTTCCTCTCCACCGTACACGTACTTCAAGAGCTCCTCCGGGGTAGAGGGGGCTATGGCGTAGACCATCGTAATTGTGGCGAGGAGGCCGATGATGGTTTGTATAATAACACCCGCTCCAATAATGAGCTTAGCGTTGAAGCGCTCGTTCATGAAACTGCCGAGCATCAGGTAGAAGGCAAATCCAAGGCCGACACCGTAGATGGCCTTCTCAATGGCGGCCATTACAAGGTCTACAGTTATCGGGTGTCTGCTCATTATCATGTGCTTTGCCATACCCAGAAACGCCGCGGTCGGCGGAATCTTCGACACGAATGCCACAGTCGTAACGACGACTGAGATAACGAGTACCATTGAACCCGCTGCCATTATCGTGAACGTCTTCTCCTTGGCCCTCGTCAGGACGATGAAGACTATCGCCACCATCAGGACCTTAGCTATGAGCCTTCCGATGGTCCCTGTTCCAACGATTGGAGACAGGAGAACGAGCATGGTGTTGGCGGTATAGTATGAGAGGAACACGACTATCATCGCCAGCACTGCGAGCATCATGGCGGGTTTTCTTAGAACTTTGTTGTAGAGCTCAACGAAGTAGTAGCCCGATTTTATGACCTTCTCTGCCTCTGTTATAGCAACGTACGTAAACACGGCCAGGAACAGCAGATGCACTACAAGCCCCGTTAGTCCATATTCCATCCAGAACTGGGGAAACAGCCCAATTGTTCCTATCCCCGTTGCAAATCCGGCAACGAGGAACATCAGGTACAGCGTCCACTTCCTTATTTCATCCATCCCAACCACCCCTAAGAGCTTTCCTTTCGAATGGAAACCTGAAAATTAAAAGCTTTACCGTGCGATTCCCCTTAAAAATTTAGAAATTTGAAATCTTTATTCGAATTGGAACGTGGCTTTGGAACATTCAGTCCAGGCCAACCCACTTCACGAGGCCGAGCAGGAACTTGTGGGGAAGCTTCTCGTGGTGCGGGTAAACGCGCAACGCGTAGTGCCAGCAGGGGTCTCCGAGGTGCCTCAGCGCGCTTCCGCGGTAGGTGTAGAGCCACTTTCCACCTTCGAGCCGCTTCGGATGCCTGAGCTCGACGATGTGCGGCCTCTCTATGTGGTACCCCTCCGCCCTGACTCCATAGTAGAGCTCGACGCGGACGTCTTCAGGCTTCAGCCCGTCGAGGTCAACCGTCACCTCAAGGCCGGAGCGGTCGTCGAGAACCCTGACGTCAACGAAGCCCACCTTCGGCCACGACTCGGTTACGCGGTCCTTCCACTCGGCTATCTCCCTAGCGCCCCTGTAGTTCTCCCTCGTGAGCCATATGTGGTTGCTCATGGCCTTTGAGTAGAACTTGTCCATGTACTCCTTGACCATTCTGTGCGTACTGAACCGCGGGGCGATGCTCTTTATGCTCTCCTTCATCATGTAAATCCACTTCGGCCTGTTGCCGTAGTAGGTCGGGATTATCTCCCTCTCAAGGAGGTCGTAGAGGGCCTGGGCATCTTTAACGTCGTCGGCCTCGCTCTCGGGCTCTGTGCTCTCCTCGCCTATGACCCAGCCGTTCTTTCCGTTGTAGCCCTCGACCCACCAGCCGTCAAAGATGCTCGCGTTCAAAACCCCGTTCAGCCCGGCCTTCATTCCGCTCGTCCCGCTGGCTTCGAGGGGCCGTCTCGGCGTGTTCAGCCAGACGTCAACGCCCGCCACCATCAGCCTCGCGCTTCCCATGTCGTAGTTTTCCATGACGAATATCTTGCCCCTGAACTCGGGCATCTTGCTGACCTCGTAAATCCTCCTCAGGAACTCCTTTCCTCCCCAGTCGTTGGGGTGGGCCTTTCCGCCGAAGACAATATAGACGGGCCTCGTCGGGTCGTTCAGGAGCTTTCTGAGCCTGTCGAGGTCCGTGAGAAGAAGAACCGCGCGCTTGTATGTTGCAAAGCGCCTCGCAAAGCCTATTATGAGAGCGTTCTCGTCTATAGCCGGAATCGGGTCGTCGGTTCCGAGGCGCTCGTTCCGCTCCATCGCCTTCCTCCTGAGGAGCTCAATGAACTGCCTCTTGGCCTCAAGGTGGGCTTCCCAGAGCTCTTCATCGGGAATCCTCTCGACGGCGTACCAGATACCTTCAAGGTTCGTGTGCTCGCGCCAGACCTTGCCAATGTAGCGGTCGAAGAGCTTCCTCATCTCGTTGTGAACCCACGTCATCGTGTGGACGCCGTTGGTTATTGGTTCGATGGGTATCTCGTCGAGCGGAACTCCAGGCCAGAGGTCCTGCCACATCCTTCTACTCACTTCTGCGTGCAGTCTGCTGACACCGTTAACGTAGCTCGACGTTCTAATCGCTAGAAGGGTCATGTTGAGGTGGTCTCCCTCCCTGCCGAGTTCGAGGAGCTCTTCCCTGCCTTCGAGGAACTTGGCGAGTCGTTTCCGAACCTCCTCAATCGGAAACCTGTCGTGGCCGGCCGGAACGGGCGTGTGAGTCGTAAAGACCGTCGTCCCCCTGACGACGCTCAGCGCCTCGGTGAACGTGAGGCCCTCGTCCATGAGCCATGCAATCCTCTGGAGGTTCGCGAAGGCAGGGTGCCCCTCGTTGAGGTGGACGACGCCGGGCTCTATTCCCAGGGCCTTTAACAGTCTCATTCCACCGATGCCGAGGAGGATTTCCTGCTTTATCCTCTTGTCCATCTCGGCGTTGTAGAGGTAGTCGCATATCTTCCTGTCGTCCTCTCCGTTCTCGGGGACGTCGGTGTCGAGGAGGTAAATCCTCACCCTGCCGACCTGAACCTCGAAGGCCCTCGCGTAGACCGTCCTGTCCTCAATCGGCACCTCAATTAGGAGCCTCTCCCCGTTCCTGTCGAGGACGGGCTTTATCGGCATCTCTTCAGGTCTGTACTCCGGGAAAACCTCAATCTGGTTTCCGTTTTCGTCTATCTCCTGACGGAAGTAGCCGTGCTTGTAGAGCAGGCCAACGGCTATGAAGGGAAGCCCGAGGTCGCTCGCGGTCTTGACGTGGTCGCCGGCCAAGATGCCGAGCCCGCCGGAGTAAATGGGGAGGCTCTTGCTTATGCCGTACTCCATGCACAGGTACACAATCGGCTTGTCCCAGTTTGGATAGTTGGTCGAAAACCAAGTTGAGTCCGGGTTCATGTAGTCCTCAAACTGCTCCATGACGAGCTCGTAGAGGTTCATGAAGTCGTCATCGCGGAGGAGCTCGCGGAATCTGTGGGGGGGCGTGTCGAGGAGAAGCTTCACAGGGTTCTTGTACTCGGCCCAGTGCTCGGGGTCTATCTTTTCCCAGAGCTTCGTAGCCCTTCTGTTCCAGCTCCACCAGTAGTTGTAAGCTAAATCAGCGAGCCCCCTGAGCGGACTCGGAAGTCTCTCACGAATTGTTTCATAAGTGCACTCGTCAACCCTCGCCATAGAAACCACCGCGTATCATCATGGGTGATACTAATTTCTCGCGAACCTTAAAAACCCTGTCGCTCGGCGTTCGACGAAAGGAGAAAAGAAGAAGTCATGCGCCCTCAAGCGCGAACGGGCTTATGTAGTCGCCGTACTTCTCCCTGACCTCAAGGAGCCTCTTCCGCTCCTCCTCAAGAACCTGGAAGAGCTCCTCGGGAACTTCCTTGACTTTCTCGCGGTAGATTTTCTCTATGCGCTCAATCTTCGCGAGCAGTTCTGGAACCCTGATAGTGAACTGCTTCTCGTAGGCTTCCCTGCTGTAGTCCTTGTTAAGGACTTCCTTGAAGAGTCTCTTCAGGTCCTCGTACTTGGGAATGTAGCCTATCGGCGTCTCGATTGCATCAACGTCGCCGTGAACTCTTAACTCCATCCACTTGAGCCACACCGCTTTGTCGAGCTTGTGGTTGAGCCAGTTGCCGTTCTCGTCGCGGAGGAAGTAGTTGACGGCGAATATCTTCGGCGCTTTCCTCAGCTTCTCGCCGAACCTCAGGTAGTTCTCGATGTACTCGCCGAGCGGGACGCTCATGAAGTCGAGTATGGCCATCGGGTTAAAGGCCCTAACGCCTTCCTTCCCAAGGGTCGCCGCCGTCGTCTCGCTCTCAAGCGAGGCGCCCATAGTTATAACACCGTGCTTCCAGTCAAAGGCTTCCCTCACCGGGGGCCAGGTGTCCTTATCGCGGCCGCCGAAAATCATTCCGCCGACTTCCACACCGCACGGGTTCTCAAGGGCTTCCAAATCCACGTTCGGGAAGTGCTCGAGAGAAACCGTGAAGCGCGCGTTCTTGTGACTCGGCGGTATCTCGTTGCCTTCTTTATCCTTCTTGCCCTTCCACCACTTCCCGCTGTGGTTCTCTCCCTCCTCCGGAATCTCGACGCCCATCTCGTTCCAGTAGGGCTTTCCGTCTTTGACAAGGACGTTCGAGAAGATTATCTCGACCGGTGAGTGCAGGACCTTCCAGATTATCGGGTCGTCCTCGGGGTTGACGCCCTGGATTATGCCGAAAACGCCCTTCTCGACGTTGGCACCGCGGGCGACGCCGTTGACCGGGAGGATGAAGGTCAAATCGTCTCCGACTATGTTCTCCCAGGGAATCATGGCGGTGGAGGTCTTACCGCACATGCTTGGATATGCACCGGTGAAGTAGGTCTTCCTGCCGTTCGGGCCGTTGACCCTCATTAGGAACATGTGCTCGCTGAGCCAGCCCTCCTTAACGGCCTTCTGAATGGTGAGCCTGAAGGCGAGCTTCTTCAAACCGATGGTGTTGCCACCGTACTGGGTGTTGACGGAGTAAACGGTGTCATCCACGAGGTCGATGTAAATCCTCCTCTTGTCCAGATTCTTGCTGGTCTTCCTCTCGTCGAGCTCTCCCGCCGAGTGGACGAAGCGGAAGAACTTGGCGTTCCTTCCAAGGCGCTTGAACTCCTCGTAGCCCTTTCTGTAGAGTATGAACTCGGAGTGGGCGACGTAGGCAGAGTCGGTGAGCTGGACGGCCGGAATGGTGAATATCGAGTTCTTAGGCCCGAGAACGAAGAAGCATATGAAGAGTTCCTTGCCCTTCATGACGCCCTTCATGAGCTCCCTAATCTCCTTCAGGCCCTCGTCGCGGTCCTTGGTGTTGAGGAAGGGAATCTCCTTTCCGCCGGGGACGAGGAGCTTGGTGTTGGCCTTGTCCCTGGCCTGGTCGTAGTAGTTGTCGTAGTGGACGGTGTGGTTCGGCGTTTCGAGCATCTTCTCTTCTCCATAGTAGAGGGCCTTCCAGCGGACGTACTGCTCGTCCTCTTCGCTGTCGGTGCAGACGAAAACCTTGCTCGGCTCGAGCCACTCAATCCACTCCGCCAAAAAAGCGTGAAGCTCGGGGTTGTCTATCGCCTTAACCTTCTCGAACTGTTCTTCGGGGAGGAGTTCCCTAAGCTTTTCAAGGGCGTCCATTTTTGTCGCCTCCATCGGATGTGTGCATCTTACCTATTTAAAGTTCCTTCGTCGTTGTGACCATCAACTGGGCGATTAAAGGGCCATCGTCTGATATAACGTCGAATTTTTTGGGCAGAGTTGTCAACTACTAAACCGAGTAATGGTCATCAATGGGCTCATGGACGCATCCATGTGAATGAACGACGAAGGGCGCAAAGTATTTTAACTGGGAGTGATACAATAAAGCGGTGCGGTGCAAGATGAAGGCAGTGATTTTGGCCGGAGGCAAGGGAACGAGGCTTCTTCCCCTGACCGTGTACAGGCCCAAGCCAATGATACCCTTCTTCAACAGACCCCTGATGGAGTACGCCCTCCAGAGCCTCATCGAGGCCGGGGTCGATGAGGTTTACGTTCTTGTCGGCTACCTTAAGGAGCGCATAATCGACTACTTCGGCGACGGAAGCGAGTGGGGGATAGAGATTCACTACTCCAACAAGGACAACGTGAAGCTCGGAACTGCCGGGGCCACCAAGAAGGTCGTCAAGCACATGGACGACACCTTTCTGGTCGTTTCAAGCGATGTGCTGACAAACCTCGACCTGCGGGCTCTCTACGAGTATCACAAAAAGAAGAAGGCCCTCGCCACGATAGCGCTTTCTGAGGTCGACGACCCGACGCAGTACGGCATAGCGATAATAGACGAGGACGGCAGGATTCAGCAGTTCAAGGAAAAGCCCAGGCCGGAGGAGGTCTTCAGCAACCTCGTCAACGCTGGTATCTACGTCTTTGAGCCCGAAGCGTTCGACCACGTTCCCAAGAACAAGAACTTCGACTTCTCCAGGGACCTCTTCCCTAGGATGCTCGAAAACGACCTTCCGCTCTACGGGTTCCCCTTCAAGGAGTACTGGAACGACGTCGGAAGGCCGTCGAGCTACCTTCAGGCGACGGAAGATGTCTTCCTCGGACGGCTCATCCTGCCGCAGGTGAAAACCGAAAGCCTTAAGGGCAACCTTGAGTACGGTGGGGCGCTCTACACTGGCAGGCGTTGCGTTCTGCGGAAGCCGGAAATCAGGGGCTTCGCGGTCATTGGTGATGACGTTGAGATAGGCAGAAACGTTAAAATTGAACGCTCGGTAATCTTTTCAGGCGTGACCATCGAGGACGGTGCCGAGATAAAGGAGGCCATAATAGGAGAAAACGTTCACATAGGCAAGGGCGTCGTCATACAGCCCGGCAGCGTCATCGGCGACAACACGCTCATCGAGGACTTCAGCAAGATAGGCTCGAACGTGAAGATTTGGGTCGAGTCAAGGATTGGTCGGGAGAGTATAATACTCCCGGATTGAGGTGGTGGAAGTGGAAGTGTATTATTCCCAGAGGTTTAATCCCGAGGAGCTTGCCCTCCTTGGAAGGGCCATAGGAACGGTCTCCCACGGAACGATAATAGTCGGCAGGGACGGAAGGGCCATCTCGCGCTACGGCAAGAGGGCGATGGTGGTTGGCATCGTCAGCACCGGTTCAACGATAATGGACGTCCGCCTGATTCCGCTCATAGCGCTCAAGGACTTTGCCCACAAGAAGGGCCTTCCGCTGGCCTACGTCTACTACTACGGTGGCGTTAGGGTTTACGTCAGCGGAATCGACGTTGACGAGATAAACGCCATCCTCGAGAGCAGAAGCTTCATCGAGGCCCAGCCCAACGACATCGGTGCGACGGTCTACTATCCCAACGCCCTCGACGACTTCATGCACGACCTCTTCAAGCACTACAACTTCAAGCTCGGGGGAAAGGCCCTCGTTGACGCCATGAACACCCCTGCGGTGCTCTTCTTCCCGAGGATGAGCGAGCACTTCGGCTTCGAGGCAGAGCTCATGAACGACATGATGACCAGCTACCTGCCGCCGAAGCCCAAGGAGGTCTTCCTTCACAAGCTGAACAAGGGGGACTACGACTTTGGAATGCGCTTTAGACCCGATGGCGTCGTGGAGTTTTACCGGGAGGGCGAGCAGAAGGAGTTCATGAGCATGTGGTCGCTCTTCGACTACCTCAAGAGGCTCTCAGTATGACGGCAGTTTTATAAGCCCCTCGCCGAGGGGTTTACACGTTCTTCCATTTTGGGGGTGACGGGCTTGGGGATATTCATTGTGCTCGAGGGCATAGACGGCGCTGGAAAGTCAACTCAGGCAAAGCTGCTCAAGCTGTGGCTTGAGGAGAGGGGCTATGAGGTCGTTCTAACAAAGGAACCCACGGACACGCCGTTCGGAAAGCTCATCAGGAAACTAGTCTTGACCGGTGGAAGGGAAGGAATAATTGACGGGGCTAAAATAAGTCACGAGGCGGAGGCTCTGCTCTTCGCGGCGGACAGGGCCGAGCACGTTGACAAGCTCATAAAACCCGCGCTTGAATCGGGAAAGGTCGTGATTTCAGACCGCTATTTTTACTCGTCGCTCGCCTACCAGTGGGCGAGGGGACTTGACCTTGAGTGGCTGATAGACCTCAACCGCTTTGCAATAAGGCCCGACCTCGTTCTGCTTCTCGACCTTCCCGTCAAGGAGAGTATGAAGCGCATAAGAACGAGGAGCATAAAGACCGAGTTTGACAAGATAGTGGAGCTCCAGAAGAAGGTTCGCGAAAACTACCTCAAGCTCGCGGAGCGCTTTCCTGAGATTAAAATCGTCAACGCCCTCGAGGACGTTGATGGTGTCCACAGGCAGATTGTTGCACTCGTTGAGGCTCTGCTCGAGAAATGAATGGAGCCCCGGGCGGGATTTGAACCCGCGACCGGCGGATTACAAGTCCGCCGCCCCGCCAGGCTAGGCTACCGGGGCAGGCTCGCTTTAGGGGACTCCTTTGAGAGTTATAAACCTTTTCCCCTTTCCAACCGCAAAATTTATAAACGTCCCCTGTATCCCCTACATTGGGTCGAGCCGCCGTAGCTTAGTCGGTAGAGCGCCGGACTGTTAATCCGGCGGTCCCCGGTTCGAATCCGGGCGGCGGCGCCATCAGTGGGCCCGTAGCTCAGCCTGGTCAGAGCGCGCGGCTCATAACCGCGTGGTCGGGGGTTCAAAGCCCCCCGGGCCCACCACAGAAACTTTTGTCAAGCAAAAGTTTCATCAAAATTAGGCATGCGTTTTAAACAGTTTATTTTCGGGTGGGGTTGCTCTTAAACTCGCCTGTTTTAAGCGTGTTTCCTTCATTAGCGCCCTTCGGGCGCTGATAAGAAGTTGAAACCATATCAGAGGATTTTGTTATAGTGTTAAACCCTGTATGAACTTGCTTTTTCATTAGTGCACGACCATTTTTCTGCTCCTTGGATAGAAGAGCGCTCATTTTACCAGCCCATCCCCGAGGCTGTTGCAAAGTTTTATCAGAGTTCGTGACTCCTTTTTGGAATGCGAAGCTCTCCCATTCATTTTGGCGTTGTTGGCGTGGAATCATCATTCCAGTTCAGCGACGAAAAATTTAATAAGGCAACCCGTGATGCACCTACCGCAGGGGGCCGTAGGGTAGCTTGGCCCATCCTGCGGGCTTTGGGAGCCCGTGACCCGGGTTCAAATCCCGGCGGCCCCACCATTCAGCCCTTACTTGCGCTGGCGGAGAAACTTTTCTGGTGAAAAGTTTCATCAAAATTAGGCATGCGTTTTAAACAGTTTATTTTCGGGTGGGGTTGCTCTTAAACTCGCCTGTTTTAAGCGTGTTTCCTTCATTAGCGCCCTTCGGGCGCTTTCAAAGAGAGAAACATGTCACAAAGAGCAGGTCAAAAAGAAACCCCCTCTAAAACTTGCACTTTTAAAAAAGGCACGTCATCTTCCGCCAGCGCTGAAGCTTTTGAAAAAAGCTTCACCAAAAGCTCGTAGCTCTCGCTCAAAGGCTCAAAGGAAGAAGATTTTACTGAGAAAATCGAGCCTTACAAGAGAGAACCAACCAAAACAGCCCTTTCAAAGGGTTTATTTTCCTTTGACGCCCATCGGGCGTCGATTTAAAGGTTAAACCCATAAGCAAGGAGCAATTTGAAAAGTTCTCACACTCAGAACGACCAACTGAAAAGAAAATCACCCGAAATATAGTATTCCAGAAGAAGCTACAAACTTTGATGAAACTTTTCGCCAGAAAAGTTTCTGGTGCGGGGGCGGGGATTTGAACCCCGGAACCCCTGCGGGAGTGGATCTTGAGTCCACCGCCTTTGACCAGGCTCGGCAACCCCCGCGCTCGCGGGACTCCCGAAGAAGTGAAAAAGGGCTGAGTTTATAAACCTTGCTTCAGCGCTCCATCCTCAACACCCTGGAGAAGTCTGGAGAAACCACCACAAAGTTAATCTATCTTCCCACAAACCATAAAACGGTGAGAGCATGGCGGTAAAAGCCGTTGATAGGCGAGTCTTCGAGTCGGTAATTGACGGCCTCGCCAAGGCCACAAAAGAAAAGCCAGAGGATATTGTCTGGTTCTTCCAGGTGAGAGAGTTAATGAACGAGATGGACAAACCCATGAGCGACGAAAAGGCCTGGGAAATAATCTTGAAAGACAAGAGAACCGCAAACTTAAGCACCATGGAGCTTCTTGAACTCGCGAGAGAGGAGCTTAAGAAGTTTCACCGCATCGAGGGGAAGCTGAAAAAGCTCGGAGTGATTTGAATGGCTCAGCTCAAGGTTGTCCTTGACACATCAATTTTAATCAGCGCTCTTAAGACCAAAGACCCTTCTCGAAGTCCTGCCATTAGGATTCTTGAGCTTCTCAAGGAATCAACACTCCAGAACTATGGTTCCAAGGAGACCCTGCAGGAGATGAAGGAAACCCTTGCAGTCATTGGACTCCTTATTGGGAAGCCGGAGAAGGCCAGGGCCATTTACAACCTCGTTCAAAACCACACCAAGAAGGTTTCTCCCCGCGTGAAGTTTGAAGATGACCCCAGGATAGTTAATGCCGTAGGTCACCTCGACGATGTTAAGTTCCTCAATGTGGTTTACGCTTCCAAAGCTCGCTACCTCATCAGCATGAACACAGCACACTTAGTTAAGCTGAGGAACGAAAAGACGCTCAGGTTCCAGCTCAAGAGGCATTGGTTCTACATCCTCACCGCCGGAGAGTTCCTGAAGCACATTAGGGAGAAATATGGAGCTGAAAAGTAAAGAATCCTTCTTTCTCAGCGCTCCATCCTCTTGACCCCGTCCTTCGTGCCGACGAGGACGAGGTCGGCTATGTCAGCGAAGATTCCGTTCTCGACGACGCCGGGAATGTTGTTGAGCTCTATCTCAAGGTCAAGCGGGTCCTCTATGCGGTGGAACTTGGCGTCGAGTATGAAGTTGCCGTTGTCCGTAACGACGGGCCCGTCCTTCTTCTCGGCCATCCTCAGCTCGGCGGTGGCGTTGAAGACCTCTATCTCCTCCGCGATGGCACGCCAGGCGACCGGGATAACCTCTATTGGGACGGGCATTCTCTGGCCGAGCCACTCGACGAGCTTGGTCTCGTCAACGAGGACGACGAACATTCCGGCCCTGTACTCGATGATTTTCTCCATGGTCAACGCGGCACCGCGCCCCTTGATTAGGTTCATCTGCGGGTCAACCTCGTCCGCTCCGTCAATCGCTATGTCTATCGCGTCAACCTCGTCGAGGCTCACAACCGGAACACCGGCTTCAAGGGCCAAGAGCCTCGCCTGGTATGAGGTCGGGACGCCGTAGACCTCCTCAAGCTCGCCTTCCATTATGAGCTTTCCGAGGTAGCGGATGAAGTAGGCGGTCGTAGAGCCGGTACCGAGACCAATGACCATCTCGTCCTCGATGAGGTTGAGGGCCTCTTTGGCAACGGCCTTCTTCATTTCCTCAACGTTCATGAAATCACCCCGTCACGTTGGTCACGTTAAACACGCATTTAATCCCGGCCGTTCCGTTGTGAACGACCTGATAGAGGAGGCTCTGGTTGGAGTAGCAGACCGGCTGGAAGTTGATGGCCACCGAGTAGCTGAGCATCGTGAAGTAGAGCCAGAACAACAGCCAGCCCCAGAAGGCCTTCCTGAGTATCGCCCTCTCGTCCGGGACGTCCGGAGGGAGCTCCTTAATCAGCGCCATCACGAACTTGTCCACGAAGAAGTAGAGCAGGAAGCCGAGTATCCATGCGCTCCTGTTGTAGTACGCTAAGAGTCCGCTGATTATCCCGGTGATAATGCCCCATATGTAAACCGCGAACGAGAACTTGTACTCTATCTTCACGTCCTCCCACCTAAGGGGCTCTTGTGGGAGAGATTTAAAACGTTATCGAAAAGAGGAAGGGCTCAGCGAGCCCATCACTTGAGCCTTATGGCGTCGAGGTTGTTGGGCGCGCGCGTTGATATGCCGAACTTCCTGTGTATGCTGGAGCTGAGGTCGAGGCACTTGTGGGCCTCGCCGTGGACGGTGATTATACGCTCTGGCCTCGGCCTGACGCGGGCGACGTAGCTTATGAGCTCCCTCCTGTCCGCGTGGCCGGAGAAGCCGTCTATCGTGTGGACCTCCATGTTGACCTGAACGACCTCTGTCCTGCCGTCCTCGCCGATGAGCGGTATCTCGCGTAAACCTCTCTGCACCTGCCTTCCGAGGGTTCCCTCGGCCTGGTAGCTTACGAAGATGATGCTGTTCTTCGGGTCGGGGGCGAGCTGTTTGAAGTACTCGACGCTCGGTCCGCCGACGAGCATGCCCGAGGTGGCTATGATTATGGCCGGCTCTCCGGAGTCTATGATGTCCTGCCTCTCGCGCGAGTTGGCGACGCTCTTGAATATCGGGTTCAGGAACGGGTTGTAGCCCTCGTGGAATATCTGCTCACGGAGGCTCTTGCTGAGGTACTCTGGATAGGCTGTGTGGATTGCGGTAGCTTCCCAAATCATTCCGTCGAGGTAAATCGGAACCTCTATGCCACCGACGCGCGCGTACTCCTCAAGAACCATCATTATCTCCTGCGCCCTTCCGACGGCCATCGCCGGGATGAGCACCTTTCCACCGCGCTTGATTGTTTCCCTTATGACCTCTATGAGCTTCTTCTCCGCCTCTTCCCTCGGCATCTGGTAGTCGTTGCTTCCGCCGTAGGTGGACTCCATGACGAGGGTCTCAAGGCGCGGGAACCTGCTCACAGCGGGCTCGAAGAGCCTGGTCGGGATGAACTTGAAGTCTCCGGTTACGGCTATGTTGTGGAGTCCGTTGCCTATGTGGAGGTGAACTATCGCCGAGCCGAGTATGTGACCGGCGTTGTGGAGGGTCAGCCTTATATCTGGAGCGATGTCCCTGACTTCGCCGTAGTCGAGGGTTATGGTGTGCTTTATGACCTCCTTTATGTCCCTCGGCCTGTACAGGGGCTCGACGCCGTTCATGTGCTGAATCTCGATGAAGTCCTGCTGGAGGAGCGTCATCAAGTCCCTCGTCGGCGGGGTCGTGTAAATCGGCCCGTCGAAGAGCTTGTAGCGGAAGAGGTAGGGGAGCATTCCGCTGTGGTCGAGGTGGGCGTGGGTGATAATGATTGCGTCGAGAAGGCCCTCATCGAGGACGTAGCGGAACTCCGGGGCGTCAAAGTGCGGAAACGCTTTGAGCGGGTCCCTCATCGCGGCTATGTTCACGCCGAAGTCAACGAGGACGTAGCTCTCATCCGTCTGGACGAGGAGCGCGCTCCTTCCGACCTCGCGGAAGCCCCCGAGGCCGGTAATCCTAATCCACCTGCTCTTGTACTCGGACTTGCGATAAATGTTCCTGCCAACCTGCCTGAGGAACTTCCTCCTGTCCTTGCTCTCGGTCTGGAGAATCTGCCTTATCGAGTAAATCGTCTGGCTCTGGAGCGGAGGAGTCCTGACAACCCTCGGCGCCCAGTGAACTTTCTGAGTAATCAGGCGAAGCGTCTCGCCGTTCTTTCCGATGACGAGGCCGGGCTTCTTGGCCTCTATGAGAACCTCACCGACGGAGGGGTCGAAGCTTATGTTCGTTATCTCGGCCTCCTTCGGGACGAGCTCCTTAATCATCTCCTCGGCCTTCTCGGGCGGGATTAGGATGTCCGGGTCCGGGCGGACGCTTATCCTCTTCTTGAGAACCTTCGCGAGGTTCCTGATGAGGTCGCCGTCCTTCATTATCGCCTCCGGGTTCTTGGTGTATATGACGAGCTCCGGCCCCTCGAACTCGACGTCGGTTATCCTCGCGTTCGGCGGAACCATCTGGGCTATGACCTCGCGAATCTCCTTGAGTATCTCGTCAACGTAGGTTTCCCTCCGAATCAACGCCACCACCTCAGAACAGCGCTTTGAGCTCCTCCTCGCTCCACTCGCGGTAGCCGTCCTCCGTCACGGTCACGAGTGTAACCCCACCCCCGGTGAAAACGTCCCTGCGGGTGGATGCCTTTATCGCCTTCAGGGCGAGCCTTATTCCATCCTCCAGTGAGAGGTCATCGCGGTAGTTCTCCTCAAGGATTGAGAAGGCGAACTCCATTCCGGAACCGGCGGCGGTGAACTTATCCTCGGTGACGCCACCGGCCATGTCTATCGAGTAAAGGCCCGGCTTCTCATCGTAGCCGGCTATGAGAAACCAGCCGAAGTATGGCATGAAGCGGTTTCCGTGCAGGATGTTCGACGTAAGGGTCGCCAGAGCTTTGACACTCATCTCCCTGCCGACCCTCGCGCGGTAGAGCTTTGCCTCGGCTCTTAGAAGTCTGACGAGGCTCAGTATGTCGCCAACGCTCCCCGCTCCTGCCAGGGCGAGGTGCTCGTCTATCTGGAAGACCTTCGTGACGCCCTCAGAAAGCACCATGTTGCCGAGTGATGCCCTTCTGTCTGCCGCTAAAACTACACCGTCCTTGCAAACTACGCCGACGGTAGTGGTTCCCTTTAGGTTCTCAGTCAACTACAACACCCCTGGAGTTGGTTTTTAGAATAGAAGAACCTCTGAACCCCGCTTAGAGAAAGAGTATTTAAAGGTTTCGCCCCACTCTCTTGGGTGGTTGTCATGGCAAAGGAAGTAATCCTTCTAACCGGCCCGCCCCTCAACGGGCGCGACGAATACCTGAGCGAGGCCCTTGAAAAGGCCAGCGGGGAGAGCTACGCATACTACCACGTCTTCGACTACCTCAGGGAGGTAGGGAAGGAAAGGGGGGTTAAGATAACCCGCAAGAACGTTCTCGACTTCGCGATAAACCACCAGGATTTGATGAACGAGATTCGCGACGAGGCCTTCGAGAGAATCAGACGGGAGATAGACGAGAGCGACAAAAGGTTTCACCTCGTTTCGACGCCGAGCCTCTTCCGCTGGGGGAGCGGGAGCGTTATAGGATTCACCCTCAGCAACCTCAAGCTCCTCAAACCTGACAGGGTCATCATCGTCCTCGACGACGTGCTCTCGGTCAGGAGGAGGATAATCAACGACCCCGAGTGGTTCGAGCGCTTCGGCAACGACCCGGACAACATAAAGCTGACGACCCTCGTCATGTGGCGCGAAGATGCGATAAACCACGTGAAGACCCTTGTCCACGAGCTCAAGAAGGAGGGAATAAACGTCCGCTACGTCCTCCAGTTCGGCATAAGGCACCCGCCGGAGGTCTTCCTCGACCTGCTGTTCAGGGAGAAGGAGAAGCCCCTCGTCTACCTCAGCTACCCGATGACCGGCCACGAGGAGGAGTACTACCACCGCGTCAGGGGCTTCTACGACAAACTGAGCGAGCACTTCACCGTCCTCGACCCCGGGGCTTTAGACGACTGGTGGGTTGTAGCTGAGTACGACAACCAGGTCGCCAAGAACCCGAACGTGAAGAAAATCAGGATAAAACACCTCCTCAACGGGAACGAGGTAGACGAGCTTGAGAGGGAGGACATAGAGCAGGCAACGGAGATACTGAGGAGACAGCTCGTTGAGAGGGACTTCAACCTCGTCGATGTCAGCAGGGCCATAGCGGTCTACCACTACGCCGAGGGCGTTTCGGCAGGAGTCGTCAGCGAGATGGCAGAAGCATACAGGACACTTGCGGCGATATACCTCTACTACCCCTTCAAGAGACGTCCAAGTCCGTTCATGGAATTCTACGGCATGCAGAACCCGTCGAGGCGGACGATGTTCAGGGACGAGGACGAGATGATAAGGGCGATGGTCGAGGAGAAGGACTACTGGACGAAGGGCTGACCTTCCTTTTTAGTTTCTTCTTAACCAACAAACCTGCTTTCAAGAACCGGCGGGAGAATTGAGAAGGAAAGGAAGGGAGAAGAAATCACTTCTTGACCCATCCGCGGTCCTTCATGGCCTGGTAGACCCTCTGGACAGCGACGACGTAGGCACCATCGCGCATGTGGATGTTCTTCTCCTTGGCGGTGTTGTAGACTTCCCAGAAGGCCTTGGTCATCTTCTTGTCGAGCTTCTCGCGGACTTCCTCCTCGGTCCAGTAGTAGCCGTTGATGTTCTGGACCCACTCGAAGTAGCTGACGGTGACACCACCGGCGTTACAGAGGAAGTCCGGAATCTGGAGGATGCCCTTCTCGCGGAGTATGTCGTCGGCCTCAGGGGTAACCGGACCGTTGGCAACCTCAGCGACAATCTTGGCCTTAATCCTGTCGGCGTTCTTCTCGGTAATGACCTCCTCGATGGCAGCCGGAGCGAGGACGTCGACGTCGAGTTCGAGAAGCTCCTCATTGGTGATGTTGGTCGCGCCTGGGAAGTCCTTGACGCTGCCGTGCTCCTGCTTCCACTTGAGAACCTCGTCCGGGTCGAGGCCATCTGGGTTGTAGATACCGCCCCTGCTGTCGCTGACGGCGACGACCTTCATGCCGAGCTGCTCCTTGGCGAGCTTGGCGGTGTAGTAGCCGGCGTTACCGTAGCCCTGGACGGCGATGGTCTTGCCCTTGAGGTCGATGCCGAGGGCCTTGGCGGCTTCCCTGATGGTGAAGATAGCACCCTGGGCGGTAGCGGTACCCCTGCCAAGGGAACCGCCGATGCTGAGCGGCTTGCCGGTTATGACACCGAAGGCCGGGCCCTTGCGTCTCATTATGGTCTCGTACTCGTCCATCATCCAGCCCATTATCTTGGGGTTGGTGTAAACGTCAGGAGCCGGGATGTCTGTCCACGGGCCGATGACATCATAAACAGCCCTTATGTAAGCGCGAGCGAGCCTCTCCTGCTCCCTCTCGGAGAGCTTCTTCGGGTCAACGATGATACCACCCTTACCGCCACCGTAGGGGAGGTCAACGACGGCAACTTTCCAGGTCATCCAGGTGGCGAGGGCCTTAACGGTGCTGAGGGTCTCGGCCGGGTGCCACCTTATACCACCCTTGGTCGGACCACGGGCCCAGTTGTGCTGAACGCGGAAACCGGTGAAGACCTTGACAGAACCGTCGTCCATCTCGATGGGAACGCTAACCTCAACAATCCTCATGGGCCTCTTGAGCCACTCAAGGGCCTCCTCACTTATGTCCATATACTGAGCAGCCCTTTCGAGCTGCTTAACGGCCATCTCAAACGGGTCAATCTCGACCATCTCTATCACCTCAGTTTCGGTAATCTGCGATATCCCCTAAGACCTTTGCATATATAAACCTTTCGGAAAAGAAGGCAGGAGAAGGCTTAGTTTGCAACAAAAAGTTAGCATCTCAAATTTTCGAAGAAATAAAAAGCGCTCCCGAAATTTTTAGCTAAAAAGAGGGATGTACATCCAAGATTTTATGAACATTGGTGAACATTGAGGTGCAATGGTGAAGGAAAGAATAGAAACCCTCAGCGAGAAGTCGGTCATCATCCCGTCAGCTCACTCTCGTTCCAATCATCGGGCGGTGAGGGTAAGGGCCGGAGTATATAAAGTTGCCCCGGCCACATTGTTGACACTATGACAATACAAGTCTTAAGTTCTTCGACTGTCAATCAAGCACATACCTGTTTGAAACGGCAAAATTGAAAAAATGACGAAGAGCCGATTTCGAGTTATTTTACGGAAGAGTAAATCGTCTTTCGTCGAAAAACGCCCTCAAAAAGCTTTTTATACGATGAAGGTTCTTATACATAGTGCCCCCGAGGTGGGCATTTACCCCTGGTATAATACAGTCTCGTCTGGAGGTGGTTAAAAGTGGAGCAGGGAAGGGACCAATGGGCGACCAAGATTGGTTTAATTTTGGCCATGGCAGGAAACGCCGTTGGCCTTGGTAACTTCGTGAGGTTCCCAACCCAGGTCGCCCAGAACGGTGGCGGCGCCTTCATGGTGCCGTATTTCATAGCGCTGTTCTTCCTCGGTATCCCAGTGATGTGGATTGAGTGGGTCGCCGGTCGCTACGGTGGCAAGTATGGACACGGCACCCTAGGACCTACCTACTACCTCATGGCCAGGGAGAGCCTCAAGCCGAGAAGCGCCCTCTGGTGGGGCGTCATAAGCGGTATGCTCGCGTTCTCGCTGACCATACTCCTCAACAGCTACTACCTGCACCTCATCGGCTGGTCGGCGGCGTACTCCTGGTTCAGCATAACCGGAGCCTACTTCGGCAAGAACACCGGTGAGTTCTTCGGCAACTACCTAGCCAACCACACGCAGGTAATGCTCTTCTGGGGAATCACCGTTATACTGCTGGCCATAGCGGTCGGCCAGGGTGTCAGCAAGGGTATCGAGCGCTGGGTCAAGGTCATGATGCCGCTCCTCTACGTCTTCGCCATCATAATGGTCGGCTACGTCTTCGTCCTTGGCTCGCCGGTTGACCCCAACTGGAGCACCATAGACGGATTCAAGTTCATCTGGAGCCCGAACTGGACCTACCTGAAGGAGCACTTCGCGGCGGTCATGCTCGCGGCGACGGGACAGATATTCTTCACACTCTCTCTCGGTATGGGTATCATCCAGAACTACGCGAGCTACCTCGGCCCCAAGGATGACGTTGCCCTCTCAGGTATCGCCACCGTCTCGCTCAACGAGTTCGCGGAAGTCGTTCTCGGTGGTTCAATAGCAATACCGCTCGCGACCGCTTACTTCACCAAGATAGTCTCTCCAGACCTCGTTGCCAAGGCCTTCAAGGACGCTCCAAGCTTCCTCATACAGATGGGAGTTCCCCAGGACATAGCCAAGTCCGGAAACGTTGACACAATCTCCAGCTACCTCAGCCAGCACTGGGGTGAGATTATGCAGTACCTCACCCAGCACAAAGACATAGGCCTCAAGGCAATTGGAAACACCTTCGGACTCGGCTTCTCGTACACCAGCCTGCCCAACGCCTTCGTCAGCATGGGAGACGCGGGAAGGCTCTTCGGTGCACTCTGGTTCCTCCTGCTCTGGTTTGCAGGATTCACCTCAGCGATTGCAATGTACAACTACGTCGTGGCCCTCCTCGAAGAGGACCTCGGCATAAAGAGGAACGTTGGAACTTGGGTCGTTCTGGTGATATACTTCCTTGCTGGACTGCCGGTCATCTACATAAGCGGCTACATGGACCAGGTTGACGCATGGGTGAGCTTCCAGCTGACCCTGCTGGCGCTCTTCGACATCATCGTCGCAGTGTACCTCTTCAAGCCCGACAACTTCTGGAAGGAGCTCCACGAGGGGGCCTGGATGAAGGTTCCCGAGTGGTACAAGCCGATAATCCTCTACATCGCGCCACTGCTCCTCATGATACCGCTCCTTGGAATGGTCAAGAGCCTCATAGGCACGACCCTCGAATGGCCTGCCAGGATTGCAATAATAGTCATGTGGGTCATTGGATTCATCGAGAGCTACTACTCCATCAAGAAGAAGTACGGCGAGGAGCTCGAGAAGAACGAGGTTATCATAAAGGTCTGAGGTGGTGACGATGGGAAGCTGGGTAATCTACATGCTCTTTGCCTGGTTTGTTATTTTTGCCCTCATGTACTGGAGCATTGGAAAGCTCCTCCAGGCCGAGAAGGCACAAGGGTCTTAAGGCCCTTCTTTCTTTTCAACTTTTGGAGGTGTGAACGTGAAGAGCAAGGATATTCTGCTCGACACAGCCGAGGTTCTTGAATCAACCCTCGATAGAATAGACCGTCTCACGGTTCTCACGGAGAAGGAGAAAGAACGCGTGAAGGCTAAGATTAAGGAAGCTGCCGAGAACTTCAGGAGGCTCGCTGAGGAGGTTGAGAAGGACAACGAGGAGCTCGCGGAGTTCTTCTACAAGAAGGCCAAGGAGTTCAAGCTCATGAGCACCGACAAGGCCATAGAGAAGGAGGGCAAGAAGAAGTACCTGAAGCTCGCCGACAGGATACTCCTGTACTCCCGCTCGGCAGAGTACGACTTCAAGCCGGGGAAGCTAGCAGAGCTCAAGAAGGTTTACCGGAGGTATCTGTTTGGAATGACCGCTTTCTTCGTGCTCACTGGCTTCTATCTCAACCAGTTCCTCGCAATCACTGCCCTAATCCTCGCGATTCCGATAATCCTCTCCATGCTCTCCCTCCAGAGGAGGGGCTACCTCGGGCTTCTGCTGGCCTACTCGGCGATACCAATACCTGTTATCGTTGGTATGATGGCCCTGAGGTACAGCATATACAATCTGATTACACCGGAAAAAATACAGGAAATAGCGAGCAAATTCGGCAAGAGCCCCAGCTTCGTCCAGGGCTACCTGATATTCTTGATGCTCCTCGCGGCTGTGGAGCTTTACCTCATCGTGAGCGCAATAATAGGCCTCTACAAGCACCGCCACGCCTTCCTCTAAAGCTGCTCCACGAACCTTCTCAACCTTTTTATTGAAATCCCAGTCTTCCTCGCGAGCTCTTCAAGGTTCGCACGGAGAAGGTCCTCGGGTGTGTTTATTCCCGCCTTGTTCAGCTTCGCAAGGGTTTTGGGGCCAATGCCCTTGACGTCTATGAGGCGCTTCAACCGCGGGCGTTTCTTCTCGGCCTTCGGCTTCCTGGGCGTTCCAATCCTCTCAACCCTCTTGGCAAGCCTCGTGTCAGTCCTCCTAGCGAGGGGAACCCTCGGCTTCCTTCTCTTTACGAAGGCGAGCGAACTCGCGTAGAACCTCTCATCGGAACCCTCGAAGACGCTCTCACCGAGCTCGGCCTCAGCCTCAACGAACGTTCCCCCCACTTCCTCCGTCCTATCCCGCTCCTCGGGCGGCACCTCGGGGGGCTCCACGTACTCCTCAAGCCCAGGTGGATTGTCGCTGACGTAGTGGGCAACTATCACCGGCCTGAAGGGGTTGTCGCGCTCCTCAAGCTCCTCAAGGAGCGAAACGTCCATCTCGCCGGTCTTGAAGTACCTCACAACCTCGTTGGCGAGCCTGTGGAAGTCCCTAGCGTGAAGCAGAACGCGCCTCTCGGCGTAGGCCTTCGCCTGGCCCGTTGTTATGAGGAACCCCCAGTCGCTCGCCTCAAGGATTAGAAGCTCCCTCGCGAGCTGTTCTATCGCCCTGTCGCCTAGCTTGTCCTTCCCGTAAAAGCGGCTCGCCAGCGCGACCATACGCTCTTCCGCGCGGTAGATTTCCTCCCACGTCCACTCCGTTTCCGGATTCCACCAGGTCGAGTGGTCCGCGTTGGCGCCCCATGAGCCTTCGGGCAGTTCAATCCCAAGCCTCTCGCCGGAGTAGTTGGAGAGGAAGGCTGAAAGCGTCGTCGTCTTGATTCCCCTCTCGGCAAGAAGCTCAAGAACCCTGCTAAGCCACTTAACACCCTCGTACCACCAGTGGCCGAAGAGCTCGGTGTCGTAGGGAGAGACGATTATCCCCTTCTCGCCCGTTTTCTCCTCGAACTCACCCAGCAATGTCTCAACGAGCCAGACGAAGTGCCTCGCGTGCGCTTCAACCCGCTCAAGAGCCCTCTCGGGGTCGTAGAAGTCCTTCTCGCCCAAATCAACGTCCTTACCCGTCACGCGCCAGTACTGGTTGCCGCTGTGTTCGGCTTTCTTGTGGAACTCCCTGTACCAGAAGTCGCCGGGGTAGCCGTAGTGGGCGCTCCAGACCTGATGGCCCGTCTCGCGGTTCCTCGCGAAGACGGCGACGTTAGAGCCCTTGACCCAGTACGGCCGGAGCGTTGCGAGAGAACCGGTAGGAACCGGGGCGCCGTAGGAGTCGCTGACCGGTCCGTTATCAATGAGGTTGCTCTCGACGAAGAAGTACTCGATTCCAAACTCCTCAAGGAACTTCTCTATCCCCTTCCTCTCAACGGTTCTTCCGCCGGGAAGTTGCCACCGGCCGGAAGGTCTGTAGGCGCACTCTGAAACCCACATTCCCCGCGGTCTCCTTCCGAAGTGCTTCTCGTAGGTCGCCACTCCGTTGGCTATCTGCGAGCGTATTGACTCCTCCCTCCAGAGGAGGGGAAGGTAGGCGTGTGTCGCGGGGGAGGTTATTATTTCAAGGTAGCCCCCCTCCTGAAGCTCCCGGAACCTGCCGATTACGTCTCCGTTTATGGCCTTCCAGTAGGAGTAAACGCGCTCGAAGTGGCGGAGGACTTCTCTAACGGGCTTCTCGGGGTATTTGCCAGATTTGAGGTCTTCTTTAGTTCTCTCGATTTTCCTCAAGAGGTACTTCTCGAACTCGGCCTTGACGTAGTCGTCGGCCAGCTGTTCCATCAGGACGGGCGTTATGTTCACCACGAGCTGGAAGCGAACGCCCGAGTCCCTCAAACGTTCGAACTCCATGAGCAGGGGCAGGTAGCTCTCGCTCATCGCCTCGTAAAGCCACTCCTCTCCGAAGGGCCACTTGCCGTGTTTCCTGACGTAGGGAAGGTGAGTGTGAAGGACGAAGGTTAGGTAGCCCCTCATGGTATCACCGTTGGTGTTTAAGCTTCATCGTATTTAACCTTATTCGGAACAGACCTGTCACCGTGACCAGTAATGTGCATGGAAAACGTTTTATCTTCCGGTTCCAACTGGGTATGGTGATAACATGAGGGCGATGGAGCTAGCAGGAACGGAGAGCGGGTTCATAGCCGGTGCCCTGGCGGTCGTTCTTCTGGGTGCAATACTGAGCGTGCTCTCATCCCCCATGGATGTCTTCACAAAGCTCGCGTACGTGCTCTACGACATGGGGCTCGTCGGCCTCTCCTTCGGACTGCTGAGCGAAGCCATTGAGGGGAACAAAAGCGACGCAACCAAGGCGGCTCTCGCGATTGCGGGAGCGCTCGTTCTGCTCGCGCTGAGGCTTTAACCTTTTAACCCCCGCCCTCTACTCTTTTCGGGTGAGAGAATGAAGGAAGAGATGAGCTCAGTTGACATACGCTACGTCGTTAGGGAGCTTCAATGGCTCGTTGGCTCTCGCGTTGACAAGGTCTACCACGACGGCGACGAGATAAGGATTAAGCTCCGCACGAAAGAGGGTAGGGCTGATTTAATCCTCCAGGCTGGGAAGAGGTTCCATCTCACGAGCTATGTAAAGGAGGCGCCAAAACAGCCTTCAAGCTTCACGATGCTCCTCAGAAAGCACCTGAGCGGAGGGTTCATCGACGCGATAGAGCAGCACCAGTTCGACAGGATTGTTAAGATTCGTATCGGCGACTACACCCTCATCGGCGAGCTCTTCAGGAGGGGCAACATCGTCCTCGTGGACTCGGAGAACAGGATTGTGGCCGCTCTCCGTTATGAGGAGTACAAGGACAGGGCAATAAAGCCCAAAGCAGAATACAAGTTCCCGCCAGCCCGTGAAAACCCTCTGGAGGTCAGCTTTGAGCGCTTCCTTGAGCTGATGAGGGAGGACGAGGAGCTCGAGCTCGTCAGAGCTTTGGCAAGGAAGCTCAACATGGGCGGAATGTATGCGGAGGAGATTTCCATAAGGGCCGGCTTCGAAAAGACGACACCGGTGAAGGAGCTGAGCGATGAGGATTTGAAGAAGGTCTACGAGGCCATGATGGGAACCTTCAACGACGAACCGAGGCCGAACATCGTCTACAAGGACGGCAACATGCACGACGTCGTCCCAATCGAGCTGAAAATATATGAGGGGCTTGAGAAGCGCTATTTTAAAACGTTCAGCGAGGCCCTCGACGAGTACTTCGGTAAGCTCACAATCGAGAAGGCCAAAATTGAGAGGACGAGAAAGCTCGAAAACAAGAAGAGGCAGTTGCTGGCGACGCTGAGGAAGCAGGAGGAAATGCTGAAGGGCTTTGAAAAAGCGATGAACGAGAACCAGGAGATAGGGGATTTAATCTACGCGAACTACGCCCTCATAGAGAGGCTTTTGGACGAGTTCAGGAAGGCCACAGAAAAGCTCGGCTGGGAGGAGTTCAGGAAGCGCATAGAGGCGGGCAAAAAAGAGGGCAACAGAGTTGCGCTCATGGTGAAGGCCATCGACCCGAAGGAGAAGTCCGTAACGATTGAGCTCGAGGGGAGGAAGGTTAAACTCTACCTCAACAAAAGCATAGGCGAGAACGCCGAGCTCTACTACGAGAAGGCCAAGAAGTTCAGGCACAAGTACGAGGGTGCCTTGAAGGCCTACGAGGACACGAAGCGCAAGCTCGACGAGGTCGAGAAGCTCATCGAGGAGGAGATGAAGAAGGAACTCAACGTGAGGAAAATCGAGAGGAGAAAGAAGAAGTGGTTCGAGAAGTTCCGCTGGTTCGTTTCGAGCGAGGGCTTTCTTGTCTTGGCGGGAAAAGATGCAGGAACGAACGAAACCCTGATAAAGAAGCACATGACAGAGAACGACCTCTACTGTCATGCAGATGTTTACGGCGCTCCCCACGTCGTCATCAAGGACGGGCAGAAAGCTGGAGAGAAGACCATCTTCGAGGCCTGTCAGTTCGCAGTCTCGATGAGCAGGGCGTGGAGTCAGGGGCTGTATGGAGCAGATGCCTACTGGGCATATCCAAATCAGGTGACGAAGCAGGCGCCAAGCGGTGAGTATCTCGGCAAGGGAGCATTCATGGTTTACGGAAAGAGGAACTGGCTTCGCGGGCTTCCGCTCAAACTGGCGGTGGGAGTTATAAACTACGAGGGAGAAGATTACGTCGTCTGCGCACCCGTTGACGCGATTAAGGCCCACACGAGCAAGTACATCGTCATAAGGCCCGGCAGGCTCAAGAAGGGAGAGCTCGTCAAGAAGATACGCGGAATCCTGGAGAAGTGGGGCTACAAGGTGCGCGAGGAGGATTTGAACGCGATTCTTCCGCCGGGAGGGGGAGAAATAGCGGAGGTGGTGGGTTAAACCAGCTCCTTCCCCGTTCCCGTCATGACGAGCTTGCCGTGCTTCACTCCCTTGAGGCTCAAAAGCCTGTCCGCTATCTCCTTTATCCTGCTCGCCTTCCCCTTGACGATGACGACCTCGAGGCAGTTGTGCTCGTCCATGTGGACGTGAATGCTGGAAACTATTTCATCAAGGTAATCGTGCTGCAGGTCGAGGAGCTCTTTAACGACGTCCGCTTCGTCGTGGTTGTAGAGCATCGTTATCGTTCCGGCAACTTCCGCATCGCCGGTCTCCCACTCGTGCCTGATTATGAAGTCCCTCATCAAATCCCTTATCGCCTCGCTCCTGTTCACGTAGCCCTTTTCCTCGATTATCCTGTCGAACTTTTCAAGCAGTTCCTCAGGTACGGAGACGCCGAAACGGACCACCTTCATAACACCACCAACCCAAGTGATGACACGAAAGTTATAAACCTGTTCCAAAAGTCTTTTATCCGAACCGGAGTAGGTTCGAGCATGAGGGATGAGCTCTACTCAATAGCGCGAAGGGAGTTCGCGGAGGATTTAATCTTCGAGATTGAGGGAAAGCCCGTTACGCTCTCGATAAAGGGTCTGCTCATAGCGAGGGCCGAGAGGGAAGGCTACAACTTCTCGTTCTTCGAGGTGACCGAGACGGAAACCGTGCTCGCGGTCCAGATGAAGGGGTTCATCGTCTACATAGCCATCGAGAGCGATGAGGAGCTCGACGACGAGGAGTACGCAGAGGTGGGAAAGGCCCTGCTCGAACACCTGACCCCGAAGATTGCCCTGCTCGTGACGAAGGCGGAGAAGGACTACTCGGGAAAAGCCGACATACTCCTCGACGACGGTATGTCCCCAGACATGAAGGAGTTCTTCTACTCGCTCCTCGTGAAGCACAGGCAGGGGAAGAGCCCCTACGAGCAGACCGAGGTCGCGTGAGGTGTTGGGATGAAAGGGAAGTACAGGATTTTGGCAATCATAGTTATCACACTCATAGCGGTTGGCGTCGTAAACTACCTGCCGAAGGGCGGGGAAATGGGGCAGGAGGAGGAAAGCGTTAAACCCGTAGAAAAACCCGCCCTCTGGGGCCTCACCGACCCGCCGCTTCTCGAAAACGTGAGCTGGGAAAGGAACGGGAACGTCGAGGTAACGACGCTTCCCAGGAACCTCACAGGGAAACTGGAAGAGCAGCTCAGGGCCCTCGGCTACTACCCCGTCTACGCCAACTGGAGCGACTGCCGGTGGACAATCTGGGACGGGAGGAGGGCCTACTACGTTGGGGAGACCGAAGGCGGCATTTTAGTGGCACGCGGAGAGCTGAAGGCGGTCGTTGAGTGGGTGAACGAGACGTCGAAGTGCGGAAAGCCAGGTTGGAAGACCACCGTCATCGGCCCCAGTCCTCAAAAAGCCCTCTCCTACACGGCCTCACTTATAGGCGACGCACTGGAAAAAGACGGCGTAATCGTCGTTCCCTCAGAGTGGAACGGAAAAATCCCCTGGAACCTCGCCAACTACAGCTTAGAGGCCGGAAAGGTGAAAATCCTGATTCTAATCTACGCAACGGACGAACAGCTTGAGTACGCGAGGTCGCTCCTGGAGGGGAAAACGCTCTGCATCTCCGCCCTCAGCTATCGTGCGCTTGTGGTACTCGACGGCCCCACGGGGGATATCTCTAGGGCCTACGATTCGATTGAGAGCGTTGCCAATACAAGAGGAGCTTCCTGCGGGTGATGGAAATGAAGAAGGTGCTGGCACTCGTTGCAATCCTGATTTTAGCCGGATTAATTTACTGGGAGTACTACTACATCGAGCCGGTTCCGAAACCCGAAATCTGGGGCTACACCGACCCCCCAAGCCTCGTAAACATGAGCTGGAAAAAGATTGGCTCCGTCGAGGTAGTGAACAAGACAATCGAGAACGCAGGAGGACTTTACGGAAGTGTGCTCTCCGAACTCTCAAAGATTGGCTACTCAATGGTATCTGGAAACTGGAGCAGTAAAACGTGCCAGTGGAGTTACTGGACGAGGGGGACAAAGAGCTACTACCTGGCCTACAACGGAACGAGGTTTCTGGTTATACGCGGGGAGACGGGGGCGGTTTTGAACGCCAGCGATGAGCACTGGCTCTGCGGGAGACCCTTGGACTCAAGCCCGCTGCCGTCGCCAAGCCCCTGGAAGGTAGCCGAGGCGATGGCAATCTCGCTCGGCAACAAGTTCATGAAGAACAACGTTACCACAACCCCTTCCAACTGGACCGGGCCCATGCCAGACTGGTACCTCGCTAAGTTCTCCTTCAAGGCAAACGTCGGAGAAGGTGTCGAAGTCCTCATTCTCGTGTACTCAAGCGATGACCAGGTGAAATACGCTGAGTACGTGATGAAAAAGGAAGACAGGAGCATAAAGTTCCTGAGAAACGACGGCGGTGATTACTACGCCCTCATAGCCCTTAAGGGAAGGAAAGCGGACGTTGACAAGGCCATTGAGATAATCCAGAAACCGGAAAGCTAACATTTTTCCTTTTTCATAACCCCTAGACGATTCTTAAGAACGATTCAAAACAATTTGAAACCATGGCAAAGGTTATATTCCTCCGAGACGTAACAACTAACGAGGACCATGGCGGGCAAACTGATTGCTTCCGTCGCCGTCTCGGCGTTGCTCTCATCCCTCGCGTGGATAATCCTCCAGCTCAACCACCTCCTCGGAGTCCTCCTCTTTATCTCCGCAGTTATCGTACCCCCACTGGTTTTCAGGAACTACTACAGCAAAAGGCCCCTCCGGCTGGCACCGTTTTTGATAATCTCGCTCATCCTGATGCTCCTCTTAATGCCCCCTCCGGTCACGGGCCCGAACGTCGAGTTCGGCCTTTATTTTGCCACAGGTTGCTGGGGAAGAAAGGCCGATACTTGGCCGCTGGGCGGTGGGGAGCTCACTTACTCCTGCAACAAAACGGTTGCGTACTCGACGATTCTCGTCAGCGGGGTTGCCTGGAAGTCCTCAGGGGTCAGACTTCCAGTCCTCGGCCGTTATGTAACCCTCTATGAACCACGTGAGAAGGCCGATAACGCCTACAGTGAGGCCACAAAACGCGTTGAATCGGAGGGCTACCTAGGGATTGTGGAGAACTACGTAAGCGACTCCGACATCATGAGAGATGCCCTCTTCGCTAGGGGTGGTGAATGCGTATATCTGGCCGAAACAAGGATTCTCGGCGGTGGCCTCGCCGTTATCTCGGCGCGAGGCCCCTGCAGGGGCGTCAAGGGGTTTGCGCTCCGCTGGCACGACGACTACCTCTGGAACGCGAGCGAGCCGCCGACTTTCGTAAGGTACCGCTTCAACTGGAGCTCAAACGGGAGCGTCAGGGTTGGAAAGCTCGACCTATCGGACTGGCCGGGGGAATGGGTGAGGAACACCTACAAAGCCATAGAAATCGAGCTCAAGGGAACCGGATACGTCAAGCTGATGGAGGGAAAAAGCGGGGACTGCATGTGGTCTCTCTGGGTAAGGAATGAAGGGTCGCACTACGTTGCCCTGAAAGGGAAAGAAATCCTCGTTTTAAGCGGAAAAACCGGAGAAGTGAAAAACTCGGCGGAGGAGCTTTCACCTTGCGGCCTGAGGAACGGCCAAGAAGTTAAAGGGCCGACTCCCGAGGAAGCGCTCAACGCCGTGATGGCGGAGCTCAACGGGAGCCTCGTCCTGAAACCCGCCGGAGAACCTGCCCTCTGGTCCCTCGCTGGAAAAGAGTTTTTGATGTCTGTGGGTGGTAGAAACCTCAGCGTGAACCTTCTCGTGTACGGAATTCGCGGGCAGTGCGACTACGCCCGCTACCTGCTCGACGCTTCCGACGGGGAAACGACTTCCATTTGCCTCGAACGCAGAGGATACTTCGTCGCTGTGGCAGTTAAAGGGGAAGCCAAAGACGTACAATTCGTCTTATCGTCAATAAAGCAACCGAAAAGAACTTAAGGAAACGCAGTTTCCTTACCTCGATGCGCCATGATGGTCAGGAGTGATTGTTTTTGGCTTTGAAGGTCGCTTCTCGAGCCCTGACATAGCCGTTAGGCGGGATTGTTTTTGGCGCTGAGCTGAGGAGGGAGTGCTTTTGGCCGCGCAGTTCTGTCACTTAAACGCTCCGGTTTAGTTCTCACGCTCTTATTCCCTCACCCTTTGGGACCTTTCTCGAAAGGATTAAAGGAATCGGAGGGGGTGTTAGAATGAAAGCCGTTCTGCCCGATTCGAAGATACCAAAGAGGTGGTACAACATACTGCCCGACCTCCCGGAGCCGTTAGCTCCACCCCTCGACCCCGAAACCGACGAGCCGATGGGGCCGGAGAAGCTGTTGAGGATTTTCGCTGAGGAGCTTGTGAAGCAGGAGATGAGCACGGAAAGGTACATCGAGATTCCGAAGAAGGTCCGTGAACTCTACGCCAAGATAGGCAGGCCAACACCACTTTTCCGCGCCACAAATCTCGAAAAGGCCCTCGGCACGTCCGCTAAAATCTACTTCAAGTATGAAGGGGCTACCGTAACCGGAAGCCACAAGATAAACACCGCTTTAGCTCAGGCCTACTACGCAAAGGAGCAGGGAATAGAGAGGCTCGTTACCGAGACCGGAGCCGGCCAGTGGGGAACCGCTTTGAGCCTGGCCGGTGCTCTTCTCGGGTTAAAAGTTCGCGTTTACATGGCGCGCGCCAGCTACTTCCAGAAGCCCTACAGAAAGACGATAATGCGCCTCTACGGGGCCGAAATCTACCCGAGTCCGAGCGACAGAACCGAGATAGGTCGGAAGTTCCTGAGCGAGGACCCCAACCACCCCGGCGGCCTTGGAATAGCGATAAGCGAGGCGATTGAAGACGTTTTAAGGGACGAAAAAGCCCGCTACGCCCTCGGGAGCGTTCTCAACCACGTGCTCATGCACCAGACCGTCATCGGCCTCGAGGCCATTGAGCAGATGAAGGAGTTCGAGGAGCCGGACGTTATAGTCGGATGCGTCGGCGGTGGAAGCAACTTTGCTGGGTTGGCGTATCCCTTCGTGAGGGACGTCCTGAGCGGTAAAAAAGAGTACGAGTTCATAGCGGTCGAGCCGAAAGCCGCCCCGAGCATGACACGCGGGGTTTACAAGTACGACTTCGGCGACTCCGGAGGCTACACCCCAAAGATGAAGATGCACACACTCGGCCACACCTACTACGTCCCGCCGATACACGCAGGCGGCCTGCGCTACCACGGTTTAGCTCCGACGCTGAGCGTCCTCATAAACCACGGCATCGTCAAGCCAGTCGCTTACCACCAGAACGAGGTTTTCAAAGCCGCGGAGCTGTTTGCGAAGACCGAGGGCATAATTCCAGCGCCCGAAAGCGCCCACGCGATAAAGGGCGTCATAGATAGGGCGTTAAAGGCGAAGGAAGAAGGAAAGGAGGAGGTCATACTCTTCAACCTGAGCGGTCACGGCCTGCTCGACCTGAAGGGCTACGAGGATTACCTGGATGGAAAGCTCGAGGACTACGAGCCGGACTACTTCCCGGCTCTGGAGACGCCCTGAGACCTTTTTTTACTTTGCCAGTTCCAGCAGGATTAGGAAGAGCAACATAATGCCGAGGACTGCCATCGTCCTCTTCGTGTAGAGCTTCGCGGACCGCTTCTCGTAGTAGCTCCTCGGCGAGACGTTGAGGATGTAGAGGCCAAGTAGGGAACCTATGAGCAGGCCGAGGACGTTCTCAACCGTGAGGCGGAGCGAGCCAAAGAAGATGCCCCACCAGCCCATCGCGAGCGAGATTCCCACGACGGTTGTCGGAGGCACGAGGGCGGCCGCTATCGAAACTCCGGCAAGAATCTCGGGAATTCTGCTCACTATCGCCACCACGCCAGCGTAGCCGAGGAGGACCGCGAGGAGGATGTAAACAATCCCCGAATCTCCCCTGATGAGGATTTCCCTCGTCGGTTCAGCCGGCATGAGACCGAAGAGCTTCAGGAGAAGGGAGACGACGAGGGCTGAAGTGAATATAACCGTCAGGAGCTTGAGAATCGAGGAGACGGCGGTTAGGGCGTCCCTTCCGCGCCCCATAACGACGTTGAGCGAGAAGCCGTAGAGGGGGCCGAGGATTGGCGAGAGGAGCATCGCCGAGATTATCATAACGATGTTGTTGCCTATCAGGCCGAAGAGGGCAACCATTGAGGCAACGGCCCCGAGGGTCAGCTGAATCGGGTCAACCCTCGCCTGGGAGTTGGCGCTCTCGATGAGGCCCTCGATGTCGGCAATACTCCACCTGCCCCGGAACCTTTCAAGGGACCTAACAGCTGAGGAGTAGCGCACCGACCTCCCGCTGACCTGCGACCAGGTTATCGAGGCGTGGCCCTTCCTCATGTCAACGGCCCTGACGAGCTCGTCAACGAGGTCGTTTATCACGAAGTCCGGCGCGAAGGCCGTGACCTTGAGGGCGCCCTTCCCGTTGGCCTTCACCTCCTCGGTGTAGAAGGGAACGCCCCACTTTTTCAGAACCTCTTCAAGCTTTTCCCGCTCGTCAAGCCCGCAGGTGACCTCGACCTTCAGCACCGCCAACACCTACTCGAGTTTGCCAAGAATCCGCCTCGGGTGGAAGTTCAGGCTTGCCCTCGCCTCTGGAATCTCCATTCCAATGTTTATCCCGAGGCTCATCAAGTCCCTCGGAGAACGAACCTCCCACCTGCTCTCGGCGGAGCTCGTGATGAAGCGCGGAACGCGGTACTTCCTGACGAGCTCCCAGACCTTGGCCATGAAGCGGAGCGTTAGGGCCCTCTCGTAGGGGTTCGCCCTTAAAAGGGGTGAGAGCGAGAAGCCAATTGCTACGCCCCTCCTGCCTGCCATTCCCGCCAAGGTGTGGTCGAAGCCGTAGTCCTTCCTCCCGAGCCAGGGGCTTATCAGCGCGTCAACCTTTGCCTCGATGGCCATCCTGTTGACCCTCATGTCGCCTCCCTGAACGTAGAGCAGAGCCCTGAGGTTTCTCGCTTTAAAGGCCCTTATAAGGCTCGGCTTTCTCGTTACGAGCAGAACCGCGACCTTTCCGTAGGTCCTTCTGAGTTCTCGGAGTTCTTCCTTCAACGAGTCCCAGTCGGGCTCGGCGTCGAGGACGAGCTTTTTGGTGAAGACTACCTCGTCGAACCACTCATTAGCTAACTCGTAGGCTTCCGCATTCCTGACGTCCATCTCGATGAAGTAGTCCCTCCCGCTCATTCCTTCTCCTCCAGCCACTCCCTCACGGCTTTCACAACGGTCTCTTTTCTCATCGGGAATGCCTTGACCTTAATTCTGACCTGTATCACATCGGCTCCCTCGTCAACCTCAACGTCGCCGAGGTAGGCCTTCTGCTTGTTGAAGCGGACGTAGAGCGTTCCCTCGTCGTCGACCTTCTCGTCGAGGTTTTCAAGGATGTAGCGCCTCGCGTTCTCGTCAAGGAGCTCTTTGAAGTGCTTGAGAAAAGTTCTCACTGCCCGACTCCTCTTTATCTCGACGTTGACGACCTTAATCGGGTTGCCAAAGAAGCCCGTGGTTTCCTCGACCTCAAAGTGAACGTCCTCGTCGTCTATCTCCTCGGGAATGAAGGTTCCTATCGCCTCTAAGACCTTGTCCTCGTCCTCGGTAGCGTGGATAAAGGTCGTAAGCCTGACGTGGTGCGCCCTGAGCGTCATCTTCTCTCACCCGAACTCCTTTGGAGGAGGGATTTAAAAAGATGAGTGCGGTCACCCCCTATTTATCCCCGCAGAAACGGCAGTAACAACTTATTGGAAACTGTTAAACCGAAGAGAAAAGGGAAGGAAATCACTTGGTCTTGCCCTTGTTAGCCCTCACGCTGGGCCTGACCTTCTCGGCGCCCTTACCCTTGTTCCTCAGACCGCGACCCTTCTTGCCGGCGCTGGTGAGACCGCGGAAGACCCTACCCTTGTGGGGCTTGAGGGCAATCCAGGCTATCTTCGGGTCGCTCTTTATGACCGGGTGGTGCGGGTCAACCATTATAACCTCGAACCACTTGTACATTCCGTCCTCGCCGACCCAGTAGGAGTTGAGAACCTCGAGGTTCGGGAACTTTCTCGCGGCCTTCTCCTCTGCTATCCACTGGAGGCTCTTCTTTGGCGAGTACTTGACCATACCCATCTTGCTCGGCTTCCTTCCACCCTTCCACCTGGGCCTCTTCCTGCCACCGCGCCTGACGCGAACGCGAACGACGACGTAGCCCTGCTTGGCCTGGTAGCCGAGCGAGCGAGCGCGGTCAAGCCTCGTCGGCCTCTCAACGCGAACGACGACCGGCTCTCTCCTCCACTTAACCATCCTCTTCTTGAGGAGCTCTCCCACGTAGCTCTTCTTGGGGCTCTTCCAGGCTTCCCTTATGTACTTGTACATTCCCATCTTTCTCCCTCCCACGTTTGTGGTTCTCCGCAGAGCGGAACATCCCGCGGGCGAACCCGCTTAGTCGGTCGAGTTTCGAGGGTTGGTTTTTAAGGGTTGCGGAGGACTAACGTCGATGAAGGGAAAACGGTTGGGGCTCATCCTCCTCTTCCTCGCGGTTTACCTCTCCTGGGATGCCTACGCCTTAGTCTATCCATTCATCGGGCGCTGGAGCGCCGACGTTACCCGTTCCCTCCTCGACCTGCCAATGACATCATATCACTTCGAGTACTCCCTCGTGAGCTGGACGGTCTCCCATCATTACCTCCACGCGCTCATGAGGGCGGTTTATAGGGCCGGCTTCGCGGGTAGCTTCTGGCTCCCGGCCCTCTACTTCACATTCGCCGACCCGGAGCGGGCGAAGAGGCTCGCCTTCAGGTTCGCCCTCGGCTTTGGAATCCTGGCCCTCTCTTTTCTGGTATTCCACGTTCACGCGCCTCACGTCGTTTACACTCTCCCGGAGCGCTACGCGCCCAACGACTGGACCGCTCGACCCGAGTTCGTTCTCCCCTCCCCGCACTGCACACTGGCCTTCATCGGCCTGCTCTCGGTTCTGGAGGTTAAGAAGAAGGAAACAGTCCCGCTCGCAGTTTTCCTCGCGCTCGTCCCAATCTCAACGGTTCTCCTCGGTGAACACTGGGTCTGGGACGCGGTAGCGGGCTTCCTCGTGGCTCTCGTCGCGGTGAGAATTGAGAAAAGGGTTTAAGGCGGGCAGGAAAAATAAACCCCGGTGGTGGTATGAGAATCGGAAAGCTCGCAAAGCTGATGAAGGAGAGGGGATTTGATGGAGCGCTCGTCAGTCCGGGCTCGAACTTCTACTACCTGACCGGAATCAGAATCCACGAGGCCGGTGAAAGGCCAACGATTCTGGCTTTAAACGCCGACGGGGAGTTTCACCTCCTCGTTCCGAGCCTCTACGAGAACGTCATAGGTGACGTGCCCGTTACCTTCTGGCGCGACGGCGAGAACCCCTACGCGAAGCTCGCGACGATTATGCACGGGCTCGGCATAAGCGACGGCAAAATCCTCATCGAGAACACCATGCGCGCCGACTGGCTCATAGAGATTAACAGAACCGTCCGGATGAGGCCCTATCCTCTGAGCGTTGTGATTAGGGAGCTCAGGATGAGGAAGGACCCAGAGGAGATAAGGCTCATGGAGAAAGCGGCGAAGGTCGTTGATGAGGTCTTTGAAGAAATCCTGGGCTGGGATTTGGTTGGGATGACCGAGAGAGAACTGGCTTTAAAGATAGAGCTCGCGATAAGGGAGCGCTCGGATGGGATTTCCTTCGAGCCGATAGTCGCTTCCGGTGAGAACGGCGCCAATCCCCACCACGAGCCGGGCGAGAGGAAGCTGAGGAAGGGCGACATGGTGATACTCGACTACGGGGCGAGGTGGAAGGGCTACTGCTCCGACATAACGAGAACGATAGCCCTCGGCGAGCCCGACGAGAGGCTTGTAAAGATTTACGAGGTTGTTTGGGAGGCGCAGGAGAGGGCATTCCAGGCTGTCAGGGAGGGCGTGAAGGCGAAGGAAATCGACGGAACCGCGAGGAGAACCATCGAGGAGGCCGGCTACGGGAAGTACTTCACCCACAGAACCGGTCACGGATTGGGCTTGGATGTCCACGAGGAGCCCTACATCGGGCCCGACGGAGAGGTCGTCCTCGAGAACGGAATGACCTTTACGATAGAGCCCGGAATCTACGTCCCGGGGCTCGGCGGGGTGAGAATAGAGGACGACGTGGTCGTGGAGGGAAGGGAGAGGAGGCTGACGAAGGCTGAGAGAGAGCTAATCGTTCTCTGAACGTGGCACTCTTTTGTTTTCCTTTGGGATATTAGGACGCGTATCCATCAGTCATTTTAGACAGCATCGTGAACTCCTTGTCCTCCCATGAGTCCTTGGAGACTCCGACGAACACAACTCCCCCGTTTGCAATTGCATGGTCCCTTAAATCGGCCAAGAACTTTAGGAGGGTCTTGGTATCGTTGTAAAGCCTGAGGTATTCAAATCCGTCGATAACAACCACTCCCTTGGAACCCGCTAGCCTAGCTTCGTTGAGATAGCGGACAATAAAGTGTCTCAGCCGTTCGAGAGACGTTGGCTGAACGGAGTTTGGAGCATCAACGGCAGTTAGATAGAAGACCGTCCAGATTTCGGGATAATCCTCCACGCGCCTCGTTATTAGTAAGATTGGATACTCCCGGTACTTCCTGAGCACTTCACCTAGGCGAGAGCTCTCAACGAGGACTAACCTCTCTGAGTCCCCGATATGAACCTCGGAGCCGGAGCCTTTGAAAAGCCTCAAACTCATAACCCTAATCGTTGCGACTGCAAACACGACGGTTCCAATGGCCATTAGGGAAAACCCCAGAGGAGTCCCCTGGAGAATCTTGTAAAAGAATAACACAACCCCCATCGGGATTAAGGGCAAAGAAAGGATTGCGCGCCTAAACGCCACGTATGAAATGTAAGCCGTTATCAGGAGCATAACTCCAGAGTCCCCAGCGAGACCGCCGATTTTTGCGGGAAGCTTAACGCCGGCGTAGCTAAGCAGCCGATAAAAGATGTGCGAGGTGGGGATAAGGGTATACATCCAGAGCATTCTCGCTTTCTCGGGATGAAAAGCTAACACGTTCAAAATTACGTAGAGGGAAACGAAAAGGGCAAAGAAGTAAGTCAAGATTTCCCTCAGGGGGACTGGGACACCGATTGTCCTCAAAATGGCGTGGACACCAAAGAACCCCCATCCCACCGCAGCAAAGGCGTAAAACCTCCCTGAGCTACGGCATCTGATAAAGAGCAATGCGGAAATCGTGAAACTGAGGCCGGCCATGATGACACCCAGTAACGCACCCATGTCCATTTAACGTTCCCTCCCATTGGGTATATCACCGCCATACATACAAAACGTTTGCGATTTTGAAGAGTTTGCACCGTTCCAACCATCCAAAAACCTTAAATACCCAAAGCCGTTACTCGCACCGATGCCGATGAGGGGGGAGTGTCTTCTCCGCTGGAATCACATCGGTGCCTGATTTCATCGATAACCCCCCTATTCTTGACTCCCGCTCTTTTGGAAAAACCTTGAGGAGGTTTTGGACATGAAAGTGGACTTCAAGGCCATTGAAGAGAAGTGGCAGAAGCGCTGGCTTGAGGAGAGGGTTTTTGAACCCGACAGAAACGCGAAGCCCAAGGAGAAGAAGTTCTACATAACCGTCGCCTTTCCCTACCTTTCCGGCCACCTCCACGTCGGCCACGCGAGGACCTACACGATTCCCGACGTCATAGCGCGCTTCAAGAGGATGCAGGGCTACAACGTGCTGTTTCCGATGGCGTGGCACATCACCGGCGCGCCGATAGTTGGAATCGCCGAGAGGATAAAGAACCGCGACCCGAAGACCATACACATCTACCGCGACGTCTACAAGGTGCCCGAGGACATTCTCTGGAAGTTCGAGGACCCGAAGGAAATCGTCAAGTACTTCATGAAGGCCGCGAAGGAGACCTTCATAAGGGCCGGCTTCAGCGTGGACTGGACGCGCGAGTTCCACACCACCTCTCTATTCCCGCCCTTCAGCAAGTTCATAGAGTGGCAGTTCTGGACGCTCAAGGACATGGGGCTGGTCGTTAAGGGCGCCCACCGCGTCCGCTGGGACCCGGTAGTTGGAACTCCACTCGGCGACCACGACATAATGGAGGGTGAGGACGTCCAGATTCTCGAATACGTGATAATCAAGTTCATCCTGGAGGAGAACGGCGAGAGAATTTATTTGCCCGCGGCAACGCTCAGACCGGAGACCGTCTATGGAGTAACCAACATGTGGCTGAACCCCAACGCCACCTACGTCAAAGCCAAAGTCAGGCGCGGTGACCGGGAAGAGACCTGGATAATCAGCAAGGAAGCGGCCTACAAGCTCTCCTTCCAGGATAGAGAGATAGGGGTCATCGAGGAGTTCAAGGGCGAGAAGCTCATCGGCAAGTACGTGAAGAACCCGGTAACAGGCGACGAGGTCATCATTCTGCCGGCGGAGTTCGTTGACCCCGACAACGCGACGGGAGTAGTCATGAGCGTTCCCGCTCACGCCCCCTTCGACCACATAGCCCTTGAAGACCTGAAGAAGGAAACTGAACTGCTCCTCAAGTTTGACATCGACCCGCGCGTCTTGGAGGACATCACCTACATCTCGCTGATAGAGCTCGAAGGCTACGGTGAGTTCCCGGCGGTTGAGGAAGTTGAGAGGCTCGGCGTGAAGAGCCAGAAGGACAAAGAAAAGCTCGAGGAAGCAACCAAGAACATCTACAAGGCCGAGTACCACAAGGGGCGCTTCAAGATTGAGCCCTACGCGGGCAAGCCGGTCCAGGAGGTAAAAGACCTCATCGCCAAGGAGCTTATGGAGAAGGGCATTGCCGAGATAATGTACGAGTTCGCGGAGAAGCCCGTCATCTCGCGCTTCGGCAACCAGGCGGTCATCAAGATAATCCACGACCAGTGGTTCATAGACTACGGAAACCCCGAGTGGAAGGAGAAGGCGAGAGAAGCTTTGGCAAACATGACGATTTACCCGGAGAGCAGGCGCGCGCAGTTCGAGGCGGTTATAGACTGGCTCGACAAGAAGGCCTGTGCCAGAAAGGTCGGCCTCGGAACGCCCCTGCCCTGGGACCCGGAGTGGGTCATCGAGAGCCTGAGCGACTCGACAATCTACATGGCCTACTACACGATAAGCAGGCACATAAACAAGCTCCGCGAGGAGGGCAGGCTCGACCCCGAGAAGCTCACGAGGGAGTTCTTTGACTACATCTTCCGCGAGGACTTCAGTGAGGAGCGCGAGAAAGAACTTGAGGAGAAGACCGGAATCCCGGCAGAGACAATCCACGAGATGAAAGAGGAGTTCGAGTACTGGTACCCGCTCGACTGGCGCTGCTCTGCCAAAGACCTCATCCCGAACCACCTGACGTTCTTCATATTCAACCACACGGCTATATTCAGGCGCGAGCACTGGCCGAAGGGAATCGCCGTAAACGGCTTCGGAACGCTCGAGGGCCAGAAGATGAGCAAGAGCAAGGGCAACGTGCTGAATTTCATTGACGCAATCGAGGAGAACGGGGCAGATGTTGTGAGGCTCTACATAATGGGCCTTGCCGAGCACGACAGCGACTTCGACTGGCGCAGGAAGGAGGTCGGAAAGCTCCGCAGGCAAGTCGAGCGCTTCTACGAGCTGATAAGCGAGTTCTCCGGCTACGAAGCAGAGGAAGCCGAGCTCAAGAACATCGACCGCTGGATGCTCCACAGGCTCAACAAGGCCATCGAGGGAACCACCAAGGCACTTGAGGAGTTCAGGACGAGAACCGCCGTCCAGTGGGCGTTCTACACGGTCCTCAACGACCTGCGCTGGTACATGCGCAGAACCGAGGGAAGGGACGACAAGGCCAAGCGCTTTGTATTGAGAAAGCTCGCCGACGTCTGGGTCAGGCTCATGGCGCCGTTTACGCCACACATCAGCGAGGAGCTCTGGGAGAAGCTGGGCGGAGAGGGCTTCGTCAGCCTCGCTCCCTGGCCAGAGCCCGTTCCCGAGTGGTGGGACGAGACGGTAGAGGCGGAAGAGGAGTTCGTCAAGGCCTTCATCGAGGATGTCAAGGAGATAATCCGCGTTGCGAAGATAGAGAACCCGAGCAGGGTTTACGTCTACACCGCCCCGGAGTGGAAGTGGAGGGTCGTTGAGGTCGTTGCCGAGAAGAGGGACTTCAAGTCGGCGATGGCGGAGCTTATGAAGGACCCGGAGATGAGGAAGCACGGCAAGGAGATAAGCAAGCTGATACAGAAGCTCATCAAGGAGAGGGCCTTCGAGGTCAAGAGGATAGATGAGGAAAAGGCGCTGAGGGAAGCCAAAGACTTCATAGAGAAGGAACTTGGCGTCGAGCTGATAATCAACCCCGAGGAGGACAAGGGAGGAAAGAAGAAAGCCGCGATGCCGCTGAAGCCGGCTGTGTTTGTGGAGTGAGGGTTTTGTCTTTTTCTACAAATTTTTCGCCGTGCATTAATTCACCCCCAACTTATAAAACCTTTTCTCCAAAAACGCCTTAAAGAGAACGTCTTTAGCCCTTTTCGGTGTTGTCCATGCCTGTTAGCGAGGAAACGTTTAAGAGAGAGGTCCTTTCAAAAATCCCGCCCCGGAACGAGCCACCTTTGCCACCCGACTGGTTGCACACCGAAATGCTCGAGCGCTTTCGCGTCCTCCAGTTTGCATCAATTAAAGCGGGAATGAACGTCCTTGAGATAGGGTGTGGCGCCCATGCCTTAACTACCGTTCCCCTCGCCTATCTCGTCGGCGATACCGGCCGTGTCGTTGCCGTTGACCGCTCCCGCTGGCGCTTCTTTGAGGATGTAACTTCCTCAGCCGGCGTGAAACACAGGATAATCCCGCTCAAGCTTGACGCGAGGGAGTTACCGTTCCCGTTCAGAGCCTTTGACTTGGCGGTTCTTGTCCACGGAGTCAGGAGCCTGAAAAACGAAGAAACGATGGTTAAGGTCATCTCTGAAATGCTCCGTGTCTCGGAGCGGGTATTTATCGCGGAGAGCCTTCCAGTGGCGAACAACGAGCGACAGAGGGCGCACCTCGAACTCTACAACCTGCGCGAGGAAATCTTTGAGGCGTTGTTCGGCGAGAAGGACGACCTTCACTACCCGACGCTTGAAAAGCTCATCGAACTCGTTGAGCGAGCAGGAGGGAGGGTAATCAAGAGAGGGACATTCGAGCCCGAGTTGCCACACTACCTCGCCTATATTCCCAGGGAGTACGTGGGGAGAATAGAAGACGAGGAAAAGCGCGCCGAGCTTTTAGGGAGATGGGATGAGGCGTATGAGAAGTGGAAGGCCGGGGCGGAGCATCCTCCGGTCGGGTGGCTGATTGCAAAGCGCTGAAAAGAGAAAACCAGAAACATCAGGCCGAGAGGTTGCCGTCCCGCCTCCACAAGGAAAGCTCAAAAAGACTCCCCAGGAGGCCCAGCAGAACGGCCGGGAGCAGGAGGAAGAGCAGCACTATCATGAAACCGTCGCCCTCGGTGGGGCCCGACGCCGGCGCTTCAAAGAGAGAGGCCACAATCCATATCAACCCGAGGACAGCTGCGAGAACGACCGGAACAGCCATCAAGGCCGTTTTTGTGAGTTCTCTCGGCCCAACGCCGAGCCTGAAGGCAACGAATGCAACAAAAAGTGAGCCCAGCAGGAGTCCTGTTAAGTAGAGTGCAAGCGGAAGGAGCCCTCCAGCATCAATCCCGAGAAGGAAGCCTGCCAAAAACGACAAGAGCACTATCAAAAGGGACAATCCAGCAACTTTCTGGACGTCGCGCATATTCCCCACCAAGCAAAGTATGAATGTTCACCTATTTAAAAGTATCTACGGACTGTTCTCCACAACGACCTCGACTCGGGCGCGGGCGATGAGTATTAGTAGAACCGCGAGGAGGACAACCCTAAGGGCCTTTGAAACACATCTCGGGTAGGGCTCCAGAGTGCCCGAGCTGGAAACGAGCGCCTCGCCGCGGTCAACTACTTCCGTGTCTGGGGAAAGTCCGAGGAGCGCGAGGGTAACGATGAAGTCCCCCGCCATTCCCGCGGTGTTGAAGATGTAAACGAGAGCCCAGAAGTCTGAGCGGAGTAGCCACGCGAGGGCGAGCGCGATGAGAGATAAGGAAAGCGGCGCAAGGGTAACGGCGATAAAGCGTCTCGCGGTTAGGGGTGTTTCAACTGCAGTGTAGGGTGCGACGATGAGCTTTCCAAAGGTTGTGACGCCGAACCTCACCCTCGCACCGAAGAGCCTGGCAACGAGCGCGTGAAGGCCCTCGTGGAAAGGTATTACGACGACCCAGGGAAGGATGAGGTAGTAGACAAAATCCCGGAGCGAGCTTACCGAAACTTCAACCCATGGAACCGTAAAGGCAGAACCTATGAGGAGCAGAAGGGAGAGGGTAAGGAAGTCAGAGGAATAATCGGAGAGCCGGAACTCTCCCATCAAAACTCCCTCTCCACCAGGAACTCGGCGAGGAGTTCAAGGTCTTTCCTCGCCTCGCTCTCGGGGAGAACCTTGAGCGCCTCGTTGGCTTCCTTCACAAGGTTCTTGGCGTACTGAGCGGCGTATTCTATGCTACCGTACTTCCTGAGGAGTTCGATGGCCTTGGCAACTTCCTCCTTCACCTTCTCGTCGTGAATGAGGGCATCACCCTTGGCGTCTCCCGCGTATTTTCCAAAGACCTTCATGAACTCGGCCTTGTCCTCCTCGCTCGCGTGCTGGAAGAAGTGGCTGACTATGAGCGTCTTCTTGCCCTTCCTTATGTCGCTTCCGACGGGCTTTCCAAGCTTCTCCTCGTCGGCTATTAAATCGAGCACGTCGTCCCATATCTGGAAGGCTATTCCCACGTTCCTTCCCCATTTTGAGAGGGCCTTTATGTACTCCTCATCCTCAGTCCCGACGATTGCGCCTATCGTTGCCGAGCCGTCGAAGAGCGCCCCGGTCTTACCGCTAATCATCCTGAGGTACTCGTCAACTGTTACCTCGTCCCTCGTCTCAAACTCTATGTCAAGCGCCTGACCCTCACAGAGCTCGTTTGAGGTCTTCACGAGAACCTCAAGGATTCTCGCCTTCTTTTCGGGGCTTACCTCAGCCCTGGCTACTGCCTCGAAGGCCTTGCTGAAGAGCAAATCGCCTGCCAAAATCGCCATGTTGACGCCCCAGACCTTGTGGACTGTCGGCCTTCCGCGCCTTAACTCGTCCATGTCCATTATGTCGTCGTGGACGAGGGAGTAGTTGTGAATGAACTCAACCGCGGCCGCTGGATAGAGCGCCTTCTCTGGGTCGCCGCCAACGGCCTCCGTTGCCCGGAGAACGACGAAGGGGCGAACCCTCTTGCCACCGGCGAGCGGGTAATGCCTTGCCGCGTCGTAGAGGTTTTTGGGCTCCCTCTCAGGGATGAGCTCAAAGATTTTCTCGTCAACGGCCTTCGCCATGGTTTTAACCCTGCCGAAGAGTTCATCATACTTTCCCATGCTACCACCCCGTGAGCGATGAAAGCAATCAAAGGGAAAAAGTGGAAAGTCTTTATCAGCTTTGCCCTCACGGAATCTCGACAATGTAGCCGTTCCTCGACACAAAGACGTCCTTTCCAATCATGTAGCCCTCTTCCTCGGCCAGCTCTGCATAGTGGGTGAGCATTCTGAACTCGCCGTGGGCCGGGACGATGTTCTCGGGGTTGAGGAGCCTTATCAGGTAGCGGTGGTCCTCCCTGCTTGCGTGGCCGGAAACGTGGAGGTCTTTAATCATTCTGACGCCCTTCATCCTGAGCTTCGTTTCGAGCTTGTAGCGCTGGGCGTAGTTGAGCGGGTTCGGTATCGTTCCGGCTGAAAAGACGACGGTGTCGTCCTTGCCGATGTCGTAGAGCTCGCCGTCCGCCATTCTGGTCAATACCGCTCCGGGCTCGCCCTGATGGCCTGTAACGATGAGGAGGTAGTTCTCCCTCGCCTGCGATACCTCTTTGAGGACCTTCCTGACGGCGTTGGGACTTCTGACGGCTCTTGCTCCCTTCATCTTTATCAACCCAAGCTGTTTCGCTATGCCCGTGTACTTCGCGAGGGAGCGGCCAACCAAAACGGCCTGTCTGCCCATCTTGTTGGCTATCCAAATTAGCTCCTGGAGGCGGAAGATGTGGCTCGCGAAGGTTGTCGCTATCAATCCCTTCTCATCCATGCCCTCGTAGAGGAAGAAGTCCTCGAGGAGCATTTGAGCCACTGCCTCGCTCGGCGTCTTCGTCGGCTCCGCGACGCGCGTGGATTCGGCAATGAGAACCTTGACGCCCTCCTTCCCGAGCTCCTTGAGGCGCTTGTAGTCGGGCCTCTCGCCGAGCGGGTTGTTGTTGTCGAACTTGAAGTCGCCGGTGTGAAGGACTATCCCGTCTGGGGTGTGGATGGCCACCATGGCCGCCTGCGGAATCGAGTGGGTGATGCGGATGAACTCTATCGCGATGTTCTCGCTCACCTGGACTATTTCACCGAACTCGGTCTCGTACATCGGGTTCTTGACCTCAAAGTACTCCTCGCTCTTGACTTCGCCCTTGGCGAGCTTAATCGTGTAGGGCGTCCCGTAGACGGGCGTGTCCGGGTAGTGCGGGGCGAGCTTGGCTATCGCGCCGATGTGGTCGAGGTGGCCGTGGGTGAGGGCTATTGCGACGACCTTCTTGTTCCGGCTCTTCCAGAGAATCCTGTCGTCGGGAATAGCGCCGAGCTTCTGGAGCTCCTTGTCGGAGAACTTCTGGATGCTCGTGTCCTCGTGAATCATCACCCTGTCGAGCATGATGCCCATGTCTATTATCACTACCTCTTCCCTTCTGCCGTCGGAGTAGCCAACGGCCGTCATGTTCTTGCCGACTTCCTCGTAACCGCTGATTGTGTAGACCTTTATCATCTCAATCATCCTCCCGCCCCGGGCCCCTCCTGAGGCGCGGGGCTGCGTTGGGCATTACTCTGAACGAGGGTTTAAAAAGGTGTGCATCACCTCGGCGACCTCAGCGAGAGCAACGACCCGACAAAAACCGCCAGGACGAAAGCCAGAGGAATCAGCCCCAGGGAACCCCAGAGTGAGAACCAGCCCCTCCCCCAGAGCGAGATGGCAACGGTCGAGCCCGATACGGCCCCGAGCAGAAAAGCCGGCCCGTCTTTTCCGGGCTCCCAGACTCTAAACAGAGAGGCCAGAAAGGAAAGGATTATGCCGGCAACCGCCGTCAGGGGCGTTAGCACTATGAGAAAGCCTTCAAGGAAAGAAAATGCACGGGAAAGGAGACGCCTCACCTTTCTCACCGGGCGCGCAGATAGCTGGAAAGGTCAATCCTCTGCTCCAGCCACTCCCTCGTGAAGCCCGTGATAACGAGCGGGACCCTTCTCAGCTCTTCAACGTTTCTGGCACCGACGAGGAACATCGCGTTCCTTATCTCCTCGATGTAGCGCCTCAGGATTTTGATGACGCCCTCAACGTCGCCCTTCACCGCGGGCTTGAGAAGGGGCAAAGCCACTCCAGCAAAGGTCGCACCCATCGCCAAAGCCTTGGCCATCGTTATCCCGTCGCGCATTCCGCCGGTGGCTATAATCGGCAGGTCTGTGGAGTAGCGAACCTCGGCGACGCTTATAGCGGTCTTAATTCCCCAATCCCAGAACCTGAGGGCAAGGTTCCTACCAAGCTCGTCCTTCGCGCGGTAGTACTCGACGCCGCTCCAGCTTGTCCCGCCGAGGCCGCCGACATCTATGGCGTCAATTCCAATGCTCTCAAGCCTGACCGCGACCTCCTTGGAAACCCCCGCTCCTGTTTCCTTCGCTATTATCGGGTATGGAAACTCCGCCTTGAGCTCCGCCAGAGCTTTGAGAACGCCCCTGTACTGCGTGTCCCCCTCGGGCTGGACGCTCTCCTGCAGGGGGTTCATATGTATCGCCAGAGCGTCCGCCCCAATCGTCTCGACGGCCTTCAAAGCCTCCTCGATGCCGTAGCGCTCCGGAATGGTTTCGGAGAACTGAGGTGCCCCGAGGTTGCCGACGAGGAAGACGTCTGGAGCGACATCGCGGACGTAGTAGCTCTCCCAGGTTTCAGGCTTCCTTATCATCGCCCTCTGACTACCGACGCCCATCGGTATGTTGAGCTCCTGCGCCGCCTTCGCGAGGGTCTTGTTTATCCTCCCGGCGAGCTGGGAGCCCTTGGTCCCGCCGGTCATTCCCGCTATGAAAATCGGGTAGTCAAAGCGCCTCCCGAGGAACTCGACGCTCAAATCAATTTCGTCCTTGTCAATCTCGGGCAAGCTCATGTGGACGAAATGCACGTCCTCAAAACCATTGCTCACGTGGGCCTGAACGTTCCTTTTGAGGCAGTGCTCTATGTGCTCAAACTTCCGGATGATAGTGAGCTCTTCCTTATCAAAAGCCTCCATCACGACCACCGGGGAAGAGAAGGCGGAAAAAGTTAAGAGGTTTTGGGTGGGCAGACGGTGACGTTCACGGTTTTCACGACCAGCCAGCCCTTCGGGTCGTCAATCCAGTTGCCAAGGTAATGGGCGTTCACGGCCGAGCTGAGGAAGTTCGGCATTTTAGAGGCCCCGATTGTGAGGTTAAACCTCGACCTGAAACCCGGGAGTATAGGAAACCTCTCGCCAAAATCAACAGAGAGGGGGAGCACGAGGTCTCGGTAATCCCCTTTGCCAGTGCTGTGGAAGTAAATCACATTGAGGGTAACGTTGTTGCAGGTTCCGTAGTAGGTTACCAGTTTAAGTTCGATTTTTCCGGACTGAACCGTTGATGGAAAGCCGATGGGAACCGCAAAGACCCTCAATTTGGCCTGAGCGCTCCCGTTGGAAGCCAAGACCTGGAACGGATAGTAGATAACGGTGAGGTTCCTCGGGTTTCCACCGCCCAATGTCACGGACAGGTTTCTGACATCGCCCAGCACAAGCCACGAATCGTTGTTCTCCACCCAGCCGGGATAAACCAGAATAACCGCGTCCCTTCCTCCGGCGAGAGCTCTAACGAGGCCCCCACCCCGGAGCTCCCATTCAACGGTGACGGTATTGTTCTCCAACCTAACGCTCAGGTTCAGGTCTCCGGGAGATGCATCGAAAGCGCTCAGGTAGCCACTGGAAGATGCCTTCTGAAGTCCCCAGAGGGCGATGATGAAGAGCACCACAAAGGCCAATATCTTACGCAACATAGTTATCAGAGTTACCAATATCAAAGGAAAATAAAAAGATTTCGCCCCGGCTAAGGCACAATCCTCGTGCCGAAACCGTCTCCCCTGATGGCCCCGCTCAGCCTGCCTGGGACGAGCCCGTTGACGAACCACACCTCTGAGAACCGTGCTATCTCCTTCGCTTCCCTCAGCTTGTTTATTATTCCTCCCGTTACGTCTGTCCCCGCAGACCCGGCGAGGCGCTCTATGAGGCTGTCTATCTCGTCCGGGGAAAGTTCAAAGAGCAGGGTACCCTCGCCCGGTTTTCCGTCGTAGATTCCGTCAACGCTCATCAGGAAGATTACCTTCCTTGGCCTGAAGAGCTTGGTGAGGTATGTAACAATCTGGTCGCCGGAGAGTATATCAACGCCCCGAGCGAGGTCAACCGCCACGTCGCCGAAAAGGACGGGGACGAACCCTGTTTCAATCAGCTTCCTCACGGGCTCAACGTCGCCGTATACAACCCTGTCGGAGTCCATGAGAAACACGGAGGAGCTTGAAACCGAGACTGCTGGGATGCCGGCATCAATAAAAGCTTCAACTATTTTCATGTTCGCCCTCAGCATGGCGTGATGCGTGAGGGAGAACCCCTTCTTGCGCCAGAACAATGCATCCTCCGAAAGCCCAAGGAGACCCTCCCTGATTCTGTATTCCTTGGCGTAGGGATGCCCAAAGCTACCGCCTCCGTGGACTACTATGAAGTCCTCCTCAGGGTAAAAATCCTTAATCTCCCCCGCTATTGAGCGGACGACGTTTTCCCTGAAGTTCTCGGGCTCGCCGGATTTGTCGCTGAAGACGCTTCCACCGAGCTTGACGATTATCACGGAATCACCTCCTCTATCCTGAGGCCTTCCTTGCTTATCTCGGTTATCATCGGCGTTCCGCCCGCTATCGTTATTGCAGTAGCTACCTCGCTCTGCTTCTCAGGTGCAAGGGCGTACATACAGCCGCCGCCACCGGCACCGGTTATCTTGGCCCCCAAAGCCCCGGCAGTTCTGGCCGCATAGACCAGCTCGCTGAGCTTTTTGGTCGAAACGCCGAGGGCGTCGAGGAGGCCGTGGTTGATGTTCATAAGCCGTCCAAGCCTCTCGAAGCGAACTTTCTCGTCAAGGTCAGAGAGGAGGATTTCCCTCGCCCTCTCCACAATCTTGCCCATCGAGAGGAGTATAGGCTCGATTATCTCGGGCATCTCCTCCCTCGTTCTTCTCACCATTGCCACCAGTTCTTTCGTCGAACCGCTCGAGCCCGTGTAGCCCACAACTATTGGGAGCTCCATAAAGGGCAGATGCTCGAACTTGCCCTTCTCGTAGTGGATGAAGCCACCTATCGCCGAGACCGTCGGGTCGATGCCGCTCGATGCTCCCTGAACGAGGAGTTCAACCCTGTGGCCGAGCTTTCCAATTTCCTCGTTGGTCAGCTCGAGGCCGAGGAGCCTTGAAACCGCGCCGATTGTGGCAACCGCTACCGCGGCCGATGAGCCGAGACCCGCTCCAACGGGAATCTGAGACGTTATCGAAACGGTGATTCCTTTCCCGTTTTTGTCCGCTTCCTCCCTCACGAGCTCTATCGCCTGCCGGACGTAGCTGAGAACCTCTGCTGCTTTGCCGTAGTCGCTCTCGAAGTAAATCTCGTCCTCGGAGAAGGAAACGGTTAAGCCGGGAACGCGTATGTCCTTGGCCTCTATCTTTATCGCCCCGCTCTCGTTGAACTCAGCCCACACGTATGTTCTAAGGTTTATCGCGGCCGCTATCGCTGGCTTGCCGTAGACGACGCTGTGCTCGCCGAATAGGATAATTTTAGCCGGAGCGGAAGCTAAAACCCTCATTTTTGACCCTCCAGGAGTTTCTCTATCAGCTCAACCCTCATTCTATCGCCTCCAGGCCGAGATAGTCGTAGTAATAGCGCTTGAAGTCCTCCCACTCCTTTAGAGTCTCGTAGGCGAGGTCGTAGAGGAACGTCTCGTCCCTGCAGAAGAGAACCTTCCCCCTGAGGCACTCCTTCTTAAGATAGACTGGGAGGAGCTGGAAAATCTGAACGTCGTATTCCTCCGGAAGAACTCCAAGAACCCGCATCCTGAACTCAAAGGCCTCCCTAAGAGTGCCCTCGTAGTAAACGCACAAATCGACGTCGCTGTCCTTCCTCGCCTCGCCTCTCGCGCGGGAGCCGAAGAGGATGATGAACTTCACCCGGTCACCGCCGAGCTGGAGGATTTTTCTCACGGCATCGTCGAGGTTCATGGTAGAAAATAAGCTAGCAACTCTTAAAACTTCACCTCCTCATCACAATGCTCGCGTAGCCGACTACAGCCTCGGTGCTCCTGCTGACCTCGTAGCTCGTTGTGTAGTGTAAAAGCTCAGCCTCAAGCGCCCCTGCGAGGCGGGAGTAAACTATGGCAGTTCCAACGGCCCCCGGCCCGCACATCGTGTGCCTCATCTCGCGGAGCTCCCTGAAGAGACCGTCAACGTCAAAGTCGAGGATTCTCCTTATCAGCCTGAAGTCCCACTCCTTTATTCTGTGCGGAAGCTCGTCGGCCCTGGCTCTGAAGGGCACGTAGCCGTACATAGGTCCGTAGTGCATGAAGTCGGTGCTCGCTATGACCACGACGTCCCTGCCGAGTTCCTCGCTCGCCTCGAATATCGCCTTTCCGAGGGCCCTTGAGACATCTTCGTCCTGGATGCCGAGGGTTATGGGGACGATTCTCACTTTCTTTCCGGCGAGCTCTGCCAGATACTGAATGAAGGGCACCTGAACCTCTATCGAGTGCTCGTACCTATGAGCCAATTCATCCAAATCCGCTATGCCCGAGAGCTTTGCTATCGCCTTGGCCATCTCGGCATCGACCTCGATGCTCCCGAGCGGGGTGAGCCACTCTCCCTCGGGATAGACCGCTATCGGCGAGCCGAGGCCTGTGTGGTTTGGCCCGAGGATTACGAAGGTATCTGGCAGGCCATCCTCGAAGATAGCCTTGTAAGTTCTCGATGCTGTGTAGCCTGAAAAGACGTAGCCCGCGTGGGGCGCAACTCCTGCCGTTATCCTCCTCTCGCTTCCCTCCTCGCCGAGGTCCCTGAAGAACTCCTCTAACATCTCGATGAGCGCTTCGTCAGATGGATAGAAGCTTCCCGCGACTGCAGGGTACCTTATCATCACCATCACCTCCGAAGTTAGTTGGCGCGAGAGTTTAAATACCTTGGGTTAGTTTAAGTCCAGACCCCGTCAGGGGCAGAACAACGAGTTCACCTTTTTCAACCAGACCCGTTTCAATGAGCTTCCACAGCGCGGAGAGGACAACGGCAGACGTTGGTTCAACTAAAAAGCCGTGTCTCTTAAGCCAGCTGAGCGCGCCCATCGTTTCAAGCTCGTCAACGCTCACGCAGAGCCCCCCGGTTTCTTTCAGAGCCTTTCTCATCTCGTCGAGTCTCGGCGGTTCGGGAATGGCTATACCTTCAGCGAGGGTGTTTTTCACTGCCGAGCGCTCACAGAGGTTCTCGTAGCCGGAAGCCTGAACCGCAACGAGCCTTGGAAGTCTATCAATCTCCCCCATTGCTTTTAGCTCGGAGAAACCCTTCCAGAGGCCGAGAAAGAGGGTTCCGCTTCCGGTCGGGGCAAGAATCCAGTCGGGAACTCCGAGTTGCTCGTAAAGCTCAAAAGCGATTGTCTTGGTGCCCTCCAGGAAGTAGGGGTTGAGCCAGTGGGAGACGTAGGTGATTCCGCTCCGCTCGGAGAACTCGACCGCGCGCTCGTGGACGGCCATTCTGTCGCCGTCAACGTAGTGAACAACAGCACCGAGCGCCGGGAGGAGCAAGAGCTTGCTGGGACTCGTATCGTAGGAGACGAAGGCATGAACGCGGATTCCGTTTGCAAGACCGTAGAGCGCGAAGCTCAGCGCGGCGTTGCCGGAGCTATCGAGGACGACCTCTGTGATGCCCTCGTCGAGCAACTTTGAAACCGTAACCCAGGTGCCCCTGTCCTTAAATGAGCCGGTCGGCTGGAGGTAGTCAAGCTTAAAGAAGGCCCTAACGCCGTTGATTTCGAGCCCGCTTACAGGCGTAACCGCTGGAACCGGGACGACTTCCCCGTTAACGGGCAGATGGTTGCGGTAACGCCTCACGTCAAGGAACGGCTCCGGTGTGAATGCATCTGAGTTCCGCTCAACGAGAAGCGTTCCCCCGCAGTCGCAGATAAGGCGAAAGGTTTCTGGATAAGTTCTCCCGCAACGGGAACAGCGCAGCATAGCATCACCTTTTTTAGGGATGGTGTGGAATAAAGGACATCGAAACTTAAAAAGGTGGTTGCCATGGGTGAGAAGTTCATTTCAGCCGAAAGGCCACAGACCGAGGAAGGCTACCAGTACCACATAGCCTGCAAGCCCGGTGACGTTGCGCGCTACGTTCTCCTGCCGGGCGACCCGGAGAGAGTGCCGAAGATAAGCTCCCTCTGGGACGAAGCGAGGGAGATAGCCTTCCACAGGGAGTACAGGACGCACACCGGCAAATACAAGGGCGTTCCGATAAGCGTCACCTCGACGGGAATAGGCGGGCCTTCGACCGCCATCGCCATCGAGGAGCTCGCGGCGATAGGCGCCGACACCTTCATAAGGGTCGGTTCGACCGGCGCAATCCAGCCGGGGATGGAGATAGGTGACCTGATTATAGCCAAGGCCGCCGTGAGGCTTGAAGGAACCTCAAAGCAGTACGTCCGCGTCGAGTATCCGGCCGTTGCGGACCTTGAGGTGACTTTGGCTCTTATCGAGGCAGCTGAGACCCTTGGCGTTAGATACCACATCGGCATCACGGCCTCGACGGACAGCTTCTACCTTGGCCAGGGCAGGCCGGGTCTGAACGGCTACTTCCCAAGCTTCGCGAGGAACATCCTCGATGACCTCAGGCAGGCAAGGGTCACGAACTTCGAGATGGAAGCGGCCACGCTGTTCACGCTGGCTAACATCTACGGGCTTAGGGCCGGTTGCGTGTGCGCCGTCTTTGCGAACCGCGTTACGAACGAGTTCGGAAAGGCTGGAGAGAAGGAAGCGGCGTTGGTAGCGAGCGAGGCTGTAAAGATACTCGCCGAGTGGGACGAGGAGAAGGAAAAGAAAGGAAAGAAGGTATGGTTCCCCGGGCTGAGGGGTTGAGATGGACGAGAGGCTGTTACTCGTCAGGCAACTCCTCAGTGAAGGGGACGTTGAGGGGGCAGAGGCAGAGGCAAGGAAGATAGAAGACCCCTACTGGCGCTCCTACGCCCTGAGATGGGTCGCAGAAGCCCTCGCGGATGAACCGGAGAGGGCCCTTGAGGTGGCACTGTCCATAGAGGAACCCTCGGTTAGGGACGAGGCGCTTCGCTCCTTAGCCTACATTTTTTCCAAGAACGAGAAGTTCAAAGAGGCCCTGGAAACCGCGAGAAAGATTGGGAACTCGTTCCTGAGAAAGAAAGCCTTTCGGGCAGTTAGCAATTTCCTGGCGAGGGCTATAGCGACTAAAGGTATTGAGATTCGATTGAGCGACCTGAAACTTGATGAGAGGGACCTTGAGGACCTCAAACCCCTCCCCTACGGAATCATCTACAAGGACGGCAAGCTGATGCCCGGCTCGGTGCTCCACCGGATTAAGGGAGAGGTCATGAGCGGGGTAGTGGACAGGTCGGCGGAGGGGCCGAAGAGGGAACCGCCGAAGCCGGTTTTTGAAAGCGAGGAATCAGAGCCCGAGGACTACGTGTTCGAGTACATCAGAAAGCTCATCGAGGACGGTGAGCTTGAAGAAGCCGAGAAGCTCGCAAAGGGACTTCCCGAGCCCTTCAGGAGCTTTTACTTTGAGGAAATCGGCGTGAAGCTCCTTGAAACGGGAGACACGTCCAGGGCGGAGGAAATATTTCGGGAGCTCGAAGTTTCGGATGTCCTGGGGTCACTATTGGCCAGGAAAAACCTCGACCGTCCGGAGCTCGTTTTGAAGTACCTCGAAAAGACCCACAACCCGGCAACGAGGCTGATGGTGGCTTACGAGGTCACCAAGGAGAGGGGAGTTGACACGGAGTTCCTACGAAACGCGCTGATATGGGCAACTGACGAATGGAAGCGGGGCAGGATTCTGAAGTTCCTCGCCTTTGAGATGCTCGAGGAGGCTAAGAAAAAAGGCGACGAACGGCTGAGGAGGATTTCCAGAGAGTTATTTGAGCTTGGAAAAAGCGTTGAAAACTCCAGTGAGAGCTAAAACCTAACGTTCTTTTTATTATCGGAAGAAAGCAGACCGAGAGAACTCGTTTTGAGATGAAGCCCCAGAAGAAGTTTGTGGTGCGGTGGCCGGGATTTGAACCCGGGCCAGCGGCGTGGCAGGCCGCTGTCCTAGCCAGGCTAGACTACCACCGCACAGGCCCGATACTAACTCATCCGGAGAGCATTTATAAATTTTTCGGTCTTTGGGAAAGGTTAAATTTATAAAGCGTTTCCGAGAAGGGTTAGCGGGCAGTGCCCCGGTGGCCTAGTCTGGATAGGGCGCGAGGCTGCGGACCTCGAGGTCCGGGGTTCAAATCCCCGCCGGGGCGCCAGTTACAAACTTCTCCTTCGCGAAGTTTGACCAAGGTTCGTGATTCTTGTCTAAAAGGCAATTCTAAGGAGTTCGCATTTTCAAACGGTCATCTTCTCTGCAGAATTCTCTTTAAGAGAGCTATTCAAGGGGGTTTTTCAAAGAGGCGCTCCTTTGGAGCGCGGAAAATGTAAACCCGCGTGAGAGAGCTCTCAAAATCCGGAGAATTCACAACCTACAAAAGCCATTAAAAGCGCAAACACTCCAAAAGAAACCCTTGAGAAAAGAATCACAAACTTTGATGAAACTTTGCCGGGCAAAGTTTCTTTGGTAAAGCTTTTCCCAAAAACTTCAGCGCCATTCTCACTGGTGTTCGAGCGGACAGAAAACGAGGCGCCCCCAACCTTTAACACCAGGGATTTCAAAGCTTAAACGCTGTTCGGCTATCGTCTTATTACTTTTCGACACAGTAAAGTTTATAAAGCCCAAAGTTTAACCCACCATGGCGGGAGTGCAGGCGGGGGATACTTCGCCTCGCAGTGGCGCCGGCCAGGGGCCGGTGGGGGTTCGCCCCCCTCCCCCGCCGATTTTCTCCGCCGGGGTGATAGGGTGAAGTTCAACAGGAGGGCCGAGCTTCTCAACTTCGAGGGTGGGAGAACCTACCGTCCGAGCCCGGAGCTCGAGCTCTTTCTCAGGGCCGCGAGCAACCTCGTGAGGGAACCGAGGTTCTACACCGGGGCTGAAGATGGTTTTCAGGGGCTCTTGGACGCGTTTGAGAAAGCGATAAGGGCAAACCCAGAGTTTGTGGCAAAACTCATCGTTTACGCCCGTGAGGAGCTCCTGCTCCGCTCCCTTCCAACGCTCGGAACTGTCATTCTCGCCAACCACGAGAGGTACAAGGGCACCGGCATACCCCGGAAAGTCGGCGAGAGGGTCTTCACGAGACCGGATATGCTCACCGAGGCCCTCGCCATGCAGTTCGCCCTTTTCGGAAAGCCGATACCCAACAGCCTCAAGAAGGCTATAAGGAACAGCTTCACCCGCTTCGACAGCTACCAGCTCGCCAAGTACCGTTGCGACCGCTGTCAGGTTAAGCTCAAGGACGCCCTCCTGCTCACCCACCCGAAGCCGAAGAACAAGGAGCAGGAGGAGACCTTCAAGGCGCTCATCGAGGGCAGGCTCAAGAACACCCGCACGTGGGAGGCCAAGGTCTCCACCCAGGGCTCCACCAAGGAAACCTGGGACGAGGTGCTCGAAGAGTTCATCAGGTACAAGCAGGTCTTCGCGCTCCTCAGGAACCTTAGGAACCTCATAGAGCATGAGGTCGACAGGGAGAAGTTCAGGAGGGCCATGGAGATACTTGCAGACCCGAAGGAGATGCGCAGGGCGAAGGTATACCCATACCGCTACCTGAGCGCCTATTTCGCTCTGAAGGGGATGAAAATTAACTCCCCCACACAGGCCGAGCTTAGGGATATCGCCCTTGAAGCCCTCAGAGAGGCCATAGAGCAGAGTACCGCGACTCTCCCGGAGCTGAATGGGAGGAACCTTGTCCTCGTCGACGTCAGCGGCTCGATGGATTTCCCCCTCAGCAGAAGGAGCGGGGTAACCCTGAAGATGGTCGCCGCCTTCTACGGTGCGATACTGGCCAAGAAGTACGACACGGCGATAGTAGCATTCGCAGACGAATACCGCTGGATACCAAAGGGAGAGAGCATCTTTGAAACTGCGGAGGACGTCTTGAGGAGTAGGGTCGGCTACGCCACCTACGCCTACAAACCTATGGGAGAAGTCCTGCGGAAGGGAGAGTACTTCGACAGGATTTTCGTGCTCACTGATATGGTCGTCTATTCCGAGAACTACGGCGACGACGCGTTCCAGCGCGCCGTGAGAAAATACCGGAAGAGCATTAACCCCGAGATGAGGCTCATCACGTGGGATTTGGCCGGCTACGGCCAGGTCTACCTTGAGGAGCACGACGTCAGGAACATCTACATCGGCGGCTTCACCGAGAGGGTCTTCGACCTCGTGAAGTACCTCGAAGAGGGAAACAAAATAGTTGAGATAATAAACGAAAGGGTTTCGCTTTAAATGCCCCTTTGTTCTTCCCTCACGTTCTCAGCTTCGCCAGCGCATCCTCGGCCGCCTGGAGTATCTGGTAGCCGACGGGCGAGGCCGTCAGAAGCGGGTGGGTCGCTATCTGGAGGGTGTAGAGCTCGCTCGCCGTGAGCCTCTTCTGTATCGCAAGGGCGAGGATGTTTATCATCTCGCCGACGCTTTTGCCACCGGCTATCTGGGCTCCAAGTATCGCACCCCTGTCGCGGGAGAAGATGAGCTTTACAGTTACCATCGAGGTGTCAGCGAACTTCGCCGGGTGCCTGTCCGGGCCCTTGCCGTAGCCTACGATGACCTCAAATCCTTCCTTCTTTGCCTGCTCCTCCGTCAAACCGGCCGCCGCGAGGGCGAGGCCAGCTATGTGGGTTGAGTAGGCACCTATAGTCCTCCTGTTCTCCCTGACAATCTGGAGCTTGAAGAGATTTGCCCCTGCAATCCTCGCCTCGAAGGTGGCCGTAGAGGCGAGCATGAGCTGGTAGGGCTTGCCCGTGAAGAAGTCCCTGTGCTCCACGCAGTCTCCAACGGCGAAGATGTCGGGATGAGAGGTTCTCATGTACTCGTCGGTCCAGACCCCGTAGCGAGTAACCTTGAGGCCGGCCTTAACGGCCAGCTCAACGTTGGGCCGGTAACCTGTGGAGAGGATAACCAAATCGGCCGGGATTTCCCTTCCGTCAAGGAGCTTGACTTTCTCCACCTTCCCGTTCCCGGCAAAGCCCTCAACCTGTCCGTAGGCAATGTTTATTCCGACTTCCTCCAGCCTCTCCTCAATCATCTCGCTGAACTCCGGGTCAAAGGAGCTCCTCAGAAGCCTGCTCCTGACAACCAGAGTCACGTCCTTGCCGAGCTTCATTATCTCATCGCCAACCTCCAGGGCTATGAAGCCACCGCCGACGATAACGATTTTCTCGGCTTCCTCAACCCTCTCGCGGAGCTTCTTGAGGTACTCGTAGTCCTTGGGAACGGTGTATATTCCGTCAAGGTCAATGCCCGGAAAGTCCGGCTTTGCAGGCTTCGAGCCCGTCGCCAAGACCAGCTTCTCCCAGGCTATCTCCTTTCCGGACTTGGTCCTGACGACCTTCCTCTTCGGGTCGATGTCTGTAACTTCGTCCGTCAGGATATCGACGCCAAGGGGCTCAAGGAACTTCTCAACCGGCAGTATGTCGTCGTCAACGCTCTTCAGGGTTCCGAAGATGTAGGGAATTCCACAGGGAATCATGCCCACCTTTTCCCTCTTGATGATGAGGACGCTCTTGTCCGGATAGAACTTCTTGGCCGAGATGGCCGTTGTGATACCTCCCGCGGAGGCTCCGATAATCACGACGTCGTACTTCATTCGCACCACCGGAAGAATTAGGCCTCCCTACTATTAAACACTTTCTTTAACCTTCGGTTCTCAACGTAAGCACTTTTCGGGGGAGAAATGGAGGGAAGAGAACATCACTCGCCCGTTGCGCCCTTGAGGGCATCCTTGCACGGACAGCGACGCTCCTTGGGAATGTGCTCCACTGCCTTCATGAGGAGGAGCTTTATCTCCTCGCCCTTCTTTGCCATGAGCTCAACGACCTCGGTGTGGGTGAGCTTCTCCTTGCTGATTCCCGCGGCGTAGTTGGTAACTATGGCAACGCTCGCGTAGCACATCTCGAGCTCCCTCGCGAGAACAGCTTCCGGACACTGGGTCATGCCAACGACGTCGGCGCCGAGTATCTTGAGCGCCCTGATTTCCGCCCTCGTCTCGAAGCGCGGTCCCTCCATGCAGGCGTAGGTTCCGGTCGGGTGGTAGGTAAAGCCGAGCTCCTTGGCGGCTGTAATAAGGGCCTTCCTGAGCTCGGGGCAGTAGGGGTCGGTGAAATCCACGTGGGCGACGAACTTCCTGTCGTGGGGGCTGTCCTCACCGTCGTAGAAGGTGTAGTGCCTCGTCTTCGTGAAGTCCATGAGCTGGTCGAGGATTACGAAGTCGCCGGGCTTCATGTCGAGGTTGAGCGAACCAACGGCCGAAGTTGCCAGAATCCTTTCAACACCGAGCTCGTGGAGCGCCCAGATGTTGGCGTGGTAGTTTATCTTGTGGGGCGGAACGCTGTGCTTCTCCCCGTGCCTCGGCAGGAACGCTATCTCCTCGCCCTTGTAAGTCCCTATCTTGACCCTTACCGTTCCGTAGGGGGTCTCAACGGTTTCCTCCCTTACGTTCTCAAGCAGTTTCGGGTCGTAGACTCCGGAGCCTCCAATAATGGCTATCCTCGGCATGGTATCACCTGAAAAGAGAATTGAGAGGAGGGCTTTAAAACGTTAGCTTCCTTCCCAGAGTTTGCGCTGTGCTTCGGCGCGCTCCTCGATGTCCTCTTTTAACTCGCCGCCGGTTTGAACCTCAAGGATTTTGGCGAGGATTTCGCTAAGGAGCCAAGAGCCCCAGCGCGGGTCTTTCACTTCGAGCGATGCATCTATCGCGCCGTCAACGTCGTTTTCCTTGAGCTTCTCAACGGCGATGCTTCCGAAGGCCAGCGAGCGGAGGTACGGATTGGCCACTTTCGAAGCCAGCTCCCAGGCGTCGTCGTAGGCGTGGAGCTTTGACAGGTAGCGGACTGCCTTGACTATTACCCTCTCGCTGTCGGTTTCAGAGCCGATTCTCTTCACGAGCTCATAGTACTCGTAGTTGGGCTGCCTTTCAAGGAGGGCGTCAAGGATTGCGCTCATAACGAGCTCCTTCTCATCGCCGATGAGTCTATCAACAAGCCTCTCCAGAAGCTCGGGTCTATCGAGAACCGCTAGAACTATTGACTTTAGAAGCTCTGGGCGAAGCTCACGGGGAACCTTCGAGAGAACTCCGATGACGAAGTCTATCTCACCCTGGGCCGCAACACCTATGAGGAACGATATGAGCACTTCGAAACCTACCTTCGAGGAGATACTGAGGGCTATATCAACGAACTTCTCGTAGGTGCCCTCCGGAACGTTGGCCTTCTTGAGATGAACAGCGACGGCCTTCATGGCCTCCCCGAGCCAGTACTCGCTCTTGAACTCAGAGAGAACCTTGATGGCACTGCCGAACTCCTCACGTTTAAGGTGCTCTTTAAGAACCTCGTACGCCGCGATGGAATGCCAAGGTTCGTCTTCGATGAGCTCAAGGATGAGCCGGGCCTTCCGCAGGTTGCCCTTTTCAATGTAGTTGTGGAGAACCTGGAGAAGTGTGTCGTTGCGCTTAACGCGGTTCTCAATTTCCTTGGCGTAGAAGAAAGCGTCGTCAACCCGTCCAAGCTCCAAAAGCCTGTGGACGAGCTCTTCAAGCATTTCATCCCTCAGCGGCTGGGGAAACGTTTTAATGGACTCATATGCCTGGATAAAGGTCTTTGTGGCCCCCTTTGAGCCCGTCTTGCCGAGGAAAGTCGCAACTTCAATGAGCGCCTTCACGATGAGCAGGGGGTTGTCTATGGAAGCAACGGCCTTCAGGGCTCTGGTGAACGCCTCGCCGTAACGGGGGTTTTTAGCCCTGTGCATGTAGTAGCCAATTCTCGCGTACGTTATAGCCCTGAGGTAAGGGTCCTTAATACTTCTCGTTAAGTAAAGGGCTTCATTGTAAAGGTCAACCGCCATGCTCCCACCAAGTCAGGTAAAACAAAGCCCTATTTATGGTTTCCGCCTAAAGTCAGAAGTAGATAAGGCAAAAGACGAAATCATCCCATCTCGTCGTAAACGACGCCGACGACTTCACCATCGTCAAGCGACACAAAGCTGACCTTCGTTTTCTTTCCAGTCTTGGGGTCAACGACGACGAAGTCAGGCTGGAGAAGGTATTTGCTTGAGGGCATCCTCCAGACATCGCCGTAATGAACCTTCATCTCCTTCAAAAACCTACCAACATCACGCTTCAGCACCGTTGTCATAGGTATCACCACTACTATCTACAACTTCAAAGTATAAAAGGCTTTCTGATAGACATTCGTTAAAAATAATATCGACAATCAGCGAAGATAAAGGTTGAGGCAGAGGAGAGAACCCATTGGAACACCAATTTCTCTCGCGATTGCAGGGCACTTTGCCTTGAGCAGGAAGAAAATTCTGGAATCGTTGAGCTCGCTGAGGGTCTCGAAGTTGGCCTGCCCCTTCGCAATGACGACGTCCGCCGAGCGGAAAACCTCAAGGAACTCCTCGGAAACGTAGTCAAGCGGAGTGCCGGGCAATCTTGAGCCCGTCGAGATTACCTCCGCGATTTCCCCAAACCCAGCCTCGAGGAGGTCTTCAACGGTCGCGTCGTTTATTATCGGGCCTGCCTTGCCCGCGACGATTATTTTAAGGTCGGGGAACTCCTCCCTCAGCTTCTCGATGAAGAGCCTGTCGAAGTATATCTCCCCGCAGTTGTCAACGAGGTAGAGGAGTGTCCCAGCGCGCTTCAGCATCTCGAAGAGCTCATCGCTGTGGTCTATGAGAAGGCTCTCATCGAGAACCCTTCTTATGTCCTCCTCAAGCTTCTCGGGGTTGTAGCCCGTCGAGAAGTCCACGACGTTCCCGGCTATTGCGAGTTTTAGTGCGGTTTTAAGGTCGGAGTTCTCGAAGTGACCGACGAGCCCCTCTGCCATCTCGTTTGAAAGGCGCTTGTATTCCCTGAAGGGGTCGTCGTTCCCAATGAACTCGTAGAGGTCAAGGAAGAGCAGTCCACCGACGACTGCGGGAATTGAGTCCTTTGAGAACAGCTCGGAAGCGCGCTTGAGCGAAAACAGCATCGCGTCCCTGCGGGAATTTTCATCGGTTAAGCTCATCTCGACGATTTTCAGGCACTGGTTTATCGCACAGGAAACGCACTCGTGATGAATCCTCATAGCACCACCAGGAGAAATAGAAAGGACCGTTTAAATACTTCACTGGAGCATCTCAACGTACTCGAGCTCCTCGGGTATGGGCTTCCTTCTCTTCTTCTCCCTCTCACGCATGAGCATGTACTCGTACATAGCCATTGGCCACATCATCTCTCTCACCCCCTTTTCTTTCTCTCCAGTTTATTATACGTCTTTTTTAGTTTAAAAAGGTTTTCAGCGCCGTTTCTGGCAAGAATGACACTTTCAGCTCTACACTCGCTCAAAAAATGCCTCAGGACGGATTTTGAGCTCCAATGAACACTTTTGTTCAAAGAAAAGAGACATATCATCGCTGTTTTTGAAAAATGCGTGCATTTATACAGGGTTCTCCCACCCAACCGTTTATAAACTCCCCAGCCCTCATAGTAACGGTGGTGAGATGGCGTTAGAAAAACTTGGGAAGGCCCTTAACAACGCCCTCAGGAAGCTCGCGCGCTCCGGAACCGTTGACGAGGCGACGATAAAGGAGGTAGTTAGGGACATCCAGAGGGCACTCCTGCAGGCGGACGTCAACGTCAAGCTCGTTCTTCAGCTCACGAAAACAATACAGAAGAGGGCCCTCGAGGAGGAACCGCCGGCGGGCGTCAGCAGGAAGGAGCACATAATCAAGATAGTCTACGAAGAGCTCACGAAGTTCCTCGGAACCGAGGCGAAGCCCCTTGAGATAAAGGAGAAGCCGACCGTTTTGCTCACCGTTGGTATTCAGGGTTCTGGAAAGACGACGAGCGTGGCAAAGCTGGCGAGGCACCTTCAGAAGAGGGGCTATAAAGTTGGCGTCGTCTGTTCCGATACCTGGCGTCCCGGAGCCTATCACCAGCTCAGACAGCTCCTCGACCCCTACGGGATAGAGGTCTTCGGCGACCCCAACGAGAAGGATGCTGTCAAGCTCGCGAGGGAAGGAGTTGAGCACTTCCGCGAGAAAGGAGTCGACGTCATAATCGTGGACTCCGCCGGAAGACACAAGGAGGAGAAGGGCCTCATCGAGGAGATGAAGCAGATAAGCGAGGCCATAAAGCCCCACGAGGTCATACTCGTCATAGACGGAACCATCGGCCAGCAGGCCTACAACCAGGCGCTGGCCTTCAAAGAAGCCACTCCAATAGGCTCGATAATCGTCACGAAGCTCGACGGTTCGGCCAAGGGCGGTGGAGCGCTTTCCGCCGTTGCCGCAACGGGGGCGCCGATTAAGTTCATCGGTGTCGGCGAGAGGATAGACGATTTGGAGCCCTTTGACCCCAAGCGCTTCGTTTCAAGGCTTCTCGGCCTTGGAGACATCCAGGGACTCCTTGAGAAGATTGAAGAGCTCCAGAAGCAGCAGGAATTCAGGGAGGAAGACGTTGAGAAGTTTCTCAAGGGCAAGTTCAACCTCAAGGACATGTACGCCCAGCTAGAGGCGATGCAGAAGATGGGCCCGCTCAAGCAGATACTCCAGATGATTCCCGGCCTTGGCTATTCGCTCCCCGACGAGGCAATTCGCATTGGGGAGGAGAAGCTCAAGAGGTACCGCGTTATAATGGACTCGATGACGGAAGAAGAGCTTGAGCACCCGGAGATAATCAACTACTCCCGCATAAAGAGGATTGCCAGGGGTTCGGGCACAAGCACGTCTGAAGTCAGAGAGCTTTTAAACCAGTACAACCAAATGAAAAAGATGTTCAAGAGCATGAACAAGAGGAAATTAGCTAAGATGGCCAAGAAGTTCAACCTCGGGGGGTTCGGGGTATGATTGAGGCCTTCGTGCTGGTGGTTGTGAAGCCCGGAAACGAGGAGAAGGTCTACGAGGAGCTCAAGAAGGACCCGCGCGTTAAGGAAGATTACAGGGTCTATGGGGAATACGACATAATACTTAGGGTTGAGGTGCCCACGATAGAGGACCTCGACAAGTTCCACGATGAGGTTCTCAGGAAAATTCCGGAGATAGAGATGACCGAAACGCTGATAGCGAGCACCTACCGGGGGTGAAGGGGTGAAGCGGTGGGTCGCGACTATTGACCTCGAAACCCTTGAGGTCGAGTCCGACCCATCCTTCAAATTTAAGTGCGTTGAAAACTGCGGGAAGTGCTGTGAGGAGCTTGAAATCCCCCTTCGGGACGAAGACATCGCCAAGATTGAAGAGCTGGGCTATAACGCCTGGGAGTTCGTGGACTACGAGAAGCTCTTCTACCGTGGGGATAAGTTCCTCGGCTACGCCCTGAAGAAGAGACCCTTCGACGGGGCGTGCGTTTTCCTTGACCCAGAAACGAAGAGGTGCAGGATTTACAACCACAGGCCCCTGGCGTGCAGGCTTTATCCTTTCATCTTCGTCAAACACGGAAAGAAGATGGAGATTTACGTAAAGGAGGACTCGTTCTGCCCTGGAATCAACCATCCCGAGGGGGAGCCCATCACGAAGGAGTTTCTCCTGAGGGAATACGGTGACGTCATAGAGGAGTACCGGCGCAAGGTTCTCGGGTGACCGAAACGTATTTATACATTTTCTTGTTAAACAACGGGCACGCGGAGGTGAGAGAATGAGCCAGCTGAAGTCCGTCCAGGAGAAGCTCAGACTCATCAGGGTTTTGAGGCTCCTCAAGAAAAGCTACACCTACGAGGAGCTCTCGAAGATAACGGGACTGCCGATAACGGTTCTGAACAGGTACGTTCGCGGGAAGGTTCTGCCGAGCGCCGAGAGGACGAGGGAACTGCTAGAACTCCTCCTGCCCTACATAAACCTCGAGGAGGAGGTAAAGAAGAGGATAAAGTTCGACGAGAGGGGCTTCTTCGACAACATGCCGGTGCTCAGCGACACGGCCCTGATGAGCCTCATAGCCGAAGAGGTCGCCGGGAGGTACCTCGACAAGGACGTCGACAAAGTGCTCACTGCCGCAACCGACGGTATTGCCCTCGGCGTCCACATAGCCAGGGAACTTGGTGCGGACATAGTCTACGCCAAGAAGAAGAAGGAAGTCGGTGTTGAGAAGTTCTACGAGGTCAGCTACGTCCCCAGTGCCTCGGGAACCGTTATGACCCTGTACCTTCCCCAGTGGGCACTTAAGAAGGGCGAGAACGTCCTCATAGTGGACGACGTGATAAGGAGCGGAGAAACCCAGAGGGCCCTCGTCGAGATGACGAGGCAGGCCGGAGCAAAGCCGATAGGAATGTTCTTCCTTGTGAGCGTCGGTGACATCGTTGAGAAACTCCAGGAGGAATACGAGTTCCCGGTTGAAAGCCTCATAAGGTTGGATTGACATGAAGGGGTTCATCTACAACGCCGAGGGGCTGAGCCTGCCGATAGAGTTCGCCCTCGGCGTTCCCTTCAAGTTTGAGTGTAGCGAAGAGGATTGCGGAAAGAGGGTGGTCATAGAGGGCGTTGTCGTTGAGGTTGACAGCGATGAGTTCACGCAGGTTCTCGAAAGAACCGTAGAGAACAGCCCGGACTTCAAAAAAATCCTGGAAATAACGGCGAGACGCTACGTTTTCAGGGGAAAAGTCAACGGAAAGGAAGTTGAGCTTCCAGTTGAGAGCTTCGAGGACTTTGCAAAGCGCTTCCTCGACGAGGTGTTAGTCCTCAAGGGCTAACCTTGGCTCCTCCTTCACAACCTGCATGGCCACGCTCGTGTTCGTTTTCTCAACCCCGTCCAGGGATAGAAGCCACTTCACGAAGCGGTTCATGTCCGCCCTGTCCCTAAACTTCGCTATGACGAAGATGTCAAACTCGCCCGTTATGTCGTAGACCATCATCGCCCGGGTTTTCTCGGCTATCTTCCTTTCTATCTCCGCTATCTTCCTTCCCTGCGCCTTGATTCCAATCAGCGCGGTTAGGCCAAAGCCGAGCTTCTCGTAGTCGAGAACGGGGGCGTAGCCTTTGATAACCCCCTCCTCTTCGAGTTTTTTGATTCGGTTGTAGACCGTGCCAACGGCAACGTCGAGTTCCCTCGCTATCTCCCTAAACGAGAGGCGGGCGTTCTTCTGGAGGAGCGAGATTATCTTGAGGTCCAGCTCGTCAACCATGCCCTTCACCACCAAAAGTAAACCGTAAACTTTAAATACTCTTCTCCGGGAGGGAATAGCGGGCAGTGGACCGGTAGCCTAGCCAGGATAGGGCGGCGGCCTCCTAAGCCGCAGGTCCGGGGTTCGAAGCCCCGCCGGTCCGCCATAGAAACTTTTGCTTGGCAAAAGTTCATCAAAGTTCGTGGTTCTCCTCCAAAGTGTAACCCAAAAGTGTGCACTCTTGAATGTAATCTACACTGGAATTCGCTTCACCGGGGCCTTACAGTGGAAGTTTACTCTGAAAGGCGCTCCTTCAGAGCGCGGAAAAGTGTAAACCCAAACAATAAAATGCCCCAACCCAGAGAATTCCAAAGCCAAAAGGCTCTCTGAAAGCACAAACACACAAAAAGTCCCTGTTAAGAGAATCACGAACTTTGATTGGGCTTTTCCAGACTTGTTTGCCCCTTAGAGTTACGCCGTACTCAATTCCAAGGGCCGTTAAAAAGTTCTGTCGGCACCTTTGGAAACCGATGCCCTAATGGCCACCAGCGGAACTTCCCGACCGCATGGAAGAAGCAGAATCCCACCAACAAAACCAAAGGAGGTGATAGAGATGATAGAGGACGCACTCCTGCTCTACCTTGAGAGCATGCACAGGGAGAAGAGGGTCAAGAAAAAGAAGGGATGCCTTCCCTTCTGATGCCCCGAGCCCTCCCAATACCCTTTTGTGAAACCCAAATGCCCCGAAACGTTTAAATACCTTGAAGCTTTTAGTTTCTTCAGGTAAGAAAAAATGGGGGTGATACCATGGTGTACGTGGCGGTTCTGGCGAACATAAACGGAAACCTTCCCGCTCTGGCGAAGGCCCTCGAGAAGATTGAGGCCCTCAAGGAAGAAGGTTATGAGATTGAGAAGTACTACGTCCTTGGAAACGTGGTCGGCCTCTTCCCGTACCCGAAGGAAGTTCTTGACACGCTCGACGACCTCATCAGGAACAACGTCGTCAAGGTCATCCGCGGTGAGTTCGACCAGGTCATAGCGGCCAGCGACCCGCACGCGGAGGGGCCTGACTACATTGACAGGCTGGACTACCCAGACTACATCAAGAAGGCCCTGAAGCACACGTGGGAGAAGCTTGGTCACGATGGCAGGGAGTTCATCAGGGACCTGCCGATTTACCTCGTGGACAAGATAGGCAAGAACGACATCTTCGGCGTCTATGGAAGCCCGCTCAACCCCTTCGAGGGCCAGGTTCTCCCGGACCAGCCGACCAGCTACTACGAGGCCATAATGAGGCCAGTCAAAGACTACGAGATACTCTTCGTGGCGTCGCCGAAGTACCCGGTCAACGCGATGACGAGGTATGGAAGGGTAATCTGCCCAGGAAGCATAGGCTATCCGCCGGGCAAGAACCACAAGGCAACCTTCGCGCTGGTTGACGTTGACACGCTCCACGCCAAGTTCATCGAGGTGGACTACGAGAAGGAAAAGAAGCTCATCGAGGAGAAAATCAAGAAGGAAGGTCTTCCTGAGGAACTAATCAAGATTCTCTACCGCGGGAAGGTCTGATTCCTCATCCTTTTTTGAAGCCAATGTAGAAGCCCGCGACGAAGGCGCTGGTTCCAGGAAGGATTCCCACGACCTTCTGACTGAGGCTGACCACCTGCTGGGTGATGCTACCTGTCAGGTTGAATAGCTTGTCTGTGTTTATTGTTATCACGCCCTTCTGCTGGAGGTAGAACAGGCTCAGGACGTAGGCACCGATTATAGCCATCGCCAGCTTCATGAGTTTCTTGAGAGCGTATCCGGTGATGAATCCAACGAGGGCTCCAACGCCCATATCTCCAAACATGCCACTCACGTTGAAATCCATAATCACCACCGAGGTTCCTTAGGAAGCTAACGTATAAAACCTTTCCCCAAAAGGCTTAAATTACACGCTTCCAAAATATTTACAAGACGTAAAACAGGTGGGAGCATGACGACGCCGATAGAGAGGTTGAGGAATAAGGTTACGAAGGAGGTTCTCTGGCTCTACATACTCAGGCTCCTCGAGGAGAGACCGATGTACGCCTACGAGCTCAAGGAGCGCATAAAAGAGGCCTTCGACTTCGAGCCTGCAACCGTCAGCTCGTACGTCGTCCTGTACAAGCTTGAGAAGGACGGCTACGTTACCGCCGAGTGGCAGGAGAGCGAAACCGGAAAGCCGGCCAGAAAGTACTACAAGCTCACGCCGAAGGGCGAGGAACTGCTAAAAGAGGGAATAGAGTTTCTGGAAGAAACGCTGAAAAAGTTGAAGAAAACCTAATCAGCGTCCGCCACCGCGCGGTTCTCTGGCCTTGGGGCGAAGCCCCTTGTAACCACACTTTCTGCACTTCTTTGCGCCCCACGGGTTGGTGGCGCCACAGCGCATGCAGATAAGCTTCCTGAAGATTCTTGCTTCAGCCTCGGGGAATCTCGCCATCTCAACCACCTCAAATGACCTTGACGGGTTTCGTTCAACGGGGAACTTTTAAAGGTTTGGTGCGGGGGACGGGATTTGAACCCGCGAAGCCCTGCGGCACCGGATCTTAAGTCCGGCCCCTTTGGCCAGGCTCGGGCACCCCCGCGCGAGGGGAAATACAGGGGGAAAGTTAAAAACCTTCCCCTCAGGTCCTCACAATCCTCATCTCGAAGTCCTCAACGGGAACCTTGAAGTCCTCCCTGCTCTCGATTTCCTTCCTGTTGTAGAGTATCTCCCTTGCGAGTATCCAGTAGATGAGCGCGAGGGCTTTCCTACCCTTGTTGTTGGTCGGGATTGCGAGGTCAACGTAGCTGAGGAAGTTCTCAGTGTCAACGAGGGCAACTATCGGTATTCCAATCTCAACGGCCTCCTTCATGGCCTGGTGGTCGGCCCTCGGGTCGGTGACGATGATGACGTCCGGCTCGAAGAAGTTCTTGACCTGCGGGTTGGTCATGGTTCCCGGGAGGAAACGGCCCGGAATGGCCCTGGCACCGGTAACCTCGCCGAACTTCTTGACGGGCTTCTGGCCGTAGAGCCTGACGCTGACAGCGAGGATGCTCTCCGGGTCGAACTTGGCCAGGAACTTGCCAGCGACCTTGAGCCTCTCGTCGGTCTTCCTAACGTCGAGGACGTAGAGGCCGTCCTGCCTGACGCGGTAGATGAACTTCTTCATGTCCTGGGTCTTCTGCTGGGTGCCGATGTGGACACCCGCTGCCAGATACTGGTCGAGTGGAACGAGATACTCCTCCATTTCCTTCACACCTCCTCATCCTTCAAAGGTTATTATCCTGCCCCTTTCACCCAAATCCTCAGCTATTCTTATCAGCTCGTTCAGCCTGGCGATGGAGTTCGAGTGGAGCACCATCGCCGGGCAACGGAAGCCCACCGCGAGGTGGGCGAGGGCCTCATCGGAGGACTCGTAGCGAGCCTCCGAGAGGATTGGAACGATTCTCTCCGACTTGGCGTCGTTTATGAGGTTGTACAAGTCGGTGAGCGTGCCCAGGTTTATGGGTTTTATGGAGAGCGCGTTGTAGTAGCGCCTGTCGAGTATGTCCTTCTCGCGGAAGAGGTACTCGCCGTCAACGAAGACCCCGTGGGTTCCGGCTATGAGCTCAAGGAAGAGCTCCTCACCGCCAATGGGCTTTATGTAGGCAACGTTGTTGTCCTCAACCGTCGAGAGGACGGTTTCAATGTCGAGTCCCTTCTTCTGGACGAGTCCGAGGGCAACCTCAAGGCCGAGCTCGTCGGTGGCCTTTTCAGTGGCCTTTGAGTAGGCCTCAACGGTGTTGCCCTCAACGTTCTCAAGGACGCTGTTGAAAGCGTCAACGACGTCGGTAATCTCCATCAAATCGCGAACCATGACGTAGTAGTCGAACTCCTCACCGCGACCGAGCTCAAGGATTGGAACGGGCAACTCGGTGGTGAAGGTTCCCCCGAGGTAGCTGTAGAGGGGAAGGTTCTTCTCGCTGGCGGCTGCCTTTGCGGTGGCTATCGAAACCGCCAGCGCGGTGTTAGCTCCAATGTGTCCGAAGTTCTCAGTCCCGTCTATCTCCCAGAGGTAGCTGTCTATAAGCTCCTGCTCGGTTGCGTCAAAGCCTATCAGCTCGGGCCCGATTATCTCGTCAACCTCACTCACAGCCCTGTGAGCCTCGGCTATGTAGAGGCTCGGGTTCTCGTCTATCGGCGAGGCAAACCGCCCAAAGCCCGAGCTGGTTATGACGTCTACCTCAACGGAGTACTTCCCACCCCTGAGCACTGCAACCCTGCCGATTACGTTCTCTATCACCGTCATCGTTCATCAGCTCGGCCTTATTACGGTGAGCGGGATTATTCCCTTCTCGAACTCCATCAAGGCAGCTTGAAGAGGAGTTATTCCCTCGGGAACGTCTATCAGCACGGGGGCGCCCATCGCTATCTGCAGAGCCCTCGCGCCGATGATACGGGCCTTCTCAAAGCGGGTGTACTTGAACATTACTTACCACCCCTTCCTTCCACACCTTCAAGAGAGGTTTTTTTCAGTGAACGGAATGTTGGTGGGGCCGCCGGGATTTGAACCCGGGTCTCCGGCACCCCAAGCCGGGAGGATAGACCAAGCTACCCCACGGCCCCGCCCAGAATTGCGGTTTTTAGTAGACTTTATAAACCATTACCTGGTCGATGAGCTCCACGTGGCTGAGGAGCGTTCTCCTGCAGCAGTACCTCTCGACGCCAAGGTCGTCGAGGACCTTACCCGGGTCTTCCCCGGCCTCAACCCTCTTCTTGAACTCGTAGTACTTGTCTGCCAGCACCTTTCCGCAGGTGAAGCACCTGACGGGGACTATCATTTCCCACACCTCAAATTGTTAAAGGGGAGGCATCAACGGTAGGACTTCTGCCTCTTGGCCCTCGGACCCTTGGTCGAGCGGTTGGGCTTGTGGGGCTCGGTCCTCCTGCTGTCGCCAACGAGCATAGTCCTGTCGTACTTCATAAACTTTTCCTTGAGGTTCATGTCGTTGGTCCACTCGACGAGGGCCCTGGCTATGGCAACGCGCGCGGCCTCGGCCTGGCCCATGAAGCCTCCGCCCTCGACCTTGACGTCAATGTCAACCTTGCTGACTATCTCCTCGCCGGCGAGGATGAGCGGTTCCATGATGGTGAAGCGCGCTATCTCGGGCTCGATTATCTCGACGGGCTTGTGGTTGATTCTCACCCTTCCCTTTCCTTCCCTTATGGTGGCCCTCGCTATAGCGGTTTTCCTCTTTCCAGCAGTCTGGATGACCCTCATCTTTCTCACCTCAGAACTTTCCACCGAGGAACTTCGCCACTTCACCAACGGTGACGTACTTCGGCGTGGCAAGCCTCGACATGTGGGCCTCGCTTATGGTCTCAAGCTCCTTGCCCTCGAACTCCTTGGGAACGCCGACGTAGACCTTGAGCCTCCTGAAGGCCTTCCTTCCGCGGTCGGTCTTCCAGGGGAGCATGCCCCTGACGGTTCTCCTGACTATCTCGTCGCTCCTCTTCGGGTAGAACGGACCCCTCCTCGGGTTGGTCCTGGTTCTAAGCTCGGTCCTCTGCTTGTACTTGGCAAAGATGTCCTCGCGGTTTCCGGTGATGATGGCCTTCTCGGCGTTGACGATAACGACCTCTTCGCCCTCGAGGAGCATCTTGGCAACCTTCGAGGCGAGCCTTCCGAGTATGAGTCCTTCAGCGTTAATAATCCTCATGGCCCATCACTCCATTATGATTACTCCACTACCCTTCGGGTTTCTCTCCATAAGCTCCTCGATGGTGATGGCCTCGCCACCGGCCTCGACAATCTTCTTCTTAGCGGTCTCGCTGAACTTCCAGGCGGCAACGGTGACCTTGTGCTCGAGCTTTCCGGCTCCGAGAACGCTTCCCGGAACTATGACGGTGTCGCCCTCCTTGGTGTAGCGGTTTATCTTGCTGACGTTGACTTCAGCCCTCTGCCTCCTTGGCCTCTCAAGGCGCCAAGCGATGTCCTTCCAAATCTTAACTCCCTCTTCGTTCGACTTCTTCCTGAGTGCCCGAATGAGCCTTCTCAGGTTGATGTCGGTGGGACCGGTTCTCTTGACCATGAACATACCTCCTCAACGCTCTCGCAGGGAAACCGACAGGTGGACGGGGTGAGCGTTATGGTGCGGGGGCGGGGATTTGAACCCCGGAACCCCTACGGGACGGGACCCTGAATCCCGCGCCTTTGGCCAGGCTCGGCTACCCCCGCGTCAGTCGGCTAATTTATGGAGTTCGTTTATAAATCTATCGCTCTTCCTCATGAGTATCTTGAGCGCTATGCTCACGATTTCCTCAACGGGGAGCTCTCCGTTTGTTTCCACTGTAAAGACGAACGTTCCAGGCACTACCTCTTCCCTAATCTTCTCGCCCTCGTAGGCCTCGAACTTCCTCGGCAGGTAGAAGGCCTTGGTGGTAGTTATGACAATCTCATCCTTCTTCTCCTCAACGGGCAAACCACGCCTCTCGGCGAGCTCCTTGAGCTCTTCCCAGTCGGGAACGTCCTTGCTCACGTGGATTTTCGTCAGGTACTTGTAGTAGACGAAGCCCGGCTGCCACTTGGCATGGTCCTTTCCGCGTCCGAGCTTGGCGTAGGCGTTGAGCGTGAGCTTCTGTCCCTCAGCGAGCTTGACTATCGGAATGTTCGGGTTGGCAGGCTTTATTCCCTCGTCACTGCTCCTGAGGTCGCCGGAGTAAACCATGCCCGGCCCCTCTGCCTCAAGTGAGAGGGTAACGGTGTAGTCGTCGAGTTCAAGTGCGTCGAGCGAGAACCTCTCAACGGGTGTCGTGAGGGGAATCATGGCCAATCGGTGGGCGATTATCTCGTCGAATAAAGCGGAGTCGTTCTCGAAGAACTCTACCTCGTCAACGGCGAAGGTAGGAACCTCAGCGAGAATTGTCCTCCTAAGGGCGTTGGCAAAGGCGACGTCTATGCCGCTAACGATGAACTTTATCGAGTCCTCCCTCTTTTCAAGAATTTCAAACTTCGGCTCCATTTGCATCACCAAAAAAGAAGTTGTAAAGGTCAGACGCGCCTACCGCGCCTACCGCCCTTGGGCCTGGTTCCGTCGTGCGGTATCGGGGTAACGTCCTCGACGCGCCCTATCTTGAGGCCAGCCCTCGCGAGGGCCCTGATTGCCGCCTGAGCACCGGGTCCAGGGGTCTTGCTCTTGCTTCCTCCGGGAGCGCGAACCTTGATGTGAACACCGACGAAGCCCTTCTCCATGGCCTCTTCGGCGGCCCTCTTGGCGGCAATCATGGCCGCATACGGAGAGGGCTCGTCCCTGTCGGCCTTGACGACCATACCACCGCTCCACCTGGAGACGGTCTCGGCCCCGGTGAGGTCGGTGATGTGGATGATGGTGTTGTTGTAGGAGGAGTAGATGTGGGCAACTCCCCACTTCTCCTTCTTCTTAAGGTTAACCTGCTGCTGGGTTTCCTCGCTCATGCCTCACCACCCTGCTTGGCCTGTTCAATAACCATCCTCTCGGGGTGACCCTCCTTCGCGAAGGGGGAGTTCTTGGCGTAGGTTATCGTGTCCTCCTCCTCGCGGAGGACGAGGTAGCCGGGTGAGCGGATTATCTGGCCGTTGACCTCGATGTGGCCGTGGACTATGAGCTGCCTGGCCTGCTTGATGGTCCTGGCGAGTCCCTTCTTGTAGACGATAGTCTGGAGGCGCCTCTCAAGGACGTCCTCAACGGTGAGCGAGAGGACGTCATCAAGAACGGCGTCGGCCGGGAGAAGGCCGAGCCTGTGGAGCCTCTGGAGGAGCTGCTGCCTCTCGATTTCGGCCTGCTTACCGCGGGCGGCGAGAAGGCGCCTCGCCCTACGCCTGAACTCCTTGAGCTGGGTCTCGTGGCGCCAGAGCTCCTTCTTGTTCTTGAGGGCGTACTTCCTCTTCAGAACCCTCTCGCGGTCGAGTCTCTCCTTAATCCAGGGGTGAGAGGGAGTTTCGTACTTCTTCCTCTGCCTCTTCGGGTCTCCCATTTACACCACCTCACTTCTTCCTCCTGCTAACGCCGACAGTGGTTCCGTGCCTGAAGTTCGACCTGGTTCTCTGACCGCGGAGCGGCAGGCCGAGCTCGTGCCTTATACCGCGGTAGGCGCGTATTCTCCTGAGCCTGTTGATGTCCTCACGCCAGGCCATAACGAGCTTAGCTGTAATGAGGTGCATGTCCTTGCCAGTCTCGTAGTCCTTCGGCCTGTTGACGGCCCAAGCCGGGATTCCGTGGGCAACGGGGTCCTCGAGGATTTTCTCTATCAGCTTGACCTGCTCGTCGGTGAGGTAGCCGGCCTTCATGTAGGGGTCGAGCCCTGCAACCCTGAGCACCATCGTGGCGAAGTTTATTCCTATTCCCTTAATCCCTGTCAGTGCCCATCTCAACTGCTTGTGTCCATCCAAATCAACGCCCGCAACGCGGACTATGTGCCTGAAGTTCTCGGTCATTACGAATACACCTCCCATCCCTCTTGGGAATCAAAGGGATTTTGGCGCCGGGACGGGGATTTGAACCCCGGCGGGCAAACGCCCACGGGCTCTCAAGGCCCGCGCCTTCCCAGGCTAGGCAATCCCGGCGTACACGCGGTAACCGCTCCCCTTCGCGAGCTCTCTCACTTCGGTGAAGGTCTCCTCCATGAGGGCCTTAATATACTTTGCCCCCTGCTTCGTCTTAATCACCAGTTGCAGGAGGCCACCATCGTTGAGATGCCGGGGAGCGTTTATAACTATTTCCCTCAGGACTTCCTTTCCCGCGTGCACGGGGGGATTGGTGATGATTGAGTCGAATTTTTCGCCCTTAACGGGCTCGTAGAGGCTTCCCCACCTGACCTCGGCGTTTCTAACGCCGTTGATTTTTAAGTTTTTCCTCGCTATGCTAATCGCTCTCCTGTTCACGTCGGTCATGACGACGTAGTCAACGAAGCGCGATGCAACTATCCCGATTGCCCCGTAGCCACAGCCCAGGTCAAGAACGCGCCAGTTCCTATCGAGAACCATGTTCTCTATGAGCAACTCCGTCCCCCGGTCGAGCTTCCCGAAGGAGAAGACACCGCTCGTAGTGATGAACTTGAAGCAGTGGCCCCTAAGGCAGACCTCTATCGTCTTCGTCCTCAGCGGAACGTTCGGCTCCTCGGAGTAGTAGTGGCTCATGTGCGGTGCTTCGTTGAGGGGTTTATAAAGATGCACGCGGACTCATGCCCCGGCGGGTAGTTTCTCCAGCGCTATTGCTCATCGATTCCCACACCATGAGCTTTCAACCTTAACCAACCGATTAGCGTCCCGAAGGGCAAAAACATCGTTGTAAAGATGTACAGGAGCCCAAACATAGTCAGCAAAGATTCCCGGATAAACGAGGCACTGTAGTTCCCCGTTATTATCATCAAAGCAACCACCATCCCAAGTCCATAAAAGACGGCATAAAACAAGCGTCCAGCCCCAATTTCGGCGTGTTTTATCTCCAGCAGTCCCACCTCAATGAGTTTCCGTGTTATCTTGTAGTCTTTTTCAGAGACAACCGCGAAAACTATCCCCGCCAGCCCGCTGATGATTACGTTATCAATTACAAATAGGTACAGCCCCGAAGTAATGGCAACAAAATTCACAACGGCCCGGATTTTGAGTACCCTGTCAGATATCACATATTTGTGCGCCATCATGGAGTAGTACCAGCCGGCCGCAACAAAAACATAAAGAGCCATTGAAACACTCTTTTCCAAGCTAACACCGGAGAAGTATGAAATCATGAATAGGGGAATTGACGCCGAAAGCTCACTCAAAAAGTTCTGCCAGGAGTAAGTGATTTTCTCAGGCGTCTTATTCTTGCTATAAAACACCGAGGCTAGGAACATCATGGAGGAGCCTACTGCAAAGAGAGCTCCGAGCACCTTGACGAGGGAAACGAACGAAGTTCCCGGTTTTGCAAAGACCAGATACATAAGCCCGAATAAGAGCACACTGAACCCAAACGAGCCCAGGAAAAAGATGAGATACCTTAAGCCCTTGGATTTTAAGAGCCCAGACTTTCTCCATTTATCCGGTTCCTTCCGAAGAACATGGGCCAGAGTATAGAGAAGCGCCAAGACGACCCCAAACAAGAAGCTTTCTTCCCATGGAAGCGAAAGGAAGTAGTGAAACAGGACTGCCAGAAAAACCGCCCCTAGAAGAAAGGTTAGGAGAAGACGAGGGTCCTTCCAGCCCATATACATGCCACCTTGCTACGATACGCTAAAACGTTTAATAAAAGTTCAGGAGGGCCAGCACGGTCAAGGAATCAATCTTCTCGCCTTCAAAATTGACCCATTGAGGAGAAAAATAATTCGAAACTTAGCCCGTTAGAAGGGAGCTACCAACTTTGATGAAACTTTGCAAAGCAAAGTTTGGGGGTGTGGGGGCGTTAGCCCCCCGGAGGTTTGGAAGAAAACGGGGTTGTGGGGCGAAGCCCCACTCCGGGGGTTTGAGAGTACAGGAAGCTTTTGGAAAAAGCTTCACCAAAAGTTAGTAGCTCACTACCAAAAACCCATTCCAGGGATTTTGTTCACAAAATTGCATAATGCTCAAAGGGGAAGAATCCAAATTGTTCCTCTCAAAAAGGGTTTACTCTCTTCCCGACGCCCGAAGGGCGTCAATTTAAATTTAAACCCACACTAAAAGGCATTCAATATAATCCCATCCAAAAAGAGCCATGTTAATTGAGAAAATCCTTAAAAAATGAACTTTAGAAGGGAGCTACCAACCTTGATGAAACTTCGCGCAGGCGAAGTTTCTACCACAGCTTCGGATACCAGTCCCTCGGCATGAAGACCTTGTCAACGTCAACCGCTATGCCCTTGCTCCTCTGGAGCATCTCTCCGCTAGTCATCGTGGCCTTTCCGAGTGCCACCAGCTCGTCCTTGAGGGTCATTATCGCAACGAGGTCGCCCTTCTTTATGCCCTTGTGGAGCTTGACTATTCCCGGAACGGCCAAATCGGCACCGTGGGTTATAGCGGAGACGGCTGAATCCCTTATCCACACCTTGGGCAGATGTTCAACCGCTTTTTCCATCGGCTGTATCGCCTTCCTGAAGTACTCCTCAATGCCGTCCTCCTTCCAGAAGTGGTAGTAGTCCACTAAGTCGTGGAGCGTCACGAGCGTCTCGTCCTCCTTGAAGGGACCGCTCCTCGTCCTTCTCAGCTCCGCCATGTGCGCTCCAACGCCCAAAGCCAGGCCTATGTGGTGAATCAGCGAACGTATGTACGTTCCCGCCTCGACGCCAACGCGGAAGAGCACGTCCCTACCATCTATCTCAAGCACGTCGATGTAGTAGACCTTCCTCGTCCTCAGGCGCCTCTTTACGGCACTCCTCAGCGGCGGCCTCTGAATTATCTCGCCCTGGAACTCCTTCATGACGGCGAGGATTCTGTCCTCGGGAACGTCGTCGTGAAGGTGCATTAAAGCTACGTACTCCTTACCTGCAGGAAGGAGCGCCTGAACGACCCTCGTGGCCCTCTCAAGGGCAACCGGTAAAACACCGCTGACCTTGGGGTCGAGGGTTCCGCCGTGACCTGCCTTGCTCAGGTTGAAGAGCTTCTTAATCCACGCGACAACTTCGTGGCTCGTCGGCCCCGGCGGCTTGTCGAGGTTGATTATGCCGAACTGCATGTGCATCTCCATCGGCCTCTTCTCGGGCGGAAAGCCCCACTTCGGGTTCGTCTCGGCCTTCTCGTCCTTAATCAGGACCTCTCGCTTTATATCCGCTGGAAGGATTCTCCTCACTTCGTCCCTCGCCATGAGCATCACCTATGGGTCTTCCAACGCTTTGATAAAGTCCTCCTTGCTTATTTGAGCAAGTCTCAGGACTCCCATCAACGTACCAGCTTTTAACTCTTTGTGAAGCGGGACCACGGTTCCTATTTTCCTGCCGTCAACGTATTTAACGAGGACAACGTGGCTACCCCTCTGGCGGGACACCTTGAAGCCGAACTTTTTGGTGAGCACTTTAACGACTTCTTCACCCGAGAGCCTTGGCAACTTCGACATAGAAATCGCCCACGAACTTTACCCTCTTCAGTTCATTCCTCAGCTCCGGAAACTCCTCAAGGTACAGCTCAACGGCCTCTTTGAGGTTCTCAATTGCCTCCTCTATTGTCTCCCCCTGAGTCGTAACACCTGTAAAGACCTCCCGAATGACGTAAATGCCCTCTTCCTCCCAGATGACGGCATGGAGTTGCACCTCACTCACCCCCCATAGAGTTTGAGGCCAGACTTAATAAACTCACCTAATACCTGAAGCGGTACGTGAAAACCGGCCAGTTTGGAAGGTATTTGCCCACAGAATGGCGAAACTATCAGGGACCGAGAAGCGTTAAGAAACTTATTGGAAGAAGAGTGAGGGAAAGCCCTCACTCAAGGCTTATGCCGGCCTCTTCGAGGGCCTTCTTTATCTCCTCGTCGGAGGCACCGCGCTCGATGTTGACCTTCTCCGGAAGGGGCTCGAGGTGCTTGACGTTCATCCTCCTGCGCTTGACCTTGTTGAGGCCAGCACCGGTGACGAGGACGAAGTTCTTGTCGATTATGTCGGCAACGACGACCTTCTGTCCGGCCCTCCTTCCGGCAATAACGACGGCAATCCTTCCGACCTCAATAGCTGGCATTCATCCCACCTCCTTCTTTTTGTTTTCCGGGCTTGAACCCGACCCCGCGTCGCCGTCGGGGTAAAGGTGGTCGATGGCGGCCTTCACAATCGCGAAGACCCCATCGGGACCCCATTTGGCAGTGTTTATGATTAAATCGTAAATTGATTTGTCCTCGATGTCGATACCGTAGAGGTTTAAATACCTTTTCCTGTTCCCCTTCTCCCTCTCGGCAATCTGAACGAAGGCCTCCTCAACGGAGACGCCTTCCCTTCTTGCAACCCTCTTGGCGCGCTCCATTATGGGCGCGTCGAGCCATATCTTAAGGTCTGCATTCTTGACCATCCATCCAGCGAGGCGGCCCTCAATGACGACGTTACACTCCTTGGCTGCCTCGACCTGCCTCCGGTCAACTTCCCTGTCTATCTCTGGATGAAGTTCGGCGTACTTCTGGAACTCCTCAAGGGTCATTCCCATCTCTTTGGCCATCTGCCGGAATATCAACCCGGCGTAGATGTGCTTGAAGCCGTAGTGCTTGGCGAGGTTCCGGCAGAGGGTGGTGGTTCCGGAACCGGCCAGGCCGCTGACGGTTATGACGAGGCAGCCCTTCGGCATAGGCGCACCTTCAGAGGGCTATGGCGGCCCTGACCTGGGCCTTCATGACCTTCCTCATGCAGCTCGGGCAGAGGTTCGGGTAGGGCCTCTCGGGCCTCTTGGCGGTCTTCGGGAGCTTCCTGAGCTCGCTCGGCCTTCCGCGCGGAACGCCGTTGAGGGGCCTTCCGCACATGGCGCAGTGGGCAACCTTGGGCTTCCTCCTCTCAAAGTGGATTACGGTTCTTCCTCCGGGAGTCCTAACGTACTTCCTCCTCCATGACCTTGAGCGGTACATCGGCTTCATTACTCTCACCTCGCAACCCCTTTCAGCGGAGCGTTTTTAAATTTATCCCATGTCAAGGAGCTTTCTGAGCACCATACCAATGACGTAGCTCGAAAGGATGTACCAGCCGAAGTAGCCGAGTTCACTTCCGGACAGGGCAGAGTGATACATACTGTGGAACCAGTCAAAGAGGAAGAAGTTGAACGGGGCCTTGGCTATCGCGACCTCTGTGTACCATCTTCTGAGCCAGCTGAAGAATATCCAGAATATTGGCATCGTGAGGAACATCGGAACCATCTGCTGCTTCATGAGCTCGCTCTGCATTTTCATGAGCTCCAACTGCTTCTGCTGAGCCTTTCTGAGCTTCTTCTCGTCGCCGCTCTTCTGGGCTTCCCTCATTTCCTTCTGAACTTCTTTGGCGAGCTTCTGGAGCTTCTTCTGCTTCTCAATGTCCGTGAAGAAGTAATAGAGCAACGTGTAGAACCCACCGATTATAAAGCCCATTAGTGTTATGACCCAAAGGGGATGGTAGTTCATCATGAACGGCCCGAAAACATCGTCAAGAAACTGGTAGATTCCCTCAATCATACTCACTCACCGCCAAGTCCAGCACTTGAACGAGTTCGTTAACTGCCTCTTCGAGACCCTTATCCTCGTGGTTCTCGATTATCTTTATGAGGGCGTTTGAGTGCATGGCGTAGCTTATCGCAGCTGCCCTGTTGAGGTCCTGGTGCCTCTCAATCTGCTCCTCGGTCTCAACGTCCCTGTCCCTCTTGAGGTCGCGGAGGCGCCTTCCGAGTATCTCGCTCGGCGTCGCCTCGATTATCACTATGAAGTTGGGGTTTATGACTTCAATAACCTCCCTGGGAAAGCCGAGTAGGTAGCCAACTGGAGTTCTAATGGTCGCGTGGGTGTCGAGCAACACCGGCTCCTCCCGGGCTATCTCGACTATCTTCTGGGCGGCTTTAAGCTGGAGCTCCCTCTGCGTCTTCGGGTCGAGCTTCCTCATCTCATCCCTGTGTTTAACCAGACCCGCCTTAACGGCTTCCTCGAACATTAAGTCACCGAAGTTGACGAGCCTGAACTTAGCCCGGGTTCTCTTAAGGGCAAGTCTCGTAATAGTGCTCTTGCCAACTCCTGGAATACCTGTAATCATGACCACAAACGGCATAGCTCTCACCCAGGGGGTTCTGGTTGGGTAAGGAAAAACGGCCTTAAAAGGTTTTGCAAAAAGGAAAGGGTCACTTGGCGAAGAATCTTCTGAGGGCCGGGAACATCTCCGTTGCCTGCTCTCTGGCAATCTCTTCGTAGAACCTGTAGAGGATGCCGACCGTCAGCAGTATTCCAGTTCCAGTACCCAGCGCGCCGAAGAAGTCCGCGAGCACTGCCACCAGCGCCAGCGTGAAGGAGCCCCAGAAGGTAACGTAGGGTATGTAGCGCTGGAGGACCCTCTCAAGGATTCTCGGGTCGCGCCTGAATCCTGGAATCTGGAGTCCCGCCTGCTGGAGCTGTCTTGCTATGCTCCTCGCGTCAAGTCCGGTCAGCTCAACCCAGAGGAAACCGAATATCAGCGACCAGAATATCGTCATTATTGCGTAGACCAGCGCCCTGACGGGGTCGTTAATGACGTGGAAGATGTCCCTTGGGGGATAGAGGTACGTGACGAAGCCGCTCACTGGGTAGCCGTTCTCCCCAAAGGTTCCGAGCCAGGTTATGCCGTAGTTGTTGAGAAGCCTGGCCCAGAGCTGGATGTTGGCGTAGAGGGCCATGGTGAGGATTATCGGAATGTTGCTGACGTACATGAACCTTATCGGGTACCTTCCGCGAACGGTCACGCGGCCGTAGCTGAGCGGAATCTCAACGCGCATGCTCTCGAGATATACGACGATTAGGAACACCGCTATTGTTCCAAGGAGTTTAACCATATCCGGCAGGGTTCCACCACGGTAGATAGCCCCCGTTATGTCGCCATGAATTAGGTGCTGGATGAAGGCGGGGATGGCACCGACTATGGCAGGCTCTCCGGTCAGGGGGTCAATGTACTCCTTGCTTGGTATCGGGGCGAGGGCTTTGTAAATGACCGTCTGTGAAACTCCAGCGGCAATGAAGAGACTGATACCACTGCCTATTCCCCACTTGCTGACGAGTTCATCGAGTAGTATAAGCATCGTGGACGCAAATCCAAGCTGGAGGATTATCAGGATTGCGAGGCCAAGACCTATGTAAACGAATCCATCAGGGCTCGTAACGGTCTGGAAGGCCCCTATTCCGGTGCTGACCTTACCAAACGCTCCGGCGAAGACGTAGATTGCCGCCTCGAAGAAGCTCATGAATACCGAAAACAGCTTCTGAGCGGCCTGATAGAACCTCCTATCCTCGGGATTTGAGAGGTCGAGCTTAACTATCTCGGAACCAACGAGAAGCTGCATGATTATACTCGCGGTAACGATGGGACCGATACCCAGCGTTAAAAGCGAACCGCTCTTACCGGCGAGCACGAAACGGAGCGTTGCAAAGTAATCCTGAACCTTGGGTGGGATTCCATACAGGGGGATTTCAGCGAGTATGAAGTAGAGCAACAGAACTATTCCAGTCCACATGAACTTCTCCTTGAGGGGAACGTGCCTCTTCGGCCTCTCAACCTCGGGGAAGTAGCGCTCTATGGCGTATACAATGTCCCTTACCTTTCCCATAGCCGACACCCGCCAAAAGTTGAAAGAAATCAGGCGAGGATGACCTCGCCACCAGCGGCCTTAATCTTCTCCTCGGCCTTGGGGGTAACGTAGTAGGCCTTGACGACGATGGCGCGGGTGAGCTTTCCTGTACCGAGAACCTTGTCAACGCCGAGCTGGGTGGCGTCGAAGACGAGCTTTCCTTCCTCCTCGTAGATGACGCCCATGTCCTTGAAGAGCTCGAAGTTCTCGTCGATGTCGCTCAGGTTGATGACCTTGGGGATGTACTGGACGGCCTTGGGCCTGTGGAAGCCGCGCTTGCCGAGGTGGTCGGGGGCGTACTTGATGGTCCAGGTGAACTTCTGGTCCTTCCTCTTACCGGTACCGGCCATACCGCGGCCACCCTTGCTTCCGCCGCCGCGGTGCTTCTTCTTGCACCCCCATCCGTGAGTGTGACTTCCGCGAAGCTTCCTAACCTTCTTCCTCCTCCTAATCATCTCTCGCCACCTCAGAGCATTCTCTCTATGAGCTCGTTAATCTTCTCGCCCCTGTAGCCGAGGGCACCGCCCTCCTTGAAGGAGCGCTTCTTGCTTCCCTTCAGTCCTCCCCTCGGCGGGTGGAGCCTGAAGACGGGCTTGATGTTGGGTAAATCCCTGAGCTTCATCTCGCCGTTGATGACCTTCTCGGCGAACTCCTCGATGCTCATTCCGAGCTTCTCCTGAACGTACTCATCGGTAATCGGCTTGTTGCCAACGAGCCTGCCCCTCTTCCTGAGGAGCTTGACGAGGGTCTCTTTGTCTATCTCGCCCCAGGTGATGTAGTCCTTGACCTTCTGTATCATTCCGCGGTAGCTCGGGGTGTCGTCGACTATGACGAGGTGGTTAATCCTGTGAAGGCGAAGCATGGCGAGGGTGTCTCTAACCTCGCCCCTCGCCCTAATCCCGCTCCTAAGCCTTATGAGTGCAAGCTTTGCCATCTTCTCTCACCTCACTCAAGGGTGAAGCTCTGGGGCATCGCCCTGCCAACGACGATACCGTACTTCTCCTCCATACCGGGCTGTATGGCGACGCGGTTGGTGTTGTAGAGGGCGTTGAAGACGGCCTTGGCGAAGTTGACGGTGGTTCTCGTCTCACCGAGGGTCTGGGACCAGACGTCCTGGACACCGGCAAGGGTGAGTATCTTCTTGCCAACGTCACCTATGACGAGTCCGAGACCACGCGGTCCGGGCATGAGCTTGACGCGGACGCTACCTTCTTTGCCCTCGACGGCGAACGGGATTGAGTGAGGCCTCCTGCACCTGCACTCCCATGAACCGCAACCGCGCTTGATTTCGATGATGTTCATCTTGGCGTAGCTTATGGCCTTCCTGATGGCTATGCCGACTTCTCTTCCGTGACCGATTCCAAGGCCGACGTAGCCGTCCCTGTTGCCAACAGCTGCGAGAACCCTGAAGCGAATCCTCCTACCGCTGTCGGTCATTCTGACGGTGAGAGCTATGTCAAGCACTTCCTGGTTCTCCCTCAGGTTGACTTCGGGAAGGAGAACGTCAACTATCTCGGGCTCCTTTATCTGGTAGCCCTTCCTGAATATCTCGTGAATGTCAGTTATCTGACCCTCCTTGACGAGCCTGCCGAGCTTGGTCTTCGGCTCCCACTCCTCAAGAACCCTCTGGGCAATCTCTCTCGGGTCGCTCATTCTCTCGCCCCCTCAAACTTCTCGATTATCTTGGCCTTAACCTCTTCAAAGTGCTCGGGGAGCTTCTCGGGCTCAAGGCCCTTGACGAGGTAGCCACCAAACTGCTTCCTGTAAAGGGCCTCGTCCTCCTCCTTGAGGGCCTTGGCGTAGTTTGCAACGTGCTCGCCCCTTATCCTGTAGTCCTCTGGGAATATCTCCTCGCTGTGCGGGACGTTGAGGCCAGCGTCAACCGCTCCCTTGAGGACGGCGAAAACCGAGCTTCCCCTGGTCGGCGGGTGAAGGCCTATGTCGAGTATGGCCTCCTCAACGCCGGCCTGCTTCGCCTTGTAACCGATGAGCAGTCCGAGGAGGTAGGCACTCGGGGTGTTTCCGGTGTGGCCCTTCCAGCCGAAGTCCCTGATGAGCTCCCTGGTGTGGGCGGAAACTATAGTCCTGTCGCCCTTCGGGTCGTAGACTATAATCTGCGCTATGTGGTGGTTGAGGGTCTTCCTCACGACGAGCCTCGGCTTCTTGCTCTTGAGGAGCTTGAGCCTCTTGTGGTAGTTGGTCTTACCCTCTCTCCTCCTCCTGAAGGGAACCCTATACCTTGGTCCTCTCGCCATTTATCTCACCTCACTCCTTCAAGATGCCGTGCTCCTGCATGAACAGGTAGAGCTGCCTCTTGTTCTTGAACTGGCCACCCTTGGCCCTGATGTAGAGCCTCCTGTAGGTGTGGGCGTCAATCTTGCCCTCAGCCTTGAGCTTCCTGAGTTCTTTCCTGAGGGCCCTTATGGTCATCATCCAGCGCTCCTTCTTGCCCATCCTGGCGGTCTTCTTACCCTTCCTGCTTCCGGGGCCCCTGTGGCGTCCCTTCTTCCTCGCCTCGTGGAAGGCCCTCGCCCTGGCCCTGCTCTGGCCCTTGATGGGCTTCTTCTTGATGACGCCGTCGTGGATGAGCCTCTTTATGTCCTCCCTCGTTATTGCCGCGGCAACGTCGTCAATCCTCTCGGGGTCAATCCAAACCCTGTTCTCACCGCACTTCAAAATGTCAGCGGCAATCCTTCTCTGCATCTTAAGCATGAGCATCACCTCGCGTTGAGGACCTTAATTCCGAGCTCCTTGGCCCTCGCGATTATCAGTTCTCTCTTCCTCGCGCCGACGGTTCCAGCTATCCTCGCCGCCTGCCTGGTCGGGTCTATTGCCTCGAGCTCCTTGACGTTGTGAACGAGGACCTCCTCGTAACCGCTCGGGTGAAGCCCGCGAACGGCCTTCGGTGAGCTCCAGCCTATGCTGGGTGAGCGGGGCTTGCCCTTCTTCTTGAGCCTCATCTTGCTGTCGATTCCCTTGGGCCTGCGCCACTTGGGGTCGTTCTTGAACTTGGGATACCTCCACCACTCCTGACGGAGGAACTTGGGCTTCTTCCTCTTGAGCCTGGCCCTCACCCTAAGGAGTCTCGCCTTCTCGTCCATTTCTCACACCTCAGAACTTTATCGGCTTGCCAGCCTTCTCAACTATGTAAATACCATCCTGGAAGACACGCCTGTCCCACTTCGTTATCCTCGTGGCCTGCTCGATGTTGGCCGCGGTCTGGCCAACGGCTTCCTTGTCTATGCCCTCGACGAGTATCTCCTGACCGCGAACCTTTACCGTAACGCCCGGGAGGATTTTGGCCCTCCTCGGAGCCTTCTCACCGAGGAAGTTCTCGATGACGACCTCGTCGCCCTGAACCTTGACGGTGACCGGGAAGTGGCTGTAAACGACCTTGAGCTTGTAGGTGAAGCCCTCGGTGACGCCCTTAATCATGTTGGCTATGTGGGCCTTGAAGGTTCTCGCGATGGCGATGTCCTTCTTCCTCGGGAACTCCTTGTATATGACAACCTTGCCGTCCTCGGTGAATATCTTAACGCCCGGGTACTTGAGCTCCCTCTGGAGCTCGCCCTTGGGACCCTTGACCTTGACGACGTTGTTCTCGACGGTGACCTCGACTCCCTCTGGAATCTCAACCTCTTCCCTTACCCACGCGTCTATCGGCATCGCTCTCACCTCAGTAGACGTAGGCTATCAGCCTTCCGCCGATGCCCTTCTCACGGGCCTCCTTGTGGGTCATAACGCCCTGGGAGGTGGACACTATGAGGATTCCGAACTCGAAGGCCGGAAGGAACCTCTTCTCCCAGTACTCGTAGTCCCTGGCCTTGACCGGGAACCTCGGCTTAATCGCTCCTGCCTTGTTTATCTTGCCGATGAGCTGAACGCGGTAGATACCTGCCCTTCCATCGTCTATGAACTCGAACTCGCCGATGTAGCCGTTCTCCTGCATAACCCTGAGAACCTCACCGATGAGCTTCGAGGCGGGCTTTATGTAGACCTCCTTCTTTCCAACCCTCTCGCTGTTGGTCATGTGGGAGAGAGCGTTCGCAAGCGGGTCAAGCAGAGTCATCGCTTCTCACCTCACTCATACTTCTTGAAGCCGAGTTTTGGAGCGACCTCGCGGAAGCAGTGCCTGCAGAGCATAAGGCCGTGTATCCTGATTATCGGGCCGTACTGGCCGCAGCGCATGCACCTTCTCGCTCCCTTACCAAACTTCCTCGGCTTCCTCTTGTTGTAATCAGCCTTCGCCATCTCACAATCCCTCCACGTTGACCTTGAACTCCTCAATAGCGAAGACTATACCCTCTTCCTTCGTCAGCTTGTGCCTGGTCGGTATCTTCCTCCTCTGCCTCTTCCTCTTGGCGACCCTAAAGCCGGGCCTCTCAAGGGTGACGCAGACGTCCATACCGAAGATACCTATCTCGGGGTCGTACTCGACGCCCGGTATGTTGATGTGCTCCTGGATTCCAAAGCAGAAGTTCCCGTGCTCGTCGAAGTTGCCGACGCTAAGCTTCCTGTCAACGGCCTCAAGGAGCCTGTCAAGCATCTCGTAGGCCTTCTTTCCACGGAGAGTGACCTTAACCGCTATCGGCTCACCGCGCCTTATTCCGAAGTCCTTGTTGGTCTGCTTCGCGCGCCTCCTTATCGGCTTCTGGCCGACGAGGTCCTGGAGCATCTTCTCGGCCTTGGTAAGCCTCTCACCGCTCTCGCCAACACCGATGTTTATGGTGAGCTTCGCAATCCTCGGCTTCCTCATCGGGTGAGCTTCCCAGTCTGCAAGGATAGCCTCCCTGTTAATCTGCATCGTCTCTCACCTCACGGAAGGGAAATCTCCGGCTTGTCCTTACCAACGACGAAGGCGTACTCCTTCAGGGTGTCGAAGAGCTCGCCGTTCTCGTCCTCGATGGTGACGACGTCGGGCCAGCCCATCGGGAAGTGCCTGACCTCGACTATCTTACCCTTCCTCGCGACGTTCTTACCCTGGGTAACGAAGACGTAGGCACCGACCTCGAAGGGCAGTATCTTGACTATCTGCCTCTCCGGAACCTTCATGATGACGGTGTAAGAGGTCTTGTAGGCGTCCTTCTCAGCAAGGCTAACGAGGTGGTTGCTTCCGTCGTGGAGGTTGAGCTGGACCTTCGCGCCCTTGACCATCCTCTTGTTGTCAATCCTGAAGGGCTTGAGCTTGGCCTCTTCCTCGCTTATCGGGTGGAGGATGAGCTTGCCAATCCTGTTGGGCAGGACCCTGTAGTGCTCGCCGGTTTCCGGAATCGAGACGACGTCCATGATTCCAACCGGGAACTTGTAGTCCTTCCTAACGCGACCATCAACGAGTATCTTGCCCTCGTTGAGTATCTTCCTAGCCTCTCTCGCGGTTCTCGCGTAGCCAAGGTAGTCCCTGACTATGTAGAGGAGCGGTATGGAAGTCTTCATGCTGTGCGGACCCGGGCTCGGGCGAACGGCCCACTTGTAGGCCTTCCTGTGGATGTACCAAGCGGTTGGAGCGGCAAGCCTCTTAAGGTGCCTCTTCGGACCCTTTCTCGCCATCACTCAGCCCTCCTCTTAATTATCTTCTCTCTCCTCTCATCGTCGAGGTTGAGCTCGACAATCATAACGTTCGACGGGTGGAGCGGGTAGTAAACCTCGGTTCCGTCGGTTCTCTTCTGGGTGACTCCCTCAACGTGAATCCTGTACCTCTTGAGGTCGACCTCAACGACCTTTCCTTCCTTGCCCTTGAAGTCCCCGCGCATGACCTTGACCTTGTCGCCAACCCTAATCGGGAGGTTCCTGATGCCGTACTTCTCCCTCAGCTCCTTGCTCAGGGTCGCGCTCATTATCTTACCCCTGAGGTGAAGGGGAGCGTTGTAGAGGAACTTCCTCTGCTTTCTCGGCTGCTTCATATCAAGCTTCATAACTCTCACCTCACAGCACTATGCTCGCTATGCTACCGAGCCTGACCCACCTCTCGGCGGCCTCCCTGGCTATGGCACCTCTGATTTCGGTTCCCCTCGGAACGCCTTCGGGAGTGACTATGGCAGCGGCGTTGTCCTCGAACTTGACGCGCATGCCGTCAAGGCGCCTGTACTCCTTCCTCTGCCTGACGACGACGGCCCTGACGACCTGGTGCCTCATGTCAGGCCTTCCCTTCTTGACGGTGGCAACGACCATGTCGCCGACGCCAGCTGAAGCGAGCCTCCTCCTGGTTCCCTTGTAGCCAACGACGCCGATTATCTGAATGACCTTGGCACCGCTGTTGTCGGCGACCTTGAGGTAGGCCCCAATCGGAAGAGCGCGAGTTGGCCTGACGGGGCTTATACCCCTGGTCGCACCGGCACCCTTCTTGGCCATTGCCTCACACCTCCTCCTTCCTCTCGGCCCTCTCAAGGACGGCCACGACGACCCAGCTCTTGGTCTTGCTTATCGGCCTGGTCTCGGCTATAAGGACTTTGTCTCCAACCCTTGCGTTGATGCACTCGGGGTTGTGGGCGTGAACCTTGCTCCTCCTGAGCTCGTAACGCTCGTATTTCTTGAGGTAGTGGTAGTACTGCCTCTCGACGACGACGGTCTTCTTACCCTTGTCGCTGACGACTATACCCTCAACGTATCTCCCGTGTATCTTGAGGTTCCCGTGCCAGGGGCACTTGGGGTCGTTACACACCTCAGCGGGAGGCTGAACCCTCAATCCAATCTCTCTCATTTCCGCCACCTCTTCTTGAGTCTCATCTCGGGCCTTCCAATCAAATCACGACCGTTGATTCGGATTTTCTCATCGCCGAGGTCGAACTCAATCTCGACCACGTCCTTTGGAACGACCCAAACCCTCTCCCCACCTATGGTGAGGGTGTTCCTCGTCTCGTCAAGGACGTAGCCCTCGATGCCGACCAGCTCTGGATGAGATGCCCTTATAATCTTTGCTTTGAGGCCTATGAGCTCGTGCCAGACTATGTTTTTCCGCGTCACTCGACCTCTATGAGCTCCTCGGAAAATCCAAGGTCTGCGAGCAACTTCTTGATACGGTCCCTGTGGTCGCCCTGGAGCTCTATCCTTCCCTTCTTTACGGTTCCGCCACATGCCAGCTTCGCCTTCAGCTTCTTTGCTATGTCCTCGAGGTCGAACTCCTTCTCGTCTATGCCCTCGATTATGGTCTTAAGCTTTCCGTAGCGGGCCCTCTCGATGTAGACCCTAATCCTCTGCTGCTCCTTCAGGACCTCCTTAAAGAGCATCTCATCCAGAGGGTTCACAATCCTCGGCACCTAACCTCACCTTTTCTCCCTAAGCTTCTCCTTCTTTATGGTAAGCAGGCGCGCGATGTCGCGCCTGAGGTTGCGGATGACCATGGGGTTCTCGAGGGAAGCCCCCATGGTGAGCACGCCACGCTCCTTGGCAAGCTCAAGCCTGAGCTCCCTTATCTTCTGCTCAATCTCCTCGATGCTCATCTCCCTAATCTCACTGGGCTTCATTGCCGCTCACCTCTTCCTCGACTATGTCTTTGACCTCAATCTCATCCGGAAGCCTCGCGTCGGGCGGCATGATGGCAACCTTAACGCCGATAACACCGAGCTTGAGGAGTGCCTGAGCGTAGCCCTTGCTGACGAGGGTCTCGGCCGGGTTGCCGACCTTGGCGAGGTAGCCCTGGTAGAACCTGACGCTTTTAGCCCTCTCACCGGTGAGCTTTCCGCTGAGCCTAATCTCAACACCACGAGCACCGTTCCTCATGATGGCCCTGATTGCTGAGTAAGCGGCCCTCCTGAAGTGGATTCCCCTCTCAAGGGCCTGAGCCAGACGAACGGCCTGAACCTTGGCGTTGAGGTAGGGGTTCTTGATTTCCTCGACCTCAATCTGCGGGTTCTCGAGGCCGAACTGCCTCTCAAGGATTCTGGTGAGCTCCCTTATCCTCCTTCCACCCCTTCCGATGACGTAACCGGGGCTGGCAGCGAAGATTATGACCTTGGTTCCGAGGGGAGTCTTCTTGATGTCTATTCCACCGTAACCCGCCCTGCGAAGCTCCTTCTCAAGGTATTCGTCGATGAGCATCTCCTTAACGCCTTCCTTGATGAAGTACCTCTCGATGGCCAAAGGTCTCACCTCCTAATCTCCTCGACGACTATCTCTATGTGCGTGGTCTGCTCGTTGAAGGGGGTGGCCCTTCCAAAGGCCCTCGGGATGTAACCCCTGAGGACGGGCCCCCTGTGAGCGGCCGCGTGGATTATCTTGAGCCTGTCGACGTCGAGGCCCTTCTGCTCGGCGTTGTTCTTGGCGTTGAGGAGTATCTTCTTGACGGCCTTGGCGACCTTGACCGGATAGCGACCGGGACCAAAGCCCTTACCAGGCTTGTGGCCCTGGCTGTCGTTGTGGCGCTTCATCGGAACGGGCCTTCTGAGGTTTATGACGTCGTCGAGGTACTTGAGGGCGTCGTTGAGCATCATGCCCCTTATCTCCCTGAGGAGCTCGACGCTGTGCTTGGGTGAAATCCTGAGGTCCCTTCCGCTCGCGCGAGCCATTCTTTCAGGGTCAAAATTTTGGAATGAGTAGGAAAACCTGCCCCTGCTCATCTAAACCACCTCACTTGATTGCCACGAACATCGAGGACCTGGTGGCTCCGACACCCGGTGAGCCGTGCTGGACTATCTTCCTCGTGAGGGCGAACTCACCGAGGTAGTGGCCTATCATCTCCTCCTTTATCTCAATCGGGACGAACTCCTTGCCGTTGTAGACGTGAATCGTAATGCCGACCATCTCGGGGAGGACTATCATGTCCCTGCTGTGGGTCCTTATGGGCTTGTTGTACTTGCCCTTCTTGGCAAGCCTAATCTTCCTGAGGAGCTTCTTCTGCTCCGGGGAGAGGCCCCTCTTGAGGCTCCTCCTCTGCCTGGCCGGGAGGAGCTTGGCGAACTCCTCAAGGGACATGTTGAGCAGTTCGTCGAGCGTGTAACCCCTATACTTAAACTCCTTCTTTCTCGCCATCTTCACTTCCTCCTACCGGTTCTTCTCGCGGCTATGTGACCGACCTTCCTTCCGGGCGGAGCGCGCCTCGAAACGGTCGAGGGCCTGCCGATGTGGTGCTCCTTACCACCGTGCGGGTGGTTGACGGCGTTCATCTTGACACCTCTCGGCTTGGGCCAGAACCTGTTGCGAGCTTTGGCGATGTAGTAGGCCTTACCGGCCTTGACTATTGGCTTCTCAAGCCTTCCACCGCCTGCAACGACACCGATAGTAGCTCTGCACTCGGGCTTGAACTGCTTGAGCTCACCGCTCGGGAGCTGGACGATGACCTTGTCCTTCTCCCTGCTGACGACGAGGGCGTAGGTTCCTCCAGCCCTGACGTACTTTCCGCCGTCGCCCGGAACGCCCTCGATGTTGTAAACGTAGGTTCCCTCCGGTATCTTGGCGAGCGGGAGGGTGTTGCCTATCGCTATCGGAGCCTCGGGTCCGATGTAGACCTCCTGGCCGACGAGAACGCCTTCGGGGGCGAGGATGAGCTTCTTGGTTCCGTCCTCGAACTTAACGCGAGCGACGGGAGCAGTCCTTCCAGGGTCGTGGAGGATTTCCTCAACGACTCCCCTGAGGGTCTTCTCCTTCACGACGTTGAGAGGAACGTACTTAACGGCGCCCCTGTACCTGTGGGAAGGAGCGCGGAAGGTTGTGGTTCCCTTACCCCTCCTCTGCTGTATGAGACTCTTTCCCATCTCACATCACCTCAGAACAATCCCAACCTTGCGGCAATCTCACTCGCGTCGTATTCGGGCTTGAGCTTGACGTAGGCCTTCTTCTCGCCCCTCATGGTGATGAGGGTGTTGACCTTCTCGACCTTGACGTTGAACATCTCTTCCACGGCCCTCTTGATGTCGGCCTTGGTAGCTCTTCTGTCCACTATGAAGGTGAGCTTGTTCTCCCTCTCTATGAGCGAAACGGCCTTTTCGGTAACGAGCGGTCTTATGATAACCTTATAGGGGTCCATCTCTCATCACCCGTAGATTTTCCTAAGCCTCTCTATAGCGCCCTTAGTCCAGATGGTAAGCCTTCCAGGGTGAGTTCCGGGCGCGAGAAGCTCAACGCCGAGGTTGTCAACGGTAACGACGTCAACGCCCGGGTGGTTCCTCGCTCCCTGGACGATTCCCTCGTTCTTAGCCACGACGATGAGCGGGCCCTTGGCCTTCTTGTAGCGCCTTCCGCGCATCTTACCCTTACCGGCCCTTATCTTGGTGTTCCTCTTGGCCCTCTCAATGTCGTCCCAGACGCCGAGCTTCTTGAATATCTCCCTGGTCTGGGCGGTCTTGAAGACCTTCTCAAGGTCGTCAACGACGACGAGCGGGAAGGCCGGAACGTTGTCGGTGACGTGTCCCCTCGCCTTCACGAGGTCAGGGTTGGCGGTTGCGGCTATGGCGCTCATTATGGCAAGCCTGCGCTCCTTCTTGTTGATGTCCTCCCAGATTATCTTCTCGACCTTCGGCGGGTGGGTTCTCCTTCCACCGCGAGCGAAGGGGACGAAAGCTGCGAACCTCGGCGGGGTCTTTATCCTCTCGACCCTCGCCATACCGTGGCCCTTACCGATGTTCTCGGTGACCCTTCTCTTTCCAGCGAGCGGGTCCCTTCCCTGGGGCTGTATCCTGTGGGTCCAGGAAGCGATGACAGCTCTCCTGATGAGGTCGGGCCTGAAGGGAGTGCTGAACACCTTGGGGAGCTCTATCTCCTCAACGGGCTCGCCTTCGAGGTTGAAGACCTTAACCTTCATTTATCTCACCTCACTGCTTGGACTCCCTACTGACGTAGGTTATCTGGGGCCTCTCAACGGGCGGCTTCTTCTTGGGCGGCCTTATAGCGGGCCTAACCCTGATTATCCTCTTGAACGAACCCGGAACGCTACCCTCAATCATGAGGAAGTCGCTCCTGACGATTCCGTAGTGCGGGAAGCCACCCTTCGGGGTTATCTCAATCTCGTTGCCGTCGAGCACGAGCTTTCCGTTCTCGCCTATGGCGATGAGCCTCTTGTTGAACTCTGTCCTGTGGTGGAAGCCCATCTGACCGGCCTGCGGGACGGTCCACATGACGCGAGCCGGGTGCCATGGACCGAGGTTTCCAACGTGCCTGCCCTTTCCAGCCCTCTGGGCCTTGTGGAACTGGACCTTGATTCCCCAGCGCTTGACCGGGCCCTGGGTTCCCTTACCCTTGGTGACCGCTATGACGTCGAGAAGCTCTCCCTCGTGGAGAACCTCACTGGCGCGGAGCTCCTTGCCTATCTTCTCCTTGGCGTAGTCGAACTTGGCCTTGACGTCGTCGCCACCGATGGCGTACTCCATAACCTCCGGCTTCTTCTTGAGCTTGATGAGCCAGGGCTGGGTGTGGACGAGAAGCCTGACGTCGACAATCTCGCCGTCGTTGACGAGGTCCTCAAGCTGACCGAGCTTGGCCTTGAAGGCCTCCTCGTCGTAGTTCTTCGGCAGGGTCTTTATGCGCCTCTTGACGTTGTCGTTGAGCTCGTGGAACCAAACTTCGGTGGCGGTCTCAAGGCCAAGGTAGCCCTGCTTGTAGGCCCTGATTCCGTAGACGAAGAGAGGCGGAACCTCAACTATGGTCACGGGCACGAATATCTCCTTGCCCTTGGTGAGCCCGGGGCTGTCGTCTATCATGAGGATGTGGGTCATTCCGGCCTTGTAGCCAGCAAAGCCCAGCATCCTGACCTCACTGTCCTTTGGCCACTTCTTGATTCTCGGGACTACACTCCTAGCCCTTTTCCTTGGGCTGAAGGCGAGTGAACCTCTCCTTGGTCTGTGAACCTTTCCCATCTCAATCCCTCCTCATGAGATTGAATATCGCCAGCGTGGCGAGGAGCGCCTCCTCGGTGCGGACGGTTTTAGTTTTCTGATTTGGAATCGTGTTGAGCACGAAGTCGAACTCGTACTCGCCGCCGAGGAGCTCCATGACGCCCTTCCTCGGCGAGCCAAAGGCGATACCAACCTCCCCTTCGAGCGGGGGAAGGTTGACCTTTCTCACGTCGCGACCCTTCCTTGAGGTCGCGATTGCCAAATCCAGGTGAGCCTTTTTAAGTGTTTTCGCCAGGGGCTTCCCGCTCAGGTGGACTTTGTACCCCCAGTATTCAGTTGGCTTCGCCGGGACGACCTTGAGGGGCCTCGTTGACACGATTCTGAACGTTGCCCTGCCTTCGACGTTCCCCTCAACGAGCGCCAGCTCGTCGAGCCCTATGTCCGCGTAGATTTTCCTCCCCTTCCGGAAGGCGTAGCCCTCGCGGATTTCTCCGACCTTTGGTTTTCCCTTGAGCTTGTGATGTGGCGTCCTGAGCGGGGGGACGACGCCCACATATCGGAGCTCGGGCATCAGGGGAAACAGCCTCTTTCTGAGGTACTGCGGTGTTTCCATGTACTCAAGGACCGTTTTTATGAACTTCCCGTCCCTTCCGCCTGCCCTGTAAATCCAGATGTGCTCGACGCCGAAGATTGCGCAGGCCCTCGCAACCTGCCCAACCTTGTACGTCCGGATTTTTGGGTCGTCGGTTTCCTCAAGGAGGGAATCGGGAATGAAGACGTGCCAGGCCATATTTCGCCCCCACTGTCCTCCCTAACCCCAACGCGCTGAAGGGAGCTTATGGAGACTATTTAAAAGACTTTCGAACCCTGCAACCCTTTTTCGGGGTTGGATGTGTGTAATTTTTTTGCAAACGAAAGACAAGGGGGCTCCGCCCCCTTATCTCTCTGTACTCTCAAACCCCCGGAGTGGGGCTTCGCCCCACAACCCCGTTTTCTTCCAAACCTCCGGGGGGCTAACGCCCCCACACCCCCAAACTTTGCTTTGCAAAGTTTCATCAAAGTTTGTAGCTCTCACCTAAGGACTCAGCTGACAAAGATTTTGCTCACAAAATCACGTACTCTCAAAGGAGAACCCTCTGAAACAGCCTTCACAAAGGGGTTCGCTCTTCTCTGACGCCCTTCGGGCGTCGATTTAAAGGTAAACCTCCAATCGAAGAGCAAGTTGGGAGAGTTCCCATACTCAAAACGGCCAGTTAGAAAGAAAAATCACTCAAAACTCAACTCTTAGAAGGAGCTACGAACCTTGGTCAAACTCTGCGGGACTATCGTCCCTCGCGTCGAGCAGAGCTCGACGTCGCGCAGGCGAACAAGCTTTACAACAGCCTTTAACAAAGGCTGGCGAAAAGAGTGCCCTTCTCACCAAAGGGCAAAAAACAGTCGTGCACTAACAAAGAGCAAGTCCATAAAGGGTTTAACACTACAACAAAACTCCTTAGAGATAGTTTCAACTTACCATCGGCGCCCGAAGGGCGCCTTCTCAGAGTGAAACTCTTGGAAATGAAGCAAATTTGACAGAAACCCCTTCGGAAACCTGCACTTTCAGAAATGCACTTAACCTTCCGCCAGCGCTGAAGCTTTTGGAAAAAGCTTCACCAAAGAAACTTTGCTGGGCAAAGTTTCATCAAAGTTTGTGATTCCTTCATCAGGGGCTTCTTTTTGGATGTTTGCACTTTTAGTAGACTCGTGTAAAATGCGAATTCCTATCTTTTGTGAAGCTTTCTCACGCGGGTTTGCTTTTTTTCTTGCGCTCCGAAGGAGCGCCTCTTAGAGAAACCCCTCCCAAAGGACTCTCTTAAAGAGAATTCTCTGAGAATACTGCCATTTGAGAGTGCAAACTCCTTAGAATTGCCCCTTAGTGGAATCACGAACCTTGGTCAAACTTCGCGCAGGCGAAGTTTGTAACTGGTGGGCCCGCGGGGCTTCGAACCCCGGACCTCCGCCTCGTGAGGGCGGCGTCATAACCAGACTAGACCACGGGCCCGCCCGGAGTATGGAGAGCGGGCAAAAATATAAAGCTTTCGCTAAACCTCCTTCAAAATCTCCTCAGGTGCACCCGCGAACTCGACCAAGTACTCCGCCTCGACAATGTGGAGCCTTCCTGGAACTATAAGAACGTGGGGTTGCCTTCCAAAGTCTTCGTTAATCATGTCCTTAACGTAGCCGGCCTTTATCGTCGGGTTCAGCGAGCCGGCCCTTGCCAGAACCACGACAAGGGTTTCGGGCGTGAAGACTCCTTCTTTCTTCATCTCCTCTACCTGTAAGAGTATCTCCATCGCCTCGTTCGCCGTCATGTAGCGGTTCTGCTCGGCCTTTATGTCGAGGAAGAGGAGCGTGTGAAGACCGCGCTCCCGGTTTTCCCTGATTACGTCGTAGTGGCTCGTCGGGAACCAGTTCTTCTCAGGATAGGCAACGGTGGTGCTCTTCCCGAACTTGTAAATCTGGAGTCCGGTTACGGCCACCGCGGAGTAGATGCTCGGGGCGTGAATCACGTAGCTCTCAACGCCGGCCTTCTTCGCCCGGATTCTCAGGTCGGAGTGCGTCGTCGCCACCATCGGGTCTCCAGCGGTAAGAAACGCGACGTCCTTCTCCTTTGCCTCCGGGAGGACGATTTTCTCGAAGTTGAGCTCAACGTCCTCCCTGCTCAGCCTGACTATTGGCTTACCTATGAGCTCTTCCACTTTGTCTATCGTCGTTCCCGCGAGGAGCGATGTGTAGAACTCCGCGAAGACCTTCTCGCACTTCCTGGCCGTTTCGAGACCCTTGAGCGTTATGTCCTTCTCATCGTAGAGTCCGAGGCCTATGAAGTAGAGCGCCATTCTCACCACCGATACCGGATTTCCCTAAAACTTTTAAGTTTTGGGAAAACTACTTAAAGGTTTTTGGCGAACCTAACCCGGTGAGGGCCGTGCAGGTCAGCAAGAGGGAGGAGGAGTACCTGGAGGCTATGTACATCCTTCACAAGAACAAGGGTGTAATCAGGGTTAAGGACATAGCCAAGATAATGAACGTCAAGCCCCCGAGCGTCGTTGATGCCCTCAAAAAGCTCGCCGAGAAGGGTCTCGTCGAGTACGAGAAGTACGACAGGATTCTCCTAACCGACGCGGGAAGGAAGATAGCCGAAGAGACTTACTCGAAGCATGTCTTCCTGACAAAGTTCTTCGTTGACATACTCGGCATCCCACCGGAGATAGCGGAGCACGACGCCTGCCAGTTCGAGCACTACGTCAGCGAGGTAACCGTCAAGAGGATGAAGGAGTTTGCTAAGTTCATCCAGGAGCAGTGCCCCTACGTTCTCAAGCAGTTCTTGAAGGAGAAACTGGAGGAGTGAATAAGGTTCTTTCTGATTCCGTCTTCCTGTTCCTCGTTTCGTTCTGCAGGATAAAGGAAAGAAGTCAGAAGAGACCGCCAAGGTAGGCGAAGTAAACCGCGAAGACGGCCGCAAGGGCGTACATGAGCGGGTGGACTTCCTTCCAGCGGCCGCTGAAGACCTTGAGGACGGTGTAGCTTATGAAGCCAGCACCGATTCCGTCGGCTATGGAGTAGGTGTAGGGTATCGTGATGAGCACTAGGAAAGCCGGAAGGGCCTCAGTGTGGTCGCTGAAGTCAACCTCCTTGAGGGCGCTGAGCATGTAGTAGCCGACTATGACGAGCGCTGGGGCGGTTGCAAAGGCCGGTATCGCACCGGCGAGGGGAGCGATGAAGAGACCGATTGCGAGGAAGAGGAATCCAGTAACGAGGGCAGTCATTCCCGTCCTTCCGCCCTCCTCGATTCCCGCGGCACTCTCAATGTAAGTGGTGACCGTTGACGTTCCGAGGACGGCACCGAAGGTCGTTCCTATCGCGTCCGTGAGGAGAACCTTCTCGGCATCGGGAACCCTTCCATCCCTAGTCAGGAAGCCGGCCTTGGCGCTCAAACCGGTGACGGTTCCAAGGGTGTCGAAGAAGTCAACCATGAAGAAAGCGAAGACAACCCCAAGGGCACCAGCGCTGAGGAGGCCGTGAAGGTCCATCTGCATAAAGGTGTAGCTTATCGTTGGTGTAGAGAACAGCTTCTCAGGCCAGGGAGCGGCGCCGGTAATCCAACCGAGGACACTTGTGGTGAGTATCGATATGAGAAGGGCCCCCTTCACGCGCCTCGCGATGAGGATTCCAGTGAGGAGGACTCCAAAAACGAAGAGCAGTATCTGTTTTGATAACAGAACATCCGTATTCAACCCTGTGAATTTGAGGGTTCCGCTCAGGAGAACGGTCTTTCCGAGGGGAATAACGGCGTCCTTGGCACCCTCAACCTGTGCGGAGAGCAGGCCAACGTCGTTCAGGCCAATGAGCGTCAGGAACAGACCAATTCCAGCACCGATGGCGTACTTCTGGCTCCTTGGGATGGCGTGGATTACCGCACTCCTGACCTTGGTAAGGGTGAGCGCGATGAAGATTAGACCCTCAACGAAGACCGCTGCGAGGGCGACCTTCCAGCCGTATTTGGGGGCTACCGTGTAGGCAAAGTAGGCGTTAAGACCCATTCCCGGCGCGAGGGCGAATGGCTTCTTGGCGTAGATGCCCATGAGAATCGTTGTGAAACCCGCTGAAAGGGCAGTAACGGCAACGAGCGAGTCAAATGCCTCCTTTCCCATCGCCGCGCTGAGTATCTGCGGGTTGACAAAGAGAATGTACGCCATCGTGAGGAACGTCGTTATTCCAGCGAGGACTTCGGTCTTCATATTGGTTCCATACTTGTCAAACTCAAAGTACCGCTCAAACCACTCCATAAGCGTCCCTCCATTGGTTGACATAGAAACGGCGATAAAACGGATTTATAAAACTTTTTTTGACATAAACCTGTTATAAACTGAGGAGGGAGAAAGACCTTACTAATATGCCCACTCGTGGAGGAACGCGGTTTGGCTCAAAGGGCAAATCCGGCAGTGGGCGCTCCGCTATGATGGTATGGCCCCCAACGTCAAGATAAAGCCTCATCCTCCCCGGAAGAAGCTCGTAACCGGTAACAGTGGCATCTTCACCCTCCGTTATCAACACACTTTCAGGCCTGAAGAACACCTTAACTTTCCCATCAACACCAACCGAGAACTCAAGGTTTCCAAGCCTCGCCACGCCGTTCTCAGCTTCGAGCTCAAGGATGTTGCTCGTCCCGAGGAAGCGCGCCACGAACTCCGTCCTGGGTTTGTAGTAGAGCTCAAGTGGCTCCCCAATCTGTTCGATTCTTCCGACGTTCATAACCGCTATCCTATCGCTAACCGCCATCGCTTCCTCCTGGTCGTGGGTGACGTAGACCGTCGTTATCCCGAGCTCGCGCTGAATCCGCCTTATCTCGGAGCGGAGGCGCTCCCTTATCTTCGCGTCGAGGTTGCTGAGGGGCTCGTCCAGGAGCAGAACTTCCGGCTCAATAACAAGAGCCCTCGCGAGGGCGACGCGCTGTTGCTGTCCTCCACTCAACTGCTCGGGATAGCGGTTTTCGAGGCCGGAGAGGCCAACGAGTTCGAGTGCCCACTTAACTCTTCTTTCTATCTCTCCCCTCGGGAGCTTCCTCATCTCCAGTCCGAAGGCGATGTTCTTGAAGACCGTCATGTGGGGAAAGAGCGCGTAGTCCTGAAAGACTATGCCGATGTTCCTCTCGTTGGGCTCAAGGTCTGTAACGTCGTTACCGCCAAAGAGAACCCTCCCCCCGTCTGGCTTTTCAAGGCCCGCTATAATCCTCAGCGTCGTCGTTTTTCCACAGCCACTCGGGCCAAGCAACGTCAGGAACTCGCCGTCCTTCACAGAGAGGTCAACGCGAAGCTCAAAGCCGTCCCAACGCTTGCTTACGTTCCTGAGCTCAACGCTCACCATACCTCCTCACCGACCTTTTCTATTATTAGGAATCCTATTGCCGACACAACCATCAGGATGACCGAGAGGGCAGAAGCGCTCCCGAAGTGCCTCGCGCCAAGGAACTTGTAAACGGCGAGGCTTATCGTGGTGTACTCCGGCGGGGCGAGCATGTAGGTCGCTCCCAGCTCGGCTATGCTCATCGCGAAGGCGAAGATTGCCCCGACGATGAGGCTTCCAAGGGCCAGTGGCAGTTCCACCCTCAGGAAGGCCTTCCACTCGTTGGCCCCAAGCGTCAAGGCGGCCTCGCGCAGGTTCCGCTTTATCTTGGCAAGTCCTGTTGATAGGGAGCGGAAGACGAAGGGGTAGGCTATGATGGAGTGGGCTATAGCCACAATCCAGAAGGTGTAGTAGAGGGGTGTTGACTGGAAGACCATTATGTAGCCGAGCGCGACCGTTACTGGGGAACTCGCAAGGGGTAGCATGACGAGAACGTCGAGAACGCGCTTTCCCCGGAAGTCCCAGCGGTTCAGGAGATAAGCGAGCGGGAGCGCGACGAGAATCGAGATTACAACGGTCGTGAAGCCGAAGAGGAGGGAGTTCTTTATCGCACCGAGGGTCGAGACGCCGAACATCGGGTTGTACTCCGGCGAGAAGACCCTGCGGTAGTTCTCAAGGCTTAGGTGACCGTTGAAGAGAAGGGAGTCGTAAACTATTGCCAGCAGGGGGGCGACGATGAATACGAACACGAGAACCGAATACAGGACCACGCCCAGCCCCTTGATGCTGAGGAAATCCCTCGGACCAAGCTTCTGAGGTCTTTGAAGAACCCTCTGCTCCTCCCTTTTCGAGTAGGCATCGAGGGAACGGAGGTAGAGGTACATGAAGAGGGCGCTCAGCGTTATCTGAATCACCGCCAGAGCGGAGCCGGTCCGGAAGTCAAGGAGGGTCATGACGGTCGAGAAGATGTCCACCTCCATGGTCACGTAGCGGTAGCCACCGAGGATTAGAGGGATTGAGAAGCTCAGGAAGCAGAAGACGAAGGTGAGCATTGCGGAGGCAAAGATTGCGGGCGAAATTAGGGGCAGGGTCACCTTCCAGAAAAGCCTGAAACCCCGCGCCCCGAGCGTCCTGGCCATCTCCTCGTAGTGGGGATTAACGCGTTGCCAGAGCGACGAGACCATCCTAACCACTATCGGGAAGTTGTAAAAGGCGTGGGCGAGGAGTATGGCCTTCCACGTGTAGATTATCCTCAGGTCGCGTCCGATTAGGTGGGCTATGAAACCGTCCTTTCCGAAGAGCAGGATGAAGCCAAGGGCAACCATTATTCCGGGCATTACGAAGGGAACCGTCAGAATGGCCCGGATTACCCTCTTGCCCGGAAAGTCGTACTTGGCGAATATGTACGCCCCGGGGAGGCCAATGAGGAGCGTAAGAGCGGTCGAGGCGAGCGCCTGGCCGATTGTAAAGCGTATAACCCACCGGTGGTAGGAGTTGCCGAGGACTGCCGAGAGGAACTTGAGCGTTGGACCGTTATCCCAGAGGCCCAGCCTTAGAATATCCACCATAGGCAGGTAGAAGAAGACCAGCAGGAACGCCAGCGGGATGACAAGGACAACGTAGCCGGCCCTAAACCTCATGGCCAAAACTCGGTTTTGCCTCTTTATAAGCGTTGATTGGGCAAGTTTGTTAAATCCAGTGTGATATCTATTCACCGGTGATACCATGAAGGCCCCCGAGCTGGGAATCAAAATCGGCGTTTACGAACACGGGAAGAGAAACTCGATAGCAGATTTGGGCGTTAAAGTCGGCCACGCGACGCTCATCGAGGGAGAAGACGTGAGAACTGGCGTGACGGTTCTTCTGCCACCGGTCAAGAACCCCTACAAAGAGAGGCTCTTCGCCTCGACCTTCGTCATGAACGGCTTCTCCAAGCCGATAGGCTTCGTTCAGGTTGACGAGCTCGGCTACATCGAGACTCCGGTAGCTCTGACGAACACGCTGAGCGTCTACACGGTTGCGAGCGCGATGGTGAAGCATATGATTGAGCTGAACCCCGATTTAAAGAGCGTTTCCCCGGTCGTCATGGAGTGCAATGACGCTTACCTCAACAACGTCAGGAAAATGGCAGTTAAGGAGGAGCACTACTTCGAGGCCCTCAAAAACGCCTCGCTGGACTTCGAGGAAGGTGCCGTTGGAGCGGGAACCGGAATGAGCGCCTTCGAGTTCAAAGGAGGAATAGGCTCGTCTTCACGGGTCGTCGAGATAGGTGGTGAAGAGTACACCGTTGCCTCGCTCGTCCTTGCGAACTTCGGAAAACGGGAGGACCTGACCATAGCTGGAGTTCCGGTTGGCCTCGAGCTGAAGGACTACCCTGGAAGGGGAACCTCTGGTAAGGGTAGCATCTCGATGGTCGTTGCAACGGACGCTCCGCTAACGGCGAGGCAACTGAAGAGGCTCGCGAAGAGGGCAGTTGTTGGCCTCGCGAGAACCGGTGGCTACGCCTACCACGGCAGTGGCGACGTCGTCTTAGCTTTCTCGACCGCTCAAACCGTTCCCTTCGACAAAGAACCACACCCGATAAGTTTCCTGCCGGACAACTCCCTCAGCAGACTCTTCAAGGCAACGGCTGAGGCGACGGAAGAAGCCATAATCAACGCCCTCCTCCAAGCGAAAACCGTCGAGGGCAACGGCCACGTGAGGTACGCTCTGCCGGTCGAGAAACTGCTCGAGATAATGGAAAGGTACGGGAGGCTCGAGAGAAGCACCCAGTGAGTTTGTGGTTTTTCTTACACTTTTTAGTAGTTGCTTATTGGAATATTTTAAGTTGGCACTATAAAAACAACGGAAGATAGAAATTCTTAAATATGCAATTTTTTCTTCATAATCGGGGGTGATGAACTTGACGCGGATAGTGTTAACGGCCGACGAGACTCTGACGAGCACATACCACGACGTCCCACTGCTCGACTTTCTGGGCTGTGCTCCCTACGACAAACTCCCCAAATGGGTCTTCAGGGTGATGGACTCCCAGCTCCCTGACAGGGACGGCGTTCTAACGCAGGCCCCCTACGGCCTCAGGAAGGTTGAGGCAGCGCTCCTTCGGGACGGGTTTAAGCGGAGCGAGGTCGTAGTTGCCCACCCGCGGAAGGTCGAGAAGTTCATAGGAGCGGATACCACCGTAGTGGCGCTCTACGAGATGGACCCCCTTGGTCTCGGTCCAGTGAGCATGATGTTCACCAACGGGGGACAGTGGAAGAACTACACCAGCGTCAAGTTCAGGGAGCTCGTGGAGAGGATAAACGCGGTCAGGGAAAGGAGGGGCCTCGATTTCAAGCTCGTCGTCGGGGGCCCGGGCGCGTGGCAGCTGGAGTTCAGGAGGGAAGAGCGCGAGAGGCTCGGAATAGACCACGTTGTCATCGGAGAGGTTGACCACATCGCCGGAGAGCTCTTTCGGGAGATAGAATCTGGAACGGCTGACGAGACCGTGATGGTTAAGGGATGGCCGAGGGTTGAGCAGATTCCAACGATAGTCGCCCCCTCCTATAAGGGGCTCGTTGAGGTCATGCGGGGCTGTGGAAGGGGCTGCCGCTTTTGCGAGCCAAACCTAAGGGTCGCCCGCTTTATGCCGCTTGAGAGAATCGAGGAGGAAATAAAGCTCAACGTCAGGGCAGGGATAGACCACGCATGGCTCCACAGTGAGGATATTTTCCTCTACAGGGTCGAGGACAGGAAAACCTTCTACCCCAACGTCGATGCGGTCGTTGAGCTCTTTGAGACCGCCAGGAAGTACACGGGGAACGTGAACCCCACCCACGGAACCGTTGCGGCGGCGCTGGCCGCACCCGGCATGATAGAGGTTATCTCGGGCATCGTTGACGCCGGTCCAAACCACTGGATTGGAATACAGGTAGGTTTCGAGACCGCGGCGCCGGAGCTCATTGGAAAGTACATGAACAACAAGATGAAGCCGTTCTCGCCGGAGGAGTGGCCGTGGGTTCTGCTCAACGGAACTTACGTATTCAACAAGAACTACTGGTTCCCGGCGTACACCACGATACTCGGTCTGCCCGGTGACACCGACGAGTATGAAATAGAAACCGCCAGGCTAATAATCACGATGGAGAGGGAGCTCGAGACCAAACTCGGCAACAGGGCCCACTTTACCGTCACGCCCCTCGCCTTCGTGCCAATGGGACTCCTAAAGGACCAGGAGTTCTACCGCATCGAGGACATGATAACCTACGGCCAGTTCCTGCACCTCTACTACGCATGGAAGCACCTCGGAAAGGAAGTCGTTAGGGGACTGCCGCAGTTGCTCCGCGGAAATCCCTTCCTGATTCCCTTCTACCCCCTTGCACGCCTTGGCGTGAGAGCCGTCCTCAGGCAGATAGAGAAATGGGGTAAGAAGAGGGGCTACGAAGTTAAACCCCTAGAGCCACTCGATTTGCACGTGGATGTGGATGAACACAGATGGTACGACCAGCCAAGCTTCGCCGAGGCTTACTAAACCCTTATCTCCTCGTACTTCTTCTTCATCAGGAGCGCGTCCTCCTCGATGTTGGGGCTCTCGCTTATGACGACGCCCTTGACGCGGAACTCCTTTAGAACCCTGAGCAGGTCCTCCCAGTTCATGTCACTCTCCTGGAGCGGGAGGTGCCTCTTCTCCCCCTTCTCAGTGTACTCGATACCGCTCATGTGAATGTGCATGTTGTCTAAGGCCTCTCTGCCAAGCCTGTCCTCGATAAAGGCCAGCATCTCGCGCCATTCCTCAACGGAGTTGCATTTGCCCCGGTTCCTCGCGTGGGCGTGCGCGAAGTCTATCGTCGGAAGAACCGTCTCAAGCTCCTCGCTGAGCTTCACTATCTCCTTAAGGTCGCCGAACTGGGTCGGCTTTCCGGTCAGCTCGGGCCTGAGCCAGACCTTGACGCCCCTGTCCAGGAGTTCCCTCTCAATCTCCTTCAGCGCGTCCCTGATTCTGTTGTAGACCTTCGCAGGGTCCTGCTTGAGGTAATAACCGGCGTGAAAGACGACGCTCCAGCCGCCGGCGTCGTAAAGCCTCTCGGCGCTCTGGATTATCCTCTTTTTGCTCGCCTCGACCTTTGCCTTCTCGCTCGCGTTGAGGTTGATGTAGTAAGGAGCGTGCGCCGTGAGCAGGACGTCGTGCTTTTTAGCGACGTACTTGATTTTCTTCGCGAGTTCTGGCTTGAGGTTGACGCCCCTGACAAACTCCAGCTCCATCGCATCTAACCCGAGGTTCCTCACGTGGATTATGCCGTCTATCGTTGAGCGCTTCGGCGTTGAGAGCGGTATCCCAGCGGTTCCGAAACGCAACCTGTCTACTTTGAACATCTCTCCCACCGGTTTGATTAGGGAAGCCTAACTTAAAAACTTACCTCCACCTTCTCCCCAAGGTAGTCCTCCAGCTTCTTCAACTCCTCCTTGAGCTCGGCCTCGATTCTCAGAAGTTTTCTCTCGAGTTTCTTAACGTCGTCCGCCAGCAGGGACAGCTCCCGTTCTATGGCAAGGAGTTCATCCTGAACGGGCTTAACGCTTCTCAGGAGCTCTTCCCGCTGTGCCTCAAGCCCTTTCAGTTCCCTACGAAGTTCACTCAGCTCGGACAGCTTGCCCTCAAGGTTTTCGAGTAGCCACTCCGCCGATTTTTTGGCTTTTCCCTCAAGTCTCGGGTAGACGTTGACGAGGAGGGACAGGAACTCTTTGGGCCTCTCAATTGCAACCCCGCTGTCTCGGGCAACCTCATCGGCTATTCCGCCGAGGCGCATCCTCTTAAGCGGTTTCTGGAGCTTTGAGACCTTCGAACGGAGTTCAAGCTCGATTGAACGAATCTTAGAAGAAACTTCACGAGCCTCTTTCTCAACTCTCGTGAACTCCTCCGATGAGAGAAGGGACTCGAGTTTTTTCCTCTCCTCTTCGAGTTCGTGGGCGAGTCTTGAAAGCGCATCCCTCTTGGCCTGGAATTCACGCTGAGCCTTTCTGAGCTCCTCAAGCTTCTCCACGACGTCAATCTCGGGCGGAATAGTTCCCTCAAGTTCTGCTCTGAACTCAGTATAACCTTCACTGAGCTCTTTGAGAAGGGAATTGACTGCGTAGACCTCTTTCTCGAAGAGAATCATAACGTGCTTCCCGTAGTCGACGTGGACTTTCGCAAGGTCTGGAAGACGCTTTCCGAGGTCATCGATGGTCTGAATTCCCTCAACGGCGTGTCTCATCGCACTTACGTAGTTCCTCCGGTCGGCTTCAACTATCTGGAGGAGCCTCTCATCCACGTTCTTTGGGGGTTTGGCCTTTTCCAGCTTCCCAACGGCCTTGAGAAGTTCCTTTTTCTTCTTGCCAAGCCACTTATTGTACTTCTTCCTGAGTTTTTCGGCCTTTTTCAGGCCTTCTTCACGCCTTAGCTCGTACTCCCGTATCGCTTCCTCCAGTCTCAACCTTCATCCATCCTTTAACTTTTCCACGGAGGTAAACACCAACCACGACGGCGAGCGCAACGTCGGCAATCGCGAAGAGCAGTTTCTGGAAGACATCTATGTCCGAAATCGTCAGTATCGCGAGGGCGTAGCGGGTGGTAAGGTCAATAGTCACCCAGAGGGCCGGCGTCATGAGAAGGGCAGACGCGTAGTACCAGATGTGGTGGTCCCTCTTGAGGTAGGCCTGGATTACCCTTCCGGCCATCATAACCGCGATTCCCAGGGCAATCGAGCCCGCAAGGGCGTTGAGGTAAATCAGAGTCGCCAGGAGCGACGTTCCCGGATAACTGCCGATTAGTTTGAGCGAATAGCTCTCAAGGTTCAGGTAGGCGTTGATTGCACCGCTCGCTATGACGAGTATTCCCGCAACGAAGGAGAGGACAACGACGAACTGCTCAACGACTGCCTTCCTGAGGGACGCCAAAAGGTGACCTAAGCTGAAGTTGAAGCCCTTGGTGAAGAATATCCCGCCGATTATGAGAAGGACAGTCCCCCAAATCACCGTTGAAACTATCTTCTCACTCTCGGGATACCACACACCGACGAGCTTGGCTATTCCGTAGAGTAAGGCCATCAGACCAGGAATGCCGAAGACAACGCGCGCGACCTCGGGGTCGCTCAGGATTTCCTTCATGTACTTGACGATGATATACCAGGTCGTCTCGATGCTCGGGCTCTGCTTGACGACGACGCGGTGGGAGGTTATGATTGGGACCTTTGAGGTGATAATCGGAAAAATCTGCTCGTCTTCGGCCCCATCGGTAACTGGGATAACTCCATCGGCCGGAAAGACCTTGAGAACTTCCTCAAGCTGTCTCGCGAGTTCCATATCGCTCTTTAGCCCAACTTTCGGGTGGCCGGTTATTATCGCAACCTCAACCTCGTCGAATTCACCCTTCTCCTCAAGTTCGTCCCTCAGCTTAACGGCCGCGTAAACGACGTTCGCGTCGCTGTCCTCCGGGTCGGCGAGGCTGAGCTTCAGGGCGGCATCGATACAGGCATCTCTCCCTATGACCGGCCCCTTAACGCCCGCCTTCTTGCCGAAGTCGTCATCGCGGTCAATTGCCAGAACGAGAACCCTCATCACCGCACCTCTCCAACCTTTTCGAGGACGGATTTGACCTTGTCCTCCATGTGCCTCTCCTTGTCGCGCCTGTCGTCAATCCTTATCGTTGTGGAAACCCTCTCCGCGCCGAGCTTGAACATCAGCTCGTGGGCCTCTTCGATTATATCGAAGGCCTCTCTAACGGTCTTTGTCTCGATGATGGTGGCCATCGGCGTCAACTGATATTTAACGCCCTTCCTCTCTAAAAGCTTTATCACCTCGGCGACGTACCTGCTCAGGCTCTTCTCCCCGAGGGGAACGACCACGAACTCGACGATGACCACCTTCGACACCCGCTTTAATCTTTCTCGGCAGTAATTTAAGGGTTGCGATAGGTTAATAAACTAACGAGAAGTAAGTTTAACGGGTGAGAGCATGTACAGGATTAAGGACGAGTGGGGTGAGTTCTTAGTTAGGCTCGCAAGGAGAGCCATCGAGGAGTACGTGAGGAACGGGAGGGTCATCGAACCTCCGGAGGACACACCGCCGGAGCTCTGGGAGAAAATGGGTGTCTTCGTGACCCTCAACCGCTACAACGTCCCGCCTCAGATGGCGCTCCGGGGATGCATAGGCTTTCCCCTGCCGATTTACCCGCTGGTCGAGGCGACGATAAAGGCGGCAATCCACGCGGCCGTGGAAGACCCGCGCTTCCCGCCCGTTAGACCAGAGGAGCTCGACGAGCTCACCATCGAGGTCAGCGTCCTGACCCCGCCTGAACCGGTAGAGGGCCCACCCGAGGAGAGGCCGAGGAAGATAAAGGTAGGCAGGGACGGCCTGATAATCGAGAAGGGCATCTACTCGGGCTTACTGCTCCCGCAGGTGCCGATAGAGTGGGGCTGGGACGAGGAAGAATTCCTGGCCCAGACCTGCTGGAAGGCCGGCCTACCGCCCGACTGCTGGCTCGACCCGGATACAAAGGTCTACCGCTTCACCGCTGAGATCTTCGAGGAGGAGTGGCCGAGGGGACCGGTGAGGAGGAAGCCGGTGATTTAACCCTTTCTCATCTTCGCTATGAAGAAGCTGTTGCAGTCGTGCCTGTGCGTCCACGCGCGGAAGACTTTATCGCCGATTTCGAGGAAGCCCCTATCGCCCCAGCTGAAATCGTAAGGAAGAAGCTCCAGTCCAACCCTCTCGACGGCGAAGAGGACGTTCTCCTCGTCTTCGTCAACCCTAATCGAGCACGTCGAATACGTCATCTCTCCTCCATCACGGAGGTTCTCGTAGGCGTTGCGGAGCATGTTCCTCTGAACGCTTATTATGCGCTTGATTTTCCCCTCGTCGAAGCGCCACTTCACTTCAGGGAACTGTCTGTAGGTTCCGGAGCTTGAGCACGGGGCGTCGAGGATTATCTTATCGAACCTGTCCTTGTCCTTAAAGCTCTGCCCGTCCGCGTGAACCAGCTTGACGTTCTTAATCCCTAGGAGCTTCATCTTCTCCTTCATGCGCATCAGCCTGTCGTAGGAGTAGTCCACCGCGACTATCTCGCCTTTGTTCTCCATTAACGCGGCGGCGTGGAAGGTTTTTGAACCGGGGGCGGCGGCCAAATCTAGAACCCTCTCGCCCGGCTCTGGGTTGAGAACGTGGGCGACGTAAGCGCTCGCTAAATCCTGAATGACGAACTTCCCCTCTTTATACCAGTCGAGCCTCGTCACCGGCGTCTTGTAGTCGAGAACCTTTAGAACGTCCGGAACTGGCGTTAGGGCAGTCCTCACGCCGTTTTCCTCAAGGTAATCGCGGAGAGAATCTACGTCGGTCTTGAGCGTGTTCGCGCGAACGTAGTACCTCTGAGGCCTGTTGTTGCTGAGGAGAAGCCTTACAGCTTCGTCGTAGCCCAGAAGCTCTATCACGTACTCAACGTACCAGCGCGGGTGGGAGAAGCGAACAGAAAGCCACTCAATTCTATCCCTCTCCTTGAGCCGTTTCAAAGCCCTCTCCACGTCGAACTTCTCTATCGAGTGCATCAGCGCGTTGACGAACTTCGCCCGGCTGAAATCAAAGCGCTCCTTGACGACCCTCACGACGGAGTCGGTAGCTATGGCGGGAGGAACCTTCCGGAAGTGGATTTCAAACGTCCCGATGCGGAGGAGATTGGCGAGATAGGGGTCGAGGTCTTCAACCTTCGAGCCCTTCAGCACGGAGTTTATGATGAAATCTATCTTGGCCCTCCACTTCTCAATCTCAAAGACGTAGGCATGAGCCAATCCGCGAGCCTTCTCCCTGTCCCTTCCGGCAACCTTCCGGAAGACCCGCTCAAGGGCGTGCTTGGAGGAGAGCTCGCGCTCCTCAACTAAGCTCAAAGCGTCCACAACGACCTCCTGAAAGCTCACCCTGTAAAACAGCTCCATGCTCGGGGCTTTACGGGACGCTTTAAAAAGGTGGCGGTGAGGTTTATTAGGATTGAATGCAATCTCCCACCGGTGGGAGCATGGAAGAGGTTGACAGGCTCGTCTTCAACTTTCCCCTGTTCAAAGATTACCGTGAGAAAGAGCGCTTCCTAAAGGTGGTTGGACTTCTCGTAAGCCACCAGATAACGTTTGAGAAAGCCGCAGAGTTGCTCGATATGAGGTTAGATGAACTTGCGTTTCTCCTCGACAAGTTAGGTGTTGAGTACTCCCTTCTCGATGAGGAGGAGGCGAGGTTAGAAAAGGAAGAAGCAAAAAGAATTTTGGAGGAGCTGAAACGTGAGGGCCGTCTTTAACTCTTCGCCTCTAATAACCCTAGCCAAGTTGGGATACCTAGACGTTGCGGTTAGTCTTTTTGAAAAAGCAATAATTCCTAGAGGAGTTTTGGAGGAGATTACGACGAAAGAAGATGATGCCAGTTCGTCAGTACTTAGGCTCATTGAAGAAAAACGCATAGAACTCCACGAGGTCAGTTCAACTCCAGTGTATCCCGGCCTACACAGGGGAGAGCTCGAGGCAATAGCGCTCTCAAAGGAAACTGACTCAATCGTCGTTCTTGATGATTTAAAGGCCAGAAAAGCCGCAAGGCTTGAAGGAATACGTGTCATTGGAACGCTGGGCATATTGAAAATTTTACTTGACGGTGGGCTTATTGAAGAGAAACCCGATGAGCTTCTGAGTAAACTGAACCGTATCGGTTTTAGGATTCGTCCAGAGTTGTTTTACGAGGTTATGGGTGGTGAGTTCTCATGATTCTCGATACCGACTACATCACCGAGAACGGGAAGCCCGTGATAAGGGTCTTCAAGAAGGAGAACGGCGAGTTTAAAATCGAGTACGACAGAACCTTCGAGCCCTACTTCTACGCCCTTCTGAAGGACGATTCTGCGATAGAGGACGTCAAGAAGGTAACGGCAAAGAGGCACGGAACGGTTGTCAAGGTGAAGCGCGCCGAGAAGGTGCAGAAGAAGTTCCTCGGCAGGCCGATAGAGGTCTGGAAGCTCTACTTCAACCATCCTCAGGACGTCCCGGCGATTCGAGACAGGATACGCGCCCACCCCGCTGTCGTTGACATCTACGAGTACGACATACCCTTCGCCAAGCGCTACCTCATCGACAAGGGCCTGATTCCGATGGAGGGCGACGAGGAGCTTACGATGCTCGCCTTCGACATCGAAACGCTCTATCACGAGGGCGAGGAGTTCGGAACCGGGCCGATTCTCATGATAAGCTACGCCGACGGGAGCGAGGCGAGGGTGATAACCTGGAAGAAGATTGACCTTCCGTACGTTGACGTCGTCTCGACCGAGAAGGAGATGATTAAGCGCTTCCTCCGCGTCGTCAGGGAGAAGGACCCCGACGTGCTCATCACCTACAACGGCGACAACTTCGACTTCGCCTACCTGAAGAAGCGCTGTGAGGAACTCGGAATAAAGTTCACCCTCGGCAGGGACGGGAGCGAGCCGAAAATCCAGCGCATGGGGGACAGGTTTGCCGTCGAGGTGAAGGGCAGGATTCACTTTGACCTCTATCCCGTAATCCGGCGCACGATAAACCTCCCAACCTACACCCTTGAGGCCGTTTACGAGGCGGTCTTTGGAAAGCCCAAGGAGAAGGTTTACGCCGAGGAGATAGCGCAGGCATGGGAGAGCGGGGAGGGCCTTGAAAGGGTCGCCCGCTACTCGATGGAGGACGCGAAGGTGACCTACGAGCTGGGGAGGGAGTTCTTCCCGATGGAGGCCCAGCTCTCCCGTTTAATCGGCCAGAGCCTCTGGGACGTCTCGCGCTCGAGCACCGGAAATTTGGTGGAGTGGTTCCTCCTGCGGAAGGCCTACGAGAGAAACGAACTGGCCCCAAACAAGCCCGACGAGAAAGAACTTGCGAGACGGCGCGGGGGCTACGCAGGTGGGTACGTTAAGGAACCAGAGCGAGGATTATGGGACAATATTGTGTATTTAGACTTTAGGTGCCACCCAGCCGACACAAAGGTTGTAGTCAAGGGGAAGGGCATAATCAACATAAGCGAAGTACGGGAGGGAGACTACGTCCTTGGTATAGATGGCTGGCAGAAGGTCAAAAAAGTCTGGGAGTATGACTACGAAGGAGAACTCATCAATATAAACGGTCTAAAGTGTACCCCCAACCACAAGCTACCAGTGGTGGGAAAGAACGAGAGACAGACCAGGATAAGGGACAGCCTCGCCAAGTCGTTCCTTACAAAGAAAGTTAAGGGCAGGTTAATAACCACACAGCTCTTTGAAAAAATTGGAAGGATTGCGGGGCAGAACGTGTCCGAGGAGGAAGTGCTTAAGGGAGAACTTGCGGGGATAATCCTCGCAGAAGGCACTCTCATAAGGAAAGACGTGGAGTATTTTGATTCATCACGGGGCAAGAAGAGGATATCGCATCAGTACAGGGTCGAGATAACCGTTGGAGAACATGAGGAAGAGTTCATAGGGAGAATAGTCTACATTTTCGAAAAACTCTTTGGTGTAACCCCCAGAATCACCAGGAAAGAATGCACCAAGGCTGTAACTCTCAAAGTCGCCAAGAAAGAGGTCTACCTCAAGGTCAAGGAACTCATGGACAACGTTGAGAACCTTCACGCTCCTTCCGTTCTGAGAGGCTTCTTTGAAGGCGACGGAACGGTCAACAGGGTTCGCAGGACGATAGTCGCAAACCAAGGCACCAACAACAAGTGGAAAATCGAAATCGTATCAAAGCTCTTAGAAAAACTCGAAATCCCCCACAGCAAGTACACTTACGAGTACACCGAAAGGGGGAAGAACCTGACGAGGTACATCATTGAAATTACGGGCAGGGACGGCCTTATACTCTTCCAAACGCTGGTGGGGTTCATAAGCACGGAAAAGAACCAGGCTCTTAGCGAGGCAATCATGGGCAGAGAGATGAACCGCCTCGAAGACAACGCCTTTTACAGCCTCTCTGAGTTCAAAGCAACTAAAGAGTACTACAAGGGTAAGGTCTACGATTTAACTCTGGAGGGAACGCCCTACTACTTCGCCAACGGCATACTGACACACAACTCTCTGTACCCCTCAATCATCATAACCCACAACGTCTCGCCGGACACGCTCAACCGCGAGGGCTGTAAAGAGTACGACGTCGCCCCGGAGGTTGGACACAAGTTCTGCAAGGACTTCCCCGGCTTCATACCGAGCCTCCTGGGAGACTTGCTCGAGGAGAGGCAGAAGATAAAGCGGAAGATGAAGGCAACGGTTGACCCGCTGGAGAAGAAGCTCCTCGATTACAGGCAGAGGGCTATCAAAATCTTAGCCAACAGTCTCCTGCCAGAGGAATGGATTCCGGTAGTTAAGAACGGAGACATCAAGCTCGTCAGGATTGGCGAGTTCGTTGATGGACTCATGAAGGACGAAAAGGAGCGGGTCAAAAGGGACGGAAACACTGAGGTTCTGGAGGTCAGTGGAATTCACGCCTTTTCGTTTGACAGGAAATCCAAGAAAGCCCGCCTAATGCCAGTGAAAGCCCTGATAAGGCATCGCTATTCTGGAAACGTCTACGAGATAACCCTGAGCTCAGGCAGGAGAATAACCGTAACAGAGGGCCACAGCCTTTTCGCTTACAGGAATGGGGAGCTCGCGGAGGTAACTGGCGGGGAAATCAGAGCCGGAGACCTCCTCGCGGTTCCAAAGCGCGTGCACCTGCCCGAAAGAAAGGAAACGTTGAACATTGTCCAACTACTTCTCGAACTGCCGGAGGAAGAAACGGAGGACATAGTACTGACGATTCCGACGAGAGGCAGAAAGAACTTCTTCAAGGGAATGCTCAGAACCCTCCGGTGGATTTTCGGTGAGGAAAAGAGGCCGAGAACTGCGAGGCGCTACTTGAAGCACCTGGAGGAGCTCGGATACGTAAAACTCAGGAAAATCGGCTACGAAATCATCGACGGGGAAGGGCTCAAAAAGTACAGGACCCTCTACGAGGGCTTGGTGGAAGCCGTCAGATACAACCGCAATAGAAGGGAGTATCTCATCGAATTCAACGCCGTTAGAGACGTTATAGCGCTCATGCCTGAGGAGGAGCTGAAGGAGTGGAAAATTGGAACCAGAAACGGCTTTAAAATGAGCCCGTTTATAGAGGTCGATGAGAACTTCGCAAAGCTCCTTGGCTACTACGTGAGCGAGGGCTACGCGGGCAAGCAGAGGAACCCAAAGAACGGCTGGAGTTATTCCGTTAAGCTTTACAACAACGATGAGAGCGTTCTCGACGACATGGAGCGTCTCTCAGAAAGGTTCTTTGGAAAGGTGAGGCGTGGGAAGAACTACGTCGAGATTCCAAAGAAAATGGCGTGCATTATCTTTGAGGCTCTCTGCGGGACTTTAGCGGAGAACAAGCGGGTTCCAGAGGTAATCTTCACATCTCCTGAGAGCGTGCGCTGGGCATTCCTTGAGGGATACTTCATCGGCGATGGCGACGTTCACCCGAACAAGGGGGTTCGCCTTTCGACAAAGAGCGAGATTTTGGTGAACGGCCTGGTCCTTCTCCTCAACTCCCTCGGCGTCTCTGCCATCAGGCTTAGATACGACAGCGGAGTTTACAGGGTCTACGTTAACGAGGAGCTTCCGTTCACGGACTACAAAAAGAAAAAGAACGCCTATTATTCCCACGTCATACCTAAGGAAGTGCTTGGGGAAACGTTCGGTAAGGTCTTCCAGAAGAACATGAGCTACGAAAAGTTCCGGGAGCTCGTTGATAACGGAAGACTCGACGGGGAGAAGGCCAAGAGAATAAAATGGCTAATCAGTGGGGACATCGTCCTCGACAGGGTCGTGGAAGTCAAGAAGAGACACTATGAAGGCCACGTCTACGACCTGAGCGTCGAGGAGGACGAGAACTTTTTGGCTGGCTTTGGACTCCTCTACGCGCACAACAGTTACTACGGCTACTACGGCTACGCCAAGGCCCGGTGGTACTGCAGGGAGTGCGCCGAGAGCGTTACGGCATGGGGAAGGGAGTACATAGAAACCACCATTCGCGAAATAGAGGAAAAGTTTGGCTTTAAAGTGCTCTACGCGGACAGCGTTACTGGCGAAACCGAAATCATAATCAGGAGGAACGGAAAGGTTAAATTCGTGCCGATTGAAGAGCTCTTCCAGCGTGTTGATTATCGGATTGGGGAGAAAGAATACTGCGTTCTTGAAGGCGTTGAGGCTCTGACACTGGATAACAGAGGCCGGCTCGTTTGGAGAAAAGTTCCATATGTAATGAGGCACAGGACAAACAAGAGAATCTACCGCGTCTGGTTCACGAACTCGTGGTATCTCGACGTTACAGAGGACCATTCTCTGATTGTTGCCGAAAATGGTTTGAAAGAGGCCAAACCAACCGAAATTAAGGGAAAAACTCTAATAGCAGTCGAGAAAGGGCTCTCCGGGGTCAAACACGTTCAGCCCGCAAAGATAGAAGAAATCCCCTACGAAGGCTACGTTTACGACATCGAGGTAGATGGGACGCACCGGTTCTTCGCAAACGGAATCCTGGTCCACAATACGGACGGTTTCTTTGCAACAATCCCCGGAGCCGACGCCGAGACCGTGAAGAAGAAGGCCAAGGAGTTCCTCAAATATATCAACGCGAAACTGCCCGGCCTGCTCGAACTCGAGTACGAGGGCTTCTACGTGAGGGGGTTCTTCGTGACCAAGAAGAAGTACGCGGTGATAGACGAGGAGGGCAAGATAATCACGAGGGGCCTTGAGATTGTGAGGCGCGACTGGAGCGAGATAGCGAAGGAGACGCAGGCCAGGGTTCTCGAGGCGATACTCAAGCACGGTGACGTCGAGGAGGCCGTCAGGATAGTCAAGGAAGTGACGGAAAAGCTGAGCAAGTATGAAGTCCCGCCCGAGAAGCTGGTAATCCACGAGCAGATAACGCGCGATTTGAGGGATTACAAAGCCACAGGTCCACACGTTGCCGTTGCGAAGAGGCTCGCGGCGCGTGGAGTGAAAATCCGGCCGGGCACGGTGATAAGCTACATCGTCCTAAAGGGCTCTGGAAGGATAGGCGACAGAGCGATTCCCGCCGACGAGTTCGACCCGACGAAGCACCGCTACGATGCGGAGTACTACATCGAGAACCAGGTTCTGCCAGCGGTGGAGAGGATTCTAAAAGCCTTCGGCTATCGGAAGGAGGATTTGCGCTACCAGAAGACGAAGCAGGTCGGCTTGGGCGCGTGGCTGAAGGTGAAGAAGTAAGTAGGCGGGTTATTCCCCGTTTTCCATTCTCTCCAAAACCTCCAGAATCCCCTCGACGCTCGGCACCTCGAAGCCCCTCTCGTGGATTCTCCTCACGCCCTCGGCCTCGGGGTTAATCCAGACCGCCCAGAGGCCGGCCCTTAATGCACCTTCAAAGTCCTCCGCCTTCGTGTCGCCGATGTGTATGGCCTCCTCAGGTTTTACGTTGAAGGTCTCCAAAGGTTTCCTAAACATCTCTGGCAGGGGTTTGTAAGCGAGAACCTCGTCGGCGAAGAAGGTTTTGTCGATGTAGTTCATGAGCCCGAAACGCTCGAGCAGAAGCCTCGTGTATGAACCCGGCCAGAACATCACGTTGCCCGTGACGGTAACCTTCAGGTCCTTCCGCTTGACGCCTTCGAGGGCCTCTCTGGCTCCGGGGAGCACTATCTCCTCATCGACCTTGAGGACCGCCCTTGCCGCGGCCCGCTTCACCAGCTCGACGTCTATTCCGAGTAAATCTGCCAACATCTCCTGACTTTCCTCTAAGGCCCGCCTCGGGTCGCCTTCACCTCTGGCGCGCATTGCCTTTATCCTCTCGCGCGTCAGCATTATTCCCTCGGCCACGTCGAGTATGCACGCTCCCATGAGCTTCGTCAGTTCCACCGTGAGGGCATCGAGCATGACCTCTATATCGAGGAGGGTGTTCCAGACGTCGAATGAGACGAGCTTCACCTTTATCACCGAAGGGGATTGGAGGGAGAACTTAAAAGTTCAGCGCTCTGAAAATGCGAGGTATCTGAGGCCCTCCATAAGCCCTGCTTCCCTCAGAACCGCCTTGAGGTTCCTGAACCTGGAGCGCATGACGAACAGCTCGTAGAAGCCCTCGAGGTTGCCCCAGTGGCCGTAGGCCGATAAGGCCAGATACATGACCTCCTTGGGCTTGAGCTTTCTCCCGAGGCTCTCGTTTAGGGCCTTAATGCCCGGCCTGACCCTGTCGAGTAGTCCCTCGCGCTCGATGAGGTGGAGCATCAGGTCCTCGACCGTCGGTTTCTTCCACTCTATTAGCTCGTCCTCGAAGGGCAGTCCGATAACGAGCGGAATTACCTCGGTTTTTCCGACGAGATAGCCCCTCGTGGTCGTTTCGTGCTCAAAGCCAGAGAGCTTCCCAGCTATCGAGGCGAGTGCGCTTTCCCTGCTCTCGTCGATGTCAACCGCAACGCCGAGCCTGTCAACGCTGAAATTAAAGACCTCCATGGCTTTTAGGAAGTTTCCGAGGTTTCTAATCACCCCGGAGTTGCCCTCGCTAGGGATAACGGCGAGGTAAGCCCCGTCAGATTCCCGCCTGAGGAGGTCGAAGTTGTCGCGCTCAAAGACGCGCTCTATAAACCTGAACTGGTACGGGGCATTTCGGCTCTCCCTGAACTCGAAGAGCTTCTTGAAGACCGCCTTGAAGAACTTGGCGTCGGTCTTCCCCTCGACGAAGAGGACGCTCGCCCTAGCATTTTCCCCCGAGAAGCCCCCGCGAACGTCGAAGTCAAGGTATTTCCTCAGCTCGTAGGTCTCCTTGAGCGTTATGCTCCTCCCTGTGTCCGAGTATATTAGAACGTTCTCCTCACCTTTCCTAAAGCGGTTCGCTATCAGGTCTACCAGCTCCAGACTTGCCGTTACTATCGTCTCGTCGCCCTTCAGCGAGTTCACGAAGTTAATTAGCTCGTCGCGGTTCTTCGAGTACTCTGGGAAGAGAACGGCACTATCGGCGAAGGCTTCCCAGCGCTTTCCGGTTACTACTTTCATTCACCTCACCATGTCAACCGCTATCGCGCCTATGACCGCGAAGGTGCTTATTATGACCGTCGCGTTGAAGTACTGAACCGCGTCGAAGTGAGCTATGTAGTCTATGCCGAAGAGGTAGATTAGAACCGCGGAAACGGCGTAGGAGATGAGGGCGACGGTTATAAGCCTCTTGGGAACGTGGAAGATTTCCTCGCGCTTCAGGTTCCCGAGCTGGGCCTTGGTGAGGAAGAGATAAGCGAGGCCAATCGTCATGAGGAAGATGGCGAGCGAGCGCTCGACCGAGATGTCCTTTGCCACGTCCCATACCTCACCCGTGAAGATGAAGGGGAGCGCGAAGGTTATCGCCCCAACTATCTCCTGGGCTATGTCGTCCCAGCCAAGGGAGTCGGGCTTTCTACTCTCCTCCAGCCTGGCAACCTGTCTTGTCAGCTCTTCAACGCTCTTCCGGAGTTTCTCCAGTTCAACCACCTCGCGCTCAGGTTCGGGGTTCATCATCCCGTCAGCATTGGATTCACTCATCATCGCGGAAAACGCTTCACCGAGAAGGGTTATAAAGGTTAACATTCACTATGAAGAACGGTGATGCCCATGAGGCGACTTGAAACTGCGATGATGGTGTTTTTGGTCGGGATTCTTCTGGCCGTGCCTTTGGTAAGTGCCGGGTTCAACTCGGTTAACACAATAGTCGTTCTCCCGACCACCAAAGTTGTTAACAACATGCCCCTCCATATAAATGAAGACGCCATAGCAGGCGCAAAGCTCGGAGCATTTTTGGTGCTCAATGGAATTGAAACCAAGACGTACACAAAGACCGTTACTGTGCCTGTTGAGTACCACAGCATTCTCATACCCGATGAAAATCAGACTTACATACTGACCAGCAACGATATGCCCGACCTGGGGCTGAACCTTGGCACTGAACCCGTTGGGAAGACCGTTGTGCTTAGAGTCAACTTTTCAAAAGTGTTCTACAATTCCACCAAACACGCAGCCGAGTTCCTTGATAGGAGCGTTGAAATACTTTTCAACGAGAACACTACTCCACTCGACATTGGGGGCAACTACAAAGTTGTCTATACAACCGTTGAGGGCAGAGATGTCATGTACTTCTACGACTACCGGTACTCAACAGGCAACACGAGCTCGCTTGGCGACTGGGTGAAAATGGGAAGCTGGAAGATTCACTTCATAGACATAGACACCAAGCAATTGAAGACACTTGTTGAGCTCTACTATCCAGATGGAACCGTAAAACTTACGAGCCTCCTCAAGGACACATACTACCTAATGTACGTCCTCGCAAACGGAACCTTTGAGGTCAAAGAGTACTCCTCAAACCCAACTACTGTCATTGATGACCTTCTCAAAAGTGGTGCAAAAGGGGTCTTCCTCTTTACCCCGACAGACTTTTTCGTTGGAATAAACCAGGCCAAGATGGTGACCTACGACTACTGGTTCTACAAAAAAGCCAAACAGTACAGCGATGGCGACGTTTACAGCGGCCAGTGGGTCTGGGACATTCAGCCGGAGAACGACATATACGTGCTCTACCTCCACGTCAACGGAACGGAATACCCACCGGTGTTCATCGGTTCGGGCTCCTCCCTTAAGATTCCGGTCAAGGGATGGAACCTAAAGCTCGTCCCAGTCTTCAACAGAACCGCAGACGGCGGGGCAATAACCGGAATCCTCGGGTACAGATTCGTCAGGAGCACGTACGTCACCAAGAGCGTCTCGATTACCGCGCCTGCCGTAACGGCGACGAATGATGTAAACTCCCTCATAGTCAACGACACCTACATCCTCGACAACGGCCTTCCGAAGGACAAGAACGTCGTGATAATCGGAGGGTGGGTTAGCAACAAGGCCTGGGAGGTTCTTGAGAAAGTCTACGGCGCAGACAAGGTCAACGAGCTCAAGAACGAGCTTATGAGCAAGGGCTACATTGTGGCCAAGCTCAAGAACCCGTACAATCCGAACTACTACGTGGTAATCCTTGCAGGAAAGACCTACCGTGAAACCGCGAAGGCCGTTGAGGAGTTCATGAAATCTTCGAGCTGATTTCCACATCCCCTTCTTCCACTTTTTTCTCGGTTTCAAACATCTCCTGCCAATCCCGCCCGCTTCTCACAAGTTTTATATACTCGACAGCCATCTAAACGTTCATGTCTCTACAGAAGTACAGGGGATTTTCCAGGGACGCTTGGTTGCTTGTGCTTTACTCCTTCATCGCCTGGCTAGGCGGGAACATAGCGTGGTTCATCCTGCCCTTCTACATGAAGTCCCTCGGCTACACCTACGGTGACGTCGGTGTGGTGTTCTCGGCATCAACACTCGCACAGGCGCTGGCACTCCTCTTCTCAGGCCCTTTGAGCGCGAAGCTTGGCTATAAACGCTCCATCCTCCTTGGACTGGGGCTGATGTTCTCAGGGAGAGCCATCCAAGTGGCATTTCCTTCCCTCTTGCCCCTGGTCATCGGCGGTGCCCTCGTTGGAATTGGTCTCGCCTTCGAGAGCCCGTCCTTTACTTCCCTCCTAAGCGGAGAGGTGAGCGACGAGAAGAGGCACTACCTGTTCAGCCTGTCCTCTGCCCTCGGAACCATCGGCTCGGCTATTGGACTAATCATCGCTGGAGTTCTCCCCCGGTGGCTGACGTACAGAGAAACGTTCGCCCTTGTCCTGCTTGTCATCCCCCTCCGCTTTTTGGTAATCCTTCCCACGAGACCAGTACTCAACGGCGGAAGGGGGATAAAGCTCAGGGGAGAAATCCTCCGGAGAATCGCGAAGTTCGCAGTTCCGCAGGCGTTAATAGGCCTTGGAGCCGGAATAGCGATACCCTACGTTGGGCTGTGGTTCAACCAGCGCTTTGGGACGAGCCTTGAGAGCATCGGCTGGCTCTTCGCGGTTCAGCAGTTTATAATGGGTCTCGGCACGTTCATCCTCCCCATAATCGCGGACAGGATGGGCAGTGTGAAGACCATCGTGGCCTTCAACGGGAGCGCGAGCGCTTTGATTGCCCTGATGCCCCTCTCCCCGAGCTTTCCAGTCGCAGCGCTCCTTTACACCGTCAGGACAATCCTGATGAACATCGTCAACCCGATATGGAGCTCCTTCATGATGGGCTTCTTCAGCAAGGAGGAGCGCTCAACCGCGATGGCGCTCAACAACCTCTCCTGGACGGCCACCTTTGGAGTGGGCCAGTTCATCGGAGGTTTCATCTTCGACGTCTCACTAACATGGCCCTTCTTCATAACGGCTCTACTTTACTCGCTCTCGATGGCGGTCTTCTGGGAAACATTCAAAAAAGAGGATTAGAGGCGGAACTGCTCCACGTTCTCGCGGAGCTCCCGCGCTATCTCCTTGAGCTTCCTGGCCTCTTCGCTTAGGGCCTCTATCTCAGCCCTCTGCTCCTGCATCGCCGAGCTGACTTCCTCGGCAGAGGCGGTCGTCTCTTCGGCGCTCGCGGCGAGGTTCTCAAGGGCTCTAAGGGCCTTCTCAACTTCTTCCTTCGTCCTCTCGGCCTGCTCCTTTACCTCAGAGACCCTTTCGCCTATCGAGCCAATCATCTCCGCTATGTATCCGAGGTAGCCAAGGCTCTCCTTGAGGGTCTCGGTCGAGTTTGAAACCGTGTCAACGCCCTTCTTCGTTTCCTCAACGGCCCTCCTGACCTTCTCGTCCATCTCGGCTATGATTTCGCGTATCTTTTCCGCGGCCTCCTTGCTCTCCTCGGCCAGACCGCGGATTTCCTGGGCAACCACCGCGAAGCCCTTTCCTGCGTCTCCGGCACGTGCCGCCTCTATCGCGGCGTTCAAAGCCAGGAGATTCGTCTGCTCGGCGATGTTCCCTATCGTCTGGGTTATCTCGCCTATCCTCTTGCTCATCTCACTTACGGCCCTCACCGCCTCGTCAATGAAGTCCATCGAGCGCTTGATGCTCTCAACGTCCCGTATTGCCTCATCGCCCTTCCGTCCGCCCTCGGATGCCGTCCTCGTAACCTCCTCGACGGCCCTCTCAAACTCCTCCATTATGCTTGAGGTTTCTTCGGTGACCTGGGCAACGAGGCGCATTCCCTCGGTAATCTCGTTGATGCTCTCCTGCTGTCTCTGGGCTTCGACGCTGACCTGCTCTATGGCTTCACCGACCTGCTCCATCGAACCGCGAACGTTTTCAGCAATCTGCGCCAGTTCGCTTGCCTGCTGGTCGAGCAGTAGACCAATGTGGCGGATGTTGCCTATCAGCGTCCTCATCTTGGCCGACGTTTCGCGGAGGGCGCTTATTATGTTCTTCAGGTCTCCCCTGGCCTCGACGCTCAAACCGTTGCTCAGGTCGCCCTCGGCGAGGCGCTCGAGCTTCTGGATGACGCCGTTGAGGGTTCCAATAACGTCGCGCGAGATTGCCTCAAAGGCAGTAAGGAGCTTTCCAATCTCGTCGTCGCGGTAGGGGTAGTCTATTGAGCCAACGAGTTCCTTTGCCTCCTCAAGCCTGCCCTCCGCTATCAGCTCCGCCGCGTTCGTGAGTTCCTCTATCGGCTTCAACGCTTTTCTCAGGTACTGAACGCCAGCGAGCACGAGACCCAATGCTATCAGCGAGGCAAGGCCAAGGCTGAAGATGAGGTTTTTGGAGGCCTCTGACTTCGCGCTGTCGAGGGACTTCACGAGTGCGCCGATAAGCTCGTCCTTTGGGGCAACCGCAACTATCGTCCAGTTCGTGACGCGGCTCCTAGCGAAGGCCATTACCATTACTTTACCATCGAGCTCGACCTCGACGACGCCCTTCTCCTCCCCCTTCATAGCGCTGGCTAGGGGCGCGTAGCTTTCGTTCGTGAAGACGTTCACCCTGCCAATGAGCTCTCCTCTGGGGTGGATTACAATCGTGCCGTTTGGGCTGAGGACGAAGAGGTAACCTGTCTCCCCAATTTTGGTGGATGTTATCTCCTCCGAAAGGGCGGAGAAGTCAACGTCTATACCAAGAACACCCTCGACGACGCCGTTGTACACGACGGGGGTTATGTAGCTTATCACAGTCTTGTTGGTGATTATGTCGGTGTAGGGTTCCATCCAGAAAGAACCGTTTTCCGCGGCCCTGCGGTACCAGATGGACTTAGTGGCGTTGAAATCGGGCGGAAGCTGGGCAGGAGGGACTATCTTCAACTTCCCAGTGCTGTCGGCGTAGTAAGCGTTGATTATGTCTTCTTCAGAGTTTTTCAGTTCAGTCAGCTTTTTCTCAACGGTGTTCCAGAAAGTCGGGCTCTGGGTGTACCCCGGCAGGTATTCGTTGACAGCGTACTCACTGGCTATGGACTTGGCGTAGGAATCGGCAACAAGCTGGAGAGGACGAAGCCGCTCGTCAATCATGAGCGCGTACTTCTCACTTTCAAGGAGGGCAATTCTCTTCGCCTGGTCCGTTATCGTGGGCCCCATAGTCTGTTCCATAGAGTTTCCCATTCGCTCGATACCCCTGACCTGAGCCAGGGCCATAATGAGCATTATTGTGATGACGGTCCCAACGAGGACGAGGTAAAGCTTCTGCCTGAATCTCAAAGCTCTTCCCTCCGTTTGTTCATTCCGTCATTACTACCATGAAAAATCTTCCACTTGGGCCCTTTTAAGCGATTTGTGTAGGACATCATGTAGGTTCGAACCACGAAATGAAGGCAGGAGAAGCGAGAACCTGCTAACGTTTTTAAGCCAAAGCCGTAACCTAAGCGGGGTGAGAGGATGGCGGTTAAGGACTGTCCAGAGTGTCACGGAACGGGAAAGGTCAAGGTAGGCGAGAAGGAGTGCCCCGTTTGCGAGGGCTGGGGCTACGTTCCGGCTGATTTCAAGATAGGCGACAAGCTGAAAGGTTACAGAAACCTCGACCACCTCGGCGTCGAGGACGAGGTTGATGAAATCCCCTGTCCAGAGTGTCACGGCAAGGGAACGGTTCCGGTTTACGACACCTGCCCAACCTGTGGCGGAACGGGCAAAGTCCTTGTCTGCGACATCTGCGGCAAGATAAAGGAGCCCTGGGAGCCGGGAATGGAAACGACGTGGGTCTGCCCGGACTGCCTCAGGAAGTACAAGGTCGTCTTCATACTCGACAAGACCTGCGACTACGAAGATGTGGAAATCGGAAGCCTCTACAAGGGAACGATTGACAGGGTCGAGCGCTTCGGAGTTTTCGTCAAGCTCAACCCGCATGTCGTTGGTCTAATCAAGAGGAAGGACCTCCTCGGCGGAAGGGAGTACCTGCCGGGACAGGAGATAATCGTTCAGGTTCTCGACGTCAGACCCGACAAGAGGGAGATAGACCTCATCGAGTCGCCGCAGAGGCACTACAAGACCGTCGTCGTCAAGAAGGAACTGCCCGTAACGCCGATAGCCGAGCTCAGCAAGGACATGGCCGGAAAGACCGTGAGGATACAGGGAAGGGTCACCCAGATACAGGTCACCGGCGGGCCGACTGTCTTCACGATAACCGACGGAACTGGAATAACGTGGGCGGCCGCCTTTGAGGCGCCGGGAGTGAGGGCCTACCCGAACATAAACGTCGGCGACATCGTCGAGGTCATAGGCAAGATAGCCTTCCACTCGGGCGAGATTCAGATTGAAGTCAGCGACATGGCGAGGCTCTGGGGGCCCGATGCAGCGAGAGTGAAGCAGCAGATAGAGGCCGAGCTCGACAAGCGCGCCCAGCCGAAGGACGTAGGATTCCTCGTCCAGAGCGAGGTCTTGGAGAAGCTCAAACCGAAGATTATGAAGGCCGCCTTCATGATTAGGAGGGCCATCTTCGAGGGCAGGCCGATTCTCCTGAGGCACCATTCGGATACCGACGGCTACACCTCAGGCCTGGCCCTTGAATACGCGATAGTCCCGCTGATTGAAAAGATATCCCCGGACCCGCAGGCGAGGTGGAAGCTCTTCAAGCGCAGACCGAGCAGGGCTCCCTTCTACGAGCTGGAAGATGTGCTCAAGGACATAATCTTCATGGTCGAGGACCACGAGAAGTTCGGAGACCCGCTCCCGCTCGTCGTCATAGTGGACAACGGCGGAACGAGCGAGGACATTCCAGCCTACAAGAGGATAAAAGCCTACGGGGTTCCGATAGTGGTCATAGACCACCACGACCCGCGCGAGTGGATAAGCGAGGACAAGGCGAAGGTTGACGAGTACGTCGATGTTCACGTCAATCCGCACCACGTCAAGCGCGGTTACTACGAACTAACTGCCGGAATGCTTGCCACCGAGGTGGCCCGCTTCGTCAACCCCGACGTTGAGGACAAGATAAAGCACCTGCCTGCCATCGCTGGAACCGGCGACAGGAGCAAGGCTCCAGAGTTCTACCAGTACCTTGAGATTGCCAAGAAGGCGAAGGGCCTCACCGAGGAAGACCTGAAGAAGATTGCCGAGGTCATAGACCACGAGGCCTTCTACTGGAAGTTCATGGACGGGCACGGGATAATAGACGAGATTCTCCTCCTGACCGGGAACCTGCAGAGGCACCGCGAGCTGATAAACGCGATTTATCCAGAGGTCAAGGAGAAGCAGGAGAAAGCTTTAAGGGCCTCCCTGCCCCATGTCAAGAGCGTCGTTCTGCCCAACGGCATAAGGTTCAACACCATCGATGTCGAGCTCTTCGCACCGAAGTTCAGCTATCCTTCACCGGGCAAGCTGAGCGGTTTAATCCACGACCACTTCAAGGAGAAATACGGCGAGGATTCTCCAATCTTAACCCTCGCCTACGGACCGGACTTCGCCGTGGTTAGAGCGAGCGACGGGATGGCGGCTTACAACTTCGACCTCAACGCCATAATCCCAAGGCTCCAGGAGAAGCTGCCTTCAGCTGGAATTGAAGGGGGAGGCCACAGCTACGCGGGGTCAATCAAATTCTTTGAGGGCATGCGCAAGGAAGTGCTTGAGGAGTTCGCCAAGGAAGTCGTGAAGCTGAAGAGGGTCTGAGGCCAACCTTTTTAACCTCCCCCTCCTAATTATCCCGGTGAAAGCTTTGAAGGTAGTTCTTGAGGTAACTTTCAGGATGGGCGGAGTGAACTTCCGCGGTACGAGATGGGAGGACGGAAACCTCGTTTTTGAGTTCGAGAGGCTTGGCGATGCGTTCATTCAGGTTCTCAGCAATCAGAAGGTTGAGGCAGAGGTTGAGGAACCCCCGAAGAAGGTCCTCGTCGAGCTGAAAACGAAGGAAGGGGGAAAGGTCTTCGAGGCCTTTGAGAGGGACGGGAGATACCTCGCGGCCGAGCCTTAAACCCTGGAAACGAACACTGAGAGCCGGTTTCCCCTTTTATCTTCAAGCACGATTCTCAAAAAGTCCTTGGGTGAAACGAGAAGGGTCAACTTAGGGGACTTTAGAAGAACACCTGCCCTTCCAAAGGCCAGGAAGTCTCCTATCATTCCCGGTTTCTCCCACTCCCTGAGCACGACCTCCGTTGAGTTAACCAAGCTGAAGTAGCCGCCGTAAGCCGTTATCGTGACCTCACCGGAGAGCCCCTCGACGTTCAGGGAAACCCAGAGACCGCCATTGTGTGGGGAGAGCTGAAGTGATGAAACTTCCCTACCATTGAAGAGAACGCTAACCACATAAGTCCCGTTTTCACCGGAGCCACCGGCAGTAACGTTGGCCCAGGCGAGCTCAACAATCCTCCTCGCCCTTTCCAAATCGCTTTTCGTGGGGGAGAAGTACCGGATTCCCGAAAGGGTCTCAAACTCAAGGGGGTAAACGTGGGGGTCGTGCTCGGTGGGGAGGAGATAAGCGTTCACACGGCCGTACTTCGCCAGAACGTCGCCCCAGTAAATCGTGCCCCTCGCACCGAGATAGTAGGCGGTCAGGGCCGTCTTCAAATCCGGGAACTTGATTGGCCTGGCAACGCAGTGAGGACATGAGCCATAAAGAACCACAAAGAGATTTCTGACGGCAAACCAGTCGTAGAGCTCCCAATCCCCTGTAGAGGGGTAATAAACGGCCAAAAAGACGTGGGATGAAACTTCCCCGGTAACCTCCACAAAGAAGTAGAGCGCCCTTATACCGGCTTCCTCGTTTATCCTTCGTATTATCGCCCAGCGAACCATCGTCCAGTCGTCACAGTCGCCACCAGAGGAAATCGTGCGGGAGGGGAGATGCGTTCCCCCAATGTTCTCATAGAGCCTGCCCCTGGACCACATCACCATGAAGGCCGTTCCCCTGAGGAGTTCCGGTGTTGGCGCATATCCCGCGTGTGTAACCCATCCCCTGGCAGTTTCGACCGTTTCGTCAACGTAGTTTTCAACGTACTCTCCATCAACATCACTGAGGAGGACTCTCGCGTTGAACGTCCAAACCGGAACTTTATCGCGGGGCTCGCCGAGCTTAAAGTCGAACGGGGAGTATGGACTTTCCACGCTGTAGTTCTCACCGTGACCAAGTCGGTACTGGATGAACTTGATTGGAACGACGAGAAAGCGTTCGGGGCCGGAGGGAGAGTTCAGCTTAACCTCTGGAGGGGCAACCAAGTTTGCCAGCAGAAGGAACGTAACGAGGAAAATCGCGAACACCTTGGCGACGCCAGTCCCAAGCCCCATCCCACCACCGAATTGCTTTGGTCAACGTTTTAAAAGGCATTTCCCAAACCCCTACGGTGATGCCCATGTTCATGGCCGAGTTCAAGCTCAGATTTGGAGACAGAAAGTGGTACGTCAGGAGAATCGTTGAGGCTTCCTCACTTGAAGAGGCTGAGGAGAATGCAAAGCGCTACGCCGAGCTCATGAACAGGGGAGAGGTTGAGTGGAAGCTGAGCTACGTCATAGAGGCCGAGAGACCCCTCATAATAGGCGACGAGGAGCTCAAAAAGCTGAGCTGAGCTCCCCGGCGAGGTTTTTCTCCATTATCCTTCTCACTTCTTCAACCTCCCCCGTCCTGCCGAGGGCGTACATGAGCTTGACGAGCGTTGCTTCTTTCGTCATGTCTCCGGCGGGAATAACGCCGGCCTCAAGGGCCCTTCTGCCAACTTCGTAGCGCGTCAGGTCAACGCCACCGTAGAGAGCCTGCGTCGTCATGACCACGGGTTTTTCGCGGGCGACCTTTGAGACGGCCTCGAGGAGGTTCCGCCCGCGGTAGGGAATCCCCCCGGCGCCGTAGCCTTCGAGAACTATGCCGTGAACCCTCTCCGCAACCGCGAGAAAGACCTCCGGGGAAAGGCCCGGCGTGAGGCGAAGGTAGGCAACATTCGGGTCTATCCTCGGGTCGAAGGACGGTCCTCCGGCGGGAAGCTCGGGCCTGTGCCGTACAACGACCTCCTCACCCTTGATGTAAGCAATGTCGGGATAGTTTATGCTCTGGAAAGCGTTGAGGCCGAGGGAGTGAACCTTTGAAACGCGCGTGCCGAGCATTATCTTGTCCATGAAGGCGACGTATATCCCAGGAAAGCCCTTCATAGCGAAGGTTAGGGCAGTTTTCAGGTTCCTCGGCGCGTCGCTGTTGGGTTCCGTTATGGGGAGCATCGAGCCCGTCAGAACTACAGGAATCGGAACGTTCCTCAGCATGAAACTTAAAGCCGAGGAGGTGTAGGCGAGGGTATCCGTTCCGTGGGTTATGACGATTCCATCGTAGTCGTTCAGGCTCTCAAAAACGGCCTTTCCAATCGTTATCCAGTCCTCGGGCTGAATCAGCGTGCTGTCGAGGTTGAGTATGTCCTTCGCCTCCATCTCAACGCCGTCACCCTTTATCCCGGCCATCTCCAGTATCTCGCCGACGCTCAGCGTGGCTTTGTAACCCTTCTCGGTCTTCGCACTCGCTATCGTCCCGCCGGTGCCTATTATTAGAATCCTCACTCCCACCACCGTGCCGAGTAGGCCCCGCAGTTTTTAGTCTTTTTGACGGGGAATGAACAAAAAGGGACAGAAAAAATTGGCAGAACGTCAATCAAACTGGAGCAGGACGAAGGCCAAGAAGGCCATGGCGGAGGCGAAGAGGAAGCTGTAGGTTAAGGAGTAGGCGCTCCAGAGGTAGCCGGCAATCAGCGAGGCCGGAAAGGCGAAGACGCCAACCACCGTGTGGTATGCACCGATAACCGTCCCCTTCTCGCCCTCCCCTGCCAGCTCAGCCATGTACGCCCTCGGAACGGTGTCAATCACCGCCATGTAGAGGCCGTAGAGGACGAAGGCGAGGAGAAGAACCGTCAAGTCCCTCGCGAAGGCAAAGCACAGGCTTGCGAGGGCCGAGAGAAGGAAGCCGACGCCGATTAAGGCCTTCTTGCTCACCCTGTCCGAATAAACGCCTATCGGGTAGGCTGAGAGGGCGTAGATGAGGTTGAAGAGCGCGTAGAAGGCAGAACCCTGCAGAACCGTGTAGCCGAGCTCCTCGGCCTTCCAGAGGGTGAAGGCGTAGCTGTATCTGCCGAGGGTTCCTATGGCAACGACCGCGAGGAAGAGCTGAAGGGAACGGCTCCTCAGCGACGAGACGGCGGTTATTTTCCTCTTAACTTCCCCGCCCCTGTCCTTGACGAAGAGCGCTATTATGATTAGCGAGAGAAGGCCCGGGACGGCGGAGAGGAGGAAAATCCTCCTGTAGAGGGTTTCCTTCGGCAGGTAGGAGAGGAGTCCGATTAGCAGAACCGCCACGAGGGGACCGGCAACCGCGCCAAGGGTGTCCATCATCCTGTGAAAGCCGAAGGACTTTCCGGTTTTTCCGTTGCTCGATTCGGCTATTAGAGCGTCGCGCGGGGCCGTTCGTATCCCCTTCCCCGTTCTGTCGAGCAGTCTGAGCGCGAGGAAGTCGAGCGGACCGCGCGAAAAGGCAAGCAGACCCTTGGAGAGCGTTGAGAGAGCATAACCTGTGAACACGAAGGCCTTGCGCTTCCTGAAACGGTCGCTGAAGTAGCCGAAGAGAACCTTGAAGAGCGAACTCGCACTCTCGATGAGGCCCATTATCGAACCGCCAGCGAGCTTCCCGACTTTGAGAACCACCGTCAGGTAAGCCGGAACTATCGGCGCTATCATCTCACTGCTCATATCGTTGAGGAAGCTGACGATGCCGAGGAGAAAGACGTTCCAGCTGATTCCGAAGACCCTCTTTTCTTTCTCGTCCATCCTTCATTCCTCCAGAAGCTCCTCACAGAGCTCCCTCAGCTTCTCTTTTCCCTCTTCAAGGGCCCTAAGGCCCCTTTCCGTTATCGTGTAAACCCTAACCCTCCTCCCGTTCCGGACTTCTTCCCTGCTCGTGAGGAGGCCCTTCCGCTCGAGCTCGTGGAGGAGGGGGTAAATCGTGCCGGGACTGAGTTTGTAGCCGTGCCTCCTAAGTTCTTCCATCATGAAACTGCCTGTGACGCCTTCCCTCGCGTGGTGGAGGACGTGGAGCGTTAGGAAGTCCCGGTACTTCATATCGAACACCGATATCGAGATGCGATATTTGGGTATAAAAAATTTTGGCTCAGCGGCGGCGCTTCATGTTGAGCACCGCCAGGCCGAGGAAGAGGACCCCAAAGCCGAGAAGAACGGCCACGTCGCCCCATATTTTATTGAGTCCCCAGCCGCGAATCATGACCGACCTGAGGGAATCCACCGCGTACGTTGGGGGGAGAAGATAGGAGAACGGCCGGAGGTACTTCGGTATGGCCTCCACCGGCCAGAAGATGCCCGACAGCAGAAACGTGGGGACGACTATCATCGGGACGAACTGGACCGCCTGCGCCTCGTTCCGGGCGAGGTTGGAGAGGAGTATCCCGAGGTTGACGCCGACGATTGCCAGGAGCGCCACGAGGGCGAATGCCAAGAGGAGGCTCCCCTCAACGTTCACCCCGAAGCCGAAGACCGCTATGGCGAGCATTATCGCCGCCTGGATTGTCCCTATCACACCCGAAGCTATCGAGTAGCCGAGGACCACCTCCCCCTCACTCAATGGGCTCGCCAGGGCCCTGTCGAGCGTTCCGAGGTTCCTCTCACCTATGAAGGACAGGATTGAGAGCACCGTCGAGATTAGGAACACCGCGAGCGACATGACCCCCGGCAGGAACGTGTCCATGAACTTGGCGTTCCTTCCGTACACGGCATTGTAGCTGACCCTGACCGGCAGTCTGAGGCCGTTCCCCTCGAGGGTTCTCATGAGCGCAGCGTTGATTCCCGAAACGACGGCGTCGGCTATGTAGGTGTTGCTCCTGTCGAGGTAGACCCTGATTTCCCCGGGATTCTCCGGGAAGTAGATGACGGCCCAGCACCTCCCGTCCCTCAGCTCTTTCAAGGCATCCCCCAGGGTTTCCGCCCTCGAAACAGAGAACATGCTCGCGTTGAGGTTCCCAATGAACTCGGAGCCGAAGCTTCCGTCGTCGTTGACGACGACCACCTTAACGTCGTGGACGTGGCCGCCGAAGGCCAGGCCGAAGAGCACCATGAGGACAATCGGAGTGATTAGGGCGTAGCTCAGGAGCCTCTTATCGTGCCTCAGCTCCAGCAGGCTCCTCCTCGCCACGGCCAAAACCCTTCCTGAGTTCATCCTTTCACCCCCGTGAGCTTTAGAACGGCCTCTTCGAGCGTTGCCGAGCCGGTCTCAGCCATAATCTCCTCAGGAGTCGCCGTGACGAGGACCCTTCCGGCAATCACAATCGCAACGCGGTCGCAGTTCACGGCCTCGTCCATGTAGTGCGTCGTTATAAGGATTGAAGCACCCTCGTCTGTCAGCTCGCGGAAGTACCTCCAGAAGCTTGCCCTCAGCCCCGGGTCAACCCCCACGGTGGGTTCATCGAGGATTAGAAACTCGGGTTCGTGCACCAGCGCGCAGGCGAGGGAGGCCCTCCTCTGCATCCCACCGCTGAGCTCCGCAACAAGCCTGTCCCGGAACTCCTCAAGCCCCACGAATCTCAGCACCTCCTCCTTCCTCCTCTCGAACTCCTCTCGGGGGAGGCCGTAGAGGCGGGAGTAGAACCACAGGTTCTCCTCGACGGTGAGGTTCAGGTAGAGGGCCAGCTCCTGCGGCATGTAGCCGACCCTGGCCAAAACTTCTTTGTCCGGCATTTTCCTGCCCAAAAGCTCGATTTCGCCGGAATCCGGCTTCAGAAGCCCGACTATTGTCTTTATCGTTGTCGTCTTTCCTGCCCCGTTCGGCCCGATGAGACCGAATATCTCTCCCTTTTCAACCTCGAAGGAGAGCCCCCTGACGGCTTCAAAGTCCCCGTAGCTCTTTCTGAGCTCCTTAACAACGAGGGCGGGCATCGCCACCACCGGGTTCACCTCCGGGAAAAGGGATATAAGGATGTTGTAACTGAAAGAGTTACAAATTTTAAAGGGTGGTCCCATGGAGGAGCTCGTTGAGAGGCTGATGAGGCTTGGTCTGAAGGAGTACGAGGCGAGGGTCTACGTGGCCCTCGTCATCACCGGGCCCGCGAAGGCGAGCGAGATAGCCAAAGAGAGCGGCGTCCCGAGGCCCAGGGTCTACGACGTCCTGAAGAGGCTCCACAAGAGGGGCTTCGTTGAGGTCAGCGAGGGCAGTCCGGCGTACTTCAGGGCGGTTGAGCCCGAGAAGGTGATAGCGTCGCTTAGGGACGACTACATTCGCTCAGCGGAGGAGGCGATAATAATGCTCAAGAGCCGCCAGAGGGACCGGCAGGAGGAGTGGCTCCCCGTGTGGTACCTCCAGGGTGAGTGGAGCGTTAGGAGCCGCGCCGAGGAGCTCGCTGAAGAAACCGGAGAAGAGTTCGTGGCGACGTTTATGGAACCTACCCTCGTCCTGAAGTTCAGGAAGGCCTTTGAGAGGGCGAAGGAGAAAGGAATAACTCCAAAAATCCTCATACTCACGAGGAAGGCCTTCCGCGAGAGCAGACTTGAGGAACTGGGAGATGTTTACTACCTCCCCCTCTCAAAGGTCCTCGAAGGTGAGCCAAGGGACTTCATGGAGGCAGTTGCGAGGGCCCTCTTCTCCACAGGGGAGCGCTACGTCGTGAAGGGCCTCTTCGTCAGGGACTCCCGGGAGTCTCTCCTCGTCTACGAGGAAGGCGGAATCAAGGGCATCCTCGTGAAGATACCCTTCATCCCCGTAATCCAGAGGGAGGTCGTGGAGTACTACCTCAGGAAGCTGGACGGCTATTCGAGCACGTGCCTTTCAAGGACGTAGCAGTGGAACGTTCCCTCAAAGACCTTCTCGTTCTTCTCGTTGAAAACCTCGGCTTTCACCAGCTTTTTACGTCCAAGGTCTTCGATTACCTCGGCCTTGGCCATCAGCCTCTCACCGGCCTTAACTGGCCTCAGGAACTTCACTTCCGCCTTTCCGAGGACGACGGTGGGCTCGTTCACGGCGAGCATAGCCGCGTAGTCTGCCAGTCCAAAGGTAAAGCCGCCGTGAACGAGGCCGTACTCATCAACCGCCATCTCCTCAGTAGTTAAAAGCTCGACCTCAGCTTTCCCGGGTTCGATTTTCAGCGGCCTTCCGACGAGCCTCTCAGAGGTAAGCCTGTGCGTCCTCTGCTCCATTTCCCACACCAAAAGTTTATCTATCCGAGAGCCCTAAAAAGCTTGATGCCTATGCACCCGCTGGAGGAAGCAGTCCGGGTCAAGGGCTCAACCGAGTTCACGAGGAGCGAGCTGGTCGGAATCCTGAGCTTTCGCCTGCGGCGCTTCTCGGTTAGTGAGGCAAAGGAGCTGATAGAGGAGTGGATTAAGGAAGGTCTCCTGGAGGAGCGCGAGGGAAAGCTCCACGCGAGGATTGAGGCCCTTGAAGAGGCCGAGAAGCCCGAAAACCTGCTCGGGGAGATGGTTGTTCATATAGCGAGGACTCTCGGGTGGAGCGAGCTTGAGGTGATGGAGGGGATAAAGGCACTGCGCGAGCGCTACGGCGACCTGGACGAGCGGATTTTAGCTTACCTCTTCGGCCTTGAGAAGGGCATTGACATGTCGAAGTTCAGGGACAGGATTGACGTCTGATTAACCCTTATTAACCTCCACCCCGATTCTGTAATTGGTGACCGCCATGCCCGAGGAGGCTCTCATCGTCGTGGACATGCAGAGGGATTTCATGCCCGGCGGAGCGTTGCCGGTTCCCGACGGCGACAAGATAATTCCGAAGGTCAACGAGTACATCAGGAAGTTCAAGGAGAAGGGAGCGCTGATAGTGGCGACGCGCGACTGGCACCCGGAAAACCACATAAGCTTTAAAGAGCAGGGAGGCCCCTGGCCGAAGCACTGCGTTCAGGGAACCGAGGGGGCGGAGTTCGTTGTCGAGTTGCCAGAGGACGCGGTGATAATCTCCAAGGCCACCGAGCCGGACAAGGAAGCCTACTCCGGCTTCGAGGGGACGAATCTCGCAGAGATACTCAGGGAGAAGGGCGTTAAGAGGGTTTACGTCTGCGGTGTCGCGACGGAGTACTGCGTCAGGGCGACGGCCTTAGATGCCGTGAAGCACGGCTTCGAGGTCTATCTCCTGAGCGACGCGGTCAAGGGCATCAACCCGGAGGACGAGAAGAAAGCTCTTGAGGAGCTTGAGAAGGCCGGCGTGAAGATTCTGTGAGCCTTTTCCATTCTTTTAGGAGGACGAGGAGCAGGTTTAACACGATTGGTCCTATTATAAGGCCCTTCAGCCCCATCGCCCAGGTTCCGCCAATCATTCCAATGAACACGAGGGTCTCGTCGAGCTCCGTGTCTCTCGCCACGAGCATTGGCCTTATCGTGTAGTCGGGCATCGGGGAGACGAGGAAGAAGCCGTAGAGCGCTATTCCGAGGGCGTGTAGATAAGCGCCCTTGACAGCAAAGTATATCGCCGCCGCGAGCCAAATCATCCAGCCCTCGAAGAGGGGGACGAAGGAAAAGGCGAACGTCAGGAAACCGGCGACTATGGCCGTGTAGAGGTCCGAGACGCGGAAGATTGTGAAGCCGATTGTCATCAGGATTCCCTTGGCCACGTTGAGGAGGAGCCATGCCCTAACGAGGGCGGAGAGGGTTTTGTTCACGCTCCGTAAGATTTCCTCGCCGAGCTCGCGGTTTTTCTCGGGCAGGAGGGCGTATATCTGGGCCCGGATTTCCTCCCCGTAGGCGAGGGCGTAGTAGTAGGTGAAGAAGAACACGAAGAGCTGGAGGAGGTAAGAGGGCAGGGAGAACGCCTGCCTTGAGAGGTAATCAGCTATCCTGGGAACCACCTGGTCCTGAAAGTGCTGGAGGAAGTTGAGGACGTCCGAAGGTAGCGGAAGGGTCAGAAGCCAGTTGAAGACGTTCACGACGCTGTCGTAAAAGGACATGAGAACCTGAACAGAGACGAGGAGGAGTTCCAGCGTCAGTGCTCCGCCAAAGACGAGCATTGAAAGGCTTATCACGAGGGCGGAGCGCTTCCTTCCAAGCTTTACAGAGAGCCTGCGCTGAATCGGGTAGGAAGCGTAGGCCAGAACGAACCCGAAGAATATGGGAGTCACGAGGGGATGCACTACCCTCCAGGTTACGTAGAGGATGATTGCTATGACCGCGCCCCAGACGAGTTCCTCGGTCTTCATCCCAAGGGTTTATTAGCCCCGACTATAAAAACCCGCCGGTGGTCGTATGGAGGAGGCGCTGGTTGAGAGGTTCATCTCATACCTTGAGAGAGGCGAGAGGCTGATTGAAGAGGGCCGATACGGCGAGGCCTTCGAGGCCCTTCTCGACGCCCTGAAAACGCTCGGCGCGCTGGTGGTTTACAGGGAAACCGGAATGCTCGTTCCGGCAGAGAGGCTCAGCGGTTTCCTTGGAAAATGGCCGGAGCTTGAGGGGGCCCTGAGAAAGTATTCATCTCTCACGGGAAGCGAGGAAACGGCAAGAGCTTTAAGGGAGGAGCTGGAAGAACTGAAGGGGATGATGAGTTTGCCGAGTTCCGAGCGGTGACGAGACTCAGCCTCTGACCCAGAGCGAACCAACGCCCCCGCTACACTGGGAGGCAGTGTTCGCGAGGACTTTGGCAAAGCCCCTGCCTGCCCTGAGCCGAACGAGGACATGACCCTTTCTCGTGAGGAAGAGCAGCTCAATCCTTCCGGAGCGGAAGCGAACCTTGGGAGAGCCCCTCAAATAGAGCGCCCCATGATTTTCCCTGCCCCACAGGGAGCTTATCTCTATTGATTTTCCCGAGAAGAAGAGCGAGAGCCTTACATCCTCCGGGGTTACGGGCTCGTCCTCGAGGTAAACCGTCCCCCGGCTCGTGCCCAGGTACAGGGAGTTTGATAAGCTGTCAACGTACTTCCCCAAAGCTTCATAAACTGTCCTATCCATCGGTCTCACCATACGTATTTGAACTTGAGAGTATATCGGTAATTGGTCGTTAACGGTGGTTGCCATGAGGATTGTTTCAGCCGACACGGGTGGGGCCCTACTAACCGAGGACTACGAGCCGATAGGGCTCATTGCAACGGCGGCAGTACTGGTTGAGAAGCCCTACAGAACCGCAACTCTCAGCAGGGTTCGCTACGCCAACCCCTTCGACTACGACATGAGCGGAAGGCAGGCCATCAGGGATGAGGCTTTCCTCGCGGTGGAGCTTGCAAGGGAGGTCAAACCGGACGTTGTCCATCTCGACTCGACCATCGGCGGGATAGAGGTGAGAAAGCTCGACGAGCCGACGATTGACGCCTTAACGATAACCGACCGCGGGAAGGAGGTATGGAAGGACCTCGCGAAGGACCTCCAACCGCTGGCGAAGAAACTCTGGGAGGAGACCGGGATAGAGATAATAGCCATCGGCAAGTCGAGTGTCCCGGTTAGGATAGCGGAAATCTACGCCGGCTTATACACGGCGAAGTGGGCCATAGAGTACGCGAGGAAGGAAGGGAAAGCGATAGTCGGCCTCCCGCGCTACATGAAAGTCGAGATAAGGCCCGGAAAAATCTACGGAGAAAGCCTCGACCCGCGCGAGGGCGGTCTCTTCGGGGAAATCGAAGCGGAAACAGAGGGAATCGGCTGGGAGCTCTACCCGAATCCGCTCGTCAGGCGCTTCATGGTTCTCGAGGTTTGGAGGGAGTAAGGGATTTAACTTTCCCGTCCAAATTTTTATGGTGGTCATATGCCGGTCATTACCCTCAGGGTGAACGTTCCCGAGAACACTGACCCCGACGAATTAAAGAGGCTCCTGGAACTTGAACTGCTCCGCAGGGAGCTTGTAAAGGAGAAAAAACGGCCGAAAGGCGACTTCAGGAAACTCAGAGGGATTCTGGGAAAGGCCGAATTTGAGGAACTGAATGCATACGAGCTGGAGGCTGAGTTCGGTGATTTATATTGACGCGAACGTCATGTACAGCTACCTCTTTGAAACGCCGATGAGCGAAAGTGCTGAGCGAATACTTGAATACCCAAACAAAGTCACCTCCAAGACAACAATAAATGAGGCCATCTATGTGACTTTTCGGAGGCTTGCAAAAGAGAAGGGCGTTACTAACATATACGACGCCAAAGCGTTCGCAAAGAGCCAAGAAGGCCGTTTGATACTCAAAAGAGCGTACTCCCTTGTTCTGGAGCTTGTAAATCTTTCAGGCATTGAGATTATTGAGGAAGAAGACGATATTGAAACCATTATGACAGTTTCAGAGAAGTTTGGTCTTTTGCCAAATGACGCCATAATAGTTGCTACATGCTTAAAGCACGGAATAACAGAGATTGCCACGTTTGATAGGGATTTTGAGGGGATAAAGTTTTTAAAAGTGATTGGGGGCTAAGCCCCCTTCTCCAGCTCGCTCGGGAACTTTATGGCGTCGAACGGGCACGTCTGGTTGCAGACGCCACAGCCCGTACAGAGCAGGCTGTCTATGCGCACCTTGTTCGTCTCGGGGTCGTAAACGAGCGCCGGACAGCCGGTCAGGAGTATGCACGCCTTACAGCCAGTACACTTGTCCTCGACGACGAGCGGAATCTCGCCTATCTCACCGCGCCTTATCACTGGAATGACGCACTCGCGCTTCGCTATTATCACAGCCGGCCCCTCCACCTGCATGGCCTCCTTTATAGCCTCCCTCGTGGCCTTGAGGTCGTATGGGTCAACGGTCTTCACGTACTTCACTCCGAGGGCCTTGACCAGGGCCTCTATGTCAATCTCGTTGAACTTCCTGCCGGTTTCACTTCCACCGGTTCCCGGGTGAGGCTGGTGGCCGGTCATCGCGGTGGTTCTGTTGTCGAGTATCATCACCAGAACGTTCAGGTTCTTGTAGACAGCATCAACGAGGGGCTGAATTCCGTTGTGGAAGAACGTCGAGTCACCGATTGTCGCGATTATCTTCTTGTTCATAACGACGCTCTGGCCGTTCGCTAAGCTGATGCTCGCACCCATGACGTATTCGGTCCAGATTGCCTCGAGCGGGGGCAGGAGCGAGAGGGCGTAACAGCCGATATCTCCATGAATGGGGACGGAATAGCGACCGAGCTTGAGGTCGCGGAGGGCATCCAAAGCGGCCCTATAGCTTCCCCTGTGCGGACAGCCGGGGCACATCACCGGCGGTCTCTTCGGGGCGAGGCTTTCAGCGAGCTTCACCTCCTCCGGCTTCTCGTAGGTCTCCTCGCTTTCACCGATTAGCCTGAGGAGGGCGTTTCTGACGAGGCTCGGGGTTAGTTCGCCCTCAAGCGGTAAATGAGCGGTTCTCTTGCCGTATATCGGGACGTTCAAGCCGGCCTCGTAAGCGGCTATCTTGACCTCCTCCTCGAGGAACGGCGCGCCGTCCTCGATTACAATCGCGAAATCAACGGTTTTGAGGAAATCAACAACGAGCTTTCTCGGAAGCGGGTGGGGCGTTGAGAGCTTGAGGACTTTAAAGTCCGCGTTGATTCCCGGGAGGACCTCCTTCACGTAGTTGTAGGGCGCGCCCTCGACGATTATTCCGATTCTACCGCTCCCCTCGACCCAGTTGAAGGGCATCGAGTTGAACTCCTCCTCAATCTTGGCGAGTGTCTCGTTGAGCCACCTGTGCCTCTTCCTGTTGCCCTCCATGCTCGCGCGCACGTAGCGCTCGATGTCCTTCTTGAAGACGGGCTTTCTGTCGAGTTCGATGAACTCGCCGACTTCCACATCGGCGGTTGTGTGGTTAACCCTGGTCGTTGTCCTGAAGATGACCGGGACTTTGTACCTCTCGCTCAGCTCGTAGGCGTACTTAATCAGGTCGTGAGCTTCCTGCGGGTCGGCCGGCTCGAGAACGGGCAGGAGGGAGAGCTTTCCATAATAGCGGTCGTCCTGCTCCGTCTGGGAGGTGTGGGGTCCGGGGTCGTCCGCCACGAGGATTACTAAGCCGCCCTCGACGCCGGAATAGGCGAGGCTCATAAGCGGGTCCGCTGCCACGTTCAAACCGACGCACTTCATAGTAACGAGCGCCCTGAGGCCGGTGTAGGCAACTCCTGCGGCTTCCTCAAGGGCAACCTTCTCGTTGGGCGCCCACTCGGCGAAGACCTCTGGCTTGAGCCTCGCTATCGTCTCTATCACTTCAGTTGAAGGCGTTCCGGGGTAGCCGGTGGCAAAAACAACGCCGCTCTCAAGGGCGCCGTAGGCTATCGCCTCGTTTCCCATGAGAAGCTTCTTCTCTCGCCTCTCACCTTTCACCTCGGCCGAATCAGAAGGGTAAGCCTTAACCGCCTCCATGTCACCACCGTAGTGGATTGACACAGGAGGTTAAAACTCTGCCTTCAACCGCTCCGCACGGATTTCGAAAGATTTTCGAACCAAGGCTTATATACCGTGACGTAGAGGAAGTTTTATGAAGGTCAAAGAACTCCTTGAGCTTTTGGAAGAAACGATAGGCCACCTCCGGATAGCGCTCGTAGTCAACCAGCAGAGGATTTTTGAGAGCCCCTACACGAGCTACGAGTTCGCCCAGAGGGCCGTCGAGATTCAGGAGGATTTAGAAGATTTAGAAAAGCTCAGGGCGGAACTTGGGAGGCTCGACCCGGAGAGCGACGTCGAGGAGTATTACCCAAGGGAAGAAGTTGAGAGACTCCTGAAGACCCTCGAACTCCTCAGGAAGAGCGAGAGCTACGCCTACTGATTTAAGGACGCTATCAAGCTCCAAAGTAAACTCTGGGAGAGTGTAGTTTTCCACCTCATAGGTTTTTAGATAATGCTCGTAAACGAATTTTGGATCCTTTAACTCTTCGTTCCTTGCGTGCTTTGTATAAGCTAATCCGCCAAGCAGGAAGGAAATAATGAGAAAAACAAGCAAAACCTTAACCCTCACCCCCAAACCACCTCCATGAAGTAACCAACGCCAGTGTATGGGCCGGTTTTTAGATTAATCTCTTTGGCATCACGTGTCCTCAAGGTTTCCCCACCATTCGTTTCCACAATCTCCATTACGGAGGGCAATGATGACCCATGTTGTTTCGTTGGTGCACTCCTTGGACGAAGTATCAAGGGGGCGGGAGACCCACAGTGCCATTCTATTGGGGTTGTATTCAAAGTATTCCCTCCAGATTCTCAAAGCGCTGGTAAGGTTTTGAAGTTCAAACGGACAGGTGAGGGGTTTTGTTGTATGGGCTTTAATCATGGCTCCATTAAAAAACACCAATGCTCTTTCTGAGCCGTAGGGGGAGTTCCACGTAATCTCTATGACTGTCGGGAGATTTTTGCCTGACAACTCTGGAGGAACTAAAATGCCTCCAGGCCCAGCGGGTGGGAAAGAGTAGTCTCCTCCACAGGATTTTATCTCATTTAGCCCCACCCAGAAGCCATTTTTAGAGTAGAACAATCCAATTTTACCAAATGATGCGTTTTGAATCCTGAGACTTGTGAGCCTTGAAAGTACGTTTTTTTGATTATCCTGAGAGTACCATGTGTCATTGAAGAGGAGCGCGGGAGCTTGCCCCCTCCAGTTTTTCAAGAGTGTTTTTTGAAGAGCCAGAGAGGAGTAATTATACTCGGTTGAGTAAGTCTGTCTTTTGAGAGTGACGTGTGGCCATGGCCAGAGGCTTCCCTTTACGCTGGTAACAAAAATCTCCCGTGTTTTTGGATTGTAGAAGGCGAAATGCCATGTGGGGGCGAGTATTCCTTTATCGACGTATGCGGCAATTAGTTGTGCGTTCTCTACGGTTGCCATCTCAAAGGTCTTATCTGGACTTGTTAACGTCTCGCGGACTTTGTAAGCCTGGAGGCCCCACAGTGATACTGCGAGAAGAATAAAAATAAAAAGAGCCCCGGTCCATTTCATCCCCAAATCACCTCCATGAAGTAGCCGACGCCGGTATAGGGACCAGTATAGGGAGTATCTAATAGTAAAAATTCAATTCCTGCCTTATTGGGACGTATAGTAACTGTGGAATTATCCATCTGAAATGTAAATTGCAAGTTTCCGTCGAGTAACTGACTTAAAGTCTCACGAGAACATTCTTTCCATTTACCCCACTGGTCCGTCATATGTTCTTCCCAGTTGTCTCCGAATCTCTGTATCAGCTTAGCCTTGAACCTCTCGTAATCAGCAGGCCAGCTCAACTCACTATACCTGTAGGCATTGTTCATTACTGAGTGTGGAGGCACGTTGTTATGGTAGAACCACCACGCATCGCTCATGAATATGAGTTTATCAAAGAGGTCATAAGTGTAGTAAATTCTGCCCTTCCAGTCCATGTACTCATCGCCGAGTATGAACACGTAGTGACCGAGTTCATGGGCAATAGCCCTATCATAGTCCACTGAGCCCATTTCCACTTTATCACCAAGAAGTTTTGCCAAAACACACGCACCTATACCCGGAATCGCTGAACACGTTTGGATGTATTCATCAAGATGGTCAATGTTCCTTAGCAGAGACCCAAACGCTTTTGGCAATTCAACGTGGACATTGGATTTGTACTTATCTTGTATTGCCCCATCCCTACGTATCCAGTATCCACCAACTGAAGCATGTGGCCACGCATCCGAATCCCTTTCCCAAAAGTCCACTACCTCATTATGAACCCTAACATCTGCCATGTCCCAGTTCCTCTTGTCATCCCAGATTGTAACCCTGGTTATCATCGCGTAGCCATCCGTGTAGTCGTAGATGAAGTCACTCGCCTTCCTGATGCTGTAAATCAGGTTCTTCTTGTCTTCTTCGCTCATCTTCCATTCTACTGAGATATTCAGCTCAATGCCGAGTATATCTCTCTTCGCCGGGTCTTTCCCAATCAAAAGCTCCACCGCGTTAGGAACGCCGTCGCCGTCGTAGTCACCGTTCAGGTCGGCGTTATTTTTGTCCGTTGGGTCAAAGCGCACGGTAAATCCGTTCGCCTCAAGCTCCCTGTTCAGCTCGATTTCGCGGTAGAAGGGTATTCCGTCGGCGTCGTTGGTGGTTACAACGAACCAGATTTCGCCGTCCGGTGCATCGGCCGAGGAGTACGTGACGACCAGATTGGAGTTCAGGGGCACTTCTCCGGAAGGAGTCACCGCTTTAACGTCACCTTTGAACGTCACTGCATCGTTGCCTGTAATCTCATTGCCCAAAACTTCAGCGGAACTTGGAGAGTTCGCCATCGCAACGACGTCATCCCTTGGAGAAGTCAGCTTAGCCCCGTAGGTGTTCACGAGGGTGACGTTGATTACCGTTCCGTTCTCCAGCCTGACCTGTGCAACCTTCAGGCTTTTCGGTTTTGCTATTGAGAATGCTGTAGTTCCATCTTTCACCGTGACGTCGCTAACGCCTTCAATCGTTTTCATGCCGATGATTTCACCCCCAATTCCGGCCTTTTCAAGTATGCTTTCGTATTTGACGTAAACCTTGAGGTCTTTGTCAGGGTCCCTCGGGCCGACGTTGCAACTGCACTGAGGGCAGAATAGGGGTTCTGCCACAGATACGTTTTGATTAAAGCCGGCTCGGTTCCGTTGTACCACCAGATTGGAATATCAGGTCAGTCCCATTCCAGTGGGCGTTTTTGATTTTCATGTAGTCCGAAACCACGACATCACCGCTCAGAGTCCCGTTTAAGAGGACCTCAATCAGGGCAAGAATCGCCTTCCGCTCATCAGGAGTGGCGTTCTGAAGGGATTTTAGGTATCCCTCGAAGAAGGGGTTAATTACGCCCCTCTCCCCAGTTTGGGTTTTTGACAGTGCTTTCACAGTTGGATGCACCATCCCGCTCAAAACCACCAGCACAATGAGAAACACCACAACCGCCTTTCTCACTTTTATCACCACCGAATGTTGTTCCGGTGTGAAACTGAGATTCCAAAAATTAAAAATATTGCGGAACAGACTAACCACTACCCAAGACCCCGTTAAAAGCCTCCCTCAACCGTGAAACCTCTTCGGGTTTGAGTCGGTTCTTCACCCACCGCTCCTTCAAACTTAAGTTTTCGTCCTCTAAATCCAGCACTGCCTTTCTAACTCCTCCCCTCGGGTTTTTGCTGTCGCCCCTCCAGCGTGGAATGACGTGCAGATGCAGGTGCGGGACCGTTTGACCTGCCTCCTTTCCGAGGTTCATGCCGACGTTGAAGGCGTCTGGCTTCAGAGTCTCCCTCAGGACTTCCATCGCCAGCTCCATGCCCCTTATCAGGGCGAGCTTCTCTTCTCCCGTCAAATCTTCCCAGCGCTCGACGTGCCTCCTCGGGACGACGAGGAGGTGTCCCCTGCTGGCCGGGTAAGCGTCGAGCAGGATTCTTATTAGGCTATCCTCGTAGAGGAGTTGTTCCCTCGGCGGTCTGCAGAAGGGGCACTCCATCGGCAACACCAAAGGCTTAAAATCCTCCCGCCTAAAAAAGCTCCCGGTGGTGGCATGGAGGAGCTCAAGGAGATGGAGCGAACCTATAAGAAGTTGCTCTCGGCTGGACTGCTCACCCTCCTGCTCGGCTTTGCACTGTTGATATTCAAGCCTCTGGGAAAGGCGTCCCTCTACATCGGTCTCGTCGTCTTCGCGCTGGCTTTCATACCGCTTGAGCTCGCCAAGAGAACCGCGAGGAGGATGGCGGTTATAGCCTTCAGGGGAGGATAGAAAAGCTTAATAGAAAACCCGGCAACTATCGAAAAGGAGTGAGAAACAGGGGTGATGTAGAATGGCGTTTGTACCACCGCAGGCCGGCTACGACCGGGCGATAACCGTTTTCAGCCCGGACGGAAGGCTGTTTCAGGTAAACTATGCGAGGGAAGCTGTAAAAAGAGGCGCAACGGCTGTAGGAGTTAAGTGGAAGGACGGAGTCGTTTTGGCCGTTGAGAAGAGAATCACGAGCAGGCTCATTGAGCCGAGGAGCTACGAGAAGATTTTCCAGATTGACGACCACATAGCGGCCGCTCCGAGCGGTATCATCGCTGATGCAAGGGTTCTCGTTGACAGGGCCAGGCTGGAGGCCCAGATTTACCGCCTCACCTACGGCGAACCCGTTCCGCTCACCGTTCTGGTGAAGAAAATCTGCGACCTCAAGCAGGCCCACACCCAGTACGGCGGTGTGAGGCCCTTCGGTGCCGCTTTGCTCATGGCGGGCGTTAACGACAAGCCCGAGCTCTACGAGACCGACCCGAGCGGTGCCTACTTCGAATGGAAGGCCGTCGCCATAGGAAGCGGAAGGAACGTGGCGATGGCCATCTTCGAGGAGCACTACGACGAGAACCTTGACAGGGACGGGGCAATAAAGCTCGCCATACTGGCACTCTCAAAGACCCTTGAGGAGCCAACCGCCGACTCGATAGAGGTGGCCTACATAACCACCGAGGACAAGCGCTGGAAGAAGCTTCCAAGGGAAGAGCTTGAGAAGTACCTCAACGAGGTCCTCGAGGAGATTAAAGAGGAAGAGGTTGAGGAGAAGGCCGAGGACTACTCCGAGCTCGACCAGAACTACTGAGGTGGCGGGCGATGCCGATTAGCGTTGACAAAGCGGTAATCGCCCGTCTGAAGACGCACGGCGAGACCTTCGAGATACTCGTTGACCCATACCTCGCGAGGGACTTCAAGGAGGGCAAGGAAGTTCCCATAGAAGAAATCCTCGCAACTCCTTACGTTTTCAAAGATGCCCACAAGGGCGACAAGGCGAGCGAGCACGAGATGGAGAAAATCTTCGGAACCAGCGACCCCTATGAAGTCGCTAAAATAATCCTCCAGAAGGGCGAGGTTCAGCTCACCGCGGAGCAGAGGAGGCAGATGCTCGAGGAGAAAAAGCGCTACATAGCGACGATAATCCACAGGCACGCGGTTGACCCGAGGACCGGCTATCCGCACCCGGTGGACAGAATCCTGAGGGCGATGGAAGAGGCAGGGGTTCACATTGACCTCTTCAAGGACGCGGAGGCGCAGGTTCCGAAGGTTATCAAGGCGATTAGACCGTTGCTCCCGATAAAGCTCGAGGTCAAGGTCATAGCGGTGAAGATACCGAGCGACTACGTTGGGAAGGCCTACGGCGAGGTTAGAAAGTTCGGAACGATAAAACGCGAGGAGTGGGCCAGCGACGGCTCGTGGATGTTCCTCATCGAGATTCCCGGAGGAATCGAGGAGGAGTTTTATGAGAAGCTTAACGCCCTGACGAAGGGCACCGCTCTTACTAAACTTGTAGAGAGGAAGGGACTATGAGGCGGATTTTTGTAAAACCAAGGGAACTGGTCGTCCCTGGGACGTTGCTCGCCCAGGGGCCGTTTAAGAACGGAAGGGGAACCTTCAGGGAAGGCAACAGGATTTACTCAACGGTGATAGGACTCGTCGAGATAAGGGGAGACCTCATAAGGGTCATTCCGCTCGAAGGGCCCTACATCCCGGAGGTTGGGGACAACGTCCTCGGAAAGATAGTGGACGTCAAGTTCTCCAACTGGACCGTTGACATAGGGGCACCGTACCAGGCCAATTTACGCGTTCAGGACGCGGTTGAGGAGCGCATAGACCTGCTCAAGACCGACCTGCGGAAGATTTACGACATAGGCGACATAATCTACGCCAAGGTGAAGGCCTTCAACGAGATAAACCAGATTGACCTCACAACGAAGGGTATGCCCTTCAAGGGCGGCCCGCTCAGGGGAGGACAGCTCGTCACGATAACGCCTTCCAAGGTGCCGAGGCTCATAGGCAAGGGCGGTTCGATGATTAACATGATTAAGAAGCTCACCGGGACGAGAATCATAGTGGGCCAGAACGGCTGGGTCTGGGTGAGCGGAAAGAACGATGAGCTCGAGAAGCTCGCGATAGAGGCGATACTCAAGGTTGACCGCGAGAGCCACACGCAGGGGCTGACCGACAGGGTCAAGGAGTACCTGCTTTCGAGGCTCAGGGAGCTCAAGGAGCAGGGAGTTATTGAGGAAATCCCCCAGCTTGAGGAGAAGGAAGGTGAGAATGATGATGGGCAGGCCTGAGGGTTTAAAGCTCATCGACGAGAACGGTAGGAGAATCGACGGCAGGAAGAAGTACGAGCTTAGGCCCATTAAAATGGAGGTTGGCGTCCTCAAAAACGCCGACGGCTCGGCCTATGTCGAGTGGGGCAAGAACAAGATAATGGCCGCTGTCTACGGCCCAAGGGAGATTCATCCCAAGCACCTCCAGAGGCCGGACAGGGCAATTCTGCGCGTCCGCTACAACATGGCTCCCTTCAGCGTTGAGGAAAGGAAAAAGCCCGGACCGGACAGGAGGAGCGTCGAGATAAGCAAGGTCATAAGGGGCGCGCTTGAGCCGGCCTTAATCCTCGAGATGTTTCCGAGAACGGCGATAGACGTTTTCATAGAGGTTCTCCAGGCCGACGCAGGGACAAGGGTTGCCGGAATAACAGCGGCCTCGCTTGCCCTCGCGGACGCTGGAATACCGATGAAAGACCTTGTGGCAGCGTGCGCCGCCGGAAAGATTGACGGAGAGATAGTCCTCGACCTCAACAAGGACGAGGACAACTACGGTGAAGCAGACGTTCCCGTTGCAATAATGCCCCTCAAGAACGACATAACGCTCCTTCAGATGGACGGCTACCTGACGAGGGAGGAGTTCATTGAGGCAGTGAAGCTCGCCATAAAAGGAGCCAAGGCGGTTTACCAGAAGCAGAGGGAAGCGCTCAAAGAAAAATACCTCCGCATAGCCCAGGAGGTGGCGGGCAATGAGTGAGATGGAAGTCATGGCCAGCATAATGCGCGACCACATCATAAACCTCCTCAGGGAGGGCAAGAGGATTGACGGAAGGGGCTTCGAGGACTACCGCGACCTCGAGGTCAAGGTCAACGTCATAGAGAAGGCCGAGGGCTCTGCCTGGGTCAGGCTCGGCAACACGCAGGTCCTCGTCGGAATAAAGGTTGACCTCGGCGAGCCGTTTCCGGATTTGCCGGAGAAGGGCGTCATGACGACCAACGTCGAGCTCGTTCCCCTTGCCTCGCCGACCTTCGAGCCCGGTCCGCCGGACGAGAACGCCATCGAGCTCGCCCGTGTTGTGGACAGGGGAATAAGGGAGAGCGGGGCCGTTGAGCTCGAGAAGCTCGTCATCGTCCCCGGCAAGCTCGTCAGGGTTATCTTCATCGACGTCCACGTTCTCGACCACGACGGCAACCTGCTCGACGCGAGCGGAATAGGTGCAATAGCGGCCCTGATGAGCACCAAGATTCCGAAGATTGAGTACGACGAGGAGAGTGGGGAGGTAAAGATACTCGACGAGTACGAGCCCCTGCCGGTTAAGAGCGTCCCGATACCGGTCACCTTCGCGAAAATCGGCAACACGATGGTCGTTGACCCCAACATAGACGAGGAGCGCGTCATGGACGGCAGGATTACGATAACCACCGACGAGAACGGCCACATTTCAGCGGTTCAGAAGGGCGAGGGCGGAAGCTTCAAGCTTGAAGAGGTCATGTACGCAGTGGATACCGCCTTCAAGAAGGCCGAGGAACTCAGGAAAATCGTCCTTGAGGCCGTTGGAAAGGCCTGACCCTTTCCCTCTTTTCCGGTGGTGGCGATGGACTTCATGAGCATCGTTGCGTCAGTAATTTTCGCCGGTTTCGCGGTGAGGACCGTCTACCTCCTTCTGCGGGAGGAGAGGAAAAAGGACCTGCTCCTCACAACGGCCCTCTGGGGTCTGGCCCTCTTCGTGTGGGGTCTCTACATCGCCGGAAAGAAGGGATGGGGCATTCCAAGCGCCCTTGTGATGCTCTCGGGCGTTGTGGCTTTCTCCCTGTCCTTCTTTGGGCTCTTCAAGCTTCGCGAGGAGAGCCCCAAGGAGTTTGGGAAAGAGCTATAAAGGAAAAGGCATAAAACTAAACGGCTTTACGATTAACCGGGGGGAACCCTCATGGGATTGTTTGACAGCCTCAAAAAGAAGGAGAACAAGCCTAAAATGAAACCTCCCGCGAGCGTTAAGAAGGAAGTCGCTCCCAGGCATGACATCGATGTCGTACCGATTGAGGAGGATGTTCTTGCTAAGGAGCTCGTTAAGCCCCAGCTCCGCTACCTGAAGAAGATAACCGTGACCAGCTACTCCGACCTTGAGAGGATTTCCAGCGAGCTTCAGGAGGGCAACATAGTCATAGTTGACCTGACCCCGCTCGAGAAGAGGCCCGACGTCCTTGAAAAGGTCGCCGAGCAGATTAAGGGCATGGTCAACGCCTTCGGCGGACAGGCGGCGAAGATATGCAAGACCGAGGTTAAGCTCATCCTCCTTCCTGAGGACATAAAGATTGCCAAATGAGGTTTTCCTTTTTCAAACTTCAACCGAAACCATGACTTTATAAAGGCATCCCTGGTTCTCTTCTCGGTGATGCTCATGGGCGAGAAGAAAGGCGAGAAGGTTGAGGTTAATCCCGAACTCGGCGAGGTTCAGGTCATAAGCCTCGGCGACTGTCCCATCTGCGGTGGAAAGGGAACGCTCAAGGCCATTCAGCACATCCACGAGATTCCCTACTTCGGCAAGGTCATGGAGAGCACGATAATCTGCGAGAAGTGTGGTTACAGAAACGCTGACGTCATGATACTCGAGGACAGGCCACCGAAGCTCTACACGGTTAAGGTCGAGAACGAGAAGGACCTCTTCACCCGCGTGGTTAGGAGCAAGAGCGGGACGATAGAGCTGGAGGAGATAGGCGTCAAGATTGAACCGGGACCGGCCGCAGAAGGCTTCATCACGAACGTCGAGGGCGTTCTTGAGAGGGTTCGCGAAACCCTGCTAATGGCGAGGGAGTTCAGGAAGCAGGAGGGCGACGAAGAAGCGGTAAAGAAGGCCGACGAGATACTGCAGTACATCGAGGACGTCAAGGAAGGGAAGAAGCCGCTGACGGTGAAGATAGCCGACCCCCTTGGCAACAGCGCGCTCATAGGCGAGAAGGTCAAGAGCAGGCTTTTGACGGAGGAGGAAATCCAGAAGCTGAGCCTCGGGCCCTACCAGATAGTTAACCCGGAGGAGCTTGAAGGGCAAGAAGAGGCCGAGGAAGGCGGTAAAAACCCAAGAGAAAACGAAAAAGAGGGGAAAGAGCTCAGTGAGAAATGAGGACGAAGACCTTGTCCTCGATTCCATTTACCTCCACGTTTCTTCCGTCGAAGTTGAGTTCAGCTTCCCCGTTCGCGAGTTTCTTATAGTCGTCCATGCTTACCGCGATGACGCTGAAGACGTTGTCGCCGTTCACGTAGTTGGAGTATTCAAGTATGAAGGGTATTCCAAAGGCCATGTCGCCGGCGACGCCCTTGGTGACGTCGCTCACGTCGAGTGAATCGCCGTTGTCAACGATTTGAATGAAAACGTAGGGCTTGTCAACCTTCGCAACGTCCTCATCGGCCATGTAAATGTTGCCCGTGAGGATGTCAACGTCATCGCTGTTCGGGTTGAAAGTCATGTGCTTACCGTTGGGCTCGGCCACCATAAGGGTGTACTCGCCAAGGTTGTCCGCGCTCTTGGCCAGCTCCACCGCATTTTCGATGTCGCCATCCAGGTCGGTGTCGTCAACCGCGCCAAAATAGTCGCGCGATTTGACAACGAGGTAGTCATCGTCGGTTTCAAGGTAATAGAACGTCTTGAGGGGTTCATCGTCGCTGTAGGAGTAGTCAATGTTGACGTAGTAACCGTCTGAGTAGTCTATTTTAACGACGTAGCCGTCGTCGGTTTCGAGAACCTCGTAGGAGTCCTCCGGAACAACCACGACCGCGTCGGTGCTCCCGGTTTCGCTCGTTATGACCTCGATGAGGGGCTCGTCAACGTCCGATACAACGACCCTCATCGTGTCGAACTTGAGCGTGACGGGCAGGTCGGCGTTGAGCTTGACGTCTTCGGTTGTCTCGGTCGGGGTTTTCTCGGAGCTTTTCTCTGAGAAGGTGTCTGTTGCAGACGGAGTCGAACTGCCTGTTCCAGAGCTCATACACCCGCTTCCCGCGAGAACGAGTCCCACGAGAAGAAACGCCAGAACGTATCTAATCCCAAACCTCATTCAGAACACATCCATACTTCGGTAATCCTGAACTGAGAAGGAGGAGCTTAAAAAGGTTTGCAGGCGCGTTAGGAAGCCCTAAAATCATCAGGGGTAGAAGTAGTCCCTTGCGAGCAAATCTTCAATCAGGGCCCTTACCCAGGGCTTCCTCGTCTTCCTTGAGAGGTGAATTATGCCCTCGACGTGGATTCCGTAGCGCTCCTTCATCTCCTCCCTGCTCATCGGTTCCTTGAAGAGAAACGGCCTCTCGATGGTGAAGACGTAGCCGTAGTCCTTGATGTAGTTGGCCAGCCAGTTCTTCCCGTTCTCGCCGTGGACGAGGGTTAAACCGCTCGTATCCTTCGCCATCTCCCAGAGAGTTTCTAAGTCAGCCTTTATCACCTCGCCGACCTCAAAGCCCCCGGCGATGGTTCCCCTCTGAGTCAGAGTCTGCTCCTCGTGAAGGTTGAGCCTCCTCAGCGTGTCTCTCAGCTCGTAGGGGTTTCCGCGCGCTATGTAGAGGAACACCAGGTCACCCTCGTCGAAGGCCTTCCTCTTCCTGACCTCGACCGTTTTGAGGCCCCTGAATATCAGCTCGGCGTAAACCTGGTGGAGCGCTATGACGTGCTCCATGCTTTCACCTGGCGAACCCTCGATGGAGGGAATAAAAAGGTTTGGGCAAAGCTTTTAACTTCCCAAGGTTGAATTTTAGTAGGGATTAGGATGGTAACCGTTAAAAAGACCCGGCGGAAGGAGCTTAGGGCGTCAGTCCTTGGAGTCGTGGTAGGGCTTGTACTCTTAGTATTCCTTCTCTTTCTCGAAATTCCTTCCACTGCTTTCTACATCCTCGTAGGAAGCTTTGTAATAGGACCACTCCTGGGGCAGGCAATATGGGGAACACCGGTTTTAAGGATAGAGAAGGGCGGAAGGGTCTGCGAGATTTCGGCCCACGATGGCCTGAAGAAGGTCATAATTCTGGAGGATAAGTACACCTCACGGGAGATTTGGGTGGAAGAACCCGTTGAGACCACCGTGTGCGGAGTCCCTGTTAAGTTCTACCACAATCCCGCTTGGTTCGGAACCGTCCTGATTGTTGAGGTGGAAGGTAGGAGGTACCGTCTGCCCTAAGGGGGGCAGTGAAGTGAACGTGAAAAAGACCCGTGTCAAAAACCAGCGCCTCTGGAAGTTTGGTCTGTCATACCTTGCCCTCTCACTCCTTCTCCTCACGGTGGGATTAATTGAAAAACGGCCAGTCCTATCGCTGATGAACGTTTTTATAGCCCTCGGTTTCCTCGCCCTGGCAAACCGCTTTCGTGCCCTCAGAGTGGAGTGCAACGGAAAAACGCTTCTCCTCGTTCCGGATTACGCAACGTCCACCATAACCCTCAAGGACACGGAGGGAAAGGTTCTCGCAAGGGACTTCTTCCCCCTCTTCGAGGAGAAAACGCTCGAAACTCCCTGTGGAACGCTGGGAATCCGCGCGATTAGACATCGCTTTGGCAAAGTGGAGCTCAGAATAAAGGCCGAAGGAAAAGAAATCACCTTGCCCTGAGTTTCAGCGATGCCTTCACGAGGTCGCTCACCACCCCGCTCGCCGTCTCCTTCAGCCCGGCGCCGGCTCCTTTAACGAGGAGCTCTCCCAGAAGGTCGGTCTCGATTAGGGCAACGTTCTCGTTGCTTGAAACCGCGAGCGGGCCTGAAACCTCTTCCGGGGCGACCCTAACGTTGTTTTCCTCGACTGTCGCGACGAGCCTAATCCTCTTTCCCTTTGCGAGGGCCCTCTTAACCTCGTCAACAGTAACCTCCGCGATTCCCTTGACGGTAATCTCGTCGAAGGTAATCGGCCCGAAGGCAACGCAGTGGAGGATTGTGGCCTTATAGCCGGCGTCAATTCCGAGGACGTCTCCGCTCGGGTCCCTCTCGGCTATACCAAGCTCCTGAGCCTGCTTTACCGCCTTCTCGAAGTCAATTCCCTGCTCCATCCTGGAGAGTATGAACGTCGTCGTCGCGTTCAGGACGGCCTTTATTCTCCTTACCGTGTCGCCGAGCAGGTTCTCGCGGAGGAGCCCGATGATTGGCGTCCCTGCCATAACCGTCGCCTCGAAGAGGTAGGGCAGACCTCTCCGCTCGGCTTCACCAGTAAGCTCCGCGTAGTGGAACGCCAGTGGTGGCTTGTTGCTCGTAACGACAGCCTTCCCGTCCCTCAGCGCCTCCAAATGCCACTCGTGGGCGTTTCTATCGTTGGTCACGTCAATAACCACGTCGGCCTCAATCTCCTTAACCGCCTCAGCCGGCGAGAAGCTGTAGACCTCGTAGTCGTTCGTCCACGCGGAGAGCTTTCCAAAGTTCTCCTTGACGAGCAGAGCCTCCCTCAGGTCAATTCCCTCGGGAAGCCACACGGTTCCGCTAGTGTCTGAAATGATGACGACCCTGAAGGATAAACCGTACTTCTCCCGGAAGAAGCGCTCCTTCTCAATCAAAACGCGAGCAACGGCTTTGCCAACGTTGCCGAAGCCGAAGAGCCCAACCTTCACCTCCATCCAACCACCGGAATAGAAAAGGAGGAGGGGCTTAAATCACTTGTTGAGGATTACCTTGATTATGTCCATGTCCCTGACTATGCCGACGAGCTCGCCCTCACCCTTGATGACGGGCAGCTGCTCGATGTGGTGCTGGACCATCTTCTGCGCGACCTCGTAGACGCTCATATGTGGTGTGGCAACGACGACGTTGGGGTTCATTATCTCCTCAACCGGCTTCTGGGGAAGCTGGAGCTCAGCCTTCTCGAAGAGGAGCGTCGGGTTGCTCTCCAGAATCCAGTCCTCCTCACTTGAAGCGGCCAGCGCAGTCTGCTTCATGACTCTAACCACTTCCCCGTCCTTAAGGAGGTCGGTTTCGTCGACCATGCCGACGAGGTTGCCGTCGTCGTCTATGACCGGAATCGCCATTGCGTTGCAGAGGAGGAGGGCCTTGAGCGCGACCTTGAGGGGAGTTCCGCGCCAGACGACACCGACGTTCCTCTGGTAGTAGGGGTCAATCGTTATGTCCTTGAGCTTCTCGTTCTTGGCCAGGTAGCGCCTAACGATGTCGCCAACGGTAAGTATTCCTATCGGCCTGTCCTCGTCATCAACAACTACAACGCGCCGGTAGTCGGTCTCGAGCATTCTCCTAACGGCCTTCTTAAGGTCGTCGTTCGCCTTGACCGTCGGAACATCCCGTCTGACGAGCATGGCGAGCTGGTCTTCGTCAGGATGTATGAGGACGTTTTTTATGCTTATTATCCCGACGAGCTTTCCCTCCTTGTTAACGACCGGGAAGGAACGAACGTTGTGCTTCTTGAACAGCTCAAGTGCGTAATCCCTCGTCGCCGGCAACTGTATTACCACTGGGTCCTTTGTCATCAGGGTCTTTACCCTCATGTTCTACCACCGCTTAACCTAAGACGGTGTCCCCCTATTTAAGGTTTTAGAAAAGGAAATGGGCGAAACGTCAGCCCAGGAGGGCGAGGAAAACACCGGCAACGACGGCCGTTCCGATGACTCCCGCGACGTTCGGACCCATTGCGTGCATGAGGATGAAGTTGCCGGGGTCCTCCTCGCTGGCCAGTCTCTGCACAACGCGCGCGCTCATCGGGACAGCTGAAACTCCCGCGGCGCCTATCATCGGGTTTATCCTTCCGCCCGAGAGCTTCATCATGAGCTTTCCGAAGAGCACTCCCCCAGCAGTTGCGCTGGCGAAGGCCACTATTCCGAGACCGAGAATCATGAGGGTCTGGGGCGTGAGGAAGCTCTCAGCGCGCATGGTTGAGCCGACGCCGAGGCCGAGGAATATCGTCACGATGTTCATGAGCTCCTCCTGTGCCGCCTTGGTGAGCCTTGGAACGACGCCGCTCTCGCGGAAGAGGTTGCCCATCATGAGCATTCCTATCAGCGGCGCCGCGCTGGGAACGAGCAGGCCGATGACTATCATCGTGACTATCGGGAAGAGGATTTTCTCGCGCTTTGAGACCGGCCTCAACTGCTCCATCCTTATGCGCCTTTCCTCCGGCGTTGTTAGTGCCTTTATGATAGGTGGCTGAATCAGCGGGACGAGGCTCATGTAGGAGTAAGCGGCCACTGCGGTCGCGGCTAGTATCTGGGGTGCGAGCTTGGTGGTGAGGTATATCGTCGTCGGGCCGTCTGCACCGCCGATTATTCCTATCGAAGCGGCCTCGTGTATGTTGAAGCCCAGCGCGAGGGCCGTAAGCATCGCCACGAAGACGCCTATCTGGGCCGCGGCACCGAGGAGCGCCGTCTTGGGGTCAGCTATGAGCGGTCCGAAGTCCGTCATCGCTCCGAGGCCGAAGAATATGAGGAGCGGCACTATCTCCGTCTTGATGAGGTAGTGGTAGACTATGTCAAGAAGACCGGGGTGAGAGCACAGCCCACCGACGGTCGGACAGTTCGCGATTCCGTTGAGGGGAAGGTTAACGAGAACCGCCGTGATGCCTATGGGCAAAAGCAACAGCGGTTCCATCTCGTAGCGTATCGCGAGGTAGACCAGCGTCAGGCCCACTGCAATCATGATGATGTTCCCTACCGTGAGGTGGAGCAGGCCCATGGTGTTGAGGAAGTCCACGAACGTCGCCATGCCCCATCACCCGAGCTCAACCAGTGGGTCGCCGGTGTTGACGGTGTCGCCTTCTTTGACGTAGATTTTCTTCACGACGCCGTCTTTCGGAGCCGGAATCTCGTTCTCCATCTTCATAGCCTCAAGCACAACCAACCCCTGACCCGCCTTGACCTCCTGACCCTCGCTCACGAGAACCCTCAGGATTTTTCCAGGCATTGGGGCAGTGACGGTGTTGGGCGAGGCACTCGCGGGAGCAGGCGAAGGTGCCGGCGCCGGAGCGGGGGCAGGGGCCGGAACTGATGCAGGGGCCGGAGCAGGAACCGGAGTGCTGGCAGTTTCGGGAACGCTCGGAAGCGCTATTCCCAGCCCTTCGGCCTTGACCTCGTAGCTCTTGCCCTCGAAGCTGACCCTGAACTTCCCGCCGGCGAGCTCTTCAACCTCAACCTCGTACTCCCTTCCATCGATGATGACCTTAACCTTCATCTTCACCACTTCCTCATCTCATAGTTGAAGTTCTCAACCTCATTCATACCGCTCTGTAAACCGTAGAGGCGCCACGCGTCGGAAACCTTCCTCTTAAAGGGCAACGGCCTGGCAACCTCGGCCTTCTTCGCGAGGTAGGCGAGGATTGAGGCGGTGATGATTGCCAAATCCCTCGGGGGAATTCCTTCCTCCGGGGCCTCGACCTCCTCCTTCGTCTCCTCAACGGCCTTTTCCTCGGCCTTCTTGGCCCTTCCGATCATTCCGCGCTCGAAGGCACCTATGGCGTACATCACTATGGCCAAAATGGTGAGTATGGCGAAGACGACGGTGATTCCTATGACGGTAATCCATCCTCCCTCGGCAAACTGGCTCATGCTTTCACCTCACAGCGGTATGTTGCCGTGCTTCTTCGGCGGGAGCTTGACGCGCTTGCTCTCGAGGGCCTCGAGCGCCATAATCACCTTCGCCCTCGTCTCCGCCGGGTCGATGACGTCGTCTATGTAGCCCCTCGCGGCGGCGACGTACGGGTTGGCGAACTTCTCGCGGTACTCGGCTATCTTCTGCTGTCTAACTTCTTCAGGGTTCTCAGCCTGGGCGATTTCCTTGCGGAATATGATGTTCGCCGCTCCCTCCGGACCCATGACCGCTATCTCCGCTGTCGGCCAGGCGAAGACGAAGTCAGCTCCAAGGTGCTTGCTTCCCATGGCGAGGTAAGCTCCGCCGTAGGCCTTTCTCAGAATCACCGTAACCATCGGGACCGTCGCCTCGGCGTAGGCGTAGAGGACCTTCGCGCCGTGCCTGATTATTCCCCTGCTCTCCTGGTCAACACCGGGCAGGTAACCGGGAACGTCCACGAGCGTGACTATCGGTATGTTGAAGGCGTCGCAGGTTCTAACAAACCTGGCAATCTTGTCCGAGCTGTCTATGTCGAGAACTCCAGCGAAGTACTTGGGGTTGTTGGCGACTATACCGACGGTCTGGCCGTTCATTCTTCCGAAGCCAACCACGGCGTTCGGGGCGAAGTAGGGGAGGATTTCAAGGAAGTCCGGGTTGCCGTTCTCGTCGCGGTCAACTATCTCGTAGATGACCTCCCTGACGTCGTAGGGCTTGTTCGGGTCGTCCGGGACAATCTCGTAGAGCCTCTCGCTCTTCCTGAAGGGCAAATCGTTCGTCTTGACGCGAGGTGGCTTCTCCATGTTGTTGGACGGCAGGTAGCTCACGAGGCGCCTTATCAAAGCCAGAACTTCCTCGTCGCTCTTGCCTATGAGGTGGGCCTGACCGGCCCTCTGCGCGTGAACCATGGCTCCACCGAGCTGAACCGGTGTGACCTCAACGCCGGTAACGGCCTTGACGACCTGAGGCCCGGTGATGAACATGAAGCTCGCAGGGTTGTCCACCATGAGAATGAAGTCTCCGATGGCAGGACTGTAAACGGCTCCGCCGGCACAGGGACCCATTATCGCGGTAATCTGCGGGACGACACCGCTGAGAATCGTGTTCATCTTGAAAATCTCGCCGTAGCCCTTGAGCGCGTCAACACCCTCCTGAATCCTCGCTCCTCCTGAGTCGTTGAGGCCTATGACAGGAGCGCCGGCTTCTAGGGCCAGCTCCATGACACGCTTTATCTTCATCGCGTGCATCTCGCCGAGCGAACCGCCCATGACGGTAAAGTCCTGCGCGTAGACAAAGACTAACCTGCCGTCGATGGTTCCGTAGCCGGTGATGACGCCGTCAGCGGGCAGTTCCTTCTTGTCGAGGCCGAACTCAGTTCCCCTGTGCTTGACGAACATGCCGATTTCCACGAAGCTTCCAGGGTCGAGGAGCTTTTCTATCCTCTCGCGGGCGGTGAGTTTGCCCTTGGCGTGCTGTTTTTCAACCGCCTTCTCCCCGCCCATGGCGAGAATCTTTTCCCTCCTCTCGTAAAGCTCGTTGAGCTTCTCCTCCATGCCCATAAGAGTAACCCCCTTGATTTCTTTGGGCTTGTAGTTTGTAAAGTTTAAAAGGGTTTTTGAGGAGCGAAATTCATCCAAGAGTGGATAATTTGTCCAATGACATGGAAAAAAGAAGGAAGACCTCAGAGGTGCTGGATTGGCGTTTCGGCACCGCAGGCCTCACACTTGAGGAAGTGGAAGCGTCCGCGCTTGATAATCTTGGTATCGGGGCTTCCACAGACCGGACAGATGACGTACTCCTTGAGGTACTTCTTCATCTTGTTGGCTATCAGGTACGGCGTGAAGCGTCCCTGCAGGATTACGCGCCTGCCCTCGAGCGTTCCTGCCGTAGCAACCTCGCGCAGGATGAACTTCAGGAGATGGTTCGGGTCGCGGTTCATCGCTTCCGCTATGTCAACGAAGTTCTCGATTATCGTCCTGTTACCGGCTATTGTAACGACCGCCGGCGGGACCTCGAAACGGGACTTGTGGGACTTCACGTTCTCGGGCAACTCCTCGTAAGCCTTATCGAGGAGCTTCTCAAAGTCGTAAAAGTCAATGCTCTCGCTCATCTTCTCACCCCCTCATAGGTTTCCCCTTCGCTTTATAACCTTTGTTAGAGCACCCTGTAAAAGCCCGCCCTCGGCTCGTAGATTCTGCCGTCTGCCTTGAGTTCCTCGATGAGCTTCTCAACCTCGCGTTTACTGCCGACCCCGGCCTGCTTCGCGGCCTCGATTACCTTCTCTGCCGGCGCTCCGTAGTCGCCTTCCCCTTCGAGGTTCTTGATTATATCGACCAGTTTCTCTATCTTGTTGAGCTTCTTGGAGCTCTTGCCTATCTCAAGGATTGAGACGTCTATGTTGCCCTCCTCATCGACGGCTATCGTCCTCATCATGGCCTCGATGAGCTCTATGGCAGCTCTCGCATCTTCGCGCGTCACCGTCTCACTCAGTCTCATCCTCGCGTGGGCCTCGCTGAGACGTATGAGGGCCTCAAGCTGTCTCGCGGTTATCGGAATCGGCTGGACGCCCTCCTCGTCGCCCCTCTTAAGGCCCTTCCTCATCTTGACGTAGTAGCGCTTTATCTCTTCCATCGCTTCCCTGCTCAGGACCGGGTGGACGTTCTTCCTCGCGTAGGCTATGTACTTCTTAAGCAGGTCGTAGGGTATCTTCGGCGTAACAACTTCCGCCTCTCCCCTGCGAACCTTGAGTATGTGCTCGGCGATGCTCGCGTCGACCTTCTCGTCCGGCTCGTCGAGGAGGAGGAATATCAGGTCGAAACGGCTCAACAGGGTCGGCGGAAGGTCGAGCTGTTCGGGGAGGGACTTGTGCCTGTTAAAGCGACCGAACTTCGGGTTGGCGGCGGCTATAACGGTCGTCCTCGCGTTGAGGGTGGCTGTAATTCCTGCCTTGGAGATGCTTATCGTGTTGTGGAGAACCAGTCCGTGGGAAACGAAGAGGCGGTACGGCTCAACGGTCACGTCGTAGACCCACTCCCAGCGGTCGTTGGGGATTTCTTCAACCTTCGTGACCCTGAGGAAGTTGGTGTTGCCGTTCCAGTAGCTGAGAAAACTCTCAAGTTCTTTTTCGGCTTCCCTGATTGTGCCCTCGGCTAACGTCTTTATAGCTGAAATTGCCCAGCGGTCACCAAGCTCGGCGCGTTTCTTCAACTTATCTGCTGTAACCCCCGTGTAAGAATACACCCTCGAGCGGGACAGTAAATCCACGGCCTTTGGAGGGTCATTCTCGGAGAGAGTCCTTAACTCCTTAATCCTCGATATGACTCTCTCCAAGTAGGGTCTAATGAAGCTCTCCCTGATTAGCGGAAGAGCAAACCTCTTCCTTTCCTCTGAGAGCTGAACAACGCCGAGGATTCTGCCCGCTTTAGTTAAATGTCTAATCAGTTGGCGGGGAAAAGTCCTCTCTGCCTCTTCCACGGCGTACCTTCCGCGAACGCGTTTCACCCTCGCAACCCTTCCCAGGGAGTAGAGGTAGTCCGCTTTGGCATCGGCGTCTTTAAGTTCCCTGAACAACCTCCCCTCAACGGGAGGGAGTTCAACGGGATAGCGGGCAACCCCAAGAACGATGTCCCTCGGTTTCACTTTCTCCGCCGGCTTCTCCCTTATTTCGCCGTCCTCCCACACCATAATCGGGTGCTCTGGGGTTACCGTTATCTCCCTGCCGTTCGAGAACCTCAGCCGTATGAATCTGTCAGGCGCTCTGTGCCTGCTCACCCGGTCCGCTTTGACCTTCACGATTTCCTTCCGCTCGAGGTCGTACGCGAGAAGCTCTATGTCATCAACGGGCAGTATCTCGGTGTCCCTGCCGAGTATCACCTTATCGCGGTTGGCTTCGATTAGGGAATCCACCAGCTCGCCTATCTTCACCTTCCTGCCGTCAGCGAGGAGAAGCTCAAAGTCGTGGTGGTAGCTCTGCTGTTCCAGCGCCTCGTGAATCGCGCTCCTGTCACGGTCACTCATCTTGTCGAACTCGTCGATTAGTGCGAACCCACCATCCGCCAGCACGAGAACACCCGCTTCCAGAACCCACGAGCCCGTGAACTCATCACGGACTGCGGCGGCCGTGAGGCCTGCGGCCGAACTGCTCTTACCACTCGTATAAATCGCTCTCGGCGCCAAATTAGCCACGTAGCGGAGGAGCTGACTCTTCGCTACTCCCGGGTCACCAACCAGCAGAACGTGGCTTTCTCCCCTCAGCTTCGTCCCATCGGGCAAAACCCTCTGCACACCGCCGAAGAGCGCTAAAGCGATTCCCTTCTTGACTATCCTGTGGCCCCAGATTGCCGGGGCTATCGAGTCCACTATCGCGTCAACGATGTCCTTCCTCTTCGCCAGCTCGCGAATCTTCTGCTCGTCCTCCGGCGAAATCTCAAGCTCCTCAATCTCCTTGCTGAGCTGTTCGATGTGGTTGACCTCCAGAACCTTCTTGAAAATCGGCCTCTTGTCCCTCTGCTCGAGGATAACGCGCAGGATTCCGGTCACGAGAACGCGGTCGCCGGGCAGAGCGGTATCTACGAGGTCGTCGAGCAGAATCGCGTCGACGAAGCGGGGCATCTGACCGCCTTTGAGGCTCTCGGGCCTGTCCTGAAGGCGGAAGCTCTGGAAGTTGATGAACCTACTTTTTTCCACGTCGAGCTCGACGTTTCTTGAACCACAGGCGTCGCACTTGGCCGGCTTGACGAGGTTCTCGTAGGGCCTCTGGAGGCGAATCATCTCGTTTCCGCAGTCCTTGCAGACGAAAACGGCCCTCTGGACGAAGGGTTTGACCTCGCTGACGCGCGTGATGATTCCCTCGACCTGAATCAGCCTGTTTATGTGCTCGCTCCCCAGTTCCTTGACGAGTAAGGTGTGGGGCAGGTTGTAAAAGCGCGCGTGAACCTTCAAATCCCTCTCGACGAGGAGCGGGGGCTCGCGGAGGATAATCTGAATCGCGTCCTCACAGCTCGCTATAGCCTCTTCCGGGTTGTTGAGGAGCTCTTCTGCTAATTCGGGGTCGAAGGAGTTGAGGTGCGCCCAGTCTATGGCCAAGGAGCGCTTCGGCGTTACCGTAAGGAGGTCCTTGAGGCGGTTGATGTAGACCTCGTTGCCGTCGTCGTCAACGTACTCGCGGAGGAACTTCGCGAAGCGCGAAATCATCTCCTCCCTGTCCATCAGGCATCACCGAGCCACTCGTTCCTTATCTTGGACATCTGGAGGTAGAGCCGTCTTTCCTCCGGCGAGAGGCGCGAGAGCAGTTCGAGGCTGTTGGGCCTCAGCATGACCGCTTTGAGGATTTTGTTGAAGCGTATCATCTTCAAGTCGAGGAGTTTCTTCTTGAGGTTGGCAAGCTTCGTCAGCTTGACGTTTATCGTCTCGACGCTCTCGCCCGGGTTGAGGCGGACGTAGTTTTCAAGGTAATACAGGTAGAACTCGGCCCTCTCGTAGAGCCCGGCCGGGAGTGCCGTTAACGGCTCGCTCTCGCGCTCCCCGGCTATGGCCTTGTCTATCTCGCCGATTACCTTGTCCGTTTCGTCCACAATCTCAACCACTCCCGCTTCCCAGAGTTCCCTCGCCTTCCAGTCCTCGATTAGGACGATGTCGCCCTGATTCCAGTCCGAGAAGGGTTTTAACACCTTCACAGCGATGAGCGCCCTGCCGGTGAACATACCACCACCTTGAACGACCTAAGGTCTTCGGCTAATAAACCTTGTCGGAACAGCTTAGAACGGTGTTGCGCGGAGTTATGCCAGTTCGATTTCCACTCGAATGCATTCATGAGCACAGATGAGCAGGGGGACGCTTTTGGCCTCGATAACCCTTTAAACTTGGACGAGCAGTCCCCTTAAGGTGAGTCGTAATGCTGATTGGAATAATGAGCGACACCCACGATAACCTTCCGGCAATTAGGAAGGCAGTTGAGTTCTTCAACGAGAGGAACGTTGACCTCGTAATCCACGCGGGTGACTACATCGCCCCCTTCGTCGCACGGGAGCTCGGAAAGCTCAAGGCCCCGCTGAAGGGCGTCTTCGGCAACAACGACGGCGAGAGGGACGGCCTGAGGAAAGCGTTAGGGATAGAGGACGAGCTCATCGAAGTCGAGGCTGACGGAATGAAGATAGCGGTCACTCACGGGACGAACGAGGTTCTCGTTAAGGCTCTGGCCTACAGCAAGCTCTACGACGTGGTTATAGTCGGCCACACCCACCGCTACGAGATTAGGGAAGTGGGCAGGACGATACTCGTCAACCCCGGCGAGGTCTGTGGCTATTTAACCGGCGTCAGGAGCGTCGCCCTGCTCGACACGAGGAAGAGGGTTGTGGAGATTTTCAACATCGAGACCGGTGAGCTGTTGGGGGCCATGAGCGTATGAGGTGAGCCGATGGACATATTGACGCCGGCCGAGAGGAGGGACGCGGTGGTCTTCATCGGCGTTGATAGGGCTGGAAACGTCGAGTTCGTGAAGGTCTACGCCGTCAGCGAGGAAAAAGCTAAGGAAACGCTGGAGGAGTTCTTCAACGCCAAGGGGCTCTTCCCCACCGATTACAGGCTCGTGAGCCGTGGTCTGGAAGACGTTTCCGGAAAGAAGGCCATAACGACGAGGAGCGAGGAGGAGCTCAGCTCTTCCCTCGCGAGGCTCGGTCTTAAGCTCCTCTCCAACGGAATCCTGACCCTCGAGGACATCGAGGAGGTCTACCAGATAACCCTCGTCAGCGAGGTCCTCTACGAAAGGGTTACCTCTGAACGGCGGGAAAAAAGCGAGGAAAAAATCCTCGACTGGCGGGAAGTTCTCTCGCTCGGCGTCGATACGCTCGTCGAGAACCTGAGGGGGGTTGATTTGTCGGAGCTCGTTCCTGCGAACGCGCTAATCCTTCGCGAGCCGAGCGTTGAGACCGTTGCGGAGCTCCTGAACGGGGAGCGGGACGGGCCGATAATCGTCGAGACGAAGGACGCGGGCAGGTATCGGAACCTCGATTTCTCAGCCTTCGTGAGGATTCCCCCTCTGAGCAGGGAGGAGTTTGCGGTCGAACTCTCGGCGAGGCTCGGCTTCAACGTTCCGGTAAGTTTGATTTCCCTTCCAGAGAACAGGCTGAACCTGCGCAACGTCGAAAAACTGGCCAAACTCGTCGAGGCGCTCGTGAGGAAAGGGTTTGAGAGGGAAGAGGCTCTGAAAATAGCGGTCGAGCTCAACTCTTCAGGGCCTTAAAGTAGGCCTTGACAGCTTCCCTGAAGGCAGGGTTGAGCTTCCCAAGGACGGCGTTGACTCTCTCGCGCTTCTTCCGCTCGCCGGCGAGGTAGCTCAGGAGAAGGCACTCGTCAACCGAGAGGTTAGAGACTTCTGGAGGCTCTTCTCCCGCTAAAATCCGCTCCAGGAGGGGCCTCAGCTTCTCGCTCCGCCTCTCGAACTCAAGCCAATTCACGTTGAGCCTGCCCATTATGGAAATCTCGCCCGCTTTCTCAAGGTACGGCCGGATTTTCTCTCCGAGCGGGGAAGATAGAACCCTCGCAATGAACTCCTCCACGTACGCCATGTCGTCACCGAGCCTCTTCCGGTCAACGAGGTCGAGGCTCTCGAAGAGCGCCCTGGCGGTCAGGTAGCACTTAACCGCGAAGGGGAGCTCGGGGAGGGTTAGATACACCCCATCAATCTTGACCCTCTCACCGGGTTTCCTCTTCAGCGTTTCGAGGAGGGTTCCGAGGGGGTAACTAAGGCTCTTCACGCAGAACTCAAGCTCGTCCATGCTCTCACCATGCCACCTTGTTCGGCCCGCCTAAAAGTCTTTCGTCAGGTTTTTAGGCTTCGCGGGGAATCCCACTACGGTGGGAGAATGGAGTGGATTGAGATAGACGGCTCGTACGGCGAGGGAGGGGGCCAGATACTCAGAACGGCCGTTGCCCTGTCGGTAATCACCGGGAAGCCGGTGAGGATTCACAGGATAAGGGCCAACAGGCCAAACCCCGGATTAAGGCCTCAGCACCTGCACGGTATTCTCGCTTTGAAGGAGCTGAGCAACGCGAGGGTTAGAGGAGCAAAAGTCGGCTCTACGGTTCTTGAGTTCGTCCCCGGAAGGGCCGAGCCGAAGCACATCAAAGTCCCAATAAAGACGGCCGGGAGCATAACGCTCGTCCTCCAGGCGTTATTGCCAGCGATGGCCTTCGTGGGGGGAAGCTTCGAGGTAACCGGCGGAACCGACGTGCCCTGGAGCCCGCCTGTTGACTACCTGCGGCACGTTACGCTCTTCGCGCTCGAAAAGATGAGGCTGAGGGCGGAGATTGAGGTAAAGAGGAGGGGCCACTATCCAAAGGGCGGTGGGCTCGTCCTCGGAAGGGTCGAGCCCTGGGAGGAGAGAAAGCCCCTCGTTGCCCTCGAGTGGCATAAGATAGAGCGCTTCGCGGGAATAAGCCACGCGACGAATTTACCCGCCCACGTCGCGGAGAGACAGGCGAAGTCAGCTGAAGAGAAGCTGAGAAGCCTCTACAGCGTCCCGGTCGAGATTGAGAGGGAAGTCTCGCGCTCCCTCGGGCCCGGAAGCGGGATAGTCGTCTGGGCCGAGACGGACTCGCTTAGGTTAGCCGGAGACGCCCTCGGAAAGCGCGGAAAGCCGGCCGAGGTGGTCGGCAGGGAAGCCGCTGAAGAGCTGATTGAGCAACTGACGCCGAGGAAGGCCGTTGACAGGTTCCTCGGCGACCAGCTGATACCGTTCCTGGCCTTCGCGGGCGGAGAGATAGGCGTTGCAGAAATCACGAACCACCTCGTCACCAACGTCTGGGTCGTGGAGCAGTTCCTTGGCAGAACCTTCGAGGTCGAGGGAGAAATCGGAGAGCCCGGGGTTGTGGGGGTGGTGAGGAAGGCGGAGGTCTGACGAAGGGGTTAAATAGGTCACAGTTTTTAGTGAAGATGGTGGGAGAATGGAAGGTGTGGAGTATATATACGATGAGCATGGGCGGATTAAAGGTGTGATAATACCGCCCGAACTTTGGGAGAAAGTTAAGGGCGAGTTCTTTGACCCGTCGAAATACCGGGGTATTTATAGGGGCAAGAAGGACCTTGAGAAGAGCCTCAGGGAGCTGAGGGAGGAATGGGAGAGAGATTTTTGATTGACACCAACATTCTCATCTACTACCTCGCGGACGCAATTCCCGAGGAGGAGCTTCCTAAAGTCGAAGAAATCCTTAGGACAAGCTTCAACGTCTCAATAATTACAAAAATTGAGTTCCTTGGCTGGAAGGGGCACACTCCAAAGGGTTTTGAAAAGTCAAAGGAGTTCATAAGCTTCGCCAACGTCATACCACTCACCGATGAAATAGGGGACGTTGCCATTGAACTCAGGCGAAGGGTTAGTATAAAGCTCCCTGATGCGGTTATAGCGGCGACGGCGCTCGTTCACAATTTAACTCTTGTTACGAGGAACGTTAAAGACTTTGAGAGGATTGAAGGGCTGAGAATATACAACCCATTTGAAAAGGTAGATAAAAAGCAGTGACATTCTGCCCTGCAGACATCCCCTAAGCTTCACTCCTCCATCTCCACCCCGTAGACCTTCTCCGGGTTCTCGACGTGGATTTTGTAGACGTCCTCCTCCGTGAACAGGCCGTTCTGGAGGAAGGCCTTCGTTCTCCTCGGAACTGTTTTCGGCCCGAGAACCGCCCCCGGCCGTCTTTTGTCGTCTATGTAGTCGGTCTCCATCATGAAGCGGTTGCCCTGCTTTATTGCCTCCTCGATGTTCTTCCTGCTCGCTATTATGCTCGGAAAGACCCCGACCTCTTCAGCAACCTTCACCAGCGGCGGCGAGAAGTGCTTGACTACTTTGTAGGGCTTTATTCCGACTTCCTTTACGTACTCGCCGAGCTCCCTGAACTTCTCCTCGTCGAAGCTCTCGGTGTGAAGCTGAACCGCGCAGTCCGCTTCCTTGGCGAGGCTCATGCCGTACTTCATCAGCTCTATGCTGGCGTTCCAGACTTCCTCGCTCACCTCGTAGTGGGGTCTGCCTATCTCGCCTATCGCAACGGCCTTGCCCTCAAGGCACAGCTTTTGCGCGTATTCTAACGCCTTCATGACCTCGTTTTTGGCGTATTCAAGGCCCTTCTGCTCAGCCAGATAGACGAACTCCGCCGGGTGGACGCCGACGACGGCGAAGGCTTTGACCGGCGTCTCGCGGTTTATCCTCTCGACGAGCTCGATGTGGAAGTCCATGGCCTTTATGAAGTCCTCAGCCTTCAGGCCCGGGAAGCCGTAGTCGTGGGCCGTCTTGTAGACCACCATCAGGTGCGTTCCGCCCGCTCTGTGGAACTGCTTCACCGCCTCGAGGAAGAGGCCCTTGAATGGGTCAACGTGGAAATGATTATCGAGGATTATCATTGCTCCCACCTCACGACTGGTAGATTTCGAGAACGTCGCCTTTTTTAGCGTTTGTCTTCCCCTCGAGGATGAGCGCGACCCTGTCGCCGTCAACCGCGAAGTCAACCCTCTTTCGCTCCCTCTGGATTTCCCGGATTAGGGCGATGTTCCTTCCCTTGACCTTGTAGCCGGGGTAGATTATCCCCTCAACGGTTCCAATCAGCGTTTCCCTGCCGAGGACGTTGAGAACCTGCTCCACCCTGAACTTCGCGACCGGTTTCCTCGATGCTATGAACTCTCCGGATTCACCCTTCCGTCTTTTCAGAAAGTCGAAGAGCCCCATGCTCCCACCGGGGAGAGTATTGAGGAATCTAAAGAAAAAGCTTTGCTCTACCACCATCCCACGACGTCGGCGGGCTGTAGAAAGACCTCGTTCCTTCCTTCCAGGAAGGTGAATATTGATTTTCTGAACCTGAGGCGGAGCATGTCTCCATGGTCGTGAAGCTCGATGACCGAAGTGGCGACGCCCTCAAGGAGCGGGAGCGGGTTCGTTGGGAAGCCCCTGATGACGTTGCCCTCGATTATGTTGAAGCTCATCCTCCTGTCGTTCCCAAGGTTCTCCCGCAGGTGGTTGACGATGACGTAAACCCCCTTGACGTCGCGCTGGAAGCCGAGGAGCCTCTCAAAACCCGTGACGATGTAAACGTATCGGTCGTCTCCCATCGCCTTTGCTATTGCCCTCTCCTTCTTCTGGAGGTAAAGCGCGGGGTCTGCCTCGAACTGAATCTTGTCCACGACGTGGCCGACCTCGTCAACGCCACCGATTTTCAGGACACCAACGTGCTCCATAGGCGGGGTGAGGCCCATGACATCAAAGTGTCGAACGTAGCCAGCGAACGCGTCAAAGATGTCCTCAACGAGAACCGGAAGACCGCGCTCGTAGGCGTAGTTAAGGAGGGCATAGAGGGCAAGCTCAGCGCCTATCGTAGAGTAGTTTTCCATCAGTGTGAGACCGCCAAAGCGAACGGAGTTAAACATCGAGATTACGTCGTCCTTTGAGGCGAGTCCCCTAAGCTCAACTCCCACCAAGGAAAACACCCCCGACGTCTATGGTGAACTCCCTGCCGACGAGGTCGAGGTCGGGACTGCGAAGAATGGACAGCTTAACCCCAGTCGGATAGCTGTGGAAGACCCAAACGCTCGTGGCTATCCTCCTGAGCTCGGGATGGACGTAGGGAGGAAGGCTCCGTATCAGACCAGTGTGAACGAGGTAAAAGGCCTTTCTGCGTTTGTCGCCAACGTAGCGCTGAATTCCAAGAAGGAACCGGTAGAAATCGCGGACGTCACGGACGAAGTATAAGAGGTTCTCGATTCCTAAGGTGAGATTTATGGCAGGATTTTCAGGGGTTCCAACAGTGTCGGCGAACGCCACATCATAGTTCCTGAGGAGAACCCTCGGGTCCGGATGGAACTCAACGCGCCTGATTGTGCCACCGACATCCTTTCTGCCACCGGTCTTAAAGACATGAGAGTGACCGATATCAACCTTGAGACCGAGCATATCACAGTGAACGAGCACGGTATAGAGACTATCAAAGTTATCGTCTATCACGAAGGGAACGTTGTTTTCCCTCGTGTAATCGGCGAGAAGCTTGAGGGCGAACTCGGGGACGTACGACGTCTCGTACTCGACGACAACGGTTTCTCCAGGCCTCACCAGTTCCAGGAGTTCAGGGATTGTAACCTCCATTGTGACCCCCTTACGGAATCTGCGACCCCGGAGGTAAAATACTTTTCTGCTCCAAAAAGAGAGTCAAAGGTGAGAAGTCAGAACCTCGAGGAACAGCTCCACGTCTTCCTTCTCGTTGTAGAGGTGCGGGGAAACCCTTATCCCGTAGTGGCCGAGAACGCCGCGGTGGCTGACGGAAATTCCCTCGGCAACGAGCCTCTGGTAGAGCTCCTCTTCCGTGTTGTAGTCAAGTCCTGTCTTTATCGTCACTATCGGCGAGTCCGCTGAGAAGACGTCGAGGCCAAGGGCCCTAACCTCATCGACAACAATCTTTGCGAGCTTCATGTTGTGGCGCTCTATCCTCTCGATGCCCAGCCCGTTAATCAGCCTGAGCGACGCGAGAAGTGCCGAGGCGATTAGGTACGGAGGCCCTCCACCGAAGTCGAGCTTCCTAATCCCCTTTGCCGGCCTCAGCTCGCTCCAGGGGTCCTTCTCCGGCAGTCCCCACCAGCTGCCCCAGTCTCCGGTTGGCGGTTCGTTGTTGAGCAACCCCGCTATCGGCTTGGCCTCCTCAAGGAGTTCGTCAGAGGCGTAGATTAGCCCAGCCCCGGTGTCAGGGCTGATGAGCCACTTCTCTGAGCCGGCAGAGAGGGCATCTACGCCCTCTTTCTCAGGAAAGAGCCTCAGCGAGCCGAGGTGCTGAACGGCATCAACTATCAGCCACGCGCCGTGCTCGTGGGCGATTCTTGAAAGCTCGCCCAGGTCAATCCGCTCGCCGATGACCCAGTTCACGGAGCTGAGGACGACCGCGAAGGTGTTGTCGTCTATGGCCTTCTCAATATCTTCAAGGCTGTGGAGGCCGTTCCTGTTCTCAACAACGCGGAGCTCGAGGCCGAAGCGCTTGGCATAGCTCTTGAGAAGCGCTGGAATCGTGGGGAACTCTGTGTCGAGGGAAACTATGTTCTGCCCCCTCTTTGGCTCGAGGGCCAGCAGGATTCTCCTCAGCCCCTCGGTGGTCTGAATCGAGAGGCCGACGTTCTCGGGCCTGACCTTCATTAGTCTTCCAGCTTCCCTCTGGAGGGGCTTTAAGACAAGCTCGTCCATGTAGTCAACGGAGTTCACTTCCCCGTTGAACTCTATCACGTCGCTCAGGAGCTTCGTGGCCTCAAGAAGGGCCGTCGAGGGCATCAACCCGGTGCTCGCGGTGTTGAGGTAGGCCTTGAACTTCTCAAGGGCTGGAAAGAGGTTCCGCATCATGGGCATCGCCGTCTAAGATTCAATGAACAGGATTTAAAGGATTGTCATGTTCGAAACCCTTTTAAGTGCAGAACCCACCTAAGTACTTAGGTGGGTTGTGTGGGAAGAGGTAGAGAGATATTTTTCACGCCCAAACCAAGGGACGATAACCTGTTCGGTAGGAACAAAGAGCTTGAAAAACTTCTCTCCTATCTCCACGATGGTGTGTGGGTCGCGGTTCTTGGCCCGAGAATGGTGGGTAAAACGAGCCTCGCCAAGTCCGCGGTCAGGAGGTATGTACAAGATAAAAACTCAATGGGCATTTACATAAACGTTGCAAGTTGCGGTAGCTTTGGAGAATTTTCTCGCAAGGTGGTGGATATCATAGAAACCGCGTTTAAGGCCATGAAATCCCAAAGGAGGCTGAAAAGTATTAGTTTGGGCGTTTATATTTCTGACCCTGGAGGCATACTGAAGACCGGAATTCAATTCAACGTGGACTTTGAGCGGGGAAGGAGTGCCGTTAGGAACTTCGTGTCGGCTGTGAACTCACTGCCCCCAGACACCGTTATTATCCTCGATGAGATACAGGAAGTGAGGAACAGAAAAGACATTCTCCTAAGGAGTTTGTGGGAAATCTACAACGAAAGGCCCGATTTGAGGATAATCTTTACGGGTTCATACTCAGGGGTTCTTAAGGCCCTGTTTACAGCAGGGGAGAAAGAGGCGATGTTCGGCAGACCCCCAGAGCAGCTGGTTCTTAGCCCATGGCCCGTTAAAACTGCGGAGGAGTACCTGTTAAAGGGCTTTGAGAAATGCGGGATAGAATACGGGCACTCTGAGATTGCCGACGCGATAATGACACTCGGCACGCTTCCCGGCTGGCTCACCCTCTACGGCTACAAGAGATGCAGGGGAGAACCTCACGAGCGTGCAAAGCGCCTTGTAAGAGATGAAGCGGTCCTAAAGGCAAAGAAGGAGCTAATGAATTACGTTTCAACGAGAACTGAGCCTTACAAGACTATAAAGCTCCTAAAGTCCCTCTCAGAGGGCCCAAAGAGGTGGAGTGAACTGAAGGCCGTTAGCAGACTGTCCGAGCCAGCCCTCTCCGAGGTTCTGGAACAGCTCACTGAGGAACTCGGCGTCCTAAAGAAAAACGAGCTGAATCGAGCCAACGTAACCTACGAGTTCGTTAATGAGCTGTATCGGGAGGCGGCCAAGTACCTGAGTACCGCAGAAATTGAGAAGAGATGAAGTCGGGGCATCAAATAACAGCCGGAACGCCCGGAATCCTCGGGAAGGGCTGGACCTCTGCTATGTGCTCCGCCCCGACGATGTAGCGGATTAGCCTCTCGATTCCTATCCCTGCCCCGGCGCTTGGCCTCAGCAGACCGGCTTTCGCCACCTCAAGGTAGGGCCTGAAAGCTTCTTCGCTCAGACCGGCCGAGCGTATCTTGGCCAGTATCTTCTCGTACTCCCACTCCCTTTCCCCACCGCTCGAGACCTCGCCGTATCCCTCAGGTAAATAGAGGTCGTAGTTTCTCCAGGTTCCGTCAACCTCCCTGTCGTAGAACTCCCTCGGGATTCCCATTATCCAGAAGGGCTCTTCGAGTTCTCTGCTGGCTTCCTCTTCGCTTCCGAACTCCTCGCGGATTTCTTCAATGGTAAAGCGCTTGAAGGGTCTCTTGGGCTTTGGAAGCTCCCTCTCAAAGGACTCCCAGACTACTGGTCTCAACTCGCGGAACAGGCCAACGATGAGCTCTTCTATCAGCCCCATAACGTCGTCCATGCTCGCGCCGGCAATCTCCATGTCGAGCTGGGTGAACTCGTAGGCGTGCCTTCCGTCGTCCGCTTCCTTACCTTCAAGCCTTATGTTGGGCGAGAGGACGAAGAGCTTATCTATTCCCATCGCAACGGCCATCTGCTTGTGGAGTATCATGCTGTGCGTCAGCCTGAGCCTTTCTCCATAGACCTCGACCTCCGGTGGCCTTAGTGCCTCTTCGGCGGCGGGGTCCGGCCAGAGGGGGTCGGTTATCGAGCTGAGCACTATCGGGAGCAACCAGCGGAAGCCCCTCTTGGACAGCTCGCCCGTGAGGTACGCTATAGTTCTCGTCTGAACCTCGGCAATTAGGTCAATTTTTCTGCTTACGATTTGGAGAGCGTTCATATTCATCACCCTATTTTCGTCAGAGTGCCTTTGGGTTTATTGCCTTTGTGCAGAAATTTTGGAACGGAAGTCAAATTTTGACATAAATTTTTGATATATTTTGGAGATTAGACAAGTTTTGTCAAATTTATTAGCAGAACATCGACTAACTTTAAAGAGAGAACGCCGAGATTAGTATCCCACCAAAGATTATCTTGGAGAAGATAATGCTCACCGGTCGAAAACTGAGAGTAGGTTTTTTCTCCCCTCGCCATGTTGAGACCCAGCAAAGGATACCGTTATAACCCCCGGCGAGAAATACTTACGGTGAACCGAATGGGCGTCTACATCTTCAAGCCCGAGGATTTGATACGCTACGGCTCGGCACGGCCGGAGCAGATGGAGCTCCTGAAGGAAGAGGTCCTTGGAAAGAAGGACATACTAATCGTCGGAACGAGCAGGAGCGGAAAGACGAAGCTCGTGGAAGCGCTACTCCACTACGTCCCAGACGACTGGAAGATAGCGGTCGTTACAGCCTACGGCGAGTTCAAGCCCTTCAAGCCGAACATCGAGGTCATTGATACCGCCTTCGACCAGCGCTCCACGGAGGAGAGGACCGACGAGGTCATCGAGAAACTCAGAAGGCTCAGCCCTGACTACGTCGTGATAGACACCCTCCACACCGTCAGCGTCCCGAGGATTCTGGACAGGTTAATCGACGACTACGCCTTCATCGTCACCTCGCTGGCGATGAGCGACGACCTGAAGGCCGAAGTCATGCACTGGCTCGGTATAGACGAGAAGACCTTCGACCGCTTTGACATTCTCGTCGAGCTGAGCAGGGACTGGAGAACCGGGATGAAGAAGATAAACAGGATTTACAGGATTAAGAACGGGGAGCTCGAACCGATAGTTTAGTCACCAGCGGTTTCTCACGTTTCTTCTTCCTCCCCTCAGGAGAAGCTTTCTCTTCCAGAGGGCGAAGAGTATGAGGTTCAGGAGAACCGTAACGACGAGGGAAGCCGTTAGCGAGCCGAAGGTTATGCCTGCGATGCTGTACTTCGTCCTCTTTACCATACCGAGGGCCACGTAGTCCTCTGGAGCCATGTGCCTCATCTCGGGCGAGACCCGAACCGTGCCGTTCTCGGGGAGGAGTGAGAGCATGTGGTTCCACGTGACCACGTAGAGCTTCACGTGGGTTCCGTTGACGGTGCAGTTGGGAACGCTCAGCCCGCGTTCGAGCCACAGGCACGAGCCGTCCGGAAATATTTCTCCGTGAACGGGCGAGTGGTCGTAGGTCTGGAAGTAGAAGGAGCCGTTTTCGGGGTCTATCTCGAAGACCTCTATGTCCTCAGTGGTGCCGTAGATTAGGCCCCTCATGGCGCGGTAGAGCCTGTCGAGGAGGGCGTTGCTGAAGTACTCGTCGCGCCAGACGATGTAGTAGTACAGCTCGCCGTTTCTCCCGACCATGTAGAGGATTTCGGTCGGCTCGTCGCCGGGCTTGGAGTGGAGAACAGGGGAGTAGGCGAAGACCTTGGAGCTCTCCCAGGGGAGATAGCCCTCCAGGGAGTAACCGCTCGCGGTTAAGGCAACTGCCCAGAAGACGAGGACGTTTCCGACGAGCCACAGAACCAGTAGAACCGTTCTCCTCCGCATGGTTAAAAAGAAGGGAAAATCAGGCCTTAAGCTTTTCTATGACCTCTCTGAGGTTGTCGAGCATCTCGCGGATGTCGTCAAAGGTCATGTAGCCCATGTTTCCAATCCTGAAGGTCTTCTCCGCCACGCTTCCGTAGCCCTTGGCCAGCTCAAAGCCCCTCTCGCGCATGGCGTTGTAAACGTCAACTCCCTTCATTCCCTCGGGGACGACGACGGCAGTTATCGTCGGGCTCTCGTAGCCGGGCTCGGCGAGGATTCCGAGACCCATTTCCTTGACGCCCTCGCGTATCATCTCGCTCCTCTTCCTGTACATGTCGAGCCACTCTTTCTTTCCGCCCATCTTCTCGATTATCCTGAGAACGACGTTGAGGCCGAATATCTGCGGGAGCGGTGGCGTTGAGGGCGTTCCCTTCTTCTTCTCGTTGAACTTCTTGTAGAGCGGTAGGTCGAAGTACCAGCCACGCTCAGGCATCTTCTCGGCTATCTCAAAAACGCGCTCGCTCACAGCGGCGACGGCCAGGCCCGGCGGGACGCCGAAGGCCTTCTGACTGCTCGCGAAGACGAGGTCGATGCCCCACTCGTCGAACTTTATGTCAGCTCCACCCATTGCCGAGACAGCGTCAACGAAGAGGAGCTTGTCATGCTCGTGAACCACTTTGGCCAGCTCGGGGAGCGGGTTGAGAACACCGGTTGAGGTCTCGTTGTAGGTTATCGTGACCGCGTGGACGTCGGGGTTCTTCCTGAGGGCGTCGTCCAGTTCCTCGGGTTTTATAGCCTGTCCCGGCTCCTTCTCAAGGATTACCGCCTTCCTTCCGTTGGCCTCGACGACGTCTGCAAAGCGCTTTCCGAAGGCGCCGATGATTGTGACGAGGACCTTTCCACCGCGCGGGATGGTGTTTCTAACGGCCGACTCCATGAAGCCGGTTCCCGAGCTCGGGAAGAGGATTATCTCGCCCTTGTCGGCCTCAAGGAACTTCTTGAGCCTCTCGAGGGTGTCAACGTGAACGGCCTTCGCCTCGGCCGAGCGGTGGCTGAACATCTGCACGCTCATTATCGCGAGAACCTCTGGGAAGCACGCAACCGGTCCGGCCGTAAAGAGCTTGTACTTCGGCTTCACCATCTCGTAAACTTCCCTGTAAGCGTCCTCATACTGAATGTCGAAGCGGAGCTCCATTCCAACCACCTCGAAGCGTGTTAACCCATCCCTGTAAAAAGTCTTCGCTCGACAGATAGATGGAAAACCTGAAACTAGACGCATCCATCGGTTCGGTTTTCGAAAAACTTTCAGTGGCCAAACCCTTTTAAGTCAAGTGCATAACGCTCAGAAGGTGGTCTGATGGAGCGCAGAAGACTCGCCGGGATTCTGCTCCTCATCATCTCAGCTTTCACGGGAACGATTGCATTTCGCCTCGCAACCCCCGCCATAGCCTTCTACACGCGAGACATTCTCAGGGCAAGCATGTTCGCGGTTTCCCTTGTCTCGATGTCATTCGTCCTCGCGAGGGCCTTCTCGTCCGTTCTCGGCGGTCTCGTCCTTGAGAGGGGCAAGAAACTCGTCTACCTCGGAGCGATAGCGATGATGGGGAACGCGGTAGCCGTCCAGCTCTACCCGCTCACATCGAGCTGGCTTCAGGTCGTTGGAATAAAGCTCCTCAACGGCTTCCTCAACGGGATAAGCTGGCCGATGGCCCAGTTCGTTTTAGCTGTAACGACGCCGAAGGAGATAAGGGCGCGCGTTACTGCCATCTACTTCTTCTTCGGAAGCATAGCGTCTCTCCTCGGCAACTACGTCTATGCCTACACCGTCAGCCTCGGCTTGGCCGGCCAGATGTGGATTTCCTCAGCGTTCTTCGTCCTGACCGGCCTTATAATGCTCCTCAGCTACTACCTCCTCTTCGACCTGATAACGCCGAGGAAGAAGAAAACGCCGGACGGGGAAAAGCCGAGCCTGAACCCGAAGAGGGTTCTAACGATTGCCTCGCTGATGGCGGTTATAGTGGCCTTCACCTCGGGCGAGATAACCTACGTTTACGTCTCGGAGGCTTTGGGACTGAGCAAGGAGAGAACCGCCGTTCTGCTCGGCTGGACCGGGTTCCTCTCGGCCCTGCTCAGCTACTTCGTCTCGTGGCTCGCAGACGTGAGGAGCGAGGCGAGGATGGTGAAGCTCACAGCGTTGCTCGCGGGAATATCGCCGATTTTAGCCTCGATAAAGACCGCGCCGACAGTTTTCCTCGGGATATTCCTCGCGCTCTTCGCCTTCCAGAGCTTCAGACCAATTTCGCGGAAGGTTTTAGCTTCCTACCACCGCTCCTCGCTCGCGATAGGCGGTGTGAACGCGGTTCAGAACCTCTCGACCTTCATCGGCGGAATGCTCTTTGGCCTGGCCTATTCGCTCGGGGAGGTTCACTTTGGACTGACCCTGAACCTTGCGCTCCTGACTTTCCTGCCGTTTTCGCTGGGGCTAATCCTTGAGGGCGTTGGGCTGGAGGGCTGAGGTTTACTTTTTGTTCTCAACTTTGTGTTTGCGAAACTTTTTTTAAGTCCGGATTATTCAGCCTAATTGAAACCCTCCGGAGGTGGTAACGTTGAGCCGCCGGTGGGTTGGAGTTCTGGTGCTCTTACTCGTGTTAACACTGCCCGGAGCTTCTGCCCTTTCTTTCCCCTGGGCAGGAACCCAAATCCTCGGAACGAGCATCGGAGCGTATCCGATTCACATCAGCGGGGTTGAACAGAAGGACAACATTGCAGTCGTCACGTGGGACGTCCCACCGAACTGCATCTCCGGCTATGGGACTGTCCTTATAAGCAAAGACGGCAGGAGTGTCAGCGAGCGCGTGAACCTCGGGCGCTTAAAACCCTGGGGCAAGAAGGTTGCGGTCTTCTTCAACGTTAGAGAGCCGATTTACGTCAAGCTGCGCATTACCTCAGGAAACGGCGTTTTCATGAGCTCGTGGGTAAAGCTTGAACCGACTTTCAGATTTCCAGTTCTCCCCACGGCTTACGGAACCAGAATCTACACCATCAATGGTGGAGATGCAACCCCACAGTTCATTCCGGCCATTGTCGGAGCAATAATCGTGGTAGGGGCCACAATATGGGATGCCTACGATACGTACAAGACGTGCAAAGCCTATGGGCCAGATTCTATAGAATGCGGAACTCAATTGTTGTTTATTGTCGGTACTGCAATTTCGGGGACAGAGGAAATAAGACTCATCTCAAAGCTCGGCAAGAAGTTCGGGGTTACGGATGACATCTACAAAATCCTCAAGAAGACGGGAATAATAGACCGTGCCAACACGGTAGTTGGGAAGTTCTCCCACATCTTTGATGACATTGCAAAGCATGGGGACGAAGCCGCAAAGGCCCTCGACAACCTCGTCAGTGCTGGAGTTTCAACGGAAGCAGTTGAAGAGGCTGTCAAGCACGGGGCAACGGTAAAAGCCGTGAAGGAAGGGATTGAGAAGTTTGCAGAGAAGTCCTCAGAGTTCATCGTCAAGAACGGCGGAAAGAAGTATAAAGTCGTCCTCGAGAAGGGAACCGAGAGGAGCGGACTGCTTCATGCATTCCTCAGGCACGTGTGGGGGTACGAGATGGAGGACGCAAGGATAACGACTTTCTGGCCGATGGGTCAGAAAATCGTCGAGCCTAAAACCGGGAGAGTTGTCCAGCTTCCAAAAGTCTTCAGGGACGAGAAAGAGCTCAGGGAGTTCCTTGATGAGGTGCTGGAGAGAGCACTCCAGAAGGAGACGTACGCCAGCAAGTTTAGGGGCAATGATATAGTGAAGCTTGAAGTATCTCTGAATGACATAGGTATTCACAAGGAAGGCATAGACTCAGTTAAATTCATCTTCCAGCTCGATAGAAAAAGCCAGGAATACAAGTTAATCAGCACGCACCCGGTAGAAGGCAGTAAAGTGTTTGCGTATAAACCTTGGAAAGGAGTAATTGAACCTGTGAGGTGAGAGATGTGTTTGTTAGGTTAAAAGGTGACTATATATCAACAAAAATACAACTTGATAAGTACCTGGGAGAGGGAGGTGATTTTCCCCTTTTTCTTTTTATTGGTGGGATGCTAGTTGCTGGAATGTGCTGGATTAGCCAGGAAGGAAGGAAACTATACCCCACGGAGGGAAACCCTTATGGGATGTTTGATGAGCTGTTGTATTGTTGCAGTATTATGCTGAATGCTCCATATACCCAATTTACGAACAAGAATATAAAAGCATATGAAACAAATCTCTCAATTAACTGGTCTAAGTTTGTCTTTAGGTCTGAGGGCAATATTTTGAAAATACACTACAATAATTTACTACTCAAAGAAACTAACTGTCCCGAGTTCAAAGGCAAGCATAGGGGTGTCGTCGAGCTTCCCCTCAAGGAGTTCGTTGAGGACGTTTTGAAAATCAGCAGAGAGTACTTGGAGAAGTATGCTCCAGTCATTGAGAAAATCAGGCTTGAGCACGGGGAAGAGCCTAATAATTACGATAGCCTCTGGGAACTCTACAGGGAAGTGGAGGAGTTGTATAAGAAGAAGTTCGGGTCAGAAAATCGTTGATTCCAAAACTGGAAGGATTGTCCAGCTTCCAAAAGTCTTCAGGGACGAACGCGAGCTGAGGCTTCACTATGCGGCGCTGGGGATATACCGGGAGAGCATGCGCCGAGACCAATCATCCCACGTTGGCGTTCCAAAACTTTTATAAGGAACTCAACTCGCCTAAGTTTAGGCTCTGATTCGCGCTCATTTGGAGGTGAGATTATGGGACTTAGACCAGCGAAGATTGATAGGGACGTTGACAAGCCCGCTTACACGAGGAGGGAATACATACGCGGTGCTCCCGGACCGAAGATAACGATATTCGACATGGGCAACCTCTCGGCCGAGTTCCAGTACGAGGTCAGCCTCCACGCCGAGCAGGCGATGCAGATAAGGCAGAACGCCCTTGAGGCCATTCGTATTCAGGTCAACAGGTACCTCCAGAAGAACGTCGGTAGGAGCAACTACCACTTCAAGATTCGCGTTTACCCGTTCCAAGTGCTCCGCGAGAACCCGATGGCTACCGGAAGGAAGGCAGACCGTTACGGAAACGGTATGCGCAGGCCCTTCGGAAAGCCGATTGGATTAGCGGCCCGCGTCAGGAAGGACCAGAAGATACTCACCGTCTGGGTCAACGAGAACCACCTCAAGTTCGCCCTCGAGGCCATGAGGAGGGCCAAGATGAAGCTCCCCTACAGCGCCTACTACAGGATTTACGACAAGGACGGCAACGACGTCACCACCAAGGTTCTCTCCACTATGAAGCGCTGACCCTTTTCTTTCATTCCAACACGTTTTTACGCACTTCGTTCTATGTACCATCAGTGATTGCTATGGAGCGAATTGAGGCGCTCCTCGTTGTGGTAGGACTGCTGGCGCTGTCGGTTCTCGGCTACGCCATGACGTACAACTCCCAGCCCCGGACTCAGCCAGTTCCACCGGGCTTCGGGAACTTCAACGCCAAACTTATTCACCTGAACGCCACCAGCGTTCACCTCAAGGTCGGCCAGTCGCTCACGGTCAAAGGCGAACTCGCGGGCGGGCACTACAGAATCAACGGGGAGGAATACCCCTACTACGGCCGGGTCTCGCTGATAGTCTACGGGGGACCTGCCAGGGACACTCCTCAGTGGATAGCCCTTGAGCCTCATCTCACCGCGCCGGAAGGTGTAGCCGTCAGCATCCTGCCCGAGGAGTTCTACCTTCAGCCGAACGGAGAGGAGAACATCAGCGTGAGCATCACCCCGCGGAAGAGCGGGACGTTCCACCTTTACGTCGTCGCGGTCTCTGACCAGGGCTGGCGTGCATGGGTCGAGCTGAACGTCACGGCGGGATGACAACGTTATTTAACCCCAGCGCCCAATGTACTACGGTGAGAGGATGGTCAGCTCGGGGTTTCGAAACCTTCTCCTGAAGCTCGGCCTGCCGGAGGGGAGACTTGAGGTACTCGAGGGGAAAGGAGGGATAGAGGAAGATACCTTCGAGGGAATTCGCTACGTCCGCTTCCGCGATTCGGCGAGGGGCTTCAGGAGGGGAACGGCCGTTTTTGAGGACGGGACGGTCGTTTTAGGATTTCCGCACATAAAGCGAATCGTCCAGCTCAAGAACGGTGTAAAGAGGATATTCAAGGGCAAACCCTTCTACGTCGAGGAGAAGGTTGACGGCTACAACGTCCGCGTCGTCAAAGTTAAGGGCAGGATTTTAGCGCTCACCAGGGGCGGTTTCGTCTGCCCCTTCACGACCGAGAGGATTCTTGACTTCATCAACGAGGAGTTCTTCAGGGATTACCCCAACCTCGTTCTCGTCGGCGAGATGGCCGGGCCGGAGAGCCCCTACCTCGTCGAGGGGCCACCCTACGTTAAGGAGGACATCCAGTTCTTCCTGTTCGACATCCAGGAGAAGGGAACCGGCAGGAGCATTCCGGCCGAGGAGAGGTATAAACTCGCCGAGGAGTACGGGATTCCACAGGTTGAGGTCTTCGGCCTCTACGATAGGTCAAGGATTGACGAGCTGAGGGAGCTTGTTGATAGGCTCAGCGAGGAGAAGCGGGAAGGCGTCGTCATGAAGACGCCGGACATGAAGAGAATAGCGAAGTACGTGACGCCCTACGCGAACATCAACGACATAAGGATAGGCTCCAGGATTTTCTTCGACTTGCCCGGCGGCTACTTCATGGGGAGGATAAGCCGGCTCGCCTTCCACATAGCCGAGCGGAGGATTAGGGGCGAGGACTTCGAGAACTACGCGAAGGCACTCGGAGAGGCCCTCCTAAAGCCCCTCGTTGAGAGCATTGAAGAAGTATCCCAGGGCCACGACGTTGAGGAGACCTTCAGGGTGAGGGTGAAGAACGTGAGCACCGCCCACAGAATGGTGAGCCACTTCGAGAGGCTCGGCCTCAAAATCCACATCGAGGACATAGAGGACTTGGGGAACGGCTACTGGAGGATAACCTTCAAGAGGCTCTACCCCGACGCGACGCGCGAGATAAGGGAGCTGTGGAACGGTCTGGCCTTCGTGGACTGAGCTTTTCCTATTTTCCAGCGCTCTGGAGGGCGTGAAAGACTCGAACCCTTTTAGAGGGGTTCTTAGAGGAATCCCCCACCAAAGAGCAACTCACAGAGGAATCCACTCAAAAACTGTCCTTCAAAAAAGCATGCTCACTTTGGTGAAACGTTTCCGGGAAAAGGTTCTTTGGCGCCCGGGCCGGGATTTGAACCCGGGTCACGGGAGTGACAGTCCCGTATGATGGGCCGGGCTACACCACCCGGGCGCGTGATAGTGGCCGGCGGCGTTCCCGGTTTCCCGCCCCCTCTCGGAGGGCAGTACACCCG